>NZ_CANKYH010000003.1 GCF_947487915.1 uncultured Serinicoccus sp. | reverse complement strand
GGATCCTGGCCGATGTCGGCGACGTCGCCCGGTTCCCCACCCGGGCGCGGTTCGCGTCCTGGACCGGGACCGCACCGCTGGACGCCTCTTCTGGGCAGCAGGTCCGCCACCGCCTGTCCCGGGCGGGGAACAGGCGGATGAACCACGTGCTGCATATCGCCGCGACCGTGCAGCTGCGCAACGTCACCGAGGGCCGGGCCTACTTCGACCGCAAGGTCGCCGACGGCAAGACATCGATGGAGGCGCTGCGCGCGCTCAAACGGCGCCTGTCCGACGTGGTGTACCGCCAGCTCCTCGCCGACGCCATGTCGCTTCGAGACCCAGACGTCGAGGCGGGTCCGGGAGGGCACTGCGGGGCGTCTGAGGTATCCAGCGCGACCGACCTTCCCCCGCACATCGGCACTTCGGATCAGCCACTTCCCGGACCCGCACACCCGACGCTACCCCCGCCCGGCCCCCGCGACCAGCCCCACCCGGTCCCGGCAGCGGCCACATCGCGTCGCCGTGCCGGAGCCGTCAAGGTGCAGCGCCCCACCGGACGAACGACCTTGACGGCGACCAGCGGCGGCGCACCCTAGAAAGCGACGGCACCGGGGCCCTTGACACAGAGGGGAACCAGATGCGCGCGCCCGCCGAGACCCGAGTCGCACTGGAGCCGGGCTTGCCGCTCGACTACCGTGGCAGCGGCGTGTGCGCGACGCGCACGCCCTGACTGATCGGGGAGAGGTCGACGCAATGGGCAGCGCTATCGAGTCCGGCAGGTTGAGGTGGGTCTGGATCGGACTTCTCGTCCCTCCGTTGGTGCTCGGCGGTACCTACTCTGACTCAGTGCTCGCGCCTCTCGGGTGGATCACTGCGTTCATCGTTCTATGCCTGTGGGCCTTCTTGATGGTCAGGAACAGCCGTCGGCACCCATAGGTCGTCGTCCGCGCTCCAACCCCCGGCGGGCCTTCACGCCCCACGGCAGATCCTCATACCGAGACGCCTGGCTGGGAAGGTCCTACATCGCGTGGTGAGCCGCCTGGGCGCGCGAGTTCGGGTTACCCCCTGTCAGGCCCGCTCCCGGCACTAGTGTGCACGTGACGGGCCAGGCCCGCTACGAATCAACCAACTGGAGTGGATGCGTGTCTGCCATGAACCCACGGGCCGTAGATCTGATTCAGGGACTGCTCATCGCGTTGGCTACGGTGCTCTTTGGTGTTGCTCTCATCCTGGGGGACATCACCCTGCCCCGGAGCGTGGTTGGGGGCGGCTTCCTTGTCGTCGCCGGCCTCTGCTGGGCAATTGCGGCCGTCCTCCGAAGGCGGCATACCCGCATTCCGGCGTGACTCGGACTTGCCTTCAGGGTGCTGGTATGTGCACCTACGCGCCCAAGCAGCCGACCGGCGGCAATGTCGGACGCGCCGAAGGCTAGCGTCCTCCTGGCGGCAATGTCGGACGCGCCGAAGGCTAGCGTCCTCCTGGCGGCAGATCAGGATGTCTGGGCTTGGAGGTGACGGTGCTTCTGCAGTAGGTGCAAGGCACCGCCAACTGTCAGCGTGACCACCACGATCCACATAGGAAACGCCAGCGCGAACACACCGGTTGAGCCTTCGGGCACGGGCCACACGTCAAGCAACAGGGCAGCCTGAACCACCACAAGTACCGGGACGGCGGCACCGGCGGCCAGCAGAGAAGCACCTAGACCCCATCGAACGACGCCAACACGCCATACGGCGGCGACGAAGATCGAGAGCGCCACGATCCAGGCCTTGTGGCCCATGTCGGAGAGCGGGTCCGTGATCATGGTGAAGGGGATCACCAGAAGCAGCAACACGAGGAGTGTCGCGTAGTTGTGGCGGGAGCTGGCCGGCATTGGGTGGCCCATCCTTCAGGGTCGCGCAAGATTGACATTGGGAGGATAACCCATAGTGGCACGCACATGGCCGCCCTTCACCATGCCATGCCTTTTCCTAGAGTCGAGCGGATCATGTTTTTGCCTGACTCATGCGCGAAGAGGCGCTGCCTGCAGTGACAGCGAGGTGCGGCCAGAGGCCATTGCGGCCGACTACGCTCGCCGGGCGGTCGTGTTGGGCCACAAGATGACAACCTCGCCGTCGCGTTCAGCGATCAGTGAGGGACGCTCTCCCACTGAGGCTGGCTCTGTGACCCAAAGAGGTGTTCCTGCCTTCAATGGTCTGTCATTGCGTCTGGTGACACGCCAGGTGAGCTGTTCCGTTTCCGACAAACTGACAACGACGACATCAGGCGGAAAATATTTGGTCAATTGAGCCTGGGTGAGGGTATCGGTCTTCAACGCCGCATTCATCGTCTTCAGCCCAGATCGCCCCTTGATCAGCCACAGTAGCCCGCCGAGCACGACGACGTAAGCCGTCAAGATGAGCAAAGTCGCGGGCCACCCTCGGCCTCCCCCGGGGCCAAAGACCGCAACGGGAACACCCAGTGCCACCGGCACGAGAACAGTTCCGGCTATGCCGAGAACACGCCCTTGCCTGGCCTGATGATGCAGCACGCGGACAGCTTCCTCGTGCGACAACCGTCCGCGCTGCGATGGCGGCGGCACCTTCGGTGCTGGCATGACTTCACTCTCCTCCACCGCTCGGAGATTATCAGTGTGCGCCGTATCGCCTACCTGCGATCCGCGGCATTTCCGGATGGTCTTTCCCGGTGGTCTAGGAGGCGGTGAGGGGCAGGTCTGGGGTGTTGGGTGGTGGGTCGGTGCGCAGGCGTCCGTAGGTCAGCACGTCCACGCGCTCCCCGTCGACGAGGAACTTCTTTCGCTCTAGTCCCTCTTGGATGAATCCGGCTGCTAGGGCGATGCGTCCGGAGGCAGGGTTGTTGGCGGGCGCAGCACGGCGAAAGGTTCGGGAGGCATCGGTAGCGAGACTAGCCCGAGCGGACAGTCGTCTGCTGGTCTTTTCGAGGGCTGTGACGACGCCTTGTCTGATCAGTAGTTTCGTTGCCGCAGGACGTCCAGGGCGAGCTCGATGATGTCGGCCCGTGGATGCAGAGCGGTGACCTCGCCCAGGGGGACCCAGGCGGCGAAGTCGGTCGTGCCGTCGGTCTCGGTCGTCCCGAGTTCGCCGTCGGTGATGGTGGCCGTGAGGAGGAACCGCTGGGATCGCATGGGGCGGCGGGTGCCCTGGCGAGGCAGGGTGAAGTGGTGCTCGGCGACGATGTCGCCCACGTCCACGGTGTACCCGGTCTCTTCGAACACCTCTCGCGCGACAGCATCGTTGATGGACTCATCGAACTCGACGCCTCCGCCGGGCATTGTCCACCCGGGCTCTGCGCGGCCGCCCCCGTTGAACCAGGTCAGCAGGAGCTGGTCGTCGTCTGAGATGAGCAACCCGTAGGCAGCCAGGCGGGTATCGAACTCGGTGAAGTGCACCCAGGGAACGCTACCCCTGCACCGCGGCCAGGCCGGCCGACTGGCGGCCCCTTGGGTCTCAGGGTTGAGAGGCTCGCGGCCATTTTGAGAGTGACACCGGAGGCGGCAGTAGCGTGCGGCCACGCTCAGTGCGGCAAAGTCGGACGAGCGTAGCCGTCCTCCGCGCGGCAGATCCGGACGCGGACGGCTGCTCAGTTCCGTCCGCCTCTGACCTCTGCGAAGGTGGAGACCTCCCACCGCAGGACGGCTACGGCTTGGTCCGTTTCACGGTGCCATCGGTCACGGCTCTCCGGAGCGTCCCACCCGCGCTCCACGGCAGACTGGGGAAGGGTCATCAATGAGATCCCTCCGGTGAGCATTTGGCGCTACACATCGAGCATCTCGCCGATGACCTCTCTACGTCACAGAGCCACACCCACTCCCCAAACCCCACAACCCCAGGGACTCTTACCCCAAAATCCCGCATTGCAGCTCCTCCTCAAATTGCAATTTATGCCGCCTTTCACTGCCCTCCCTAACTCGAAACAGCAACAAGTGAAACGCATTCGGGCGCCCGCCCTCGCCGCGCCAGTACCCATGTTGGCCGATGTCAGCCTCTTCAACCCGGCGAGAATCGCCATTTCTAAACACTGCATGCGGCAGGTCACAATGCCCCGCACCCGGTCGATGTCAGCCACGGCAAAGTAAGAGAACCGCGTCATAGCTACCGCACGCCTGGGGTTCAACCCCTTGCGGCCATCCCAGACCGCACTCGTTACAGGCCGGGCAATGGGACAGCGCGTCAGAACAAGGCAGGCTACAGTTCGGTTGTGATGTCACCGTCTGCGTCGGCCCGCCGTGCCAGCCCGCCCGCCTCAGCAGGTCTGGCAGAACCTGGCTACGTGGGGGCGCTTGAGAGATCGCCCCTCGTGGCATGGAGCCTACTTGGTCCCCTGGAAAGAGGCACGTTAGATGCACGTCGGCAGCAAGTGGATCAGTCGCTATGCTCGCCGTGATCGATGATGCCTTGCCGTTGCTGAGTGGCGGGCTATGGACTGCAGCTTATCTTTTAATTTGGCGGGCCTCGGTCCGTGACCGAACCTTCGGTATGCCGGCGCTTGCTGCGTGTCTAAACCTCACATGGGAGTTGCTCTATTTCACCGGTGGGGTGATCTACTGGAGAGATTATGGCACAGATATTCACCTTCAAACCGTTGTGAACGGCCTCTGGTTGATCCTTGACATTGGTATTCTCTGGCAGGTTGCGAAGTATTTCCCAGACACACTCCATCTTACTTCTCCGAAGCAGCGGTTCAGCGTGCTCATGGGGCTGATCCTTGGCGCTCTCGCGTATCAGTTCGCCATTCTGCTAGCCACCGACCCTGAAAATGGTGCGAGACTGTCCGCCTTCATCCAGAATCTGTATATGTCCGGCGCCTTCATCGTCCTCCTCTTGAGCCGACGCACCCGTTTAGGACAGAGCCTTACAGCGGCATGGTGCAAGCTTCTGGGAACTCTCGCCGTTACGATATCAGCTGGTTATATAGGTGCGGTCGAGACCCACATTCTAATCTTGGGGATTGGATGCCTGATTTTTGACTTGCTATACGTCTGGTTGCTCGGCCGGGCACCCCACCTGGGCGGAGCCAAGGTGTGAAAAGACCGACGGTAGACACGCGGGTCACCATCGTTATTCCAACACTCAATGAAGATCGGTACCTTGGGGCGCTTCTGCGATCGCTTGAGGCGCAGGTCGGGCTGTCGACGCTTCCTCGCGTAATCGTCGTTGATGCCAGCCCCAACGATGCCACCCGTGAGATAGCGAAGAAATATAACAGCAATAGATTGCATATAGATGTGATCGAAACGTCGGTACAAGACGTGGGGCGCCAGCGCAATGTGGGTTGGCAGGCCGTCGAGACACCCGCTGTCCTGTTCCTCGATGCGGATACCGTGCTGAGGCCAGACGCGATGGCCGTCCTACTTGCCAAGGACCTGGGCCCTAGGTATGTCGCTGCCGCGAGGCACTACGCGGACCACCCCACCCTCGCTACGCAACTTCTGCTATGGGTGATTCACGGACTAATGCGTCTCGCCGTCACAGTAGGTGTACCGGTAACCAACGGGGACTTTATCTACACCAGCTTGGACACCTTGGAAGCGGTTGGCGGCTTTGCAGAGGGGTTCGCGCTGGGTGAAGACACGGATTTCGGGCTTCGAGCGCGAAAGGTGGGCGCGCGACCATTCCTGCTTCATGGTGTCGCAGTCCAAGCATCTTCACGGCGCCTTGACATTATTTCGCCGGTGCGACTGGTTCGCATCTGGGTAACAGCCTTCCTCCGCTCTTGGATCATCGGCCCCACACCCAAAGACAAGGTAAACTACCCTTTTGGCCTATGGGGTTCTGACAACAGCCCCTGACACCCTCACTCAGACCCACTGGCGTGCAGTCGAGTTTCCAGGGGCGCGATTATCACTAGTTGGATGATCATCACTCCGGCGAAAAGCACAGCCCACCACCAACGCTCCAGGTCGTCATTTGACGCGAGCGAGAACAAGACTGCAATTGCGGCAGATTGCGCTATTCCCCGCCCAACCCACAATAGCCGACGCTGCATCGAAAGACCCCCCAGCGACAAAGGATAAATCGTGTCGAGGGCGAGGATCGCGAGGATTGGACCCAACTGGGCCCGAGAAGGGGATCCGATAGTCGCGGCGAAAAAGTAGAACGCTATGAATGCGGCTGCCAAGACCACGTATGACAGGACCCGCAAGCTTGGACGCGCGGATGGAGTAGATAAGTACAGATGAACATTAGAAATGAAGAATAGGGAGATCCATATGAAGAAGCCTAGAGCCTGCAGCATGGTCACCAGTTGTGCTTCGCTCGGTGACGGGATGAGTTCGCTCCCGTTCAAAATTAGGGGGTCTTGATTGAAGTACTGAAGAGCAGAGTCTGCCCCCTTTCCAAGGCACAATGCATAGAATGCGGCGATGGCGGTCTTGTAGGGTGGTAACGCACCACCCGCACGCGGCCAGCCCACAGGGCCAGGTGGGCTGGCCGAATTCGTGCCAGCATCGCTCCGCCGGCCGTTGTGGCGTGCGATGGCGCGGGCAGCCATACTAGGCAGTATGAGGAAGCCGATAGATACAACGGTCAGGGCAGCAGCCCCGCGGAGCTTAGCGGCCTGCGGTCCGGGAGGGGTCCGTTGAAGGATGTCCATGCGCGCCTGCTAACTCGCTACGAAGAGTGCCTGGGTCTCTGGGGGCTCGGCCGCACCCTAGCAGAGGAGTTGCCGCGCAGTGGGCGCTTGAATCGGGGCATTCTGGTCGTGCGCTCTGCCGATATGTCGGAGGCGAGCTACCGGCTCGCTGTGGCGGTGGAGTCGCTCCACAGGGCGTCGGTGATTCGTGACGACATCCAGGATGATGACAAGGTTCGGCGGCAGTTGCCTGCCCTTCATGCCCGAATTGGCGTGGCAAGGGCGCTGGCGGTAGCCGATGTGATGCTCTCAAGAAGCCTCAGGACATTCGACGAGTTTGCTGACCCTCGGGCGATGCGTCTTGCAGTGCGTTGTTACGAGAGAATGGCGCGTGGCCAGGCGCTGGATGTGGGTGGGGTGCTGCTTGCGCGTGGAACGAGTCTTTCCGATGCCGCTCGGGAAAAGACAGGTTCGTTGGTTGCGTTGGCATTCGGCGTGGGGGCCGTCTGCGCCGGACTGGATGACCAGGCGGTGAATGCCAGGATGGGCATAGGTGAAGACTTAGGCACCTATTTTCAATTATGCAACGACGTGAGAAATGTGACCGTTGACGAGGGTCGTGGCAATTTCGGCAGTGACTTGCGCCTGGGCCGGCATAGTTCGGTCGCCGTCGCGCTACGGAAGAGCCAGGTTGATGTTCGATCTGTGGAAGAGACGGCGTTGAGGCAAGCGGTGGTCGATGTGCAGATGGAGGCAAATTTAATGCTCGAACGAGCATTATCTCGAGCGAGCACAATAGACCTCCCGCGGGATCTGCTGGAGGTATTGTCCGGGGACCTCCACCACATTGTGAGCGACCAGGAAGCGCCCCTTTAGTTTTCTCTCATACCTCTAAACTATGTTGGGTAGGGGGGTCAGCCTGCGTCACTAAGTTCCTTAATGCAACTGCTTTATCGGATTGCAGCAAGATCCGTTGAGGGTGCGGAAGCGGGCTAGTCACAAACGGGGTAGCCACCGCGATCATTGGTGCATCAGTCGGCACTTCCACAGCCGGCGCGTCACGGCCGCCACGGACCACAATGCGCAACATGCTTGCGCCGCCCGGCCGTTGTGATGGCCTGCGGCGCGTGCCATGCCCACTCCATGTCGGTACCCCCAAGCATCCGACTCTCGGCAGATCCGGTCTGTCACGACCCCGCAGTTGCGTGCCTGTTGAGTGCTTCTCAAACCATGTGCACCAATGACGAACGTGCTGCTCTTCCAGGTGCGTGGCTCCCAGGATTCGGTGGTGTTCCGCATGCCTCGGTAGGACGACTCAGCCGAGCACGTCCTCCACGGCGACCGACTCCATACCGAACGCCTCACCGACGGCACGGTAGGTCAACTGGTTGGCGTGCGCGTTGAGCCCCTTCGCCAACGCCGCGTTGTCCCGCAGCGCCTGCTCCCAGCCCTTGTCCGCGAGCTGCACGGCATACGGGAGGGTGGCGTTGGTGAGTGCCCAGGTGGAGGTATGCGGCACAGCGCCCGGCATGTTGGCGACGCAGTAGTAGAGCGAGTTGTGCACAGGGAAGGTCGGCTCGGCGTGGGTGGTGGGGCGCGAGCCCTCGAAGCAGCCGCCCTGGTCGATGGCCACGTCGACGAGTACCGAGCCCGGCTTCATCGTCGCCACCATGTCGTCCGTCACGAGCTTGGGTGCCTTGGCCCCGGGGATGAGGACCGTGCCGATGATCATGTCGGCCTCCGGCACCAGATCGGTGATCGTGAGGTTGTTGGAGGCCAGCTGCTTGACCTGGTTGTCGAAGCGCCAGAAGAGGGTGCGCAGCTTGTCGAGGTCGGTGTCGAGGATGGTGACGTCGGCGCCCATGCCGAGCGCGATGTTGGCGGCGTTCTGACCCGCGACACCGCCGCCGAGGACGAGCACCTTGGCGTTCGCGACGCCGCCGATCCCGCCCATGAGGACGCCGCGGCCGCCCTGGGCCTTCATCATCGTGTGTGCCCCGACCTGCGGCGCGAGGCAGCCCGCGACCTCCGACATCGGGTAGAGCAGCGGCAGCATCCCGCTGTCCAGCTGCACCGTCTCGTAGGCCACGGCCGTCGTGCCTGCCTCCACCAGCCGCCGGGTCAGCGGCTCGTCCGCCGCCAGGTGCAGGAAGGTGAACAGCAGCAGGTCGTCGCGCAGGTAGGCGTACTCGCTCTCGATCGGCTCCTTGACCTTGAGCACCATCTCACCGGCCGCCCAGGTCGCGTCCGGCCCGTCGACGATCGTCGCGCCCTGTGCGACGTACTCCTCGTCGCTGATCGAGGACCCGAGCCCGGCCCCCTGCTGCACGAAGACCTCGTGCCCGCGGTGCACCAGCTCGTGCACCCCCACCGGGGTGATGGCCACCCGGAACTCGTTGTTCTTGACCTCGGTCGGCACGGCGATCTTCATGGGCCCACTATGCCGTTCACGCAGGTCCGGCGCATCCCGCCCTCGCGGGTCGCCCCTGTCGGTGCGCCGATCTAGGGTCGAGGTATGACCTCGGCACCGGTGACGACATGACCGCCCTGCTCTGGCTGCGCCGCGACCTGCGCCGCGGCGACCACCCCGCGCTGCTCGCCGCCCGGGACGCCTCCGATGACAAGGGCAACGGAGACCTCTGCGTACTTTTTGTTGTCGACCCCTACCTCTGGGAGCGGGGCGGGCCGGTGCGACGCGCCTGGCTGGCCGCCAGCCTCGAGGCCGCCCAGGAAGACTTCGACGGGCGCCTCGTCATCCGGCACGGCGAGCCCGCCAAGGTCGTGCCCGCCGTGGCCACGGAGGTCGGAGCCGGCTCGGTGCATGTCACCCGCGAGGTCACCCCCGCGGGTCGGCGCCGCGACAAGCAGGTGCAGGACGCGCTGGCTGACAAGGACGTCGAGTGGGTCGAGACCGGCACCCCTTATGCCGTCGGCCCCGGCCTGGTGCGCAACGGCTCGGGGGATCCCTACAAGGTCTACACCCCCTTCCACCGCGCCTGGCGCGAGCACGGGTGGCCCGAGCCCGCGGCATACCCGCGCTCCCTGGACCTGGTGGAGGCCGACAGCCACCAGAAGGCGCTCGACATGCTCGAGAAGGCGCTCGGGGAGGACGACCTGCCGCAGATGCCCGAGGCGGGGGAGAAGGCCGCGCTGGCCCGCTGGCGCGACTTCCGCGACGAGGCGCTCGACGACTACGACGGCGACCGCGACAAGCCGGCGATCGACGGCACGAGCCGGCTGTCGGCCTACCTCAAGATCGGCGCGATCCACCCACGGACGATCCTGGCCGACCTCGCCGACAAACGGTCGCAGGGGGCGCAGACCTTCGAGCAGGAGATCGCCTGGCGCGAGTTCTACGGCGACGTCCTCGCGCAGAACCCGCGCAGCGCCTGGCACGACCTGCGCGACGCGCTGCCCGGCATGCGTTATGACGAGCCGCAGGACGCCATCGAGGCGTGGAAGGACGGGCGGACGGGCTACCCGATCGTCGACGCGGGGATGCGGCAGCTGCGCGAGGTCGGCTGGATGCACAACCGGGTGCGGATGATCACCGCGAGCTTCCTCACCAAGGACCTGCACGTCTGGTGGCCGACCGGCGCGCGCTGGTTCCTCGACCGCCTCGTCGACGGCGACATCGCGAGCAACAACCACGGCTGGCAGTGGGTCGCGGGCACGGGCACCGACGCCTCGCCCTACTTCCGCGTCTTCAACCCGGTCACCCAGGGCGAGAAGTTCGACCCGAGCGGCGACTACGTGCGGCGCTGGGTGCCCGAGCTGCGCCACCTCTCCGGCAAGTCCGCGCACCAGCCGTGGAAGGCCGACGACGGCTACGAGCACGACTACCCGCCGCCCATCGTCGACCACGCCGAGGAGCGCAAGGAGGCGCTGAGCAGGTATGACGCCGCACGCCGCTGAGCGCCACCGCGCCGGTCGGCGGAGCGGTGCTCAGGAGGGTCGGGCGCGGGTGGGCAGGCTCCGGTCCGCGACGCGGGTGCTCAACGATGCTCGCCCTGGGCGACGGCGACCGGGTCCTCCACGCGCCTCACGCCCGGCAGGACGATGCGCTTGAGGCTGTCCTGGGCGCCGTCGCCGGAGAGCGCCTCCTCCACCTGCTCCAGACCGAAGACGTGCGTCACGAGGGAGTCCACCTCGACCTGGCCGCTGCGGACCAGCTCGCGGGCGATGGGCCAGGTGCCGGTGTAGCGGAAGACCCCGGTGACGTTGAGCTCGCGCATGGCCACGTCGGGCACCGAGAGCGGGATCTCGTCGGCGCTTCCGACGAGCACCACCGTGCCGCCGGGACGGGTCGCGCGGATGCCCGAGCTGATGGCGGGGACGGCCCCGGTGGCGTCGACGAAGACATGGGCGTCCAGGCCCTCGAGCGACTCCTGCCTCGGGTCGATGACGCGGGTCACGCCGTAGCGCGCGGCCAGCTCGCGGCGGGCGGGGTCGAGGTCGGTGAGCACGACCTCCGCGGCGCCGTAGGCCCGGGCCACCTGGGCGGTGAGGATGCCGATGGGGCCACCTCCCGCGATGAGCACGCGGTCACCGACCTTGATGCCGCCCTTCTGCGCGGCCGCGATGCCGACCGAGAGCGGCTCCAGCAGGGCGCCGGCGTGGTCGCTGATCGAGTCGGGCAGGGCGAAGGCGAAGTCGGCCTGGATGACGACGTACTCGCAGAACGCCCCGTCGACCGGCGGGGTGGCGTAGAACTCCATCGACGGACACAGGTTGTAGTCCCCGGCCTTGCAGAAGTCGCAGACCCTGCACGGCCGCTGTGGCTCCACGGCGACCCGCTCGCCGACCCGGCCAGGGTCGACGTCCCTGCCCACCGCCACGACCGTGCCGCTCAGCTCGTGGCCGAGGATCAGCGGCTCCTCGACGACGTACTCACCGATGCGCCCGTGCTCGTAGTAGTGGACGTCCGACCCGCACACGCCGACGCTCGCGACCCGGACGAGTACCTCGTCGGGCGCGGGCTGCGGCACGGGCCGCTGCTCCAGCACGATGGAGCCGACGCCCGTCAGCACGCTGGCGGTCATCTCGGCGGGCAGGGTGGGGGTGTCGCTCATGTCGTCTCCTCGGTGGTGGGCAGGTCGATGACGGGCACCGTCTGCCCGTCCAGGGCGTCCAGCAAGGTGCTCGCCGGGGCCGCGCGCAGGTCCTCGCCGGAGCCGCTCAGGTAGTCGGTGAGGTAGGCCCGGACCGGCCCGGCGTCGACGCGCTCGGGGACGGGTCCCGGGGTGAGCACGCCGAGCAGCATCCCCTCGACCCGGGGTCGACCGGGCGCGACGGGCGGCTGGAAAAACGGCACGTCCAGGGCTCGCACCCCCTGCCGGCGGTAGAACTCGATGCGCCGCCAGGGGTCGCCGAAACCGCGGTCGTCGTGCGCCCGGGGGTCCTCGATCTCGACGAGCAGCATCGGCCCCGCGGCCCGCAGGCGCTCCATGAGCCGGGACCCGACCCCGCCGGCGCGGCGGGTGGGGTGCGTGGCGAGGTAGGACAGCAGCGCCACCGGCGCGTCCGGGGCGGCGGCGTCGACCACCGACACCCCCACCGGCTCGCCGTCCTCGAGGGCGAGGACCACCTGGCTGGTGGGGCGCCGGCACGCGGCGACGAAGTCGTCCTCGCCGACCAGCTCGTCGGCGGGGAACGACGGGGCGAGCACCTGGGCGTAGCAGTCACGCCACACCTGCTCGGACGTCATACCGCTCTCGACCAGCTCAACCACGCGTGCTCCTGCGGTATCCGATGACTCCCCACACCGCCAGGCCGACGATGGCCAGAGCATAGGTGACCAGCTCCGCGGCCACGACCGCCGGCGGCGTGCGGGCGGGAAAGACCGAGTCGTTGACGAAGCCGAAGAGGTCGGCGAGGGAGAAGAGCGCGAGGACGAAAAGGATGAGCCCGACGAGGTTCTGGTAGGACGCGGTGCGGGCCTCCTCCACCGCGGCGGCGTCGTCACCCAGCTGGGTGTAGAGCTCGTCCAGCTCGCTGATGCTCGTCGCGAGCTCGGCCTCCAGCCGCGAGGCCCCGCTCGTGTGCAGCAGGTTGTCCAGGATGTGCCGGTGCCCGGGGGAGCGGGCCAGCTCCTCGGAGTGCAGGAGGGCCCGCTGCTGCCGGATGAGGGCCCCGTGGTCGGCCAGGCGCAGCCGCAGCAGGCGCACCTCGTCGGTCTTGAGCGACTCCCCGGCGAGCCGCCTCCGCAGCATCGTCGTCGCCACGTCCACCGCCTCCTGCAGGTGGTTGTTCCACTGCCGGATGAGCGCCCGCGACGACACCACGAACTCGATGAGCTCGCTGGTGCCGAGCAGGGACCAGTCCGGCAGCCCCGGGGTGTAGAGGCACGTGCTGCGGGCGGTCTGCACGGCGAGGGAGTCCAGCGGCGCGAGCTGACCGAGGAAGTTGGGGATGTCGGCGTCGAGCCCGGGGTCGGCATACCGCAGCCACTCCTCCAGCCCGGCGGCGGTGCGCTCGGCAGGGATGAGCAGCAGCGGGCCGACCGCGTCCAGGATCTGCTCCCCGGTGGCCTCGACGGAGCGGGGCGGGACGCCGGCCTCCCCCGGGGTCCGCACGAGCGCCTCGGGCATGGTGATGAGGGCGTGCGTGTCGATGGCCGGGTCGACGTGGCAGCGCAGCTTGCGGACCTCGAGCAGGTCGTCCCACCCGGACACCATCTCGACCACGGCCGCGGCGAGCTGCCCCACCGACCCGTGGACCCGACCGCCGGAGTCGAGCACCACGTCCTCGGCGCCCATGAAGCCGGACCCGCGGCGCAGCGCCTGGTTGAGGTCGTGGTAGCCGGGCGGGCGGTCGTCGTCGGCCGGCTGCACCGGGCCGCTGACGCGCACGTGGTGGTTGCCGAAGGAGGAGAAGCGGATCTCGACGCGGTACGGCCCGAGCCGGGGCAGACCGGGTGCGCGCGGCTGGATCCACAGGTCCGGCAGGACCGCGGTGACGACCTGGTATGCCGTCGGCTCGAGCTCGGAGTCCGTGGACTCGCTGAAGACCTCGTCGCGGCCGTGGCTCCAGATGTCGCTGAGCTCGAGGTCGCGCACCTGGAGCGGGGCCAGCGGGCCGGTGCCGATGAGCCGGTGGCCGTTGCGGCGCACGGCGGCGACCAGCCTCTCGTTGTCCCGCGCCAGGTTGTCGGTGGCACCGCGGGCGGTGAAGGGCACGACATAGGTCACCTTGAGGCCCGGGAAGGTCAGCCCGGACAGCGCCGTCGACCGCAGCCGCGCGGCCAGGGCGGTGAGCGCCATGACGTGCGCGCGCAGCTCGCTCTGGTAGACGTCGACCGCCAGCCGCTCGTCCACCAGGGCCTGCTGCAGCGCGGCCGCCCGTGCCTCGACCTCCTCGACCTCGACCTCCCCGAGCACGTGCTCGAGGATGGTCTGGGCCGAGAGCCGGACGCCGTCGAAGTAGAGGTGGTGGGCCTCGAGCACGCGACGGAGCAGCCCGGCCGGGGTCACGGGTGCGGCGCCGACCCCGCGGCCGGACCCGGAGCCCGACACCCCGTCGGTGAGCGGGGCCGCGCCGGCGGTGAGCGCATCCAGCTCGGCGAGCACGGCCGCCGTGCCGTCGGCGACCTGCCCGGCGGCCTGGATGGTCTCCATCGCGCACGAGCAGTTGAGACCGTTCTCCATCTCGAAGGCGGCCAGCAGGTCGCCGAGATGGCGCACGAGCAGGTCCACCAGCGCGCGCTCCCGCTCGTCGGCGACGGCCGTCCGGGCGCTCAGCCAGGTCTCCTGGGCCACCTCGATGAGCACGCCCATGTTGTCGGTGTCGGCACTCAGCTCCCAGCCGTGCTGCACCTCGGCGTAGAGCGCGAACCCGAGCAGGAAGGACGCGCCCGGCTGACGAGCCGCCTGGGACCAGAGACCCCGGACGGCGCTGGTGACCTGCCCGCGGTCGCGGTCCGGCCCGCTCACCAGGCCCTCGACGGCCCGGGTGAAGTCGCCGAGGTCGACCCGGGAGGCCTGGATGGCGGTCCGCGTCGCGATGACGTCACGGTCGCGGTGGAACTCGGTCGCCACGCGCGCCCAGTCGACGTCCACGGTCACGCCCGCCGGTGCGCTCATCCGCCGAAGCCTAGCGACAACGGTGCTCGCGCGGGAGGCTCAGCCCTCCAGGCGGGCCAGCTCCTCCTCGCTCAGCTGCAGGTCGGCGGCCGCCGCCGAGTCCGTGACCGACTGGGGACGCTTGGCCCCGGGGATGGGGATGACGACCGGCGACTGGGCCAGCTCCCAGGCGAGGGCCACCTGCTGCGGGCTGACGCCGCGCTCCTGCGCGACCTCGGCGAAGGCCGGGTGGTGCTCGGCCAGCTGCTTGGCGTCGTTCAGCCCACCCAGCGGCGACCAGGGCAGGAAGGCCAGGCCCAGCTCGGCGCAGACCTCGATCTCGGGGAAGCTGCTGCGGAACTTGGGGCTGAACTGGTTCTGCACGCTCACCAGCGCGTCCCCGAGCACCTCGTGGGCGGCCCGGATCTGGGCGGGGTCGGCGTTGGACAGGCCGATCATGGCGACCTTGCCGGAGTCGGCGATCTCCTTGAGGGTCGCGAAGACCTCCTCGTCCGGGGTGTCCGGGTCGGGCCGGTGGTGCTGCCACAGGGCGATCTGCTCGACCCCGAGCCGGTCCAGGCTGGCGTCGACGGTGGAGACGAGGTAGTCGTGGCTGCTGTCGGTCTCCCAGGCGCCGCCGTCGGTGCGCACGTGCCCGCCCTTGGTGGCCAGCAGGACCTGGTCCCGCACGCCGAGCTCGTCGAGCAGCGAGGCGATGAGGCGCTCGTTCTCGCCCTGCGCGCCGGCGCCCTTCTCGCCCGGCCCGTAGGCGTCCGCGGTGTCGAACAGGGTCACCCCTGCGTCCAGCGCCGCGCGCACCGTGTCGAGCAGCTGCTCGCGGGGCTGCTCCCCGCTCTGGTCGAAGGTCATCAGCCCGAGGCCGATCGCGCCGACCTGGTGCTCGCCGACGGTGGGGTTGCCGATAGTCCGTGTGTGCATCCCTCGAGCGTATGCCGGTGGTCGCCCGGGCGCTCAGCCAGTCACCGCGGCCCGGCCTCAGTCGGTGAAGGCCTTGGCCAGGGCGATCATCCGCGCCCGGAAGTCGTCGGAGGCGGGCGCGTGGGGCGCGGCCCACACCGCGTTGAGCACCAGCCGGACGAAGGTCCAGGCGCGCACCCGGACCTCGTCCAGCCCGGCCGCGTCGGCCACGACGTCGGCGCGCAGCCGGGCGTGGGTGCGCAGGTTGCTCGCCCGCGCCGCCTCCTCGGCGCGGTTCCAGACGACGGGAGCCACGGCATACGCCCACTCCCCGGCGACCGGCTTGGGGTCGATCGCCAGCCAGTCTCGCCGGTCGGGGCTGCCCGGCAGCGGCGCGAGGACGTTGAGGTCGTGCAGGTCCTCGTGCACGAGGGACGGCGGGCCGGGGTCGGCCAGCAGGTCGGGCAGGGTCGCGGCCGCCTGCTCGGTGAGCCGTCGCGGCACGCTCGGGGTGGGGTGGGCGAGCTGCTCGGCCCACCGCTGCGCCTTCGTCGCGACCGTGTCGATCCGCGGCAGGGCCGGCCGGTCCAGCTCGCGCATCAGCAGCCCGACGACCTCGCACGCCTCCAGCAGCGGCCGCTCGCGCAGGCACCGGTCGGCGTCCAGCCCCTCCAGCAGCAGCGCGGAGGAGACCGGATCGGCGGCGAGCAGCCGCACGGCGCCGCGGCCGTCCCAGGCCCGCAGCGCCAGGTGCTCGTGGCGGGACTCGGCGTGCGGCCAGGTCACCTTGAGCGCCGCCGCCTCCCCGGTCCGCCGTCGCACCGGCACCACCAGCGCGCACTCGCCGTGCCGGCTGGCCCCGGTGATGCTCAGCCGCCAGTCGGCGAGCAGCCGGTCGACCAGCCCGGGCAGACCGTCGAGCCAGGTGGCGCCGTCGACGGCGCGGGGCAGCCCGGCCCGGTCGGGGAGTGCACCGAGCACCTCGTCGGCGGGCCGGCCACGGACCAGGTCGGCGAAGGCGGCGGGGATGAGGTCGGGCACCGGCCCACCCTAGGTCGCCCGGCTCAGTCCTCCGCGCTCCGCGCGCCCGGCTCAGTCCTCAGCGCTGCGCGCGCCCTTGCGTGAGATCATCTCGCGTCGCTGCTCGGGGGTCAGCGCGGCGAGCTGCTCGACCACCTCGACCGGGTGACCCCTGACCTCCGGCGCCGCCGCGACGGGGACGACCGTGTGGACGACGCGGTCGGCATACACGTGGACGACGTTGACGGACTGGTGCGCGTCGAGCGCCGAGGTGAAGCGACCGAGCGGCGCCGGGTCCTCGAGGTAACAGGTGGCCGCGGCCACGCTCACCGGGATCCCGGCGAAGGTCGAGTGCGAGGAGAAGTGGAAGTGCCCGCCGAGGATGCTGACGACGTCGGTGCCCTCCAGCACGGCGGCCAGCCGGTCCTGGTCGAGGAGCTCGATGATGGCGGCGGCCGGCACCATCGGCACCGGGATCGGCGGGTGGTGCAGCGCCAGGACCGTGCCGTGCTCGGCCGGCGTGGTGAGCACCTCGGCCAGCCAGCGCAGCTGCTCCTCGCGCAGCTCGCCGTGGTGGTAGCCGGGCACCGTCGTGTCGAGGGAGACCACCCGCAGGCCGCCGACGTCGTAGACCGCGTCCTGCGGCTCGTCGACCCCCGCCTCGCGACCGAAGAGCTCGGCGGCGTAGACCGGGCGCTCGTCGTGGTTGCCCATGACCCAGACGACCTGCGCGCCCAGGTCGGTCGCGAGCGGCTCCGTCATCGCCCGCAGCTCGCGGTATGCCCCCGCCTCGCCCCGGTCGGCGAGGTCGCCGGTGACGATGATCGCGTCCGGCGCGGGGTCGAGCCGGGTGAGCCGCTCCAGGGCCTCCCGGGCGTGGGCGGTGGTGTCGATGACGCCGAACTGGCGGGCACCGTCGGCGAGCAGGTGGGTGTCGCTGACGTGCGCGATCGTGCGCAGCGGGGCCGGGTGCTGGCCGAACTGGGGTGTGCTCACGCCGCCAATGTATGCCGTGCGCGGTCCACGTCGACCCGGCGCCACGACACCAGGTCGTCAGCCCGGGTCAGCCCGGTCAGCCCAGCACCGCGAGCGCGGCGAGCAACCCGGCCACCTGGGTGAGCACCGCCGTGGCGCCGAGCACGTCACCGGTGGCCCCGCCGAGCATGCGGTCCGCCCAGACCTCGACGAGCAGCGGGGTGACGACCGCGGCGAGCAGGACTCCGAGGGCGACCCAGACCCCCACCGGCCAGATGAGCAGCGTCGACACCGCGCCCAGGACCCCGGCCACCGTCACCTGCCGGGGGAGAAGACCACGCACGAGCGCCCCCGCCGTCCCCTCGGGGCGGGCCGAGGGCAGCCGCAGCGCCACGGGGAGCATGGCCGAGCGCGAGAGCGCGCCGACCGAGGCGAGGACGGCGACGAGGCCCCACCCGTCGAGCGCGCCGAGCAGAGCGTCCACCGTCGCGACCTGCAGCAGCAGCGCCAGCACCACCGACGCCGCGCCGTAGACCCCGACGGCGTGGTCCTTCATGATCCTCAGCCGGGCGGCCTGGTCGTGCCCGCCGCAGCCGTCGGCGCAGTCCGCGAGGCCGTCCAGGTGCAGCGCCCCGGTGAGGACGACCTCGGCGAGCACGGCCAGCGTGGCCGCCACGAGCGTCGGCAGCAGCAGGTGGCCGGCCCAGGCGACGGCCCCGACCAGCGCCCCGACCCCGGCTCCCACGACAGGGAAGGCCCACGCCGCGCCTGCCAGGTCGAAGCCCTGGCGCGCCGGCACCGGCACCCGGGTGAGGAAGCTCGTCGCGTCCTGCAGCCCGCCGATCATCGGTGGTCAGCCGCCGTGCGGCGGCGCAGCGCCGGGTGCGGCGCCGGGGGCGGCGTCCTCCCGCCCGAGGTCGGCGAGCTCGCCCATGTCCTGCAGCAGCGCCAGGCTGGAGCGGACGAGCGGGATCGCCAGGGCCGCGCCGCTCGCCTCGCCGAGCCGCATCTGCAGGTCGAGCAGCGGGGTCAGCCCCATCTCCTGCAGCTGCATGGTGTGCCCGGGCTCGGTCGAGCGGTGCGCGGCGATCATCGCGTCCGCGGCGGCCGGGGCCAGCCGCCAGGCCACCAGGGCGCCCGCGGTGCTGATGAACCCGTCGAGCAGCGCCGGGACCCGGTGCGCCGCGCACCCCAGCGCCACCCCGGCCAGGGCGGCGATCTCCAGCCCGCCCATCGCGGCCAGCACGTCCCACGGCTCCTCGACGTCCTCGTGCCGCGCGAGCACGGCGTCGACCATCTCGACCTTGTGCGCGAGCGCCTCCCCCTCGACGCCCGTCCCCGCGCCGACGACGCGCGCCGGGTCGCGGTCGAGGATGGCGGAGGTGAGGACGCTGGCGGTGGTCGTGCTGCCGATGCCCATCTCCCCGAGGGCGAGGAGGTCGGCGCCCCCCTCGATGAGCTCCTCGGCCAGCCGGATCCCCACCGCGACCGCCTGCTCGGCCTCGGCGCGGGTCATCGCCGGCCCCTCAGCGCTGTTGTCGGTCCCGGCGCGGACCCGCCGGTCCAGCACCGCGGCATACGTCTGCGGGGGATGCATCCGCGGCGGCTCGATCACCCCGAGGTCGGCGACGACGAGCTGCGCGTCCGCCTGGTGCGCGAGGATCGACACGGCGGCGCGCCCACCGGTGAAGGCGGCGAGCATCTGCGCCGTGACCTCCTGGGGGTAGGCGCTGACCCCGGCCCGCGCGATCCCGTGGTCGGCGGCGCACACGAGGACGACGGGGGAGTCGACCCGCGGGGTGGTGGTCCGCTGGATGCCGGCGACCCGCGCGGCCAGGGCCTCGAGCTGGCCCAGGCTGTGCAGCGGCTTGACCTTGCCGTCGAAGGCGCGGGCGACGGCCGCCGAGCTCTCGTGGTCCGGGCCCTCGATCGCGGCGATCGTGCGCTCGATCAGGGCGCGGTCGGCGCTCTGGTCGGTGTCGGCCATGGGGTTCAGTCCTCCTGCGGGTCGAGGGTCAGGGTGCGTCCGGCCACGACGAGCTGGGCCAGACCGGCATCCCGGGCCAGGACGGCGTTGACCCGGCCCAGACGGTCACGGTATCCCCTCGCCACCGGGTGCATGGGGACGATCCCGAGCCCGACCTCGTTGGTCACGACGATGACGCTGCCGTCGTAGGCTGCCGCCCACCCCGCCAGGGCCCGGGCCCGGTCGAGCGTGGCCGCCTCCTCGTCGCCGTGCTCCATGAGGTTGGAGACCCACAGGCTGAGGCAGTCGACGACGACGCAGGCCCCGGGGTCGAGCGCCGTGCAGGCGTCGACCAGGTCGACGGGTGCCTCGACGGTGCTCCACCCCTCGGGGCGCTCGGCCTGGTGGCGGGTGATCCGGTCGGCCATCTCCTCGTCCCCGGCCTGCCCGGTGGCGACGAAGACGACCGGTCGCCCGCTGTGCTGCGCGCGTCGGACGGCGAGCGCCGACTTGCCGCTGCGCGCACCGCCGGTGAGGAAGGTGAGCGTCATCGGGGTCTCCTCCTCGAGGCTCGGCCACGGTCCGCCGCCCAGAGTGCCACGGCGAGGAGCACGACGGCGCCCTCCACCCGGTCGACGAGCCGGCGCGCCCGCCTGATGTCCGCCGGACCGGGCCGCGGGCCGGAGCCGAGGGTGGGCCGGTCCTCGCGGCGACCGGCATACATCAGCGGACCGCCGAGCTGCACGCCGAGCGCCCCCGCGACCGCGCTCTCGGCGACCCCGGCGTTGGGGGAGGGATGGGCCGGCGCGTCCCGCCGCACCGTCGCGAGGACCGTGCGGGCCGAAGGTCCCGTGGGCGGCTGCCTGCGCAGGGCCCCGACGAGCGTGCCGAGGCCGGTATCCAGCGCGACGAGCCCGGCGAAGACCCGGGCCGGCACCCAGGCCATGACGTCGTCGGCGCGCGCGGCGGCGGTGCCGAAGCGGGCATACCTCGGGCTGCGGTGCCCGACCATCGCGTCCATCGTGTTGACCGCCCGGTGCACCAGGACCCCCGGCGCCCCGGCGAGCAACCCCCAGACCGCCGGCGCGACGACGGCGTCGACGGTGTTCTCGGCGAGCGACTCGACGACGGCGGCGCTGACGCCGGCCTCGTCCAGGCCGCGCGGGTCGCGTCCGACGAGCCAGGGCAGGCGCTCCCGGGCGCCGTCCAGGTCCCCGGCGACGAGCCTCGCCTCGATCTGCCCGGAGGTATGCCGCAGCATCCGTCCGGCGCTCGCCACCCCGACCGCGGTGGCCAGGCCGGCCGGGCCGAGCCGGGCCAGCGCCGCACCGACGAGAGCGCCCAGGCCGGCGCCGGCGACGGCATACCCGGCTCCGGCGAGGCGGCGGTCGGCGTAGGTGAGGCGCTCGACGCGGCCCATGGCCGTCCCGAACCACGCCACCGGGTGCCAGGCGTCCGGCGGCTCACCGAGCGCCCGGTCGAGGAGCAACCCGGCCGCGACCCCCAGCCCCCGGCGCGCCATCGTCGAGCCACCCCCCGCGACTCCTACGCAGAAAGGGTTCCTGTGTCGTGATGCATCACCGCAGCGGAGCACCTTCTGCGCAGGAGTGGCCGACCGGCGGCCGGGAGGCATGCTCACCACACCACTCCGGCCCCGCCGGCACCACCGTCCCCGGCGGGCGGCCGCCACGGGTGCGCCGCCAGCCCGGCCGCCACCGCGGCGTGCACAGCCCGCGCGACCCGCTGCCCCCACACCGAGCGCACGCCGGCGAACGCCTCGACGGGCCCGCCGAGGGTCGCCGCCGAAACCTCCGGGACCGCCAAGACGTCCGGGCACAGGACCACGACGGCGTCGCTGGCGGTGCCGGTGCCCGGCACCCCGGCCTGCACGAGGACCTGGGCCTTGGCCTCGGTGACCGTCCCGACGGCCTGCACCAGCGCTGACGGGCTCAGCGCCACCGGCAGCGCGACGACGACGTTGATGGTCCCCAGGGGCGGAGGGGCCTCGCCGACACGATCTCCACGCGGCGTGCCGGGGGTCGGGCGCCGGCCCTGACGAGGTTCGTCCGGTCGCGGTCGTCGATCCTCGTGCGGCGCGTCCGTTCCCCGGGCGGGCGCCACCGCCCAGGTCGGCTTGGTCACACCGACCGTGGCCCAGCACCGCACCCCCTCCACCTCGGCGGACTCGACCTGCCGCACGTCCGCCGCCGTCAGCAGGGTCGTGCCCGGACCGGTGAGCCCCAGCTCGGCGGCCCGCTCGTCGGCATACGCGGCCAGGTCCGTCCGGTCGAAACGGTCGTCGACCATGAGGTTGGTCACCCATCGCGGTCGCACGAGCCCGCCGCCGACGGACGCCGAGCTCAGCGCCCCCCAGCCAGCCGGGACCTCCCAGACCAGCGCCCGCGCGTCACCGTGGACGTGGAAGCTCGGCCCGTCCGTGCTCACCATCCCGGCTCCTGCCCGACCGGCACCGCCTCCGCGGCCAGCGCCAGCACGGCGTCGAGGTCGAGATGCTCCTCCACCCAGTCGGCGAGGTGCTCCAGGTGCGCGTCGAGCGCGTCGGCATAGGGCACCGGCGAGGGGTGAAAGTCCCGCCCCCGGACCGACGCGACCGCACCCAGCAGGGCATGCCGCAGCGCGTCCTCGTCGAGCACGCCGTGCACGGTGGTGCCGCGAACCCGGTGGTCCGGGGTGAGGCACCCCTCGGCCCCGGTGCCGTGCAGGTCCAGCCAGGGCACGGCGCCCTCGTGCGGGGCCACGCGGCCGAGGTGGATCTGGTAGCCGGACACCACCGAGGACCCACCCGAGACCCGGCCGCGTACCCGGCGCACCACCTTGGGCCGGGCGAAACGGGTCGACACGGGCAACAGGCCGAGCCCCGGCACGGCTGGGGCGGGAACAACCATCTGCGGCGCTCGGTCGGGGTGGGGGACAACCATCTGCGGCGCTCGGTCGGGGTGGGGGACAACCATTCGCGGCGCTCGGTCGGGGTGGGGGGAGGTCGCCTCGACGCCGTCGTCCTCGATCTCCGACCCGAGCATCTGGTAGCCGCCGCAGATCCCGAGCACGTGCGGCCCGCCGTCCTCCCGCGCCAGGCGCACGATCGCCTCGGCGAGCCCCCGCTCGCGCAGCCAGGCGAGGTCGGCGACCGTGGCCCGCGTGCCGGGGAGGAGGACCAGGTCGACGTCCAGCAGGTCACCCGGCCGCGCCGCCCACCGCAGCTCCACCGAGGGCTCGAGGACGAGCGGGTCGAGGTCGGAGGGGTTGGCCAGGTGCGGCAGCGCGACCACGCCCACGCGCAGCGGGCGGCCCTCGCCCGACCCCTCCCCGGGCGAGGGCCGACCCGCTGCGCGCAGGTCCAGGGAGTCCTCGACGCCGAGCATGAGGTGCTCGCCCAGGTGGGGGAGCACGCCGAGGACGGGTATGCCGGTGCGCGCCTCGAGGTCGCGCACCGCCGGTTCGAGCAGGGAGACGTCGCCGCGCATCCCGTTGAGGACGACCCCGCGCAGGCAGGACCGCAACCGCGGCGGCAGCAGCGCCCAGGTGCCGTAGGCCGCGGCGAAGGCGCCGCCGCGGTCGATGTCGACGACGAGCACCGCGGGCAGGCCGGCGGCGGCCGCCAGCGGGAGGTTGACGACGTCCCGGTCGAGCAGGTTGGTCTCGGCCGCGCCGCCGGCGCCCTCGGCGACGACGACCGCGTGCTCGCGCCGCAGCGAGGTGAGTGCGTCGAGGACGGTCGGCCGCAGGGAGCGGGCGCGGGCGCCATACCCCACCGCGTCGTCGACGGCGACCTCCTCGCCGAGCACGACGACGTGCGAGCGCATCCCGGCCGGCTTGAGCAGGACCGGCCCCATGCGGCGGTCGGTCTCGACCCGGGCGGCGAGCGCCTGCATGGCCTGCGCCCGGCCGATCTCGCCGCCGTCGGGGGTGACGGCGCTGTGGTTGGACATGTTCTGCGCCTTGAACGGCGCGACGTCGACGCCGCGGCGGACGAGGGCGCGGCAGAGCGCCGCGGTGACCGTGGACTTGCCGGCGCCGCTGGTGGCACCGGCGACGAGCAGCGCGCCCACCTAGTAGTCGATCCCGCGCCGCGCCCGGATCCCCTGCTGGAAGGCGTGCTTGACCGCCACCATCTCGGTGACCGTGTCGGCGACGTCGATCACCGGCTGCGGCATCTCCCGGCCGGTGAGGAAGACGCTGACGTCCTCCGGACGGCCGCGCAGCGCCTCGACGACCGCCTCGACCTCGATCCACCCCCAGTTCATCGGGTAGGAGATCTCGTCGAGCATGATCATCCGGTGCTCGCCCGCGGCGATGAGCCCGGCGCTGAAGTCCCACGCCGCCACCGCCTTGGCCCGGCTCTCGTCCAGGTCGGTGCTGTCCCAGGAGAAGCCGTCGCCCGCGCTGAACCACTGCACCCCCAGCTGGCGCAGCATCGCCTCCTCGCCGGTGCGCCACTTCCCGGACTTGAGGAACTGCACGCACGCGGTGGGCCAGTCCCGTCCCCGGCTGCGCAGCAGCGTCCCGAAGGCCGCGGTCGACTTGCCCTTGCCGTGCCCGGTGGTGACCAAGACGAGCGAGGGCGCCGAACGCAGCTCGCGCCGGTCGTAGGGCCGCTTCGTGCGCGGCTCGCCGTGCTCGCCGGTGCTGCTGTCGTCGTTCACGAGACCTCCGTGGTGTTCCTGGCGGGCAGGGGGGTGGGCGCCGAGACGGGGGTATGCGGTGCCCGCGCCTGCGGGAGCACGACGAGGTGGCCGTCGAGCCGGTGGACGTGCACCGGGTGGTGGTAGACCCGGCTGAGCAGGGTGTCCTCGAGGACGTCCTCGGGGGTGCCGAGCGCCACCGGGGCGCCGCGCTCGAGGAGGAGGAGGCGGTCGGCATACCGCGCCGCCATCCCGAGGTCGTGCATGGCCGCCACCACGGTCAGGCCGTCCTCGCGACGCAGCTCGTCGACGAGCTCGAGCACCTCGACCTGGTGGCCCACGTCGAGGGCGCTGGTCGGCTCGTCGAGCAGCAGGACCGGGCTCTGCTGCACCAGCGCGCGGGCGATGACGACCCGCTGCGCCTCCCCGCCGGACAGGCTGCGGACCGGGCGGCTGGCGAACGACGCGAGCCCGAGGCGGCGCAGCACGTCGGTGGCGATGCGCCGGTCGGCGCGCGACTCCATGGAGAGCCAGCCGAGGTGGGCGGTGCGACCGAGCAGGACGTACTCGACCACGGGCATCCCCGGCGGCAGCTCGGGAGACTGGGGCATGAGGGAGAGGTCGGTCGGGCCGGGCGGGGTGCCGTCGCCGCGCTCGACGGTGCCGGTGCGCGGGACGAGGCGCACCAGGGAGCGCAGGAACGTCGACTTGCCCGAGCCGTTGGGCCCGATGAGACCGAGCCACTCACCGGCCCGCAGGTCCAGGTCGACCCCGGCGACGACCTCGCTGCCGGCGAAGGAGACCCGCACGTCGCGGGCGCGCAGGGCATGGGCGGGGTGCAGCCGGCGGGTGGTCACGAGTCGGCCTTCCGGCGCCACAGGACGACGCAGAAGAAGGGGGCGCCGACGAAGGCGGTGATGACGCCGACCGGCAGCTCGGCCGGGGCGACGAGGGTGCGGGCGCCGATGTCGACGGTCGCGAGGAAGGCGGCGCCGAGGATCGCCGACAGCGGCACGATGAGGCGGTAGGAGTGGCCCACGAGCAGCCGGACCAGGTGCGGCGTGACCAGCCCGACGAAGGCGATGAGCCCGCTGACCGACACCGCGGCCGCCGTGATGAGCGTCGCCGCGCCGACCACGACGAGCCGGGACCGGGCGGGGGAGAGGCCGAGCGAGCGGGCCTCGTCGTCGCCGAGGCGCAGGACGTCGAGGTGGCGCGCGTGCAGCCACAGCACCGCCCCGGCGAGCAGCACGTAGGGGAGCAGCAGCGTCACCGGCCCCCAGCCGTGCGTCGCGAGCCGGCCGAACAGCCAGCTGAGCACCTCGCGGGCGCGGGTCTCGTCGAGCCGGGTGAGGGCATACGTCTGGGTGGCGGAGAAGAGCGCCGCCATGGCGACCCCCGCCAGCAGCAGGGTCGCCGGGTCACGGAAGGAACCGCGCGCCACCAGGACCGAGCCGGTGACCGCGAGGACGGCCCCGATGAAGGCGGCCATCGGCAGCGCGGCGATCGGCCCCCACGCCAGGTCCAGCCCGAAGCCGAGCGCGAGGACCGCCCCGAGCCCGGCCCCCGCCGAGACGCCGAGCAGGTAGGGGTCGGCCAGGGGGTTGCGGAAGACGCCCTGGTAGCCCGCGCCGGCCATGGCCAGGCTGGCCCCGACGAGCGCGGCGAGGATGGTGCGCGGCAGCCGGATCTGCCACAGCACCGCCTCCTGGGCGGTGCTGAGGGTCTGCGTCAGCTCGACCCCGGGCAGCGCCCCGACGAGCGCCCGGACCACCCCCTCGACCGGCAGCCCCGCCGCCCCCTGCGTGGCCGAGGCCAGGATCGCGAGGAGCAGCAGGGCCGTGCAGCCCAGCAGCGCGGGCACCGAGAGCCGGAAGGCGCGCTCGGCGGCCTCGTCGAGCGCATCGGCGGGCGCGTGGGTGCGGGTCGTCATGGGGTATGCCGTCTCAGCCGTTCGCCGGCTCGTCCACCTGCGTCAGGGCGTCGGCGAGGGTGCTCACCAGCTGCGGCAGGCGCGGGCCCCAGCGGGAGGAGATGTCGGCCGAGACGGTGACGATGTTGTCGTTCTGGACCGCGGCGACCTCGGACCAGCCGGGACGGTTCGCGACGTCCTCGGCGGTGTAGGACACCTGGTCGGTGATGACGATGAGCTGCGGGTCGGCCTCGATGATGGCCTCCTCGGTCAGCTGCGGGTAGCCGGTGCCGTCGGCGTCCGCCTCGTCGGCGATGTTGACCGCGCCGAACTGGTCGTAGACGTCGCCGATGAAGCTGTTGCTGCTCGCCGAGAAGAAGGTGTCGTCCAGCTCGTGGTAGACCCGCAGGCCCTCGACCCCCTCGGGGGCGTCAGCGAAGGCCTCCTCCACCTGCTGGCGCAGGTCGGCGACCGTGTCGGCGGTCTCGTCGGGGTGGCCTGTCGCGATGCCGAGCATGGCCATGCCGTCCCAGCCGTCCTCGATGGTCGTCGGGGCCGGGTTGTCGATGACGGGGATGTCCAGCGCCTCGAGGGAGGCGGTGAGGTCGGCCGTGTCCCCGGAGATGACGACCAGGTCGGGCTCGTAGCCGGCGATGGCCTCGACGTTGGGCTCGTATCCGGACAGCTCGGTGGTCGGTGCCTCCTCCGGGTAGGTGGAGAAGGCGTCGGCGGCGACGACCTGGTCGCCGGCGCCGATGGCGAAGAGGATCTCGGTGGCCGAGGGGGACAGCGAGACGATCCGCTGCGGCTGCTCCTCGATCGTCACCTCACCGGCGACGGTGTCCACGGTGACCGGGAAGCTGCCGGGGCCCGCAGCCGTGTCGTCCGCGTCCTCGGAGGAGCCGGCCTCGTCGCCGGTGTCGTCGTCGGAGCCAGCCTCCTCGGAGCCGGCGTCGCTCTGCTCGGCGGAACTGTCCTCGGACGCGCTGTCGGTGCTCTCCCCGCCGCACGCGGCGAGGGTCAGGCCGAGCGCGAGGGCGCAGGCCAGACGGAAGGGGGGACGGATGCTCATCGGTGTCTCCTGTCGGTCGAGGGAGGTTCCGCTCGAGCGACGGGACGGGCGTCCGCCGTCCGAACCGGCCCTAGGTCCTCGAGGGCATGTGGTGTCGGATCGTCGGGCAGTTCGACCGGACTCGGCCGCCACGCTCCTCCTGGAAGGAAGGCTCAGGCGACTCCACCGTTGCGGGACAGTGCCGGGTTCTCACCGGACTTCGTCTGCACGACGCGCGTCAGCCTACGCCACCCACCCCCCTCCCCGCACCGGACGCATGGTCGGTCACGGGTGCGGTGCGTCGAGGGCCCGCTCCAGCCGGTCCAGCCCCTCGGCGCCCGGCACGGCGACGCGGGCGACGCCCGGCATACCGAAACTGGCGCAGTCGCGGACGAGGACCCCGTGCGGCGCCAGCGCCTCGCGCAGCCCGGCCCGGTGCACGAGCACCCACGGCGCGTCGGCCGCGTCCACCTGCAGTCCGTGCGCGGTGAGCAGGTCCACGAGCTCCCCCCGCAGCGACCGTATGCCGTCCGCCCACCCCCGCAGGTCGGCGGCGGCGAGCAGGTCGGGCAGCGTCGCCAGGGCCAGGCTGCTCACCGACCAGTGCGGCTGCCGGGTGCGGAGCCGGGCGAGGAGGTCGGGGTCGGCGACGGCATACCCCAGGCGCAGACCCGGGCAGGCGAAGGTCTTGGTGAGCGAGCCGACCACGGCCCGGCAGTCCTCGCGGCCCGCGGTCCACCTGCCGGTGGCGAGCGCGTAGAACGCCTCGTCCCACACGTCGGCCCGTTCGTGCGTCCCGGCGAGGTGGCCGCTCGGGCTGTGCGGGTCGCTGCGCCAGCGCGGGCCGTCGGGGGAGCGCGGGTGGAGGCCGAAGTCCGGCTCGCTGCGCACGCCGCCGCCCAGCTCGGCCGCGACCAGGTGGATCGCCTCGCTGCCGCCGTTGGTGAGCAGGAGGCGCTCGGGCTCCACACCGAGGGCCGCCGCGAGCTCGGCGCTCGCCGCGCGCGGGTCGGGATAGTGGCCCAGCGTGTCCAGGTGCCGCTCCAGCATCGGCCCGACGGGCGGTGCGAGCGGGTTCATCGTCTGGCTGAGGTCGAGCAGGTCGGCCGGGTCCACCCCCAGTGCGCGGGCCACCGCCGGCCCGTCCCCGCCGTGCGACCCCGCGGGCGGGACCGACGGCATACCTGCCGTCATGCCTCGCGCCCGCCCGACAGCGCCCCGAGAGCCATGACCAGCAGCATCACCACGCCGGCGGTGACCGCGGCCGCAGCCGCCGCGACGGCGCCTGCGCCGAGCCACCCGATGACCAGACCGACGGTCCCGATCGCGGCGAGCAGCCACCCCAGCGTGCGGAAGACGGGCGCGCGGAAGGCGGCGGCGAAGGGGACGAAGTGCAGGCCGACGCCCGCGGCCACGAGGGCCGGCATGAGCTCCTCGCGGTCGGCCTGGGCCAGCACCAGACGCCCGAGCGCGAAGACGAGCAGCATGCCGGCCACGGAGGCCAGGTAGACCAGGCCGGCGCGCCGTCGCGGTGGCTGGCCGGCCGGGAGGTCGGACGCGGGGCGCACCCACACCGCCCAGACGTAGCAGGCGACGGCGACGAGGTAGGCGACGAGGGCCAGCACCGGCCCCGCCCCCGGGAGCGCCCCGCGGTTGACGAGGACGAAGACGGTGGCGCCGACGAGGCCGATGATGCTGCCGACGCGGTAGGGGTGGATCACGAGCACGACCCTAGGCGCGGGTGGGGGTGAAGGGGCGCAGGCCTGCCCCACGACACCGTCCGACACCCCGTCGAGGCGCGGAATTCCGCGACGCGCCGGGCTTCGTAGTTGGCAAAACGCGCGATGGTCTGCCTACGGTGTGGCTGATCCATTGGCTCTACGAAAGGCAGTCACCAATGAGCAAGAAGGTTATCGTCGAGGCCGTCGCCCGCGAGGCGGGCATGACCCAGGCCGCCGCCGACAAGGTCGTCAACTCCGTCCTCGAGGCCATCTCCGCCGAGCTCGCCAAGGGCGAGAAGGTCTCCCTGCCCGGCTTCGGCACCTTCGAGGTCCGCGAGCGCTCGGCCCGCACCGGCCGCAACCCGCAGACCGGCGAGGAGATCCAGATCGCCGCGAGCAAGGCGCCCGCGTTCAAGGCCGGCTCCAAGCTCAAGGAGCGCGTCTCCTGAGCTGAGGCTCCCGCTTCGCACGCCCGGTCGGCCCTCGTGGCCGGCCGGGCGTCGGCGTGTCCGGGGTGGGCACCGGCAGGGCAGCGCTGGCGACCTGACGCGCCGGGTCTTCCCCGCCGCACGGTCGGCTTCCCTATCCTGCTGGTATGCCCGTCCGTCCTGATGCACCACACCCACGCGTCTGGGAGCGCTTCGTGGCGCTGGGGGACTCGTTCACCGAGGGTCTGGTCGACCCCGACGCCGCCGCCCCGGCCGAGGATCGCTACGTCGGCTGGGCCGATCGGGTGGCGGCCGCCCTGGCCGCCCGCAACGAGGCGCTGGGCGCGCCCTTCGGCTACGCCAACCTGGCCATCCGCGGGCGCCTCATCGACGCCGTCATCAGCGAGCAGCTGCCCGCCGCGCTCGCCCTCCACCCCGACCTGGTCAGCCTGTCCGCCGGGGGCAACGACGTGCTGCGCCCGCGGGTCTCGCTGCGTGCCGTCGTGGACCGCCTGGAGGGGGCGGTGGCGCAGATCCGGGAGACCGGCGCCGACGTGCTGCTCGTCACCGCCCCCGACGTGTCCTGGGCGCCGCTGGTGAACCGGGTGCACCCGCGGATGGTCGAGTACACCGCCAACCTGTGGGCGGTCGGGCAGCGCACCGGTGCCTTCGTCGTCGACATCTACACCCTGCGGGCCCTGCACGACGCCCGCATGTGGGGACCGGACCGCATCCACTTCAGCAGCGAGGGGCATACTCGGATCGCCGCGCAGGCGCTGTGGACCCTGGGCCTGCAGCAGGACGACGACTGGGTCACGCCGCTGGACCCGGCGCCTCCGCTGGGGCGGATCGAGTCGTTGCAGGCCGACCGCGAGTGGGTGGCGACCCACCTGCGGCCCTGGATCCGCCGCCGCATCCGCCGGGAGAGCTCGGGCGACGACAGGGTCCCCAAGCGACCCCAGCTCGGCCCGGTCGTGCCCCCCTCCCGCTGACCCGCGGTCTCAGCGGCGCCCCCACTCCCAGCTGGGCGTCGACAGCATCCCCTGCCCCAGCACGCGGGTCTCGCCGAGGTCTTTGGCCAGCTCGTGCAACCGCATCGCCGGCACCTCGCCCGGGTCGGGCTCGAGGTCACGGGGGTCCGCGGCGAGGTCGCCGGCGTCGCGCACCGCGCCGGCCAGCGCCTCGACCATGGCCTCCGAGTGGGTCACGAGCACGACCTGCGCGCGCCGGGACGCCGCGGCGACCGCCCGCGCCAGGGGGTCGACGAGGCTCGGGTGCAGGCTCGTCTCGGGCTCGTTGAGGGCGAGCAGCCGCGGCGGCACCGGGGTGAGGAGCGCGGCGAGCCAGAGCAGGTAGCGCAGCGTCCCGTCGGAGAGCTCCGCGGAGCGCAGCGGCCGGAGCATGCCGGGCTGGTGCAGCGCCACGTCGAAGAGCCCGTCGGTCACCGCGACGTCCAGACGGGCGCCGTCGAAGGCGTCCTCGACCGCCTGTGCGAGCTCGGCCCCGGAGTCCTCCCGGATGGTCTGCAGCGCGGCGGCCAGGTCGCCGCCGTCCTCGGCCAGCGCCCAGGTCCGGGTGCCGACCTGGGGCCGCCGTGACGGTGCCCCGGCGTCGACCCGGAAGCCGTCGTAGAACCGCCAGGTGCGCAGCTCCTCGCGGACCGCCCACAGCTCGGGCGCCTCGAGCGGGTCCACGACGTCGGTGAGCATGCTGGACCACGGCGGCACCGACACCGGCGCCTTTTCCCAGCGCCCGGCCTCGTCGCGCAGCTCGACCGCGTGGTGCTTGCGCCGGGCGGCCAGGGTCGCCGGCCGCATGACCGGGCCGCGCCACACCGCCTCGCGCTTCAGCTCCGGGTCGCGGTCGAAGGCCGAGCCCCCCTGCACGGGGATGCCGAGGTCGACGAGGTAGGACAGGTCGGACCCGGCGCCACCGACCCCGAGACGGACACCGACCGGGCCGGAGCGTCTGGTCCCCTGGACCTCGTGGCCCCGGCGGGCCTGGGCCAGCGACTCCGGCCCGGCCCACAGCGCCGACTCCAGACCGCCCTCCTGCGCGAGGGTCCGGACCGCCTCACCGCGCCCGCAGGCGCCGAGGAGCCGCAGCGCGCGGTAGAGGCTGCTCTTGCCCGAGCCGTTCGCCCCGGTGACGACGGTCAGCCGACCCAGCGGCAGCACCACGTCCCGCAGCGAGCGGTAGCCGTGGACCGCGACTGTCGCGTACATGGCGCCACCCTAGGCAGGGCGACCGACACACCCACCCCGGCGCCGGGGGGCGCCGGTGGGTGCCGCGGATCCGCGCCGCTGCGGGTCGCCGGGGCTCGAGCGCGCCGGAGGGGTGTGCCCTCAGCCGCCCTGCGTGGCCCCGCCCAGACCGCGCTCGGCGCGGTCGGCGAGGAGCCACTGCGCGGTCATGGACCGGAACCGGTCCTCCCCGTCGCGCAGCCGCTCCAGGGCCGGCCCGACGCACGGCTCGTCGAGGGCGGCCAGAGCCTCCAGCGCCACCAGGGCGTTGTCCTTCTCGTCGGTCTCGGCCATGGCCGCCAGGGCGGGAGCCGCGGGGCGGGAGGCGGGGTCGCCGACGAGGACGAGGGTCTGGGCGGCGTGCCGGCGCACGGCCGCGTCGCCGTCGGCCACCGCCTCCGCCAGCCCGGGCACGCCGGGCGCACCCAGCTGCTCGAAGGCCCGCGCGAGCTCGCGCTGCTGCTCCTCACCGCCACGCCCCAGGTGCGGCAGGAGCGCGGGCGCCGCCTCGGGGGTGCCGGTGCGTCCCAGCGCCCACCAGGCCTTCATCGCCACCCGCGGGTCCGCGTCGTCGGCGAACGGCAGGATGTGCGGCACGGCTTCGGGGGCCTGGACCTTGCTGAGCGCGTGCAGCACCTGCACCCTCGCCTCCGGTGCTCCGTCCAGCGCCTCGACCAGGTGCGGCAGCGCCGCCTCGGGGTGGCGCACCACCGCCCAGGTCAGGGTCTCCCGGACGAAGAAGTCCGGCTCGGCGACCAGCAGCGCCACCAGCTCCGGCGTCAGCGACTCGTCCCCGTGCGTGCCCAGGTGGACCGCCGCCTTCTGGCGGACGGTGGGGTCGACGTCATACACGGCGCGTCGCGCCTGCTCCAGCGTGCTCACAGCTCTCTCCTTCGGGGTCGGTCCGGCAACGCGTACTGGACCAGGCTCATTCCTCTCCCGGCGTGAGGGTCAAGCAACCATCTGCGGCGCCCGGTCGGGGTGGGGGCAACCATCTGCGGCGCCCGGTCGGGGTGGGGGCAACCATCTGCGGCGCCCGGTCGGGGTGGGGGCGGGGCGACCACGAGCGGGGCCCGGTGGGACGATCGGGGCATGAGTGCAGGGCAGGGACAGGCCTCCGCCCACGGCCACGACCACGGGGCGGGCGCCAGCACCACGCGGCTGCTCGTCGCCTTCGCCATCACCGCCACGATCCTCGTCGCCGAGGTCGTCGGGGCGTTCGTCACCGGCAGCCTCGCGCTGCTCGTCGACGCCGGGCACATGCTGACCGACGCCGGTGGCCTGCTCATCGCCCTGACCGCTGCGCGCCTCATGACCCGGCCCCCGTCCGAGCGTCGGACCTGGGGGTATGCCCGCGCCGAGGTCCTCGGGGCCGGCGCCCAGGCGACGGTCCTGATGGGGGTCGGCGGGTATGCCCTCGTCGAGGGGGTGCGGCGCCTCCTGTCGGACGAGCCGGCCGACGTGGCCGGAGGTCTGCTGCTCGTCTTCGGCGTGGTGGGTCTGCTCGGCAACCTCGTCGCGATGCTCGTCCTGGCCGGCGGGCGGGACGAGAACCTCAACCTGCGCGCCGCCTTCCTCGAGGTCGTGGCCGACGCGCTGGGCTCGGTCGCCGTCATCGTCTCGGCCGTCCTCATCCAGACCCTGGGGTGGACGCGGGCGGACGCCGTCGCGGGCGTGCTCATCGCCGTGCTCATCCTCCCCCGGGCGGTGACGATCCTGCGGGAGGCGGGCAGCGTCCTGCTGGAGTCGGTGCCCCCGGGGCTGTCGCTGCCCGAGCTGCGCGAGCACCTCCTCGGGGTCGAGCACGTCCTCGACGTGCACGACCTGCACGTCTCGCGGATCGGCACCGGGACGCCGGTGCTCAGCGCCCACGTGGTCGTCGAGGACGGGTGCTTCCGCGACGGCCATGCGCCCCAGCTGCTGGATGCGCTGCAGTCCTGCGTGGCGGGCCACTTCGACGTCAGCGTGGAGCACTCGACCTTCCAGCTGGAGCCGCGGCAGCACGGCGGCCACGAGCAGGCCCACCACCCCTGACGGCCAGCGGCCGGCCCTCGGGCATTCCGGCACCGCCGGCTCCCCGGTGCCTGCACCCCGGCACCCCGGCACGTAGGCACCCCGGCACGTAGGCTCGCGAGCATGAACGACCCGCTCGACCCCGACACCCCTGCACCCGAGGTCGTCGACCTCGCGCACGCCCTCTTCGACCTGGCGCGGGCGGGGGACGCCGATCGCCTCGCGGCCTACGTCGACGCCGGCGCCCCGGTCGACCTCACCGACCCCGCCGGCAACACCCTGCTCATGCTGGCGGCCTACCACGGGCACCCGGGGGCCGTCGATGAGCTGGCCCGCCGTGGCGGCGACGTCGACCGGCTGAACGACCGCGGGCAGTCGCCACTGGCCGGCGCCGTCTTCAAGGGAGAGGCGGAGGTAATGGACGTCCTGCTGCGGCACGGCGCCAGCCCGGAGGCCGGGCAGCCCACCGCCCGTGAGACGGCCGCGATGTTCGGCCGCGAGGACCTGCTCGCCCGGAAGGCCTGAGAGGACCTAGGTCGCCCGCAGGCCCTCCGCGCCCAGGACCGAGAGCAGCTCCAGCTTCTCGTGGCTCTCGCTGCCCGGTGCGGCGGTGTAGACCAGCAGCGTCTGCGCCTGCGCCGGGGCCAGCATGATCTGGCAGTTCAGCTCGATGTCACCGACGGACGCGAGCCGGTAGCGCTTCGTCTCCGGCGGCTGCAGGCCCACCTCCTGCCGCTGCCACACCTCGCGGAACTCCTCGCTGGCCCCCAGGAGCAACGAGGCGAGCTCGGCCGCACGCGAGCCCGGCCCGCGCAGCCCCACCACGCCGCGCAGCCCGGAGGCGTAGAGCCGGGAGTAGTACGCGTGGTCCTCCTCCGGGTAGATGTCGCGGGCGCCCGGCAGCGCGAACCAGCGGTAGCCGATGCTGCGCGAGGGGCCGGTGAACCGGGTGAGGTCCCCGAGCAGGGCGACACCCACCGGGGTCTGGCGCACGGTCTCGCCGAGCTCGGTGACGACCTCGGCCGGGGTGTCGGCCAACCGGTCCAGGATCCTCAGGACGCCGGGGCTGAGGTGCAACCCGGCCGAGGCGGCCGGTGGGGGCGGGTGCCCGGCCAGCCGGAAGAGGTGGTCCCGCTCGGCGACGGTGAGGTGCAGGCCCTGCGCGATCGAGCCCACCATCTGCGCCGACGGCCGTGGGCCGCGTTCCTGCTCGAGCCGGGACCAGTAGTCGGTAGACATGTGGCACAGCGCCGCCACCTCCTCCCTGCGCAGCCCGGCGGTGCGTCGCCGCGGGCCCCGCGGCATACCCACGTCCTCCGGCTGCAGCGACTGCCGACGGTGCCGCAGGAAGTCGGCGAGGCCGGCGCGATCCATCATGGGTCTCATCCTCGCCCCTCGTGACGCCTCGATCCAGGGACCGGCGATCCGCGGATGAGGGAGCCCTGGATCCGGTCCGCGGACCCGCCCACGCTGGAGTCCGGCGCACCCCCGCGCCGCCCACCGACAGGAGCGACATGCCACGCAGAGCACCGGACCTCACCCTTCCCGACCTCGCCGGTCGACGCGCCCTCGTCACGGGGGCCAGCGACGGCATCGGGCTGGGGATCGCCGGCCGTCTCGCCGCCGCCGGGGCGGAGGTGGTCATGCCCGTCCGCAACCCGGTCAAGGGCGAGGCGGCGGCGGAGCGCATCCGCGACCTCCACCCGGCGGCCCTGCTCCGGCTGGAGTCCCTCGACCTGTCCTCGCTGGCCTCGGTCGCGGCCCTCGGAGAGCGGCTCGGCGCCGAGGGCGCGCCGATCGACCTCCTGGTCAACAACGCGGGGGTGATGACCCCGCCCGAGCGGCAGGTCACCGAGGACGGGTTCGAGCTGCAGCTCGGGACCAACCACCTCGGCCACCTGGCACTCACAGCCCACCTGCTGCCGTTGTTGAGGGCCGGCCGGGCCCGGGTCGTCTCCCAGACCAGCATCGCGGCGCGCAGCGGGAGGATGCACTGGGAGGACCTGCAGTGGGAGCGCAGCTACGACGCGATGGCGGCCTACCGCCAGTCCAAGATCGCGGTCGCCCTCTTCGCGCTCGAGCTCGACCGGCGCAGCGCCGACGCCGGCTGGGGCATCACCAGCGTCCTCTCCCACCCGGGGGTGGCGCCGACCAGCCTGCTCGCGGCCAGGCCCGAGATGGGCCGCTCGCGTCCGACCTCGGGCCGCCGGGTCATCCAGTGGCTCTCCGACCGGGGCGTCCTCGTCGGGTCGGCGCACAGCGCCGCCCTGCCGGCCCTCCTGGCGGCGACCTCCCCGGAGGCCCGCGGCGGAGGTTTCTACGGGCCCCAGGGCTGGGGCGACGCCGGCGGGCCGCCCGGCAGCACCCCGGTGTGGCGGCCGCTGCGGACCGAGGACGCCGAGCGCCTGTGGGTGGTCTCGCAGGAGCTGGTCGGCGTCTCCCTCGGCTGAGGAGGGGGCTCACGCCTCCGTCGGCGGCACCGGCGTGGGCAGGAGACCGGAGCGGGCGCGCTCCAGGACGTGCTCGCGGAAGAGCTCGGCGGCCGGCAGCAGCCGACGGCCCGGAGCCCACGACAGGCCGACGTCGCGGGTGGCGCCGACGTCGGTGAGGCCCAGGACGTGCAGGCCGCGCACCGGCGTGGCCACCGACCCGCCCCACAGCGTCGGGGCGACGGCCACCCCCAGGTCGGCGGCGACATACCCCCGCAGCGTGGGCAGGTCGGCGGCCACGAAGGACACCTCGGGTGTGAAGCCGGCCTCCGCGCACAGCTGCGTCGTGTGCCTGCGCAGGACCGACGTCGGCGTCATGACGACGAAGGGGTCCTCGGCGACCTCGGCCAGCGCGGTCCGGGACCGGCCGACCAGCCGGTGCCCCGGCCCGACGAGCAGCCGCATCGGTTCGGCGACGAGGGCGCGCCACCGCGGCTGGTCCTCGCCCCGGTGCGGGCGCAGCGTGGACAGCTCGAGGTCGACCCCGCTGCGCGGCCCCACGGCCGGCACCGTCTCGTCCTCCTTGGTGCGCAGGTCGAGCCGGACCTCCGGGTGCCTGGCGCGAAAGCTGGTGACGAGGTCAGGGACCAACCAGGTGCCCAGCGAGGGCTGGAAGGCCACGGTCACCGTGCCCGTCTCCGGGTCGAGGAGCTGCTGCACCGCGGCGACGCCGTCGTCCAGCTCGTGGAGCACGGCGTCCACGTGCCGCTTGAAGACCGTGCCCGCGTGGGTCATCCGCAGCACGCGACCCTCCCGGCGCAGCAACGGCGTGCCGATCTCCCGCTCCAACCGGGCCAGGGCCCGGGAGACGGCCGGCTGGGAGACCTGCTCGAGCTCGCTGACCTCGGTGACGGTCACCCCGTCGGCGACCAGCTGGAACCAGCGCAGGGTGTCGATCTCCACACTCATGACGCTAGCGCATGGATTGCTCTCTCGACAGACATTGGACGTATGGGTCGGCGTGGAGGACCGTAGAGTTCATGGCCAAGTTCCTGCTCTCCCTCATGATCGGTCGTGCCCAGCACGACATCCGCTCCCTCCCGGCGACTCGCAGCGCCGCCGTCGTGGCGTGGCCCACCGCCACCCACCGCGCCACCCGCTGATCCCTCAGGACCCCCAGCAGGTCCGCACCCCGAACTCCACCCGGCGGGACTCCACCCCCTCCACCGGGGCGTCGCTCACCAGCAGCGTCCCGGTGTCGAGGTAACCGGTCGGCTCCTGCCCCTCGCGCACCGCCCGGGCGATCGCCCGCACGCCCTCCCGCGCCATGTTCTGCGGGTACTGCATCGCCGTCGCGTCGATGAGGCCCGGCCGCACGCCCTCACGCATGGCGGCGCACCCGCCGTCGACCGACACCAGCACGATCTCGTCGAGGTCGGCGCCCGCGTCCTGCAGCGCGGCGAGCGCACCCAGAGCCGCCGGCTCGTTCACCGTGTAGACCACGTTGACGTCCGGGTGGTCGGTGAGGACCTGCGTCATCGCGACGGCCGCGTTGTCCCGGTCACCCTCGGTGTCCACCGAGGCGACGACCGCCTCGTCACCCTCCTCGGCCCCGAAGCCGCTGAGGAACCCGGCACGGCGCTGCTCGCCGGTGCTGACCCCGGGTGTGAGATCGAGCGTCGCCACCTGCGGGTCCAGGCCCAGCTCCTCGACCTTCGCCGCGGCATACCGCCCGATCAGCTCGCCGGCGCGCTCGTTGTCGGTGGCGAAGGTCGCCTGCACCAGCTCCGGAGGGTCGGTCGGGGTGTCGACCGCGATGACCCGCACCCCCGCCTCCTGCGCCCGGGCGATGGCGCCCTCCAGCGCTGCGGCGTCGGTGGGGGCGAGGAGGATCCCGTCGACGCCCTGCTCGACCATGTCGTCCAGGGCCGCCTCCTGCGAGGCGACGTCGGTGTCGCTGGTCCCGGTCGCGGTGAGCAGCTCGACGTCGAGGTCGTCGGCGGTCTCCTGCGCGACCTCGCGCATCTCGACCCAGTAGGGGTTCTCCTCCTGCTTGGTGATGAGGCCGACCGTCACGGCCTCCTCCTGCCCGCCGGGGGAGCACCCGGCCAGGACGGAGACCAGCAGGGTGCCGGCGACGCCGGTGGTCCACGGGTATGCGCCTCGCCCCGCCCTCATGATTGTGCTCCCGCCTCGTGGGTGACCGGGGCGCCCGGGCCGGGTCGGTCCGTGCGCAGGTCGAACACCGCGTAGGCGGCGACGACGAGCAGGCAGACGCCGGGGACGGCATACCCGAGCGCGGAGCTCGAGACGTCCATGACCGCCGCTTGCACCATCGGGATGAGCGCCCCGCCGAGGATGGCCATGACCAGCCCCGCCGAGCCGAACTTCGCGTCCGGACCCAGGCCCTGCAGGGCCATGCCGTAGATGGTGGGGAACATGAGGGAGAGCCCCGCCGAGATCATGACGACGGCGACCAGGCCCACGATGTTGAGGACGAACATCGAGGTCAGGCAGCAGGCCGCGCCGAAGAGGGCCATGATGAGGAGCAGCTTGGCGGGGCGGAAGATGCCGAGCAGCCAGGTCATGACGAAGCGGGAGACGAGGAAGATGAGCAGGCTGGCCTGCAGCCACCAGCCGGCCGCCTCCTGGCTCAGGCCGACGACGTCCTGGGCGTAGAGGATGGTGAAGGTCCACGTGCAGGTCTGCGCCGCGACGTTGAAGAACTGCGCGACCACCCCGAACCGGTAGTGCCGGTTGGCCCACAGCCGGGCGAAGGTGCCGCCACCGCCCTCGGTGAGGTCCACCGCCTCCGGCTCGGTCGGCAGGTGCATCTTGCGGAACGCGATGAGCAGCCAGATGAGGACGAGCACGCTCGCGATGAAGACGTAGGGGCGCAGGACCTGGAAGAGGTCGGCCTCCTGGGCGGCGAGGAGCTCGCCCTCGCTCATGATCGTCTTGCTCTCCTCGGGCGTGAGGTTGGGCAGGATGAGCACCGCACCCATGAGCACGCCCAGGTTGGCCCCGACCGGGTTGAAGGACTGCGCCAGGTTGAGCCGCTGGGTGGCGCTCGCCTCGTCGCCCATCGCGATGACGAAGGGGTTGGCCGAGGTCTCGAGGATCGACAGCCCGGCCGCCAGCACGAAGAGCGCCAGCAGGAACATGTTGTAGGCGAGCATCTCGCCGGCGGGGATGAAGAGGAACCCGCCGACCGCGGCCAGGCCGAGCCCGACGAGGACGCCGGTCTTGAAGCCGAAGCGGGAGTTGATGAGCGCGGCCGGGATCGCCAGCAGGAAGTAGGCCCCGTAGTAGGCGAACTGCACCAGCGAGGACTGGAAGTTCGACATGTCGAAGATGCCGCGGAAGACGCCGACGAGGATGTCGGTGAGGTTGGCCGCCATGCCCCAGGCGGCGAAGCACAGGATGAGCAGCGCGAAGGGCACCCGCAGGTGCCGGGCCACCAGGGGGGCCTCCCGCTGGTCGGTCTGGGACTGGACCGTCGCCATACGCCCCTCCTCGTGACGCCACGTCGATGTCGCGTCCCGATCAATGTATGCCCTGTCGGGTGCTGGTGACCACCCCCCGGCGAAGCAGGTGGGGGAATACCTCGGCGGGCAGCTCGTTGGTATAGTTGATACATCAACGACCCCAGGAGGGTGAGTCAGGTGCAGTTCGGGATCTTCAGCGTCGGCGACATCACGCCGGACCCCACGACCGGTCGCGTGCCGACGGACGGCGAGCGCATCGCCGCGATGACGTCGTACGCCCTCAAGGCGGAGGAGGTCGGGCTGGACGTGTTCGCCAGCGGGCAGCACCACAACCCGCCGTTCATCTCCTCGGCGCCGACGACCCATCTGGCCTACATCGCGGCCCAGACCCAGCGGCTGCAGCTGTCCACCGCGACGACCCTCATCACCACCACCGACCCGGTGCGCATCGCGGAGGACTACGCCTTCCTGCAGCACCTCTCCGGGGGCCGCGTCGACCTCATGATGGGCCGGGGCAACACCGGACCGGTCTACCCCTGGTTCGGCAAGGACATCCGCCAGGGCGTGCCGCTGGCCATCGAGAACTACCACCTGCTGCGCCGCCTCTGGCGCGAGGAGGTCGTGGACTGGCAGGGGAAGTTCCGTACCCCGCTGCAGGGCTTCACCGCCACGCCGCGCCCGCTGGAGGGCACGCCACCGTTCGTCTGGCACGGCTCGATCCGGTCGACCGAGATCGCCGAGCAGGCCGCGTACTACGGCGACGGCTTCTTCCACAACCACATCTTCTGGAACATCGAGCACACCGCCCAGATGGTGGGTCTCTACCGCCGCCGGTTCGAGCACTACGGGCACGGCTCGGCCGACCAGGCCGTCGTGGGCCTCGGCGGCCAGGCCTTCATCGCCGGCAGCGAGGCCGAGGCGAAGCGGGCCTTCCGGCCCTACTTCGACGTGGCCCCGGTCTACGGCCACGGCCCGAGCCTGGAGGAGTTCAGCCGGATGACCCCGCTGACGGTCGGGACCCCGGAGATGGTCATCGAGCGCACACTCGGTTTCGCCGACGCGGTGGGCGACTACCAGCGCCAGCTCTTCCTCATCGACCACGCCGGGCTCCCGCAGGACGTCGTCCTGGAGCAGATCGAGATCCTGGGCCGTGAGGTCGTGCCGGTGCTGCGCCGCGAGTTCGAGGCGCGCCGCCCGGCCCACGTGCCGAGCGACCCGCCCACCCACGCCTCGCTGGTGGCGCAGGGCCCGGAAGCCCGGCACCACCTCGTGGCCCCGGCCCGGGGCGCCGCGGTCGGCGCCTCCGCCTGACCCGCCGCACGGCATACCGAAGGGAGCACGCCATGACCCGCCGCATCGTCGTCCTCACCGCAGGGCTCTCCCAGCCCAGCTCCACCCGGCTGCTGGCCGACCGGCTCGCCGACGCCGTCGTCACCCAGGTGAGCGCGCGCGGGGAGTCCGCGACCGTCGAGGTGGTCGAACTGCGCGAGCTCGCTCACGACCTGGCCACCACCATGACCACGGGCGGCGTGCCGACGCCGGCCGTCGAGGCGGCACGCGAGCTCGTGTCCGGCGCGGACGCCATCATCGCGGTCAGCCCCGTCTTCGCCGCGAGCTACTCCGGGCTGTTCAAGATGTTCGTCGACGTGCTCGACCCGGACGCGGTCGCGGGCACACCGGTGCTGGTCGCCGCGACGGCCGGCACGGCCCGGCACCAGCTCGTGCTCGACCACGCGCTGCGCCCGCTGTTCGCCTACCTGCGCGCCGCGGTCGTGCCGACCGGCGTCTTCGCCGCGACCGACGACTTCGGCGGTGCCGGGTCCGGCGAGCTCGGTGACCGGATCACCCGTGCCGCCGGGGAGCTGGCGGCCGCCGTGGTGGCCGCAGGCGTCGGCGGGCTGGGCTCGGACCGCGCCTCCGGTCGCGCCGGGATGCGGGTCGGTCAGGACGTCACGGACTTCGAGGACCTGCTCGCCGGACTGGGTCAGTAGTCCCCAGCATCGGGGGGCAGACTGGACGCATGAGCGAGCGGCGCGGTGGAGGGTGCACGAGCATCCTCAGCCTGCTGCTCGTACTCGGCCTGGTCATCAGCATGGTGGTCTACCTCTCGCCCGCCCTCGATCTCGGCAACGTCCGACGGACGGTCTACTCCGAGCGCTCGGCCGGTGTCGCCGGCTCGGGCGGTGAGGGCTACACCTTCATGCAGGTCAGCGATGGCGGTCGCCCGGTGACCTGGGGATGCGCCGCCCGCATCGACGTCGAGGTCAACCCGGAGGGTGCGCCGCAGGGGTATGCCGAGCTCGTCGCCTCGGCGGTCCAGCGGGTGAACGAGGCCAGCGGCTTCACCTTCGTGGTGACCGGGGAGACCGAGGACCGCGAGTTCCAGGGTCGCCAGCGCGGACCGGTCCTCATCGGGTGGGCCGACGAGGAGGAGGTGCCCGAGCTCGCCGGCCCGACGGCTGGCCTGGGGGGAGCGTCCTACGTCGTGGGCCCGGGCGGGGACGCCCGCTCGGTCGGCGGCATGGTCGTCCTGGACACCGACATGCCGGGCGGCTGGCTCGGCGGGTTGGACGAGGAGACCGTGCTCGTCCACGAGCTGGTGCACGTGCTCGGGCTCGGGCACTCCGACGACGCGGGGGCGCTCATGGCGGCGGAGAACTCGGGGCAGGACGAGTTCACCGACGCCGACCTGGCCGGTCTGGCAGCGCTGGAGGAGGCCGCCTGCGGCTGAGCCGGGCGTCCCGTCAGGCCGTGAGCTCGGCGAGCTGCCGCAGCCCCTCCTGCTCGAAGGCCTCGTCGCCGACCTGGTAGGCCCACACCGCCGTGCCCACCGCCTCGGCGAGCAGGAGGTCGCGCCACCACGCCGGGCGGGGGTCCGCGCCGTACCCGTCGAGGAACGCGGCCTCCAGGCGGGGGTCCTCCCGCCACTGGCGGGGCTCCATCCGGGCCAGGTCCGTGGCGGCGGGCCGCCACTGCGCCCGACCGAAGTCGATGACCGACACCGTGCCGTGGTCCACGACCCAGTTGCGGGGGTGGTAGTCCCCGTGGGTCGGCGTGAGCGTCACCGGGCCGACCGGCCAACGGGTGAGACGTCGTTCGACGCGTCCCACCCGGGCCCGGGGGATGCGGTGCGGCCGGGCGAGCCAGCGACGGGTGCGGGCCTGCTGCTGCTCCAGCCAGTCGTCGTCGCGGCGGGAGGACTGTCCGTGCAGGCGGCTGAGCAGCAGCCCGGCCTGACGGTAGCTCTCGGGGTCCTGCTCGGCGGCCGTCCCCTGCACGAGGTGCCCCGGCAGCCACGTGGCCACCAGCAGGCGGGCCTCGAGATCGGCCCGGACCAGTGTGGGCGCGCGGTCGGGCAGGAGGGGGGCGGTGAGCTCGCGGTGGGCGGCCACCTCCCTCGCGAGGTGGTGGTCGTCGGGGGAGCTGGCCTTGACCGTCAGGTCCCTCCCGCGGTGCCGCACCCGGAGCACGGTGGTGCTGACCAGGCCCCACGAGTGGTCGTCGAGCACCGTGTGCCCGGGCAGCCAGGTGTCGAGCAGGCCCTGCTGGGCGGTCGTCAGCGGCATCGGGTCAGCCTAGGGCGAGGGCGGCGAGGGCGAGGTCTGAGGCCGGGCACGCAGAAGCCGCCCCTGGGACGAGGTCCCGGAGGCGGCTTCGGACAGCGTGAGGTCAGCCGCGGATGTGCTCGATCGGGCGCCAGGCGCGACCGATCTCGAGGATCACGTGGGTGCTGCTGCGGAGAGCCTTGGACAGAGCGGTCATGATGGCCACCTTTCTTCGTGCTGGGGTCTGAGCTTCTAGTCTGACAAGATTTTTGCTTTAGCACAAACGGACATTACTTACGGATACCACCAAGTGCTGCTTAAAGGTCCTGGCGGTGCTGACGCCGGTGCCTGCCGTGGGGTCCACCGCTGCGCACCGGGTGCCGGCGGCGGTGCGCGGTCATCCGCCCCTGACGTGCGAGAAGCCGCCCCCGGGAGGGTCCCCGGGGGCGGCTTCCAGAAGACGTGAGGTCAGCCGCGGAGGTGCTCGATCGGGCGCCAAGCGCGACCGATCTCGAGGATCACGTGGGTGCTGCTGCGGAGAACCTGGGACAGAGCGGTCATGATGGCCACCTTTCTTCATGTCGGGGTCTGACAATGAATACTCTGACAGCATTCTTGCATTAGCACAAACGGACATTTCTTACCAGTATGTGTAAGATGCGCTGCATGTTCTCCCCTGAGCACCTGGTCAGCCTCAAGGCCGTCGTCGAGGAGGGGACGGTACTGGCAGCGGCCGACCGCCTCGGCCTCACGGCCTCGGCCGTCAGCCAGCAGCTGACCCGCCTGCAGAAGGAGGTCGGACAGCCCGTCCTCGTGCGCCGTGGCCGCAACGTCGTCCCCACCGACGCCGCGGAGGTGCTGGTCCGGCTGGCCGCCCAGGTGGAGCAGCTGGACGAGGCCGCACGGGCCGAGCTGGAGCACCTGACCAGCGACGTCTCGGGTCCGCTCGTGCTGTCCTCCTTCCCCACCGGCATCGTCGGTCTGCTCGCCCCGACCGTGCCCACCCTGCGCGAGCTCTACCCGCTGCTGCGCCTGACCGTGCGCGAGCTCACCCCGGAGGGGTCGCTACGGGCGTTGCGCCGCGGCGAGGTCGACCTCGCCGTGGTCCACGACTGGACCGACTACCACAAGGCCCTGCCGGGGGGACTGGTCTCCACGGTGCTGGGCAACGACGTCGTCGACCTCATCGCCCGGCACGACCACGACCTGCGCATCGGGCGCAACGGCATCGTCGACCTGCGGGACTGCGGGGGCCGAGACTGGGTGGACGACTCGCCGGGGGTCTTCAGCGACTGGCTGCTGACCGCCCTGCGCGAGCGCCACCTGGACTACCGGATCGCCGCGACCGCCGACACCCACCCCAGCAAGATCGCCCTCGTGGCGGCCGGCTTCGGGATCGGTCTCATGCCGCGGCTCGGCCGCCCCGAGCTGCCCGACGCGGTCGTCGCCCTGCCGGTGAAGGACCCCCCCACCCGGCGTGTGATGCTCGTGCACCGCGACTCCAGCGAGCGACGGCCGGCGGTCGCCTCGGTGGCCGCGGAGGTCCGGCGGGTGTGGGGTGAGAACACCGACACCGCCTGAGGGCGGCGCCTGCCCCGGCGCCGGACCATCCGCCGCTCCTCCGTGCCGGTCGGGGGCTCAGGACTCGCGCGGCTCCATGCCGGTCGCGGACTGGAGGCGGTCGATGTGCTCGGAGGCCTTCGCCTTGGTGAGCCCCTCGGCAGGGATCTGCTCGCCGGCGGCGCTGGCCAGCCGGTCGAGGTAGGACTTCTGGGCCTCGGTCGCCGGGTCGTCACCAGTCGTCCAGTTCTCCGGGTCGCGCTCGAGCTGGTCGTCCGGGGACTGCGGGCTGGGGGCGCCCAGCATGTCGGCGTCTGCGTCGGCGCCCGCGTCGGGGGCGCCGGTCTGGGTCTGGTCGTCCATCGGGTTGGTCATGGGACCGACTCTAGGGCGGGGGTCCGACAGTGGCGCGCCCAAGGCTCCTGCTGACAGGCATACCCGCCCCGGTGTAGGGATGGAGGTATGACGCCGATGTCGACCGACCGTCCCGTCCGCTCGCCCCACCCGGCCTACCGCGCCGCCCGCGACCAGCTCCTCGAGCTCTACGGCGACCCCGGGCGGGCCCGGGAGGAGTTCCGCTACCCGGACGTGGGCGAGCGCTTCAACTGGGCGGTGGACTGGTTCGACGCGATCGCCCGCGGCAACGACGCACCCGCGCTGGTCGTCGTCCAGGAGGACGGCTCGGACCAGACGCTGACCTTCGACGAGGTCGCCACCCGCTCCGACCAGGTCGCGGCCCTGCTGGCCCACCAGGGCATCGGCCGCGGCGACAGCGTCATGGTCATGCTGGGCAACCAGGTCGAGCTGTGGGACACCATGCTCGGGGTGATGAAGCTGGGGGCCGTCCTCATGCCGACCACGACCGCGGCCGGTCCCTCCGACCTGCGCGACCGGCTGGAGCGGGGCGGCGCCCGGGCCGTGGTCGTCGACGCCGCCGACACCGACCGGTTCGACGACGTGCCGGGCGACTACGCCCGCCTGTCGGTGGGGGAGGTGGCCGGTTGGACCGACCTGCGCACGGCATACGCCGAGCACGTGAGCCACGCCGAGCACCCGGGCACCGGCCCCGACGACCGCCTCCTGCTCTACTTCACCTCCGGCACCACCAACCGCCCCAAGCTCGTCGAGCACACCCAGGTGAGCTACCCGGTCGGCCACCTCTCGACGACGTACTGGTTGGGGCTGCGCCCCGGTGACGTCCACCTCAACATCTCCAGCCCGGGCTGGGCCAAGCACGCCTGGAGCTGCTTCTTCGCCCCGTGGATCGCCGAGGCGACGATCCTGGTCCACGCCTACCGCCGGTTCGACCCCGACGCCCTGCTCGAGGTCGTGCGCCGGCACCGGGTCACCAGCCTGTGCGCCCCGCCGACGGTCTGGCGCATGCTCATCAACGCCGACCTCTCCGGCGGTCCCGGCGCCCTGCGCGAGGTCATCGGCGCGGGCGAGCCGCTCAACCCCGAGGTCATCACCCAGGTGCAGCGGCAGTGGGGCCTGACCCTGCGCGACGGCTACGGTCAGACCGAGACCACGGCGCAGATCGGGAACTGCCCGGGGGACCGGGTCAAGCCCGGGTCGATGGGGATGCCGCTGCCCGGCATCCCCTCCGTGCTCGTCGACCCGCAGACCGGGCGGCTGGTCGACGGCCCGGGCGAGGGCGAGATCTGCCTCGACCTGTCCGCGTCTCCGGTGGCGCTGATGACCGGCTACCAGGGGGACGACGAGCGCAACGCGGAGGCGATGACCGGGGGTTTCTACCACACCGGCGACGTCGCCGAGCGGGACGCGACCGGCATGATCACCTACGTGGGGCGCACCGACGACGTCTTCAAGGCCAGCGACTACAAGATCAGCCCGTTCGAGCTGGAGTCGGTGCTCATCGAGCACCCGGCGGTCGCCGAGGCTGCGGTGGTCCCCGCTCCCGACGAGGTGCGCCTCTCGGTGCCCAAGGCCTACGTCACCCTGGTCGCCGGTCATGAGCCGACCGCCGAGACCGCGCGCTCGATCCTGGCTCATGCCCGGGAGCACCTGCAGCCCTGGCAGCGGGTCCGCCGGCTGGAGTTCTCCGAGCTGCCCAAGACGATCAGCGGCAAGATCCGCCGGGTCGAGCTGCGGGCCCGCGAGCAGGAGCTGTCGGTCGCCGCGGGTGCGGACGGTGCGCCGACCGAGTGGCGGGACACCGACTTCCCCGACCTGCGGGGCTGAGTCCCACGGGCGGGGTGGTGGCGCCGTAGGGTCGCGGATGGTGGGCCTGTCGGTGGGGCGACCTATCGTGAGCCCGTGAGCACGATCGTCCTCCTGCACGCCCATCCCGACGACGAGGCCAGCGGCACCGCCGGCACGACGCGGCTGGCCGTCGACGCCGGCCACCGCGTGGTCATCGTCTTCGCCACCCACGGCGATCACGGCACCCTGCCGCCCGACCTGCGCGAGGGTGAGACCGTGGTCGACCGGCGGCGCGCCGAGGCGCAGGCCGCCGGCCAGGTCCTGGGCACGGACCGCATCGCCTGGCTGGGGTACGCCGACTCGGGCATGACCGGGTGGGAGCAGAACGCCCACGAGCAGTCCTTTCACTCCGCCGACACCGAGGAGGCGGCGCGCCGGCTGGCAGCGGTCCTCGACGAGGAGGACGCCGACGTCCTCGTCGGTTACGACTGGCACGGCGGCTACGGCCACCCCGACCACGTCAAGGTGCACGCCGTCGCGCACCGGGCGGCCGAGCTGGCCGCGCGCCGACCGCGGCTGCTGGAGAACACCATGAACCGTGACCACGTGCGCCGGATGGTCGAGGCGGCACGGCAGGCCGGCACGATCGGCGAGGACGAGGACTTCGACCCCGACGGGCCGGCCGACGACGGCAACCCCATGGGCACCCCGGAGGCGGACATCCACTGGCACGTCGACGTGCGCGAGGTCGTCGCCACCAAGCGGGCGGCCCTCTCCGCGCACGCCAGCCAGGAGGACGTCGGGTGGATGCTCGGCATGCCCTCCGAGCAGTTCGCCGCGATGTTCGGCGACGAGTGGTTCATCGAGCCGGGCCGTGCGCCGGGCCTGACCCACGCGCATCCCCTGGGCTGAACGTGTCGGACCCGCGGCATACCCTCGAGGCATGAGCGACGCGCCGGAGCCGATGCCCGAGTCCGACCGAGGGATGCCGGAGGGTGCCGACCTGGGGTTCGCGCGCGGGACCGACTTCCTGCACCTCGACGAGCTGCTCACGCCGCAGGAGCGGGAGCTGCGCGACGGGGTGCGCCGGTGGTGCGACGAGGCGGTCGTGCCGGCCGCGCAGGAGTGGTGGGAGGCGGCGAGGTACCCCGTCGAGATGGTGCCGGGGTATGCCGCCACGCGGGTCGCGGGTGCCTCGATCGAGGGCTACGGGTGCGCGGGGGTGTCGGCGCTCGCCGACGGCGTGATGTGCGCCGAGCTGGCCCGGGGCGACGGCTCGATCGCGACCTTCAACGCGGTCCACTCCGGGCTGGCGATGACCTCGGTGCACCTGCTGGGCAGCGAGGAGCAGCGGCAGCGCTGGCTGCCGGGGATGGCCCGGGTGGAGACGGTCGGTGCCGTCGCCCTCACCGAGCCCACGCACGGCTCGGACGTGGTGAGCATGGAGACGCGGGCGCGGCGGGACGGCGACCACTGGGTGCTCGACGGGGCCAAGCGGTGGATCGGCAACGGCTCCGTGGCCGACCTGGTGGTGGTCTGGGCGCGGGACGACGACGGCGACGTGGGCGGTTTCGTCGTCGAGTCGCCGCAGCAGCTGGACGGCTGGGACGCGCAGGTCATCGACGGCAAGATCAGCAACCGCGGGGTGTGGCAGGCCCACATCCGCCTCGACGGGGTGCGGGTCCCGGCCGAGAACCGCCTCGCGCAGGCCCGCACCTTCGCCGACACCAACCGGGTGCTGGCCCGCTCCCGCCAGGCGGTGGCGTGGGAGGCGATCGGCCACGCGGTCGCCGCCTACGAGGGGGCGCTCACCTATGCCCTGCGCCGCGAGCAGTTCGGCCGCCCGCTGGCCAAGAACCAGCTCATCCAGGACGACCTCGCCCGGATGGTCACCCTCATCACCTCGATGCAGCTCATGTGCACGAGGATGAGCCAGCTGCAGGACCAGGGGCGCTGCACCATCGAGCACGCCGCGATGGCCAAGCTGCACACGACGACGGCGGCCCGTGAGGTCGTGGCGACGGCCCGCGACATGCTCGGCGGCAACGGTATCCTGCTCGACCACCACGTCGCGCGGCACTTCGCCGACCTCGAGGCGACCTACACCTACGAGGGCAGCCGCACCGTCCAGTCCCTCCTGGTCGGCCGATCGGTGACGGGCACCAGCGCCTTCCGCTGACCCGCGGCGCGCGGCAGCGCGTCGCGCGGTCCCGCGTCGCGTCGGGCGAGGCCGCTACGAACTGACGGCTGTCACCGTTCGCCGGCCGGGACCACGGCTAGGGTGGGCGGTATGGCGAACCCCACCACTCCCGGTCCGTCGCCCGAGGGCCGGTACGACGGCCCCTCCGAGGTCCCGCCCGAGTGGCGACCGGCGATCCCCCAGCCGGGGGAGCGGCCCGTGCCGCGCGAGGAGGTGGGGGACCGGTACGCCCCGGCGACGTCGCCCGGCTCCGGGGTACGAGGTCGGCAGCCGAGCCAGACCATGGGCACGCTCCTGGGCGACATCACCCGCACCGGTTCCTGGCAGGTCGCCGAGCGGACGACGCTGGTGATGTTCCTCGGCGACGTCAAGCTGGATCTTCGCGAGGTGCTCCGTCCCGGCGAGACCCTGGACATCTCGACCTACACCGGGATGGGCGACGTCAAGATCGTCGTGCCGGCCGGGACGCGGGTGGAGCTGCAGGGCTTCACCCTGATGGGAGGCCTGCGCCACGACGTGGACCCCGCGGCCCAGGGGGTGCCCGAGACCGGGGCGTGCGTGCGGGTCAACGCCACCAGCCTGCTCGGCGACGTGCGGGTCCGCACGATGCTGCCGGACGACGGGTCCAAGCCGCCGCGCGGATGGCGCTGGACGCAGAAGCGCTGACCGCAGCGACAACCATTCGCGGCGCCCGGTGGGGTGTCAGGCAACCATGTGCGGCGCCCGGTGGGGTGTCCGGCGACCATTCGCGGCGCCCGGTGGGGTGTCGGGGAACCATGTGCGGCGCCCGGTGGGGGTCCGCCCGGTGGGGGTCCGCCCGGTGGGGGTTCGGCCGATGGGGGTCGGGCGTCAGCCCGTCGGCACGTGCCGGCGGAACCACTCGAGGCTCGCCGCCCACGGGCCGCGCCGCTCGGCGAGATCCTCCAGCAGCGGGGTGAGCTCGGCGGAGAAGCTGACCGAGGACTCCAGCGGCAGCAGCGAGGGCAGGTTGTCGATCGCGATGACGTCGAGCGGGTTCTCCGTGGTGCCCACGTCGCGCACCGGCTCGGCCCACGAGGTGATGGCGGTGTTGACCGGCAGCAGGTTGTTGTCCGAGGTCACGTCGCAGGTCACGTCGCCGATGGTGCGCAGCCGGCGCGGCGCCGGGACGTCGGCGGGCGTGACGAAGGGCTCGCGCGGGGTGGTGCTCACCACGCAGTTGACGAGGAGGTCGTGCTCGAGCAGGGCCGCCTTGTCGAGGTCCACGGTGTCCCCGCGGTCCCAGCGCGTCACCGCGCACCCGGCGAGCTCTAGCGCCTCGACCGCGCCGCGCCCGGAGCGCCCGCGGGAGCCGATGACCAGTGCCCGCTCGGGCTCGCGCCCCTCGGCGCTGCCGCGCAGCTGCGCGTCCAGGTCCTCCCGATCCATGGGGGCCACCCCGCCGTCCAGCAGACCACGGTGCCGCAGCACGGAGAGGGCGGCACCGACATACCCGGCCCAGAAGCCGAAGGCGACGACCCGGCGACCGTCCAGCGTGAGGTACTCCACGTCCAGCAGCTCACCGCCACCGCGCCGGAACCGGTCCAGCGTGACGTCGGCACCCTCCTGCCCCTTGTAGGCGTGGGCGAAGAACACGTGGGTGTGGGCCAGGTCGGCCGGGTCCTCCGGCAGCTCCTTGATGCCGACGACGACCGCGCCCTCGGGTGCGTCGATCCAGGAGCCGTAGGGCGCCACCGAGCACCCGGCCTCCACATAGTCCTCGAGGTCGACGACCCGGCTCGGCGACTCCTCGACCGTCACGACATACCCGTCGGCCACCAACCGGGCAGCGTCGGCGGGGACGATCGGTACGCGCTGCTCGCCCGGGCGGGCCTCGGCGCGGATCCACAGGTGGGGACGACTCATGCGTCCAGGGTATGCCGACTCCCGCCTTCTCCCCGCGTCAACGTTCGTCCGCCGGGGACCGCCGTGGGTTAGGTTGAGCCGGTCACATCGGCGTGAGAGGGGCTGGACGGATGAGCAGCGAGATCGTGCGGGAGCAGGGCGAGTACGACTACGAGCCGAGCGACCGCGAACCACCCCGGCCGGCCGGGCGGACCTGGGCCTTCCGGCTGGGAGGTGTGGGCCTCGCGGCGCTGGTCTACCTGCTGCTCGGCGGGGCGGACATGTCCGGCGACGCGCGCTTCGTCGCGGCGGTGGCCGTGCTCATGGCCGTCTGGTGGATGACCGAGGCGATCCCGCTGGCGGCGACCTCGCTGCTGCCGATCGTGCTCATCCCGCCGCTCACCGGTCTCGGGGTCGCGGACGCGACGGCTCCCTACGCCAACTCCATCGTCTTCCTCTTCCTCGGTGGCTTCCTCATCGCCATCGCCATGCAGAAATGGAACCTGCACCGGCGCATCGCCCTGCTCACGCTGCGCCGGGTCGGCACCCACCCGCGGCGCATCATCCTCGGGATGATGATCTCCACCGCCTTCCTGTCGATGTGGGTCTCCAACACGGCGACCACCCTGATGATGCTGCCCATCGGTATCTCGGTGCTGGCCCTCGTCGTGGAGAACAGCCGGCAGGCGGCCTCGTCCTCGGCACCGGTGGCCGACGGGGACCTGGCCGAGGAGGTGGGGCAGGGTCGCGCGGTGAGCGACGTCGTCAACGACCCGGACGTCCGCCTCTTCGGTGTCGCCCTCGTCCTCTCGATCGCCTGGTCCGCCTCCATCGGCGGCTTGGGCACCCTGCTGGGCAGCCCGCCCAACGCGATCGTCGCCGGGTACCTCGCCGACGAGCTCGATCAGGAGGTCGGCTTCCTCGCCTGGATGTTGCTGGGTGTGCCGATCGTCGTCGTCTTCCTCGGCATCGCCTGGTTGCTCATCACCCGTCTCATGTTCCGCTTCAAGCTGCAGGAGATCCCGGGCGGGCGCGAGCTCATCGACCACGAGATCGACCAGCTGGGGCCGATGAGCCAGGGCGAGAAGGTCGTGCTCACCGTCTTCTGCGGCGCGGCCTTCCTGTGGATCGTCCCCGGCCTGCTGGTCAACATCCCCGCCCTGGCGGAGTCCGCGGCCTGGCTGGGCGAGCTCGACGACACCGCCATCGCCATCGGTGCCGGGTTGGTCCTCTTCCTCGTCCCCGGCGACCGCGAGGGACGGATGACGCTGGAGTGGGACGACGCGGAGGAAGGGCTGCCCTGGGGGGTGCTGCTGCTCTTCGGCGGTGGCCTGAGCCTGGCTGCCGCGGTGGCCGGCACCGGGCTGGACGAGTGGTTCGGCACCCAGGTGACCGGTCTCGGGGCGCTACCCATCGTGCTGCTGCTCGCCGCCGTCGTCACCATCGTGCTGTTCCTCACCGAGGTGACCAGCAACACCGCCACGGCCGCGACCTTCATCCCGGTGCTCGGCGGGGTCGCCGTCGGCATCGGTGTGGACCCGATGACGCTGCTCATCCCGGCGGCGCTGGCCGCGACCTGCGCCTTCATGCTGCCGGTCGGCACCCCGCCCAACGCCATCGTCTTCGGCACCGGGGCGGTGAAGATCCAGGAGATGGCCCGTGGTGGAATCGTCCTCAACGTCGTCGGCGTGCTCCTCATCACCCTCTTCACGGTGCTGATCGGGCCCTTCGCCCTGGGCATGGTGCTCTAGGGCCGGGCGGGCGGCGTACCGCACGACGGCAGAGAGGGGGCGACGCGCCGCGTGGTCAGGCCAGCAGCCCCTCGTCGCGGTCGCTCCGCCCTGGTGATGGTGCTCGCCTCCGCGATCACCACGCTGGGCGCCATCCCTCCCTTCCTGCTGGGCGCGCAAGCGGTCCGGATCCGCGAGGACCTGGGGCTGGGTCTGGGCGCGTTCGGGGTGGCCGTCAGCGTCTTCTTCGCGACCGCGGCGATCGCCACGCTGTCGACCTCCGGGGTCGTCGACCGACTCGGGCGTGGGCGGCTGCTGCTCGCTGCGGGCCTGCTCGTGTCCGGCGGTGGCGTGGCCATGGCGACGCTGGCCCGCGGCTGGTGGACGCTGATGGCGGTCATGGTCGTCCTCGGCCTGGGCAACGCGGCCTCGCAGGCGACCGCCAACCTGCTCATGGCGCGCACGCTGCCGCCCGGGCGGCGGGGCCTGGGCTTCGGGGTGAAGCAGTCGGCGGTGCCGCTCGCGATCATGCTCGGCGGGCTGGCGGTGCCGACGACGGGCGCGTTGTGGGGGTGGCGCTCCACCTTCCTCATCACCGCCTGCCTGGGGGCGGTGGTCGTGGGCGGGGCCGTGGCCGTGCTCGTCCGGGAGCGCCGGAGGGGCCGACGCGGGGCCGGTGCGCCGGTCTGGCTGCCGGAGCTGATGGAGTCGCCGCCGACGCTCCCGCTCGTCCTCGCGGCGCTGGCGATCACCTTCGCCAGCGCGGCCGCCAACTTCGTCGGCTCCTTCGCCGCCTCGTGGGGCTTCGAGGTGGGGCTGACCCCCTCCCAGACCGGGGTCCTCATGGCCCTCGGCTCGGGTGGTTCGATCGCGGTCCGGGTCTTCTCCGGCTGGCGGGCGGACCACCGCCACGGGGCCAACCTGCCGGTCGTCGCGACCCAGATGGGGGTCGGCGCCCTGGCCTGCGCCGGTCTGGTGGTGGCCCAACCCTGGGCCGTGTGGGTCTTCGGGCTGCTGGCCTTCAGCATCGGCTGGTCCTGGCCCGGCCTGCTGCTGTATGCCGTCGCGCGCCTCGGCCGGGACAACCCCGCCCAGGCCTCTGGTGCGGTCCAGGCCGGGGCCTTCGCGGGCGGCGCCCTGGGGCCGGCACTGCTCGGTGGCCTCTCGCAGGCGGCGGGTTTCCCGCTGGCCTGGGGGACGGCCGCCGCCTGCTTCGCGATCGCCGGGCTGCTCGTCCTGCTGGCTCGTCGCCGTTTCACCGCCGACCTGCTCACCCGACCCCCGCGCGAGCCGTTCCGCTACGCGCGCAGCAAGGTGACGCCGCCGCGCGAGGCGTGAGGAACGGCATACCTCGGGATCCGGGGCGGTGTGAGGCAGGATGGGCCCATGTTCGAGCCGATGGCGCGGCGTCGTCGGGCGCGCGAGATGGAGCGTCGTCTGGCCGAGCTCGACCGGTGGGACGAGCTCTACGGCGTCGGCAGCATCCCCACTGTCCCACCTCGCCCGCGGCGGCGCGCCTCCGGCGTGGGGTGGGTGGTCGTGCTCGGCGCGGTGGCCGCCGCGGTCGTCTTCCCGACACAGTCCTCCGCGCTGCTCGGGCGGGTGGGCGACCTGGTGACCGGAGGCGGTGACGACCAGCCGGTGGCGTGGGCCGACGAGGTCGGCGCGGTGGTGCAGGAGGCCGTCCCGCTCAGCGGTGGGCCGCTCGGCGGGCTGACCGAGGAGACCTCGCGTCTGCTCCCCGAGGTGGCGGTGTCGCAGACCGGGGAGCACGCCTTCCTCTACACCCAGGACGGATCCGAGGAGCCCGTCGGGTTCTCGCCCTGCCGACCGGTGGAGGTGGCGGTCAACCCCGACGGCGCGCCCCCGGGCTACGAGGAGCTCGTGGAGGGGTCGCTGGCCCGCGTCTCCGCGGCGTCCGGGCTGCTGCTCGAGCTCGTGGGGGAGAGCGAGGACACGTTCGGCCAGCCGCGGACCACGCGTGACCCGGTGCTCATCACCTGGTCCACCGCGTCGGAGGTGCCGGCGCTCACCGGGCGCACGGCCGGGCTCGGTGGCCCGCTCGTCCTCACCGACGCGGTGTCGGGCCGAAAGTCGCTGGTCAGCGGGTCGGTCGTGCTGGACCGAGAGGATCTCCTCGGCGCGTCGGAGACCGCGACCGTGCTCGACCACGAGCTCGGTCACGTCCTGGGCCTGGACCATGTGCACGACCCGGGCGAGCTGATGTCGGCGGCCAACACGGGCCAGCCCGGTTTCGGGCCGGGCGACCGGGAAGGGTTGGCGCGGCTCGGGTCGATCGACTGCGGCTGAGCGTCCCTATCGCGCGTCCGGTGCAGGGAGGGCGGAGGCCATGCGGCGGACGGCCTCCTGGACGAGCTCCTCGCTGGTGCCGATGTTGAGGCGGGCGAAGCCGGCGCCGCCGGCGCCGAAGGCCGGGCCGGACGAGAGCAGCACCCGGCCACGCTCGAGGAAGGTCTGGGCCGGGTCGTCCCCGAGACCGAGGTCGCGGCAGTCCAGCCAGGCGAGGTAGGACGCGTGGCCCGGGGTGAACCGCACGCCCGGCAGGTGCTCGGCCAGGAGGGCGGGCAGCGCCCGGGTGCGCGCCTCGATCTCGGTGACCGCGGCATCCAGCCAGTCCCGGCCGTCGGTGTAGGCGGCGACCGCAGCGTACTGCCCGAGGATGCTCGGCGCCCAGTCGGTCTCGGGCTGACGCGCCGGCCACCTGCCTGCGACGGCGGTGACGCCGAGCGCCAGCTTGAGGCCGGCGGTGTTCCACGCCTTGGACGGCGAGTGCAGCGCGATCCCGACCTGGCGGGCCGCCTCGCTGACGGTGAGGAACGGCACGAAGGGTCGCGGGCTGCCGGGGTGCACGAGCGGGGCGTGGATCTCGTCGGCGACGACGACCGCGTCGTGCTGCGCGGCCAGGTCGGCGAGCGCGGCCAGCTCCTCCCGCGGGTAGACGTAGCCCAGCGGGTTGTGCGGGCTGCACAGCAGCACGACCCGCGCCCCGTCGGCGAACGCGCGGCCCATGCCCTCCAGGTCGAGCCGGCCCCCGTCGGCGACGTCGAGCATCGGCACCTCGAGGGCCTCCAGGCCGAGCTCGCGCAGCCAGGGGTAGAACGAGAGGTAGACCGGCGGGTTGAGGACCACCGCGTCCCCGGGCGAGGTGAGCGCGCGCAGCGTCTCCTTGGCGGCCTGGCCGACGTCGGCGAAGAGGCGCGCCCGCCCCGGTGTGCCCTGGGTCTCCCACCCCCACACGTCCCGCGCGAAACCCGCGAACGCGTCGACCACCGGGGTGGGTTCACCGGCATACCCGAGGTCGCTGCGCTCGACCGCGGTGCGCAGCGCGGCGCTGATCGCGGGGGCGGCGCGGGCGTCCATCTCCGCGGTCCAGGCCGGGAGCACGTCGTCGGGGACGCGGCTCCACTTGGCGCTGCGGTGGGTGCGCATCTGCTCGAGCGTGAGGTCGAAGGGCGTGGCCATGACCTCAGCCTCTCAGGTGCGGGTTGACACCCCCAGCGACCTCTCGCACAGTGGGCGGATCGTCGCGGCCGGTGGCCCGCGGACCGTGCCTGACCGAGGAGCACCGATGAGCCTGTCCACGACCGGGGGAGCGCCCACGGCCTACCACCTGCGCCCGGCCCGGGGGTGGCTCAACGACCCCAACGGCATGGTCTTCCACGACGGGAGGTGGCACGTCTTCTTCCAGCACAGCCCGCAGGGCCCGTGGCACCGCCAGATCGCCTGGGGGCACGCGAGCAGCAGCGACCTGCTGCGGTGGCGCGAGCACCCGGTGGCCTTCACGCCGCAGCCTGGTGGGCCGGACAGCGTCGGCTGCTGGTCCGGGGTCCTCGTCACCGGGCTGGAGCGCCCCGCCGCCGTCTACTCCGGGGTGACCCATGCGGACGGGCGCAGCACGGTGTGCCTGCGCTGGGCGCAGGACGCCGGGCTCGACACGTGGTCGGACCCCGTGGTCGTCGCCACCACCCCCGAGGTCGACGACGTCGCCGTGATGCGCGACCCGTTCGTCTTCTGGCACGGCGGGCACCGGTATGCCCTGCTCGGCGCCGGGCTGCGGTCGGGGACGCCCGCGATCCTGCTCTACGGCTGCGACGACATCGAGCGGTGGGAGTACCTCGGGGTCTGGCTCACCGGGGACGACGCGGCGCTCGCCGACGCGCTGCCGGCCGACGTCTGGGAGTGCCCGCAGCTGGCGGTGTGGGAGGGGCGGGCCGCGCTCGTGATCTCCCTGCACGACCGGGGGGTGCTCGGCCAGGTGGTGGCCTGCACCGGGGACCTCGGGTCCGACGAGTCCGGCCGTCCGGCGCTCGTCGTGGACCGCGTGGACCTCCTGGACGACGGGGCAGACTTCTACGCCCCGCAGCTCGCCCCGGACGGCCGCGAGGGCGCCTGGCTCATGGGGTGGGTCCGCGAGGACGGGCCGGAGGAGAGCGCCGGCGACCACGCCGGGTGCATGACCGTGCCGCGCCGGCTGGTGCTGGAGGGTGGCGCACCCCGGCTGGTGCTGGACCCGCTGGCCGCCCAGGGGCTGCCGTGGCAGGAGGCCACGCCCCTGGCCGGCGTTCCCCTGGAGGGCCAGCTCAGCCTCGAGGTCGGCGCCGGGGGTGCCGTCCTGGAGCACCCGCGGCTGGGCCGGCGGGCCCTGCCCCAGGGCAGCCGGGTCCTCGTCGACGGGTCGGTCCTGGAGATCTATCCCCCGCAGGGGCCGCCGGCGAGCTTCCGCGACCCGCTGCCGTGGCGCTGGGCGGACCCGGCCGGTCCGGTCTGAGCGTCCCGGGGCGGCGGGTCAGGCGGCGAACGCCCAGCGGTCCAGCACCCGCTGCAGCTCGTCGACGTGCCAGCGCGGCACGTAGGCCACGGTGATCCGCTGGCCGTGCCGGACGAAGGCACTGGCCTGGCCGGGCAGGCAGACCGCGTCGAAGATCCAGGGAAGGACGTCCATGTCGGCGTAGTCGTGGTCCAGGCGGGGGTGGATCTCGCGGGTGATGCGCCCCAGCCGGAAGCGCACGACCCATCGGTCGCGCTCGCGGTCGACGCCGCCGCGCACCTCCCCGAGCTCGCTGGTGGAACCGGCCGCGGCGGCCAGCTTGCGCACGAGGTCGGGGTAGGAGTCGGGGCCGACGACGTGCTCGAGGTCGACCGTGGTGACGTGCGGGTGGTGGGTCAGCTCGCCGTCGGCGTCGCGCGCCAGGCAGTGCATGACCGCGACGTACGGGTGCTGCCGCACCGCCTGGGCCACCTCGCGGTCGGCCAGGAGGTCGGCCTCGGTGACGCCCTCCTGGGGGGACAGCCCCAGGCGCTCGAGCGTCGCGAGCTGCTCCCGGGCGGAAGGGCGGATGGCCGGGGTGACCAGCATCGGCGCGTCAGAGCTGGCGTCGCTGTGGCGGGCGAAGACCTCGGACAGTCTCATGGTCCAAGAGTGCCACCGCCGGCGGGACCGCACAACGCCCCAGCGCCGCGTCCGGCGGTGCCGGACGCGGCGCTGGGGTCACGCGGTGCGGTGCTGGTCAGGCGACCCTCGTCTGCGGGGCGTTCTCCGCGGTCTTGCCCGGGTCCTTCTCGGCGACCCCGCCGACGGCGTCGTCGATCTTGGCCATGAGGTCGGCGTCCAGGGTGACGCCGGCGGCCTTGACGTTGTCCTCGACCTGAGACGGCTTCGAGGCGCCCACCAGGGCGGCCGCGACGTTGGGGTTCTGCAGCACCCAGGCGACGGCGAGCTGCGGCATGGTGAGCCCGGCCTCCTCGGCCAGCGGCTTGAGCTCCTGCACGGCGCGCAGCGTCTCGTCGCGCAGGAAGCCCTGCATGCCCTTGCCCATGGACTCGTCCGCCGCGCGGCCCTCGGTCGGCTGCTCACCGGGGAGGTACTTCCCGGAGAGCACGCCCTGCGCCATCGGGCTCCAGACGATCTGCGAGATGCCGAGCTCCTCGCAGGTCGGCACGACCTCGGGCTCGATGACCCGCCACAGCATGGAGTACTGCGGCTGCGAGGAGATGAGCTGGATGCCCTGGTCCTGGGCCAGCGCGTGCCCCGCCCGGATCTGGTCGGCAGTCCACTCGCTCACGCCGATGTAGTGCGCCTTGCCCTGCCGCACCACGTCGGCGAAGGCCTGCATGGTCTCCTCCAGCGGCGTCTCCGTGTCGTAGCGGTGGGCCTGGTAGAGGTCGACGTAGTCGGTCTGCAGCCGGGAGAGGCTGCCGTCGATGGACTCCATGATGTGCTTGCGGGACAGGCCGGTGTCGTTCTTGCCGCCCGGGCCGGTCGGCCAGTAGACCTTGGTGAAGATCTCCAGGCTCTCCCGGCGCTCGCCCTTCAGGGCCTCGCCGAGGACCGACTCCGCCTTGGTGTTGGCGTAGACGTCCGCCGTGTCGAAGGTGCTGATGCCGGCGTCGAGGGCCGCGCGCACGCACTGGTGGGCGACCTCGTTCTCGACCTGGCTCCCGTGGGTGAGCCAGTTGCCGTAGGTGATCTCGCTGATCTTGAGGCCGCTGTTTCCGAGGTATCTGAACTCCATACCGACCACGGTATGCCGCGTCCCCCGCCGCGTCCTGCCCGGCCCCCGGCCGCGTCACGGCGGGAATGAGACCGGCCGCGCGAGCGTTGGAGAGGCCCCCGACACCCAGGAGGACCGTGCGCCCGCTGCCCGACCTGACCGCCCAGCACCGACGGCTGACCGACCTGGGGCTGCGGCTCCCCGACCTGCCCCCGGGGCTCACCGGTGACCTGCTCGTCGTCCATCACCGACGGGTGCCGGTCGCCGATCTCGTGCCGCTGCTGCGCCGTGGTGACCGGCCCGGGTTCGTCGTCGAGGACCTGACCGACCTCCCCGAGTTCGACCCCGCGCCGGGGGTGCAGGTCCCGGACGCGGACCTGTATGCCGTGCTCGCGCCCGAGCGCGGCGACGAGTACGCCGACCGCAGCCCGGACGAGGTCGACCCGCAGATCCGGGCTCGGGGGCGCGACCTCATGACCGCCACCGAGGGCGTGGCGTGGGTGCTCCAGCAGCCCGAGGTGCTGGAGCGGAACCACTGCTTCATGACCACGGGGTCGCGCCGTGCGCGCGTGAGCGGTTCCGGGCTCGATGCACGGGTCCCGGCGCTGTGGATCAGCAACGGCACCGGCCGCGACGGCCGGGACCGCCGGGACGCGCCGAAGCTCGGCTGGTGCTGGGCCGGCAACCGGCACACCTGGCTGGGGATCGCCTCGGTCGCCGGCCGCAGCACCGCCTGAGCGGGGTCAGCGGCGTCGACCGAGGTCGTACGTCACCAGGGCCCCGTTCCCGAACGCTCCCGTGGTCGCGTAGACCCGCTTGCCGGAGAGCGCCACGTCTGCAGGCGAGTCGGCGTTGAACAGGGTGCGGGCCTTTGAGCTCCCCGGGCGGACCACCGAGACCTCACCACCGAACAGCTCCGCCACGACGAGGTGGCCGTCGCGGGACCGGTCCAGCCCCGTCGCGCCGTGCAGGCCACGGGCGACCGTGGTGGCGTGCCCGTGCCGGTCGATGCGGTACACCCGGCTCAGCGGGACGATCTCGCCGGCGACACCGCCCAGCGTGGTGACGTAGAGGCGACCCTTGTGGTCCACCGCCACGTCGGTGGGCACCGACTCGGGGACGTAGTCCTCCCCGACCAGGCAGTCCGGGAGCGGGTCCGCGCCCGGGGGCAGCGACGCCTCGAGACCCGCCTTGAGCTCCTCGGTGAAGGTGATGTCGAACACCGGCAGCACCGCCGCGGTCGAGATGTCGCCGGTGCGCAGGTCGACCTCGAGGATCGCGTTGGCCGCCGCGTCGGCCACGTAGGCACGGTGCCCGCTGACCTCGAGCTGGTAGGCGTTGGACTCCACGATGCCGGTGTACTCCGACAGCGGCGGGGAGTCCGAGGCCTCCTCCCAGGCACCGAGCTCCGCGGCGCACGAGGAGTTCAGCCCGACGAAGCCGTAGCTGACCCCGGCGTCCGGGTTGTTCTGGATCTCGTGCTGCCAGAGGTCGTCGCTGACGACCGTGCGGGTGCCGTCCCACGAGGTCCGCACCACGTGGCTGGTCGGCGTCTCCCCGGAGAAGTCGCTCTCCAGGTGGTACGTCTTGCCCCGGCTGGCGGCCACGCCGCCCAGGCTGCCGGTCTCCGGCACCTGGTACACGGTCCTGACCGTGCCCCGCTTGACCTTGGACAGCTGACCGCTGAAGTTCTGGGTCAGGTAGACGTGTCCGGACCCGACGGCCAGGCTCAGCGGCCCGACCAGTCCGTCGACGACGACACGAGGCTCGCTGGTGCGGGCCTGTGCCGGTGCGGTGAGAAGAGACGCCGTGAGCGCCAGCACGCTGGCTGCCACGGCAAGGGTGGAACGACGCATGTCCAGACCTCCGGTTCACGGGTGGAGGGCGGGCTCGGTTGGGCTCGTCCAGGTGCGACGGCCCCTGCGTCACACCCGGCCGCCGCTGCTCGCATGGTCCTGCTGCCGTGACGCGGTGTCAAGGGACTGTGCGGCAGGGGGTGCGGGTGGTGCTAGTGCGTCGTCGTGGTGTCCTCGCCGAGCACGAGCGGCAGCCCGGCCCGGCGGAAGGCGTCGGCGGAGAAGAAGCCGACGACGCCGCTGACCCGGCCGTCCCGCAGGTCGACGACGCAGAGCTGGAAGGCCTCGTAGGTCCCGTCCTCCCCGCGGAGGTACATCCCGGCCGCGGGCTGGCCGTTGGCGACGGTCGGCACCATCTGCAGGTCGCTCGGCCCGGTCGCCGGGCACTGGCCACCGATGAGCGCGGCGATGTCGTCCGGGCCCAGGTAGTAGCGGTCGTAGGGCGGCATCTGCCAGACAGCCTGCTCGGTCATGACCCCGACGACGGCCGGCACGTCGTAGCGCTCGAAGGCGTCGCAGAAGGCCGCGAACACCTCGCGCTCGGTGTGGCTGAGCTCGCTGACCCGGCGGCCGGCCCGCTCGAGCCCGTCGCCGATCGTGGCCCGGGATCGCTGGAGCGCGGAGTTGACCGAGGCCACCGTGGTCTCGAGAGCCTGCGCGGTCTCGGCCGCCGAGAGCTGGAGGACGTCGCGCAGCACGAGCACCGCCCGCTGGAGCGGGGGGAGGTCCTGGAGGGCGGCGACGAACGCCAGCTGGGTGTCCTCGGTCTCGACGGCGGCCTGCGCCGGGTCGACGGGGACGACGTCGCGTCCCCACACGACGCGGTCCGGCAGCGGCTCGAGCCAGTCCCGGGAACGGTCCTCGACGACCGGGACGCCGGGGTCGCCGGGCGGCTGCCCGAGCCCGCTGGGCAGCGGTCGGCGGGACTGGCCCTTGAGCGCGGTGAGGCAGGAGTTGGTGGCGATGGTGTACATCCACGTCCGCACCGAAGAACGCCCCTCGAACCGGTCGAAGGCCCGCCAGGCCCGCAGGTAGGTCTCCTGCACGAGGTCCTCCGCCTCCCCGGCGGACCCCAGCATGCGGTAACAGTGCGCGATGAGCTCACCGCGCAGCGGTGCGGTCAGCTCCTCGAACTCGCGCTCCTGCTGCGGGCTCAGCGTGGTGGACATCCGGACTCCCTCGACCCGTGCGACCTGACCCCTCTCACGCTAGTACCCCGCACCGACGGGCGTGCGTGACGACACCGCCCGGGTGTATGATGTGTGCATCATGCAACTATCCGAGGAGCTGGCGCGGACCTTCACCGCCATGGGCCGCATCCTGCGCGAGCGGGAGGGGGACCTCTCGCGCACCGACGGTGCGGTCCTGGTCCACCTGGCCGGGCAGCAGTGCACCCGCTCCCGCGACCTGGCCCGGGCCGAGGGGCTGGACCCCTCGACCATGAGCCGCCGGCTCGCCTCCCTGGCCGAGCGCGGCCTCATCGAGCGGCACCCGGACCCGGCCGACCGCCGGGCGCAGGTGCTCGGCCTCACCGACGCCGGCCGCGAGGCCCTGGCCCGGGAGCGGGCCCGCCGGGTCGACCTCGTCACCGACACCCTGGCCGACTGGCCGGAGGCGGAGAAGGCGCAGCTCGCGGACCTGCTCGGACGCCTCGCCGACTCGCTGGAGTCGGCTCGCGGCACGCATACCTCCGGTCAGTCGCCCTGACCGCCCCGGGCGGCCACGCCCACCCACCAGGCCTCTCGACCGCACCACCCAGCAAGGATCTGATGACCGCCAGCACCAGCACGGGCCGCCGGCCCGTCGACACCGAGGGCGACACCCCCTCGACCACCGTCCCCTCGACCACGGCGACCGCCGTCGACCCGACGGCCTCCGCCGCCCCCGCCTTCCGGCTCAGCCGGGAGCACAAGATCGTCTTCGCCGGCCTGATGATGGGCATGTTCGTCGCCTCGATCAGCCAGACCATCGTCGGCCCGGCGCTGCCGCAGATCGTCGCCGACCTGGGCGGGATGAGCCACTACTCGTGGGTCGCGACCGCTGCCATGCTCGTCTCGGCCGTGGTCGTCCCGGTCGTCGGCAAGCTGTCCGACCTCTACGGCCGCAAGACCTTCTACCTGGCCGGGCTCGTCATCTTCATGGTCGGCTCGATCGTCTCCGGCCTGGCCGGGAGCTTCTGGATGCTCGTCGCCGGCCGCGCCATCCAGGGCGCCGGCATGGGCACGCTCATGCCCCTGTCGCAGACCATCATCGGCGACATCATCCCGGCCCGGCAGCGCGGCAAGTACCAAGGCCTCATGGGCGCCGTCTTCGGCGTCACCTCCGTGGCCGGGCCGCTCGCCGGTGGCCTCATCACCGACCACCTCGGGTGGCGCTGGCTGTTCTTCACCACCCTGCCGGTCGGGCTGCTCACCCTGTGGTTCGTCCTGCGGCACATGCACCTGCCGCACCAGCGGCGCGAGGCGAAGATCGACGTCGCCGGGATCGTCACGCTGTCCGTGGCGATGGTCTCCATCCTGCTCGCCACGAGCTGGGGCGGCACGACCTACCCGTGGGCCTCCTGGCAGGTCCTCGGTCTCTACGGCCTGGGGCTGGTCACCGCGGCCGCCTTCGTCGGCGTCGAGCTGCGGGCGAGCGAGCCGCTGCTGCCGCTGCGCCTCTTCCGGATCAGCGTCTTCAGCTGGGCCAACGTCGCCGGTCTCGGCCTGGCGATGGTGATGTTCGGGTCGATCATCTACATCCCGGTCTTCGCGCAGGGCGTGCTCGGCGTGGACGCCACGCAGTCCGGGCTCATCCTCATGCCGATGATGCTGGGCCTCATCGTCATGGGCATCCTCACCGGGCTGCTGGTGACCAAGACGGGGCACTACAAGCCGTTCATGCTCACCGGCGTCGCCGTCATGGCCTCGGGGGTGTGGCTGCTGACGCTGCTGTCCGAGACCTCCAGCCCGTGGGAGCTCTTCGGGTCGATGGCGGTCGTGGGCGTCGGCCTCGGTATGGCGATGCAGCAGTTCACCCTCGTCGTCCAGAACGTCGTCGCCCGGCGCGACCTCGGGGTCGCCACCGCGACGACGCAGTTCAGCCGCAACATCGGCTCCACCGTCGGCATCGCGGTCTACGGCTCGATCATGACCGGCGGGCTCGGCGCGGCCGTCGCCTCGCACCTGCCGGCGCAGATACGCGACCAGGCCGCCGCGCAGGCCGGCACCCTGGACGTGGGAGCGGTCCTCGACCCCGGCTCGCTCGGCGACGTGCCGCCGGTGGTGGAGCAGGCGCTGCGCGCCGGGCTGGCCGACCAGCTGCACGGGGCCTTCCTCATCGGCCTGCCCATCCTGGCGCTGGTCTTCGTCGCCACGGCGATGATCAAGCACGTGCCGCTCAAGGAGACCCTCGAGGACGCGCCCGCCGACCAGGGCTGACCGCCGGCTCGTCGGCCGGCGCGGGGGAGGGGCCGCCCGCCTGCTCAGCCGCCGGGCACCGCCCGGGTGAACCGGCCGGTGCCCAGCCAGTGCCGCAGCCGCTCGCCGGTGATCCGCAGGTAGGCCGCCGCGTCGGACCGCTGGCCCGCGGTCGTGCTCGCGAGGATGCTGTTGGCGAGCAGCAGCTGACGGGCAGCCACCAGCGCCTCGAAGTCCTCGGCCGGCAGGTCCGGGAGCGGGCGCTGGGCGGCATACCCCTGCCGGACGTCGGCCTCCGGACCGTGCTCGTCGTCGCCACCTCGCAGGTAGAACGCGCAGATCGCGAGGTCCAGCGCCGACACCCCGAGCCCGCTGTCGTCGAAGTCGAAGACCGCCAGCCGTCGCTCGTGCCACTTGAGGTTGCCGCCGTGCAGGTCGGCGTGCAGCGGGAAGGCCGGCTCCTGCGCCAGCCGCGCGAAGGCGGCCTCGCACCGCTGCCCGGCCGTCGACACCAGGGCGGCGAGCCCTCGGTCGTGGGCGACGGCCGTCGTCAGCAGGTCCGGGTCGCCGAAGAGGGTCCCCGTCAGCCGCGGGAAGCGGTGGTGCCCCTCGGGCTCCCAGGACTCCGCGTGCCGGTGCAGCGTCGCCATCAGCCCGCCGAGGGCCCGGCACTGCTCGGGGGTGCTGACGGTGCCCAGGTCCTCCCCCTCGAGCCAGGTGCTGGCCGTCACCATGACCTCCCGACCCAGCTCGGCCGACCCCACCAGAGCGAGGTAGCCGCCGTCCCGGACCGGCACCGGGTCCGGCACGAGCACGTCGGTGTCGCGCCGGATGGCGTGCTGCCAGGCCTGCTGCGCCTGCACGTTGCCCGCCGAGCTCAGGGAGTTGGTGTTGACCCGCATCGCCACCGCACCACCCGGCGTGTCGAGCCGGAAGGTGGTGTTGAAGCCGTGCAGCACGAGGCGGACCTCGGTGGGCCTCAGCCCGAAGAGGGGTGCGGCGCGCTCCGCCACCCCGTGCAGGAGCTCGACCTGGGAGAGCTCGTCCAGGTCCTGGTATGCCGTGGGCATGGCTCAGCCTCGCACGCGCCCGAGCGGCGCGTCACGCCGCACGGAGTAGCCTCCGGCCATGCTCGGAGTCCTGCACCTGCCGACCGCGCTCCTGGTCCTGGCGGCGTGCCTGCTGGTCTGGCTGGTGTCGTGGTGGCGTCGACGCCGAGCCGCCCGGGGCTTCCTCTCCGAGACCGACCGAATCACCTACGAGACGCTGCGCTCGGGGGCCCAGGCCGGCCGCAACCTGCGGGCCGGGCTGACCCCGGAGCACGCCGAGCCGGCCGCCCGGCACCTGCGGATGATGCTGGGCGGCACCGCCCTCGCGATCTGCGACAGCCAGCAGACCCTGGCCTGGAGCGGGTTGGGTGAGCACCACCGCGAGCAGGCGTCCGGGCACGCCCACCGGGTGCTGCAGGGCGGTGACGTCGTCGTGCTCGCCCGGGCCGACCTACCCTGCGAGGTGCCCGAGTGCCCCGTGCGCGCCGGGGTGGTCGCCCCGCTCGTGGTGGACGACCGCGTCATCGGTGCGCTCGCGGCATACTCCCCGCGCCCCTCGGCCGGGCTCGCGCGGGCGACCGAGCAGGTCGCGACCTGGGTGAGCGGGCAGCTGGAGCTGGGCGAGCTGGACCGCGAGCGCACCCGCGCGATGGAGGCCGAGCTGCGCAGCCTGCGGGCCCAGATCAGCCCGCACTTCATCTACAACTCCCTGGGCGCCATCGCCTCCTTCGTGCGCACCGACCCCGACCGGGCCCGCGAGCTGCTGCTGGAGTTCGCCGACTTCACCCGCTACGCCCTGCGTCGCGGCGGCGCCTACACGACGCTCGCCGACGAGCTGCGCAACATCGAGCGCTATCTCGTGCTCGAGCAGGCGCGCTTCGGGGAGCGGCTGCGGGTCAACCTGCTCATCGCCCCCGAGGTCCTGCCGGTCGCGGTGCCTTACCTCGCCGTGCAGCCCCTGGTGGAGAACGCCGTGCGCCACGGCCTGGCCGACAAGGAGGGCGTCGGGACCATCACCATCACCGGCACCGACCTGGGTGACCTCGCGGAGATCGCCATCGAGGACGACGGCGTCGGCTCCGACCCCGAGCTGGTCCGGCGCGCCCTCGACGGCGACCGCAGCGGGGAGACGGTCGCCCGCGACAGCGACAGCGTGGGGCTGGGCAACGTCGACGCGCGGCTGCGGCAGGTCTACGGCGACGAGCACGGACTGGTCGTCGAGACCGCGCCGGGCCTGGGCACCAAAGTGACCTTCCGGGTGCCGAAGTACGCGCCCGGCGTCCATCCCGACCGCTGAACACGGCCCTACCATGACCCCATGCGTGCCCTCGTCGTCGACGACGAACCGCCGGCCCTGTCCGAGCTGACCTACCTGCTGGAGCGGGACGGCCGGGTGGGCAGCGTGCACCCGGTGGCCTCGGGCACCGACGCGCTCCGCGCCCTCGAGGACGGGGACATCGACGTCGTCTTCTCCGACATCTCCATGCCGGGCCTGGACGGCATGGAGCTCGCCCGCGTGGTCAACCGGTTCGCCCGGCCGCCGCTGGTCGTCTTCGTCACCGCGCACGAGCAGCACGCGGTCGACGCCTTCGCGGTCCGCGCGGTCGACTACGTCATGAAGCCGGTGCCGCCGGCGCGCCTGTCCCAGGCCGTCGACCGGGTGGTCGCGGCCCTCGCGCAGCGCGACCCCACGACGGTCGAGCCGGCGGAGGTCGCCGGCCGGTCCCCGGGCACCCCGCCGGACCCCGCCGAGGAACGCATCGCGGTCGAGCTCGGCGGCGTCACCCGCTTCGTCCAGCGCTCGGCGGTGCGCTACGTCCAGGCCCAGGGCGACTACGTGCGCCTCTTCACCGGCTCCGCGTCGCACCTGCTGCGGCTGCCGCTCACCACCCTCGAGGAGCGCTGGGCCGCGGCCGGCTTCATCCGGATCCATCGATCCACCCTGGTCAACCTCGCCCACGTCGGTCAGGTGCGCCAGGCGCAGGGACGCCTCAGCCTGCGGCTGCTGCCCGACGGCCCTGAGCTGCCGGTGGCGCGTCGGCACGCCCGCACCGTGCGCGAGCGCGTCCTCGGCGAGGGCGCGTGAGCGAGGGGACGCCGCCGCACCTCGAGGCGCGGGTCCGGGTCACCTCCTCGCGGCGCGAGGCCGCGACCGCCCGCCGCCGCCCGATGGCCGCCGCGCTGGTCGAGCAGACCGGTGCCGGCGAGCTCTACCTGCGCGGGCTGCTGCGGGCCCAGCTCCGCCTCGCGCTCGGGGTGCTGGCCGGGCTCGCGGTGGTGCTGGGCGGCATACCCGTCCTGTATGCCGTGCTCCCCGCCGCCCGGTCGGTGCAGGTCGCGGGGGTGCCGGTGGTGTGGCCGGTGCTCGCCGTCCTCGTCTACCCCGTCCTCGTCGCGGTGGCCGCGTGGTACACCCGCGCGGCGACGCGGATCGAGCGGCGGCTCTCGGCCGTGGCCCGGGAGCGCTGAGCGTGGCCCCCAGCCCGGCCGGGGCGGCCGTGCTCCTCGTCTGCCTCGTCACCGTCGCGCTCAGCGCCTTCGGGCTGCGGCTGTCCCGGCGCACCAGCGACTTCTACGTCGCCGGACGCGCCGTCTCCCCGCAGCGCAACGCCGCCGCGATCGGGGGGGAGTACCTCTCGGCCGCCAGCTTCCTCGGGGTCGCCGGGCTGATCTACGACCAGGGGGTGGACGCGCTGTGGTACCCGGTCGGCTACACCGTCGGCTACCTCGTGCTGCTCGTGCTCGTCGCCGCCCCGCTGCGCCGGTCCGGGGCCTACACGTTGCCCGACTTCGCCGAGGCCCGCCTGGAGTCCCGCTCGGTGCGGCACCTGTGCTCGGTCCTCGTCGTCTTCATCGGCTGGCTCTACCTGCTGCCGCAGCTGCAGGGCGCGGGCTTCACCCTGCGGCTCGTCTCGGGGGCCCCGCTGTGGCTGGGTCCGGTGCTCGTGGTCGGGGTGGTCGTGCTCTCCGTGGCGGCCGGCGGGATGCGCTCGATCACGCTCGTGCAGGCCGTGCAGTACTGGATCAAGCTCTCCGCGCTGGCCATCCCCGCCGGGGTGCTGCTCGCCGTGTGGTGGGGGACGCAGGGACCGGGGCTGGAGGTCACCGAGTCGTGGGTGCTGCCGGGCAGCGGCCCGCAGACCGGAGGGCACGGGCTCTACCGCACCCTCTCGCTGCTGCTGGCGCTGGCGCTCGGGACGATGGGGCTGCCGCACGTCGTGGTGCGCTACTACACCAACCCGGACGGCACCGCCGCCCGGGCGACGACGGTGCGGGTGCTCGTGCTCCTCGGCCTGTTCTACGTCGTCACGGTGGTGTATGCCGTGCTCGGCCGGGCCTATCTGCCCACCCTGGGGCCCGGGGTGCGGGCGGACACGGTGGTCCTGCGGCTGCCGGCGGAGGTGCTGCCCGGGGTGGGCGGTGAGGTGCTGCTCGCCGCGCTGACCGGCGGCGCGTTCGCGGCCTTCCTCTCGACGTCGTCGGGGCTGGCGCTCGCGGTGACCGGGGTGCTCAACCAGGACGTCGTGCGGCCTCTGCTCGCCCGTGCGGTGCCCGGAGACCACTCCGAGGTGGCGGGCTTCCGGATCGCCGCCGTGGTCGCGGTGCTCGTGCCCTTCGCCGGGGTGGGCGTCTTCCCCGAGGTCCCGCTGGCGGCGTTCGTCACCCTGGCCTTCGTCATCGCCGCCTCGACGTTCTTCCCGCTGCTGGCGCTGGGGGTGTGGTGGCCGCGGCTGTCGGTGCAGGGCGCCACGGCCGGGCTGGTGACGGGTGCCGTCCTGGCCATCGGCGCGGTCGCGGTGACCGTGCTCGCCGGGGACCGGCGCGGCTGGGCGGACGCGCTGCTCGCCCAGCCGGCGGCGTGGATCGTGCCGCTGGTCGGTGTCGTCATGGTGGTGGTCTCGCTGCTGACCCCACAGGGGATCCCCCGGGGTGCCGCGCGCACGCTGGTGCGGCTGCATACCCCGGAGGACCTCACCGCGTGAGCCGGAGGGCCTGCGGGCTCAGAGGTTGCTGGTGATCTCCGCGTCCTCGCGCAGGCCGGCCACCAGCTCGTCGGTGGCCGCGGCCTGCTCCTCGGACTGCAGCTGCTGGGCGAGCTGGTCCCGGACCTGGTCGAACTCGGGGATCTCGGGCTGCTGCGGGGCGGCCGTCCCGGCGGCGTCGTCCTCGCCGCCCCCGGCGTCCTCCTGCTGGGCGACGAGCTCGTCGTAGTAGGCGCGCAGCTCCTCCTCGGAGGGCTCCTCGACGGGTGCCTCCTGCTCGACGTAGGCCTGGATGGCGAGCTGGCTGGCCGCCTCCCGGCGCGCGGTCTCCTCGTCCATGCCCTGCTGCTCGAGCACCTCCAGGAACTGGTCGACCGACTCCAGGCCGTTGCCCGTGGCCAGCTCCTCGAGCAGGGTGTCGACCTCGTCGTCGGAGGGGTCCAGGCCCTCCTCCTCGGCGGCCTGGCGCAGCAGCACGCTGTCGACGACCACCTCGAGGGTGTCCTGCTGCAGCTGCTCCTCGTCCAGCTCCTCACCGCTCATCTGCGCCTGGCCGGCAGCGCTGGCGAACTGGCTCTCGTAGTAGGTGACGAACTCCTCCTTCGTCACGTCCTGACCGTTGACCGTGGCCACCGGGTCCGGGATCTGCTCCAGGTCGGGCTCCGGCATGGCGTCCGGTGCGGCCGGGGCGGGGGCGCTGCTGCTGGCCGCGTCGTCGGACCCGGCGGGGGAGCTGCTGCTCGCCGCGTCGGTGTCACCGGAGTCGTCGGAGCCACCGCAGGCGGAGAGCCCCACCAGGCTCAGGGTCACGCTCAGGCTCACGGCTGCGAGCCTCCTCGTGGCGGACATCTTCCATCTCCCTCATCGGGTGCGGGTGGACAAGCCGGCGAACGTAGCACGCTCCCGTGGGCGGTCCGCCCCGGAAGCTCCCAGACTCCGGTCAGGCTTCCAGCCTGCCACCCGCCCGGCGGTCCCGCTCGCCGCGCACCCGCGACCGCTCGGCGCAGGCCCCCGACCCCTGGTCGCCCCGGACCTGCGCGCGCGGGGGAGGGCACGGCATACTCGGCTGGACGACCCCGAGCGCAAGGAGAACCCATGTCCGACGAGGGACTGTCCAACCTGCTGCACGAGGAGCGCACCTTCGCGCCGAGCGAGGAGTTCGTCGCCCAGGCCAACGGCACGGCCGAGCTGTTCGAGCAGGCGGAGGCCGACCGGGAGGGCTTCTGGGCCCAGAAGGCGCGGGAGTACCTCGACTGGGAGACCGACTTCGACCAGGTCCTCGACTGGAGCGAGGCGCCGTTCGCCAGGTGGTTCCTCGGCGGGCGCCTCAACGCCTGCGTCAACGCGGTCGACCGGCACGTCGAGGCCGGTCACGGCGACCGCGTGGCGATCCACTGGGTGGGGGAGCCCGAGGACGACACCCGCGACATCACGTATGCCGAGCTGCACGAGCAGGTGCAGCGGGCCGCCAACGCGCTCACCGACCTGGGAGTCCGCGAGGGCGACGCCGTCATGATCTACCTGCCGATGATCCCCGAGGCCGCGGTCGCGATGCTCGCCTGCGCCCGCATCGGCGCCCCGCACTCGGTCGTCTTCGGGGGCTTCTCCTCCGACGCGCTGCGCAGCCGCATCGCCGACGCCGGCAGCACGGTCGTCATCACCGCCGACGGGGGCTACCGACGGGGCAAGCCCTCGGGCCTGAAGTCGGTCGTCGACGGCGCGCTGGAGGGTGGCGAGAACCCGGTCGAGAGCGTGCTCGTCGTCCGGCGGACCGAGCAGGACGTCGAGTGGACCGAGGGGCGCGACACGTGGTGGCACGAGGCGCTGGAGGCGGCCGACGCCACCCACGAGGCGCAGGCCTTCGACGCCGAGCATCCGCTGTTCATCCTCTACACCTCCGGCACCACCGGGAAGCCGAAGGGCATCTTCCACGCGACCGGCGGGTACCTCCTGCAGACGGCGTACACCTCGCACGTCGTGCACGACATCCACCCCGAGTCCGACGTCTACTGGTGCACCGCCGACGTCGGCTGGGTCACCGGTCACTCCTACATCGTCTACGGCCCGATGACCCTGGGCGCGACCCAGGTGATGTACGAGGGCACGCCGGACACGCCGCACCAGGGCCGCTTCTGGGAGATCGTCCAGGACAAGAAGGTGACGATCCTCTACACCGCACCCACGGCGATCCGGACGTTCATGAAGTGGGGCAAGGAGATCCCGGAGAAGTTCGACCTCTCCAGCCTCAAGCTGCTCGGGTCGGTGGGTGAGCCCATCAACCCTGAGGCGTGGATGTGGTACCGCGAGGTCATCGGGGGCGGCCGGTGCCCCATCGTCGACACCTGGTGGCAGACCGAGACCGGCGCCATCATGATCAGCCCGGTCCCGGGGGTCACCGAGACCCGGCCGGGGTCGGCGCAGCACCCCATCCCCGGCATCAACGCGGTCGTCGTCGACGACATGGGGCAGCCGGTCGAGAGGGGGTCCGGCGGCTACCTCGTCGTCACCGAGCCCTGGCCCTCGATGCTGCGCGGCATCTGGGGGGACCCGGAGCGCTACAAGGAGACCTACTGGAGCCGGTTCGAGGACATGTACTTCGCCGGCGACGGCGCCAAGCTGGACGAGGACGGCAACATCTGGGTGCTCGGCCGCGTCGACGACGTCATGAACGTCTCCGGCCACCGCATGTCGACCGCCGAGATCGAGTCGGCCCTGGTCAGCCACCCCAAGGTCGCCGAGGCGGCGGTCGTCGGAGCGGCGGACGAGACGACCGGCCAGGCGATCTGCGCCTTCGTCATCCTGCGCGAGGAGGCCGTGGAGCAGGCCGACGAGGAGGGCGAGGGCCAGGACCTCGTCGCCGAGCTGCGCCAGCACGTCGCCAAGGAGATCGGCGCCATCGCCAAGCCGCGGCAGATCATGATCGTGGCGGAGCTGCCCAAGACGCGCTCGGGCAAGATCATGCGGCGACTGCTCAAGGACGTCGCCGAGAACCGCGAGGTCGGCGATGTCACGACGCTCGCCGACTCCTCGGTCATGGACCTCATCACCCAGGGGATGAAGGAGGACTGACCCGCCTCAGCGGCTCTCCCAGGCGTCGGGCTGACGGAGCAGCTCGGTGACCTCGGCGGGCCAGGCGCCGTGGCGCAGCTGGTCCAGGCTGGTCCCGTCGAGCACGGCCCGCAGCGCGGCCCGGGTGGCCACCCAGAGTGCGGGCAGGTGCTGGGCCTCGCCGGGGTATGCCGTGTCGTGCGGTCGCAGGCCCCGCACCTCGGCCAGGGGTCCGTCGACGGCACGAATGATGTCGCCGACGCCGATCTGGTCGGCTGGGCGGGCCAGCAGGTAGCCGCCGCGGGCGCCGCGGCGGGAGGCCACGAGCCCGGCCCGGCGGAGGTCGGCGACGATCGCCTCGAGGAACTTGACCGGCAGGTCCTGCGCCTGCGCGAGGCGGTCGACCGAGACGGGGGTGGCCTCCTGCCCAGGTCCGTCTTGCCCGTCCTGGCCGGCGGCGAGGGCGAGCATGGCCCGCACCGCGTAGTCCGAGCGTGCCGAGATGTCCACCCGCCCAGTCTGTCGCACCCCTGGGTAGACGGGCGCACCCGCACCATACGCAGCGCCGAGCCCCGCGACTGCGCCGCTTGACATTAATCCTAGTCAACCGACAGGATTAGGAGGATTAAGCCGGTCGTCCGCGACCGGCCCCGTGGCTCTCACCCCCTCAGGAGGGGCTCGTGCGTCAACTCATCCTGCTCGCCCTCGTGGGTCTCGCGGCCCAGCTCGTCGACGGCGGCCTCGGTATGGCCTACGGCGTGACGACGACCACGCTGCTGCTCATGCTCGGCACCAACCCGGCGGCGGCCTCCGCGACGGTCCACCTGGCCGAGATCGGGACGACGCTGGCCTCCGGCGCGTCGCACTGGAAGTTCGGCAACGTCGACTGGACGGTCGTCGTGCGGGTGGGCGTCCCGGGAGCGGTGGGTGCCTTCCTCGGTGCCACCGTGCTCAGCTCGATCGACGCCGAGGTCGCCCGGCCGATCACCGCCACGATCCTGCTGGTCCTCGGGGTCTACCTGCTCGTCCGGTTCACCCGTACCGGTATGCGCACCGACCGCATCGGTCAGCCGCTGCGGCGCCGGTTCCTCGCGCCGCTGGGCCTGTTCGCCGGCTTCCTCGACGCCACCGGCGGCGGGGGCTGGGGTCCGGTGGGCACCCCCGCCCTGCTCGCGAGCGGCCGGATGGAGCCGCGTCGGGTCGTCGGCTCGATCAGCGCCTCGGAGTTCCTCGTCGCGGTGGCCGCCAGCCTGGGCTTCCTGGTCGGACTGGGTCACCAGGGGATCAACCTCACGTGGGTGCTGGCGCTGCTCGCCGGCGGGGTCGTCGCGGCGCCCATCGCCGCCTGGCTGGTGCGGGCCATCCCCCCACGGCTGCTCGGCGTCGGGGTCGGCGGTCTCATCGTGCTCACCAACGCCCGGACCCTCCTGCGCGCCGAGCTCGTCGATGCCGGCGACGTGACGCGCTCGCTGGTGTATGCCGTGATCGTCGCGCTCTGGCTGGGTGCGCTGAGCCACGTCGTGGCAGCGCTCCGGCTCAGCCGTGCCGCCGCAGGTGCCGCCACGGACGGCTCAGAGCGAACCTCCGCCCGCTGACCTCGGTGACGGTGATGGCGACGACGTTGAACTTGTCGGTGCCGACCCAGGGCCGCAGCCGCAGGTTGTCGGCCTCGCGGGCCTCCTGGCCCTCGAGAACCGCGGCGGTGCCGCGGGCGACGACGCTCCAGGCGGTCTCGGCGTCGTCGTCGACCTGGTCGATCTCGAAGGCGACGTCGGAGTCCATCACGACGCCGAGGAGCTTGGAGCCCTCGGCGGTGCGGAAGACGAGTCGGTCGCGGTCGACGGCGTAGTTCAGCGGGGCGATGTGCACCTCGTCGGTGAGGTGGTAGGCCAGGCGGCCGAACTCGTGTGAGGCGAGGAGGTCCCAGCACTCCCGCTCGGAGAGGGTGGTCGTGGGCGAGTCGCTCATGGGCTGCTCCTGACGTCGAGGGCGTGCAGTCATGCTACTACATCAGGTCGTACAGCGGTCCTTCTCCGGTCCACGGGTGGGCCCGTCCGTCAGCCCGCGGCACGGCCCCCGCCATCGCTGCCTCAGCCGCCGAACGCCCGCTCGAGCGCGCTCTGGACCTGGGTGATGGCCAGCCAGGCGAAGAGCAGCGCGCAGATGGCCATGAGGACGTTGACCACCGGCCCGTTGCGCCACTCCTGCGGGGTCCGCGAGGTGTTGAGGATCCACAGGAGGGTCACGGCGAGGAAGGGCATGAAGAACGCTCCGAGCACGCCGTAGGCCAGGATGAGCCACACCGGCTGACCCAGGAAGAGCATGATCATGGGCGGGAAGGTCAGCCAGAGGATGTAGGCCTTGTACCAGGTGCCCCCCAGCCGGGTGCTCGGATGGTCCTTGGGCAGCTGGCGGGCGTGACCGACGAAGTCGGCGAACATCATCGACACGCCGTTCCACACGCCCACCAGCGAGCTCATGGCGGCCGACCAGAACCCGATGAGGAAGACCGTGCCCGCCCACGCGCCATACCGGTCCCGCAGGACCTCGGAGAGGTCCAGCAGCCCCTCGTCCCCGGTCTCGACCGCGATGCCGGCGGAGTAGAGCAGCTCGGCTCCGACGATGAGCGTGGAGATGACGAAGATGCCGGTGACGGTGTAGGCGACGGTGTTGTCCAGGCGCATGACCCGCATGTGGCCGGGGGTGGTCCAACCCTTCTCCCGGATCCAGTATCCGTAGGCCGCGAGCGTGATGGTCCCGCCCACACCTCCCGCGACGGACAGGACGTTGATGAGACCCCCCTCGGGGATCCGCGGGACCAGGCCGGCGATGAGATCAGGGATGTTGGGCAGCGTGAGCAGCGCGGCCAGGAACATCGTCACGAACATGATGCCCACCAGGGCCGCGCAGACCTTCTCGAAGAAGGCATACCGGCCGAACCACACGAGCGCCGCGCCGATGAGGCCGGAGAGGACACCCCAGCCGGTGACCGAGAGCCAGGGGAACAGGCTGTGCAGCGGCAGACCGGTGCCGGCCATCGCGGCGGCGCCGTAGACGAAGCCCCAGATGACGATGTAGGGGGCGAAGTACCAGCTCGTCCACCTCCCGAGCGTCGCCCACCCCTCGTAGATCGTGTTGCCCGTCGCGAGGGAGTAGCGCCCGGCGCCCTCGACGAGGACCACCTTGAGGAGGCAGCCGACGACGACCGCCCAGAGCAGGGCGTAGCCGAAGCGCTGCCCCGCGATGACGGTGGCGACGAGGTCGGCGGCACCCACGCCCGTGGCGGCGACGATGAGTCCCGGACCGACGAGGCTCCAGCCCGCCCGCGAGCTCTTGGTGGTCTGCGACGGCGATGTCATGGGTCCTGTCTACACGAGGCGGGGGGCGGGGCCGTGGCGCTCCCGCGCGGGGTCGGGGGTGTCGTGACACGCTGAGGTATGCGTGTGAGCGAGCTGTGGAGGTATCCCGTCAAGTCCTTCGGCGGGGAGTCGGTGGGTGAGTCCGTGGTCGAGCCGTGGGGGCTGGAGGGGGACCGGCGCTGGGGTGTCGTCGGGCCGGACGGCTTCCCGGTCACCGCCCGCGAGTGCCACGAGCTGCTGGGGCTGACCGCGACGACGGTGGACGAGGAGACCATCCGGATCACCGCGCGGGACGGTGACTCCATCCTCGTGGAGACCCCGCTCGGGGTGCCCCCGGTCCCGGTCGGTCACTCGCGACAGGGGTTCGCGCCGCCGGCCGACCAGGACGTGAGCGAGTGGGTCACGGCCAAGGTGGGCCGGGGGCTGCGCCTCGTGTGGCAGGAGGACCCGACCGTCCGCCGGATCTCCGGTGCGCACGGTGGCCAGGAGGGGGAGTCGGTGTCGCTCGCCGACACGGGGCCGCTGCTGCTGACGACCGAGCCGTCGCTGCACCGCGTGAACGACTGGATCCTCGAGGGTGGGGGTGAGCCGGTGCCGATGAGTCGCTTCCGCCCCAATGTCGTCGTCGGCGGCGACGGCGATCTCGAGCCGTTCGCCGAGGACGCCTGGGAGTTCGTCACGGTCGGGGAGGTTCGCTACCGGCGCACCGAGCTGTGCGACCGCTGCGTGATGACGCAGATCGACACGCAGACGATGGAGACGGGCAAGGAGCCGATCCGCACCTTGGCGCGGCACCGCAGATGGGACGGCACCACGTGGTTCGGCATCCGGCTGGTGCCGGTCGGGCTGGCCGAGGGGCGCGGCAGGGTGGTCGTGGGCGACGAGCTCGCCCCCGGTCGAGACACCTAGCCGATCAGGCCACCCTCGCCCTAGATTGCCTCACATGGCACCCACCCCGGAGGTCCAGGACCTCATCGACTCCCTGGACCGCCATCGCGGCTTCCTGCTGCAGACCGCGGAGGGGCTGAGCGAGGAGCAGGCGCGGGCGGCGAGCACGGTCAGCGCGCTGACGATCGCCTCCATCCTCAAGCACGTCGCCGACACCGAGGAGGAGTGGATGCAGTTCGCCCTCCGCGGTGCCGACGCCTTCGGCGGCGTCTACGAGCAGGACGTCGACTGGGCGGCGGTCGACACCGCGGCCGCCCAAGGGGAGGACTGGGGTGAGTGGGAGGACACCCGCTTCGAGGTCGGCGAGGCCGAGACGCTGCCGGTGCTCCGGGAGCGGGTCGTGGCCGTGGGCCGGGAGACCTCGCGCATCCTGGAGGAGGCGGACCTCGACAGGGCGCACCCGTTGCCGCAGGCGCCGTGGTTCGAGGAGGGCGTGTCGTGGTCGGTGCGCCGGGTGGCGCTGCACATGCTCGCGGAGATCGCCCAGCATGCCGGGCACGCCGACATCATCCGCGAGGCCATCGACGGTCAGCGCACGATGGGCTGACGCGTCTCATCCAGTCCTCGACCACCCGGAGGCGGTTCGGCTGACGTGTCTGGCGCTGTCCCTCGATGTCCGGGGCATGCCGTCGCGGCCGGCCAGACCGGGCCGGTTGCGGGGCGGGGTGCTCAGAGGTGCCAGGTGAGGGTGCCGCCGTTGACGGTGGCGGTCAGGTCGTGCTGGTGGACGTGGGTGTGGTGGCGTCCGCAGAGCAGGGTCATCCGGTCGACGTCGGTGCGGCCGCCACGGGCCCAGTGGTCCAGGTGGTGGCTGTCGCACCACTGGGGGAGCGCGGTGCAGCCGGGGAAGGAGCACCCGCCGTCGCGTACCGCGAGGGCTTTCCACTGCGCGGGGCTCGCGTAGCGGGACTCGCGGCCCAGCGCGAGCGGGGCCCCGTCGGCGGCCAGCCACACCGGTGTGATGTCGGCGGTGCAGCCGAGCTCGGCGGCCTGCCGGGGTGGCACGTAGTCACCGGTGGCCGTCGTGGCCGGCCCGCAGGGCACCCCCCGCTTCGGGTCGAAGGGGATGACCAGCAGGACCGTGGCCCGCGCGGTCGAGGGTGGTGCCCCGGGGTGGCCGATCCCGCGCCCGATGGTGGTGGCCAGGGCGTCGAAGCGTCGCTGGGTCGGGGTCCTGGTATCCGGCTCGAGGACGTGCCCGTTGGCGTCCTTGACCGGGGCTGGCGCGGCCAGCGCCGAGGTGAGCACGCCGTTGATGGTGGCGGCGACACCGTCGGGGGCATCGACGGTGAAGCGGGTCAGCCCGGGACCGACCCGACGGGCGGTGACCGAGCGCAGCTCGTGCGCGGCCCGTTCGCGCTCACCCGGCTTCGCCTCGTGCAGCAGGTCCTCGACGAGCTGGTGGCACACCCGGGCCAGGTCCCGGTCCGACAGGTCGGCCTGCGCGGCGGCCCGGGTCGCGATCTGGGTGTAGGCCTCCTGCTGGGAGGTGTCGAGCGAGCTTTCCAGGCGTCTCATCGTGCGGGCGACCAGCGCCGCCCGGTGCACCGGCACGCTCCCGCTGGCGACGGCGTCACCGATCGCGGCCGTGGCCGGCGACTCGCACGCCCTCACCACATCGGTGATCTGCGCGGCGTCCTGCGTGCTCAGCCACGGGCAGCGCACCCGCAACCAGTCGGTCAGCGACAGCGCCACGTCCTGGTGCAGGCCCCGGGCCGCGGCCTCCCGCGCCAGCGTGAACCCCACCGCCCCCAGCTGCGTGGCCAGCCTGCCGACCGACTCGATCGCCTCGACCAGGGCGTCGTCGAGGACGGTGACGGTCTCCTCGGCGCTCAGTGCCGCCCGCCCCAGCGCAGCCCGCGCCTCGGCCAGACCCCCGTGCAGCTCGCGCGCCGGCAGGTCCCGACCCCGCCCGTCCAGCGCGTCGTAGACCTCCGCCATGAACGCGGCATACTCCACCGCGTCCAACCGGTCGATCTCGTCCAACGGCTCGTCGACCTCACCCGACGGGCCCTCGGCGTCCTCGCCCCAGCCACGGTGGCACCACCCAGCGCCGCGGGCGGCATGGTCGGTGCCGTCATCCCGCGACAGCGACTCCCACGTCGGCGCGCCCACCCAGTCCGGCGGGCCCGCGGCAGCGATCGACCGGGCCGACCACACGTCCCCTCGGCCCGGCTGCTCTCCCCCTCGCCTCTCCATGAACCGACTCAACCAGCCACCACCGACATACCCGCTGAGCTGCGACGTCCCCGGCACTGTCGCCTCGAGCGGGGTCACTGCACGGGTGGCAACCGGGGATGGTCCGTCGGGTAGACGCCGACCGCGAAGCCGTAGACGGTGTCGCCCGAGCGCGGCAGCGCGTCGAACTCCTCGACCAGCGCGGCCATCCGGTCCCAGAACTGCGAGACCTGCTCCTCCGTGAGCCGCGCGTGGCGGACGAAGCCCCAGAGCCGGCCCTCGGCGTACGCCGGTCCGGACTCCTGGGCGGCGACGGCGAGGTCGTTGAAGTCCAGCGGCAGTGCATCACCGGTCGCGGACGGTTCCGCCGCGACGTGGAACAGGCGGGCGGTGCGGCCGTAGAAGCGCTCCTCGACCGCGCGCACCTTGCGGGTGCGCACGACCCGCACCAGGCCGGTGCGCCGGAGGACCGCCACGTGGTGCGCCACCGTGCTCTTCGGGCGGCCGACCGACGAGGCGAGCTCGGTGACCGTCGCCGCCCGTTCGTGGAGCAGCTGCAGGATCGTCGTGCGCAGGGGATGGCCGATCGCCTTGACCTGCTCGGCACGGGTGAGCGCCAGCCGGTCGGCGAGCTCGTAGTCCGGGGGGTTGTCAGCCACGGCACATGAGACTAACGTGTCCGAACGTTCGATATTTGTCGATCATTGAGACGAGTAGGGGTGCGCGCATGGCTGAGCTGTTGTTGTTCCACCACATCCAGGGACTCACCCCCGGAGTACAGGACCTGGCCGAGGACCTCCGGGCCGACGGGCACGTCGTGCACGTCCCCGACCTCTTCGACGGCCGTGTCTTCGACAGCATCGAGGAGGGCTTCGACCACGCGCGGACGACCGGGTTCGACACCCTGCGGCAGCGCGGCGCCGCGGCGGCTGACGGCCTCGGTGACGAGCTCGTGTATGCCGGCCTCTCGTTCGGGGTGACCATCGCCCAGCGGCTGGCGCAGACCCGGCCCGGGGCCCGGGGGGCGGTGCTCCTGCACTCCTGCCTGCCGGTCTCGGAGTTCGGCAGCTCGTGGCCGGAGTCGGTGCCCGTGCAGATCCACGGCATGGCGGGCGACGAGTTCTTCGAGGAGGACCTCCCCGCTGCCCGGGAGCTCGCTGAGTCGCACGCCGGGGCGGAGCTCTTCGTCTATCCCGGTGACCAGCATCTCTTCACCGACCGCTCGCTGGAGGCCTACGACCCCGAGGCAGCGGCGCTGGTGGTGCAGCGGGTGCGGTCGTTCCTGGCGTAGCGCTGACGCCCCGATTCTGTGTCCCTCTGTCGGTCGGTGGACGTAGAGTAGGAAGCCACCCGAGGATGGGAGGCGCGACGTGGCGCGTGCAGGTCGGCAGCAGACCGAAGCGTTGACACCCCGGTCGGCGCGGGGGGAGTCGGTGCGCGTGATCGCACAGCGGTATGCCCGGGAGCGCGGACCGCTGCTGGAGATCCTCCATGCGGTGCAGGCCGAGCACGGCCACATCGCCGACGAGGACGTCGCGGAGATCGCCGACGTCCTCAACCTCTCGGTGGCCGAGGTGCACGGCACCGTCAGCTTCTACCACGACTTCCGGCGCAGCCCGGCGGCCGACCACGAGGTCCAGATCTGCCGGGCCGAGGCGTGCCAGGCCGTGGGGGCCGCCGACCTCTGGGCCGCCACGGAGCAGCACTTCGCCCACCGCGAGGACGTCGAGGTCCGTGAGGTCTTCTGTTTCGGCAACTGCGCCCTGGGGCCGAGCGCCAGCATCGACGGCCGGCTCCGGGGGCACGTCACCATTGACGACATCGCCACCGCGGAGTCAGGCTGGTCCCGATGACCACCGTCTGGGTCCCCGCCGACTCCTCGGCCCGCGCCGTCGGCGCCGACGAGGTGGCGGCCGCCCTCGCCGAGGTCGAGGGGGTGACCGTCCGCCGCAACGGTACCCGGGGCATGCTCTGGCGCGAGCCGCTCGTCGAGGTCGAGACCGACCGCGGGCGGGTCGGCTACGCCTCCGTCGCGGCCGACGGCATACCTGCCCTCCTCGAGGCCGGCATGCTCTCCGGTGCCGACCACGAGACCTGCATCGGGGTGGTCGACGAGGACCCGTGGCTCACGGCCCAGGACCGCGTGAGCCTGGTGCGGATCGGGCTGGCCGAGCCGACCGACATCCGCGCCTACGAGGCCCAGGGCGGCTGGGCCGGGCTGCGCCGCGCGTTGGACACGGACCCGACCGACGTCGTCGAGGAGGTCGTGACCTCCGGGCTGCGCGGGCGCGGGGGAGCGGGCTTCCCGACCGGCGTCAAGTGGCGGACCGTCCTGCAGGCGCGTCAGGGCGGCGCGGAGCAGGCTTTCGTGTGTTGCAACCTCGACGAGGGCGACTCGGGCACCTTCGCCGACCGCATCCTGGCCGAGGCCGACCCCTTCACCCTCCTCGAGGGCATGACCATCGCTGCGGTCACCGTCGGCGCCACCGAGGGCTACATCTACTGCCGCAGCGAGTACCCCGACGCGATCGCCCGGCTGCGCGACGCCATCGCGGTGGCCACCGAGCACGGTTACCTCGGTGACGACGTCGCGGGCAGCGGTCGGGCCTTCCGGCTGCAGGTGCGGGTCGGTGCCGGCGCCTACATCTGCGGCGAGGAGACCTCCATGCTGGAGTCCCTCGAGGGCCGCCGCGGCGAGGTCCGCGCCAAGCCGCCGATCCCGGCCCTGCGCGGCCTCTGGGACAGCCCGACGGTCGTCAACAACCTGCTCTCCTTCGCCGCGATCCCGATGATCCTGGCCGACGGCGGCGAGACCTACGCCGCCCGCGGTGTCGGCCGGTCCCGCGGCACGCAGATCTTCCAGCTCGCCGGCAACATCGCCCGCGGCGGGGTCTTCGAGGCGCCGCTCGGCATCACCCTGCGCGAGCTCGTCGAGGACATCGGCGGCGGCACCCGCACCGGCCGCCCGGTCCGCGCGGTCCAGGTGGGGGGCCCGCTCGGCGCCTACCTCCCGGCCGACCGGCTGGACGTCCCCATGGGCTACGAGGAGCTCGCGGAGGCCGGCGGCATGCTCGGCCACGGTGGCCTCGTCGTCTTCGACGACACCGTCGACATGGCCCGGATGGCCCGCTTCGCCATGGAGTTCTGCTCCGTCGAGTCCTGCGGCAAGTGCACCCCTTGCCGCATCGGGTCCACCCGTGGCGTCGAGACGATCGACCGGATCACCAGCACCCCGGCCGGCGCCGAGGGGCGCGACCAGCTCTTCGTCCTCCTCGAGGACCTCTGCGCCACCATGACCACCGGTTCGCTGTGCGCCATGGGCGGCCTCACCCCCGTCCCGGTCCGCAGCGCCCTCACCCACTTCCCGGAGGACTTCGGAGGGAGCCCGCGATGACCGCCACCATCCCCACCGCCGAGCAGGTCGCCAGCCAGCTCGGCCAGGCCAGCCGGGACGGCGACGGCTCCGGTATGCCGGGACCCACCCCCGGTGCGGCCGACGCCGCGGACGGGGTGACGGGTGCGGCATACCTGCCCGAACCCGACTTCGGCACCCCCGAGGTGCGCAGCGGGACGACCGTCACCCTCACCATCGACGACCGCGAGGTCACCGTGCCCGAGGGCACCTCGGTGATGCGGGCCGCCCGCCAGGCCGGGGTGCAGGTCCCCAGCCTGTGCGCCACCGACTCGCTCCAGGCCTTCGGCTCCTGCCGTCTGTGCCTCGTCGAGGTGGAGGGCGGCAGGGGCACCCCCGCCTCCTGCACCACCCCCTGCGCCGACGGCGCCGTGGTCCGCACCCAGACGGAGGAGGTCCGTCGGGTCCGTCGCGGGGTGATGGAGCTCTACCTCTCCGACCACCCGACCGACTGCGCCGGGTGCTCCCGCGGCAGCTGTCAGATCGCCGCGCTCGCTCGCCAGGCAGGGGTCGCCGAGGTGCGCTACGGTCTTCCCACCCCCCGGAGGGACGGGTCCCCCGCGCTGCGCAGGCAGGCGGAGGTCCCGTCCGGGGGGGTCCAGGAGGAGGACCCCGCCGGGGGCACCGGCGAGCGGGTCAGCGCTGGCCACGGCCCGGTCCTCGGCCGCGGTCCGGTCGACAGCTCCAACCCCTACTTCGACTACACCCCCGACGCCTGCATCGCGTGCTCGCGCTGCGTGCGCGCGTGCTCCGACATCCAGGGCACCTTCGCGCTCACCGTCGAGGGCCGGGGCCTGGCCTCCCGCATCGCGCCGGGGCCCACCGACTTCTTCGGCTCCGAGTGCGTCTCCTGCGGCGCCTGCGTGCAGGCCTGCCCGACCGACGCGCTCACCGAGAAGTCCGTGGTCAGCCTCGGTATGCCGAAGCGCACCGTCGAGACCACGTGCGCCTACTGCGGGGTCGGCTGCTCCTTCCGCGCCGAGGTCACCGACACCCGGGACGAGCAGACGGGGCAGACCCGGACCCAGGTCGTGCGCATGATGCCGCTCAAGGCGGGCAAGGCCAACGAGGGCCACTCCTGCGTCAAGGGGCGGTTCGCCTACGGCTACACCGACCACGAGGACCGCCAGCTGTCCCCGATGGTGCGCGACAGCATCGAGGACGAGTGGCGCACGGTCTCCTGGGAGGAGGCGATCTCGCGGGTCGCGCAGGGCTTCCGGGAGATCCAGGAGCGGCACGGCGTCGGCTCGATCGGCGGCATCTCCTCCAGCCGGTGCACCAACGAGGAGGTCTACGTCGTCCAGAAGATGGTGCGCGCGGCCTTCGGCAACAACAACGTCGACACCTGCGCCCGGGTCTGCCACAGCCCCACCGGCTACGGCCTCAACCAGACCTTCGGGACCTCCGCGGGCACCCAGGACTTCGCCTCGGTCGCGGACACCGACGTGGTCCTGCTCATCGGCGCCAACCCCACCGACGCGCACCCGGTCTTCGCCTCGCGGATGAAGCAGCGGCTGCGCGAGGGGGCGCAGATCATCGTCGCCGACCCGCGGGAGATCGCCCTCGTCCGCTCCCCGCACGTCGAGGCGGCGCACCACCTGCCGTTGCTGCCCGGCTCCAACGTCGCCTTCGTCAACGCCATGGCCCACACGATCGTCACCGAGGGGCTGCACGACAAGGGCTTCCTGGAGGAGCGCTGCGAGGACGTCGAGGCATACCTCGACTTCATCCGGTCGCCGGAGAACTCGCCGGAGGCCACCGCGGAGGCGACCGGGCTGGACCCGGAGCGGGTGCGCGAGGCGGCCCGGCTCTACGCCGCCGCGCCGAACGGCTCGATCTACTACGGCCTCGGCGTCACCGAGCACAGCCAGGGCTCGACGATGGTCATGGGCATGGCCAACCTCGCGATGGTCACCGGCAACATCGGCCGGCCCGGCGTCGGCGTCAACCCGCTGCGCGGCCAGAACAACGTGCAGGGCAGCTGCGACATGGGCTCCTTCCCGCACGAGCTGCCGGGCTACCGGCACATCTCGCTGCCGGACGTGCGAGCGATCTACGAGGACCTGTGGGGCGTCACCCTCGACCCGGAGCCCGGGCTGCGGATCCCCAACATGTTCGACGCCGCCATCGGGGGCAGCTTCAAGGGACTGTTCGTGCACGGCGAGGACATCGCCCAGTCCGACCCCAACCTGCGGCACGTGCGAGCGGCGCTGACCAGCATGGAGATGGTCGTGGTCCAGGACCTCTTCCTCAACGAGACCGCGCGCTACGCCCACGTCTTCCTGCCCGGCAGCAGCTTCCTGGAGAAGGACGGCACCTTCACCAACGCCGAGCGCCGCCTCGGCCGGGTGCGGCCGGTCATGCCGAGCCGGGTCGGCAAGGACGAGTGGCAGGTGGTCTGCGACATCGCCACCGCGATGGGCTACCCGATGGAGTATGCCTCCGCCTCGGAGATCATGGACGAGATCGCCGCCACGACGCCCACCTTCGCGGGGGTCAGCTTCGCGCGGCTCGACGCCGAGGGCTCCATGCAGTGGCCGGTCAACGACCGGGCACCGCACGGGACGCCGACGATGCACGTGGACGAGTTCGTCCGGGGCAAGGGCAAGCTCATCCCGACCGTCTTCGTGCCGACGACCGAGACGACCAACCGGCGGTTCCCGCTCATCCTCACGACGGGTCGGATCCTCACCCAGTACAACGTCGGCGCCCAGACCCGTCGCACCGCCAACTCCACCTGGCACCCGGAGGACGTCCTCGAGCTGCACCCCGCGGACGCCGAGATGCGGGGGATCCGCAGCGGGGACCGCGTCGAGCTGTCCAGCCGGGTGGGGGCCACCACGCTCACCGCCCTGGTGTCGACCCGGATGCAGCCCGGGGTCGTCTACACGACCTTCCACCACCCGGTCACCGGGGCCAACGTCGTGACGACCGAGAACTCCGACTGGGCCACCAACTGCCCGGAGTACAAGGTCACCGCCGTCCAGGTCGGTGTCGCCAACGCCGGCCGGGACCACCCGGCGGCCGAGGAGGTCAGCGACGGGCACGACCCGGTCGACCCGGCGGTCGAGGTCGTCGGGGCCCGCCGGTGAGCGACGTGCCCGCCGCCCCGTCGTCGGAGGAGCCGGACGGGCGGCCAGGAGTGCCGGCGCGACCTGCTGGGAGCGAGGCGTCGCGCCCGCAGGAGCCCTCGGGCGGGATGCCTCAGGACTGGAGGCACCGGGACAGCGACGAGCCGGACCTCGACGCCCCGACCGACGCCGACCCCGCCCCGACCCAGGGTCCGCCGACGGGGGAGGCCGCGGACGCGCAGACCCGCCAGCGGCTGCCCGCCGAGATCAGGATGGGTGAGGACATCGCCCGCGCCATGGCGCACCACCCGCCGCAGCGGGCCGCCGAGGAGATCGCGACGCACCTCCGCAAGTTCTGGGACCCGCGCATGCGGTCCTCGATCGTGGGGCGGGTCGAGGCCGGTGAACCGATGGACGACCTGCTCCGGGCAGGGGTCGAGCTCTACCGCCAGGGCGAGATCGACCGCGCCGAGGTTGCCGAGCCCTCCGGCGGCTGACCCTCCTCAGGCCGCCTCGGCCCCGGCTGCACCGACCACCGGTGCTCCCGTCCCGGACGCGGTGGCGCGACGGTGCCACACCCACAGGGCCGCACCCACCACGGCGAAGAGCGCGCTGGTCAGCGCTGCCGTGAGCAGCGTGCCGGTCACCAGCGGGCTGATGACCCCGGCCAGCAGGGCGTTGAAGACGAGCGCGGCGAAGGAGGCCATGGACGCCGCGGCGCCCCTCGCCTCGGGGAAGAGGTCGAGCAGGGCCAGCTGCTGCACCGGGAAGGCCACCCCGATCGCGACCCCCATGGCGGCCGGCCCGAGCACCGCCCACGGCAGCGTCGGCGCCACGGCGCACAGCAGCACGTTGAGCGCCACCGCCGCGACGAGACCGACCATCGTCACGTCCACCATGCGGGGGCCCTCCACCTGGCCGGCCAGCCGGTTGGTCAGCAGCGACCCGGTGACCATGCCGCCGATCATCGGGACGAAGAGCATCCAGAAGTCCTGCTCGCCGCGGCCCAGCAGGTCGACGACCACGATCGGCGCGGCCACGACGTAGAGGAAGTAGGACGCGAAGACGAAGGCCGAGGAGAACGCCAGCCGCTGGAACCGACCCGACCTCGCGACGTGGCCCAGGGACCGCAGCACCGCTCCCACCCGCAGCGGGCTGCGCAGCTCCTTCGGGTGGGTCTCCGGGAGCACGACGGCGGTGAGCACGGCCGCCCCGATGCCGTAGGCGGCGACGAACCAGAAGATCCAGTGCCACGGGCCGAAACGCAGGATCTCGCCGCCGATGACGGGCGCGACGGCGGGGGCGACGGCGAAGATCATCATGACCCGCGCCATGAGCTTCTGCGCCTCGGCGCCGGAGAAGAGGTCGCGGATGACCGCGCGGCTGACGATCGTCGCGGCCCCGGCGAACAGCCCCTGGAAGACGCGCGCCACCAGCAGCACCGCGAGGGTCGGGGCGAGCGCGCAGGCGACCGAGGCGACGACATACCCCACCAGCCCGCCGATCATCACCGGCTTGCGCCCCAGGGCGTCGGAGACCGGACCGTGGAAGACGCTCATGAGCGCGAAGCTGAGCAGGTAGATGCTGGTGATCTGCTGCAGCGCCGCGGTGTCGGCGTCGAAGTCACGACCGATGGCCTCGAAACCGGGGAAGACGGTGTCGATGGTGAACGGGCCGATCATCGCCAGGGAGGCGAGCGTGGTCGTGACCAGCAGGGTCGCGCGCCGGGGGTATGCCGCGGCGCCGGTCTGCGGGTCGCGGTCGGTGGACGTCACCGCCTCACGGTAGTCGCGGGACGGTGGACGTGTGTCGGTGGCCGGTCCTACATTCGACTATGTCCACTCCGGACGTGGCAGACCAGCGAAGGAGCACCCATGTCCACCCGTGAGAGCTATGCCGCAGGCACCCCCTGCTGGATCGACCTGATGGTTCCGGACGTCGAGGCGGCGAAGGAGTTCTACACCTCGCTCTTCGGCTGGACCGCGCAGGACAGCCACGACGACGACGGCACCTGGATCTACACCAACTTCCTGCACGACGGCAAGGTCGCAGCCGGCCTGGGCCGCCAGCCGGAGGAGATGACGGCGGCCGGGATGCCCCCGGCGTGGAGCACCTACGTCGCGACCGACGACGTCGACGCCACCACGAGCGCGGTCGAGCAGGCCGACGGGGTGGTGATGCTGCCCCCGATGGACGTCATGGACGTGGGCCGGATGGCCGTCTACGCCGACCCGGCCGGCGCCGTCATCAGTGCGTGGCAGCCCGGCTCCCACCGGGGTGCCGAGGTCTGCAACGAGCCCGGCACCTGGTCCTGGAACGAGCTCATGACCCGCGACCTCGAGGCGGCGTCGGCCTTCTACGCCACCGTCTTCGGCTGGGACTACGACGACATGCCGATGCCCTACGGCACCTACCGCGTCATCCAGGGCGGCGAGGAGGGCGGTCTCGGCGGGCTCATGGCGATGCCCCCGAACGTGCCGGACGAGATCCCGAGCTACTGGACCGTCTACTTCACCACCGACGACGCCGAGGCGACGATCGCCCGGGTCAAGGAGCTGGGTGGCGCGCTGGTGCACGGACCCGACGACATGGCCGGGGTCGGGCGGATGGCCACGGTGTCCGACCCGCAGGGAGGGGTCTTCATGGTCATGCAGCCGACGTCTTAGGTCTCGGCGCTCCCTGCCCGGCGGCTACGATCGAGGCTCGGGGCGCGGGTTCGACAACCCCTGCGCCCTTCGTCGTGTCCCGCTGCAGCAAGGAGCCTTCGTGAGCGTCACCGGTATGGGTGCCATCCCGATGGAGGGCGGCTACGCCTTCCGCGTGTGGGCGCCGCACGCCACCGCCGTCAGTGTCGTCGGTGACTTCAACGGGTGGGACCCCGAGGCCCACGGCATGGCGTCCGAGGGCAACGGCCACTGGTACGCCGAGGTGCCGGGCGCGCAGATGTGGCAGGAGTACCAGCTGCTGGTGACCAACGGCGAGCAGACCTTCCACCGGATCGACCCCCGCGCGCTCGCCGTCACCAGCTCGGTCGGCAACGGCCTGCTCTACGACCACGGCGCCTTCGACTGGGAGGGCGACGACTTCACCCCGCCGCGCCAGCACGAGACCGTCGTCTACGAGACCCACATCGGGTCCTTCGTCGCCACCGACCACGGTCGCGCGGCGGATCTCGGCGACCTCATGGGCAAGCTGGACTACCTCGTGGGGCTGGGCGTCAACGCCATCGAGCTCATGCCCCTCATGGAGTTCGCCGGCGACTACTCCTGGGGTTACAACCCGGCGCACGTCTATGCCGTCGAGTCGACCTACGGCGGCCCGGAGGCCCTGAAGACGTTCGTCCGGGAAGCGCACCGCCGGGGCATCGCCGTCTACGTCGACGTCGTCTACAACCACTTCGGTCCCAGCGACCTGCCGACCTGGCAGTTCGACGGGTGGTCCGAGAACGGCAAGGGCGGGATCTACTTCTACAACGACCACCGCAGCGCGACCCCCTGGGGCGACACCCGCCCGGACTACGGGCGGCACGAGGTGCGTGACTTCATCCTCGACAACGCCCGGATGTGGCTGCGCGACTACCACGCCGACGGCCTGCGGCTGGACATGACGCCCTATATGCGCCGTGTCGACGGCACGCACGGCGACGACATCCCCGAGGGCTGGGAGATGATGCGCAGCATCGGGGAGATGGTGCGCACCGAGTTCCCCCGCCACCTCGTCATCGCCGAGGACCTGCACGGCGTCGCTGCCGTCACCTCGACCGAGCCCGGCGGGGCGGCCATGCACGCCCAGTGGGACAACCAGTTCGTCCACCCGGTCCGCGAGGCTCTCATCGCCGGTGACGACGCCCACCGGTCCGTCCGCGCCGTGGCCCGGGCGGTGACGCACACCTATCAGCACGCCTTCGACCGCGTGGTCTACACCGAGTCCCATGACGAGGTGTCCAACGGCAAGGCGCGCATCACCTCCGAGGTGCAGGGAGACAACCCCGGCGGGTGGGACGCCCAGAAGCGCGCCACCCTCGGTGCCGCGCTCGTGCTGACGGCGCCCGGGCTGCCGATGCTGTTCCAGGGTCAGGAGTTCCTGGAGGACGAGTGGTTCCGCGACGACGTCCCCCTGGACTGGGAGCGGGCCTGGGCTTTCCGAGACATCACCCAGATGTTCCGGGACCTCATCGGCCTGCGGCTGAACCGCGACGGCACCACCGCCGGGCTGTGCGGCCCTCGCATCACGCTCGTCGTCGCCGACGAGGAGGCCAAGCTGCTCGCCTACGTGCGCTCCACCGACGACGACCAGCACGTCCTGGTCGCGGTCAACCTGTCGTCGCAGGCCGTCAGCAGCCGGGTCGAGCTCCCCGGAGGACGGTGGGAGGTGCTCTTCAACAGCGACGCGCGGACCTACAGCCAGCTGTTCGGCGACCACCAGACACCGGCCGTGGACGCCCAGGACGGCCAGGGCACCCTCGACCTCGGTCCCTGGTCGGTCGTCCTCTACGCGCCCGTCTGAGACGACGACTCGTCCTCCACGTCCCGGCGCATCGTGTCGGGCGTCAGCCCGTGCTCGAGACCCCAGCGGACCGCCTGCGACCGGCGGGTGACCCCCATCTTGCGGTAGGCCGTGCGGATGTAGGTCTTGACCGAGTTGATGGACAGGTAGGTCCGCAGCGCGATGTCGTTGTTGGTGAGCCCCTGCGTGATGAGCGTGACGATCTCGGCCTCCCGCGCCGACAGGCCCTCGACGCGTCCGGGCCAGTCGCCGGGTGAGTGCGGCTCGGGGGCGGGGACGCGGCTGGTCGCCGGCTCCACCACGACCTCGCCCGAGGCCACCCGCTCCAGGCACTCCACCAGCTCGGCGCCGCTCACCGTCTTGCCGATGTAGCCGCGGCACCCCTTGGCCAGCGCGATCTCGACCAGCGCCGGGTCGACGTTCCAGGTGTAGACGACGACGGCCCCCGGGTCGTCGCTCTCGAGCACCTCGTCGAAGTCGTCACCGTCGACCTGCGGCTCGGAGAAGGTGTCGTAGAGGGTCACGTCGACCGACTGCTCGACCTCCGACTGAGCCCCGATCTCGACCACCGAGACCCGGTGTTCGAACGGTTCGAGCATGGCCTGCAGGCCCCGGACGACCACCTCGAAGTCGTTCATCAGGGCCACGCGGAGCGGCTCTGTCCCAACCATGACCAGAACCCTACGCTGCGGTCGGGGGGCTTGGCACGCCGAAGCGGCGCCGGGCGGGGTGGGAAGTCACCCTTTCGGATGTGGTGACCGCTCAGCCGGGTTGCCTATGCTGGCGCGCGTGCCCGTGACTGTTGCTGTGCTGACCATGACGCGCGGGCACCATGACCACCTGCTGGCGCAGGTGGACGGCCTGTCCGTCGGGACGATGCCCCCCGCCCTGCACGTCGTCATCTCCATGGGGGACCGCGACCTCACCCGTGGTCGCCTGCCCCTCGGGACCGACCGCTGGCAGACGATCGTCAAGCCCGTCACCACCGACCGACGCGCGCTGCCCTACGCCGCCGCCCGCAACCGGGCCGCCGAGCTCGCCGTCGAGCAGGGCGCCGACGTCCTCGTCTTCCTCGACGCCGCGGTCATCCCCGGACCGCGCACGCTGGAGAGGTATGTCGCCGCCGTCACCGACCAGCAGGAGACCGGCACCCCGCCCGGTCCGGTCGTGTGGAGCTCCCCGGTCCTGCGGCTGCCGCCGCTGGAGAACCCCGCGCTCGGTTATCCGCTGCGCCAGATGCACGAGCTGAGCCTGCGGGCGCCCGGTGCGCCCGCCCTCGCCCCGGGTGAGACCCAGGTCAACCAGCGTCTGCACCTCTTCACGCCGGCCAGCTTCGCGCTGAGCGCCGACCACTTCCACCAGACCGGCGGCTTCTGCACCGACTACGTCGGCCCGGGCCTGGAGGCGCACGACTTCGCCCACGTCGTGTCCCGGGCGGGTGGGACCTTGGTCTGGGTCGGCGGCGCGGAGGCCTACCGCCAGCCCAGCGAGCGCCTGACGCCGGACCAGGAGGCGCGCTACGCCCGTGCCCACGCCGCGGTCTGGCGTGAGCGTTGGGGAGCCGAGCCGGACCATCCCTGGCTCAGCCGCCTCGTGGGCGAGGGTGTCGTCCAGCGCGACGGCTCCGGCCGCATCCCCGTCCCGGCGCGGCGGTGAACCGCGCGCGGCGGGCGTGCACACTGGGTCCATGACCTCGCTGCCGCCGCTGGTCGAGCCCGGCCCGCCGCTGACACCCGAGCAGGTGTCCAGGTACTCGCGGCACCTCCTGGTGCCCGGACTCGGCATGACCGCGCAGCGCCGCCTGCTCCGCGCCCGGGTGGCCGTGGTCGGGGCGGGCGGGCTCGGCAGCCCGGTGCTGGCCTACCTGGCCGCCGCCGGTGTCGGGCACCTCACCGTCATCGACGACGACGACGTGGACGTCACCAACCTCCAGCGGCAGGTGATCCACCGCGCCGACGCCGTGGGCACCCCCAAGGGAGCCTCCGCCGAGGCCTTCGTCCGCGGGCTGAACCCGGACGTGTCGGTGAGCGTGCGGCATACCCGGATCGATCCGGGCAACGCGCAGGAGCTGCTGCGCGGGCACGACGTCGTGCTCGACGGGGCGGACAACTTCCCGACCCGGTATGCCGTGTCCGACGCCTGCGTCGCCCTGGGCGTCCCCCTGGTGTGGGCCGCGGTGCTGCGCTTCGACGCCCAGCTGTCGACCTTCGTGCCGGGCGTCGAGGACGCCGTGTCGCTGCGGGATCTCTTCCCGGTGCCACCGCGCGCGGAGGACGTCCCGAGCTGCTCGGAGGCGGGGGTGCTCGGGGCGCTCGTCGGTCAGGTGGGCTCGATCATGGCCGCGGAGGTGGTCAAGCTGGTCTGCGGTTTCGGGGAGCCGCTGGTCGGCCGCATCCTGCTCATCGACGCGCTCACCCAGCGCACGAGGGAGGTGCCGCTGCGCCCGGTCGGTGCCGTGGTGCAGCCGGAGCAGCGCGAGCAGCTGCGGCCGGTCGTGCCGCTGCCCGAGGTCGGCCCGGCGGAGGTGGCTGCGATGCTCGGCGCGGCCTCTGCCCCTGCCACGGTCCTGGACGTGCGCGAGCCGGCCGAGCACGAGCTCGGGGCCGTCCCTGGGGCGCTGCTCGTCCCGGTCGGTGAGGTCCTGAGCTGGGAGGACCTCGACCACCACCTGCCCGCCGGACCGGTCGTCGTCTACTGCAAGGCGGGCCCCCGGGCCCAGCGCGCGGCCGCCCACCTCGTGCGTCTCGGGCACGCCGAGGTGAGCGTCATGACCGGCGGGATCCTCGGCTGGATCGAGCAGGTGGACCCGACCCTGCCGAGGTACTGATCCCCTCCTGATGACCTGAGGATGACGTGATGATGACCCAGGTGGAGCCGGGCGGTGAGCGTGGCAACCGTGACCGCGAGGGCGGGGACTGCCAGCCTGCTGGTCGCGGGGCGGAGCTGCCCGACGTCGACCTCGTCGTCCTGGCCGGCGGTCGGGGCGAGCGCCTCGGCGGCGCCGACAAGGCTGCGCTCGTCGTCGGCGGCCGGACGCTGCTCGAGCGCGTCCTGGACGCCGAGCTCGGCGGGCGCGTCGTGGTGGTGGGGGACACCCCTGTCCCGGCGGGCGTCGACCGCACCCTCGAGAACCCTCCCGGCGGCGGCCCGGTGGCCGGGATCGCCGCCGGCCTCGCAGCACTCGATGCCCGTCCCGCCCCTCGTCCGGCGGTCTGGGTAGCCATCTGCGCCGTCGATCAGCCGCAGGCCGCCGGCCTGCTCGCCCTGCTGAGGGCCCGGCTGCCGAGGGTTGGTGCCGGTGTCGACGCCCTGTGCCCCTCCGACGGCACCGGGCGCCGCCAGTGGCTGCTGGCGGTCTACCGGCGCGCCGGTCTCGAGGCGGCCCTGCGCAGCATCGGTGAGGCGCGGCACGCCTCCGTGCGCTCCCTCGTCGCCGACCTGCGCTGGGGCGACGTCGAGGTCGACCCCGGCCAGCTCGGCGACATCGACACCTGGGAGGACCTCCGGCGCTGGGAGTAGCCCGACGGCGTGGCGAGCGCCGTCGGCCCGTCGGTCATCTCCGAGCCGCGGCGTCAACTGGCAGCCCGTTCGAGGAGGCTGACAGATGACCTGGCGGCTGGGAGACGGCGCTATGGCGGGGGGCGCGGCATACCGGCGCATCTGCAAGACTGGCCCGATGGCGACGGTGAGGTTCTTCGCCGCGGCCGCCGAGGCCGCCGGCACCGAGAGCGAGCACGTCGAGGCGGACGACCTCGGCTCGCTGCTCGCCGCCCTGCGCGAGCGGCACGGGGCCGAGCTCACCCGGGTCCTGGACCTGAGCACCGTCCTGCACGACGGCCAGTACGTCGCCGACCCGGCTCTGCCGCTGCGTCACGACGCCGTCCTAGACGTGCTGCCGCCCTTCGCCGGCGGCTGAGCCTCCCGTCCGCGTCGCCGCGCCGGGCCAGCACGCCACCCCGCCCGCGCCCGTCGTCGGTCCGGCTGCGGCCCTCGGCGCCCCGCCTTGACAGGCAGTGTCACGTGTCGTTTGCTAGGAGATGTCTCATACGTGCATCGCGCGATGCTCACATGAGCGTGGAGCCGACGGCCGGGCGGGGTGATCGAGCCTTGTGGTCCGGGTATCGGTCGCCGGACCTGAGCGGGCCCGGCGCCCCTGACGAAGGAGTCACCGCATGCGACCAGAGCCGTCCGCACCCGCCTCCCGGCGACCGTCCCCGGTGCGCGCAGGCAGGGCGGGGGCGCTCGTCGGTGCGCTGTCGCTGCTGGCCCTGGCCGGGTGCAGCGCCGAGGAGGACACCGGCCCGGACACCCTGACCATCGCCGTCGTCGACAACGGCGACCTGGAGGTGCTGCAGGAGCTCAGCCCCGCCTTCCTCGAGGAGCATCCCGGCGTCGAGATCGAGTGGGTCCGCCAGGGCGAGAACGAGCTGCGGGAGACGGTCTCGACCGACGTCGGCACCGGTGCCGGCCGCTTCGACGTGGCGTCCGTCGGGACCTACGAGGCGCAGGTGTGGGCCGGTCAGGAGCTGCTGACGCCGCTCACCGACATGCCGGACGGGTTCGACCCCGAGGCCTTCGTGCCGGAGGTGCGCGACGCCCTCAGCGCGGACGGCACGATGCAGGCGGCGCCCTTCTACGGCGAGTCGAGCGTGACGATGTACCGCACCGACCTGCTCGAGGAGGTCGGTGTCGAGATGCCGGACGAGCCGACGTGGGAGGACGTGCTCGCTGCCGCCACCGCCGTGGACGAGCAGACCGACGCGGCCGGGGCCTGCATCCGCGGCAAGGCCGGCTGGGGCGAGAACGGTGCCGTCCTCACCGCGATGGCCCACTCCTACGGCGCGCGCTGGTTCGACGAGGACTGGCGCGCCCAGCTGGACAGCGAGCAGTGGCGCTCGGCCGCCGAGACCTACCTCGCCCTCGCCGCCCTGGCGCCCGACGGTGTCGCCGAGGCCGGCTACAGCGAGAACCTCGCCCTCTTCCAGGAGGGGGAGTGCGGGGTCTGGGTCGACGCGACCTCGGCCGCCAGCTTCGTCACCGACCCGGAGGTCTCGACCGTGGCCGAGGACGTCGGGTTCGCCATGGCGCCGGGCACCCCCGAGGGGCGTGCGAGCAACTGGCTGTGGTCGTGGGCGCTCGCCATCCCCGCGTCCTCGGACAACAGCGAGCTCGCGCGCGAGTTCGTCACGTGGGCGACGTCCAGCGAGTATGCCGGGCTCGTCGCCGAGGACCGGGGCTGGGCGGCGGTGCCGCCAGGGAGCCGGGTCGACCTCTACGACAACCCCGACTACCTGGAGGCGGCCGAGCCCTTCGCCGAGCTCACCCTGGAGTCGATCCGCACCTCCGACATCGCCGAGCCGAGCTCGGAGCCGGTCCCCTACGTCGGCATGCAGTACGTCGACGTGCCGGCCTTCCAGAGTCTCGGCAACGCCGTCGGGCAGCAGCTGACCCAGGCCATCACCGGTGACCTCGACCTGGACGAGGCGCTGGAGCGCAGCCAGTGGGTCGCCGACCAGACCATCGAGCAGACCCGACTGCTCGCCGACCAGGAGGACGCCGAGGCCGACTCCGAGAGCACCGAGGACTGAGAGCGATGGCACGCAGCACCGAGCAGATCGACCGGCAGATCGCCAACACCGACCCCGAGCTGCTGCCCGTCGGTGAGCACGAGAAGCACGGGGCCAAGCACTTCGCCGGCCTCTACGCCGCGGAGAACGTCGCCGGGACCGAGTTCGTCTTCGGCGCCACCTTCGTCATCCTCGGCGCCGGGATCTGGGACGTCCTCATCGGGCTGCTCATCGGCAACGCCCTGGCCGTCCTCACCTTCTGGCTCATCACCACCCCGGTCGCCCGAGAGGTCGGGCTGAGCGTCTACACCTACCTGCTGAGGTTCGGGGGAGGCTCCATCTCCCGGATCTACAACCTCGCCAACGCGATCGTCTTCGCCGTCATCTCGGCGGCCATGCTCACCGTGTCGGCGACCGCCGTCCAACGGGTGATCGGCATCCCGACGCAGGCGGAGGCATACCCCACCCATCTCGGTTTCGTCATCCTCGTCGTCGCCTTCAGCATCGTCGCCGTGCTCGTCGCGGTGTTCGGGTTCAACGCGCTCGCCGAGTTCGCGACGATCTGCGGGCCGTGGCTCGCGACGATGTTCACCGTCGGTGGCCTCGTGCTGCTGCCGGCCGTCGCCGAGTCGGTCACCGGGGTGACCACGATCGGCAGCTTCAGCGAGTTCGTCGACATCGCCGGCGCGACGGTCTTCACCGGCGTCACACCGGAGGGGGAGCCCGGCATCGGGATGCTCGAGGTCGCCGGCCTGGCGTGGGCGGCCAACAGCTTCGCCCACGCGGGAATGATCGACATGGCGCTGCTGCGCTACGCCCGCAAGGGCTGGCACGGGCTCATGACCTCGACCGGCATGCTCTTCGGGCACTACGTCGCCTGGTTCTCCGCCGGACTCATGGGCGCCGCCACCGCTGCGCTCACGCTGACGAGCATCACCGTCCTGTCCCCGGGCGACGTCTCCTGGGTCGCGCTCGGCTGGGCCGGCTACGTCACCGTCGTGGTCGCGGGCTGGACGACCGCCAACGCCAACCTCTACCGCGCGGGGCTCGCCACGCAAGGTGTCTTCCCGTCGATGTCGCGCGGTCGGGCGACCCTCATCGTCGGCGTCATCGTCGTGGTCGTCGCGTGCTTCCCGTTCGTCTACCGCAACTACGCCCCGCTGGTCACCTGGGCCGGGGTCCTCCTGGCACCGGTCGGCGGCATCGTGTATGCCGAGCACAAGCTGTTCCCGCGCTTCGGACTCACGGAGTACTGGGCGCGCTTCAAGGGGGTCACCAACGTGCCCGCCATCATCGCCTGGGCCACGGCCTTCGGCCTGGGGGCCCTGCTGAACATCACCCAGATCATCTCCCCCTACTTCGCCTTCGTGCCCGCGTGGATCGTCGCCAGCCTGCTCTACGTCGCCCTCGCCAGACGGGCCGGAGCAGCCGACGACTACACCGAGGAGGTGAAGGACAACGAGCTGTTCCTGGAACGGGCCCAGGCGTTCAAGCGCGAGCAGGCGAAGTCCCTGCCGGGGCACGTCAAGGACACGTCGACGCTGACCCGGGTGCTGCGGGGGGTCTGGATGCTCGCCCTCGCCGTCATCCTCGTCGACGCCCTGGTGGTCTTCCTCGCCAGCCCGGACATCTACACCTACCTGACGCAGCGCAACACGTTCTACACCGTCGCCATCACCGGCACGGTGGTCTACTTCGTCGCCGCCTACTGGGAGCTGCGGCGCGGCAAGGCGCTGGACCAGCGGGCGCACGAGCAGGCGCGAGCCGACGCGGGCAGCGCCGGGGACGACGGCGAGAAGGAGCCGGTCGGCGCCGGGGTCTGACCCACGCCCGGCCCGGTGGGGGGTGACCTCCCGCACTGCCCGGACCGCGGTCGTGCCGCGCCGCGTCGGCGGAGGCCCTCCGGTGGTGAGGCCGGCTCAGCCGCCGATGGCGCTCATGGGCCGGGGCGGCTGCAGGAAGTCGGGCTGGTTGATGCCGTGCCCGGGCAGCTTGGCGGTGATCGAGGCCCGGAGCAGCGTGGCGAGCTCGTCGTCCGAGGCGCCCTCGCGTAGAGGGGTCCGCAGGTCGGTCTCCCCGGCGGCGAAGAGGCAGTTGCGGATCATGCCGTCGGCGGTGAGCCGGACCCGGTCGCAGCTGCCGCAGAAGGGCATCGTCACCGATGCGATGGCGCCGACGGTGCCGAGCGGCTCGCTGGCGGGTGCGGCGCCCACGGGCCGGACGTCGAACAGCTCGGCCGGTGCGCTGCCGCGGGCCTCGTCCGGCTGGGCGGTGAGGTCGTAGCCGGTGCGCAGCTTGGCCAGGATCTCTGCGCCGCTGATCATCTGCGAGCGGTCCCACCCGTGCTGGGCGTCCAGCGGCATCTGCTCGATGAAGCGCAGCTCGTAGCCGTGCTCGAGGGCGAAGGTCAGCAGCGCCACGACGTCCTCGTCGGCGTCGTTGACCCCGCGCATGAGGACGGTGTTGATCTTGACCGGGACCAGCCCTGCCGCGGCGGCGGCGTGGACCCCGGCGAGGGTGTCGGCGAGCCGGTCCCGCTTGGCGAGGGCGATGAAGACGTCGCGCCGCAGCGTGTCGAGGCTGACGTTGACCCTCGTCAGGCCCGCCTCGCGCAGGGCGGCGGCGTTCTTGGCGAGGCCGATGGCGTTGGTGGTCATCGAGATCTCGGGCGCCGGGTCCAGCGCGGCGAGTCCGGCGACGACGTCGACGAGGTCACGGCGCAGCAGCGGCTCGCCGCCGGTGAGCCGGACCTCCTCGATGCCCATGGACACCGCCACGTCGGCGAGGCGCACGACCTCCTCGGTGGTGAGCATCGTCGCCCGGGGCAGCCAGGGCACGCCGTCCTCGGGCATGCAGTAGGTGCAGCGCAGCGAGCAGCGGTCGGTCACCGAGATGCGTAGGTCCCGGTGCACCCGGCCGTAGCTGTCGACCAGCGGGTCCCGGGTCACCACGTGTGGTCACCCCCACTGACCTGTGACAGCACGTGCCGCAGCAACGGCCCGATGATGTCCATGCCCTCGGTGACGGCGGCCGGGCGGCCGGGCAGGTTGATGACGAGGGTGCCGCCGACGCCGCGCTCGGCCGGCCAGTCGACGACCCCGACCACGCCGCGCGACACCGCGGCGTAGGGGGTCTGCCGGGATCCCTCCCGGCGCATCAGCTCGGCCATGCCGGGGTTCTCCCGGGTGATGACCTGCCGGGTCCCCTCGGGGGTGAGGTCGCGAGGGCCCATGCCGGTGCCGCCGGTCGTGACGACGAGACGGGCGCCGTCCGCGACGGCCGCCCGCAGCGCATCGGCGACCGACTCCACGCCGTCCGGCACGACGACGGAGGAGGAGGAGACGGCATACCCGAGGTCGCGGAGCGCGGCGACCAGGAGTCGCCCGCTCTCGTCCTCGCGGCGTCCGTCGGAGCTGCGGTCGGAGACGGTGATCGCCACGGCCCCCGGGCGCCCGGGCGTCGTCTCCTGCGTGTGCTCGCCAGCCTGCTGGCTCATCACCTCAGTCTAGGTGCGTGTCACAGCAGGCGCCCGACGGCCCGGTCCGCGTCGGTGAGGAAGCGCAGCACGACCTCGCGCTCGGCGTCCGTCAGCGAGGCCTCCACCTGCGCCAGCTCGGCGAACATCGGCATGAGGTGCCCCATGAGCTCCTCCCGCCCGCTGGGGGTGGCGACCACCGCGGTGCGGCGGCGGTCGGTCGGGTGCGGCTGGCGCTGCGCGTGCCCGCGGGAGACGAGCCGGTCGACGATCCCGCTGGCGGCGGCGGTCGTCACGCCGAGGCGCTGGGCGAGCTCGCTGGGCCCCGCAGGGTCCTCCATGAGGTGCTCGAGCACGGCGAGCTCGGTATGCGTCAGCCCGGCCCGGCGCGCGAGTGCCGGGGTGGCGCGGCGACCGCTGTCGAGCAGCCGGCGCAGGGTGTCCAGCACCGGGCCGGGCTGCCAAGCGTCGACCCACCGGGTCTGCGGCCCCACCTCGGGGCGCACCGTGTCCCGTCCGCCCGGACCGGAGGTCCGGCCGGCCCCGGACGTCGGCTCCTGGCTCGTCACCGGGGGCCGTCCCGTGCTACTTTCGGTCACTAGATTGCTCACTTGGTTAGGTACTTGCCTGACGATTCTGACCCAGCCTACGCCGGAGGACCCCAGATGTCTCGCCTCGTGACCGCGCTCACCGCACCTCGGTCCTGGATCATCGCGCTGGTCGGGCTGCTGCTCGGCGTCGGGCTCATCGCCGGAGTCGGCCAGGCCGAGCGCAGCGCGTCCGCCCTGGACACCCTGCCGGCCGGCTTCGACAGCACCCAGGGCCAGGCACTGCTGGACGAGCTGCCCGACGAGGGCAGCAAGACGGCGATCGTGCTCTTCACCGCCGACTCCGACATCGAGGAGTCGCTGCCCGAGCTCGCCCAGCTCATGGAGGACGTCGCCCCGGAGGGCGCCGAGCCGCCGGCCACCCAGGGGTCCGGCCAGGGCGCAGGGGCTCCCGCGGGGGCCGAGGGGTCGGGTGCTCCCGAGGGCAGTGGCCAGGAGGGCGGCGGGCCGCCGCCGGGGCTGAGCGGTGACTACCCGGTCATCCCCGCCGAGGACGGCACGGCGGCGATCAGCGTCATCGACCTGGACGCGCCGACCGCGACCGACACCCAGCAGGTGGTGACGCAGCTGCGCACCGACCTGAGCGACGGCGTACCCGAGGGTGTGTCGGCGCAGGTCACCGGCCCGGCCGCGATCGAGGCCGACCTGGCCTCCGTCTTCGACGGCGCCAACATCACCCTGCTCGGGACCACCGCGGCCGTCGTGGCGCTGCTGCTCATCGTGACCTACCGCAGCCCCATCCTGTGGGTCATCCCGCTGCTCGTCGTCGGCGTCGCCGACCAGACCGCGGCCAGCGCGGCGACGTACGTGCTCAAGTTCTTCGGGATCCCGTGGGACGAGTCGACCATCGGCATCCTGTCCGTCCTCGTCTTCGGCGCGGGCACCAACTACGCGCTGCTGCTCATCAGCCGCTACCGCGACGAGCTGCGTACGCACTCCTCGCGGCACGAGGCCATGGCGCTGGCGCTGCGGCGGGCCGCCGAGGCGATCATCGCGAGCGCCAGCACGGTCGTCGTCGGCGTGCTGTGCCTGCTGCTCTCCGTCTTCCCCTCGACCCGCGGGCTGGGGCTGGCGTGCGCGGTCGGCGTCCTGGTGGCGATGGCCTTCGTGCTGCTCGTGCTCCCGGGTGCGCTGGTCGTCTTCGGGCGCTGGGTGTTCTGGCCCCAGGTGCCGCGCGAGGGGCAGGCCGTGCTCGCGGAGTCCCGCTCGCTGTGGCGGCGCATCGGTGACGCGGTCGCGAAGGCCCCCGCGGCATACATCGCCGGGACCCTCACCCTGCTCGCCGCCATGGCGTTCGGGATCACCCAGATCAGCAGCGGGCTGGCGCCGGAGGACCAGTTCCTCGAGACGCCCGAGGCGATCACCGCGGCGGAGCGGCTGGGCGAGTCCTTCCCGGCGGGGACCTCCGACCCCCTCGTCGTCGTCACGCGCGGTGACGATGCGCAGGTGGAGGAGCTCGCCGCGGCCGTGGAGGACGTCGACGGGGTCACCCAGGTGACGCCGGTCGAGCCGGTCGACGGCATCGGTCAGGTGCAGGTCGTGCTGGAGGCCGAGCCCGGCAGCGAAGCCGCCCAGGAGGCCGTCGGGCAGGTGCGTGCCGCGGTGGACGGGTATGCCGAGACCCACGTCACCGGGGGCGACGCCTCGGCGCTGGACGAGTCCGACGGCAACGTCCGCGACCGGTTCGTCGTTATGCCGCTCATCCTCGCGCTGGTGCTCCTGGCGCTCATGGGTCTGCTGCGCTCGGTCCTCGCCCCGGTCATCCTCGTGGCCTCGGTGGTCGCGACCTTCTGCGCGGCGATCGGGGTGTCGTGGTGGCTCTTCACCGGAGTGCTCGGCTTCGGCGCGATCGACGCCAGCATGCCGCTGCTGGCCTTCCTCTTCCTCGTCGCCCTGGGGGTGGACTACAACATCTTCCTCATCACCCGGACGTTGGAAGAGGCCGGCGTGCACGGGACGCGCGACGGAGTGCTGCGGGCGCTGGGCGCCACCGGTGGCGTCATCACCTCGGCCGGCATCCTGCTGGCGGCGGTCTTCGCGGTGCTGGGGGTGCTGCCGCTGGTGGTGCTGGCCCAGATCGGCGTGGTGATCTGCATCGGTGTGCTGCTCGACACGCTGCTGGTGCGGACGGTGCTGGTCCCGGCGATCGTCCGGGTGCTGGGCGAGCGCTTCTGGTGGCCGCGGCGCGTGGACCAGGCCGGCCGCCACCGCCCCGACGAGGTGGAGACGCAGACCGGCGGCGAGGGCGCGGCGGAGCTGGCCCCTGCCGGGACACCGGACGCGCGCTGAGGACGCACCGGACGCGCGATCTGGCCGCTCCGGACGCGCGATCCGGCGGCTCCGGACGCGCGATCTGGCCGCTCCCGCCACTGGTACGCAGTAGTGCTTCCTCTGCCGTGATGCATCACCGCAGAGGAGACACTTCTGCCTACGAGTCGACCGGGCGGCGCTGACGGCAGACCAATGGTTCAGCTCGGGCGGAGCGCCGCCTGGTGCCATGTATGCAGCAGCACCACCTCGTCGTCCGCCGGCTTCATCCCCTCGACCAGGGTCCGGCGGGCCTCGCCGCGGATGACGATGCGCTCCGGGTGGGCGGTCTTACCGCGCGTGCGGTGCGGCGTGAGCGTGGGCCGGTGAGGGGGTGCTGGTGTGGTGGCGGCCGATGGGCAGCACCATGGGCTTGCCGGAGACGGGGTCGGCCACGACCTGGCTGCGCAGCCCGAAGACCTGCTCGACGGTCGCGGCGGTGAGCACGTCCTCGGGCCGCCCGCCGGCCAGCAGACGGCCGCCGCACATCGCGACGAGGTGGTCGGCATACCGCGCGGCGAGGTTGAGGTCGTGCAGCACCATGACGATCGTCGTGCCGCGGGTGCGGTTGAGGTCGGTGAGCAGGTCGAGCACCTCGATCTGGTGACAGATGTCGAGGTATGTCGTGGGCTCGTCCAGGAGCAGGATGTCGGTCTGCTGGGCGAGGGCCATGGCGATCCACACGCGCTGGCGCTGACCGCCGGAGAGCTCGTCGACCGCCCGGTCCACCAGGTCGCTCGTCCCGGTCAGCCCCAGCGCCTCCTCGACCGCCTGCTCGTCCGCGACGGCCCACCGGGACAGCATCCGCTGGTGCGGGCTGCGTCCGCGCGCGACCAGGTCGGCCACGGCGATCCCCTCCGGGGCGAGCGGGCTCTGCGGCAGCAGCCCCATGGTGCGCGCCACGGCCTTGGTGGGCTGGGTGTGCACGGCCTTGCCGTCGAGGACCACCTGCCCCTGGCTGGGCGCCAGCAGCCGGGAGAGGGCGCGCAGCAGCGTGGACTTGCCGCAGGCGTTGGCGCCGACGATGGCCGTGATGCGGCCCGGGGGGACGGTGAGGTCGAGCCCCTCGACGACGGTGCGGTCGCCGTAGCCGAGGCTGACGCGCTCGGCGACGAGGGTGTGCGAGTCGGTCACAACGAGCCTCCGGCGCGGTTGGTGCGGATGAGCAGGTAGACGAGGTAGGGCGCCCCGAGGACCCCGGTGATGACGCCTACCGGGTAGCGGGTGCCGAAGAGGTGCTGCCCGGCGAGGTCGGCCGCCAGGACCAGCAGGGCGCCGGTGAGCGCCGCGGGGATCATGAGCGAGCCCCCGGCCCCCACGACCCGCGCGGCGATGGGGCCGGCGAGGAAGGCGACGAAGGCGATGGGGCCCGCCGCGGCGGTCGCGAAGGCGATGAGCGCCACCGCGGCCACGATGACCGTCAGCCGGGTGCGCTCCACGCGCACCCCGAGGGCGCTGGCGGTGTCGTCACCGTGCTGCAGCAGGTCCAGCTGGCGCGACTGGGCGAGCAGCGCGGGCATGAGCACCGCCGCCGCCACGACGAGCGGCAGGACGATGCCCCAGGTGGCGCCGTTCAGGCTGCCGGTGAGCCAGCGCATGGCGACCTGCAGGTCCCACGCGGCGGCACGCACGATGACGTAGGCGACGACCGAGTCCAGCATCGCCGCGATGCCGATGCCGATGAGGATGAGCCGGGTGCCCAGGACGCCGTCGCGGTAGGCGAGCAGGTAGATGACCAGCGCCGTCACCAGCGCGGCCACGATCGCCATCCCGGACACCAGCGCCTCGTCCACCCGCAGCACCACGATGCCGACCACGGCGGCGGCACTGGCCCCGGCGCTGATGCCGATGATGTCGGGGGAGGCGAGGGGGTTGCGCAGCATGGTCTGGAAGGTCACACCCGCGATCCCGAGCGAGGCACCGGCGACCAGGCCGAGGACGGCGCGCGGCAGCCGGAGCGTGCCGACGGTGAAGGAGGCGCCGGGCACGTCCTGCCCGAGGACGACCCGCCACACCTCCCCGGGCCCGTAGAACGTCTGGCCCACCATGAGGCTCAGCGCGAAGAGCGTGAGCACCAGCACCCCGAGCAGGGCGGCGGCGCGACGACGGCTCGCGACCCGGCGCCGACGGCCCGCGCGCAGCGGGGACGGGGAGGGACGGGTCGCGTATGCCGTGCTCACAGCGCCCTCGCCCGCATCCGGCGCACGATGATGATGAAGACCGGCGCCCCGATGAGCGCGGTGATGATGCCCACGTCGACCTCCGCAGGCCGCGCCACGACCCGCCCGACGACGTCGGCGAGGGTGAGCAGGACCGCCCCGACGAGCATGGACAGCGGGAGCAGCCACCGGTGGTCGGTGCCGACGACGAGCCGGCAGGCGTGCGGGACGACCAGACCGACGAAGCCGATCGGTCCGGCGACGGCGGTCGCCGCACCGCAGAGCGTGACCGCGCCGACCGCCGCCAGCGCGCGGGTCAGCGCCACCCGCTCGCCCAGACCCGCGGCCAGGTCGTCACCCAGCGCCAGCGAGTTGAGGCCCCGGGCCACGAGGAAGGACAGGAGCGTGCCGCCGAGCAGGAAGGGGAGGGCCACGGTGATCTTCTCCGGCGTCGCCCCGCCGACGCCGCCGATCTGCCAGAAGCGGAAGGAGTCCATCACCTGGATCCGCGGCAGCAGGATCGCGCTGACGAGGGAGGAGAAGGCCGCGGACATCGCGGCTCCGGCCAGGGCCAGCTTGAGGGGGGTGGCACCGCCGCGCCCCATCGAGCCGATGGCGTAGACGACGGCGGCCGCGACCGCCGCGCCGAGGATCGCCACCCAGATGTAGCCACCGGAGGTCGACAGCCCGAAGAAGGCGATGCCGACCACCACCGCCAGCGAGGAGCCGGAGGTGACCCCGAGGATGCCCGGGTCGGCGAGGGGGTTGCGGGTGACGCCCTGCATGACGGCGCCGGCCAGGCCGAGGGCGGCGCCGACGAGCATGGCCAGGAAGGTGCGGGGGACGCGCTGCGCCACGGCGGCCTGCGAGATGTTGTCCTGCGCGCCACCGAGCGCGGCGACGAGGTCGGCGTACGCGATCTCCCGGGCGCCGAAGGTGACCGACAGGACCCCGGCGAGCACCAGCGCGCCGAGCGCCGCGACGAGGGCGGTGAGGCGGTATGCCCGCGTGCCGACCCGCCGGCGCGCCGCGGGGGTCGCGGCGTCCGGCGGGGCGGCGGTGAGGGTGTCGGTCACCGGCTCTTCTCTGCGGCGGCGGAGACCCTGTCGAGGAAGTCGGTCAGGCCCCACTCGAGGGCGAGCGGCGAGGGGTTGGCGGCCGCGGCGAGCGGGGTGTCGTTCTCCAGCATGACGACGGCGCCGTCCTCCACGGCCGGGATCTCCGAGACGAGGGCGTCGTCCTGCAGCTGGGTCAGCAGGGCGTCGTCGCCGTAGGTCACCAGCAGGTCGACGTCCTCGAGCAGGTCGGCGTTCTCCGCGCTCACCGTCTCGTAGAAGGTGTCGCTCTGCGCGGACCGCTCGGCGACCAGCTCGGGCGTGCTCATGCCGAGCTCCTCGAGGAAGAGCGCGCGCGGGTCGTTGGTGGTGTAGAAGCCGACCTGGCTCAGGTCGTCGGTGCTGTGCGAGCTGAACATCGCGCTCATGCCCTCGAGCTCGGGGTAGTCGGCCACGGTGTCGGAGACGTAGCCCTCCAGCTCCTCGACCAGGGCGTCACCCTCCTCGGCCATCCCCAGGGCCTGGCTGTTGAGCTCGACCATCTGCTGCCACGTGGTGCCCCAGGCGAGCTCGGGGTAGGCCACGACCGGCGCGATCTGGCTGAGCGTGTCGTACTCCTCCTGGGTGAGGCCGGAGTAGGCGGCGAGGATGACATCGGGCTCGGTGTCGGCCACGGCCTCGAAGTCGATGCCGTCGGTCTCGTCGAAGAGGACCGGGGTCTCGGCGTCCATCTCCGCGAGCGCGTCCTCGACCCAGGGCAGCACGCCGTTGCCGTCGTCGTCCCCCCAGGTGGCCTCGCTCATGCCCACCGGCACGATGCCGAGAGCCAGCGGCACCTCGTGGTTGGCCCAGGCGACGGAGGCGACCCGCTCGGGCTGCTCCTCGATGGTGGTCTCGCCTAAGGCGTGCTCGACGGTCACCGGGAAGGCGGCGGCGTCGGCCGGTGCCGCGGACTCCTGGTCCGCACCCCCGTCGGCGTCGGCCCCGTCCTCGGCAGAGCTTCCCCCGCAGGCGGCGAGGACGAGGGTGGCGGTCAGCGCGGCGCTGACGCTCGCCGTGCGAGAGGTACGCATGTGTCTCCTTAGGACGGTTAGGTAAGGCAGACCTCATGTATATACGATGCTTCTGTGTGCACCAATTCGACCCCGAGCACCAGGAGCCGCTGATGGCCCGGAGAAGCGCGCAGGTCACCCGGCGCAAGCCGGTGGACGCCCGACCGCTGCGGATGCACGTCCTGGCCCGCTCGCGGCCCACACCCTCGCTCGCGCGGGTGACGCTGGGGGGCGGGGAGGTGGCCGACCTGGTGCCGATGGGCTTCGACCAGTGGTTCCGGCTGTTCCTGCCGACCGGGGGGGTCGAGTCCCTGCGTCACGTCCCCGAGGCGGTGACCACCGCCAGCTACGCGCGCTTCATGCTCGTGCCGGCGCAGGAGCGGCCGGTCATCCGCAACTACACCATCCGCGCCCACCGCGAGACCGGGGTGCACGGTCCGGGGCCGGAGATCGACGTCGACCTCGTGGTGCACGGCAGCGCCGCCGAGGGCACCGCCGGGCCGGCCTCGACCTGGGCCCAGACCTGCGTGGTCGGCGACGAGGTCGCGATCATCGACGAGGGCACGATCTACGCCGGGCCCGAGGAGGCGACCGTCCTCCTGGCCGCCGACGAGGCCGGTCTGCCGGCGCTCGCCGGCATCCTGCGGGATCTCCCCCGGGTCGCGCGCGGCGTCGCCGTGGTCGAGGTGCCGCACCCGGACGACTGCCACGACCTGGGTGCACCCGAGGGGGTCGAGGTGCGCTGGGTCGTGCGGGGCACCTCCGCCGCCAGGCCGGGGACGGCCGCCCTCGCCGAGCTGGGGCGGGTGCCCGTGCCAGAGGACGAGGAGGTGTATGCTTGGGTCGCCGGCGAGTCCGACCTCGCCACCGCCGCGCGCCGCCACTGGGTGCGGCACGGCATACCCAAGAAGCAGATCAGCTTCTGCGGCTACTGGAAGGCCGGCGCGAGCCACTGACGTCCCCACCGCGCGTCCGGTGCGGACCTCCCGCGCCGGCCGGTGCTCAGAGGATGAAGCGGAAGAGCGGGCTGTCGGGCTGGATCGGCTCGATCTGCATCGAGCTGGCCTCCAGCCGCTCCAGCAGCGGCCCGAGGTCCTCGCGCGCCCCGAGCTCGATCCCGACCAGGGCCGGGCCGGTCTCGCGGTTGTTGCGCTTGACGTACTCGAACAGGGCGATGTCGTCGTCCGGGCCCAGCACCTCGTCGAGGAACTGCCGCAGCATCCCCGGCTCCTGCGGGAAGTCCACGAGGAAGTAGTGCTTGAGGCCCTCGTGGATGAGCGAGCGCTCCATCACCTCCGGGTAGCGCAGCAGGTCGTTGTTGCCGCCGGACACCACCACGACGACCGTGAGGCCGCTGAGGTCGCCCAGACCCTCCAGCGCGGCCGGCGCGAGCGCCCCGGCGGGCTCGGTGATGATGCCCTCGCTCTGGTAGAGCCGGATCATCTCGGTGCAGATGCGGCCCTCGGGCACGGCGACCAGCTCGGGGGTATGCCGTCGCACCACCTCGAAGGTGTGCGTCCCGACCTTCTGCACCGCCGCTCCGTCGACGAAGCGGTCGATCTCGGCCAGCGCGACCGGCTCGCCGGCGCGGGTGGCGGCCATCATGCTGGCGGCGCCGGCCGGCTCCGCGGCGACGACCCGCACCTGGGGTGCCCGCTCGCCGAACCACGTGAGGCACCCGGCGAGCAGCCCGCCCCCACCGCACGGGACGACCACGAGGTCAGGGGGACCGGGGAGGTCCTCGCTGATCTCCCGGGCGATCGTCCCCTGGCCGGCGATGGTGTGCGGGTGGTCGAAGGCGGGCACGAGGGTCGCGCCGGTGCGCTCCGCGTCGGCGAGCGCGGCGGCCGCGGCCTCGTCGTAGGTCCGGCCCCCGACCACGACCTCGACCCAGTCGCCCCCGATGTCGGCGACCCGGTCGCGCTTCTGCCGGGGGGTGTTGGCGGGCAGGTAGATGCGGGCGTTGACGCCCAGGGTGGCGCACGCGTACGCCACGCCCTGGGCGTGGTTGCCGGCGCTCGCGCAGACGACCCCGGCCCAGATCTGCTCGCTGTCGAGCTGGGCGATGAGGTTGGCCGCGCCGCGACCCTTGTAGGACCGCACCGGCTGCTGGTCCTCCCGCTTGAGCCACACCGAGGCGCCGGTCTGCTCCGAGAGCCGGACGCTGCGCTCCAGGGCGGTGCGACCCACCCGCCCCGCGATCCGTCCCGCGGCCTGCTCGATGTCGGTCGCCGTCGGCAGCGCCTGGTCGGGGGAGGCGTGCACGGGCTCGGGGAACGGCATACCGCGATCCTAGGTGCGCCTCGCGCCCGCCCTGGACGCAGGGTGACGCGAGGTCAAGGGGGCGGGCGGCACGGTGGGCGGCGGGTCGATCGTCCGGACCAGCGGCCTCAGCCGAACATGATGGCGGCCTCGTCCCACTGGTCACGGGGGACGAGCTTGAGCTCGCTGGTCGCGTCGCGCAGGTTGACGTTGACGATGTCCATGCCGTTCAGCGCCACCATCGTGCCCCACTTCTTGGCGCTGACCGAGTCGATCGCGGCGGTGCCGAACCGGGTGGCCAGCACCCGGTCGTAGGAGCTGGGGACGCCGCCGCGCTGCAGGTGGCCCAGGGTGGTGTTGCGGGTCTCGATGCCGGTGTGCTCCTCGATGGCGCGGGTCACCGCCTCGCCGATACCGCCGAGCAGCGGGCGGCCGAAACCGTCGACCCGGTCGCTGGCGACCTGCTCGGCCCCGGCGAAGGTGAAGCCCTCGGCGACCACGATGGTCGGCGCGCGACCGCGGTCCATGGCGTTCTGCACCCACTGGCACAGCTGGTCGGCGCTCACCGGTACCTCGGGGATGAGGATCGCGTGCGCCCCGCTGGCGATGCCGGCGTGCAGGGCGATCCAGCCGACGTGCCGGCCCATGACCTCCACGACCATGCAGCGTGAGTGCGCCTCTCCGGTGGTGCGCAGCCGGTCGATGGACTCGGTCGCGATGGACACCGCGGTGTCGAAGCCGAAGGTCCGGTCGGTGGCCGAGAGGTCGTTGTCGATCGTCTTGGGCACGCCGACGACGTTGATGCCCTCGTCGTGGAACATCCGGGCGACGGTCAGCGTCCCCTCGCCGCCGATCGCCACGAGCGCGTCGATCTCGTGCTTGTCCATGACCTCCTTGACCCGGTCGATGCCGCCGGTGCGGATCGGGCTGATCCGGGAGGTGCCGAGGATGGTGCCGCCGACCTTGGACAGTCCGCGGACCCGCTTGCGCGGCAGCGGGACGATGTCGTCCTCGACCAGACCGCGGAAGCCGTCCTTGATGCCGACGAACTCGTGCTCGTAGATCCGGTCCCCCTTGAGGACCACCCCGCGGATGACGGCGTTGAGGCCGGGGCAGTCACCACCCGAGGTCAGCAGGCCGATCTTCATGCAGTGTCCTTCGTCGGGGTCTCACAGGGCGGCAACGACATCGCGCCGGCCACCCCAGGGGGCAGTGACCGGCGCCAGTGCGGTCCCAGGGTATGACGTCACGTCACCCAGGTGCCAGTCGCCCCCAGGTCCGAGGGGCCGGTCGCCCAGGTCCGGGGGGCCGGTCGTGGCGGCCCGCCGCGTGGGTGCGGCTGTGGCATCCTGTGCCCCATGTCGACCGCCTCCGCCTCGTCCCCCGCACCGTCGCTCGTCCTCGCCGACCGGCTCCTGCCGCGGCGGGGGGTCCTCACCGACGTCGGGCTCGTCGCCGGCGGCGTGGTCGTGGTCTCGCTGCTGGCCCTCGTCGAGTTCCGCATCGGGCCGGTCCCCATCACCGGGCAGACCCTCGGCGTCGTGCTCGTCGGGTCGGCGCTGGGGATGCGCCGTGGTGCCGCGGCCCTGACGACCTACATGTTCGCCGGCCTGGCGGGAGCGCCGATCTTCGCCGGCGGCGCGGGGGGCCCGGCCTACCTCATGGCCCCCTCCTTCGGCTTCATCATCGGCTTCGTCGCCGCCGCCGCGATCGCCGGCTGGGCGGCCGAGCGGGCCTGGGACCGCCACGTCGGGCTCGCCATGGTCGGCTTCCTGCTCGCCACGGCCGCGCCCTTCCTGGTCGGCGTGCCCTACCTGGCCGGCATCCTCGGCATGAGCGACCCGGCCGCGATCGCCGCCGTCGGCATCACGCCGTTCATCGTGCCGGGCATCGTCAAGGCCGGCATCGCCGCCGCGATCTTCCCGGCCGTGTGGGCGATCGTGCGTCGGCTCGACTCCGGGCGCGACTGACCGACGCCGGGCGCGACTGACCGCACGTCACTCGTACGCAGAAGGTGTTCCTCCGCCGTGATGCATCCGCGCAGAGGAACACCTTCTCCGTATGAGTGGGGCCGCTGGCCTCGGGAGGCGCGGGACCGACGCGCCGACTCGGCTCCTCAGCCGGCGTCCTGGGCCTCCTCGAGCCGACGTCGCGCCTCGTCGCGGGCGACGCGCGCCGCCGCCAGGGCCTCGTCCGCGGCATCCTCGTCCGTCTGGGCACGGTCGGCTCGCGCCTGCGCCGTCGCCTGGTGCTGCTCGGCCTGGGCCAGCAGGCGGCGGGCCTGCTCCACCCCGGACCGGGCGACCTCGAGCTCGTCCTGCCGCCGGCTCTGCGTCGCCGCAGCCTGCTTCCGGGCCTCCCGCGCCCGAGCGACCTGGGTCTCGGCGCTCTCGAGCTCCTCCTGCAGCCGCTGCAGCTCCAGCCCGTCGACCGATCGCTCGGCACCGCCGGCATCGCCGGAACCGCCCGAGTCGCCCGCGTCGTCCGCGTCGTCCGTGTCGCCCGAGGCGCCCGGCTCACCGGGATCGTCGGGCTGGCCGCCGGACCGGCCAGACGTGGCCCCCTCGTCCCGGGCGTCGTCGCCGACCCCGGTGGGCGCGGCCTCGTCCCCCGCGCCCCCGCCCTCGATGCGGGTGAGCACGACCCCGGTGCTCGTGCGCGCCACCGCGTCGGCGACGTCGACCTCGCCGAACCCGCTGTAGGCCAGTGCCCGGGTCAACGTCCCGCCGAGGACCACCTCGGTCGCGTCCGCGCCGGCCAGGGCCGCGACCCCGGTGTCCCGGACCTCGCTCTCGCCGGCGGCCGTGAGCGGCACCGGCGCGTGCCGGCGCGCGGCCGCGACCCACTCGGCCAGCACCGCGTCGCGCTCGCCGCGCAGCTCCTGCAGCCCGCTCACGTCCATCGCGGACTGGGCGTGCCGCAGCCGGGTGCCCACCTCGCGCAACCGGCCCGCGGCGGGGTCCTCGGCCCGGACGAGGGCGTTGACCGCGGCCGCCGCGACGCTCGGCTTGCGCAGCGCAGCCGCCTCCTTGGCCAGGTCCTTGCTCCCCTGCGAGCGCAGCCGGGCGACCCACTCCTTGCGGGTCGCGACGAAGTCGGCGGGCGGGGCGGCATACACGGCGGAGACCGCCGCGCGCAGCGCCTCGTCGGACTGGTCTGCCTCGTCCGCCTGCTGGTCCACGACGCCCAGGCTAGCCAGCGGCGCGCAGGTCGACCTCGCGCAGCGGGTCGCCGCCGTCGACGAAGAAGCGCCCGCCCGGGGCCAGGACGGCCGCGACCCGGCGCCGCGCCTCCTCCCCGGGGTGGCGGCCGTCGAAGACCCCGACCCGGCAGGCGAAGGCCAGGTCGAACGGCTCCTGACCGGCCGGGTCGAGGTCCTGCACGTCCACGCACCTGACCGAGAGGAGCCCCGCCTGGATCTCCGCCGCGCAGGTGCGCTCGATCAGCCGGACGCCCCTGGCCGACCTGTCGACGACGTGCACGTGGCCCTCGCCGATGCGCCGCGCCACCTCGCGCGCGGCCGCGCCCGGGGCCCCGCCGATCTCGAGCACCCGCATCCCCGGACGCAGGGGGAGGGCGTCGACGACGGCGGCCAGCCGCGGTGACAGAGCCATCCCGTCAGCGTAGGGCCGGCGTACGACGACGCGCCGGTGAGCGGGGCCGGGACGTGCGGTGCTGGCAGACTGCGAGCGTGCCGCCCGCCCCCTACCTCGCCCTCGTGCTCGGGGTCGCCATCGTGTGCCAGCTCACGGCATACCGGCTGCGGGTGCCCTCGATCCTGCTGCTGCTCGTCGTCGGGTTCGGGCTCGGGCAGTTCGTCAGCCCCGAGACCGTGCTCGGCCGGGACCTGCTCTTCGCGGGCGTCAACCTGGCGGTCGGCGTGATCCTCTTCGAGGGGTCGCTGTCCCTGCGGTTCCGCGACCTGCGGGGCCTGAGCACGGCCGTCCTCCGGCTCTGCTCGGTCACGGTGCTGCTGGCGTGGGCGCTGACCACCGTGGCCGCCATCGTGGCCGGGGTCGAGTGGCAGCTCGCGCTGCTCATCGGGGCGCTGCTCGTGGTGACCGGCCCCACCGTCATCGCCCCCATCATCCGCCAGCTGCGCCCCACGCGACGGGTGTCCTCCATGCTGCGGTGGGAGGGCATCGTCGTCGACCCCATCGGCGCGATCCTCGCCGTGCTCGTCTTCCAGGCCATCATCGTCGGCGGCCCCGACGGAGCGCTCGCGACGGCCGCGCTCACCCTGGGCCGGACGGTCGTCATCTCCACCGTGCTCGCCCTGCTCTTCGGCGTCCTGCTGGAGGTGGCGATGCGGCGCCACCTCATCCCGGACTTCCTCGAGGGCGTGACCTTCCTCGCCGTCGCGGTGGGGTCGCTGGTGATCTCCAACGAGCTGCAGTCCGAGAGCGGCCTGCTGACCGTGACGATGCTGGGGATCTACCTCGCCAACCGGCCGGGGCTGCGGCTGGAGCACGTGCGGGAGTTCAAGGAGCACCTGCAGGTGCTCATCGTGGGGGCGCTCTTCGTGCTGCTGGCCGGACGGGTCAGCCCCGCCGAGGTGGTGGCCATCGCCCCGACGGCGGCGGTCTTCGTCCTGCTCCTGCTCCTGGTGGTGCGCCCGGCGTCCGTCGCGCTGGGGCTGCTCGGCACCCAGGCGACGCGGCAGGAACGCACCCTGCTCGCCTTCATGGCGCCGCGGGGCATCGTGGCCGCCGCGGTGACGAGCATCTTCGCGCTGGAGATCGAGCACGCGGCCGACGAGGCGCGATCGCTGGCCGCGCTGGGCGGCGAGGACGCCCGGGAGAGCCTCGCGCTCGAGGCCTCGGCGGAGCGGTTGGAGCAGCTGGTGGTCGCCTCGGCCGACCTGGTGCCCCTGGTGTTCGTGACGATCGTCGTGACGGTCGCGGTCTACGGGCTGGGGGTGGGGCGCCTGGCCGAGCGGCTGGGGCTGGCGACGACGACGCCCAACGGCGTCCTCTTCGCCGGGGCGCCGCTGTGGGCGCGCCAGGCCGCGGGGGTGCTCACCGAGCTCAAGGTGCCGACGCTGCTCGTCTCGCTGGCCCCGGCCGAGGTGGCGCAGGCGCGGATGGCGGGGCTGCGGGTGGAGCGCACCCACATCCTCTCGGAGTATGCCGTGGAGGACATGGAGCTGGCCGGTCTCGGCTCCCTCGTCGCGGCCACGCACGACGACGACACCAACTCGACGGCGGCCCGCGAGTTCGGGCACGCCCTCGGCCAGTCCAACACCTACCAGCTGCGGCGCCAGGGCGAGTCCCTGCCGCGGCGGTCCCGGCCCCGGGACCGCACCAACGCGGGCAGTGGCGGCACGCTGTCGGAGGCCAAGGCCAAGCAGCAGACCGCCAGCAAGCTCACCGCGCAGGTGGCCTTCTCCCCGCCGATGTCGGCGCCCGAGCTGGACACCGCGACCCGGGAGGGGATGCAGGTGCGCAAGACCCGACTGACCTCCCAGCACACGCTCGACGACTTCCGGGAGCGGGAGCCGGACGCGGTCCTCATGTTCGTCGTGCAGGACGGGGTGGCGACGGTCGTCACCCCGCGCAGCCACCTGCCCCAGGAGGGCGCCACCCTCGTCGCGCTGGTGCACGCGCGCTGACCAGCCCCGTACCTGCGGTTCGACGACACGCCGGGCGGGTGGTTCCGGGTGTGCGCACGCGTCGCTAGGGTGCGGAAGCGTCGAATGTGACAGATGTGATTCGTGTGATCGGGCTGGTCCGCGCACGGGACGGCCCGGACCGCGACGAACCGCGTGCCTGCGGAGAGGACCCTCATGAGCACCACGACCCTGCGGACCCTGACCGTCGCGGCCGGAGCGGCCGCGCTCACCGCGCTGGCCGCCGGCCCCGCCCTGGCGGTCGACGAGGACCAGCTGGCCGACACCTACGACAACGTGCGGTGCGACGTCATGGCCATGCCCGGCACTGCGACGGCGACGTACCTCGACGAGGCGACGCACGGGCCATACCTCGAGGGGGGCAACGAGTGGGTCGCCCTGACCCTCACCTCGGACGACAGCGCCGTCGAGGTCGCGAACCCGGTCTACGGGGAGACCTACGGCAGCGACGGCGGGGCCGTCATCCGCGAGATCACCCTGTGCCAGGGCAGCGCGGCCACCGAGGAGGAGGCGCCGGCGCCCGAGGAGGAGTCGGGCGGCGGTGACGCCGGCGAGGACCAGGCGGGGACCGAGGACGAGGCCGCCGCCGGGGACGACGAGGCGGCAGGTGCGGACGAGGACGCCGTGCAGGCCGACCAGGCCGAGGAGGACGTGCAGGCCGCCGGGCCCGCGGTCGAGACCGACGGGCCGCTGCGCGAGGCCGGGCTGTCGCCGCTGCTCGTCGGTGGTGCCGTCCTGGCGGTCGCCGGTGCCGGCGCCGCCGCCCTGGGTCTGCGTCGCCAGCCGCAGCGCGACCAGGGCTGAGTCCTCCCGGAGCCCGACCGTGAACGCCCGCCTGCTGCTGCCCACCGGGCTGCTGGTGGGCGCGCTCGGGGTCAGCGCGCTCGCCGTCCAGGCGGTGGGGGTGATCCAGGGCACCGACGGGCGGCCCGTCCACGCCGAGGGCGACGCGGCGCCGGAGTGGGTCACGGCGCCGGCGGCGGGGCTGGAGGAGGAGCCGATCGCGCCCGAGGGCCTCACGCCGCAGGGGACGATCAACCCCGACCAGGGCGAGGCGATCTGGTACGTCGGGTCCGACCGCGTCGTCCCCGGCCAGAGGGGGACGGCGGTCATCGCCGCGCACGTCACCTACTACGACGAGCCGGACGTGTTCTACGACCTGGCCGAGGTGAGCGACGGCGACGTCGTCACGGTCGGGTACGGGCATGGCGGGACCCGCGACTTCGTCATCACCTCGACCCAGCAGATCTCCAAGGAGGGCCTGCAGCGCAGCGAGGCGGTCTGGGGCGACCAGGACGAGGTGGCGCGGATCGCCCTCATCACCTGCGACCCCTCTCTGGGCGCCCGCAGCGACGGAGGGCAGAAGGCCAACTTCGTCGCGATCGCCGAGGCCGTCGACGGTTGACCGCGCCCCCATCCTTCTGCACCGGGCGCGCGCCCGGTGCAGGCAGGAGTGAAGGGGAATGGGGGTGGGGGACGGCGGGGTTAGGCTGGTGAGGTCCGTGCCGCAGGTGCGGACATCCCCCACCGTCGTGCCCCTCAGACCCGAGGCCTCCTTTTGTCGACCCTGTCCGCCACCGCCCAGCCCGCCACCGAGCGTCCCCCCGCGGGCGGCCAGCCGCACACCCTCGCCTTCGCGGCCCTCATCCTGGGCGGCGTCGGCATCGGGGTCGCCGAGTTCGTCACCATGGGGGTGCTGCCGCAGATCGCGACCGGGCTCGACGTCTCCATCCCGACCGCCGGGTATGCCATCTCCGCCTACGCGCTCGGTGTGGTCGTGGGTGCCCCGGTCGCCGCGGTGGGGGCCGCCCGGCTGCCGCGTCGCGCCGTCCTCGTCGGCCTCATGCTGCTCTTCGCGGTGGCCAACGCCGCCGCGGCGCTCGCGCCCACGCTCGGCACGCTCGTGGCCGCCCGCTTCGTGGCCGGGCTGCCGCACGCCGGCTTCTTCGGCCTGGCCTCGCTCGTCGCCATCTCCCTCGCACCCCCGGGGCGCGGCGGCCGCGCGGTCGGCACGGTCATGCTGGGCATCCCGATCGCCCTGCTGGCCGGGGTGCCCCTCGGCACCTGGGCCGGGCAGATCTTCGGCTGGCGGGTGAGCTACTGGGCGGTCGCCGTCATCGGGCTGCTGGCCGCGGTGCTCGTGCGCCTGTGGGTGCCGCGCACGCCGAGCGACCGGACCCGCTCGCGCCGGGCCGAGCTGCGGGCCTTCACGAGCACCCAGTTCTGGCTCACCCTCGCGATCGGGGCCGTCGGCTTCGGCGGCATGTTCGCCACCTACTCCTACATCGCCCCGACGCTCACCGACGTCACCGGTCTCGCCGAGAGCTGGGTGCCCGTCTTCCTGCTCGTGTACGGCGTGGTGTCGATCGTGGGGACGTGGCTCGGCGGTCGGCTGGGGGACTGGTCGGTGCTGCGCACCCTGGTCCTCACCGGCGCCGGTTCGGCGGCGGCCCTGCTCGTCTTCTTCTGGAGCTCCGGCTCACTCGTCCCGGCCATGCTCACGGTCGCCGCCATCGGCCTCTTCAGCTCGGCCTGGGTGATCGGGCTGCAGCTGCGGCTCATGCAGGTCGCCGGCCCGGCCAAGACCCTCGGCGCGGCCATGAACCACGCCTCCCTCAACGTGGCCAACGCGCTGGGGGCCTGGGTCGGCGGGCTGGTCATCGCCGCGGGCTACGGCTACCGCGCGCCCGCCCTCGTCGGGGCCGCCCTCTCCGTGGCCGGCCTCGTCGTGCTCGGCGTCTCGCTGCTCGTGCACCGGCGCCACGTCGGACCGCGGGCCGGCCGGGGCCGGCGCGAGGCCGACCTGACCCGCTGAACGCCACACCCTCCTGCCGCCCACCGGGGTAGCGAAGCCTCACCGTCCTGGCAGGTCCTGCCGTCGCGGAGGACGCTGGAGGCATGGCCGCACCATCCCCGCAGCAGCACGCCGAGCCGCGCACCACCGCGAGCACGTTGAACTGGCTGCGCGCCGGGGTCCTCGGCGCCAACGACGGCATCATCTCCACCGCCGGCCTGGTCATCGGTGTCGCCGCGGCGACGGCCGACCGCACGGCCATCCTCACCGCGGGGCTCGCCGGGCTCGCGGCGGGTGCCATGTCGATGGCGGTGGGGGAGTACGTCTCGGTCAGCACCCAGCGCGACAGCGAGCGCGCCCTGCTCGACCTGGAGCGGCGCGAGCTCGCCGAGATGCCCGAGGAGGAGCTGGCCGAGCTCACCGAGATCTACCGCGCCAAGGGCCTGTCCCCCGAGCTCGCGCACCGGGTGGCCGTCGAGCTCACCGAGCGGGACGCGCTCGCGGCGCACGCCGAGGCCGAGCTGCGCATCGACCCCGACGAGCTCACCAACCCCTGGCACGCCGCCTGGGCCTCGCTGGTCGCCTTCACCCTCGGTGCCCTGCTGCCCCTGCTCGCCATCCTCTCCCCGCCGCTCGTCTGGCGGGTGCCCGTCACCGTGTCCTCCGTGCTGCTCGCCCTCGTGCTCACCGGCTGGGTGAGCGCGACCCTGGGCCGCTCACCGCGGCCCCGCGCCGTCGCCCGCAACGTGCTGGGCGGCTTCACCGCCATGGCCGTGACGTATGCCATCGGTGCGCTCGTCGGCACGCAGCTCTGACCCCGAGGTGCCACACTGGCGCGGACGCGTCATACCCGAGGGAAGAAGGACGTCCGCATGGCCGACCAGACCACCACCCTGCTCATCCTGGGAGCCTCAGGTGACCTGACCCGGCGGCTGCTGCTGCCCGGGCTGGGGACGCTGCTGCGCGAGGAGACCGACCGGAGGGTGCGGGTCCTCGGCGCGGACCGGCTCGAGCTCAGCGAGGAGGACTGGCAGGCCAGGGTCCGCGACAGCCTCGCGGAGGCCGAGGTACCCGAGGAGGTGGCGGAACCAGTGGTGAGCGCGGCGACCTACCTCCAGACGGACCTCCTGGAGCGCGACCAGCTGCAGGCCCTGCTGGACGCCGTCGACGAGCCGGTCGTGCTCTACTTCGCCCTGCCGCCGGCGGTCACCATCAAGGTGTGCGAGCTGCTGGAGCAGCTGACGGTGCCCGAGGGCACCCGGCTGGCGCTGGAGAAGCCCTTCGGCGACAGCCTGGAGACGGCGCGCGAGCTCAACCGCCAGCTGCTGCGGGTCGTGCCCGAGGGCGACATCTTCCGGATCGACCACTTCCTCGGCGTCAACACGATCCTCAACCTCATCGGCATCCGCTTCGCCAACCGGCTGCTGCAGCCCATCTGGACCGCCGAGCACATCGAGAAGGTCGACATCTGCTACGACGAGACGCTGGCGCTGGAGGGACGGGCCGGATACTACGACCACGCGGGCGCGCTCATGGACATGATCCAGAGCCACCTGCTGGAGGTCCTCGCCTTCTTCGCCATGGAGGCCCCCGCGACGATGCACGCCGAGGAGATCCGCGGGCTCAAGGCGCAGGCGCTGAGGGCGACCCAGCCGTGGGGTCACGACCCGGTCGCGGCGTCCCGGCGGGCGAGGTATGTCGCGGGTGAGCTCGGCGACCGCACGGTCCCGGACTACGTGGCCGAGGAGGGCGTCGACCCCTCCCGCCAGACCGAGACGCTGGCCCAGCTGACCGTGCAGCTCGACAACGCCCGCTGGGCCGGCGTGCCGTTCCGGCTGCGCTCGGGCAAGGCGCTGGGCACGGCGTCCAAGCAGGTGGTCGTGACCTTCCGGGCGCCGGCGCACGTGCCCGACGGGCTCACCGACACCCCGGCCCCGGACCGGCTCGTCCTCGAGCTCAAGCCGGGCAGCGTCTCGCTCGACCTGTCGATGAACGCCGAGGGCGACCCCTTCGAGCTGGAGCAGAAGGAGCTGTCCGCCGAGCTCGGCAAGGCCCGGATGCTGCCCTACGGCGAGATCCTCGGCGCCATCCTCGACGGCAACCCGCTGCTGACCATCCGCGGTGACGAGGCCGAGGAGCTGTGGCGGATCGTCGAGCCGGTCCTCGACGCCTGGCAGGCGGACGAGGTGCCGCTGGAGGAGTATGCCGCCGGTTCACCGGGCCCGGACGGCTGGGTCTAGTCCCAGCCGAGCCCCGACCGCCGAGCCCCGACCGCTCCGGTGGCGAACTCCGGCCCCCCGCCCACCCAGGCGCTAGAGTCCGGCCATGGGATGGAAAGACCTGGGGGAGTCGGTCTGGATGAGCACGCCGCTGACGCTCGCGCGTCGCGGTGCGCTCAGGGCGGGCACCCGCGCGCTGAGCACGACCTACAGCCTCTACAAGGTGCACCCGGCGACCTGGCGGCTCACCGCGACGCACTACCAGCCGTGGATGGGCGACTTCGCCCGGCTGCACGCCTGGATGACCTGCCAGCTCGGCTCGCTGCACGTTCCGGCATACCGTCAGCACCTCGCCGAGCACGACTGGCGCTTCCGCTGGTGGGACCTGGAGAACTACCCGCCCACCGACAAGGCAGGCTACGTCCAGCGGTATGACGAGACCTCCCGCACGCGCTCGGGTCGCCTCGAGCTGCGCGGGACGCTCGTGGACGAGAGCTCGGGCAGCTCCGGCACCCCCTTCAACTGGGTGCGCGGGCGCGAGGAGCTCGCCGACATCCACCGCAACGTCGCCGGCTTCACGGCGCTGATGATGCGCGACGAGGAGCGGCTCTTCGTCATCAACGCCTACTCCATGGGGGCGTGGGCCACCGGCACCAACACCGGCATCGCCATGGCCAAGATCGCCATGGTCAAGAACACCGGACCCGACCTGGACAAGATCGTCGACACGATGCGCCACTTCGGGCCGGGGTTCACCTACCTGGTCTCGGCCTACCCGCCCTTCCTCAAGGACCTGCGCGACCGGCTGGACGCGGAGGGCTGGGACTGGCCGGCCTGGCGGATGCACGGCCTGGTCGGCGGGGAGGGGATGACCGAGGCGCTGCGCGACTACTGCGAGGAGCGCTTCCTCACCGTCCGCTCCGGCTACGGCGCCTCCGACCTCACCATCGGCATCGGCGGCGAGACCGACCTCACCGTGTGGCTGCGGCGTGCCCTGCTGAAGGACCACGACCTGCGCGAGGCCGTGCTCGGCCCGGGCGAGACCCGGACCCCGATGATCTTCCAGTACAACCCCCTGGAGACCTACCTCGAGACGACCCCCGAGGGCGAGCTGCTGTGCACACTCACCTCGACCGCGGTGCTCTCGCCCAAGCTGCGCTACAACATCGGTGACGAGGCCCGGCTGATGGACTGGCACGACCTCGCGGCGGTGCTGCGCAGCCAGCCGGAGTGGCAGGCGCCGGCCCGCGAGGCCTTCGCCAAGCAGGGGATGAAGCTGCCGCTGCTGCTGCTCTTCGGCCGGGCCGACGCCACGATCTCCTTCATGGGCGCCAACATCTACCCCCAGGACGTCGAGAACGGGCTCTACACCGACCCGCGGCGGGCCGCCCAGATCGGCTCGTTCACGCTGACCCTGGAGGACGTCGAGCAGGACGCGACCCGTCAGCAGCCGACGATCCACCTCGAGCTGCGCGAGGACGTGCTCCTGGAGCAGGCGGAGCGGCGGACGCTCGCCGACGGCGTGCGCGAGGGCGTGGTCGACTACCTCGCCCGGACCAGCCGCGACTTCGCGCAGTCGCTGGAGGAGAGCGAGCGCAGCGACGACATCGAGGTGCGGGTGCACGACGCCGGCACCGGGCCGTTCGCCGCGATGCCCGACAGGCTCAAGCGGGTCTACCTCCGCCCGGGCGCCGCGGGCTGATGGAGCGCGCAGGGGCGGTCTTCGTCGGCGCGACGCGCTACACGTCCCCGCTGGCCTGGGTGCGCCTGGCCCCGCGCTGGCGGGCGATGGTCGACCAGATGCGCCGGATGCCGGGCTACGTGCACCACCAGGTCTACCTCGACCCGCCGTTCACGCTCGGCACCGTCGGCTACTTCACCACCCGCGAGGACCTCCTGCGCTTCGCCCGCAGCGGGGTGCACCGCGAGCTCATGCAGTGGGTCACCGACGGCACGCAGCACGCGACCGGCGGCTACATCCGGGTCTACGAGCGGCCCGTGGCGGGCGCGGAGGAGGCTGGTCGTGCGCACGCGTGACTTCTCGGCGGCGCCACCGCTGGCCCAGGCCGCGGTGATGCTCACCGTCGAGCCGGCGCAGGGGCGCGCCTCGGGCGCGTGGCTGCGCTCGGTCACCCGGGCGCTGGAGGAGGCCGGCCCGGTGCGGTGCGAGTGGCTGCGCGAGGGTGTGCGGCGCACGGGCGTCATCGCCTGGTATGCCGACGCCGCCGCCGCCGAGGACGCGCTCCAGCGGGTGCAGGATGCGGCCGGAGTCGTGGTCCAGGTGCACGAGGCGGACCCGGACGGCTACAGCAACGGGGTGTGGCGGGCCGAGGACGGGCGGATGGCCCACGTCGAGCGCTTCACGCCGGTCGGTCGCGAGGAGGTCGGTCCCCCGGTGGTCCGTCGGCGCTCCGACGGGGGCGCGGGTCTGCGGGTCGAGCCGGTCCTCACCCGGGCCGACCTGCGCGACTTCCTGCGGGTGCCGCCGTGGGGGACGCGGCGCGAGACCCACGGGGTGCCGGTGTGGCACAGCACCGTCCGCTCGTGGTGGACCGGGAGCGGGCCGCACCACGCGCACGGGGCGGTCGAGCTCTACCTCGTCCGTGACCGACAGGGCGAGCTCCACGGCCGGACGACACTGCATACCGACGACCGGATGGACCACAAGCTCGGCGAGCGCACCCTGCTCATGGGGGCCACCGAGTTCGCCGGGGAGGCGGCCCTGGGCGCGATGGTCGAGTATGCCGAGGCCCTGGCCCGGCAGCGCGGGCGCACGCGCCTGCTGGGCCCCGTGTCGCTCCTGCCCAACCAGGTCGGGGGGGTGGTGACGTCGGGGTGGGACGAGCCGGGCTTCCTCGACGGGCCGTGGAGCCCGCCGCACTACGCCCGGGACTGGGAGGCGCTCGGCTTCGAGCGGGTCTGGACGGGCTCGACCTGGATCTGCCCCGACCTGGGCTCGCTCGACCCGACGCAGCTCTTCGGCAGCGGCCCGCTCCCGCAGGGGGTCGTGCTGCGGCACGCCGACCGGCGCCGGCTGGGGGAGCAGCTGCCGGTCCTGCGGCAGATGCTCAACTCCTCCTTCGCCGAGCTGGGCTACTTCACCCGGATCGAGGCCGACGAGCTGGCGGCTGCGACCGACGGTCTCGCGCACCTGCTCGACGAGCGCCTGCTGCTCTGGCTGGAGCACGACGGTGAGCCGGTGGCCTTCGTGCTGGTGGTGCCCGACCTCACCGACTTCGTCCGCTCCACCGGGGGGCGGCTCGGGCCGGTCGACACCGTGCGGCTGCTGGCGACCCGCGGGCGCTACCGCCGCGAGGCCGTCCTCATCATCAAGGGCACCGTGCCCGGCGCGCGCGGTCAGGGGCTGATGCGCCACCTGTCCCGAGAGCTGCTGCGGGGTCTGCAGGCCGGGGGGTATGACGCGCTGCGGGTCACCTTCGTCGAGGACGACAACGTGGGGTCCCAGGCGCAGTTCGTCGCCATGGGCGGTCGTCCGCTGCACGGCACGTGCTTCTACACCCGCGCGGTCCACGTCGGCGGGACCCCGGGTGGTGACCAGGGCACGGCGCAGGCCCCGTCGTCGACCGAGGAGAGCGGCCCGGCGATGCGGCTGCTCGCCCGTGCCCACGACTGGGGTCGCGCGCCCAGCGCGCACAACACCCAGCCGTGGGACGTGCGGGCGCTGGGCGAGGACACGCTGCTGCTCGGGTGGCACGCCGACCGCGAGCTGCCGGTCGCCGACGCCGGCCGGCGCGACCTCCTGCTCTCGCTCGGGGCCCTGGCCCTCAGCCTGCAGGTGGTGGCCGCCGACCTCGGGCTGGAGGTGGACGTCACCTGGGGGGTGGACGTTGACGCCCGCCAGGCCGCGGTGGTCAGGCTCCGTGCCCACCCCGGCCTCGAGGCAGGGTCGCGGCACCCGCAGCGCCCCCAGCCACCCACGACCCCGGGCGCCCGGCAGGCGCCGCCCTGGTCGGTCGCGGAGCTGCACGCGCGGGCGACGGTCCGCACGGCATACCCGCAGCGGCCGAACCCGTGCCAGATCGCCGAGATCGCCCGCACGGCCGGGCTCGGGGAGGGCGCCGGCCTCCTGGAGCTGCCGGACGATCTCGTCGACGACCTGCTCCCGCGGGCGACCGCGCACACCCTCACCGGGCCCGCGGCGCCGGAGCTGGCGCAGTGGTTGCGGCTGTCGCCGCGCCACCCGCGCCGCGACCTGGACGGCCTGAGCGCGACGGCGCTCGGGCTCTCCCGGGCGGAGGCCCGCGGCCTCGCGCTGCTCACCTCGGCCGGGCCCCTGCGTCGCGCGCTGGAGACCAGCCGCCTCGACCGGTGGGTGGCGCGGGCCAGCGAGCTGCGGCCGCGCGGCGCCGTGCTCGCCCTGTGGGCCGCGCCGGGCCTCACGCCGGACGAGCTCGGCCCCCTCGGCGGGTCGCTCCTGGCGTGCTGGCTGGCCGGCGAGCGCGCCGGCTGGTCCGCCCATCCGCTCAGCGAGCTGCTGGACGAGCCCCGTGCGGCGGCCGCCGTCGACGCCCACGTCAGGGAAGAGCTCGGACACCCCGCCCAGGTGTATGCCGTGTGGCGCTGCGGCCGTCCCGACGCCCTGCCCTACCGCAGCCCCCGCCTCACCGACTGAGCCGAACCCGCAGTCACGGTGCCGGCGCCGCTCAGGCGGCCCGGCGCTCCTCGCGGCGCGACCGCAGGCCGCCCGCCCAGGTCGCTCCCCGGCCGACGAGCTCGTAGAGCACCGGCACCAGGATGAGCGTGAGCGCGGTCGAGCTGATGAGGCCGCCGATGACGACGATGGCCAGCGGCTGGGAGATGAACGCCCCGCCGCCGGTGACGGCGAAGGCCATCGGGGTGAGCGCCAGGATGGTCGCCAGCGCGGTCATGACGATCGGCCGGAACCGGTGCCGGGCCCCCTCGAGCACGGCCTCGGTGCGGCCCAGGCCGCGGGTGCGGTACTGGTTCACCAGGTCGATGAGCACGATCGCGTTGGTGACGACGATGCCGATGAGCATGAGCAGGCCGACCATCGAGGCGATGTCCAGCGCGGTGTCGGTCAGCAGCAGCAGCGCGATCGAACCGGTCGCCGCGAAGGGCACTGACACCAGCAGGATGAGCGGCTGGACCAGCGAGTTGAAGGTCGCGACCATGACGAGGTAGACGATGGCGATGGCCGCCAGCAGGGCCAGCCCGAGCGCCGCGAAGGCCTCCTCCTGGTCCGAGCTCACCCCGCCGAGGGTCACCTGCACGCCCTCCGGGGTCTCCAGGCCGTCGAGGCGCTGCTGCAGGTCGGCGGTGAGCGCACCGAGGTCGTCGGTCGCCGCGCGTCCGTTGACGGTGGCGGCGCGCAGCCCGTCGACCCGGGTGATGCTGACCGCCTCGTCGACCGTGCGCAGCTCGGCCACCTCGCCGAGGGCGACCGGGTCGCCCGCCGGGTCGGAGCCGACCTCCAGGTCCCGCAGGGCGGCCACGTCGTCGGCCGAGCCCTCGCTCACGACGACGTCCACCTGGGTGGCATCGATCTCCACCTGCCCGACGACGGCGCCGTCGGTCGCCGCCTGGATCGTCTGGCCCAGCTGGGCCTCGGCCAGCCCGGCCGCCGCGGCGGCCTCGCGGTCCACCTCGACCTGCAGGGCCGGCACGGTGTCGGTGAGGTTGTTGGTGACGTCCAGCGCGCCGGCCTCCTGCATGAGCGAGACGACGTCCTGGGCCGCCGCGTCCAGCTGGTCGAGGTCCTGGCCCTGGACCTGCACCTCGAGGCCCGCGGTCGTGGGCCCGCCCTGCTGGCCGGCCTGCGCGGTGAAGGTGGCGCCCTCGGGTAGGTCGACGGAGGTGGTCAGCTCCTCGCCGAAGGCCTCGCCGTCCACACCGTCGTCCAGGGTCACCGCGAACGTCGCGGAGTTGGCCCCGCTGCCGAGGAAGACCGCCTCGATCCCGCCGGGGCTGCCAGCGGTCACCTGGTAGGTCGCGACCTCGTCCTGGTCGGCGAGCCACGCCTCGACCTCGGCCGCCTGGTCGTCGGTGCCCTCGAGCGTGGTGCCGGTCGGCATGGTGAGCGTCCCCTGCAGGGTGTTCTCGCCGGTGCCGCCGATGAAGTCGGTCTTGAGCAGGGTCGCGGCATACCCGGTGCCACCCAGCAGGAGCACGGCGAGGCCCACGGTGAGCCAGGGCCGGCCGAGAGCGGTCCGCAGCACCGGCAGGTACGCCCGCTGCATCCGGTCCGGCTCGTCGGTGTGCTCGGTGAGAGCGGACTCCGGCTCGTGCTTGCCGCTGCCCGAGCGCCGGCCCAGGAACCAGAAGCCGAGCACCGGGATGATGGTCAGCGCCACCAGCAGCGAGGCGAGCATCGCCAGGGTCACGGTCACCGCGAAGGGTCGGAAGAGCTCGCCCACCTGGCCGCCGACGAAGCCCAGCGGCAGGAAGACCGCGACCGTCGCGATCGTCGCCGAGGTGATCGCCCCGGCCACCTCCCGGGTGGCCTCGACCACGGCGGTGCGCCGGTCCTCGCCGCGCGCGACGTGGCGCTTGATGTTCTCGATCACCACGATCGAGTCGTCGACGACGCGGCCGACCGAGATGGTGAGGGCCCCGAGCGTGAGGATGTTCAGGCTGTAGTCCGCCACCTGCAGCCCCAGCAGCGCGATGAGCAGCGACAGCGGGATCGACACCGCGGTGACCAGCGTGAGGCGCACCGAGAGCAGGAAGAGGAGGACCACGAGGATGGCGAAGCCGAGCCCGAGCAGGCCCTCGGTGGCCAGGTCCTCGATGGACTTCTCGATGAACGGCGCGCCGTCGAAGATCGTCACCAGCTCGCCGCCGTCGAGGTCGGTGCTGATCTGGTCCTGCAGCGCCGCCAGCGCGCTGGAGATCTCCACCGCGTTGCCGTCGGGGGTCTTGGTGATGGCGAGACCGACGCTGGGCTCCCCGTTGGTCCGGGTGTATGCCGTCGCCTCCCGCTCCTCGAGCGTCACCGTCGCGACGTCGCGCAGCAGGGGGATCTCGACGTCGCCCGCCTGCTCGGAGGCGGCGGTGGCCTGCTCAGCCGCTCCGGCCGCGGCTGCCGCGGCGGCGGCCAGCTCGGGGTCCTGCGGTGCGGCCTGGGACGCCTGGGCGGCCTCGTCCGCAGCGGCCTGGGCCTCCTGCGCCTGGGCCTGGGTCTGTGCCGCCGCCTGCTGGGCGGCGACGGCCTGCTGCCCGAGCATGGGCAGCGCACCGATCTGCTCGGCGGAGGTGAGCCGGGAGCCGACCTGCACCGGCAGCTCGGTGTCGCCGTCCAGCACGGAGCCGCCGGGCAGCACGACGCCGTTGGCCTGCAGCACCTGGCTGACGGTCTGGAGGGTCACCCCCGCGGCGGCGGCCTCCTCCTCGTCGAGGTCGACGGTGACCACGCGGTCGGCCACCCCGGAGAGGGTCACCGAGCGCACGCCGTCGATGTCCTCGATGTCGGGGATGACCACCCGCTCGAGGCGGTCGACGAGGTCGCGGGCGTCCTCGCCGCCGCTGGCGGCGAGCTGGATGATGGGGAAGTCGTCCAGGTTTCCGGCGAAGATCTGGGGCGTGGCCGAGTCGGGGAGCCCGGGCAGCGACAGCACGGCCCGCTGCAGGTCGGTCTGCGCCGCGCCCGTGTCGGTGCCGTAGTCCAGCTCGACGACGACCGAGGAGAACCCGTCGGTGCTGGTCGAGGAGACCTCGACGACGTTGTTGAGACCCTGCGCGGCGACCTCGACCGGCTCGGTGACCTGCTCCTCGACGACCGAGGTGCTGGACCCGGGCGTGCTGGTGGCGACGACCAGGACCGGGAACTGCAGCGAGGGGAAGAGCTCACGTGGCAGGCTGCTGGCCGACCAGAGGCCGGCCAGGATGCCGAAGACGGTGGCGAGCGCCACGAGCGCCCGGTTGCGGACGCTGAACAGGGTGAGACGTGCCATAGGATGCCTAGCCTAAGGCGAACCATTACCCTGGACCGAATCGACGAAGGGGCGTAGCGCGATGGCACAGGCCGACCAGCAGGGACGCGCGGCGCTCCTCGGCCGCATCAGCGCGAGCGAGGCCCGGCTGCACGCGGTCGCCATGCGGTGGCTCGACCCGCAGCCCGTCCCCGCCGAGCTGACCCTGCGCCAGGTGCAGGTGCTCGTGCTGGTCCGCGCCAACCCTGATCTCAGCGGTCAGGCCCTGGCCGAGCACCTGGGCGTCTCCACCCCGACGACGAGCGGGATCCTCGAGCGCGTCGTCGCGCGCGGGTGGCTGCGGCGCGAGCACGACCCGGCCGACCGACGGCGGCTGCTGCTGCGGATCACCCCGGAGGGTGAGGAGGTCCTCGCCTCGCTGGAGGGGCCGGTCCTGCAGGCCAAGGCGCAGGTGCTCGACCGGCTCAGCGACGCCGAGCTCGCCGACCTGGCGCGCCTGTCCGAGCGCATGCAGGACGTGGCGGAGCAGATCGACGCCGAGCGCAGCTGAGCGTCAGATGCCGTGCGGGCGCTCCGGTGGGGTGGGGAAGGTCGCTCGGGCTCGCGCCTCCGCCTGGTCCTGGCCGCTGCCGAGCGAGCCGGGGCCGCTGGTGGCCTTGATCACGTGCAGGGCAGCGACCGCGAGGAGCACGACCATGACTCCGAGGGCGACCCACGACTGGGTCCCCGCCCACCAGCCGAGCACCACGAGGCCCACGAGGGCGTAGGGGATGAGCGGGAAAGACTTCATCGGCCACCTCCTGAGTGGCCCACCACCGTAGCAAGGTCCTGCTCCCGCTGCCGGTCGACGACGGGACCCGCCGGCGCCGCGTGCCGCCGGCCGCACCGGACCGGGGCGGGGGAGTGGCTCAGCCGGTCAGCCCGAGCCGCTCCAGCAGCGGGCCCACCTCGGGGTCGCGACCGCGGAAGCGCCGGTAGGTCTCCAGCGCCTCGATGGATCCGCCCCGGCCCAGGAGCTCCCGGCGGAAGACGTCACCGGCGGCGCGCGTCATACCCCCGGGGTGGTCGCTGTCACCCTGCTCGCGGAACCACTGGACGGTGTCGGCGTCCATGACCTCCGACCACAGGTAGGAGTAGTAGCCGGCGGCGTACCCGCCGCCGAAGATGTGGTGGAAGTAGGCGCTGCGGTAGCGCGGCGGCACGAGGGGGAAGGCGACCCCGGCCCGCTCGAGGGCCGCCTGCTCGAAGGCCTCCACACCGGACCCGTCCTCGGGCAGCTGCGTCAGCGGCGTCTGGTGCCAGGCCTGGTCCAGGATCATCGCCTTGAGCAGCTCGATGGTGTGGTAGCCGGTCTCGGTGCGGCTGTCGACGAGCTGGTCGACCCACTCCTGCGGGACCGGCTCGCCGGTCTCGTGGTGACGCGCGTAGCGCTGCAGGAGGGCCGGCTCCCAGGCCCAGATCTCGTTGACCTGGCTGGGGAACTCGACGAAGTCGCGCGGCACGGACGTGCCCGAGCGCGAGGGGTAGCGCACGTCCGAGAGCAGCCCGTGCAGGTCGTGGCCGAACTCGTGGAAGAGGGTGATGACGTTGGTCCAGGTCATGAGGCTGGGCTGGCCGGCCGACGGTGGCGGCACGTTGCACGTGTTGGTCACCACCGGCAGGTCGCCGAGCAGGTGGGACTGGTCGACGATGCTCGTCATCCAGGCCCCGCCCTTCTTGGTCGGCCGGGTGTAGGGGTCGATGGCGACGGCGCCGAGCTGGCTGCCGTCGGCCTCGCGCACCTCGAAGACCCGGGCGGCCTCGGTGTAGCCGACGAGGTCCTCCCGCTCGTGGAAGATGATGCCGTACAGCGCCGTGGCCGCGGCGAAGACTCCCTGGGTGAGCACCCGCTCGAACTCGAGGTAGGGCGTGAGCTGCCCGGTGTCGAAGCCCTCCCCGGCGCTGCGGGCGGCGAGGAACTGCCAGTCCCAGCCCTCGAGCGTCGCCTCCGGCTCGAGGGTATGCAGCTGCTCGGCCAGGGCGTCGGCCTCGCGCTGGGCGATCTGCACCGCACCCGGGGCGAGCCGGCCGAGCAGGTCGTTGACCGCGTCGGTGGTCTGGGCGCAGCCGACCTGGTGCACGTAGGACGCGTGGTGCTCGTAGCCGAGCAGCGTCGCGCGCTCGGCGCGCAGCCGGGCGATGCGGACCAGGATGTCGCGGGTGTCGTGGGCCTCGTGCCCCTCCCGGCCCAGCCCCCGCTCGACCGAGGCCCGGAAGACCCGCTCGCGCAGGCCACGGTGCTCCAGGCTGTCCAGGATCGGCTGGCCGGTGGTGTTGGTGAGGGTGATGAGCCACCCGTCGAGCCCCTTGGCCTGCGCGGCCTCCCGCAGCCCGGCCCGGGCGTCCTGGCTCAGCCCGGCCAGCTCGGCCTCGTCGGTGACGTGCACCGCGGCCGCCGCCCGTCCGGTCACCAGCAGCCGGTCGAACTCGGTCGACAGCGTCGCCAGCTCCCCGTTGAGCTCGCGCAGCCGGGCCTGGCCGGGCGCGTCGAGGGTGATCCCGCCGCGCTCGTAGGCGCGCAGCCGCTCGGTGAGGACGAACTCGTCCTGCTCGTCGAGGTCGACCTCACCGGCGTCGGCCCGGTCAGCCAGCTGGGTGAGCCGGGCATACAGGCCCTCGTCGAGCATGATCGTGTCGGTGTGCGCGGCCAGCCGCGGCGCGAACTCCGCCATGATGGCGTCCCGCTCGTCGTTGGTGTCCGCGGACTTGGCGACCCAGAACGCCGACAGCGTGCGGTCCAGCGTCGCCCCGGAGGTCTCCCAGGCGTGCAGGACGTTCTCCACCGTCGCCGGCTCCGGGTCCTCGGCCAGGGCGCGTAGCGCCTCGAGCTGCTCGGCCATCCCCACCTCGACCGCCTCACGGACGTGCGCGTCGGTGAGGTTCGCGTAGTCGGGCAGCGCGAACGGCAGGGTGGACGGGGAGAGGAGGGGGTTGGTCATACCTCTCATCACATCACAGGGCCCGCGTGCGCGGTCCGGGGCCGGCACTCTCACGCAGCAGCTGTTCGTCGGCCGTGATGCATCATGCGTGAGGAACAACGTCTGCGCACGAGTCGGTCTGCTCGGCCGCAACCAGGAGTGCATAGGGTGGCGGCCATGAGCGACGAGGCTTCGACGACCACGCGTGACACCGCAGCGACCGACTCCGCGACCGAGGGCGGCAAGGACCGTCCCGAGCCCCGCGACGTGCTGGTCGAGACGACCCACACGATCGGCACCACCGAGGGCGAGCTGACCTACACGGCGCGGACCGGGCGGATCGTCATCCGCGAGGAGGAGGTCAAGGACGAGGTCTTCCAGGGGTGGACGCCGCGCGGGGAGCTGGCGGTCACGGCATACACCCTGGTCGACGGGGAGGGTCAGCCCGACCGCAGCCGCCCCATCACCTTCGTCTTCAACGGTGGCCCGGGGTCGAGCTCGGTGTGGCTGCACCTCGGAGTGCTCGGGCCGCGGATCGCCGACGCGGGTGAGCCGAACGACCCGACCGCGCCGCCCTATGCCCTGCACGACAACCCGCAGACGCTGCTCCGCGCCTCCGACCTGGTCTTCATCGACCCGATGTCGACCGGCTGGTCGCGCGCGGTGGAGGGCGGCAAGGCCAAGGACTACCACGGGTGGAAGAAGGACGTCGAGCAGGTCACCGAGCTCATCCGGCTCTGGTGCACCCGCGAGGACCGGTGGATGAGCCCGAAGTTCCTCGCCGGCGAGTCCTACGGCACGACGCGGGCGGTGTCCGTCGCGGAGCGCCTCTTCGCCAGCTTCGGTATGCAGCTCAACGGGTTGGTCCTCATCTCCAGCGTGCTGGACTTCGGCACCCAGGACTTCCGCTTCCTGCGCCACGACGAGGCGTGCCTGTCCTACCTGCCGACCTACGCCGCGATCGCCCACTACCACGGCAAGCACGAGGGCCGCAGCCTCTCGGAGGTGCTCGAGGAGGCCGAGGAGTTCGCCGCCGGGGCCTACCGCTGGGCGCTGGCGCGCGGCAACCGGCTGACCGAGGACGAGCGGGCCGACGTGGTGCAGCGGCTGGCCGCACTGACCGGTCTCTCCCGCGACTACGTCGAGCGGTGCGACCTGCGGCCCGAGCACTGGCGCTTCTGCACCGAGCTGCTGCGCGACCAGGGCGAGACGGTCGGGCGGATCGACGGGCGCATCCGCGGCGTGCTGCACTCGGGGATCGCCGAGGGCATGGACGCCGACCCCAGCATCGACGCGATCATGGGCCCGTACGCCGCAGCCATCCACCACTACCTGCGCGCCGAGCTGCGCTCCGAGCTGGACCTGCCCTACGCCGTGTTCTCCGACGCCATCGAGCACTGGTCCTACAAGGAGTTCGAGGCCAAGCCCATCAACGTCGCCGACAAGCTGGAGCGGGTCATGCGCGCCAACCCGCACCTGCGCGTCCGATTCGAGTACGGCTACTACGACCTGGCCACGCCCTACTCGGCCGCCGAGGACACGGTCGCGCACCTGCGGCTGCCGGACGCCGCGATGGACCGGGTCGAGCACGCGTGGTTCGAGACCGGCCACATGCCCTACGTCGGCGAGACCTCGCGGGTCGAGGAGGCCGAGGGCATCACCGACTTCGTCCGGCGGGCGGCCGGCCGCTGACGGGCGCGCACGTCCTGGCTCACGAGGACCGCGGGGCGGCCCGTCGCTAGGGTGAGCCGCATGCTGGGTCGCGTCGTCGGTGCCGGGCTGATGATCCCCGTCGTGCTGCTGGCCGTCGTGGGCGGGTTCAGCCTGCTGAAGGCCCTGGGCCACAGCGACGTGACCGTCACCGTCGAGGGCTGAGCGGCCGTGGCGCCGGTGTGCAGAGGCCCTGCGGCGCCGCGCCCGAGCCGCGTCGGTCCCGGGGTCCCGCCCGCCGCCCGGCCTGCCGACCCTCGTCCGGTCGGTCAACCGTCGTCCGCCTGGTCAACCTTCGTCCGCCTGGTCAACCTTCGGCCTGTTCGGGGAGGACGAAGGTTGACCAGGCGGTGGGCAGTGGACGAAGCGGCTGTAAGTCCGGGACCGTCAGCGGCTGTCAGTGCGGGACTGTCAGCGGCTCAGGGAGTCCTCCTCCGCGACGTCCGGCAGCGGCTCGACCTCGTAGGTCGCGACCGGCAGCCCGGTCTCCCGCTCGTCGGCCTTGATGGCCGCGACCCCGGCCACGATGAGCACGCCGCCGACCAGCTGCACCGGTGCCGGCATCTCGGCCAGCAGCAGCCAGGCGAAGAGCACGGCGAACATCACCTCGGCCAGCCCGACGAACGAGGACACCTTGGCGCCGAGCATCCGCGCGGCGACGATCCCGGTGAGGTATGCCCCGGCGGCCGCGACCAGGCCGAGCCACAGCACCGGCACCCACCACGGCGCGTCGAGACCGGCGAGGAGCACGTCCTGCGTGCTCATCCCCATCGGCACCACGCCGAGGACGCCGGCGAGCGTCAGGGCGACCGCGCCGATCGTCATACCCATCGCGGCGAACGCGGTCGGGGGCAGGCCGCTCGCGTCGTCCGCGCCGACGACGAAGAAGACCGCCAGGCCCACCGCCGCGAGCAGGCCCCACATGACGCCGACGGCGCTGAGCTGCACGTCGCCCAGCACGTCGAGGACGAGCAGCAGACCGGCGATCGCGAGGACCACGCCGCCGATCGTGAGCGGGCGCGGGCGCTGGCCGTGCCGGGCCCAGAGCCAGCCGACGACGAGGATGGGGCCGAGGTACTCCAGCATGAGCGCGACGCCGACCGAGAGCCGCTCGACGGCGAGGAAGTAGAACAGCTGGCACCCGGCCACCGCCACCAGGCCGAAGAGTCCCGTGTGGATCCAGGTGATCGGGCGGCGGAGCAGGTGCCAGCGCCCGCGCATCGCCACGGCCGCGGGGGCGGCGAGCACGAGGGCACCCAGGGCGACCCGGGCGGTGACGGCCGCGCCCGGGGTCCAGCCCTCCAGCAGCAGGCTCTTGCCCACCGCGCCGGCGGTGCCGAACATCGAGGCGGAGATCAGCGCGACGGCCAGCCCGAGCAGCAGGGTGCGCGTGCCCGCCCGGCGGGTCGACGTGGTGGGGTGGTCGAGGCTGGTCCGGGTGGTGGTCATGGGGCTGGCCCCCTCTCTGTGGGTTGGCATCAGGAGCGTACTTCTACGACACTCATGACGATAGCCACGTCCGACGTCAGGAGTCAACTTGCCTTTTACTCATGACGCGGTGGAGGCGCTGCGCTCGGCCGCAGCGCTGGTCAACACCCGCACGGGAGCCGGCAGCGGCAGCGACCACCTGCCGTCGGGACGGGCCGCCCAGGCGCGTGCCGAGGGGGTCGACACCCTGACGACCGTGGCCGACCTGGAGGCGTTCGTCCGGCAGTGGCAGTGGTCGGGCACACCGCCGCGGCGGTCCGCCGAGGTGCAGCGGGTGCGCCTCGTCCGGCCGCGGCTCGCGACGTTCTGGGAGCTGGGCGAGGAGGCGGTCGTCGACCTGGTCAACGTGCTGCTCGCCGAGGAGCGGGCGGTGCCCCGGCTGGTCGACCACGACGGCTGGGGGTGGCACCTGCACGCCGTGCCGGACGACGCCCCCTTCGCGACCCGGATGGCGGTCGAGGCCGCGATGGCGATGGTCGACGTCGTGCGCGCCGACGAGCTGCAGCGACTGCGGCGGTGCGAGGCCGACGGGTGCGACGGGGTCTTCGTCGACCTGTCGCGCAACCGGTCCAAGCGCTTCTGCAGCACCGCCTGCGGCAACCGGGTCGCCGCCGCGGCCTATCGTGGGCGCCAGTCCGACCAGGGCGACCCCGGAGCCGCCGGAGGCGTCGCGGACGGATGAGACGGCATACCGGAGGAGAGCGATGACCCACCACGACGACCTCGCCCCCGCCACCCGCGCCGTGGCGCTGGGTCGGCCCGCCCGGGAGCCCGGCGCGCCGGTGAGCACCCCGGTGACGTTCACCTCGACCTACGTCGCCGACGGGGAGGTGGCCTACGCGCGCACCTCGAACCCGACGTGGGAGGCGCTGGAGGAGGTGCTCGGCTCGCTCGAGGGCGGCTCGGCGCTGACCTTCGCCTCCGGGATGGGTGCCGTGGCGGCCGTGGTGGCGCTGGTGCCCGTCGGCGGGGTCGTGGTCGCTCCGCGACACGTCTACAACGGCACCACCGGGCTGCTCGACGAGCGTGAGGCGGCGGGGGCGCTCACCGTCCGCCGGGTCGAGGCCGAGGACGTCGACTTGATCGTCCAGGCGTGCGAGGGGGCAGACCTGCTGCTGCTGGAGTCGCCCACCAACCCCATGATGGAGCTCACCGACGTCCCCGCCGTGGTGCGCGGGCTGGCGGAGAGGTATGCCGATGCCCGCCCGGTCGTCGCCGTGGACAACACCTTCGCGACGCCGCTGGCGCAGCAACCGCTCTCCTGGGGCGCGGACGTCGTCATCCACTCGGCGACGAAGTACCTCGCCGGGCACTCCGACGTGCTGCTCGGGGCGACCGTCGTCGCCGGCGGCCGGGCGGACCTGCGGGCGCGGCTGCAGACCCACCGGTCGCTGCACGGGGCGATCCCCGGGCCGATGGAGGCCTGGCTGGTGCTGCGGGGCGTCCGCACGCTGCACCTGCGCCTGGAACGGGCCCAGGCCGGGGCGCAGGTCCTGACCGGGCGGCTGGCGGAGCACCCCGCCGTCCGTCGGGTCCGCTACCCGGGTTTCGGCGGGATGCTCTCGATCGAGGTCGTCGGAGGGGTGGAGGGTGCCGAGCGGGTCTGCGGCGCGACCCGCCTGTGGGCGCACTCGACCAGCCTGGGCGGTGTGGAGAGCCAGATCGAGCGTCGTCGCCGCCACCCCCTGGAGGTCGCGACCGTGCCCGAGGACCTCGTGCGCCTCTCGGTCGGCGTGGAGGACATCGAGGACCTCTGGGCCGACCTGGCGCAGGCGCTGGAGCAGGCGCTGGTCTCGGCCTGATCCCCCCTCCTTCGACCGGGCGTCGCACATGGTTGCCGCGGCCCTCACCGGGCGTCGCACATGGTTGTTCCCGCCCTCACCGGGCGTCGCTCGGGCGGGGAAAGCAGGGGCCGCGGAGGTCGTCAGGGGGTGGCGGAGGCGTCGGTGTAGCCGTAGTGGTCGCTCTGCCGCTCGTTGATCCAGACCTCCTTGATGCCGTCGGGATCCTCGACCTGGACGGTCCGGCTGTACGTCTCGTCGATGAGGGTTGCCCGGACACCGGCGTCCGTGAGCAGCGCGAGGGCCTCCTCCACGTCCCCGTCCCACTCGAAGGCCAGCTCGAGCGCCGCGTCGTCCGCGCGGTGGGCGGCCACCAGCCCTCCGCCCTCGCAGGTGAGGTCGGTCCAGATCCCGTCGTCGGCGACCAGGCGGGGTCGCGCCCCCACGCCTTGGAGGACGTCGCGGATCATCGCGGTGTCCGGCCCGTACCAGATCGGCAGGACGAGGAGGCGCGGGTCGGCGGGTGGTCCGTCCTGCTCGACCGGGGTCGGCGCGTCGAGCGTGAAGGCCGTGCCGTCGGGCGCCGACACCATGCCTGCCTCGCCGTGGTCGGGGCGGCCGAGGGAGATGGGCACCCCGGCCGCCGCTGCCGTGGTGACCGCGTCGGGCACCGGTGTCGTCGTCGAGAAGGCGAGTGCCGTCCCGGGCGGCTGCTCGTCGCTCGCCTGGTGCAGGGCGACCCGGCCCGAGCCCACGGCATACACCAGCCAGCCGGGCCGCTCGAGGATCAGCCGCGCGCCCAGCGCCTCGAGGAGGCGCTGCCACGCCGGGAGGTCCGCGGTGAAGCGGATGGGCTGGGCGGTCAGGTCGGTGATCATGCGTCGTCCTCCTGCGTCGAGGTGAGGTATGCCCGCAGCGCCTTCTCGACCAGCGCGGACAGGCTGATGGCTTCGTCGATGCCCCGGTGCTTGACCTGCGTGATGAGGTCCCGCGGCAGGTAGACGTTGAACTGCGCCTTGTCGGTCATTCTAGAATGCTAGCAACCTAGATCCTCATGGGCAAGGGTGACCTACTGCGAGGCGGCGGGTGCTGCAGCGCTGCGCCCCGGCTGGGGCCGCCACGAGCGGCAGCCCACGCGGTCGCGTCCCTAGGATGAGAGTCATGAGCCTCTTCGTGGTGCACTACACCTACTCCGACGACACCGCGGCCCGGGACGAGCACCGGCCCGCCCACCGGGAGTTCCTCGGCGGGCTGGCGCACGAGGGCACCGCCCTGCTGACCGGGCCCTACGCCGAGGTGGAGGAGGCGCCGGACGCCGCGATGCTCATCCTCCGAGGGGAGAGCGCGGCCGACCTGGCCGAGCTGCTGCGGGAGGACCCGTTCCAGCAGCTGGGTCTGGTCGAGCAGGTGGCCATCCGGGAGTGGACGCCGGTGCTCGGCGCCTGGTTCGACGGGGCGCTCGCGGACCAGTTCTGAGCGTTCTGTCGGACCTGGACACGGTGGTGCAGCCTGTGCACGTGTTCTTCCCCATGTCCTGACTGCAGAAGCGTGCACAGGTCGCGCCCGGGTGGCAGGTCCGTGCACAGGTCGCGTCCTGACTGCAGAAGCGTGCACAGGTCGCGCCCGGGTGGCAGGTCCGTGCACCGGTGCCTACCAGCCCACCGGCCAGCCGCGTCACCCCTCCGCGGTGACGAAGGTCCCGGCCGAGCCGTCCACCAGCGCCGCCACCTCGTCCAGGCTCCCGATCGCGGCGGCCACCCTCGGCCGTGCCGATGCCGCGACCTCGACGAAGCGGCATACCGCCTCGACCTTGGGGCCCATCGACCCAGCCGGCAGGTGCAGGGCCCGCAGCTCCTCCGGTGTCGTGCGCCGGATCTCGCGTTGCCGGTCCGTGCCGTAGCCCTCCATGACGGCCGGGACGTCGGTGAGCACGAGCAGCCGGTCGGCCCCGAGCCGGTGCGCGAGCAGCGCCGCCGAGAGGTCCTTGTCGATGACCGCCTCCACGCCCTGCAGGTCACCGCTGTCCGTGCGGACGACCGGCACGCCGCCACCGCCGGCGCAGACGACGATGACGGACTCGTCGAGCAGGTGGTCGATGAGCCGGGTCTCGATGATCTCCCGCGGCCGCGGAGACGGCACGACGCGCCGCCAGTGCTGACCGTCGGCCCTGACTTGCCAGCCGTGCCGGTCGGCGAGCTCGCGCGCGGTCGCCGCGTCGTAGACCTCGCCCACGAACTTCGTGGGGTCCGCGAAGGCCGGGTCGTCGGCGTCGACGAGGGTCTGGTTGAGGACCGCGGCGAACTGCCGGTAGGGCCGTTCGTTGCCGATCGCCTGCAGGATCCAGTAGCCGATGAGCCCCTGCGTCATCGCCCCCAGCGCGTCGAAGGGGTAGGGCTGGCTCAGGCGGGCGTCGTCCGCGCTCTCCATCGCGAGGATGCCGACCTGCGGTCCGTTGCCGTGCGTGATGACGACCTGGTGGTCGTCGGTGAGCGGGGCGAGAGCCTGCATGGCGCGGCGGATGTTGGCGACCTGCGCCGCGGCGTCGGGCACCTGGCCACGCTGCAGCAGCGCGTTGCCCCCGAGGGCGACGACGATCCTCATGGCCGGAGTATGCCGTGCGGCCCGGCAGCGGCCGCCCGCGCCGCGCGGGCTCGCGCCGATGCGTGGGACGATGGGCGGGTGGACGCCTGGCAGTCCTTCCCGCTCGGCCTCGCCCTCGCCTTCCTGTGGGGCGTGGCCATGCTGCGTGGCCAGGTGACCTACTGGATCGCGCGCAGCGTCACCGAGCAGACGCTGCGGCATACCCGTCCCACGTCGGGCTGGCGCGCCGCGGTCCACCGCTGGCTGTCCGGCGACGCCCTCGACCGCGGCCGCGGTGCGGTGGAACGGTGCGGCATCGGCGCGGTGCCGCTGTGCTACCTCACGGTCGGGCTGCAGACGGTGGTGCTGGCCTCGGCGGGGGTGCTGCGGATGCGGTGGTGGCGCTTCACCCTCGCGCAGTCGGTGGGCGCCCTGGCCTGGGCCGCGATCTACGCGACCGTCGGCTTCGCCGTCTGGGCGCTCGTCTTCGAGGCCCTGCTCGCGGGCGGCCCGTGGCTCGTCGCCGGGCTCGCGGTCGCGCTCACCCTGGTGGTCGCGCTCGGGCACCGGTGGTATGCCGTCCGCCGCGGCCGTGGGAGCGACGCCGACGAGGTCACGACCGCTGGGTCGCGTCCTGCCTCTGCTCCTCGATGATCTCGAGCATCCGGTCCGCAGGGTAGGCGCCCTGCAGCACCTGGGTGTTGATGAGGAAGGTGGGCGTGGAGGAGACGCCGATGGCGCGGGCCTCGGCGCTGTCCGCCTCGACCGCCGCGGCCAGGTCGGCGTCGTCGAGGTCGGCCTCGAACTGCTCCGGGTCGGCCACCCCGACCTCCTCGGCGAGGTCGACGAGCTCGGCCTGGCCGTACTCCCCGTGTCCGTCCGTCGACAGCGCGAAGACGGCGCTCTGGAACTCCTCCAGCCGGTCCTGCTCCGCCGCCGCCCGGCCGGCCACGGCCGCGAGCCGGGAGGTCTCGTCGAAGATGACGAAGTCGCGGAACTCGATGCGCAGCGTGCCGTCCTCGACCAGCGGCAGGAGCTCGGGCCGGATCTCGAGGTGGAACTGCGCGCAGTAGGGGCAGCGGTAGTCGGCGTACTCGATCATGACCACCGGCGCGTCCACCTCACCCACGGCCATGGGGTCCTGCGGGTCGCGGCGCTGCAGGTCCAGCATCATCTGCGCGACCTCCGGGGGAGGGGTCTGCTCGGCGGCTCCCGGGTCCGCCGGCGGGGGCTGCGCCGCAGACCCCTCGTCGGGGGCCGCGGACCCCTGCGGCGCGCTCCCGCCGTCGCCCTGGGGGCCACCGTCGCCCTGCGTGCCGCCCGCGTCCGCGCCGTCCTCGTCGGGCGCCGGGGTGGCCTCGGGGCCGACCGTCTGCGACGGGGCGGCCGTCTGCTCCGAGCCGCGCTCGCCCAGGGCCAGCCAGGCGATGAAGGCCGTCACCAGCGCGACGACCACCGCGGCGACGGCCCAGGCGACCGCCACGACGGTGCGGTCGGTCCGGGGCTGAGGCGAGGTCGGCGTGCTCACCCGGCCAGCGTCGCACACCGGTCCGACGCTGCTGCCAGGATGGTCGGGTGCGCGCCTTCATCGCCCTGCTGCCGCCGGACCCGGTCACCGAGGAGCTCGACCGCTTCCTCGAGCCGCGGCAGGACGCGCTGGCTCCCCGCGGGGACTGGCGCTGGACCCGCAGCGAGCAGCGACACCTGACCCTCGCCTTCCTCCCCGAGCTGGCGGAGTGGCGTGAGGAGGCACTCATCGAGGCCGGTGCCGCCTGGGCGGAGCGGACGGGCCCGCTGCGGCTCGCCCTGCACGGTGCCGGAGCGTTCCCCGACCCTGGCGCCGCCCGGGTCCTGTGGGCGGGGGTCGCTGAGTCGGACCCCGGATCGCTCGGCGCCTGGGCGCAGGCGCTCCGATCGCTCGCCAGCCGGTCCGGCGTCCGCGTCGACGGCACCCGCTTCACGGCCCACGTCACCCTGGCCCGCTCCGCCGGCCGACCCCGGCCCGCCGGTCACCTGGTGCAGGCACTGGACACCCTGCATACCTCGTCGTGGCCTGCGGACGAGGTCTGGCTCGTGCGCTCCGAGCTCGGCCAGGGCCCCGGCGGCACCCCCCGGTACGCCGTTCGCCACACCTGGTCCCTCGCCTGACCCTCCCTGGCGGCGGTGCCAGGCCCGGCTTCAGGGCTGCTCGCTCACCCCGGCCTCGTCGGAGGAGCCGTCGCCCGCGCCCGCACCCTCGTCGATCTCCGGCAGCTCCAGCGGCGGGAGCGTGGTGACGACGGCGTCGTCCGGCGGGGTGACCTCGACCTGCGTCGGGTCCGCCTCGGCGTCGTCGAGGAGCTGCTCGACCGCCTGCACCTCGACCCCCTGCTCGGTCGAGCACGACCGGTCCTGCGGCACCTGCGGCTGGATGGTCCGCCCGTTGATGAGGCTCACGTCGTCGAACTGCGGACGGCCGGACACGAGGTTGCGGTAGCTGTAGCGGGTCAGGCTGCTGATCGCGCAGTCCTCCCCGAAGGTGAGGATGTCGAAGCTGTAGGCGTGGCCCTCGAGCTCGCCGGCGGTCTCCGGGTCCTCCTCCGCCGCCTCCTGCGCCTGCTCGGTGAGCGGCGGCAGCCGGAACTGGTTGACCAGCCCGCCGCCGGTGAACGACCCCACCTGCAGGTGCTGCCCGGTGAGATCCGGGACGTGCATGTGCCCGTTGACGGTTACCGCGCCCGCGGTGACCCGGTCGGCGGCGTACGGCTGGTGGGTGAGCACGATGTCGCTCGGCTGCAGCCCGGCGGTCGCCTCGCGGAAGCGCTGCGCGAGCGCGGCCTGGTCGGCGCCGTAGTCGTCGCTGCGCTGGTTGAAGTAGCGGCTGTCGTTGAACCCGGTGATGGTCACGCCGTTGACGCTGACCTGCTGCAGCTCGCCCTCGGTCGGCTCGACGAGCAGCACGTTGGGCACCTGCGCCATCCGCCGCAGCACGCCCTCGTCGCGCGCGGAGGCGCCGTCGTGGTTGCCGCGCACGAAGATGTAGGGCACCCCCAGGCTCTCGATGCCCTCGTAGATGCCGGTGAGGTCACCCTCGTCCTCGCGGCCGAAGTTGAGCAGGTCGCCCGCGTCGATGACGGCGTCGATGTCCTGCGTCTGCACGATCTCGCGCATGAGCGGGTACTGGTTGAGCCCGTGGATGTCACTCACGAGCAGGAACCTGGCGGCCGGCTCCGTCTCGCCCGCCTCCGGGCTGAACTCCTCGCGCATCGCCGAGGACAGCGCCAGCAGGTTGGTGACGTAGACCGCGCCCTGGTCGGCCTTGCGGTCCAGCCCCGCGAGGATGTCGGTGTTCTGCTCGACGAGGGAGAGCAGGCTGGTGGTGCGGAACTCGGCGACCCGGTCGGTCCGATAGGTGAGGTATGCCGCCGTCCCCGGCACGAGCATCGCCAGCACCGTCGCGACGGCCGAGGCGACCAGGCCGCGCGCCACGTGGGCAGGCCGCGCCGCGGCATACGCGAGCATCACCAGAGCGGTCGTGACCAGGGCGCCGGCGGCGAACTTCCACGCGAGCTCGGTGACCCCGTCGTCGATGGCCGCGCGCAGCTCGGCCGGGGTCGGCTCCAGGTCGGCGGTGCGCAGCTGGCCGCGGCGCAGCAGGTCGGTGACCTCCTCGCGCACCTGGACGCGGGCCTCCAGGCCAGGCGCGGGCAGCACCCTGCGGTCGAAGGACACCTCCATGTCGCCGACGACGGTCGGCAGCAGCAACGTCGAGTCGAGCCGCGGCTGGATCGAGATGTCCGCGGCGAAGTAGCGGGTCTGCGTCTGCACCGGCCACAGCTGCGTGGCCGCGACCCCACCGGTCCAGGCGACGACGAGCAGCATGGCCACGACGCCGATGCGCCGCAGCCACGGGACCGCTGACGCGGTGCGCTGCCGGAGGGTCATCGGCGGCAGCCTAGCGACCGGTCGGGCGTCCCTCGCGCGCGGTAACGTCCGTGGCCATGAGCGAGCAGGTGGACGTCGTCGTCGTGGGTGCAGGGCTGGCCGGTCTGGTCGCGACCGCCGAGCTGGTGGCCGCCGGCCGGCGGGTCGCGCTGGTGGACCAGGAGCGCACCGAGCACCTGGGCGGTCAGGCCTGGTGGAGCTTCGGCGGCCTCTTCCTCGTCGACAGCCCCGAGCAGCGCCGGCTGCGCATCCACGACTCGGTCGACCTGGCGTGGCAGGACTGGTGCGGCAGCGCCGGGTGGGACCGGGACGGGGAGGCGGGCCGGACGGGGGAGGACGACTGGGGCCGCCGCTGGGCCCGGGCCTACGTCGACTGGGCCGCCGGGGAGAAGCGGGCCTGGCTGCGCGAGCGCGGCGTGCGCCTCTTCCCGGTGGTCGGGTGGGCCGAGCGCGGTGACCGCACGGCCAGCGGGCACGGCAACTCGGTGCCGCGCTTCCACCTCACGTGGGGCACCGGGCCGGGGCTCGTCGAGCCGTTCGAGCGGGCGGTCCGCGACGGCGTGGCCGCCGGGCTCGTGCAGCTGCGCGGACGACACCGGGTCACCGGGCTCGTGACGAGTGACGGCGCGGTCACCGGGGTGCGCTGCGAGCTGCTCGCCGAGGACCCGGTGGAGCGGGGTATGCCGTCCTCCCGCGCCGTCGTGGGCGAGGTGCAGATCGAGGCGGGCGCGGTCGTCGTCACCAGCGGCGGCATCGGTGCCAACCACGAGCTGGTCCGTCGGTTCTGGCCCGAGCGGCTCGGCCCGCCCCCGCAGGAGGTCGTCACGGGGGTGCCGGCCCACGTGGACGGGTCGATGCTCGACCCGCTGGTGTCGGCCGGGGCCCGGCTGGTCAACCGCGACCGGATGTGGCACTACGTGGAGGGCCTGGCCAACCACTCGCCGGTCTGGCCGGGGCACGGGATCCGCATCCTGCCCGGCCCCAGCAGCCTCTGGCTGGACGCGACCGGGAGGCGGCTGCCGGCGCCATACCTCCCGGGGTTCGACACCCTCGGCACCCTGGCGCACCTGCGGCGGGCCGTGCCCGAGCACGACCACAGCTGGTTCGTGGCGAGCCGGACCGTGCTCGGCAAGGAGTACGCCCTCTCCGGCTCCGAGCAGAACCCGGACCTCACCGGCCGGTCCGTGCGGCAGGTGCTGAGGCGGGTCACGACCGACGTGCCCGCGCCGGTGCAGGCCTTCGTCGACCACGGCGCGGACGTCGTGGAGGCGGACACCGTGGAGGAGCTGGTGGCCCGGATGAACGCGCTCACCGGGGCCGAGCTGGTGGACGCCGCGCAGGTGCGCGGGCTGGTGGAGGCGCGGGACCGGGAGCTGGCCAACGGCTACGGCAAGGACGTGCAGACCGCGCTGGTCCGCGCCGCGCGGCGCTCCCTGGGTGACCGGCTCATCCGCACGGCGCCGCCGCACCGTTTCCTCGACCCGCGGCACGGCCCCCTGGTCGCCGTCCGGCTGCGTGTCCTGACCCGCAAGACCCTCGGCGGGGTGCAGACCGACCTGGCCTCGCGGGCTCTGGACGCCGACGGGTCGCCGGTCCCGGGGCTGTATGCCGCGGGCGAGGTCGCGGGGTTCGGCGGCGGTGGGGTGCACGGCTACCGCTCGCTGGAGGGGACCTTCCTGGGCGGGTGCCTGTTCACCGGGCGGGCGGCCGGGCGGGCGGCTGCCGACGCGACCCGCTGACCCGCTGAATCGCTGGCACGCTGAATCGCTGGCGCGCTGAATCGCTGAGTCGCTCACCCGCTGATCGCGGGGAACTTCTGGACAGAAGGTTCTGGGACCCGTCCCCCAGAAACCTCTGTCCAGAACGGCAGGTCGGGGGCGGTGTGGTTGGCTGACGGGATGGACCTCTCGACCCTGCGCCGGAAGGCGAGCACGGCCGCGCTGGTCGGCTTCCGCGTCACCCCCGGGCCGCTCAAGCGCCTGGTCGTGCGTACGGTCGCGCCCAGCTACACCGTCGGTGCGGTGTGCGTCATCGAGCACGACGGCGAGATCCTCGTGCTGTGGCAGCCGCACCGTCGGGGGTGGAGCCTGCCGGGTGGGCTGCTCGGTCGGGGTGAGGAGCCGGCCGACGCGGTGCGACGGGAGGTGGCCGAGGAGGTCGGGCTCGACATTGACCCCGGCGACCCGGTGACCGTGCGCGTCGACGCGCTGGAGCAGGGGGTGGACGTCGTCTTCCGGGTCCTCCTCGACGAGCGCCCGGACCTCGACCTGGCGACCGAGGCCCGCAAGGCCCGCTGGACGCGCCGTGGCGAGCTGGGCGCCGCCGACCGCGACACCCGCGGCATCCTCGCCGCTCTGGAGCGGGCCGGGGTTCCGGCCCGGCCGGGGCGGCTGCTCGACGAGCAGGAGTAGGTCTGGCCACGACAGCGCGACCCCGCTCGCCCTGCGCGGTGGCAGCGCGACCCCGCTCGCCCTGCGCGGTGGCAGCGCGACCCCGCTCGCCCTGCGCGGTGGCTGTGCACGCTTCTGCGGCCGAGACGTACGGAAGAACCAGCGCACCGGCTGCATACCCGTGCACAGGTTCCGGTTCCGTGCACAGGCTGCCTGCCCGTGCACAGGGTCCGTTTCCGTGCACAGACTGCGGGCCCCTGCACAGGTCAGGGCCTGGTAGGCCCGGCCCGCTCGATGGTGCCGGCCCTCAGCCCGCGACGGTGAGCAGGATCTTGCCGATGTGCTGGCTGGCCTCCATCTCGCGGTGGGCCGCGGCGGCCTCCTCCAGCGGGTGGCGGGACTGGATCAGCGGGCGCACGCGCCCCTGCGCGACCCAGGGCCACACCTGCTCGCGCACGGCCGCGACGATCTCGGCCTTGCCCTCGGGCGACCGGGAGCGCAGCGAGGTCGCCTGGACCCGGCCGCGCTTGGCCAGGAGCGCCCCGAGGTCGAGCTCTCCCGTGCGGCCACCGAGCAGGCCGATGACCACGAGCCGACCGTCCCGGGCGAGGGCGCGCACGTTGTCCGGGAGGTACTTCGCGCCGACCACGTCGAGGATGACGTCGGCACCCCTGCCGTCGGTCGCGGCCCTGACCTCCTCGACGAAGTCCTGCTCGCGGTAGTTGACCAGGACGTCGGCCCCGAGCTCGCGGCAGGCCGCCAGCTTGTCCGCCGAGCCGGCGGTGACCGCCACATGGGCGCCGAGGGCCTTGGCCACCTGGATGGCCATGGTCCCGATGCCGCTCGAGCCGCCGTGCAGGAGCACGGTCTCGCCCTCGCCCAGCCCGGCCTCCATGACCAGGTTGCTCCACACCGTGCACGCCACCTCGGGCAGAGCGGCGGCGTCCTCGAGAGGTATGCCGTCGGGCACCGGCAGCAGCTGACCGACCGGGACGGCGACGGTCTCGGCATACCCCCCGCCGGCGAGCAGGGCGCACACCTCGTCGCCGACCGACCACCCCGCGTCCTCGGTGCCCTCGCCGAGGGCGCTGACGCGGCCGCTGACCTCGAGGCCGGGCAGCTCCGAGGCTCCGGGCGGGGGCGGGTAGGCGCCCTTGCGCTGCATGACGTCCGCCCGGTTGACGCCGGCGGCGACGACGTCGACCAGCACCTCGCCCGCGCCGGCGGTGGGGGTGGGCACGTCGGCGGGGACCAGGGCGTCGGCCTCACCGGGCTCGGGGATCGTGATCGCTCGCATGGCCCCAACGTAACGGGCGGTGAGGGACGCCGTCGGACGGGCCGCCCACGGCCTAGAGCGTGACGACCCACTCGGCGTAGAACAGCCCCAGCCCGGCGGCGACGCAGATCCCGGCGACGATCCAGAAGCGGATGACGATGGTGATCTCGGCCCATCCCAGCAGCTCGAAGTGGTGGTGCAGCGGGGCCATGCGGAAGACCCGCCGGCCGGTCGTCTTGAAGCTGATGACCTGGATGATCACCGAGGCCGTGATGATGACGAAGAGCCCGCCGAGGACCACCAGGAGCAGCTGGGTGTGGGTGAGGATCGCCATACCGGCCAGGGCCGCGCCCAGCGAGAGCGAGCCGGTGTCGCCCATGATGATGGCGGCGGGGGAGGCGTTCCACCACAGGAACCCGGCGCAGGCCCCGGAGATCGCGGCGGCGACCACCGCCAGGTCCAGCGCGTTGCTGATGGAGTAGCAGTTGGACCCGGGCGCGATGCCGCAGGCCTGGTTGTGCTGCCACATGGCGATGACGACGTAGGCGCCGAAGACCATCGTCGAGGCCCCGGTGGCCAGCCCGTCCAGGCCGTCGGTGATGTTGACCCCGTTGGACGCGCCGGTGATGAGCAGGTTGGACCACAGGAGGAAGAGGACGAGCCCGACGACCGGGCCGGCGAACGCGAGGTCGAGCGGGGTGTCGCGGACGAAGGAGATGGCGGTCGAGGCCGGGGAGCGGCCCTCCTCGTCGGTGACGAGCAGCGCGGCCAGGGCGAAGACGACCGTCACGAGCGTCTGGCCGACGAGCTTCTGGCCCGAGGTGAGACCGAGGCTGCGCTCCTTGCGGATCTTGGTGTAGTCGTCGAAGAAGCCGATGACACCCAGGCCGGTGAGCAGGAAGAGCACGAGCAGCGCGTTCACCGAGATGGGGGTGGCGCTGACGTCCAGCAGCCCCGTGAGGTCGAGCAGCAGGACGGCGCCGTGCGAGCCGAAGTAGCCCACGAGGGCCGCCCCGATGATGACGGCGCCCCCCATGGTGGGCTTGCCCCGCTTGACGTGGTGGTGGGTCAGGTCGTCCCGGATGAACTGTCCGTAGCTGCGCCGGACCAGGAAGCGGATGAACAGCGGCGTGCACAGCAGCGCGAGCAGCATGGCGAGCCCGCCGGCGAGCATGACGTTGACCATCGAGTCCCTTCCTGCCCGCTGCCGCCGGCCCGGTCGGGCCGTGGGCGACCCAGCCGGACCACTCTAGACCCGCGGCGACCGGCCGGCCGGGGAGCTCGCAGGCGCGCCGCAGTCGCTAGCCGATGAGGATGCCGGCGATCGCCGCGCTCATGAGGTTGGCCAGGGTGGCCGCGATGATCGCGCGGATGCCCAGCTGGGCGATCTCGTGACGACGGTCCTTGATGAGGCCGCCCAGGCCGCCGAGCAGGATGCCGAGCGAGCCGAGGTTGGCGAAACCGGTGAGGGCGAAGGTGACGATCGCCGCGGTCTTCGGGCTGAACTCGTCGATGACCGGCGCGAAGTTGGAGAAGGCCACGAACTCGTTGACGACGACCTTCTGCCCGACGAAGCTCCCGGCGCTGGTCGCCTCGCTCCACGGGACCCCGATGACGGTCATGAGCGGGGCGAAGACGTAGCCGAGGATCTGCTCGAAGGTGAGGTCGGGTGCCCCGAACCACCCGCCGACCGCGCCGATGAGCAGGTTGACCAGCGCGATGAGGGAGATGAACGCCAGCAGCATCGCGCCGATGTTGAGCGCGAGCTTGAGCCCGTCCGCGGCGCCCGAGGCGGCGGCGTCGATGACGTTGCGGTACTCCATACCCTCCAGCTCGTCGTCGTCCTCGTCGCCGGCCTCCGTCGCCCGCTCGTTTGTGGCGGTCGCCTCGCTCTCCTCCTCCGGGGGCACGTCGTCGACCTCCTCCGGCAGGACCAGCTTGGCCATGAGCAGCGCGCCGGGAGCCGCCATGAAGGAGGCGGCGATGAGGTACTCCAGCGGCGCACCGAGGAGGGAGTAGCCGACGAGCACCGACCCGGCCACGGTCGACAGACCTCCCACCATGACGGCGAAGAGCCCGGACCTGGTCAGGCCGCGCAGGTAGGGGCGGATGACCAGCGGCGCCTCGGTCTGTCCGACGAAGATGTTGGCCGCCGCGTTGACCGACTCCGCCTTGCGGGTGCCGAGTGCCCAGCCGAGCGCCGAGCCCAGGCGCTCGACGACGAACTGCAGGATCTTGAAGTGGTAGAGCACCGCGGTGAGCGAGGCGAAGAAGATGATGACCGGCAGCACCTGAAAGGCGAAGACCGAGCCGGCGTCCTCGCCCTGCGGCAGCACGGGGCCGAAGAGGAACTCGATGCCGGCGTTGGCGGAGTTGATGATCGCCTGCACGCCCAGCGACACCTGCTCCAGCGCCCGCTGGCCCCAGGACCAGTAGAGGACGAGGACGCCGAAGACGACCTGGATGGTCAGCGCCGCGAGGACGGTGCGCCAGCGCACCGCCCGTCGGTTCGTCGAGAGCAGCAGGGCCAGCCCGATGAGCGCTGCCATGCCGCCGATGCCCCAGAGCACATCCATGCTGGACCTCCCGGTATGCGTCGTCGCAGATGTGCGGCGACCGTATCGCGCCCGGTGGGGCCGCGACGACGCGGAGGGGGCGAGGGGACTGCGGCAAGGCTGCGGGGTCTGCGGCGGAGGGACCGTCAGGGCGTGCGGTGGCCCAGGCGGTCGGACAGCTCCCGGGTGCAGGACCGCACCTGCCGGACGAGGCCGGTGACGTCCACTTCGTCGTCGGCCGGGTAGGTCACCGCGACCCCGGCGACCGGGTGGCCGGAGTGGTCCCGCACCGCCGAGGCGACCGACGCCAGACCGGGGGTGACCAGGCCGTCCTCGAGCGCATACCCCCGGGAGCGGGTCGCGGCGAGCTCGCGACGGAGCTCGACGAGCGAGCGTGGGCCCGAGCCGTGGCGCTGCACGAACGACGCGCGCGAGGGGTGGAGCGCACGCACCTGAGCCTCGGGGAGTGCGGCGAGGATGGCCAGGCCGCTCGCGGTGAGGGTCGCCGGGAGCCGCACCCCGACGTCGGAGACCAGCGAGGGCCGGCCGGCGACCCGCTCCTCGACGACGTAGAGGACGTCCGGGCCGTGGAGCACCGCGAGGTGCGCGTTGTGGCCGCAGGCGTCCGCGAGCCGGGTGAGCCGGGGCCGGGCGAGGCGCTGCAGCGGCGCCTGCCGGGTGTAGGCCGAGCCCAGCTCGTAGGCGGCGACGCCGAGGCCGTAGCGACGCTCCTCGGGGAGGTGCACGGCATACCCCTGCTCGACGAGGACCGCGAGCAGGTGGTAGGTGGAGGAGCGGGGCAGCCCCAGCTCGCGCGCGACGGTCGCGGCTGCGACCGGGGTCGCGTGCCGGGCCAGCAGGGTGAGGATCGCCAGCGCGTGCCCGGCGGCGGGGGCGTTGCCGGTGGCCATGCTCTCGACCCTATGCCCGCTTCCGGACACCCCCGCCCTGCACCCGGTGTGCGCCTACCGCGCGTCCGGTGTGCAGTCGGCGAGACCGGCGCCCTCGCCCAGGCCGGCCTTGAGGGCCAGCACCCGTGCCGCCTTGGTCTCGACCGCGTCGGCGACCTCGGGGTCCTGCTCGACCAGGGCGAGGGTGGCCTCGACCATGGCGGTATGGATCGCGGGGTCGCCGTTGATGACGACGTCACCGCCGGCCTGCAGGAAGCGGGTGGCGCGCTCGCCGGGCGGGACCGACTGCACCTGGGCCGCGACCCCCAGGTCGTCCGAGATCACCACCCCGTCGTAGCCCAGGTCGCCGCGCAGCATCTCCTCGACGACCACGGGGGAGAAGGCTGCGGGCACGCCCGGGTCGATCCGGTCGTAGACCGCGGTGGCGACCATGACCGACGAGGCGCCGGCGTCGACGACCTCCCCGAAGGCGGCCAGCGCCGGGTCGTCGCGGGTCGTGTCGACGTCGACGACCCCGTCCGCGAGGTCGGTGTTGCCCTCGACCCGCCCCAGTCCCGGGAAGTGCTTGACGCTCGTGCCGACCCCGGCCCGCTCCATCCCCGCGACGAACGCCGACGCCGGGGGGACGACGGTCTCGGTATCCGGGCCGTACTGCCGGCCCAACAGCCCGACCGGCTCGTTGCGGCCCTGGAACTCCGGCGGGACCACGCCCGCGACCGGCGCGAGGTCGAGGTCGACTCCAGCGGCCCGCAGCTGCCCGCCCCAGGCCTCGGCCCGACGGGCGAGCTCGTCGACCGGCAGCTGCGCCTGCTGCACGGCTGACGGCATACGGTCGAAACCCGGGCCGCGCAGCCGCTGCACCTGGCCCCCCTCCTGGTCGGCCGCGACGAGCAGGCCCACCCCGTCGGGCTGGTCGCCGGTGGCGCGCAGGGCGTCGGTGAGGGCGCGCACCCCGTCGACCCCGGCCTGCGTGTCACCCAGGAGCAGCGCATGGCCGGTCTGCGTGGTGGCCAGGGCATCCGCGACCGGCGGCGTCACCCCCGACTCGGTGCTGACGCCCAGCATGAAGAGCTGCCCCACCTGCGCGGCCGGGCTCAGCTCGGCCGCCAGGGCCGCGCACGAGCCGGGCTCGGGGCCGGTCGGGGTCGGCGCCGCCACCGGTTCCTCGGAGGAGGTCTGCGCCGTTCCCTCACCCTGCCCCGTCGACGTCCGCCCAGAGCTCGCCTCCTCACCCGGTGCAGCCGTCCCCGCCGTCGGCCCGTCGGACTCCTCCGTCGAGGTGCTGCTCGGCTGCGCGGAGGAGGCCTGCGGCGCACCTTCCACGTCGCTGCACGCGCCGACGACCAGCGCCGCGGACGCCGTCACGACGACGGCTGCGGTCTGCAGCACGCGTCCGGTGCGGGGGGCGATCTCACTCGCTCCCGGGGGTCCAGATGCGGTCGAGGTAGTCGCGCATCGAGCGGTCGGAGGAGAAGAACCCGCACCGGGCGACGTTGAGGATGGTCGAGCGGCTCCACCCCTCGGGGTCGGCGTAGGCCCGCTCGACGCGGTCCTGGGCCTCGAGGTAGGGCGTGAACCCGGCGAGCGCCATGAACGGGTCGTGGTTGAGCAGGTTGTCGAGCACCGCCGACACCGCACCGGGGCCGCCATCGGTGAAGTGGCCGCTCCCGATGAGGTCGATGGTCGCCTTGAGCACCGGGTCGCCCTCGTAGTAGGCGCCGGGGGTGTAGCCGCGCTGGCGCAGCTCGTCCACCTCCGGCTCGGTCATGCCGAAGAGGAAGAAGTGGTCCTTCCCGACGAGGTCGAGGATCTCGACGTTGGCGCCGTCCAGGGTGCCGATGGTCAGCGCGCCGTTGAGGGCGAACTTCATGTTGCCCGTGCCCGAGGCCTCCTTGCCGGCCAGCGAGATCTGCTCGGACAGGTCGGCGGCCGGGATGACCTTCTCGGCGAGGGTGACGTTGTAGTTGGCCGGGAAGAGCACCTGCAGTCGGCCGTCCATCACCGGGTCGGTGTTGACCTTGGCGGCGACGGCGTTGATGAGGTAGATGATCTCCTTGGCCATGTGGTAGCCGGGCGCCGCCTTGGCGCCGAAGAGCACCGTGCGCGGCGTGACCTGCTCGACCGGGGTGCGTCCGGACAGGACCCCCTCGTAGATCGACACGACGTGCAGCAGCTTGAGCGTCTGCCGCTTGTACTCGTGCAGCCGCTTGACCATGACGTCGAGCAGGTGGTCCTGGCGCAGCTCGACGCCGTCGCGCACCCGCAGCAGGTCGCCCAGCCGCGCCTTGTTGGCGGCCTTGACGTCCCGGAACCGCTGCCGGAACTCGGGGTCATCGGCATACGGCTCCAGCTCGCGCAGCCGGTCCAGGTCGGTGACCCAGCCCTCGCCGATGGTGTCGGTGATGAGCGAGGAGAGCTTGCGGTTGGCCAGGCGCAGGAAGCGCCGCGGGGTGATGCCGTTGGTGACGTTGGTGAACTTCTCCGGCCACATGGCGTTGAAGTCCGGAAGCACGTCGTCGCGCAGCAGCTGGCTGTGCAGCTCGGCGACGCCGTTCACCTTGGCGCCGGCGACGGTCGCGAGGTAGGCCATGCGCACGGCCCGCTGCGGCTGCTCGGCGATGATCGACATCCGGCGGATGCGGCCCTCGTCGCCCGGGAAGGCCTCGCGCACCTCGAGCAGGAACTCCTCGTTGATGCGGTAGATGATCTGCAGGTGGCGCGGCAGCAGCCGCCCGAGGAGCTCGACCGGCCACACCTCGAGGGCCTCCGGCAGCAGGGTGTGGCAGGTGTAGGCGAAGCACCGCCGGGTGATGCCCCACGCCTCGTCCCAGTCGATGCCCTTCTCGTCGACGAGGATCCGCATGAGCTCGGGCACCGCGATGACCGGGTGGGTGTCGTTGAGCTGGAAGATGATCCGCTCGGGCAGCCGGTGCAGGTCGAAGTCGCGGGGCAGGGTGTTCTCGATGAAGTCGCGCAGCGAGCACGCCACGAAGAAGTACTGCTGCTGCAGCCGCAGCTCCTTGCCCTGCGGGGTGGAGTCGTCGGGGTAGAGCACCTTGGAGATGTTCTCCGCGAAGATCTCGGCGCGGGAGGCCTGCGCGTAGTCGCCGCGGTTGAAGGTCTGCAGGTCGAAGGCCTGGTTGGCCTCGGCGCTCCACAGCCGCAGGGTGTTGACGACGCCGTTGCGGAAGCCCGGCACCATGTAGTGGTAGGGCACGCCGCGGACCTGCCAGGACGGCGTCCAGCGGGTGCGCTGGCGGCCCTGGTCGTCGGCATACGTCTCGGTGTGCCCGGCGAAGCCGACCTGGACGGCGCGCTCGGGGTGCGGGAACTCCCACGGGCTGCCCAGCCGCAGCCAGCTGTCCGGCTCCTCGACCTGCCGGTGGTCGACGAAGGTCTGGCGGAAGATGCCGTACTCGTAGCGGATGCCGTAGCCGATGCAGGCGACGTCCATCGTGGCCAGGGAGTCGACGAAGCACGCGGCGAGGCGACCCAGGCCCCCGTTGCCGAGGCCGGGCTCCACCTCCTGGCCGCGGACGGCCGCCATGTCGATCCCGCACCGCTCCATCGCCTGGTCGGCGACGTCCTGCAGGTCGCTGGCCAGCAGGTTGTTGCCGAGCTGACGGCCGAGGAGGTACTCCGCGGAGAGGTAGCCGACGACCCTGGTCTCCTCCTTGCGGCGGCGGTGGCCGGTCTCCAGCCAGGAGGCCATGAGGTAGGAGCGGACCGTTCGTGCCAGCGCCATGTACTGGTCGTTGATCGTCGACTGCGACAGCTTGACGCCCTGCCCGAAGTTGAGCTGGTCGAGGAACTCCCGCACGAAGCCGTCGACGGTGGCCGGCGGCGAGGTCACCGGGCCGGTCGCGAGCTCGTGCGTGGCCTCGAAGCTCGGGCCCCGCCGGTTGGCGTCGGCGGACGGGCTCTCGTCGGTGATCACAGGCTGTGGGTGCGTGGAGGTCACGAGTCGTAAGGGTAGGGCCTCGGGGGTTCCGGGGCATACCTCGCGTCAAGCGCGTGTTGGCAGCGAGAGCCAGGAGGATTGCACCCGACACCGGAGGTACCCACCCGTGACCACTGCCGACCAGTCCGCCCCCGCCCGCGAGGTCCGCCTCGTCGCCCGTCCGCACGGCTGGCCCGAGCCGTCCGACTTCGAGCTCGCCACCAGCGAGCTGCCCGAGCTCGGCGACGGGCAGATCCGGGTGCGCAACGAGCTGGTCTCGGTCGACCCCTACATGCGCGGCCGGATGAACGACACCCGCTCCTACGTCCCGCCCTTCCAGCTGGACCGGGCGATGGAGGGCGCCGCCGTCGGCGTCGTCCGGGAGTCCCGCGCCGAGGGGTATGCCGTGGGGGACCACGTCCTGCACCAGCTCGGCTGGCGCGAGGAGGCGGTGGTGGACGCGGGCTCGGCGCGGGTCGTCGACACCGACGCGGCGCCCGCCTCGGCCTACCTGGGGGTGCTCGGCATGACCGGGCTCACCGCCTACGCCGGGTTGGTCCGGGTGGCGCAGCTGCGCGAGGGCGACGTCGTCTTCGTCTCCGGGGCGGCCGGTGCCGTGGGCAGCGTGGCCGGGCAGGTGGCCAAGGCCCTCGGCGCGTCCAGGGTCATCGGCAGCGCCGGCTCCCAGGAGAAGGTCGACCACCTCGTCGACGACCTCGGCTTCGACGCCGCCTTCAACTACAAGGACGGCGACGTGGCCGCCCAGCTCGCCGAGCACGCGCCGGACGGGATCGACGTCTACTTCGACAACGTCGGCGGCGACCACCTGGAGGCCGCGGTCGGGGCGCTGCGCCAGGGCGGGCGGATCGCCATCTGCGGCGCCATCTCCGGCTACAACGACACCGAGCCCGCCCCGGGCCCGCGCAACCTCGCGCGGCTCATCCAGGTGCGCGGCACGATGACCGGCTTCCTCGTCTCGGACCACCAGGACCTGGCGGGCGAGTTCGCCGGGCGCGCCGCCGGGTGGCTGTCCTCCGGACAGCTGCAGTCGCGCGAGACCGTCGTCGAGGGCATCGAGCACGCGGTCGACGCCTTCCTGGGCCTCCTGCGCGGGGACAACACCGGCAAGATGCTCGTGCGCGTCTGAGTCCGCTCGGGCCCGGTCCCGCCCGGCGGGCCGGAGCAGGTGGCGGTCGCAGGCGGCGGTCCCTCAGGTATGCCGTCGCGCGGCCCTCCGGGCGGAGGCCGGCACCAGCACCTCGAACCGCTCGAGGACCACGAGGGTGTCGTCGTCGACCGGCTCACCGTGGGGCGCGGTGGCGGCGAAGGCGTCCCGGTGGACGGCCCGCCACTCCTCGAGGCTCTGGTCGCCCTCGCCCTCCAGGCGGGCGTGCTCCTCGGTGACGTCGGCGAAGCGGCACACCTGCACGTCGGTGATCCGCACCAGGGCCCGCGGCTGTCCGGACCCGTCGAGGATGATCGACAGCAGGCCCGGCTCGGGCAGCGCCAGGTCGAGGCCGACCTCGGCGCGGGTGAGGGTGTCGCCGGGCGCGTCGCCGGCGGGCCCGGCCCCCCGCTGCCGCGCCTCCTCCTCGTAGTCGCGGTAGGCGCTCGCGGTCGCGGTCTTGCGGCCGTCGAGGACGAGGTCGAGCAGCCGGTCCGCGGTGGCCGGGTCGTCCTCGTCGCCGAAGCTCCACGCCGGCGGCGGGAGGGTGTCGCTCACCTGCCCCCCGGCATACACCTCGATGCGGTTGAGCTTGCCGCGGATCCGGGCGTCGGCCCAGAACGCCGCGATGGCGCGGTCACGCCGGCTCTGCTCCTGGTCGGTCGGTGTCGGCTCGTCCACACCACCCACCCTAGGCTCTGCGGGTGTGAGGCCCTTCCTGCTGCTCGGCACGCGCGCCGAGGACGACGCCGCGGACGACGAGTACGCGGGCTTCCTGCGCTACGCCGGTCTGGCGGAGGCCGAGCTGCACCGGGTGCGGGTCGAGGCGGCGCCGCTGCCGGCGGTCGACCTCGCGGCCTACAGCGGGATCGTCCTGGGCGGCAGCCCGTTCAACGCCTCGGACGAGCACAAGGGCGAGGTGCAGCGGCGGGTCGAGCGGGACCTCGCGGCGCTGGTCCGCCGGGTGGTCGAGGCGGACGTGCCGTTCCTCGGGGCGTGCTACGGGATCGGCCTGCTGGGGCTGGCCTGCGGGGGGACCGTCGACCGCAGGTACGGCGAAGCGCCTGCTGCCGTGGAGATCTCGCTCACCGAGGAGGGCCGGGCCGACCCCCTGCTCGCGGGTTTGCCGGACCCGTTCCACGCGATCGTCGGCCACAAGGAGGCCTGCGCGGTGCTGCCGCCGGGGGCGGTGCTGCTCGCGTCCTCGGCGGGCTGCCCGACGCAGATGTTCCGGATCGGGCGGCACGTCTACGCCACGCAGTTCCACCCCGAGCTGGATGCGGAGTCGCTGGAGCGCCGGCTGCACATCTACGCGGGGCACGGCTACTGCGAGCCGGAGGAGGTCGAGCCCATCGTGGCGCAGGCGAGGTCGGTGGAGCTGGGGCCCGTCCGCGGCCTGCTGCCCGCCTTCGTGCAGCGCTTCGGGCGCCCCGCCTGAGCCGAACAGCCCCCTCCTGGCCAGCCTGAGCAGAGAAAGGCCCCCCAGGCAGGGGTGATGACACCTGCGTCGGGCATTCTTCTCTGCTCAGGTTCCCTCGGGGGTGGGCCGGCGTGGCCCGGGAGGCGAGCAGTCCGGGATCTGAGACACCGAGACGCCCGAGCCTGGTGACGCGGCGGCCCGGCAGCGGCTTAATGGTCTGCATGAGCCGTTGTCCCGAACCTGACAGCCCGACCGAGGTGGTCGTCGGCGTCGGCCCGTTGTCGCTCACCGAGGTCGTGGCCGTCGCCCGGCACGGTGCCCGCGTCACGCTGTCCGACGAGGCCGCCGAGGGCATCACCGCCACCCGCCGCATCATCGAGGAGCTGGCCGGCGACAGCCGGCCGCACTACGGCATCTCGACGGGCTTCGGCGCGCTCGCCACGACGAGCATCCCGCCGCAGAAGCGCGCGCAGCTCCAACGCAGCCTGGTCCGCAGCCACGCCGCGGGCTCGGGCCCGGAGGTGGAGCGCGAGGTGACCCGGGCCCTCATGCTGCTCCGGCTCTCGACGCTGGCCACCGGCCGGACCGGCGTCCGGCTCGAGACCGCCCAGGCGTATGCCGCGCTCCTGAACGCCGGCATCACCCCGGTCGTGCGCGAGCACGGTTCGCTCGGGTGCTCGGGCGACCTCGCCCCGCTGGCCCACTGCGCGCTCGCCGTCTTGGGCGAGGGCATGGTGCGGGTCGGCCCGGCCGCGGGCGCCGACCACGCCACCTGGACGCAGACGCCCCATGAGCTGCTCCCGGCCGGGGAGGCCCTGGCCCGCGCGGGCATCGCGCCCGTCGAGCTGGCCGAGAAGGAGGGGCTGGCCCTCATCAACGGCACCGACGGCATGCTGGGGATGCTCGTCCTCGCCCTCCACGACCTCGGCACCCTGCTCACCACCGCGGACGTCGCCGCCGCCATGAGCGTCGAGGGCCAGCTCGGGACCGACGACGTCTTCGCCGCCGACCTGCAGGCCCTGCGCCCGCACCCCGGCCAGGCCCGCTCCGCCGAGAACCTGCGCGCCCTGCTGAGCGGCAGCGCGATCCGGGAGTCCCACCGCACGGAGGCGTGCACCCGCGTCCAGGACGCCTACTCCCTGCGCTGCTCGCCGCAGGTGCACGGCTCGGCCCGCGACACCTGCGGGTATGCCCGCACCGTCGCCGACCACGAGCTCGCCGCCGCCGTCGACAACCCGGTCGTGACCCTCGACGGGCGGGTGGAGTCCAACGGCAACTTCCACGGCGCCCCCGTCGCGCACGTGCTGGACTTCCTCGCGATCGTGGCCGCGGACGTCGCCGGGATCAGCGAGCGGCGCACCGACCGCTTCCTCGACGTGGCCCGCAGCCACGGACTCCCGCCCTTCCTCGCCGACGACCCCGGCACCGACAGCGGGCTGATGATCGCGCAGTACACCCAGGCCGCCCTCGTCGCCGAGCTGAAGCGGCTCGCCGCCCCGGCGAGCGTGGACTCCATACCCTCCTCGGCCATGCAGGAGGACCACGTGAGCATGGGCTGGGGGGCCGCCCGCAAGCTGCGCCGCGCCGTCGACGCCCTCGCCCGGGTCGTGGCGATCGAGGTGCTCACCGCCGCCCGCGCCCTCGACCTGCGCGCCCCGCTCGCGCCCGCCCCCGCCACCGCCGCCGTCGTGGCGCTGCTCCGCGGATCTGGGGTCGAGGGCCCCGGCCCCGACCGCCAGCTCAGCCCGGAGATCGAGACCGTCGTCGACCTCGTGCTCGACGGCCGCGTCCGCGCCGCCGCCGAGCGGGTCACCGGGCTGCTCAGCTGACCGCACACCGACACGTCGAAGGAGACCACCATGGAAGGCGCCCGCCCCGTCCGCGCACCCCGCGGCACCCACCTCACCGCACGTTCCTGGGCCACCGAGGCCCCGCTGCGGATGCTCATGAACAACCTGGACCCCGAGGTCGCCGAGCGCCCGGACGACCTCGTCGTCTACGGCGGCACCGGCCGCGCCGCCCGCGACTGGCGCAGCTTCGACGCCATGGTCCGCACCCTCACCGACCTGCGCGAGGACGAGACCATGCTGGTCCAGTCCGGCCGCCCGGTCGGAGTGATGCAGACCCACGAGTGGGCGCCGCGGGTGCTCATCGCCAACTCCAACCTCGTCGGCGACTGGGCGACCTGGCCCGAGTTCCGCCGGCTCGAGCAGCTCGGACTGACGATGTACGGCCAGATGACCGCCGGGTCGTGGATCTACATCGGCACCCAGGGCATCCTCCAGGGCACCTACGAGACCTTCGCCGCGGTCGCCGCCAAGAAGTTCGCCGGGACGCTGGCCGGCACCCTCACGCTCACCGGCGGCTGCGGGGGGATGGGCGGTGCGCAGCCGCTCGCGGTCACCCTCAACGGCGGGGTATGCCTCGTCGTGGACGTCGACGAGGCGCGGCTGCGGCGCCGGGTCAAGAGCCGCTACCTCGACGAGGTCGCCGACTCCCTGGACGCCGCCGTGGAACGGGTGACGGCGGCCAGGAGCGCACGTGAAGCCGTGTCCGTGGGGGTGGTCGGCAACGCCGCGGAGGTGTTCCCCGAGCTGCTGCGCCGGGGCGTCGACATCGACGTCGTCACCGACCAGACCTCCGCCCATGACCCGCTGTCCTACCTGCCGACGGGCATCGACCTCGCCGACTGGCACGACTACGCCGAGAAGAAGCCCGAGGAGTTCACCGACCGGGCGCAGGAGTCGATGGCCCGGCACGTGGAGGCGATGGTCGGCTTCCTGGACGCCGGCGCCGAGGTCTTCGACTACGGCAACTCCATCCGCGACGAGGCCCGCCAGGGCGGCTACGACCGGGCGTTCGCGTTCCCCGGGTTCGTCCCGGCCTACATCCGGCCGCTGTTCTGCGAGGGCAAGGGCCCGTTCCGGTGGGCGGCGCTGTCCGGCGACCCGAAGGACATCGCTGCGACCGACCGTGCGGTGATGGACCTCTTCCCCGAGAACGACCACCTGCAGAAGTGGATCCGCGGGGCCCAGGACCGGGTCTCCTTCGAGGGGCTGCCGGCGCGGATCTGCTGGCTGGGCTACGGCGAGCGGGACAAGGCCGGGCTGAGGTTCAACGAGATGGTGGCTTCCGGCGAGGTCAGCGCCCCGCTGGTCATCGGCCGGGACCACCTGGACTGCGGGTCGGTGGCCAGCCCCTACCGGGAGACCGAGGCGATGGCCGACGGCTCCGACGCGATCGCCGACTGGCCGCTGCTCAACGCGATGGTCAACACCGCCTCCGGGGCGTCCTGGGTGTCCCTCCACCACGGCGGCGGCGTCGGGATCGGACGCTCGCTGCACGCCGGGCAGGTCAGCGTGGCCGACGGCACCGACCTGGCCCGGCACAAGCTCGAGCGGGTCCTCACCAACGACCCCGGCATGGGCGTGATCCGGCACGTGGACGCCGGCTACGACCGCGCCGACGAGGTCGCCGCCGAGCGCGGCGTGCGGGTGCCCATGCGGGAAGGGGAGTGAGATGAGCGCCGAGACAAGGGGCGGAGTCGCGCCCGAGCGGGCACCGATGTGGAAGTTCTTCGTCTACTCCGCCGTGGGCGTCCTCATGTTCTTCGTGCCGGTCACCCTCGGTGGCCGCAGCACCATCCCGCTGGACCACGTGGTGTCCTGGCTGCGCGAGGCGGTCCCGGCCGTCCTGCCGTGGTACGCCCTCGCGCTCATCCTCGCCGGCGCCGTGCAGCCCTGGGTCACCGGCAGCTGGCGGCGCAGCACGACCGACCTCGTCTTCTCCCTGGCCCGCGTCGTCGGGCTGGTCGTCGGCGTCATGCTCGTCCTCGGCATCGGTCCGGCCTGGCTCTTCGCCGACGGCATGGGCCCGTTCCTGCTGGACTCGCTGGTCGTCCCGGTGGGGCTGCTGGTGCCGATCGGCGCGATCTTCCTGGCGCTGCTCACCGGCTACGGGCTGATGGAGTTCATCGGGGTGCTGGCCCGCCCGGTCATGCGCCCCGTCTTCCGCACACCGGGCCGATCGGCCATCGACGCGGTCGCCAGCTTCGTCGGGTCCTACTCCCTGGCCCTGCTCATCACCAACCGGGTCTACCTGGAGGGGAAGTACTCGCGCCGCGAGGCGATGGTCATCGCGACCGGCTTCTCGACCGTGTCGGCCACCTTCATGATCGTCGTGGCGAACGCCCTGGACCTCATGCAGCACTGGTCCCTCTACTTCTGGTCCACCCTGCTCATCACCTTCGTGGTGACGGCCGTCACGGTCCGCATCCCGCCCCTGGGCCGGATGCCCGACGAGACGGCGCCCGGCGTCGACGCGCGCCCCGAGCGCGACGTCGAGGGCAGCCGGGTGGCTGCTGCGTGGCACGAGGCACGGCATACCGTCGCCGCGGACCCAGGCATCGGCCGGGTGGTCGGCTCGACCTTCGTCGACGGGGTCAAGATGGCGATGGCGATCCTGCCGAGCATCCTGTCGATCGGGCTGCTGGGGCTGGTGCTCGCGGAGTACACCCCGCTGTTCGACTGGCTCGGCTACCTCTTCTACCCGATCACCTGGGCGCTGCAGATCCCCGAGCCGCTCCTCGTCGCCAAGGCCGCTGCGCTGGGCGTCTCCGAGATGTTCCTGCCCGCCGCGTTGGTCGCCGAGTCGGCGATGTCGGTGAAGTATGTCGTCGGCGTCGTCTGCGTCAGCCAGGTCATCTTCTTCTCCGCGATGGTGCCCTCGCTGGTCGGCACGCAGATCCCGGTGTCGATCCCCCGGCTGCTGGTGATCTGGTTCGAGCGGGTGGTGCTCAGCCTGGTCCTGGCGATCCCGGTGGGGCTGCTGCTCTTCTAGCCGCTGCGGCGTAGGTTCGGGCCATGACGACACCAGAGGTCCAGCGGCTCGGGGCCGAGGAGTTCATCCTGCTCACCACCTTCCGGCGCAGCGGTGAGGGCGTGCCGACGCCGGTCTGGGTGGTGTCGCTGCGCGACGGCGAGCGCATCGGGTTCTACACCACGATGGGCACCGGCAAGACCAAGCGGCTGCGGCACACCCCGCGCGTGCTCGTCCAGCCCTGCTCGCGCACCGGCACCCCGACGCCCGGCACCCTGCCGGTCCAGGCCACCGCCGAGATGGTGCAGGCCGGGCCGGAGTTCGAGGAGGTCCAGGCCGCGGTGCGGGCGAAGTACGGCTGGCAGGCGCGGGTCTTCCGCGTCCTCGGCACGCTCGCCGGCCGCCGCAAGAAGCTGAGCTACGGCGACGTGGTCGTCCTCGTCCGGCCCGAGGAGGACGTCGCCGCCTGATGGCCGTGCGGCTGTGGACGACGCGGCCGGGGTGTCCGCGGATGCGCCATGCTGGACGGCATGACGGGGGAGGGGCACGATGGGCGCCATGAGCATCACCGAGGTGGGCATCTACACGGTCGAGGACCTGTATGCCTACCGCGAGCAGCGCGACGACATGACCATCCAGCTCATCGAGGGTGAGCTGGTCGTGTCACCGAGCCCGGCGGTCCTGCACCAGGTCGTCAGCGGAGAGCTCTTCGCGGTCCTCCGCACTGCCTGCCCTCCCCACCTGCGCGTCCTCGCCGCACCCCTCGACGTCCGTGCGGGCGAGCGCAGCATCCTGCAGCCGGACCTGCTGGTCGTCCCCCGCGAGCTGCGCAGCGGCGGCCAGGTCGAGACCCCGCCGGTCCTGGCCGTGGAGATCCTCTCCCCGTCGAGCCGGCGCACCGACCTCGTCGCCAAGCCGCAGGTTCTCGCGCGCTTCGGGTGTCCCCACTACTGGGTGGTGGACCCGGACGAGCCGGCGGTCCGGGTGCTCCGGCTCGAGGACGGCGCCTACGTGCCCGAGCAGGTCGCGGAGGGCGACGAGGGGCTCGACGTCACCGAGCCGTTCGCCGTGAGCCTGCGTCCCGTCGACCTCACCCGCTGACGCGGCCCGCCGGCCGACCTCACCCGCCGGCGCCGACGACCTCGGTCACCTCGGCGACCTGCGCGTCCAGGGCCTGGAGCGCGGCCTCGGCGGGCACGGTGACCGCGACGCCGTGGGCGCCCGCCCCCAGCGAGATGCGCCGCCCCGGGTCGCCGACCAGGGAGGCGTCGGCGACGACCGGCCAGGCCGTCGTCGAGCCGAACGGCGTGATCGTGCCCCGCTCGTAGCCCGTCGCCTCCCGTGCCGTCTCCGCGTCCGGCATGGAGAGCCGGTTCACGCCCAGCAGCGCGCGCAGCCGCGGCCAGGAGATCTCCCGGTCGCCGGGCACGAGCACGAAGAGGTGGTCGCCCTCCCCGCGGCGCACGACCAGCGTCTTGACGATGTCACGCGGCTCGACCCCCCGGGCCCGGGCCGCCTCCTCCAGGCTGCCGACCCGACCGTGCCGGGTCACGGCATACTCCAGCCCGGCGGCCTCGACCGCCGCGACGGCGCGCTCCTCGCTCATGGGTCCCAGGGTATGCCGTCCGACATCTGAGACTCCGGCGCTTCCGCGCCCCTGCCACCCGGGTGCCGGCGCCCCTAGAGTCGGGCAGGTGAGCGACGCCGAGCACCTCCGGACCTTCGACCGCCTGTGGGCCGACCTCGACCGGGTCGGCCGGGTGGGCAGCGGTGGCTACCGCCGCTTCGTCTGGACCCGGGAGGATGCGCAGCTGCGCGAGTGGTTCGCCGGGGAGGCGGCCGCGCGCGGACTGGACCTCGTCGAGGACCGCGTCGGCAACCAGTGGGCCTGGTGGTGGGACGGGCCCGGCAGCGTCGACGACGCCGCGCGCGCCGGACGCCGTGGGGTGGTCATCGGGTCGCACCTCGACTCGGTCCCCGACGGCGGCGCCTTCGACGGGCCGCTCGGGGTGGTCAGCTCCTTCGCCGCCCTGGACGCGCTGCGGGCCCAGGGGGTCGTCCCCGCCGTGCCCGTCGCCGTGGCGCACTTCGTCGACGAGGAGGGGGCCCGCTTCGGCATCGCCTGCGCCGGGTCTCGCGTGCTCACCGGGGCGCTGGATGCGGACCGCGCCCGGGCGCTCACCGACGCCGACGGGGTGACCTACGCGCAGGCCCTGTCGGCCGCCGGGCGCGACCCCGGGCGGCTCGGCCGCGACGAGGAGGCCCTCGCCCGGATCGGGTGCTTCGTCGAGCTGCACGTCGAGCAGGGCCGCGCCCTCGTCGACCTCGACGCCCCGGTCGCGGTCGGCAGCGACATCTGGCCGCACGGCCGCTGGCGCTTCGACTTCCCGGGAGAGGCCAACCACGCCGGCACCACGCGGCTGGAGGACCGCCGGGACGCGATGCTCGGATATGCCGGCCTCGTCCTCGGAGCCCGTGAGGCCGCCGAGCGCCGGGGGTGCGTCGCGACGGTGGGCAAGGTCGCCGTCACCCCGGGCGGGGTCAACGCCATCCCGTCCCACGTCACCGGCTGGCTGGACGCCCGCGGCGCCGACGAGTCGCAGGTCGAGGCGCTCGTCGCCGACCTGACCGAGAGCTCCGGAGGGGCGGGCGCCACGGTCACCCGCGAGTCGTGGACCCCCACCACCCGCTTCGACGCCGACCTGGCCGCCCGGTTGCGCGGGGTGCTGGGCAGCCAGGCCGAGCTGAGCGTCCCGGTGCTGGGGACCGGCGCGGGGCACGACGCCGGCATCCTCGCCGGGGCGGGGGTGCCCACCGCCATGCTCTTCGTCCGCAACCCCACCGGGGTGTCGCACAGCCCGGCCGAGCACGCCGAGCCCGGTGACTGCCACGCGGGCGTGGACGCGCTCGCCGCGTGCGTGGCCGACCTCGTCGGGGAGCCGTCGTGAGCGGGCGCACCGCCTTCCACGCCTCCGCCGCGCACCTGCCCGACGGGGTGCGCCGCGACGTCCGGCTCGTCGTGGAGGCGGGGCGCCTCGTCGAGGTGAGCGACGGCATACCCGCGCAGGAGGGTGACCTCCGGCTGCCCGGCGTCGTCCTCCCCGGCCTCGCGAACGCCCACAGCCACGCCTTCCACCGGGCGCTGCGCGGGCGGACGCACGACGGTGGTGGGACGTTCTGGACGTGGCGGGAGCGGATGTATGCCGTGGCCGCGCGCCTGGACCCGGACTCCTACCTCGCGCTGGCGCGAGCGGTCTACGCCGAGATGGCGCTGGCCGGGGTCACCGCCGTGGGCGAGTTCCACTACCTGCACCACGCGCCGGGCGGCCGGCGCTACATGGACCCCAACGCCATGGGGCACGCGCTGGTGCAGGCCGCGCAGGACGCCGGCATCCGGCTGACCCTGCTCGACACCTGCTACCTCGCCGGCGGTCTGGACGGGGCGGGGTACGCCGAGCTGGAGGGGCCGCAGCTGCGCTTCGGGGACCTGGACGCGCAGGCGTGGGCGCTGCGGGCCGAGGACCTGCGCGACCACACCGACGGCGGTCCCGCGCACCTGCGGGTGGGTGCCGCGATCCACTCGGTGCGGGCGGTGCCGCGGGAGCAGCTGCGGGTCGTGGCCGACTGGGCGCGGGCGGACCAGGGTGCGGACGCCGCGGGCCGCCGCCGGGCGGCGGTGGACGGCGGGCCGGGGAGGGGCGCCGACCGGATCGGGCGCCCGCTGCACCTGCACCTGTCCGAGCAGCCCGCCGAGAACGACGCCTGCCTCGCCGCGCACGGGCTCACCCCCACCGCGCTGCTCGCGGCCGAGGGGGTCCTCGGGCCCGACCTGTCCGCCGTGCACGCCACCCACCTCACCGGGGCCGACGTCGCGCTCCTCGGCCGGCACCGGGCCTGGGCCTGCTTCTGCCCCACGACCGAGCGCGACCTCGCCGACGGCATCGGCCCGGCGCGGGCGCTGCGGGAGGCGGGCGCGCGCCTGTCCCTGGGGTCCGACCAGCACGCGGTCGTCGACCTCATCGAGGAGGCTCGGGCGCTGGAGATGCACGAGCGGCTCGCCACGCTGGAGCGCGGCCGCCTCGCCCCGGCCGACCTGCTCACTGCGACGACCGCGCACGAGAGCATCGGCTGGCCGGATGCCGGTCGCCTGGAGGTCGGTGCGCGGGCGGACCTCGTCGCCGTCCGCGACGACACCGTGCGGACCGCCGGCGCGGACCCCGCGCAGCTCCTGCTCGCGGCCGGCGCCGCCGACGTCGACACGGTGGTGGTCGACGGCAGCGTCGTCGTCGAGGGCGGGCGGCACCGCCTCGGCGACGTCGGCCGCCTGCTCACCGAGGCCATCACCCCGCTGTGGCAGGACCGACCGACCCACCGGCACCGCGCGCCCGGTGCACAGAAGGCGTGAGTGACCTGAGACGCGAGAGGATCGACGCATGAGGAACGACGCATGAGCATGCTCATCACCGGCATCAGCGAGCTGGTCACCTGCGACGACACCCGGGAGGACGGCGGCGGGTCGCCGCTGACCCGGGGGCTCGGGGTGGTCGAGGACGCGGCCCTGGTCGTCGGGGGCGGCGGGGAGGACTCCGCCCCCGTCGTCGAGTGGGTCGGCCCGGCTGGCCAGGCGCCCGACGCCGACTGGGCCATCGACCTCGGCGGTCAGGCGGTTCTCCCCGGCTTCGTCGACAGCCACTCCCACCTCGTCTTCGCGGGGGACCGGTCGGCCGAGTTCGCGGCCCGGATGACCGGGCAGGCCTACGACGGCGGCGGTATCGCCGTGACCATGGCCGCGACCCGCGAGGCCACCGACGCCCAGCTGCGGGCGCTCCTGCAGGCGCGGGTCGCCGAGATGCGCGCCCAGGGGACCACCACCGTCGAGATCAAGAGCGGCTACGGGCTGGACGTCGCGCACGAGGTGCGCGCGCTGCGCCTGGCCCGCGAGGTCACCACCGAGACGACCTTCCTCGGCGCCCACGTGGTGCCGCCGGACGCCCGCGGCGAGGGCGGGCGGGAGGCATACCTCGACCTCGTCTGCGGCGAGATGCTCCGGGCCTGCGCGCCGCACGCGCGCTGGGTCGACGTGTTCTGCGAACCGGCCAGCAGGTATGCCTTCGACGAGCAGGAGTCGCGGCGCGTCCTCGAGGCGGGCCGGGAGGCGGGGCTCGAGCTGCGGGTGCACGGCAACCAGCTGTCCGAGGGGCCGGGCGTGCAGCTGGCGGTCGAGCTCGGCGCGGCCAGCGTGGACCACTGCACCTTCCTCATCGACGCGGACGTCACCGCCCTGGCCGGCAGCGGGACGGTCGCGACCCTGCTGCCGGGCGTGGAGTTCTCGACGCGCCAGCCCTACCCCGACGCGCGTCGCCTCCTCGACGCCGGCGTCGAGGTCGCCCTGGCGACCGACTGCAACCCCGGGACGTGCAGCTCCTCGTCGATGCCGCTGATGATCGCGCTGGCCGTCCGGGAGATGGGCATGACCCCCGCGGAGGCGCTGCGCGCGGCCACTCTCGGCGGTGCCCGCGCCCTGCGCCGCGACGACCTCGGCCAGGTGCGGGTCGGGCGGCGCGCGGACCTGGCGGTGGTCGCCGCCCCCAGCTTCCTGCACATCCCCTACCGCGTCGGGGTCCCGATCGTGCGGGCGCTGGAGATCTGAGCGTCCGCCCGTGGGCGGAGCAGGCCGCGACCCCGGTATGACGCGCCGCCGATAGGTCAGCACCTAGGCTTCCAGGGATGAGCGACACGCTGCAGGCCGTCCGGGAGCAGGCGTCCGACCTGGCGCGCGGCGTGCGCTCCCGGGCGTGGCTGCCGGACGCGGCCGTGGTGGCGGCGTTCCTGCTGATCTACCTCGTCAGCGGTGCCGGCTGGGGCGGCCCCGGGTCGATCCTCTACAGCCTGCTGCAGATCGTGCCCCTCTTCTGGCGGCGCCGTCACCCCATGAGGGTGGCCGTCGTCGCCGCCGTGGGCTGCCTGCTCCAGCTGGTCCTCAGCGACGGGCCGATGCCGACCAACATCGCGGTCCTCGTCGTGGTCTACAGCGCCGCCGCCTTCGGCAGCCGACGGACCGCGCGGACGGTTCTCGCGATGGCCCTGGCCGGCGCCGTGCTCGGTGCCCTGCGCTGGTCGTTCTACTTCGGGCTCGGCTCCTACCTCAGCATCGTGGCGGTGCAGTCCCTGTTCATGGCCTGCTTCGTCGGTGTCGCCTGGGCCCTCGGCGACGTCATGCGCCGTCGCCGCGAGGTGGTGCTGCGGCTGCAGGAGCAGAACCGGGCCCTCGCCCGTGACCAGGCCCAGCGCTCCCGGCTCGCGGCGCAGGACGAGCGGGCCAGCATCGCGCGGGAGATGCACGACGTCGTCGCCCACTCCCTCGCCGTGGTGGTCGTCCAGGCCGACGGCGGGCTGTATGCCGCGCGCCAGGCGCTGGCGAAGGAGCCGGGCATGGCCGCGGACCGGGCGGCGCTGGAACGGGCGGCCGGGACCCTGGAGACGCTGGCGGAGACCGCGCGGACCTCGCTGGCGGACACCCGGCGGCTCGTGGGGGTGCTGCGGGACACGGGCAGCGGCGCGGAGTACGCCCCGCTGGAGGGGGTGGGCCACCTGGACGACCTCGTCGAGCGGGTGCGCGGGTCGGGCGTCGACGTGGAGGCGCACGTCCGCGGCGAGGTCGCCGACCTGCCCCGTGACGTGGATCTCGCCGCCTACCGGGTGGTGCAGGAGGCCCTGACCAACGCCATGAAGCACGCCGGGCCGGGTGCCTCGGTCGACGTCGACCTGCTGCGCACGCCCGAGGTGCTGCTCGTGCGGGTCACGGACGACGGCGACGGGGCCGCCCAGGACGAGCACGACGGCGAGGGCAACGGTCTCATCGGCATGCGCGAGCGGGTGGAGGTCCTCGGGGGCAGCGTGAGCGCCGGGCCCCGGACCCGACGGGGCTGGGAGGTCGTGGCCACCCTGCCCGTCGCACGCACCGCCGCATCCGACGCCGGGGCCGCGTCCGACGCCGGGGCCGCGTCCGTGGGCGCGTCGGCGAGCCCCGCCGACCCCGGCCAACCGCTCGACGCGTCGGGAGATCGCGAGCCGGCAGCACGGCATACCTCAGGAGGGACCCGATGACCCCGATCCGCCTCTTCCTCGTCGACGACCAGGCGCTCGTGCGCGCCGGCTTCCGGATGGTGCTCGACGCGCAGGACGACATGTCGGTGGTCGGCGAGGCCGGCGACGGGTCCGCCGCGCTGGACGCGATCGCCCAGACCCGGCCCGACGTCGTGCTCATGGACATCCGGATGCCTCGCATGGACGGGGTCGAGGCGACCCGCCGGCTGCTGCGCGACCCCGGTCCGGTGGAACCCCCCAAGGTGCTGGTGCTGACCACCTTCGACCTGGACGACTACGTCTTCGCCGCGCTCCGGGCGGGCGCCTCCGGCTTCCTCCTCAAGGACGCGGGTCCGGAAGAGCTGCTGGCGGCGATCCGGGCCGTGCACGCCGGGGACGCGGCGATGGCGCCCTCGACCACCCGGCGGCTGCTGGAACGCTTCGTGCCGGACCTCCCCGACGCCGGGGCCGAGAGCACCACGGCCGCACGCAGGCGCGCCGCCGTGTCGCGCCTGGACCCGCTGACCGAGCGGGAGCGCGAGGTGCTCGAGGCGGTCGGCCGGGGCCTGACCAACGGCGAGATCGCCGCGGAGCTCTTCCTGGCCGAGGCGACCGTCAAGACCCACATCGGGCGGGTCCTGGCCAAGCTCGACCTGCGCGACCGGGTGCAGATGGTCATCACCGCCTACCAGACCGGGCTCGTCGGCCGGCCGGAGTAGGCACGCCGCAGCGGGGCCCGCGCACGTCATACCGGGGGTGGACCTGCGTCGCCGCAGGTCACGACTGGTGGATGATGCCGCGAGCGGTGGCTGGTCCCTAGCGTCCTGGGTATGACGACCACGACATCCCAGCACGGCAGGACCGGCCCGACCCGGCAGGGCAGCGCCCTGGCCGCGAGCGCCCTCGACCTCACCAAGACCTACGGCCGCGGCGAGGCCGCGGTCACCGCCCTCGACGGCGTGTCCGTCGGGATCGAGGCGGGCAGGTTCACCGCGATCATGGGGCCCAGCGGCTCGGGCAAGTCGACCCTCATGCACCTGCTGGCCGGACTCGACACCCCGACCAGCGGACGGAGCTACCTCGGTGAGCACGAGCTGACCTCGCTGTCCGACGCCCAGCTGACCCGGCTGCGCCGGCGCTCGGTGGGCTTCGTCTTCCAGGCCTTCAACCTGCTGCCGACGCTGACCGCTCGGCAGAACATCCGCCTCCCGCTCGACCTGGCCGGTCGCTCGGTCGACGCCGGCTGGGAGGGCACGGTGGTCGAGGCCCTCGGCCTGGGTGGGCGCCTGGACCACCGCCCGGGCGAGCTCTCCGGCGGCCAGCAGCAGCGGGTCGCCCTGGCCCGGGCCCTGGTGACCCGGCCGGAGGTGATCTTCGCCGACGAGCCGACCGGCGCCCTGGACAGCACGACCGGCGCCGAGGTCCTCGCCCTGCTGCGCCGGTCGGTCGAGGAGTGGCACCAGACGGTGGTCATGGTGACCCACGACCCGAACGCTGCGGCGGTCGCCGACCGGGTGCTGCTGCTCGCCGACGGCAAGATCGCCGGGGAGATCCTCGACCCGGACGCCGACACCGTGCTGGCCGGGATCCGCGACCTCGGGAAGGTCGCCTGATGGCGGCCCGGTGGATGGCGGCCGGCCTCGCCTCCCGCGGCCGGCGGCTGGTCTCGGCGGCGGTGGCGATCCTCATCGGGGTCGGCTTCCTGACCACCAGCCTGGTGGTCGTCTCGACCGCCCAGGCCGGGCTCGAGGACGCGGTGGCCGGCGGGCTGCGCGACGCCGACCTGGTCGTGACCGGGGACGACACGTGGCTGGAGGCCGACGACGTGGACCGGGTGGCGGGCACGCCCGGGGTGGACCGGGTCGTCGCGGACGCGACGGTGGGCGTCGACCGGGGCAGCAGCTTCCTCGTGGGCACCTCGGTGCCGGCCGGGGGGATGACCCTGCTCGAGGGTCGGATGCCGGCGGGCGAGGACGAGGCGACCGTCAACCAGGCCCTCGCCGGCCAGGCCGGTGTCGGGGACGAGCTCACGCTCACCACGCGCACCGTGGACGGCGCCCCCGGCGACCCGTTGACCCTGACCGTGGTCGGGGTGGTGGACCCCGGGGAGGTGCACACGCTCAGCTACCAGGAGGGGTTCCTCGCCACGGACGCCACGCTGCGCGAGCTGGACCCCCAGCTGTCGTACGGGTCCGCCCAGGTGACGGTGGCCGAGGGGTCGACCGTCGACGAGGTGCGGGACGCGCTGGCGGAGGCGGTGCCGGGGGTCGCCCTCCAGACCGGGTCGGAGGCCGCTGCCGAGCGGGTCGCCGGTCTGACCGGCCAGACCTTCGTGCTCGGGTCGATCCTGCTCGGCTTCGGCGCGGTGTCGCTGGCCACGGCGGCCATCGTCATCGCCAACACGTTCACCATCACCCTGGCTCAGCGGACCGGGGAGCTCGCGCTCCTGCGCTGCGTCGGGGCCACCCGGGGCCAGGTGCGCCGCTCGGTGCTCCTGGAGGCGCTGGTGCTCGGGACGGCGGCCTCGGCGGTCGGCGTAGGTGCCGGGCTCGGGGTCGCCCAGCTGCTGCTGGGACTGGCCCGCGGGGCCGACCTCGGCCTCCCGCTGGGCACCGGCCTGGAGGTCGGGTGGCTCAGCCTGGTGGCGCCGGTGGTCGTGGGGGTGGCGATCACCCTGCTGGCCTCCTGGTGGCCGGCGGGTCGGGCCACCCGGGTGTCGCCGCTGGCCGCGCTGCGGCCGGCGGGGGAGCCGGCCGCCGCCTCCCGGGTGAGCCGGGTGCGGGTGCTGCTCGCGCTGCTCCTCGTCGCCGGTGGCACCGGTCTCATGGTGCTCGCCGCCCTCCTGCGGCAGGTGCTCCTCGGCGTGGCCGGCGGCCTGGTCTCCTTCGTCGGCGTGCTGCTGGCCGCGGTGGTGCTCGTGCCCGCGCTCGTGCGCCTGCTCGGCCTGGCCGCACGGCCGGCCGGGGTGCCAGGTCGCCTCGCGGTCACCGGGGCCGTCCGCAACCCGGGCCGGGCGGCCGCCACCAGCGCCGCCCTGCTCGTCGGGGTCACCCTCATCACCATGACCTCGGTGGGCGCCGCCTCGGGTGAGCGCACCGCCCTCGGGGAGATCGACCAGGCGTATGCCGTCGACCTGGTGGCGCAGACCGAGCCCGCGCTGGACGGGGACGTGCCGGTGACCACCGCCGTCGACGAGGGCGTGGTGGACCGGCTGGCCGCGGTGGAGGGCGTGCGCGCCGCGGAGGCGGTGGACACGGCATACCTCGAGGTCGGCGACGGCGACGTCGGCGAGGTCGCGGTGGCCGCGCTCGACCAGGGCAGCGCGCAGCGCGTCCTGCGCAGCGAGGAGCTCGTCGCCGCGCTGGCGCCGGGCACGGTGGGCCTCGGGTCGTTCGACCGGGCCAGCTACGGCGTCGAGGCGGGGGACACCCTGACGGTCAGCGGGCCGGGCGGGAGCCGCGACCTCACCGTCATCGAGCTCGGACTGGGCGCCGCCGGGCTCGTGGTGCAGCCCGAGGACCTGCAGGCGCTGACCGGCGACACCTCGCAGCCCGGTGCGGTGCTCCTCCGGCTGGACGACGACGCCGACGTCGGCGACACCATGCTCGCCGTCGGTGAGGTCACCGCGGACAGCGGCATGACCGTCCAGGGGGCCGCCGCCGAGCGGGCGCTCGTCGCCCAGGTGCTGGACGTGATGGTGCTCGTCGCCACCGCCCTGCTGGGGGTCGCGGTCCTCATCGCCGTCGTCGGGATCGCCAACACCCTGTCGCTGTCGGTCATCGAGCGGCACCGGGAGCACGCCCTGCTGCGCGGGCTCGGGCTCACCCGCGGCCAGATGCGCGGGATGCTGCTCGCCGAGGGGGTGCTGCTGGCCCTGGTCAGCGCCGGGCTGGGCCTTGCGCTCGGGATCGGGTATGCCGCTCTCGGCGTCCAGACGATCCTCCCGGAGGGCACCCCGCTGTCGCTGGCGGTGCCCTGGGTGCGCGTCGGCGTCATCGTCGGCGTGGCGCTGCTGGCCGGGGTGCTGGCGAGCGTGCTGCCGGCCCGGCGGGCGGCCCGGGTCAGCCCGGCCGAAGGGCTGGCCGCGGCGTAGACCGGGCGGGAGCGGTGCAGGGACTCACCGCTCCCGTCCCCGGGTCTCCCCGCCCTGAACGGCGGGTGGCAGGCCCCCTGGGGCCGGCCGGGCAGGGACTCCCGGCCGGCCCCAGGCCCGATCCCGCGTCCGGTGGTGCGCGACTGCAGCGGATAGGTCGCCGCCCGGGGCAATTCCACGACATACCCGGTGCAGTCGCGCCCTTCCGGACCGGGGGAGGACCGGGCCGAAGGCACCGTCGGGACGGGTGTCGCATCGGCCTTCACGAATTCCATCGGGCACTGGCGCGTGGAGGTCGGCACCGCTACGCTCGCTGCACCTCATCCGTGGGAGGCGCACATGACTCGAGTTTCGTGCGGGACGTCATCGATCCCCGCCCTGGCTCTGCTGGTCATCCTGGCTGGTTGCGGCGAGAGTGAAGACGTCGGAGGTGAGGGCGAGTCCGCGAGTGTGGCGGCGCCGACCGAGGACGCCGAGTCCGAAGGGGAGTCGTCGGAGGGCGCTGTCACCGATGAGGCGAACGACGACTCCGAGTCCGCCGTCGAGGTGAGTGCTGCCGTCGACATGGACACGCCGCCGGAGCCGGATGGCGACGCGTCGGCTGACGACCATCCAGGATTCGAGCGGGCGTTCCGCAGCGGCCACCAGGCAGGGCTCTACGGTCGGGAGGACTACTACGACCCGGGGACCGTGAGCGAGCAGGGCTCGTTCGCCGGCGTGGAGGCAGAGCAGGCATACAGAGCAGGCTTCGCACTGGGCCTTCACGAGTACCAGACACAACTGGAGGCCCAGGAGTCAGAGGCCGAGGCCGCTGAGGAGGAGCGGCTGGCGAACTACCCGGTGGGGGAGGTCCTGGAGGGATGGGACCCGCGCGTCGCGGTGAGCGACTTCTGGGAGCTGGGAGAGGTCGAGACGTGCGACGTGGCGTCGCTGCAGAACCCGTGCCTGGACACCTGGTACATCTCGGGGAACACCGAAGTCATCGCCGTGGGCAGATGGCCAGGAGCTCCTGGCCCAGAACCCAGCGGCGCTCTCCGACTCACGGGCACCGCCAGCGGCTTCGAGATCCTGGAGTCGTGGGAGGCGGATGAGTCGTCGGTACCGCTACCGGAATGGGCGACCCCACCCAGCTGAGGAGGTCGTCGGTGCACGACGGGGGTCCGACGCCCGCTCGGACGCACCTCTTGGACGTCGTCGTCGGTGACGAGAGTGATCGCTACGTGCAGCAATGGCTCCTTGCAGCATGCGCTCAGCTCAACCGCTGGCGCAGCCCGCTGGCGCGGACGACCCGTCGCTCGACGGCGGCCCGCACCTCCTCCTCGGACCCGAGCACCCGCACCTGCCGCTCGGCCCGGGTCACGGCGGTGTAGAACAGCTCCCGGGTCAGCAGCGGGCTGTCCAGCTCCGGCAGCAGCACGGTGACCTCCTGGGCCTGGCTGCCCTGCGCCTTGTGGATCGTCATCGCGTGCATGGTCTCGACGTCACCCAGGCGGGAGGGGGCGTAGCGGGTGCGTCCCCCCGTGCCGTCGATGACTGCCATCCGCACCGGGGCCCCGGCGGGCGTCTGCGAGGCCACGACCACGCCGGTGTCGCCGTTGAGGACGCCGGTGGCGTAGTCGTTGGCGGTGACGAGCAACGGCCGGCCGAGGTACATCGGTTCGTAGAAGCTCAGCCCGGTCTCCTCGGCCATCCACGTCTCGACGAGATGGTTCCACCGGCGCACGCCGCGATGACCCTCCCGGTGGGCGCAGAGCAGGCGGTGGCGGTGCAGCGCCGCGAGGGTGGCGTCGTCGTCGCCCGTCCGGGCGGCCCGCAGGATGTCGAGGGCCTGCCCGGTGAGGACCTGCCGCAGGTATGCCTCGGGCTCGGGCCCGCGCTCCCAGCGCACCTCCTCGCTGCCCGCCGACAGCGCATCCACCACGGCGTCCGCGTCGCCGACCCGCAGCGCGTGGGCGAGCGCGCCGATGGTCTCGCCGAACCGGTGGACCGTGCGCAGCCGGGCGAGGGCGAGCGGAGCCGGCCGGGCCGCCTCGTCGGGGCCGCCCTGGCCGGCAGAGGTATCGGGCGCGTCGTGGTCGGCCATGTCCCGACCGGGGGCGTCGTGCTCGGGGACGGCAGCCACCAGATCGGCCAGCACCGCCCCCGCCTCGACCGAGACGAGCTGGTCGGCGTCCCCGACGAGGATGAGCCGCGCCGCCGGCCGCAGCGCCTCCAGCAGCCGGGCCATCTGGGTGAGGGAGACCATCGACGCCTCGTCGACGAGGACGACGTCGTGGGGCAGGCGGTTGCCGCGGTGGTGGCGGAAGCGGCTGCGGGAGCCGGGACGCCACCCGAGCAGCCGGTGCAGGGTGCGCGGCTCGACCTCGCGCAGCCGGTCGACGACCGCCCGTCCCGAGGACGCCTCGGTGCGTGCCTCGATCTCGTCCAGGGCCCGGTCCACCGCCGCCTTGACCCGCGCGGCGGCCTTGCCGGTCGGCGCGGCCAGCCCGACCCGGGGCGGTCGCTGGCCGGCGGCGGCGGCCTGCTCGGCCAGCAGGGTCAGCACGCCCGCCACGGTCGTCGTCTTGCCGGTGCCCGGGCCACCGGTGATGACGCCGGTCCGGGAGCGCACGACCACCTCGGCCGCCGCGCGCTGCTCGGCGTATCCCTCCCCGGGGAAGATCCGGGTCAGCCCGGCGCTCAGCACCTCCTCGTCGACCTCGGGAGGGCCGAGCGCGGCCCGCGCCCGCAGGTCCGCCGCCACCTGCACCTCCTGGTGGTGGTAGCGCTGGAGGTAGACGAGACCGCTGGCATCCTCCACCACCAGCCCGCCCGCGGCCGCGAGTCGGCTACCGGCGACCACCCCGGTCCATCCCGCCGGGTCCGGCCACGGCAGCTCGGGAAGCGCCTGCGCCCCGTGGGTCGCGAGCGCCGCGAGGTCGACGGCCACCGACCCCGAGCGGACGGCCCGGGTCGCCACCGCCGCGGCGAGGACGACGTCGGCGTCCTTCTCTCCGGCGGCCCGACCCAGCCCGGTGGCCACGTGCACGTCGGCGGCGGTGAGCAGGCCGGCCTCGTTGAAGGCGGCCAGCGCCGTGCCGGTGGCCGTCGTCAGGGCCAGGCGCCGGTCGTGCTCGTCGACCCGCTCGAAGAGGTCCAGCACGGCCGCACCGGCCGCGGTGTCACCCGGCGGCGCGCTCACCCGACCACCCCCGTCGTCCGGTCCGCCCCGTCGAGCAGCTCGGAGACGCCGACGACCAGCGCCACCGGCGGTCGCCACGAGAAGACGCCGCACGGCATACCGTCGACGACCGGGGTGGCCGGGCCAGACATGCCCCGCAGGTAGAGGTAGAGCACGCCGCCGAGGTGCTGCTCGGGGTCGTAGCCGGGCAGCCGCCAGCGCAGGAAGCGGTGGGCGACGACGGCGTAGAGCAGCGCCTGCAAGGGGTAGGAGGAGTGCCCCATGGCCTCGGCCAACCGCTCCGGTCGGTAGTCCGCTGCGGTCAACGGCTCCTCCGGGCTGCCCAGCCAGTTGGTCTTGTAGTCGACGACGAGGAAGGAGTCGCCACCGGTGGACCGCACCCTCAGCACGACGTCAACCGACCCGGTCAGGTAGCCGCGCAGCTGCTGACCCGCGAGGTCCGGCGCCCCCTCGAGCACCTCGGCCCACCCGCGCACCGGGTCGCCCGGCGGGAGATGGCCGCGCAGCAGCGGCACCAGGTCCCCGAGCAGGGCCGCTCCGTCGCCGGCGCGACCACGGCGCAGGTCGCCGCCCCCCAGCGGGAGCTCGAAGTCGAGCTCGCACAGCCGGTCCGAGCTCCCGACGTCGCGCAGCGTGGCGCCACCGGCGAGCGGCCCCAGCGGCGTGTGGCAGACGGCGACCAGGGCGTCGACCAGGAGGTCCTCGCCGCCCTCGCCCAGGTCCACCGGCCACTGGGCGCGTTGCTCGCGCAGGTGGGTGCGCAGCTCGCCGGCCAGGTCCTCGGCCCCGGGGTCGGCGTGCTCCAGCACCGCGTGCACGAGGGAGCCGAAGGTCGCGCCGACCGGGAGCTCGGCCATGGGCGAGGGCACCCCTGCACCGGGCACCGGTGCCACCTCGCCCAGGCCGGGCAGGGCCGGGACGCTCTCGGCCACGAGGTCCGGGCCGCTGGGCTCGTCCTCGCGGCCGGTGAGGCCGACCTCGGGCTCGGTGCTCACCCCGGCGGTGTCCAGGCCGGTCTCCGATGGCGTGGACAGCGCGGTGTAGGACGTGCGCCGCCACTCATGGTCGACCCGGCGCGTCCACCGGGCGACCGCGAGCCCGGGCACCTCCGGCGCCGGCGCGGGGACGACGTCGCTCGCGTGGTCGGCCCGCTCGAGGGCGAAGGCCCCCTCCGTCGCCCATCGCCCCAGCAGCTGCGTCGCGGCGTCGTCCTGGCGCTGCACCCGCACCTGGTGCGGCACCTCGCCCTCCCCCGGCTCGCGCCCGAAGAGCACCCGGTGCAGGCCCGAGCTGCTGGCGTTGTTGACCGGCGCCCACCAGGTCACCACCTGGCTCTGCGCGCGGGTGAGCGCGACGTAGAGCAGCCGCAGCGACTCACCGGCGTCCTCCTCCTTGTGCCGCCGCACCGCCTCGGCCCAGCCCGGGTTGGCGCGGTCGTCGCCACCGACGTCCAGGCAGCGGGTGCGCTCCGGCGGTTCGTCGTGGAAGAGCGGGATGGCGGGGGAGTCGCTGACCCACCGGTCGCCGAGCGAGGGCAGGTAGACGACGGGGTACTGCAGGCCCTTGCTGCCGTGGATCGTCGCCAGCTGCACCGCGGCGGCGTCGCTGTCGAGGCGGCGGGTCCGGGCCCCGGCGCTCTGGGGGGAGTCCTCGGCCATCCCGGCGCGCAGCCACTCCAGCAGCGCCACCAGGCCGAGCTGGTCGCGCCGGGCGTTCTCGTGCAGCAGCTGGGCGACGTGCCGCAGGTCGGTGAGCGTGCGCTCGCCGCCCACCTGGGCCAGCACCCGTCCGGGCAGCCCGCGGGCGGTGAGCAGCTCGAGGACCGCGGCGACGCCCTGCCGGGCGTAGAGCCCGGCCAGCTCCCGGCAGGTGAGCGCCAGCTCGTCCTCGAGCTCGTCGTCCTGCCGCTCGCCGCGGTCACCGACCCGGGCGACGGCATACCCGAGCAGGTCGGTGAGCGCCGCCGACCGGGTCAGCACCGGGCGGTGCGGCGCGGCCATCGCCTCGAGCAGCGCGAGCCACTCGTGCGCCGCGCGGCTGTGCAGGACCGTGGAGCCGCCGGTGCTCACGGCGGGGATCCCGAGCTCGCGCAGCGCGCGCTGCGCCTCGTGCAGGTCCTTGGCGCGGTGCGCGAGCACGGCGACGTCACGGGCCTGCACCGGCCGCCCGTCGAAGGTGGCCCCGGAGGCCAGCAGCGCGGCGACGTCGTGCGCGAGGTCGCGCGCGATCCACGGGCGGACGGTCGGCATCCGGGTGTCATTGCCGAGGTGGTCGCGCAGCAGGACCTGCCGGAGCCGCACCGGGGCGGTGCTCGGGGCGCCGTGCAGCCGTGGCCCGTCCCGGTGGGCTGTGACCGGGTGCACGACGATCTGCTCGTCACCGAGCTGGGCCCCGGAGAGCATCGCCCCCAGCGCCTGCACCACGCCGGGGTCGGAGCGGTAGTTGCGCAGCAGGGTGCGCCGCTCGTCCGCCGTCCCCGCGGCCGTGAGGTAGGTCGGGACGTCGCCGCCCCGGAAGGCGTAGATCGCCTGCTTCGGGTCGCCGATGAGCACCATCGCGTGGGCGTGGCCGGAGAAGGCCCGGTCGAGCACCGACCACTGGATGGGGTCGGTGTCCTGGAACTCGTCGACGAGCACGACCCGCCAGCGCTGGCGCATCCGGGCCCGGGCGGGCGAGTGCTCGCCCTCCAGCGCCCCGGCGAGCTGGGTGAGCAGGTCGTTGTAGTGCATGACCTGCAGCCGCTGCTTGCGCAGGTCGAGCTCCTCCCGCACGGCCCGCGCGAAGCGGACCCGCCGGTCGGGCACCGAGCGCGGCTCGGCGGCGGTGGGGCGCAGCTCGGCGTGGACGTCGTCGACGACGGTCCGGGCGATCTGCAGCGCCTCCCGGCGGGTGAAGAAGGGATCTTCGTCGCGCAGCGCGAAGGCGCGCAGGTAGAGGTCGTCGACGACCTCGACGAGCAGCCGGTCGAGGTCGTCCACGAGCTCGGCGTCGGCGTCCGCCGTCCCGGCGACGCCCAGGCTGCGCAGCACCTGCTGGCAGAACTGGTGGGTGGTGGCGATGGTGGCGGCGTCGATGTCGGACAGCGCCGTCCGCAGCCGTCGGCGGCGCACCGCCCGCTCCTGCTCGTCGGCGTCGAGCAGCAGCGTGACCAGGTCGTCGTCCCCGCCCTCGGCCGGCGGGTCGGCCAGGGCCCGCTCCGCCGCGACCAGCTGCTCGCGCACCCGGGCCCGCAGCTCCTGACTCGCGGCTCGGCCGAAGGTCACGACGAGCATCTCCGGGAGGGTCACGACCCCCTCGGCGACGTAGCGGGTCACCAGCGCCGCGATGGTCCACGTCTTGCCGGTCCCCGCGCTCGCCTCGAGCAGCACGGTGCCGGTGGGCAGCGGGTCGGTGATCGAGAACGGGGTCAGCGCGTTCACAGCCGCTCCTTGCGCTCGGCGCCGTCGGTCAGCACCGGGCCCCACACCCGCAGCGCCAGCTGACCCAGCCGGTGGTCCACGCCCGGCGTCCACCGCTCGTCGTCCCGGGGCACGCCGAGGATGTCGCGCAGGGGCACCCCGTCACCGTGCACGAAGGCGTGGCTCGGGTCGTCCTGCTCCTTGGGGAACGCCGTCTCGAAGGTGTCGTCGGTGCGCCACTCACGCACCGCGTCGAGGGTCGCGGCGTGCGCGTCACCCGGACCACGCAGGTATGCCTCCGCCCAGGTCAGCGCGGTCCGCGGCGGCAGCGGCAGCGGCTCGACGAGGCCGCGCGAGCGCAGGTCGACGAGCTGGTCCAGCAGCTCGAGGGCGCGGTCGGGGTCGTGCGGGCCGTGGGCGAGGTGCACCCCGCCCGGCCGGCGCCCGCGCTTCTGGGCCCCGAGCAGGTGGCTGGTCGCCTGCGGGCCCATCGCGGCGGCGAGGACCAGGGAGGTGATCCAGGAGCGCAGCCGCTGCTTGGCCCGCACCGTGGAGTAGGTCGCCGTGACGACGCGGGAGCCGATCAGCCCGGTCAGCGTGCCGGTCAGCCGGGTGCCGCTGGGCAGCACGAGGTCGACGTCGAGGGTGCCCCGCTCCAGCGGCACCCCCCAGCCGCCCCGTCCGGCCGTCCGCCACGTGGCCTCGGCCACGATCTGCGCTTGTTCGGTGACCTCCCGGAGGACACCGGCACCGAGCGCCCGGGGCGGCAGCTCGCCGCGCCACAGCTCGGCGTCGACGGTGGCACCGGGGTCGCGCCCGGCCAGCACCGCCTGCAGCACCCGGTCGCCGACCGCCCACTTCTGCAGTCCGCCCAGGTCGATGGGGATGCCCTCGCCCTGCTCCTCGGGCACCTCGGGGAGCACGAGCCCCAGCCGGTCGCGCAGGTAGGCGCGCGCCGGGTGGTCGAAGAAGCGCAGCAGCGCGTCCAGCTCGACCTGGTCACCGGGCAGCGGCTCCAGGTCCGGGTCGACGGGTCGGGGTCGCGGCGCCCGGGGGGAGACCGCGGCCCGGCCGCCGGCCAGCGCCGCCGGGTCGTAGCTGAACGGCCCGCCGCCGGGCAGCAGCGCCGGCGCACCCGGGCGCGACGCACCGAGGTTGCGCGGGTCGAAGGGCTGCAGCGGGTGGTGGGCGAGCACGCGGCATACCCCGGGGGAGGAGGGGTGCGCGGTCCGCCGGACGGCGTCGAGCAGCTCGCCGAGCGGCACCGCGGGCGGGCGCGGGGCGCCCGTGTGCTCGTCGAAGCCGGTGTAGGTGATGACGAGCGTGTCGCCGGCCGCCATGACCGCGTCGAGCAGCAGCTGGCGGTCCTCGCTGCGCGGGTCGCGCTCCCCGGTGACCGGGCGACGCGCCGTGGCGTCGTCGCCGTCGGGTGCGGTGGTGCGGGGGAAGACGCCGTCGTCGAGGCCGACCAGGGCGACGACCCGGTGCGGGACCGAGCGCATGGGCACCATGGTGCAGACGGTCAGCGTGCCGGTGCGGAAGTTGGACCGGGTGGCCCGCCCGGCCGCGTGCTCGTCCAGCAGCGCGTGGACGTCGGAGAGGGAGAGGGACAACCCCGGCCCGTCACCGGCCCGCGCGCCGGCATGCGTCCCGACGAGGTCGAGCTCGCGACGCAGCTGGGTGACCTGCCACGCCTCCGACGGGGGGACGTCGGCCACCCCGAGGACGCCGTCGGTGAGCGTCCCGACCCACTCGGCGACCGTGTCGGCGCGGCGCAGGGCGCGCAGGGTGGCGCCCAGCCGGGCGACCAGCTCGGCCATCCGTCCGGCCAGGTCGAGGTCGGCGCTGTCCAGGTCGTCGAGGCCGAGGGTGGTGCCGAGGTGGTCGAGCTCCTCGCCGTCGACGGCGGCGCCGACGAGCACCCGGGCGAGCCCGGACTCCCAGGTGTTCTGGCTCAGCCCGGGCAGCGCGTAGTCACCGCGGTGGGCGTCGTCCAGGCCCCACCGGATCGCGACCGCATCCACCCAGTCACCGATCCGCTCCAGGTCGTCGTCGTCCAGCCCGAAGCGGCGACGCACGGCGGCGGTGCGGGCGAGGTCGAGCACCTCCCCGGCACCCAGCCGGCCCCCCGCGAGCTCGACCAGCCGGGCGGCCAGCGCCAGCAGCGGGTTGGCCACGGTCGGGGAGCGGTCGGCGAGCCGGACCCGCAGCGTGTGCGCGGGGTGGGTGGCGGGCACCGCGCCACCGGGACCGGTCTCGCGCACCACCTCGCCCAGGCCGAACCCGGCGTGGACGAGGGGTGCGTAGGTGTCGATGTCCGGGCACATGACGAGGATGTCGCGCGGCTCCAGGGTGGGGTCGTGCTCCAGCAGGTCGGTGAGCACGTCGCGCAGAACCTCGACCTGCCGCGACCGCCCGTGGCAGGCGTGCACCTGGATGCTGCGGTCCTCGGCGGGGACCTGCCGGCCGGCCCGCTCGGCGTCCGTGGGGACGTGGTCGGCCTCCAGGTCGGCCTGGAGCAGCTGCAGGAGCGAGGGGGCGGTGCGGCCGCCGGCGCGACCGGCCGGAGCGCTCCGTGGATGTCGCTCGCCGGGGGTATGCGGTGCCAACGCCAGGGTGCGCTGCAGCTCGCGGGCGTCGCGCCCCAGGCTGGCGAGCAGCGGGTGGTCGACGAGCAGGGCGCTGTCGTCCTCCTCCCGTGGGACCGGCCCCCCGGGGGCGGTGCCGGCCAGGGCGTCCCAGGCCGCCGGGGAGGCCTGCGGGAGCCACAGGTGGACGTCACGTCGCTCCGCGATCGCCGCGACGACCTCCACCTCGCTGCGCGCGATGCGGGTGTGCCCGAAGAGCGAGAGCCGCCCGGGCAGGTCGAGCTGCGGGGCGCCGGCTCCGGTCGGATCCTCCGGCGCCGCCCGCAGCGCCTGCACCACCCGGTCGTGGCGCACGTCCGGTGGCTCGGCGTCCACCCGGCTCAGCACCTCGCGCCACAGCGGGGGCTGCCAGGCGAGGTCCGCCTCGACCCGGCCCCCCAGGCCGTCGCCCTGGCCGCCGCCGCGCCAGTCGGTGAGCATCGCCGGACGGGAGGAGGCGTAGGCGGCGAACAGGCCGGCGAGCCGGCGCGCCACGGCATACCGTCGACCGCGGCGCAGCGCGGCAGCCGGCTCGGTGGAGCCGTGACCCAGGTGGGTGGCGAGGGTCCCCGCCCAGTCCTCGTCGAGGCTGGCGTCGATCGACTCCAGCACCGGCCAGACCAGGCGGTCCGGGTGCCACGGGTCGTCGCGCTCGATGCCGAGGACCATCGAGACCAGCGAGTGCGGGTGGAGGAAGCGGACCCCGGCGCACACCCCGTCGTGGCCCGTCGGCCCGGCACCGAGCGTGTGCGAGAGCCGCTGCGCCAGCCAGCGCTCGACCCCCTTGGCGGGGACCGCCACCACCTCCTCGTCGAAGGGGTCGGGCAGCGGCGTCGCCAACAGGTCGGCCAGGCCCTCCGCGAGGGCCGCCGTGCTGGTGTCGCGGTGCACGAACAGGGTCACGGCGCCGACCCTATCCACGTCGACCGACGGACCCGGGGCCACGGTCCGGTGGCCCTCGCGCCCACCTCCCCGCAGACTGGGCCCATGTCCACCCCTGACGTCATCACCCTGCCCCGACCGGACGGCGACCTGCCGGTGCACCGCTTCCGCCCCGCCGAGCCGTCCGGCGCCGGCATCGTCCTGGTGCAGGAGATCTTCGGCGTGTCCTCCTACGTGCGCGACCGGGCGAGGGACCTCGCCGAGCAGGGGTACGAGGTGCACGTCCCCGAGCTCTACTGGCGGATCCCGGACCACGAGGTCGACGAGGGGGGCGAGGGGATGCTGGAGCGCGGCATGGAGCTCATGGCCGCGACCGACTGGGACGACGCGGTGGGGGACACCCTGGCCACGGTGGAGCACCTGCGCGGCGAGCTCGCGGGACGGGTCGGTCTCGTCGGGTTCTGCTACGGCGGTGGGGTCGCCTTCGCGACCGCCGCACGGACCGAGGTCGACGCCCTGGTGTCCTACTACGGGTCCGCGCTGCCGCAGCTGCTGGAGCTCGCGCCCCAGGTCACCGCTCCGAGCCTGCACCACTGGGGCACCGAGGACGCGTTCATCCCCCGGGCCACGGTCGAGGAGATCGAGCGCGCGCTGGACCGGGACGGGGTGGAGTTCGTCCGGCACGAGGGCGCCGGCCACGCCTTCGACAACCCGCACCCGGCCTTCCACCACGCCGAGGCCTCGGCGGCGGCGTGGCCGCGCACCCTGGCGTTCCTGGCCGCCCACCTGCGGGGCTGAGGGACGGGCGCCGACCGACGAGGGTCGTGCCGAGGGGGATCCCGTCCCGACGGGTCTTGTCAGGGCGCCGGGCTGCTCCTACGCTGGGGTTGTGCGTATGGCGAATCGCGTTGCGTGATGAGCAACAGGTACCCCTCGGCCGCGTTGGAGCGGCTGCTGCTGGGCGCGCGGCTGGAGGTCCTGCCGACCGACTCCGTGGCCGAGCAGGTGCACGCGCACGTCGAGCCGGGCCGGACGGTCACCGTCACGGCGTCCCCCGCCAAGGGGCTGGAGGCCACGCTGGCGCTCACCGAGCAGCTCGCCGACCGCTACCACGTCGTGCCCCACCTGGCCGCGCGCATGGTCGAGCGGGCCGAGCTGCCCGACCTCGTCGCGCGGCTGCGGGAGGCGGGTGTCACCGAGATCTTCGTGCCCGGCGGGGACGCCACGCCGACGGACACCACCTTCGGCAACGCGCTGGACCTGCTGATGGAGCTGGCCGAGCTGGGCCGGCCGTTCGAGCGGGTGGGGATCACCGGCTACCCCGAGTCGCATCCGGGCATCGACGACGACGTCATCGTCCAGTCCATGTGGGACAAGCGGCGCTACGCCACCGACATCGTCTCCAACATGACCTTCGATGACGAGCAGGTCGGCCGGTGGCTCGAGCGGGTCCGCCGACGCGGCATCGAGCACCCGGTCTGGGTGGGCGTGCCCGGCCCGGTCGACCCGGCCAAGCTGCTGAAGATGGCGACCGTCATCGGAGTCGGCGACTCCATGCGCTTCCTGCGCAAGCAGCGCGGGGTCTTCACCCGGATCGCGCTGCCCGGCTTCTCGACCACCCGTTTCGCCCACCGCATCGCCGCGCTCGCCGGCACCGAGCGCCTGCACATCGGCGGCCTGCACCTCTACAGCTTCAATCAGGTCGAGAAGACCGAGGCGTGGCGGCGGGAGCAGCTCGCCGAGGTCGCCGACCTGCGCCGGCCTTAGGCCCGGCCCCAGCGCGGGCCCGGGTCGCTCCTCTGGCTCGTCACGACGTCCGATGCGGTCCGATCCCGTGTCCCGTGGTGCGCGACTGCAGCGGATATGTCGCCCGCCAGGGCGATTTCTCGACATACCCCGTGCAGTCGCGCCCTCCGGGCGGGGCCGAAGACCGCGTGGACACGTCCTGAAGACGGCACGAAGCGCGTCAGGGCAGGGGGAACCATGCGCGGCGCTCGGTCGGGGCAGGGGGAACCATGCGCGGCGCTCGGTCGGTCAAGGGGGAACCATTCGCGGCGCTCGGTCGGTCAGGGGGCAACCATTCGCGGCGCTCGGTCGGTCAAGGGGGAACCATGCGCGGCGCTCGGTCGGTCAGGGGGGAACCATGCGCGGCGCTCGGTGGGAGGCAGGGTCAGCACGACGTCGGCCCCAGCACGAGGCGGGCGAGGGCGTCGTCCAGACCGGCGGTGCCGGTCCGCTCGACCTGCAGCGGCAGCCCCAGCCGGGCGGCAGCGCGCCGGGCCAGCGCGGTGAGCTCGGGGTCGTCGGACTCCTGCGCCAGCCAGACGCACCGCGTGTAGTGGCCGAAGTAGTCGTCCCGCAGCTCCGGGTGCCGGTCCAGCCCCAGCTCGGCCCACACCGTGCGGTCGAAGCTGCGGACCAGGAAGTCGGTGAGCAGGTAGGTCCCGGGCTCCTCCTCCAGCAGCGCGGCGACCCGCGCCTCACCGGCATACAGGTCGTAGCAGTGCAGCCCGGGCAGCCGCGCGACCCCGCGGCGGGCGCACAGCGCGTCGAGCGCGCCGTAGGTGCCGCAGTCGGCATACCCGACGGCGACCCGGTCGTAGCGTCCGGCGAGCCGGTCGACGGCCGCCTCGACCTCGCCGGCGATCCGCTGCGGGTGGTTGTGCAGCAGGGGCGGCAGCGGGTGCACGTCGACGGGCAGCGGAGGGGTATGCCGTGCCGCTGCGGCCGCGGCGTGGGTCGCCAGGGCTCCGCAGGCGACGAGCGCCACGCGCGACCCGGCCGGACGCAGCCGCCCCGAGGACGTCCGTGCCTCTGCCCGGGCCTTTCCTTGCGACACGGGCGTTCCTCTGGGCACGCTCGTGTCAGCAGGAGATGCACGAGGGTCCTCGGCGGCGTCAGGCCGGGAAGGAGAGCTGGTCGACGAAGCGGTCGTTGAAGTCGCTGCGGTCGGAGAGCTCGACATAGCGCACCCCCTCGAGCAGGGCCTCGGCGCCGGCGCGCTCGGTCGCCGAGAGCAGCACCATCTTGGCGCCCTCCCCGGCGATGTTGCCGGCCGCCACGATCCGCAGCGTCGGCAGCCGGGGGACCAGCCCGATCCGCACCGCGGCGGCGGGCGAGAGGTAGGAGCCGAAGGACCCCGCGAGCAGCACCTGCTGGACCTCACGGGGCTCCAGCCCGATCTCCTCCAGCAGCAGGGTCCACCCGGTCGAGATGGCGGCCTTGGCGAACTGCAGCTCGCGGACGTCGCGCTGGGAGAGGTAGACCGACTCGGACGCCGGGGCGTCCGGCGACTCGCGGTAGAGCACGAAGACGCGTTCGCCCGCCTCGCCGATGCTGGCCAGCCGGTCGGCCAGCGCCGGGGCCACCGACCGGGCGGTCTCCGCGTCGACCAGACGGCCGGAGGGGTCCAGCAGCCCCACCCGGCTGAGCTCGGCCACCGCGTCGACCAGGCCCGAGCCGCACAGCCCGCGCGGCTCGACGTCGCCGATCACCCCGAGCTGCACGGCGTCCGGCAGCTCCTCCTCGCCGGTGGCGGGATCGGGCCAGTCGGCGAGCAGTTTCACCGTCTCCACCGCGCCGTCCGCCGCCCGCATGCCGCACCGGATGGAGGCGCCCTCGAAGGCCGGTCCGGCGGGGGCGGCGGTGGAGACCAGCTGGGTGCCGTCGGACAGGACGATCTCGCAGTTGGTGCCGATGTCGATCATCAGCCGTACCCGGGAGTCGCGGTCCATCCCCGAGGCCTGGATGCCGGCGACGATGTCGCCACCGACGTAGGCCCCGAGAGCCGGGTGCAGGAAGGCCCGGGCCGCGGGGTGCACCGAGGACCCCAGGCCGACCTCGACGGCCGGGACCAAGGGCCAGCGGTCCGTGGCGAGGATGAAGGGCGCCACGCCCAGGGGTTCCGGGTCCTGGCCCAGGAGCAGCGCGACCATCGTGGCGTTGCCGGCGATCGCCACGTCGTAGACCTCGCCCGGCTCGACCCCGGCCTCGGCGCACACCTCGGCCGCCAGCTCGGCCAGCGTCTCGTGGGCGCGGGCCCGCAGCCGCGGCAGGGCCTGCGGGTCGAGCATGGTCGCGCTGATCCGGGAGATGACGTCGCCGCCGAAGGGCTGCTGGGCGTTGAGCATCGACGCGACGGCCACGGGGGTGCCGGTCGTCAGGTCCATGAGCGTCGCGACCACCGTCGTGGTGCCGAGGTCGACCGCCAGCCCGAAGGAGCGGCCCGTGGTGTCGCCCGCCTCGACGTCGATGAGCCGGTCGTCCGCGACCACCGCGGTCACCTTGTGGTCCGCCGACCGCAGCGCGGGCCCCACCCGCCGCAGCGCGTGCAGCTCGGCGACCGGCTCGAGGTCCTCGATCGCGTCGAGCACCCGGGTGAGGTCGGGCCGCTGGTCGGCCAGCGTCGCCTCGGTGAGCTCGACGTAGCGCTTCTGCACCGAGGGCCGCAGGATGACCTGCCGTCCGACGCCGACCGTCGACGCCTTGGGGCGGGTGGTCAGTGGCGGCACGTCGACGGTCATCGCCCCCCAGGCCGTGGCGAGACATCCGAGTCGCCAGCCCGCGTCCAGCTGGTCCGCGGAGAAGGTGCGCTCGTCCTGCGGCGTCACCGGGGGCATCCAGTCGCCCTCGGTGACCTGCAGCTTGCACTTGCGGCACGTGCCGTGCCCGCCGCAGGTCGAGTCCACGGCGATGCCGTTCCAGCTCGCCGCCTCGAAGAGGTTCACCCCCGCTGGAACGCGCACGGTCGCCCCCGACGGGGTGTAGGAGAGGTCGACCCGCTCCGGCCACTCGCCCTCGGTGACGACCGGCGTGTCGTCCACCGGCTCCACCGCGCCCACCTCGGCGGCCCCGGCCGCCGCACGCTGCACCGGGCCACGAGCCGTGGCCGCCCCCGCCTCCTGCTGCCTCACGTCGCAGCGGCCGCCTGCCGCGCGCGGTGGGTGCCGATCCACGACATACCCCACTCGTCGTGCCCGAGGAGCAGGTCGGCGGCGCGCACCGAGTCCACCACCTGGGCGGTCCGGGCGTCCATGATGGCGCTGGTCATCCCCGCGGCCATCGCGAGCGGCAGCCAGGCCGCGTTGATCGCGGGCCGGCCGGGCATGCCGAAGGACACGTTGGAGGCGCCGCAGGTCATGTTGAGGCCCCAGCGCTCGTGCACCCCGGCGACGGTCTCCAGCGTCGTCACGCCCACCGTGCTGTCCGCGCCGATCGGCATGGCCAGCGGGTCGATGACGATGTCCTGCAGCGCGATGCCGTACTCGCGCGTCGCGACCCGGACGATCTTCTCCACCAGCTCCAGCCGCTTGCCCGACTCCATGGGGATCTCGTCGGCGTCGTTGGGCAGCGCGATCACCGCGGCGTCGTGCTTCTTGACCAGCGGCAGGATCGCCTCGAGGCGCTCGTCCTCGGCGGTCACCGAGTTGACCAGGGCCCGGCCCTGGTAGGCCTGCAGCCCGGCCTCCAGCGCCTCGACGACGGAGGAGTCGATGCAGACCGGCAGGTCGGTGCGGGCCTGCACGACCTGGATCGCCCGGACGAGCAGGTCGGCCTCGTCGGTGAGCGGCACGCCCATGTTGACGTCGAGGACGTCGGCGCCGCCGAGGACCTGCGCCTCGACGTCCTTCTCGATCGCCGACAGGTCGCCCTCGCGCAGCTGGGCCTGGAAGACCTTGCGGCCGGTGGGGTTGATCCGCTCACCGATGACGCAGAAGCGCTGGTCCGCCCCGAGGACGACCTCCTTCGTGGCCGATCGCAGCACGGTGTGCAGCGGGCCCCCGGCCAGCGCCGCCGACCCCCAGGCCGGGCTCATGCCGGCACCGCCGCCCCGGCGCGGGCACGACGGTCCTTGAGCAGGGCCTTGGCCTTCTTCACCGTGGCCGAGGCGTCCGCGGCGTAGCCGTCCGCCCCGACGGCGTCGGCATACTCCTGGGTGACCGGGGCGCCGCCGACCATGACGATGACCTCGTCGCGGATGCCCGCCTTCTCGAGGGCGTTCATGTTGGCCTTGAACATCGGCATGGTCGTCGTGAGGAAGGCCGAGAAGCCGACGACGTCGGGCTGGTGCTCCTCGATGGCGGCCACGAACTTCTCCGGCGCCACCTGCACGCCGAGGTCGATGACCTCGAAGCCGGCGCCCTCCAGCATGATGTTGACGAGGTTCTTGCCGATGTCGTGGACATCACCCTTGACCGTGCCCATGAGGAAGGTCCCGACCGTCTGCACGCCGGTGTCGGCCAGCAGCGGTCGCAGCACCTCCATCGAGCCGGCCATGGCCCGGCCCGCGATGAGCATCTCCGGGACGAAGAAGTCACCCCGCTCGAAGCGGGCCCCCACCTCCTCCAGGGCGGGGATGAGGGCGTCGAAGAGGAGCACCTGCGGCTCCATGTCCATGCCGAGGGCCTGGTGGGTCAGCTCCAGGACGCCTGGACCGTTGCCCACGAGGGTGCGGTCGTAGAGGCCCTGCAGGATCTCGTCGGGAGTCATGAGGCACCTTTCATCACGTGCGGCTCGGTGAGGCGCCCGGACAGGTCGTCCGCGTGCCGGGAGACGAGGCGGCCGAGCTCGTCGAGGCGGCCGGTCAGTCGGGAGGTGGGGCCGGACAGGCCGATGGCCGCGACGAGGCGCCCGCGCAGCCGGACGGGGGCGCCGATGCCGGTCAGCGCCACCTCGAGCTCGTCGACGGTGGTCGCCCAGCCCCGGGCCCGGATGACCTCGAACTCGGCGCGCAGCGCGTCCGGGTCGGTGACCGTGCGCGCGGTGAGCGAGGGCAGCCGGTCGGGCAGCTCTAGCGCGCCGAAGGCATACAGCGTCTTGCCGAGCGAGGAGGAGTGGGCCGGCAGGTTCACCCCCACCCAGTCGCGGCTGCCGATGAGGAAGGTGGAGTCCACCTGCGCGATCTGCACCACCGAAGTGCCGACCGGCACGCCCAGGTTGATGGTCTCGCCGGTGGCCTTGCTGAGGGCGGCCATCGTCGGCTGCGCCTCGCGGGCGAGCCAGTCCCGGGTGTCGGTGCGGGCGGCGTACTGCTCGAAGAGCGGGCCGGGCAGGTAGCCGTTGCCCTCCACGTCACGCGAGATGAGGTGCGAGCGCTCCAGCGCGGCGAGCAGCCGGGACACGGTCGACCGGGCCAGGCCGGTGGCCTGGGCCAGGTCGGGGGTGCTCAGCGGGTCGGGCGACTGGACGACGCGCACGACGAGGTCCGCCGCCCGGTCGATCGCCTGGGTCCCCTGAGTCGCCATTCTTCGTGTCCCTCTTCCCTGAGTGCTCACTATGTGGGAGCGTATGCCCATATCGTGAGACGACGCAAGGGTGCGGCGTCCGGCGCGTCGCCCGGGTCGCCCGGGGGCGGGGAGGAGGAGTGCGATGTTCGTCAACCGCATGCCGAGGTATGAGGTGCTCTCGGAGCAGGCGATGGACCAGCTCGACGGCGCGTGGCGCCGGCTGATGACCGAGGTGGGGGTGCAGTTCGCCAGCGAGGATGCCCTCGAGCTGCTGCGACAGGCGGGGCAGAGGGTCGAGGGAGAGACGGCATACCTCGACCCGGAGTGGGTGCTGGAACAGGTCGCGAAGGCGCCTCGGGAGTTCGACGTGCAGGCGCGCAACCCGCAGCGCTCGGTCCACATCGGCGGCGACAGCATGGCCTTCGGCGCGGTCTACGGACCGCCCTTCGTGCGCGAGGGCGACGCGCGGCGCGACGGCACCTTCGACGACTACCAGCGCTTCGCCCGGCTGGCGCAGTCCTTCGACGTGCTGGACTCCGCCGGCGGTGTCGTCTGCGAGCCCAACGACCTGCCGCTGGACAGCAGGCACCTCGACATGACGCTGGCGCTCATGACGCAGACCGACAAGATCTACATGGGCAACGTCGTGTCCGGGCAGAACGCCCGCGACGTCATCGCCATGGGGGAGATCCTCTTCGGCGGTCGGGAGGCGATCGAGGCCACCCCGGCGTCGATCTCGCTCATCAACTGCAACAGCCCGCTGCGCTGGGACGACCGGATGCTCGAGGCGCTGTTCGAGTATGCGCGCGCCGGCCAGCCCGTCGTGCTCACCCCGTTCATCCTCATGGGGGCGATGTCCCCGGTGACCATCCCGGCGGCCCTGACCCAGCAGATCACCGAGGCGCTGTCCGGGATCGCGCTCGCGCAGACCATCCGGCCCGGGACGCCGGTGATCTTCGGGTCGTTCCTGTCCACCATCGACATGCAGTCGGGGTCGCCGACCTTCGGCACACCGGAGTCGGGCCTGGGGCTGCTGTGCACCGGGCAGATCGCGCGGCACTTCGGGCTGCCGTTCCGCGGCGGCGGGGCGCTGACCAGCTCGCAGGTGCCGGACGCGCAGGCCGGCTACGAGGCGACGATGACGCTGCTGCCGACCTTCCTCGCCGGCACCAACTGGGTCATGCACTCGGCCGGCTGGCTCGAGGGCGGTCTGGTGAGCAGCTTCGAGAAGTTCGTCGTCGACTGCCAGATCATCGAGATGCTGCAGCACGAGTTCCGGCCGCTGGAGATCGACGAGGGGTCGCTGGCCTTCGACGCCCACGTCGAGGTGGGGCACGGCGGGCACTTCCTCGGGGCGATGCACACCATGGAGCGCTTCCGGACCTGCTTCTACCGGCCGTTCCTGTCCAGCGCGGACAACTTCGAGCGGTGGACCTCCAAGGGGGCGCCGGACACGGCCACCCGGGCCTCGGCCGTGGTCGCCTCCCGGTTGGAGGCCTACGAGGCGCCGCCGCTGGACGACGCGGTCCGGGAGGAGCTGGAGGCCTTCGTCGTGCGGCGCCGGGCCGAGCTCGGCGACTGAGGTCCGGCCGGCCCCGGGATCGGGGCATCCCGATCCGTGACGACTGTCGGTGCGCCGTGCCACGATCGTCCTGGAGGCGCCGCCACGGCGGCGGCGCGGAGAGGGCGGAGCCATGGCGAGGCGACCGGTGCTGCTCGTCGGGACGACCAAGGGGGCGTTCGTCCTCGAGCAGCGCGAGGGGGACGACGGTGCCGGCTGGGCGGTGCGGGGCCCCTTCTGCGACGGCTGGCCCATCAACCACGTCGTCGGCGACCCGGCGACCGGGACGATCTGGGCCGGCGGCGGGGGCGACTGGTCGGGTGCGGGGGTGTGGCGCTCCACCGACGGCGGACGGTCCTGGACCCTCACCCGGCTCACCACGGGAGAGATGGACACCTGGGCGGCGGCCGACCCGGAGTTCGCGGCGATGGTCGGATGGACCGAGGAGCCGGTGCCGTTCGGCGCGGAGTTCAGCCAGGTCTGGTCGCTCGGTCTCGCCGGGGACCGGGTGTATGCCGGGACGAAGCCGGCCGCGCTCCTCGCCAGCGACGACGGCGGGGTGACGTGGGCCGAGGTCGACAGCCTGCGACGGCACCCCTCGGCGGAGGACTGGAACCCGGGCGCGGCGGGGTTGGTGCTGCACACAATCCTGGCCAACCCCGGTGACCCGTCCCGGGTGTGGCTCGGGATCTCCGCCGCCGGGGTCTTCGCCACGAAGGACGCCGGAGGTCAGTGGGAGCGGCGCAACGCGCTGGCCCTGCCCGACGAGCCGGACGCCGCGGCCGCGGCCGAGCACCCGGGAGGCCCGGGCGGCGGGGAGGTGGGGCTGTGCGTCCACCACATCGTCCGGGCACCCGGGCCGGGCGACGTGCTCTACCAGCGCAACCACGTCGGGGTGTGGCGCTCCGGTGACGGCGGTCTGACCTGGAGCGACATCACCGCCGGTCTGCCCTCCACCTTCGGCTTCCCGATGCGGGTCCACCCCCGCGACCCCGACACGATCTGGACGATCCCGCTCAACGGCGACATGGAGGGCCGCTACCCGCCGGACGCCGCCGCGGCCGTCTGGCGCTCGACCGACGGAGGCGCCACCTGGCAGGCGCAGCGGACCGGGCTGCCGCAGGAGTTCTGTTTCTTCACCGTGCTGCGCCAGGCGATGGCGGGCGACACCGGTGACCCGGCGGGGCTCTACTTCGGCACCAACACGGGGTCGGTCTTCGCCACGGCCGACGAAGGGGAGAGCTGGGAGGAGATCGCACGGCACCTGCCGACGGTGCTGTCGGTGGAGGTACTCGAGCGCACCTGACCATGTCGAGATCCGCCCTCCCGCTCCGACGTCCTGGGTGGACGTCGCCGGACCGGCGGCGCGGAACCGCACGCCACGAGCTAGGAGCCAGCATGAAGTACGTCATCCTCATCCAGTCCAACCCCCAGCCCTGGGGCCACCCCACGTCCGACTTCCTCCCCGCCTACCAGGAGCAGTCGCAGGAGGAGCGTGAGCAGCTCAACGGCGACTTCGAGCGGATGCTCGGCGAGCTCAGCGAGGCCGGCGAGCTCGTCGGCGGCGAGGCGCTGGGCGACCCGGGCGCCGCGCGGCTCTTCCGGTGGTCGGGCGGGGACCGGGTGGTCACGGACGGCCCCTACGCCGAGGGCAAGGAGCACCTCGCCGGGTTCTTCCTCATCGACGTGGAGTCCCAGGAACGGGCCGAGGAGATCACCCGGGCCTTCAGCGGTCCGGGCGAGACCGTCGAGCTGCGACCGGTCATGGGAGGTGGTGACGACGCCGACTGACCCCGCGATGGAGGCGGTGTGGCGCACCCACCGCACCCGGGTGCTCGGGGCGCTGCTGCGTCGGCACGGGGATGCGCGGGACTGCGAGGACGCCGCCCAGGACGCCCTGCTGGCGGCGGCCGAGCAGTGGCCGAGGGACGGCCTGCCCGACGACCCGGGCGCCTGGTTGGTGCGGGTCGCCTCCCGTCGTCTCATCGACCGGGTGCGCAGCGACGGGGCCCGGAAGGCCAGGGAGGAGGTCGCCGTCCGCGAGGAGGACGCCCTCCACCGCGGTGTGCTCATGACGCACGAGCCCGAGCCCGTGACCGTCCCGGACGACGTGGTCGAGATGATGCTGCGCTGCTGCCACCCCGTGCTCTCACCCAGCTCGCGGGTGGCGCTGACGCTGCGGGCCGTGGGTGGCCTGACGACCCGCCAGATCGCAGCGGGCTTCCTCGTGCCCGAGGCGACGATGGCGCAGCGCATCAGCCGGGCCCGCGCCACCCTGGCGGCCGGAGGCGCGACCTTCGGTGCGCCGGATCCGACCGAGCTCCCGGAGCGCAGGGCGGCCGTGCGTCACGTCGTCTCGCTCGTCTTCACCGAAGGCCACCAGCGCAGCTCCGGTGACACCGTCGTGGACCGCGCCTTCGTCGAGGAGGCCCTGCGGCTCGCGAGGGTGCTCCACGAGGCGTGCCCGGAGGACCCGGAGAACGCCGGGCTGCTGGCGCTCCTGCTGCTCACGGCGGCGCGGACACCGGCTCGGACGGACGCCGCCGGGGACCTCGTCCCGCTGGACCAGCAGGACCGGCGGCTGTGGGACCAGGCGCTCATCCACGAGGGGGTGCACCTGCTCGAGGTATGCCTGCCGCGGGGCGGGGTGGGTCAGTTCCAGCTCCAGGCAGCCGTCGCGGCGGTGCACGCCGAGGCCGCGTCTGCGCAGGACACCGACTGGCCGCAGGTCCTCGCGCTCTACCGCCTGCTGGACGCCGTCGCACCGTCCGCCGCGACCACCGTCGCCCTCGCCACCGCGACGGCCGAGGTCGAGGGAGCCGTGGCCGGCCTCGTCGTGCTGGACGGGATCCAGGACCCGAGATGGCACCGCGTCCACGTGGTGCGCGGCCACCTGCTCGCCCGGGCCGGTGACCTCGACGGAGCACGGCGCAGCTGGGCCGAGGCGGCCAAGCTGACGCGCAGCATCCGGGAGCAGCGTCACCTCAACGGCCTCATCGAGGAGCTGGACCGCTGAGCGGAGGTGGGCCAGGTCGTCGCGCGGGGCGCGTAAGGTTGCGGTATGCGCAACGACAGTGATGTCCCGTCCTCCTCACCCGCGGGCGAGCCCCGGAGCCAGGGGGCCGTCCAGTCCGTCGACCGGGCGCTGACCATCCTGGAGATCCTGGCCCGCGGCGAGGCCGGGGTGGGGGAGATCGCCGCCCAGCTGGGGGTGCACAAGTCCACCGCGAGCCGGCTCGTCGCGGCGCTCGCCGCCCACGACCTCGTCGAGCAGCCGACCGAGCGTGGCCGCGCCCGGCTCGGGGTGGGCATCCTGCGCCTCGCCGGAGCGACCAGCGCCCGCCTCGACCTCGTGCAGGAGGCGCGCCCGGTCTGCCGGCTGCTCGCCTCCCAGACCAACGAGACGGTCAACCTCGCCGTCCTCGGCGACCGCTCGGCGCTCTACATCGACCAGGTCATCGGGCCCTCGACGATCACGTCCTACAACTGGGTCGGCCAGCACATCCCCCTGCACGCCACGTCCAACGGTCGGGTCCTCGTCAGCGAGCTGCCGCCCACCGAGCGCCGCGCCACCTGGGGCGAGCTCACGGCATACACCGACTCGACGGTGACCGACCCCGGCCAGCTCGAGGAGCTGGTGGCCGAGGTCGTCGCCCACGGGTATGCCGTCGCGCGCGACGAGCTGGACGTCGGGCTGACCGCGGTGGCGGCGCCGGTGCGCAACGCGCACGGAGAGGTGTGCGCCTCGGTCAGCGTGTCCGGGCCGAGCTTCCGGATCGACGAGGTCAGGGTCGAGCAGATCGTGCCCCTGCTGCTGCGGGCGGCCGGCGACGTCTCCGCCCGGCTGGGCTGGCACGCGGCCTGAGTCGCGCCGCGGGCCGCCAGACGGGCACCACGGCGCGGGGCGGCGGCATACCCGCAGGTCGTCGCGCAGGGTGCCCGTCGGCCCGCGCGGACCCTTGACACCCCGTGCCCGCGGGATGAGACTGGTTGCGTGATACGCGCACAGTTGCGCGATACGCACCACCAGAAGGGCGACCATGAGCACCTCATCCCTCCCCGACCGCTGCGACGTCCTGGTCATCGGGGCCGGCATCGTCGGCAACTCGCTGGTCCACCACCTCGCCGAGCTGGGCTGGACCGACATCGTGCAGATCGACAAGGGCCCCCTGCCCAACCCCGGCGGCTCCACCGGGCACGCCTCCAACTTCATCTTCCCGGTGGACCACAGCCGGGAGATCACCGACCTGACCCTGGACTCGATGCGGCAGTACGACGAGATGGGCGTGCTCACCACCTCCGGGGGCATCGAGGTGGCCCGCACCGAGGAGCGGATGGAGGAGCTGCGGCGGCGGATGTCCTCGGCCAAGGCCTGGGGGATCGAGTCGCGGATGGTCACGCCGCGAGAGGTCGCCGAGATGGTGCCCTTCCTCGACCCCGACGTCATCGTCGGCGGCTTCTACACGCCCAGCGTCGGCGTCGTCGACTCGCTGCGCGCCGGCACCATCATGCGGGAGAACGCGCAGGCCAAGGGCGTGCTCACCACCGTCGCCAACGTCGAGGTGACCGGGATGACCGTCACCGAGGGCCGCATCAGCGCGGTGCAGACCGACAAGGGTGACATCGAGGCGCCGGTCGTCGTCATCGCCTGCGGCGTCTGGAGCCCGCGGCTGGCCCGCATGGCCGGCGCGCACATCCCCCTGACCCCGGCCGTGCACCAGATGATCTCGGTCGGCCCCTGCGAGCCGCTCGCGGAGCGGCCGGGCGAGATCAGCTTCCCCATCATCCGTGACATGGACACCTTCTGCTACGAGCGCCAGCACGGGTCCGACATGGAGGTCGGTTCCTACGCGCACCGCGCGATCCTGCACGAGCCGGACGAGATCCCCTCGATCGCGCAGGCCAAGCTGTCGCCGACCGAGATGCCCTTCACCGAGGACGACTTCGACCCCCAGCTCGAGCAGGCGCTGGAGCTCATGCCCGAGCTGCTCGGCGACGAGCGTGCCGAGATCCGCTACGCCATCAACGGCCTGCTCTCGCTCACCCCGGACGGCGCACCGGTGCTGGGGGAGACGCCCGAGGTCAAGGGCCTGTGGAGCTGCGCCGCGGTGTGGATCAAGGAGGGGCCCGGCGTCGGCCGGGCGGTCGCCGAGTGGATGACCCACGGCCACCCCGAGATCGACCTCGGGCACAGCGACATCGCCCGCTTCTACCCCCACCAGCGCACCCGCGCCCACGTCCGCGCCCGCACCAGCGAGGCCTTCAACAAGACCTACGGCATCGTGCACCCGGCCGAGCAGTGGGAGAGCTCCCGGCCGATCCGGCTCTCGCCGATGCACGCCAGCCAGCGCGAGCTTGGCGCCGTGTTCTACGAGGCCGCCGGGTGGGAGCGCCCGCAGTGGTATGCCTCCAACGAGCCGCTGCTGGAGGAGTTCGGCGACGCCGTCATGCCGCGCGAGCACGAGTGGGACGCGCGCTGGTGGTCACCGATCATCAACGCCGAGCACCTGGCGATGCGGGCCCGCGGCGGGATCGTCGACCTCACCGCCTTCGCGATCTTCGACGTCGTCGGCCCGGCCGCGCTGGAGGGCATCCAGCGGATCGTCGTGGCCCAGGCCGACGTGGCGATCGGGCGCGTGGTCTACACCCCCGTGCTCGACGAGACGGGCGGCTTCCGCTCCGACCTCACGGTGATGCGGCTCGGGCACGACCACTTCCGGGTCGTCACCGGCGGCGCCCACGGCATGGTGGACAAGAAGTGGTTTGCCGACCACCTGCCCGAGGGCGCCTCGCTCGTCGACCTGACCTCGGCATACTCCACGATCGGGGTATGGGGTCCGCGCGCCGGTGACGTGCTGGGTGCGCTCACCGACGACGACCTGTCGCCGGAGACCTTCCGGTTCGGCACCTGCCGGCTCATCGAGGTGGGCGACCTGTCGGTCCTGGCCTCGCGCATCTCCTACGTCGGCGAGTTCGGCTGGGAGCTCTACGTGCCCATCGAGACCGGCGCGCAGCTGTGGGAGCGGCTCATCGAGGCGGGGCGTCCGCACGGGGTCGTCCCCGTCGGCATCGGGGTCTACACGGCGACCGGGCGGATCGAGAAGGGCTACCGCGCCTACGGCGCCGAGCTGGACGCCGAGCGCACCCTCTCCGAGACCGGCATGGGGCGGCCCAAGGTCAAGGACGCCGACTTCATCGGCAAGGAGGCGGTGCTGGACCAGGCCGGGCGGCCCCCGAAATCGGTGCTCTGCGCGATGACCGTCGACGACCACACCTCCGCCAGCGGGGTCAAGCGCTACATGCTCGGCGGTGAGCCCGTCCTCGGGCGCGACGGCGAGCCGCTCACGGACGGCCACGGGCACCACCCCTACGTCACCTCCGCGGCCTCCGCGCCGAGCCTCGGCAAGCACGTGCTCATGGCCTTCCTGCCGCCGGAGCAGGCCGTCGTCGGCACCGGGCTCTCCGTGTCCTACATGGAGGAGCTCTACCCGGTGACCGTCGCGAGCGTCGACGCGACCCCGCTGCTCGACCCGGAGAACCTGCGGGTCAAGGGTCGGTACGCCGAGCTCGAGCACCCCGCCGCCGACGGCGGCACCGCCCAGCCCGCTGCGGCGGCCGAGCCGGTGGGGGTGGCCTGATGACCGACGTCCTGGTCTGCGTGAAGCGGGTGCCCGACACCTCCGGCGAGGTCGTCCTGAGCGCCGACGGGAGCGGCGTCGACGGCCGCTACGCCGGCTGGACCATGAGCAGCCACGAGGAGTGCGCCGTGGAGATGGCGGTCACCATCGCCGGGGACACCGGCGGCTCGGTCACCGTCCTCACCCTCGGCGACGACGACAGCGTCGAGCAGCTCCGCGCCGCGCTCGCGGTCGGGGCCGACGAGGCGGTGCGGATCGACGCCGCGGCCGACGACTACGGGCCGGCCGACGTCGCGGCCGCCATCGCCGAGGTCGTCCGCGCGCGGGAGGGCGAGGGGCGACCGTTCGACCTCGTGCTCGTCGGCAACGACGCCGCCGACACCGGCGACCACCAGGTCGGGATCCGGTTGGCGCACCTGCTGGAACGGCCCGTCGTGGCGGGGGCGCAGAACGCTGCGGTCGCCGTCTCCGGCGACCGGCTCGAGGTGCGCTCCAGCGTGTCCGGGCCGACGGAGGTCTTCGACGTCCCGCTGCCGGCCGTGCTCACGGTGTGGGAGGGCGGGGTCGAGCCCCGCTACCCCAACATCAGCGGCCGGATGAGGGCCAAGAAGGCGCGTGTCGAGGTGCTCGAGCCCTCCGGCGCGCCGCAGGGCAGCGGCCGGTTGGGGCTGCGGGTGCTGCCACCGCCGGCGAGCGACGTCGAGGTGCTCGGCGAGGGGAAGGCCGCCGCGCCGCGGCTGGTCGACGTGCTGCGAGAGCTGGGAGTCGTGCGATGAGCGTGCTGGTCGTGGTGGAGCCGGAGGACCTGGACGACGAGGGCGCCGGGCTGTCGGTGGTCTCCCAGGAGGTCCTCACCTTCGCCCGGTCGCTGCCGGGCGAGGACGTCGACGCCGTGCTCGTCGGCCTGCCCTGCGCCGGTGCGCCGCCCGAGGCGGTGCTCGCCCACTGCCGCGAGCAGGGCGTGCGGAGGCTGCACGTCACCGGCGAGCCCCGGCTGGAGCGGTATGCCGCCCGCGCCTGGGCGCGGGTCGTCGACGCCGCCGCGGAGGCGGGCGGAGCGGCATACCTCGTCGCGGGGGGGACCGCCCGAGGCAACGAGGTGCTGGCCCACGTCGCCGCAGCCCGCGGCGTGCCGATGCCGTGCAACGTCGTCGCGGTCGTGCAGTCCGAGCCGCTGGAGGTGGAGCGGCAGGTCGTCGGCGGTGCCGTCCTGGAGCGGGTCGCGCTGCGGGCCGAGGGCGGCCTCGCGGTCGCCTCGGTGGCCGGGCACGCCGTGGCACCGGAGCCGGCGCCGAGCCCCGGCGAGACCCGGGTCGGGGAGGTCGCGGTCGAGCTGACCGAGGCCGACCTCGCCGCTCAGGTGGTGCGCGTGGAGGCCGAGGAGGGTGGGGACACCTCCGCCCTGACCGGGGCCAACGTCGTGGTCGGCGCGGGTCGTGGTGTCGGGGGAGCGGACCAGTTCGACGACGTCGAGGCCCTGGCGGCGCGGCTCGGCGGGGCCGTCGGAGTCTCGCGCGTGGTCACCAGCCTCGGTTGGCGGCCGCACCACGAGCAGGTCGGGCAGACCGGCAGCCGGATCGCGCCGGACCTCTACCTCGCCTGCGGCATCAGTGGCGCGATCCAGCACTGGGCCGGCTGCAGCTCGTCCAAGACGATCATCGCGATCAACACCGACGGCGAGGCCCCGATGGTGACCAAGGCGAGGTATGCCGTCATCGGCGACATGCACGAGGTCATCCCGGCGGTCCTGGAGGAGCTCTCCTAGCCCCTGTCCGGTGTGCCCCTACGACGCGTCCGGTGCGAGGAGGTCGGCCGTGCGCAGCCAGCGCTCGCCCTCCTCGACGTAGCCCAGGCGGTGCAGCCACACCCCCGTCGTCACCCGCTCCACGAAGGCCCAGGCGTCGACCCGGTCCGGCTCCAGCCCGAGCCGCCGGCTCACCGAGGCGACCTCGCGGCGGTGCCACTCCCTCGCGGCGGGCGGCCCGTCGGCGCCGGAGATCTGCTCCAGCTCGGTCATGAGGTCCCGGAGCGCGACGCCGACGTCGTAGTCGCGCTCGCAGAGGAAGCCGTCGGGGTCGATGAAGGCATACCCCCCGCCGGGGCGCTGGAGCGCGTTGAGGCTGTGGGCGTCGCCGTGGACGACCACCCGGTCCGGGTGCGGGTGCTCGACCAGCTCGCGGGACAGGGCGGCGGCCCGGTCGAAGGCCGCGGTGTGCCGGCACACCCAGCCGCCGTCGGCGATCTCGGTCTCCACGATGGCGAGCAGCTGGCTGGCCTTCTCGCCGGGCTGCTCGTCCTGGGCGACGTCCAGCGGCAGCTCCCAGGCCTGCTCGAGCAGGCCGACGAGGACCTCGACCTGGGCGAGGCCGTCCGTGGTGGTCCGGGCCAGCGAGGGACCCAGCCGCTCGAGGAGGGCCGCACCGAGGTCCAGGTCGTGGTCCAGCACCCGGCAGTAGCCCCGACCCGCCGCCGCCCGCATGACCGCCACCTGCTGGCCCAGGTCGGTGCCCGCGTCGTCGAACTTCACCGCCGCCGGCTCCTCACCCCGCCGGACCTCGAGCACCGGGAGGCCGACCCCGTCGGTGTGGGCCCCCTCGATGACCAGGTCCCACCGCTGCACGGTCCGGGCCAGGACGTCCGGGAACCGCTCCAGCAGCGTGGCCGCCCACTCCTGGCCGGCCCACGGGCGGGCCTGTGCGACCGCCACCACCTCCGACTGCTCCACGCGGGCGATCGTGCCAGATCCGCCCGACCGTAGACTCGCCGGCGTGTTCTCCCGACCGTGCGCACGCCGCCCCCGCCGTGGTGCCGCCCGACGCGCCGGCCTCGCCGCCCTGCTCTGCGGCGTCGTCCTGGCGCTCACCGGTCTCCCCGCGACGGCCCTCACCGGCGACGAGGACGACCTCGGTGCGCGGGCGCTGCGGGACGAGGGCTGGAGCGAGCCGTCCCTGGAGCTCTCCGACCTGACGCAGGGCGCGCCGGTGCACCCGATGACGCCGCCGCTGAGCGCCGTCACCCGGATGTACCCGTCCTACTACGCGGACGGCTGCCACGTCGGCCGGCGCGGCACGGAGGTGGCCCCGGGATGCGTCTACGGCGACCCCGAGGGCGACCTCGAGGTGGCCGTCCTCGGCTCCTCCAAGGTGGGGCAGTACTTCCCCGCCCTGGAGGAGATCGCGCTGCGCGAGGGTTGGCGGCTGCGGATGTACACCAAGCTCGCCTGCTCCTTCGTCGACGAGCCGGAGCCGACCTACCCGGAGTGCGACATCTACAAGACAGCCCTGCGCGAGCACCTGCAGGACCACCGGCCCGACCTCGTCATCACCGGGGGGATGCGGCGCGAGGTCCCGGAGGGCTACACGCGCACCTGGACGTGGTTGCGTGACGAGCTCGGGGTGGAGCAGGTCGTGGGGCTGTGGGACTCACCGGTCCCCAGCGACGGCAACCCCTCGGCCTGCGTCGCCGACGCCCTGGCGGACGGGGGCGACCTGAGGTCCTGCGCCGTGTCGCTCCCGGAGTCGCGCAGCGGCAACCCGTCCATGCGCGAGGCGGCCGACCGGGTGCCGGGCGCGATGTTCGTCGACCTGCGCGACTGGGTGTGCCCCACGACCTACCTCAGCCCGCGGTGCGCCGCCGTCGTCGGCCGCGCCCAGCTCTACGGCAGCGGCTCCCACCTCGTGGCGAGCTACACCGCCACCCTGACCGACCCGCTGCACCAGCGCCTGCACGAGGCCGGGGTGGCGGCATACCGGCCCTCCGTCGACCGGGTCGGGGGCGTGGACCGGTATGCCACGGCCGCCCTGCTCACCCGCGACGTCGAGCCCGGTGGCCGGGTCTTCCTCACCAGCGGACGCGACTTCCCGGACGCCCTGGCCGCGGCGGCCAAGGCGGGCGCGGGCGGCGAGGCGGTGCTGCTCACCGGCGGCCCGGCGCTGCCGTCCGCGACCCGCGAGGCGCTGGGCCGGCTGGCCCCGAGCGAGGTCGTCGTGGTCGGCGGCGAGGAGGCGGTGCCCGAGGCGGTCGTGGAGCAGGTCGCCGAGCTGGTTCCGGTGGAGCGGGTGTCGGGCGCAGACCGCCACGAGACGGCGGCGGCGCTCGCCCTGGTGGAGCCGGTGCAGGAGCGGGGGATCGTCGTCGTCGCGACCGGTGCGGACTTCCCGGACGCGCTCGCGGCCGCGGGCCGGGCCGGGCAGCAGGGCGCCCCGATCCTGCTGGTGCGCCGGACGGAGGTCCCGGAGGCCACCGCCGCGGCGCTGCGGGAGCTCGACCCGGCGCGGATCGTCGTCGTCGGTGGCGAGGGGGCCGTCTCGAGCACGGTCGAGGAGGATCTGGAGGCCCTGGGCAGCACCGTGGAGCGGATCGGGGGCAGCGACCGCTACGCCACCGCTGCCCTGCTCGCCGGACAGGGTGCCGAGGTGCTGCACGTCGGGTCCGGGGTGTCCTTCGCCGATGCGCTCGCGGCCGGGCCGGTCGCTGCCGCCCGGGGCGGCTCGGTGCTGCTGACGGCGCCCGACCGGGTCCCTGCCGCGACGCGCGAGGCGCTGGAGCGGATCGGGCCCGAGCGCGTCGTGCTCACCGGTGGCGCCGGCGCCGTCGGTGAGGACGTGCGGCGGGCACTGCTGCGGCTGGCCTCCTGACCGGGGGCGTCGCGTCGCGGCGCGGCGCGGGCCGGCACGCAGCCCGGAGGTGGACGGGCCGCCCCTCAGAGGTCGGCGAGCAGGGCCGCCGGCTGCTCGACGCAGTCGGCGACGAATCGCAGGAAGCCGCCGGCCGTGCCGCCGTCGCACACCCGGTGGTCGAAGGAGAACGAGAGCTGGGTGACCTTGCGGACCCTGACCTTGCCCCGGTGCGCCCACGGCTTGTCGACGATGCGCCCCACGCCCAGCATCGCGGCCTCGGGGTGGTTGATGATCGGCGTCGAGCCGTCCACGCCGAAGACGCCGTAGTTGTTGAGCGTGAACGTGCCGCCGGTCAGCTCGGCGGGAGACACCTTGCCGTCGCGCGCCTTGGCGGTGAGCTCACGCAGCGCGGCGGCCAGCTCGGTCGTCGTCATCGCGTGCGCGTCGTGCACGACCGGCACGACGAGGCCGCGGGGGCTCTGCGCGGCGAAGCCGAGGTGGACCGCGCCGTGGTGGACGATCTCCCCGGCCTCGGTGTCGACCGAGGAGTTCAGCGCCGGGTATGCCGCCAGCCCGGCCACGGTGATGCGCGCCAGGAGCGGCAGCACGCCGATGCCGGCGTCGGGCCGGGCCGCCTTGAGGGCGTCCTTGGCCTTCATGAGCCGGGTCGCGTCGACGTCGACCCAGGTCGTGGCGTCCGGGATCTCGCGCCGTGAGGTCGACAGCCGCTCGACCATGAGCCGCTGCACGCCCTGGATCGGGATGCGCGTGTCGCCCCCGTCGCGACCGGTCGTCGGCACCGCGCTGGCGGGCTGCGCGTCGCGCGGCTGGACGCCGGCGTCCCGGGCGGAGAGGTGGGCCTCCAGGTCCGCCCGGCGGACGACCCCGGTCGGGCCGGGCGGCACCGTCGTCAGGTCGACGCCGTGCTCCTGGGCCAGCCGGCGCACGAGGGGAGAGATGACCCGCACCGCGCGACCACCATTCGCGGCGCTCGGTGGGGTGCTGGGGGAACCATTCGCGGCGCTCGGTGGGGTGCTGGGGGAGCCATGCGCGGCGCTCGGTGGGGTGGTGGGGGAACCATTTGCGGCGCTCGGTGGGGTGCTGGGGGCGGTGGTGCGGCCTCGGCGCCGGCGGCGGCCGCCCGTGCGGCGGGCCGGGCCGTCGCCCGCGCCGTAGCCGATGAGCGGGCGCTCAGGCTGGTCCTCGCCCTGTCCGCCCGCGGCGCTGCCCGCGGGGAGCCGGGCTCCGGCCTGCTCCTCCGCGCGGTACTGCTCGCCCCCGGCGCCGGAACCGGCGCGACCGGACGCGTCCCGCCCGGCACCGCCGTCGCCGTCCACGCCCCCGGCGCCGGCGGGCTCGCCGATGGTGATGAGCGGCTCGCCGACCGGCAGCACCTGCCCCGCCTCGGCGTGCACCCGGGCGACGGTGCCGGCATACGGGCAGGGCACCGACACCGCGGCCTTGGCGGTCTCCACGGTGACGACCTCCTGGTCGACGCCGACCTCGTCACCGGCGGCGACGTGCCACTCGACGATCTCCGCCTCGGTCAGGCCCTCGCCGAGGTCGGGCAGCCGGAAGACCTGCGTCATGCCGACACCTCCTGCGGGGCGTGCGTGAGGTCCGGCTCGTCGTCCCACTGCAGCCGGGCGATGGTGTCCAGGATCCGGTCGATCCCGGGCAGGTGGGTGTGCTCGAGCTTGGGCGGCGGGTAGGGGATGTCCAGCCCGGTGACCCGCAGGACAGGTGCGGCGAGGCTGTGGAAGCAGCGCTCCTGCACCCGCGCGGCGATCTCGGCGCCCATGCCGGCGAAGCCCTGTGCCTCGGCGAGGACGACGGCGCGGCCGGTCTTGCGCACCGACGCCTCGACGGTGGCGTCGTCGAAGGGCACGAGGGAGCGCAGGTCGACGACCTCGACGTCCCAGTCCTCCTCCGCCGCCGCGACCTCGGCGGCCTTGAGCGCGGCCGCGACCTGCGGGCCGTAGGTGACGAGCGTGACGTCGGCTCCCTCACGGCGCACCGCGGCCTGGCCGATCGGCTCGGTGCGGGTGGGCAGCTCGAGCTCGGCCTTCGCGTAGTACTGGCTCTTGGGCTCCATGAAGACCACCGGGTCGTCGGAGGCGATCGCCTCGCGCAGCAGCGAGTAGGCGTCGGCCGGCGTCGCCGGGGTGACGACGTGCAGCCCCGGCGTGTGGACGTAGTAGCCCTCGGAGGAGTCGCAGTGGTGCTCGACGCCGCCGATCCCGCCGGCATACGGGATCCGGATGGTGATCGGCATCGGCAGCGCGCTGCGGGTGCGGTTGCGCATCTTGGCGATGTGCGACACGACCTGCTCGAACGCGGGGTAGCCGAAGGCGTCGAACTGCATCTCGACGACCGGGCGGAAGCCCTGCATGGCCAGGCCGACCGCGAAGCCGGCGATCCCCGCCTCGGCCAGGGGCGTGTCGACGCAGCGGTCCTCGCCGAAGTCTCGGGTCAGGCCGTCGGTGATGCGGAAGACACCGCCGAGCGCGCCGACGTCCTCGCCGAGGACCAGCACGTCCGGGTCCTCGGTGAGCGCGTCGCGCAGGGCCGTGTTGAGCGCCTTGGCGTAGGTGGTGGGACTCATCGCGCGCTCTCCATCTCCTGCTGGGTGACGTGGCTGTCCAGCTCGCTGCGGACCATCTCGCGCTGCTCGAGCAGCTGCGGCGTCGGGCGGTCGTAGACGTGGTCGAAGAGCTCGAGCGGCTCGACCGTCGGCTCGGCGTTCATCCGGGTGCGCAGGTCGGCGGCCAGGTCGTCGGCCTCGTCGCGGACCTCCTGGATGCGGTGGTCGTCGAGGTGTCCCTGCTGCACGAGGTATGCCTGGAGCCGGACGATCGGGTCCTGCCCGGTCCACTCGTCGACCTCGTCGGCGGTGCGGTAGCGGGTGGCGTCGTCGGCGTTGGTGTGCGCCTCCATGCGGTAGGTGTGCGCCTCGACGAGCACCGGGCCGTGCCCGGACCGGGCGTGCGCGTAGGCCTCCCGCATGACCGCGAGCATCGCCGCGGGGTCGTTGCCGTCGACCTGCTCGCTGCGCACGCCGTAGCCGACGCCCTTGTAGGCCAGCGCCGGGGCCTTGGTCTGCTTGGCGAGCGGCACCGAGATGGCGTACTTGTTGTTCTGCACGAGGAAGACCGCCGGGGCCTCGAAGACCGCGGCGAAGTTGAGGCCCTCGTGGAAGTCCCCCTCGCTGGTCGCTCCGTCACCGATGAGGCACAGCGCGATGCCGTCGGTGCCGCGGCGGGTCAGCCCGTGTGCCGCACCGGCGGCGTGGACCGCCTGGGTGGCCAGCGGGGTGCACTGGGGGGCGGTGCGGGTGGCCCGCGGGTCGTAGCCGCAGTGCCAGTCGCCGCGCAGCAGGGTGAGCACCTCGACCGGGTCGATGCCGTGGGTGACCAGCGCCATCGAGTCGCGGTAGGTCGGGAAGAGCCAGTCCTGCTCGTCCAGCGCCAGGACCGGCGCGACCTGGCAGGCGTCCTGCCCGCGCGAGCTGGGGTAGACCGCCAGGCGGCCCTGCTTGGTCAGCGCGGTCGCCTGGGCGTCGAAGCGCCGGCCGACCACCATGCCGCGCCAGACGGCGAGGAGGTCCTCGGGCGCCGGCATGGCGTAGCCGCGGGCGCGGGCCTGCTCGCCCGGGTCGACGGCGCTGCCGTCGGCGGCGAGCAGCTGCACCGGCTCTGGGCAGGGGAGCAGTTCGGTGATGTCACTCATCGTCGAGTCCTCGGTCCTCACGTAGACGTCTAGGGGTCATCGTCCCGCGCCGGCGCACACTGTGACGACATCAGGCGGCAATCCTGGACGGGTGGCAGGATGGGCGCATGAGAGAGGACCGTTCGTCCGACAGCGGTCCGGTCCTCCGGAGGGGGGCCGGACAGGTTGCCGCAGCCCTGGACGAGACCGACCACGCCATCGTCGCCGAGCTGCGACGCGACGGCCGGCTCTCGGTCCGCGCGCTCGCCGAGCGGGTGCACATCAGCCGGGCGACGGCATACTCCCGGCTCGAGCGGCTGCACCGCGAGAAGGTGATCACGGGGTATGCCGCCCGCGTCGACGCCGACAAGCTCGGCCTGGCCACCGCGGCCTACGTGTCGGTCTCGATCGAGCAGGGGGCGTGGCGCGAGGTCCTGGACGCGCTCGAGACGCTGCCCGGGGTCGAGAAGGTCGCGCTGGTGGGGGCGGAGTTCGACATGCTGGTGGAGGTGCGGGCGCGCGACAACCACGAGCTGCGCGACGTGGTCCTGGGCCGGATCCAGGGCGTCCCCGGGGTACGCGCCACCCGCACCTGGCTGGTCTTCGACGAGTGGGAGCGCTGAGGCGACATGACCGACATCCTGGTGGTGGCCCTGGCCGTGCTGGCGTTCAGCGTGCTGGCCGGCCGGCTCGGCGGCACTCCCATCACCATGCCGATGATCTTCACCACGGCAGGGATCCTGCTCGGGCCCGCGCTGCTCGACGTGGTGCGCCTCGACCCCCGCGACGAGCTGGTCAGCGTCCTCGCCGAGGCCACCCTCGTCGTCGTCCTCTTCACCGACGCCTCCCGGCTCGACCTGCGCACGGTGCTCCGCGAGCACAGCATGGCGCTGCGGCTGCTCCTGGTCGGGCTGCCGGCCGCGGTGCTCATCGGGACCGGCGCGGGGTGGCTCCTGCTGCCGGGCATGCCGCTCATCGTGCTGGCCGTCCTGGCCGCGACCCTGGCCCCGACCGACGCGGCCCTCGGCCAGTCCTTCGTGGAGAGCCCCTCGGTGCCGAGCCGCATCCGCCAGACGCTCAACGTCGAGAGCGGGCTGAACGACGGGCTGGCCGTGCCCTTCGTCATCATCCTCATCGACGTGGCGCTGGGCCGGACCGGCTCACCGGGCGACTACGTCGTGCTCCTCGCCCAGATCGTCGGGCTCGGCTTCCTCGTCGGCGGGCTGAGCGGCTGGCTCGGTGGTCGGCTGCTGACCTGGGCGCACGACCGGTCGTGGACCACCGCGCCCTCGTTGCGCCTCGGGGTGGTCGCCGTGGCCGGGGCCGCCTACTCCGCGGCGGAGGTGGTCGGCGGCAACGGCTTCGTGGCCGCCTTCGTCGCCGGCGCCGTCGTCGGGGCGACGGCGCGGCCGGTGCTTGAGCACACGACGACTTTCGCGCGGTCCGAGGGCCAGCTGCTGGCGCTGCTGACCTTCCTCCTGTTCGGCGTGGCGATCGTCGGGGACATCCTCGCCGATCTGGAGTGGCGCTACGTGGTCTATGCGCTGGCGAGCCTGCTGGTCGTGCGGATGCTGGCCACCGCGCTGGCGCTGCTCGGCAGCGGCGTGAGCGCGGCGACGGTCCTCTACGTCGGGTGGGCGGGGCCGCGCGGCCTGGCCTCGATCGTCTACGCCGTCCTCGTCGTCACGACCGTGGGGCTGCCGATGAGCGAGGAGATCTTCGTGGTCGCCGGTTGGACCATCCTGCTCAGCGTCTATCTGCACGGGCTGAGCGCGGCCTGGGTCAGCAGGCGCTACGGAGCGAGCGTCGACCGGGCGTCCGAGGAGCGACCGGAGCACCGGCATACCAGTCACCTGCCGCTGCGGCTGCCGCGCGCGCACCGGCAGCAGTGAGCGCGCGGCGGCCTCAGAGCGAGGTCGCGGCCAGCTTGACGCCGAAGCCGACGAAGACGGCCCCCACGGCGCCGGTGAGCCCGCCGGCGGTGCGGCGGTGCTGCCGGAAGCCGCGGGCCAGGGCGGTGCCGGCCACGATGAGCGCGCCCAGGTAGAGCATGCTGAGCACCTGCATCGTGGTCGCCAGCACGAGGAAGTCGGCGAGCGGCCGGGCGGAGTCCGGGCGGAGGAACTGCACGAAGAAGGCCACGAAGAAGAGGATCGCCTTGGGGTTGAGCAGGCTGAGCACGAGCGCGGTGGTGAAGGAGCCGCCGCGGCGCGTGGGGGCGGCCTGCTGCTCGGTCTCGGCCCGGGTGGGGCGGCGGAGCGCGGCGAGCCCGGCGCGGACGAGGCGCAGCCCGATCCAGGCGAGGTAGGCGGCGCCGAGGTACTTGACCACGCTGAAGACGACCGGGTTGCCGCGCAGCAGCGAGGCGGCGCCCAGGAACGTGAGGCCCATGAGCACCGCGTCGCCGACGAAGACGCCCAGGGCGGCCGCCCAGCCGCGGCGGACCCCGCTCCGGGCCGCCTCGGAGAGCACGAACATCGAGTTCGGTCCGGGCAGCAGGACGATGAGCAGCGCGGCGACGAAGAACGTCCCGTAGTCAGGGATCCCCAGGAGCACAGGACCAGCGTAGGGCCGGGGTGGCCCCCACGGAAAGTCCCGGACCCCCCGTCCCGTGCCGTCGGTCCGACCCGGCCCCGGGCGTCCCTCGGCGGAATAGCGAGGAGCCTGTGGCGTTGACGTCCCCGAGCCCGGTCCGGGCACCCTCGATCTCAGGAGGAGATGGTCATGCGCGCAGCCAGCTACGACACCTACGGCGGCCCCGAGGTCCTCACCGTCGGTGAGCGGCCGGACCCGCCCGTCGGCCCCGACACCGTCCTCGTGCGGGCCCGGGCGACCAGCGTCAACCCGGTGGACTGGAAGGTCCGCGAGGGCTACCTCCAGGGCGCCTTCCCCCACCACCTGCCGATCGTCCCGGGCTGGGACGTCGCCGGCGTGGTCGAGGCCGTGGGCCCTGCCGTGCGCACCGGGCTGCAGGTCGGTGACGAGGTATGGGGCTACGTCCGCCGCGACGACGTGCACGCCGGGACGGCCGCCGAGCTGGTGCCCGCCCCCGAGCGGACCGTCGCCCTCAAGCCCGCCGGACTGAGCTTCGAGGAGGCGGCCTCGGTGCCGCTGGCCGGGCTCACGGCATACCAGGCGTTGACCGAGGCCCTCGCCGTCGGCGAGGGGGACCGGGTGCTCGTGCACGCGGCGTCCGGCGGTGTCGGCCAGTTCGCCGTCCAGATCGCCCGGTCCCTGGGTGCCGAGGTCATCGGCACCGCCTCGCCGACGAACCACGACCTCGTGCGCGACCTCGGCGCGACCCACGTGCTGGACCACGGCGCCGGCCCGGTCGGCGAGCAGCTCGGCACGGTCGGCGGGCCCGTGGACGCCGTCCTCGACCTCGTCGGCGGCGACGCCATGGCGGACATCTCCGCGCAGGTCAAGGACACCGCCCGGGTCGCCTCGGTCATCGACCCGGAGCAGATGGGCCAGATCGGCGGGCACTACGTCTTCGTCCGGCCCGAGCGCGCGCACCTCGACGCGCTCGCCGAGCTGGTGGACCGGGGCGAGCTGCGGATCACCGTGGCCGCCACCTTCGACCTCGACCAGATCGCCGACGCCCACCGCCTCTCGCAGGAGGGCAGCCCGGGCGGCAAGATCGCCGTGCGGATCTGAGGCGCCAGGACGCGATCAGGATGGCGACGGGGCGCGGCGGTGGTCGTCGCCGTACCCCGGGTGTATGTCCAGCGGGCCTGAGGTGCCCTCGGGGTTGAAGCGGTAACCGACGCTCCGGACGGTCTCCACCATCTCTTCGGCTCCGTGGGCGCGGAGCTTCTGCCGCAGGCGGCTGACCCGCGACTCCAGGGCCCTGCGGCTGATCGTCTGCTCTTGCAGCTCGATGGCCAGGGTCCCTCGGGTCACGAAGACCCCGGGCCTTCGGGTGAGCGTCAGGAGCAGATCGAACTCGGCCCGGGTGAGGTCCACCTGCTGCGTGCCCAGGTGGACCGAGCGGGAGTCCGGATCGATGTGCAGACGCGGGACGGATGGGACGGGTTCCACGAGCCACCCGCTGGCATGGCGGAGCAGGGCCTCGAGCCTCGCCGCGAGGATCCGCACTGCCGTGGAAGAGTCCACGACATCCTGGGCGCCCCGCTCGAGCAGGGTCGCCTCGAAGTGAGGCGTCAGGTCATCGACCACCACCATCGTGGCCACCCTGAACTCGTCGAGCCACCGTTGGGCGTCGAGGAGGGCAGCCGAGACCGGCCCCCCAAGCACGATCGCCGCCCCGGGCCGGCGGTGGTTCAGGAGCCCGCGGAGCGCCTCGAGATCGATGACTTCTGCCTGGGCCTGGCGGCGCTGGAGCAGTTCGCGGCTGCGCCGCACCTCGACAGGTCCGACACCTACCGGGATGACCCAGACCGTGAGGTCCACATTCGGGCGTGGGGTCGCGGACGCCATCAGGGTCACAGGCGGTCCTCGAGCATGACGGCGGCGCCGGTGAGCCGGGGCGTCCCTGACAGTCGTGCCGCACAGCACCGTGAGACTCCAGTGGCCATCGCCCCCATCGATTTCCTCTCTCACCGCCGTGTCCCCGACGGCGTCGAGTCATCGGCAAACCTGTAAGTAGAGTAAAGAGAAAGTAAAGAGAAGGTCAAGAGAGAGTTTGTTTTTCTTGGTTGCGAACCCCAGAGGGCAACCCGTATGACGTCACCCCAGCCAGTGCTGCTCCGGCAGGGCGTGGGACAGGAAGTGGCTCATCGCCTGGGTGTAGGCGTAGGCGCCGGTCTGACCGAACACCACGACGTCGCCGGGGCGCAGCTCCATCGGCAGGTCGCCGGTGCCGACACGGTCCAGCGAGGTGCACAGCGGGCCGGCTAGCGTGGTCGTCGCCCGCTCGCCGCCCAGGACCCCCTCGCCGGGACGCACCGCCAGGGTGGGGAACGACTGCCCGGTCAGGAGCGGCCGCAGCAGGTGGTTGATGCCGCCCTCGAGCATGACGAAGCGCTCGCCCCGGGAGATCTTGGTGCGCACGACCCGAGCCGCATAGACGCCGGTCGGTCCGGACAGCCAGCGGCCGGGCTCGAGCAGCAGCTCGCCGGTGAACCAGTCGTTCTCCCCGAGGATCCGCCCGAGGCCCGCACCGACAGCGCGGACGTCGAGGCTGGCCTCGGTCAGGGCATACCGGATCCCGAGGCCACCGCCGATGTCGATGAGGTCGAGCTCGCGGCCCAGCAGCTCCTGCAGCCGTCGCCCGATGCGCAGCGCCGTCCGGTGGTTGGCCAGCAGCCGTCCGGCGTCCAGCTCGTTGCTGGCTGAGAAGACCTGGAGCCCGCGGATCTCGACGTGACCGAAGCGCGCGGCCGCTGCCACGAAGTCGTCCAGCACCTCCTCGTCCACCCCGAACGCGCTCGCCCCGCCACCACCGATGATGGTCGCCACCTCCGACACGCCCCCGGCCGGGTTGACCCGCACGTTGACCGGCAGCGGGCGCTCGCCGGCGTGCAGGGCGTGCAGCCGCTCGACGTCCTCGATGCCGTCGACCTGGACGCGGGCCCCGGCGAAGAGCGCGGCCTGCAGGTCACGCTCGGTCTTGGCCGGACCGGCGAAGACCATGCCGGGACCTGTGCCGCCGGCGGCCAGCGCGGCCGCCACCTCGCCGGCGCTCGCGCAGTCGAACCACGCACCCTGCCCGGCGAACGCCTCGAGCAGGGGCGACCCGGGGTTGGACTTCACGGCATACGCCAGGCGCACCCGCGCGGGCAGCGCGGCTCGCAGCCGGGTGAAGCGCTCTCGCGCCGCCACCAGGTCGTAGGCGAAGAACGGGCCCGCGTGTGTTGTCGCGAGCTCGTCGAGCATCGCCTCGTCGAAGGCAAACAGGTCGGTCGTCGCAGCGGTCAAGATCATGCCTTCCACCAGGGCGCCAGGCGCCGGAGTCCTTCCTCGAGCTCGTCCACCGGGCCGCCCAGGCTCACCCGCAGGCAGCCCGCGCCCCCCGGTCCGAAGGCCGTCCCGGGGATGGTCGTCACCCGGCCCTCGTCACGCAGCTGCAGCGCGAACGCCTCGGTGCCGACGGGGTCGGCGTAGGCGGCGCCGGCGAGGTGGCCGGGCAGCGCGAGCCAGAGGTAGAACCCGGCCCTCGTCGCCGTTCTGAACATAGCCTTCTGGTGCCCGTCCCCCAGAAATCTATGTCCGGAAGTATGAAGATGGGGCGCGACCCGGTCGACCGTCGCCCAGCGCACCCGGAGCTCCTCGCGGGCCGCGGGCAGCACCTCCTCCGCCGCGCCCAGCAGCGCCAGCGCGGCCGCCTGCGACAGCCGCGAGGGCGCCGTCGTCATCGCGTTGTGCAGCAGCCGTGCCGGGGCCAGCACCTCGGGGTCGCCGAGCGCCCAACCGATCCGTAGTCCCGGCGCGGCGAAGGCCTTGCTCATCGAACCGAGCACCACCCCCTCCGCGCTCACGTCCCGCAGCGACACCGGACGCCGGTCGACCCACAGCTCGGCATACACCTCGTCGCTGACGAGGAGCACCCCGCGCTCGGCGCAGGCCTCGGCGACCCGCGACAGGGCCCGCTCCGAGGCGAGCCCGCCGGTCGGGTTCGCCGGGTGGTTGAGCACGACCAGCGAGGTATGCGGCTGCTCGCCCAGCAGGGCCACGAGCGCGTCCGCGTCGAGGTCGCCGTCGGCACCCAGGGGGTAGCCGACCGGTGTCGCCCCGCACAGCCGCGCCAGGGTCGGGTAGGCCACGAAGCCCGGGTCGGGGACCAGGACGGTCGAGCCGGGCTCGACCCAGGCCTGGAAGAGGGCGAAGAGCGCCGCCTGGCTGCCCGCCGTGACCATGACCTGCTCGGGCGCCACGTCGTGGGTGGGGGAGGAGGCGTAGCCGGCGACCGCGCGCACGAGCGCCGGGTCGGAGGTGTTGGGTCCGTAGCTCAGCGAGGGTGCGGGGACGGCAGTGCGGGTGCCGGCGTCCGGCGCCCCCCACCCGGGCTCGCCCAGGCCCAGGTCGACCGCGTCGGCCGGGGCGTCGAGGGACATGCGTCGGATCGGTGACAGGCCCTCGCCTGCCACCCTGGTCGCCGGCCTCACCGCAGCGACTCCTCGAGGGCGGTCGCGGCGTCGGTGGAGGAGTCGCGGTACTTCACGATGACCGGCGCGTAGAGGGACAGCCCGAGCACGGCGGCGTAGTCCCCGCGAGCCGGCCGGGTGCCGGGCACGACGACCGCGCCCGGCGGCACCTCGCCGCGCAGCTCGCGCTGCTCGACGAGGTCGTAGATCGTGGTGCCGGCGGTCAGCGTCACGCCGGGCGCGAGCACCGCCCCCCGCCGCACCACGACGCCCTCGTAGAGACCGCACTGTGCCCCCACGAAGACCTCGTCCTCGACCACGACGGGCCGTGCGCCGACCGGCTCGAGCACTCCGCCGAGCTGCACGGCGGTGGACAGGTGCACCCCTTCGCCGACCTGCGCGCACGATCCGACGAGCACGTGGCTGTCGACCATCGAGCCCGCGCCGACGTGGGCCCCGGCGTTGACGTAGCTCGGTGGCATGACGACCACGCCCGGCGCGAGGTAGGCACCGCGGCGGACCGAGGTCCCGCCGGGCACGAGGCGTATGCCGTCGCCCGCGGTGATCCGACGCGCGGGCACGAGCGACTTGTCGACGCTCCCGCCGGGCCAGTCGATCTCGATGGTCTCGCTGAGCCGGAAGGCGGCCAGGATGCCCCGCTTGACCCAGCCGTGCACCCGCCACTGCCCGTCGTCACCGGGGCTGGCGGCGCGGACCTCGCCGGCCTCGAGGGCGGCGAGCAGCTGCTCGACCTGCTCGACCGTCGGCTCGGCCCCGCCCTCGGCGAAGGCGGTCTCGAGCTCGGACGACGCGGTCGTCGGGAGGGCGCTCACGAGGCGAGCGCCGCGGCGTCGTGCGGCACGGCGAACCGGCCGGACAGCGATCCGGGGAACGCGCCCGCGGTGCCGCTGCGCCGCGAGGCCTGCAGGTCGGCCAGCGCGGTCTGGACCCGGCTCCACGTCCCCGGCTCGGCGGGGGAGAGGGGGAGCCGGACGTGAGCGGTGGCCACGCCGAGGCAGGCGAGGGCGGCCTTGACCGGCACCGGGTTGGTCTCGGTGAACAGCGCGTCCATGAGCGGGGCGAGCAGGGCGCCCATCTGCCGGGCCAGGACCAGGTCACCGGCCCGGGCGGCGTGCACGAGCCGCCGGGTCTCCACCGGCGCCACGTTGGCGCAGACCGACACCAGCCCCTGGGCGCCGACCGCGATCGAGGCCAGGGCGAGGTCGTCGTCGCCGGCGAGGACCGCGCGGCCGGCGGGCGCCTCCCGGCAGAGCCGGCCGACCTGACGCAGGTCGCCCGAGCTCTCCTTGAGCGCCACGACCTGCTCGACCGCCCAGATCTGCCGCATGGCGTCCGGGGTGATGTTGCAGCCCGTCCGACCAGGAACGTTGTAGGCGATGATCGGCAGCCCGTCGGCCGCCTCGGCGACGGCGCGGTAGTGCGCGACGAGCCCGCTCACCTGCGGCTTGTTGTAGAACGGCGTGACCACCAGCAGCGCGTCCGCGCCCGCTGCCGCGGCCTGCGCGGCGAGCTCGCAGGTGCGCTCGGTGTCGTTGTGGCCGATGCCGACGACGACCGGCACGCCGCCTCCGTGGGCCTGGCCCACCTGCACGGCCTGGCGGACCAGCGCGTGCCGTTCGGTGTCGGTGACGGTCGCGGCCTCCCCGGTGGACCCGAGCACCACGAGCCAGTCCACACCGAGCCCGTCGGCCAGCACGTGCTCGACGAGGCGCCCGAAGGCGGCGTGGTCGACGGCGGGCTTTCGGCTCTCACCCACGGCGTCGGTCCCGGCGGTGAACGGTGTCGCCAGGGCGACGCCGAGACCGGTGAACGGTGCAGCGCTGGGGGTGGTGGGCATCGTGACTCCTTCGTGGGGTGCCGGCGCTCAGGCGTGGGCGCCGGCGCTGGTGGACCGCGTGTCGGGCCCGGGGCCCGTCTGCTCGGCGGGATCGCCGAGCAGCGGTCGCAGGTGGTCCTCGGCGAGGTCGTCGAGGGTGAACAGGCCGGGGTGCGGCCGGGTCGTGAGCCACCCGGCGGCGGTCAGCGCGCCGGCGGCGAAGAGGTCGCGGTCGTGCGCGGTGTGCCGCAGGGTGACGGTCTCCAGGGCGGTGGCGACGGTGACCTCGTGGTCGCCGACGATCTCGCCGAGGCGCAGGCTGATGGTCTGGACGTCCTCGAGGCGGTTCCCAGCGCCGCGGGCGAGGGCCTCGCGCAGCGCGAGGGCGGTGCCGCTGGGTGCGTCGACCTTGTGCCGGTGGTGGGTCTCGGCGACCGCGAGGTCGACGGGCGTCCCCGCGCTGTCGGTGGCGGCGGCATACGCGCCGAGGACCGCGGTCAGTCGCCGGACGAGGGCGACGCCCAGGGAGAAGTTCGGGGCGACCAGCACCCGGACGGGCAGGTCACCGTCCACCAGGGACGGGTCCCACCCGGTCGCGCCGATGACGAGGTCGGTGCCGGTGCTGCACGCCCACGCGAGGTGGTCCGCGACGGCATCCCTGCTGCTGACGTCGACGGCGACGTCGACCGGCGCCAGATCGTCGTCCCTCCGGTGCTCGCGCCCGACCGCCCAGCGCACCTCGAGGTCGTCCCGGGCGTCGGCGAGCCGCCGGATCGCCGCGCCGAGGCGTCCGGTCCCGAAGAGTCCGAGGGAGGTGGGCACCGGACGAGTATGTCGTCGCCCGGCGACCCGCTGCAACGCGTGTTTATGCAGGTCAGGGCAGGTGTCCTGCCGATCGGCTGACCCACCGGACGATGTCCTGCCTCGCCGTCCGCGACCGTCCGGGTCCTCCCGCCGGACCGGCGCAAGTTGGTACGCGCCCTAGCCACCGAGCGCCGCGAATGGTGGTCTCCGCCCACCATTCGCGGCGCTCGGTGCGGTGGGCGGGCGCAGCGGCGGTCAGGGCTGGACGAGGCCGGTGCGGTAGGCGAGGGCGACGAGCTGGGCGCGCTCGGAGCTGCCCGTCTTCATGAGCAGCCTTGAGATGTGCGTCTTGACGGTCGCCTCGGAGACGAAGAGCTGCTCGGCCAGGTCGCTGTTGGAGGGGGCGTCGCCCATGAGCGTGAGCACCTCGAGCTCGCGGGGGGAGAGCATCTCCAGGCTCGGGAGGCCGCTGGGGTCCCGAGGCGCCGTCTCCCGCAGCGTCTCGATGACCTTGCCGGCCACCCCGGGGTCGATCCACGAGCCGCCGGCGGCGACCCGACGGACCGCGTCCCCGATCCGGGTGGGGACGGCGTCCTTGAGCATGTAGCCCGACGCCCCGGCCCGGAGCGCGCCGTAGAGCGCGTCGTCGTGGTCGAAGGTGGTCAGCACCAGCACGGTCGTGACACCGTCGGCGTCACCACCCGTGCGCTCCCCCTCGGCGGTGATCTGCCGGGTGGCCTCGATGCCGTCCATCCGCGGCATACGGATGTCCATGACGACGACGTCGGGTCGCTCACGCCGCACGGCCTCGACCGCCTCGACACCGTCGGCGACGAGCGCGACCACCTCCAGGTCGCTCTCCGCGCCCAGCAGCATCGACAGGCCGTCGCGGACCTGCTCCTGGTCGTCGGCGACGACGATCCGGATGGTCACCGCTGCCTCACCTCCCGGGTCGTCGCCCCCCGCGGGGCCTCGGCCGACCCGGTCGGCAGGACAGCGGTCCCGACGAACTCCTCGCCCGCCCAGCCCGCCTCGAAGCGGCCTCCGACCAGGCCGACCCGCTCGCGCAGACCGTGCAGCCCGGTGCCGCCGCTGGGGATGTCGGTGCGGGCTGCGTCGCGGCTGCCGCGGCAGCGCACCTGGATCTGCAGCTCGGCCCCGTGCCAGGCGACGTAGATGTCGACGAGCGCGCCGTGACCGGCGTGCTTCAGCGCGTTGGTCAGGGACTCCTGGACGACGCGGTATGCCGCCGCGCCCACGGACTGGTCGACGTCACGCTGCTCCCCGGACCGATGGACCTCGACGATGAGGCCGCTGCTGCGGCTCAGGTCGACGAGGCCGTCGAGGTCCCCCAGGCCGGGCTGCACGCTCGACTCCTGGTCGAGGCTGAGGCCGCTCGCACCGCCTTCGGCCGCCGTGTCCCCGCGCAGCACACCGAGCAGACGGTGCAGCTCGCGCATGCTCCGCGCACCGGTCGACTCGATCGTGCCCAGGGACCGCAGGACCGTCTCGAGGCGCTGGTCCCCGGGGTGGTCCCGGTCGACCGAGGCGGCCATCGCCCGCGCCCCCGCGGCCTGCATCATCATCGCGCTGACCGAGTGCGCCACGATGTCGTGCAGCTCGCGGCCGATCCGCTGACGCTCGGCCTGGGCCGCACGCTCCCCGCGCACGTCCAGCTCGTCGTGCAGCGCCGTGGTCCGGTAGTGCGTGTAGCGCTCGACGGTGGCGGCCCCCCAGGCTGCGCACACCAGGGCTGCGAAGAAGGTGGTGGTGGACAGAAGGTTGCCGACGTCTGGGTTATCGAAGGACTTCGCGACGTTGCGGACGATCAGCGGCACCTGGACCAGCCCGAGGGCCAACGAGCCCCACCACCTCACGGGCCCCCCGCGCCGGGCGGCGGCGTGGATGGCGACGAGCAGACAGAAGATGGGCTGGGCATACTCCAGGACGAGGGTGAGGCCGATGCTGATCCCGGCCACCCCGAGCAGCGCCACCACCGGGTAGCGGTAGCGCACCACGAGCAACCCGCCCATGGCCAGGACCAGGGCGGTGCCGATCCACGCCGGCGCCATGCCGCCGCCGACGAGGTAGAGGTCGTCGATGAGGACGCCGGTCGTCCCGAGGTCGAAGACGGTGGCCATGACGATGGCCAGCACGCCGAGGCCGCGGATCAGCAGCCGCCACCCGCGCCCGTGCGGGATGTCGGGGGAGGTCGGTCTCGTACTGGTCACGGTCCTCGCCCCTCCTCCCTGTCCCGTCGGGCCCCGGAAACCCAACCTAGTCGCACATCCGGGGGAACTTCTCGCAGAACCACTCCGGCAGGCCGGACGCCGTCGACCCCGCGGGTGCCGCCGCGGCCGACAGCTCGGCTCGCGGCCGGGGGTTGCCCACCGCGACCGCGCGGGCGAGCCGGAGGGCGATCTCGCGCTCACCGTCCAGCGCGGGCACGATCTCCAGCACCTCGATGTGGGTGTGCCCGTCCCTGCCGCCCCCTGCTGCGGCAGGGACGGGCACGACATGCAGGGGGAGGGACGGGATGGGCTCCCTGTGACCCAGCCGCATCACGGCGCAGTCGGGGGTGACCAGCTCGGCCTGACCAACGGTCCGGCCAGAGAGTCCCTCTGCATCACCCGTCACGACGCGCACGTGTCCTCTGAACTGCACGGCCGCCAGTCTGGTCGGGGCGAGGGGTGCGGCGCGTCATCCTGCAGACGGATATCCGCCTCGGCCCTCGCCCCTCCCGCTCAGGGCAGCCGTCGGTGCGGGAGGTATGACGTGTGGCAGGCTTTCCCCCACGTCCGGGTCAGGTCCCGGCAGGTGACGAAGGAGTGCCATGGAGCGCGAGCAGGTCGATCTCGACACCCAGGGCGTCGGGCGGGGCACGATCATCCGCTACGGCCACTACGGCCGCCCGGTGCTGGTCTTCCCCTCGGAGGCCGGTCGCGCCTGGGACTTCGAGAACAACGGCATGATCGAGGCGGTCGCGGACCTGCTGGAGGACGGGCGCATCAAGCTCTACTGCGTCGACTCCTTCGACCACCTCACCTGGAGCGACAACAGCCTGCCGACCGAGGAGCGGGCCCGCCGGCACGGGGCCTACGAGCACTGGGTCCTGGACACGGTGGTGCCGCTCATCGACGAGGACTCTCCGGGTCACCGGAGCATCGTCACCGTCGGCGCCAGCATGGGCGGGTTCCACGCGGTCAACTTCGCGCTCAAGCGGCCCGACGTCTTCGGGGTCGGCATGAGCCTGTCCGGCAACTTCGACCCCAGCTCCTGGCACGGGTGGGGCGAGCTGGGGGAGGCGACCTACTTCAGCAACCCCACGGCCTACGTCGCCGGCATGGAGGGGGAGCACCTGCAGTGGGTGCGCGAGCACGCCAACATCCTCATCGTCGTGGGACAGGGTGCCTTCGAGGTCCACCCGACCCAGTCGCTGCCGGGTGCGCACCGGATGGCCGGGATCCTCGCGGACAAGGGCATCCCGCACGAGCTCGACCTGTGGGGTCACGACAGCGCCCACGACTGGCCCTGGTGGCGCAAGCAGCTCGCCCACCACCTGCCGCGCTTCTGCTGAGGTCGGACCGGTCGAGAGCGCCCGTCAGCCGACCGGCGGCCCGAGGCGCAGCAGCACCGCGAACACGACGGCGACCGCCACGAGGGCGACGGCCGCCCACACCAGCGGGCGCCGCAGGACGCCGTGCAGGGCCCGCTCCGGGAGCGTGCGGGCCAGACCGGCCTCCCGCAGCCGCCACTCTCCCGGCGCCAGCCCCCGACGGCGCACGGACTGCTCGAACGGGATGGTGACGAACGGCGGCACCGCGCTGAAGAGCCCCAGGACGAGCGTCCTGGCACCCCAGCGCTGGTCGACGGCCACCACCACGACCACCAGGCAATAGGCGAGGAAGACGAAGCCGTGGATCGGGCCGGCGATGCTCACCCCGAGGTCGGTGGTCCGCGTGAGGTACTTCAAGGCCATCCCGATGAGCAGGAGCGACCAGGTCACCGCCTCGGCGTCGGCGAGTACGCGGAGCAGCCGGCCGGGTCCAGGAGGGGTCACCCCCTCATTCTCGGACATCGCACGGAGCGGCGGCGAAGGGCCTGCCCGGGCACGGGACGGCATGCGGGCTCGTTCAGGCTCCCTGGGTCGGCACGTAGAAGGCGGTGGTCGCGGCGACGTTGGCCTCGACCACCGCAGGGTCCGTGCCCGCCGCGCGCTGGGCCTCACCCCAGGCCCTCGCGGACGCGACGTTGAACTCCCGGACGGCCGGGTCCTGGTCCAGGTCCTCGACGGCAGGCAGCTCGCCACCGGTGAGGTGGAGCGCCAGCCCGAGCAGCGCACCGTCCCAGCCGACGCCCACCGCGCCCGGCCCGAACTGGTCCCACATCTCCGGCGGGGTCTGCGCGCGATGGGTCAGGGTGAGCACGGTGCCAGCGGGTCCGTCGGCGGCCTCCTCGAGCCGGACCTCGACGAGCGAGGCGTCCTCGGGCCCGGTGGGGCCCATCTCCCAGGTCACCAGCAACCGGTGGTGCGGCTCGCAGGCGCGGACGACCCCGCCGGCGTTGCCGGTGAAGGCGAACCGCCCCCCGGGCGTCAGGTCGCCCTCCACCGGGAGGAACCACCGCTGCAACCGGTCGGGGTCGGTGAGAGCGTCCCAGAGCTCCTCCGGGGTGCTGGCGTAGCGCCGGGAGAGGGTCACCACCTGGGCCGGTCCGGTGGGCACGCTGCCCTCGCCCACCGACCGGTCCACCAGCGCCAGTTCCTGCAGCAGGTCCTTCATGCCATCCTCCGTGTCGTGTCCTCGGCGGTGTCCGCCTCATGGTTGTCGTCGTCGGTGCGGCGCGCGCGGCGCCCGCGGGCCAGCTCGGTCTCCAGCGCGTCGAGCCGTTGCGACCAGAAGCCGCGCAGCTCGGCCAACCAGCGCTCCGCCTCCGCCAGGGGGCCGGGCTCCAACGTGTAGATGCGGCGTCGTCCGACGGCGCGTGCGCTGACCAGGCCGCCCTCGCGCAGCACCCTCAGGTGCTGGGAGACGGCCGGTTGACTGACCGTGAACTCCTCCTGCGCCAGGGCGACCAGTCCGCCGGCGGAGATCTCGCCGCCGAGGGCCAGGTGCTCCAGCAGCCTTCGCCGCACCGGGTCGCCCAGGACGTCGAGTGCTGTCATGGAGTGATGGTGGCACTTGCTCCTTTATAAGTCAATGCTTATACAGCGCACCCGACTCGGCCGAGTCGTGCGCTGACGCGGGAGCGTCGAGGCGCTAACGTTCCGGTCATGGCCAACGACGTGCGCACCCACCTGATCGGTCTGCTGCTCGGCGCGGAGGAGGACTGGCCGCGCGCCTTCGAGTCGATCATGTCGCTGGTGGGCCCGGTGCAGGCCGACGGCGCGACGCACTCGATCAGCAGCGAGCGGGTGCGGATCCACCCCTTCGACCTCACCGACCCGGTGCGCCACAGCCTGGTCATCGACCGCCTGGCGTACTGGTACTACCACCCCCGTGAGTGGCTGAAGAAGGCGTCGCTGATGAACGACACCTACCTGCTCAACAGCCCGTTCACCTTCCAGTCGATGGAGAAGCACAGCGCCTATGTCGCGATGCTGCGGCTCGGGATGAAGATCCCCAAGACCGTGCTGGTGCCCTACAAGAACCCGGTCGACAACGTCCGCTGGGCCTACACGGCGTCGAAGTACAACGACCCGTTCGACCTGGAGACGATCGCGGCCGACATCGGCTACCCGCTGTTCATGAAGCCCTTCGACGGGGGCGGCTGGCGCGGCGTGTCCAAGGTCAAGGACGTCGAGGGCCTGCACCGGGCGTACGACGAGTCCGGCAACATGCTCATGCACCTGCAGGCGACGGTCGACTACGACAAGTTCGCCCGGGCCCTGACGATCGGTCCGGAGACCATGGTCATGGACTTCCGGCCCGACGAGCCGATGCACAACCGGTATGCCGTCACCCACGACTTCCTCTCCCCGCAGGCCGGCTGGGAGGCCGAGACGGTGAGCAAGGTCGTCAACGCCTTCTTCGGGTGGGAGTTCAACTCCGCCGAGATGCTCGTCGCCGGTGACGAGGTCTACCCCATCGACTACGCCAACGCCTGCCCTGATGTCGCGATCAACTCGCTGCACTACTACTTCCCGTGGGCGATCACCGCCCTCGTCCGGTGGTCGGCGTACTGCCTCGTCACCGGCCGCAAGTCGGCCATCGGCGTGCGCCACCCGCGTGACTACTTCGCCATCGGCGACGACCCGGACCGCACCTATACCGAGAAGATGCAGGCCTACCGCGAGCTCGCGGACGCCGAGTTCGAGACCGACCGCTACTGGGAGTGGTGCGAGCAGCACCTGTCGCACCTGCCCGAGCGGGTCATGGACTGGGTCGCCTCCGAGGACTTCGACCGCCTGCTGGTGGACACGGTGCGCGGTCACTACCCGGCCCACGAGCACGAGAAGTTCATCGCGCACTTCCGGGGTCTGACCGGCATGTGGGTGACCGACCAGCGCGCGAGATGAACCCCTCCGCTTCTACACGACCTCGGCCGTGCCGATCAACCGGTACCCCTGTCCCCGGACGGACTCGATGACGCGCTGAGAACCCGCCGAGGAGAACTTGATGCGTAGGCGACTGATGTGCGACTCCAGGGCCCGAGCACTTAGGGTGGGCTTGCCCAGAGCCGTGGCGAGCTCGTGACGTGGAACTACCTTTCCGGATCGGCGCGCCAGGAGCGAGAGGAGGTCCAGTTCGGACTTCGTGACCGACACCGGGACGCCATAGGCCAGGACAAGCCGTCCCTCCAGGTCGAGGAACACAGCAGGTGGCTGCTCCTCCTGCAGGTCGGGTCGTGGCGGATCCGCGTAGTTGCGAACGAACGCTTCCAACCGGCCTCTCAGCCGAGTCTCGGATACGGGAAGACCTAGGACCTCCTTGGCGCCTCGACCCAGGAGCAGCGCTTCGTGCTGCTCGGTCAGGTCCTGGGCCAGGATGAGCACCGGAACCTGCCGCTGGTTCAGCCATCTCTGCGCCTCCACGAGGTCGGTCGAGAACGTCCCTCCCAAGATGAGGGCAATCCTCGGCAGTTCGACGGCCATCCTGTCCGGCAGGAGGTCAGGGCGGACAGCCTCGACCGCACAACCGAGGGCACGGCTGATCACGATGGCTGGTTCGAAGGGGTCGATCCGCTGGCGTGTCGGGATGACCCACATGGTGATGTCTGGCATAGCCGCTCTCCTGTGTTCCGCTCCATCACACCAGATCCGCGAGCCTTCTGACGAACTCTTGACCTTTGGTAGCGCCACTTTGGGCGGAGAGAGTGGGCACACCCAGGCCAAGGTCACGGTTGGATAACGATTCCTCGCATCCAGGGTAAAGCAGCGTACCCTTCGTCTGTCAGGCCTTCACAGGGGCCGCCTCCGGGCGTCGTGCCGCACCATCAGATTGAAGTGGGATCCCATGCACTCCATTGCACAACGTGTTACCGCCCTGCTCGCTTCCACCGTCCTGGGGCTCACGCTAGGGGGAACTCAGGGCGCCGCTGCAGTCCCCGAGCCGTCAGCCGTGGGGATCGCCATTCCCACGGTGGTCCCGGACGTCATACCTCATGACGCGATCGTGTCCGAGTCGTCGACGAACTGGACCCCGCAGATCCGGGACGGGCGCGTCTTCGACATCGCACAGACAGGCCAGAGCGTGGTGGCCGGCGGGCGGTTCGCAGAGATAGCCGGCAGCAACGGATCACCCGTTCTCAGCCGAAGCAGCATCGTCTCGTTCAACGCGACGAGCGGTGCGATCAACACCGGCTTCGACCCCAGCATCGTCGGCGATGTCCGGGCGGTGGAGCCTGGACCCACACCTGGCACCGTCTACGTCGGAGGCACGTTCCAGGGCATCGACGGCGTGACGGGCAAGCTGTTCCTGCTCGACGCCCAGACCGGGGCGCGAGTGAGTTCATTCACCCCGGTGCGCACCAATGGGGCAGTTCAGGACGTCGTGCTGCGCGACGGTCGGCTCTTCGTTGGCGGCTCTTTCACCAGCGTCAACAACCAGCCTCGCGGCGGACTGGTGACGATGAACCCCACCACCGGAGCGGTCGACGGTTTCATGACAGCAACCGTGGCGGGGAACCACAACTGGTTTCCGGGGTCCAGTGGCGCCAAGGCACCGGTCGGTCCCAAGTCGCTCACCATCGATCCCGAAGGTCAGCACCTGGCGGTCATGGGGAACTTCACGACGGTCGACGGGTCGCCACGCGACCAGCTGGCGCTCATGGACATCTCCGGGGAGACCGCGGCGTTGCGCACTGACTGGCGGGCCCGGGGGTACGAGGCCAGATGCGCCTCTGGCGCCTTCGACTCCTACGTCCGCGACGTCCACTTCTCGCCGGACAGTGAGTACTTCTCGGTGGCCACGACCGGCGGGCCGTTCCCTGGCACGTTGTGCGACACACTCACCCGTTTCGATCCTGAGGCGACGGGAGACGACATCCGACCGGAGTGGATCGATGAGACGGGTGGAGACACCCTCCTCAGCGTCGCCTCGAGCGGCGCTGCCGTTTACACGGGAGGGCACCAGCGGTGGATGAACAACCTCAACGGGAGGGACAACCCGAACCCCGGAGCCGTTCCGCGGCCCGGGATCGGTGCCGTGGACCCTGGCAATGGCGTCCTCATCGACTGGAATCCCGGTCGCAACCCGCGTGGGGCAGGAGCTGAGGCACTCCTGGCCACCGACCAAGGACTTTGGGTCGGGCACGACACCAACTGGATCGGTGACCGCGACGATTGGCGTCCCGGTATCGCCTTCTTCCCGCTCAGTGGAGGGTATGAGCTCGGTGCCGGCGAGAGCGGATCGCTCCCTTCCAATGTTTACCGGGCGGAAACGGGTGCCGGGGACGGCGCCGACGCGCTGTTCCGCGTGAACGCGGGCGGTCCGGCGATCCCGGCCTTCGACGGTGGTCCGTCGTGGCGCGCCGACACCGACTCCGCGAGCGACGTGCGCAACAGCGGCAGCAACGCCGCCGCCTACGGGGCCGTCCCGACCGTCACGCCGAACGTCCCGGCGTCTGCGCCCAGGGCGCTCTACGAGTCCGAACGGTGGGACCCGAATGGTGACCCCGAGATGACCTGGGCCATCCCGATCCCGGCCGGTGAGGACATCAGCGTTCGCCTATACCTCGCCAACCGGTGCACCTGCACCAACGACCCTGGCGAGCGGCGCTTCGACGTTCAGCTCGAAGGCACCACCGTGCTCGACGACTACGACATCAGCGCGGACGTCGGCCACGACGTCGGTACGATGAAGTCGTTCGACATCACCTCGGACGGGACCGTCGACATCGCCTTCGGACATGTGACTGAAAACCCGCTGATCAACGGGATCGAGATCGTGCGGCGTGGTGGCGGTGCCGAGCCGCCTGCTGACGACACCGGGCTCAGCTACCTCTACTTCGAGGGCGACGAGTCGCCTTTCCCGGCGCAGCCGGCACCGGCGGGTGACATCGACTGGCAGCAGGTCCGCGGGGCCACCATGATCGACGGCGACCTGTTCTACGGCATGGCCGACGGCAGCTTCGTGCGGCGGACCTTCGACGGGACCGATTACGGCGATCCGGTCCTGATCGACCCGTACAACGACCCGGACTGGGTGGACGTCGACACCGGCTCCGGCCAGACGTTCCGCGGCAACCGGCCTAATTTCTACGCGCAGATCCCGAGCCTGACCGGCATGACCTACGACGACGGCCGGCTCTACTACACCCGAGCGGGTTCGAACCAGCTGTACTACCGTTCGTTCAGCCCAGACAGCGGGGTGATCTACCCGGCAGAGCGCACGGTCTCCGGCTTCTCCGCCCCGTCACCGTCCGGGATCTTCGTTGACCAGGAGAGTGGGTCTCTCTACTTCGCCACGGCCGAGACCGGCAACCTCTCGCGGATCGACCTGGACGGCACGTCCGTCTCCGGCACATCCGAGGTCGTCAGCGGCCCCGAGGTGGACGGGGTGAACTGGGCGTTCCGCGCCGTGTTCCCGGGTCCGGGAGACCCGCCCCCCGCACCCAACGTCGACCCGGTCGCTTCGTTCGACTCGACCTCGACGAGCCTGACCGCGTCCTTCGACGCCTCCGGCTCCAGCGACTCCGACGGGGAGATCGTGTCTTACGGATGGGACTTCGGTGACGGTGGGACGGCCGAGGGTGTCGAGGCCGAGCACACCTACGACGAGGCAGGCACCTACCAGGTCTCGCTGACGGTCACTGACGACGAGGGTGCGACTGACATCACCACCCAGGAGGTGACGGTCGTCTTCGAGAACGAGAGTCCGATGGCGGACTTCATCTTCGATTCGACCGGTCTCGACGCGAGTTTCGACGCCACCGGCTCCAGCGACCCCGACGGAGTGATCGTCGCCTATCAGTGGGACTTCGGCGACGGCGAGTCGGGCACAGGCGACACGGTGGAGCACACCTACGCCGAGGCCGGCACGTACACCGTGTCCCTCACGGTCACCGATGACAACGACGCGACCAACCTGGTCGCTCAGGACGTCACGGTCTCGCTCGCCAACGTCGAGCCGAACGCGGCGCTGAGCGTCGAGGCGACGGGCCTGATGATCGCCGTCGATGGCTCGGGGTCGACGGACTCCGACGGCGAGATCGTCTCCCACGATTGGGACTTCGGTGACGGTGGGACGGGAACGGGTGTGACGACCGAACACACCTACGCCGAGGACGGCACCTACACCGTGACGCTGACCGTGACGGACGACGACGGTGCGACCGGCACGGCCACCGAAGAGGTCACGGTCGAGGCGGCCAACGCCTCCCCGTCGGCGTCGCTCACGGCCGACTCCGCCGGGCTTGATCTCGCTGTGGATGCGTCGGGGTCGTCTGATCCGGATGGTGAGGTCGTGTCCTATGAGTGGGACTTCGGTGATGGTGGGTCTGCGACCGGTGTGACCGCGGAGCACTCGTACGCGGAGTCCGGGACGTACACGGTGACTTTGACGGTGACCGATGACGAGGGCGCGCAGGGCACGGCCACCCAGGAGGTGACGGTGTCGGATGCCCCGGTGAGCGCGCCGGCGTTCGTGACCAGTGCCGCTGTGCAGACGCATGGGAACACCTCGTCCATGCGGGTGCCTGCGGGCGTGGAGGAGGGTGACCTGCTTCTCCTGCACGTGGTGATGAGCAAGGACCGCGACCCTGCTCCGCCGACCGGTATCGGGGAGTGGGAGGTCCTGACCCGGCTGGACAACGGTCCGCAGAACGTCGTGGTCTACTCCAGGGTGGCTACGGGTGCGGAGAGCGATGAGCTCTTCACCTTGGACGTGACGGACTGGACGAAGACGGACATGACCATGTCGGTGTACCGCGGTGTCGGGGCTGATCCGATCGAGGCGATGGCCGACGTCGCACTGGTGAATCAGACTCAGCACCCGAGTGCGGAGGTGGAGGTGGCTGGCCCGGGTCGTACGGTGGTGACCTACTGGTCGGACCGTTCGAGCTCGACGACGGCCTGGCAGGCCCCGTCGGGTGTTGAGGTCCGGTCGACGCAGGTGGGTGCCGGTGGTGGGCGCGTGTCGTCGCTGCTGGTCGACGACACCTCAGGTCCGGGCACCTATCCGAGCCTGGTGGCCACGAGCACGCCTCAGTCCCCGCGCTCGATGGTCGTCACCCTCGTCCTCGCACCGGGTGACAGCCCGCCCCCGGCGAACGTGGCACCCAGTGCCGCGTTCACCCTCCCGCCGTGCGATCAGCTGATGTGCGCTGTGGATGCGTCGGGGTCGTCTGATCCGGATGGTGAGGTCGTGTCCTATGAGTGGGACTTCGGTGATGGTGGGTCTGCGACCGGTGTGACCGCGGAGCACTCGTACGCGGAGTCCGGGACGTACACGGTGACTTTGACGGTGACCGATGACGAGGGCGCGCAGGGCACGGCCACCCAGGAGGTGACGGTGTCGGATGCCCCGGTGAGCGCGCCGGCGTTCGTGACCAGTGCCGCTGTGCAGACGCATGGGAACACCTCGTCCATGCGGGTGCCTGCGGGCGTGGAGGAGGGTGACCTGCTTCTCCTGCACGTGGTGATGAGCAAGGACCGCGACCCTGCTCCGCCGACCGGTATCGGGGAGTGGGAGGTCCTGACCCGGCTGGACAACGGTCCGCAGAACGTCGTGGTCTACTCCAGGGTGGCTACGGGTGCGGAGAGCGATGAGCTCATCACCTTGGACGTGACGGACTGGACGAAGACGGACATGACCATGTCGGTGTACCGCGGTGTCGGGGCTGATCCGATCGAGGCGATGGCCGACGTCGCACTGGTGAATCAGACTCAGCACCCGAGTGCGGAGGTGGAGGTGGCTGGCCCGGGTCGTACGGTGGTGACCTACTGGTCGGACCGTTCGAGCTCGACGACGGCCTGGCAGGCCCCGTCGGGTGTTGAGGTCCGGTCGACGCAGGTGGGTGCCGGTGGTGGGCGCGTGTCGTCGCTGCTGGTCGACGACACCTCAGGTCCGGGCACCTATCCGAGCCTGGTGGCCACGAGCACGCCTCAGTCCCCGCGCTCGATGGTCGTCACCCTCGTCCTCGCACCGGACGAGGCATGACGGACAATCAGGTGATGAGCCCCCACACCGTGCCACGAGGTCTCCGGCGAGTCGTCGTCGCCTCCCTGCTGACCGCGTCGCTGGCCCTCGCCGGCTGCACCGGGACCGAGACAGGCGAGAATCCGGCTGCATCGACGGCCTCGCCCACAGCCGCGGGCTCCGAGGTGGCGGGCGAATCGACCGGCACCGACACTGCCGAGCCCAGCGCGAACGCCGATGCGGGTGCGAGCCCCACGTCCGCCGGGGACGGAGACGTTGGCGGTTCCGGCGCTGATGGCGCTCGTGAGGGTGAGAGCTCGGCGCCGGTCACGGTCACGACCGCCGCAGAGCCGACTGCGGTCGGGGAGTTCGAGTACGAGGACGTCCCGGAGCCGGCGCCCCAGGAGTTGCAGACGCTGTGCGATCTGACCCAGGAGTACTTCCAGGGGCGGCGTGAGGCCTCTCTCGTCGATGGTCAGATCGGCGAGGGAATGCAGCTCACCGTCGTTGCCCTCAGCGATCAGGTCGGCATCTGGACCGGGCTGCAGGATCAGTACCCGGGTGCCGCCGAGGACATCCGCCGCGCCGAAGTCATCCTGCAGCACTGGGACAACGCACTGGCTGCTTCGCAGCAGGGACTCGCGGACGAGGAGGCGGCCTACCTGAGCGAGGCAGACGTCCTGATCGAGCAGCTGCCGACGCAGGCGGCCGTGGAGGGCGTCGGGTGCGGCGAGTGAGCGGCTCTCGCCTGTCGGTGCGGCCCCCGCAGGCTCTTCAGTCATGGAGGCTCGTCGTCAGTTGGGTCTTCTACGGTGGGCTCTCCCTCTGCCTCCTGGCGATCGTCCTCGGGCTGCCCGCACAGGTTCTCCCGGAAGCGATAGCCAGTACGTTCGCCTACAACTCGGAGGGATACTTCTTCGCCCTCTTGCTGGGTGCCTGGATCCACTTCGCCCTGCCGCGACTGCCACGCGGCTCCCACAGACTGATGGTTGCGTCTGGGGTCGGGTTAGCCTTTGCCGTCCTCGGGTGGTGGATGCTGTCGACCGAGGGGCTGCGATCCTCCATCGCCACCCTGAACGAGCCAGCCCTGGCGCTGGCCGTGTTGGTGCCCTATGTCACCCTGTCCCGTCCGCTCGCCCGATGGGCTCCCGTCGGTGTCTCCGTCGTCGTTCTGATCACTGTCGCCCTCGGACTCTGGGCCGGGGATCCGCAGCCCGGGGTCCAGCTCGAGTCGGTCAACTGGGTCATCTCCATGGCCGAGATGATGGCCCTCGTCTTCTTGGCCCCGATCGTGCTCGATCTCACCTGTCCATGGATCCTCGACCGCTCGGAGCGTGGACGTTCAGGGGTGCTTCCCACCCTCCTGGGTCTGGCCCTGGTGCCCGTTATCGTTTCCGGACTGGGCCAGGAAGCACGCGCAGGAGACTCGGTGCTTCCGCTCATGCTGAACTACCTGGGTAGGTCACACGAGGCCTTCGTCGGGTTCTTGCTGCTCGTCGCGTACTTTGGGTTGCTGCAAAGGAGACGAGATGTCGACTGACATGGCGTCGTCCACTCAGGAGGGAAGTATTTCTGTGCCGACAGAGAGCCGACCGAACGTCCTCTACATCGCAGGGTCAGGACGATCGGGCAGCACCCTGCTCGAGCGACTTCTCGGTTCCATGCCGAACCTCGTCAACGTGGGTGAGGTGACCGACATCTTCCGCAGGGTCCATGCGGGTGACGAGCTCTGCGGTTGCGGGCGCGTCTTCTCGGCCTGTCCCTTCTGGACTGCGGTCGGCGACTACGGTTGGGGTGGCTGGTCCAACGCACCGTTGGTCGAGGTCTCCGTCCTGCAGCAGAGGGTGGCGCGGCAACGGCACATCCCGGCTCACCTCAAGGTGCTTCATCGGACAGACTTCGCGCGGGCACGGCGTGAGTACCAGGACGCCTACCGACGGCTCTACAACGCGATCCAGACCGTGTCGGGTGCAGACTTCGTGGTCGATGCCAGCAAGCAGCCTGCCCACCTGTTCGCCCTTCGGGGCTCGGGCATGGACATGCGGGTTCTGCACCTTGTGCGGGATGTGCGCGGGGTCAGCTGGTCGCAGGGGAAGCGCGACGTCGCACGCCCGCACTCCGTGAGGTCCAGGGAAACGATGTACCGCCAGGCACCACTCGAGGCGGCCGGCCGATGGCTGGCCTGTCAGACCGAGATCGACCTCTTCGGACGGTTGGGAGAACGAACCGCCACAGTGCGGTACGAGGACCTGATCCCCTCCCCTCGCCCCGTCATCAAGTCCGCTCTTCAAGAGTTGGGGGTCGAGGTCGAACACGGTGCCCTCGACCACGTCGGCGACGGTGTGGCCCACCTTCCCTCCAGCCATGGCCTGTCTGGAAACCCCTCCCGGTTCCAGCAGGGCGAGGTGCCGTTGCGCATGGACGAGGCGTGGCGGGCCTCGATGTCTCGACCTCAGCAGGTGGCCGTGGCCGCAGTGGCCTCGCCCTACCTGCTCCTGTCCAACCTTGGACGCCGTCGCGGCACGCCGGTCCACCTAGCGCCCAGCCAGTTGTCTGAGCCCTCTGCCAAGTCTGTCGGCCGGCTGCCGAACTTCTTGTACATCGGACCGGACAAGGCTGGTTCTACCTGGCTGCACGAGGTACTCGTCAAGCACCCGGACATTTTCCTCACGCCTGCGAAGGACTTGTACTTCTTCGACCGCTACTATCAGCGCGGCACGGAGTGGTACCGCCGCTTCTTCGCGGGTGCGGGCGGCGAACGGGTCGTGGGAGAGGTGTGCCAGGACTACCTCTTTGATCCGACGGCACCACAGCGAATTCAGGACGTGCTGGGCACGCCGAAGATGATGGTCACTCTGCGGGATCCCGCGGAACGGGCCTTCTCGTCATACCTCTACATGCGTAAGCACGGCCGCGCCCCGGCGACCTTCAGCGAGGCCCTGGACCGCATTCCCAAACTGATCGAACACGGACGTTACGGTGCCTTGCTGGACAACTACCGTGAGGTCTTTCCTGATGAGGCGTTTCATGTCGCCGTGTTCGACGACCTCAAGGCCGATCCGCAGCGGTTCCTCGACGCTGTCCTCGACTGGCTCGAGGTCGACCGGATGGCGTTGAGCGATGGTGACGAGGACAGCAAGCTGCCGGCCAGCCGGGCCCGCAACGTCCCTCTCGCCTGGAGCGCGCGCCTCGCGGCCAACGTCGTACGCAGTCTCAACGGTGCGGAGCTCGTGGGTCAGGTCAAGCGTTCGCGCCTGGTCCATCGTGCGCTGTACGTCCCGTTCGGAGCAGAGGCACCCCGCATGTCTCCTGAGGACACCGCACGAATTCACCGCGAGCTCGCCGACGACGTCACCACCCTCGATCGCAGGTACGGTTTCAATCTTCGTGAGAGATGGGGGTGGACCGCGTGACTGCGTTACGGCAACGGGTCCCTGCTCCGTTGCAGAGGTGGGGTCGCCAGGCTTATGTCGAGTCCGGCAGGCTGGTTCCGGGACTGACGCGCGCGCAGCCGCACTTCCTCCTCATTGGTGGTCAGCGTTGCGGGACGACGTCGCTCTTCCGAGCTCTGATGCAGCACCCTCGCATCGTCCGACCCACCTTTCACAAGGGGGTCAATTACTTCGACGTGAACTATCACCGCGGGCAGGGGTGGTACGCCGCCCATTTCCCGCCACAGCGTCGAGCGGCTGTCCGCACGGCTCCTGCCGAGCCGGTCGCGTTCGAGGCGAGCGGCTACTACATGTTTCATCCCTGGGCCGCTGAGCGAATCGCTGCCGACCTTCCCGACATCAAGCTCGTGGCCCTGTTGCGCGACCCAGTGGAGCGTGCCTACTCGGCGTGGAAGCACGAGCAGGCCCGCGGTTTCGAGAGCGCGAGCTTCGAGGACGCCTTGGAGTGGGAGGACGAGAGGGTCCGTCCGGAACTGGATCGGATGCGTCGGGAACCGGGCTACTACAGCGACATCCACCGTCACCAGGCATACCGTGGCCGTGGAGAGTATCTCGACCAGTTGACCAGGTACACCGCTCTGATGTCACGGGAGCAGCTGCACGTGATGTACAGCGAAGACTTCTTCGGCGATCCCGTCGGGGAGTTTGCGGGTCTGTGCGCCTTTCTCGGCATCGACCCCCCGCAGACGCTCGACGCACGGAGGTACAACGCCCGTCCGAGCGCCTCCATGCCGAGCGCGGCTCGCGCGCGGCTGCAGCAGCACTTCGCCAGTCGTCAAGGTGCGCTGGAAGCGTTCGTAGGTCGACCGGCTCCCTGGCCGGCAGGCGAGTAGGACCTCACACGCCGCGGCCGCGCTTGTTCAACGTGTCGAGGACCGTCCTGCCCACCCGCGGGTGAATTGCCGCCACCGCGGCCAGCGGACCGCGCCATTGCCGTGGATCGGTCACGATGGTGCGTGCCGCCGATCGCCATGCTGCTCGCCGTTGGCCTGAGCATGCCTGCGCGAAGGCGATCTTGCCCAGGAGGCGGGCCGCGCCGACGCGGTCCTCCCGGACGTCGTCGTGCTTCTCGAGCAGGTATCTGTTGCTGGCGATCTTGGTCGGCCAGTCGTGGCGGAAGAAGGACTTCTGGCCCCAGGTGACCGTCACCAGCGGTTCCACCACGACCAGAACGGGGTGGAGGGCGGACGAGCGCAGCAGGAGATCCCAGTCCTCGCTCTGGCTCGCGGGTAGACCCTCATCGACGAGCCCGATGGCGTCGATGAGTGAGCGTCGACGGAAGACGAAGGTGGATGAGTGCAGCATCGACAGACGTGAGCGCCTGAGCATGTCGTGGGTCGCGTACGGAGCTGAGGTGGTACGGGGTGTGGACCGTCCCTGGTGGTCGACGAAAATACCCGACGACACCATGATCGCGGCGGGGTCCAGGTCGAACAGCGTCACCTGGCGATCGAGCTTGTGGGGAAGCCAGTAGTCGTCGTCGTCGCAGAACGCGACAAGCTCTCCACGAGCGGCCAGCACGCCGGTGTTGCGTGCCCCCGCCAGGCCCGGTGTCCGGGAGTTCGCGAGGACCCGCACCGGACGGTCACCGTCCTGGACCAAGGACAGGTCGGGTGCGGCCCGGTCGAAGACCACCACGACGTCGAGGGGGCCGTCGTAAGCCTGCTCGCGGATGGCGTGGATGACGCGGCGTAGTTCCTCGGGTCGTGCGTGAGCCGGCACGACGGCCGTGACGCTGGGACGGGTCACGATGTTCCTCCTTCAGTCGCGGTGCTGGCTGTTCCTGCGGTGCGGTTCAGCTCCTCGATCAGCAACAGGCCTACGGGCTGCAGGCCCATCGCGACGGATTCGCGATAGAGACGGCGCACGGGACGAGCGGCCGATCGGGTGGTCGCCACCAGGAGGACACGTACACCGCCACGGTCGACCGGGCCCCTGAGCCTCGCGTCGAGCCGCTCGGCGAGGTCGACCGCCACCATCGAGGTAGTCACCGGGCAGATCCCTGCCAGCGGCGCGTAGGTGCGAGCGACCCAGGACGCCTCCTCCAACTCGGCCGAGGAGAACTCTCCTGATTCCGTGACGCCGACGAGCCCTACCACGGGCAGGCCGAGGTCGAGCCGCTCCTGCGGGTCACGTCCAACACGGTCACGTCGACCATCGATGAGCTGGGCGACGAGCAGCCCGGCGAGCAGGCCCAGCATCGCGCCGCTGGTCATGTACACGAACCAGGGATCCTGGGAGCGCGTGACCCGGACGTCGTTGAAGTCTTCCCCAGGGTTGATGTTGTCACGCTGCAGGCCCAACCAGGTCGAGGACACCTGTGCGTATTCCTGGCGCAGGTCGATCAACGTGCCTTGCAGGGCGGCGAGCACCAGAGGTTCTTCCTCGTCTGCGGCCGCTGGGGCGGCTGCCTCGTCTCGCTCGACGACACCATTCGTCATGGACACCGACTCTGCGAGCGCCTCTTGGTAGTTCTGCAGATTTTGTGCGCGCTCGGTGCTCACCTGTTCGGCCATGCTCTCTCGGAGCTCGAGGTACCGGGCTGCCGCTTCCTGTGCGCCGGCGACGGCCTTCTGGCGGTCCGGATGGGAGAAGGTGACGTTCAGGATGCGGGTGTTGGGCTCCGCAGTGATGAGCATTCGTGCTCGGGCTTCGTCAGGTCCGCCAGTCAGCCCCGCGACCTCCGCGACGGTGTCCAGGACTTCCCGCGAGGTAGCCAATCGAGCCTCAGTGTCGAGGGTGAAGGGTCGTGCCTGGGGCGCATTGACCAGCGCCGCCGTGCTCACGAGCACCGACTGCGTCGCGGCGTATGGGCGCTCCTGCGTCAGCTGCAAGCCCATCCCCAACGTCGCGCCGACGATGGTGAGCAGAAGAACTGTGGCGATGTTCCGTCGGGGAGGAACGAGCAGACTCTTCAGCGGTCGCAGCCGGGCGCCGGGGTTCTCTCGGACCAGCAGCCCGAGTGAGATGAAGATGACGACGATCGCCGGATGGATGACGGTGTAGACGGGAAGGGTGACGAGGGCCGCCACGGTGCTGGCTTGAGCTGCCACGGCGATGACGGTGGATCGCGGGAGCGAACGCAAGAACTGCCCCAGGATGAAGCCGACGTAGAGCGCGGCACCGACGAAGCCTGTGGAGAACACCACCTGCCACAACTGTCCCTGGGTTCCTAACGGCGGCGGGGAACAGTTGGGGCAGAGCGCGCTCGATCCCGTGGCGATGGAGTTGAAGTTTCCCTGCACGTCGCGGGTGGACCCGTACCCGACAAAGGGGGAGCCTTGCCAGGTGCTGACCACCGCCTGGGTGCTGAGGTTCGCCCGCCCCTCGTTGCTGTGCGGAGTGTTGAGTCGGTCCTGGATGAGATCACCCAGTGGTGAGACCACGAGGGTTGCTGCTGCCAGGATGACGACGACGAGGCTGGCCCAGAGCACCTGCAGCCGGCCGGTGAGGGCGACCTTGGCGATGACGAAGAGCGTCATCATCACGAGCGCCCCCCACATGCCGCGGTTCAGCGAGCCCACGATGGGCAGGAAGGACAGCGGGAGGAGGATGACGACCACCCAACGACGCCAGGTGTTCCCCACCCACCAGGACGCGGCGAAGTGGGGGATGGTCGCTGCAGTAGCGATACCCCACTGGTTCGCGTAGGCGAAGGGGGCACTCGGACGCGGTTCTACATACCCGAGGAAGTCCTGGAGCTGTGCCACCTGCGGGTGGATCAGAGACTGGACGAAGCCGTTGTTGGCGATGGACCCAGGTAGCAACAGCTCGGCGACTGAGGGAAACTCCAGGGTCGGCATCACCAGGCCCAGGAGACCACCAGATGCGAGCATGACGAACATCCACCCGATGGCGCGACTGATGCGCAGGGTCGACAGCTCGGCCCGCATGTTGACTGTGTAGAGGAAGGCGATCGTGGCAGCCAGGTACCAGCCGTAGCGGTAGGCGAAGGTGAAGTACCGCGACGCCCCTTCTCCTGGGACGGTCGCCGGCGCGTCCACCTGCAGCACGAAGACCCCGCCGATGATCCAGACCAGGAACAGGAGCCAGACCCCGAAGCCCCGGGGCACCATCACCCGGCGCTGCGCGAGCTGGATGACCATGGGGACGCAGGCCAGGAAGAAGACGATCTGGAACAGGCCCAGGACCCACCACAACGGTATGCCGACGAAGGCGATGGTCAGCGGCCAGCCGGGGGAGAGGAGCCGGTTGCCAGAGCTCTCGTCGTTCTCCGGTCCGCGGGCGCCCATAGAGGCGGACCGCAGGTCGGAGCGCGCTGGACTGAGGGTGGTCATCGGTCGGGCAGGCTCCACTCGAGTCGAGCGTCGACGTCCTCGATGTCGTAGCCGTACCGGCTCGCTGCCTCGGCGAAGCGCTTGACGATCTGACGGCGTTGACGGCCCCGGACGGGGCCGGACATCTCGGTCCACGCGCGCCGATACCGGTCGGAGTACGTCGGCCGCACCTGACCGTTGTTCGTCAGTGGAGTCGTGACGCCCAAGAACTCCGTGAGAGGAACGAGGTTGGCGTCGGGGTGGGCGACGAGGTCCTCGTACCTGAGCACGTGCACCCGCTCTAGTTCGGAGACGTCCTTCATGAATGCGTCGTGGGCCACGAACCAGTGCTCCACCAACGAGGTGAGGTCCGTCCAGCGTTGCCACTTCTTGGTCGACAACGCGACGACGACCGGGTGTCGGAAGACGACGACCAGAGCACTGCCCGGGAACACGGACTGCAGATAGCGTCCCATGACCAGGTTGGGCGGTGACTTCTCGAGCAGGAGCGATGAGTCGAGGTCCCAGTACGGCATCCAGGCGCGGACCAACCCCTCGCTGATGCGGCTGCGTTCGACGGTGTCGGTGACCGGCCCGAGATGCGCGGCCGCGTCGCGGGCGAACCGACCGGGGCCGCCATAGGCGACCGAGGGCTGGTACAGGGTCTGCAGATGCTGCCCCTCGTCCTCTCGAACCCCGGTCCGGCTGAGGCCGGAGATCTCCGGGTGGGCCGCGAGCAGCCGCCCCAGGGCCGTCGTCCCGCTGCGGTGCAGGCCGCCGACGAAGACCAGCCGCTCGGGCGCCACCAGGGGAGTCGTGGGGTGCGCGGTGCTCATGACGGCTCCTGTCCTTGCTTCTGTCCGATTGCCCCGTTTCGTCCACGGCGACGCCGACGCACCGCGGCCACCAGGTACCCGAGCTGAAGGTGGCGGCGGAAGTACCACAGGCTCAGTGCGTAGATGGGTGAGCTGATCGCCAGGGAGATCAGCAGAGCATAGCCTTGGTTGTCGAGCGTCGCGGCAACAGCTGCAGGGATGCCGCCGAAGACCACCAGTGACAGTGCGGCAGCGATCAGACTCTCCCGACCGAACGGGTGCAGCCTGCGCCAGACGAGAAGCTGCAGCAGGGGGACGAGGTTGGCCACGAGGATGGCGACTCCCCAGCCGATCGCGGCGCCCAGGATACCCAGGCGGGGGATGAGCCAGAGGTCGATGACGATGTTGGTCGTCAGTGCCAGGACGACGTTTCCGAGGTTCCACAGAGACTTGCCGGCCATGAGCAGGACCATGTCGACCATGCCGCAGGCGGTGGCCACCAGCATCGCGGCGCACAGGATCTGCAGGACCTGGGCCCCCTCGGTGTATTCACCACCGAAGATGCCCAGCACCGTTCCGGAGAAACTCATGAGAGTGAGGTACAGCGGCCAGGTGACCACGACCAGCCATCCGGTCGCGGTGCGGTAGAGCGCAGTGGTCGCTCTCCAGTCACCACGGGCCACGGCCTCGCCGATGTGCGGCTGGACACTGAGTCCGACGGCACGAGCTGCCGCCTGGCCGAGGGTGATGAAGCGGGTTGCGGCGGTGTAGATCGCAGCGGCGGGAAGCCCCGCGAGGGCCCCGACCAGGACGATGTCGAAGCGCTGCATCGCCACCTGAGCCAGACCCGCCAGAGCCCGGGGGGAACTGAAGCGCCAGAACGCGGCCCACGGGGCAAACCCCGGACTACGGTCCTGTGGGGCGGACCTGTCGCGCAACCGCCGCCACCACCACCAGCCCAGCACCGCCAGCGGGACGTAGGACGCCGACCATGCCCACGGTGCCGCGTCGACGCCAGAGACAGCAAAGGCCAGCGCTACCATCCCGAGTTGCAGCAACGGCCGGGCCAGCTGGTCGAGGAGGGCGTTGACCGACATGGTCCCCAACCCTCGTGACGCAGAGACCGTCAGGTTGGTGACGCCAGCCGCTGGCAGGAACAAGGCCATGGCGACGACGAAGGTGGCGAAGCGCTCGGGCTGGTCCGGGCTGAGCCATCTGGCGATCTGTCCCGAGGCGAGAACGAGGACTACAGAGCACACGACCGACGTGACCAGCACCGGCACGGACGCGATGCGCATGTAGACGTGAGCACGGGATAGCTCACCGCGGGCCCGCGATCCTGACAGGAAGTACACGAGTCCCGCATTCGTCCCCAGTTGCGAGAGCCCGGCGGCCAGCAGGAAGACGGACGTGGCCGCGAAGAAGGCTCCCGCCTCCGTGGTCGACGACAACCGGGTGATCAGGATCGTCAGGGCGAACATGCTCACCGCTGATACGGCCGAACCCGCGAAGTTCAGCACACTGCCCCGGCCGGCCCGTCGGAGTGACGACCGGTGCCCCGCGTCCTCCGTCGCCTCGACCGCGTCCGGCTCAGCGACCCCGGTCACCGTGCACCACTCGCTCCAGTGCCGGGAGCAACCACCCCTCGATCGGCCCCTTCTTGGCGCCCGCCTTCTCCTGCTGGTGGCGGACGAATCTCTCGGCGAAGTCGAGAGCGTAGAGCGCAACCAGCATCCTGCCGACGGTCGGAGGAGATCCGTTGTCGCGGACCAGATCCGCGGCGTCGGCCTGCAACCGGGCCAGAGAAGCCGCGGGCTTGAGTCCATGGAGTCGGACGCCGGACTGGAACGAGTAGTGCAGGGCGTCCAGGCCCAGCGGAACCCCGGTGCCGAAACGTTCCCAGTCCCAGGCAAACGTGGTTCGACCGCGCGTCGCCAGATTCCAGGGGGTCCAGTCGCCGTGGGCTGCGCCGAGCTGGAGTCCCTGCGAACCCCAGCGCTCTTCCGTGGCTCGGGAGAGTTCGACGAGGCGGTCTGCGAGGGGTGTCGCATCCAGCTGCTGGACCCGGTTTCGCAGAGCTGTCCACCATGACGCTGAAGCCAGGTCGTCCTCGGTCCGGTCGAAGGCTGCAACGAGCTGACGCAGGGCTGCGTCACGTACCTGCGGATCGATCCCCCGTGGCGACCACGTGGGCACCGGGCTGATGAGCAGGTATGGATGTGAGTGCCATGTACCCGCGCTGATGACGTTCGGGTGGCTCAGGGTGCCGAGCTCTCGTCGTTCCAAGGCGCGTAGAGATTTCTCCTCGCGGGCCATGCGCCGAGCCGTGAGGCCGTTGACTGCGACCTTGGCGTACCCCTGGGTGGTCCCTCTCCCGTCGAGCAGGTGCAGGACGGGCTTGCGGTTGGCCCGTGGGGGGCCGAGGGTCACTCCCGTGTGGGAAGGCCGACCTGTCGCCTCGGACAAGTGGGCGGGCAGCCCGTGCTCGGGATGCTGGACGTGGAAGGTCGTCGGCACGAGGCGCGCGGCACCAAGCCAGCCAGCGACACCGAGGCCGACAGAGGTGAGTTGAGCCCGCCGGGTGCTGGGAGACTTGTAACCCCGCAGCGCGGCGGCGGTCACCGCCCGCGGCCCCCGTGGGACGAACACCGTGGGGGCGGAAGTCATGGGCAGACACAGATAGGTCTCCCCCGTCTGGGAGGGAACTACCTTGCGACCACCGAACGACAGGCCGCAGATGGGCGGCCACACCGCCTCGAGCATCGCCGCTACGGCACCATGACCCTCAGACGTTGGCATGTGTCGCGGCGGGGGTGTCGTGCGCATCGTCCACGGACCTGGGCAACGCGAGCGCCATACCGGCATCTCGTCGGACGTTGACCAGTCCCGCTGCCACGATGCCCAGATGCCGCTGGCGGTCGAGCGCGGCCTCGATTTGTGCTCGGGTGGTCTGGCCGTCTACGACGACCAGCAGCACCGACTCGGCGGCACTCATGGCCGCGTCGCTGTCGGCCGTGCCCGACGGTGCCGTATTGAAAATGACGTAGTCGTAGTTCGAGCGCACCCGGCTCACCAGATCACGAAGCGCAGGACCGCCCTGCAGATCTCGCATAGCCGCCGGGTTGTGCCCGATGGGCAGGACATCGATACCGTGGGACGAACGTACGGCGTCGTGGAACAGCTCTTTGCGACCGAGCAGCTCGGACAGGCCAGGGCTGGCCTCAACCCCCAGGGCGGTGTGCAGACCGGCCGCGTGCGCGTCGGCGTCGACGACGAGCACCGAGAAGCCGGCATCGGCCAGGCTGATGCCGAGATTGGGCCCGACGAGAGACTGGGGGTTTTTGCCCACGCCAGAGACGACGAGCACATGGGGGCGGGGGCAGTTGGCGACAACTCCTGCGCGGAGCTGCCGGAACGCCTCGCGCACGTGGGCCAGCCCCTCCTCGTCGTGCTCGTGCTTCACCTGGGGCACCGACGCGAAGACCGGCAGACCACTGACGGAGAAATCTTCCTCCGACCGGACGACGTCCTGACGCCACTCACGGAACAAGGCCGCTAGTACGGCGAGCACACCACCCACGGCCGCAGCGAGAACAAGGAGCAGCCACGTCGGTACACCGTCCGGACCGGTCGGCTCATCGGCGGGGTTGAGAACGCTTCCAGGGTCGGTGCTCACCACCTCTTCAGCACTCAGGTTGGCATTGAGCTGAGCGAGCCGGTCGGTGAACAGCTGGACCTGCTGCTGGGCGAATCCACCCACGGCCGAGGTGGCCTCTCGCAGGCTTTCCTGGGCTGCTTCGGCCTGAGTGTTCAGACTGTCGATGCGGCCCTCCTGCAGTTCGGCTGCGGCAGTTCCGCGGTACTCCAAGAACGCGTCTGCATATGCCTGAGCGCCCGACTGCGCGTCCTGCGGGGAGCTGCCGGTGTAGGCGATCTCGAGCGTCTGCGTCGCATCCAGGACTCGGACGGCGAGCTCACCATCGTCGCCACCGAGGGGGCGCCCGGCTTCGTCGGACGCCAGGGCGGCCACGGCGGGCGTGGTCACTGTCCGCGCCTCGGTCGTCATGGCGATCGTGATCTGCGTCCCGCTGGTGCTGGCGATCTCGGGAGTCAGTGAACTACCAGGCACCGGCTTCAGCAGGACCACCGACGTCGCCGTGTAGCGAGGCTCTTGAGTGCCGGCATAGATGGCTGCCAGACCTAGCACCAGGCCAAAAACGAGCAGCATGACCCATGGGTGATGCCGTACTGCCGTCAGCACGGATGGGAGACCACGGGGTCCCGCCTGCCTGTCGTTCACAACCAACCCCCTCAGCGTGGATATCGATCGACCTCATGATACGCGTCGATTCGGTGTATCGATGCACGGCTGACAGGCCAAGGACCGGATCCCTATGCCGGTCGTCAGGCACCGGCGAAACCGCGGCGGCGCACCGCGCTGCGCAACTCTTCCTCGGTGGCCAGAGCTGACTGGTCGTCCGTCGGAACCCCGAGTTCGTTGGCCACCTCCTCTCCAGCAGGTTCTCCCGTCCCGAGACTTCTCTTGCTCACGACCGACTGGATGGCCTGGAGGTAGGCCGTACGTTGGGGCCGCCAGTCCAGTACGGAGACGGCTCGGCGACGTCCGCTGACCGCCATCTCTGCGCGGAGCTCGTCGTCGTCAAGCAGGCGCTCGACGGCGTCTGCGAAGGCGCCGATATCGCCGGGTGGGACGTACAGCACTGAGTTCTCGCCTGATATCCGCGTTTCCTTGAGATCGAAGGCCACAGACGGCAGCCCGAAGGCCATGTACTCCATGGTCTTGTTCATGGTCGACAGGTCATTCATGGGCGTCGCGGGGTCGGGGCCGAGACCTACGTCGGCGGCGCTGAGGTATTTCGCGATCTCGGTTGGACCGACCCGACCCGTGAACGTCACGTAGTCATCCAGCCCCAGTTGCGTGCACTGATCCCTCAACGACTCCAGACTGTCGCCGAAGCCAAGCAGTACGGCCCGGACGGATGTTCGACCACGCGCATGGACGAGCTCCTCCATGAGGTGCAGAACACTTTCCACACCGTCTTGAGGCCCCATGATGCCCAGGTAGGCGAGCAGATGGCTCCCATCACCGCGGACTTCCGGATCAGGTCGGGTCGGGTACATGCTCCGGGTGTCTGGGCCGCTGCGGACCACCGTGACGTCCTCCTCGGCCACACCACCTCGTTCCATCGCGATCTTCTTGAAGGACTCGTTGGTGGAGATCACGTGGTCCGCCGTGCGGAAGGTGCAGCGCTCCAACCACCGAAGAACCGTGAGTTCGGCATGCTGCAGCGGGGTTGTCGGGGCGCCGAAGCGGGACAGGAAGAGCTCTGGGTTCAGATCGTGGTGGTCGAAGACGAAGCGCACGCCGCGTGTCTTCCAGAGCAGTCCCAACAGCCAGTACGTGTCTGGGGGGTTGCAGGCCTGGATGACGTCGAAACCCTTCTCTCGACGCACCGCCAGACTCAGGAGTGCCGTGCGGATCCACGAGTAGGCGAACTCGTAGGCGAAGCCGGCTAGACCCTCCGCTTCCGGTGCAGGCGCGTACTTGTACAGGGCCACCCCGTCGACGTCGTGTCGCTTCGGGTCCCCCGGCCCCTGAGGGCAGATCACCGACACATCGAATCCTGAGTCCCTCAGGGCTTGGCACTCGAGCCAGACTCGACGGTCGAGCGGAACGGGCAGGTTCTGCACGATGATCAGAATTTTGGGTGCATCCGAGGGGCCTGTCATGCCGATATTCGTACACGAGAAGTCGTGGGAGTCAACCAGGCACGCGCTGAGCCGCGTGGTCGTCAGCGAGGTTGGCTCGTTGGGTCCGCGCCCGGCGATCGATGCCACGGCCGTGGCCGGGCAGGGTGTCCGCCTGGTGCCCGGCCACGACGGCGCGCCGGATCCCAAGGGGTTCGCGAGACTGCTTTGAGAATGCACGAGGAATGGGGAAGCCTCGCATTCTCGATGTGCCGGCCACGCGATTGACAGTCCCCAACTTCACGGCTAGTTTTCGGGCTCATGTCCCACATCTCACGTAGATCACTCCTCCGGCACGGGGGGGCTCTGTCCCTCGGAAGTGCTGTCCTGGGCCAGGGGGCCCTCGACCTCGTCAGTGCACCAGAGATGGTCCCTCTGCCGCCGTCAGATCCGAAGCCGTTCGTCGGAAACCTGAAGTTGGCGGCTGAGTCATGGCACGGTCACCAACCGGGCAAGATCTATCTCGGTATGTCCACGAATGGAGATATCTCCACTGAAGTACGAAGGACAGGAGACATTGGTGTGCATCGTCACTACTACCAATGGTCCTTTGGTCGGCGCGAACGGACGACTATTGCGTCGGACCACCGCGAGGGACGTATTCCTTGGGTGAGTTTCAAGCCGCCGGGAGGCGCGTCATCGTGGAAGCAGGTCGGTGACGGCCGGTACGACGCGGCTATCCGGGAGCGTGCCCGCGGTTATGCCGCGTTCTCTGAACCGGTGATCGTGACCTTCCATCACGAGCCCGCCGAGGAGGCCAGATCGAGCAGGGACCTGCCACGCCAGTGGCGGCGGGCGTTCTGTCGCATCCACGACGTCATGCAGGACGAGACGGGCCTGCGGAACGTGGCCTTCGTGCCCATCATCGGCGACTACACGTTCAACCCGTGGAACAAGAAGGATCGACCGGGGGACTGGGCCACGCCTGATGTGGTGAGTCGTTCGGCGTTCTTCGGGCTGGATCTGTATCAGAACCAGTCTGGGGAAGGTTACGCCGAGCGCATCGGCAGGGTCCGGGAGCATCTTGCGGACGCAGGCCATCCGTCCAAGATGGTTGGGCTTGGTGAAACGGGAGTGGCTATGAAGTTCTCTAACCCGTCCGCAGTCACCTGGTGGCGGACTCAGTGGGACTGGGCCAGTCGGAACACGGACAAGATCGGCGTGATCTCATACTTCAACAGCAATGTGAAGCCGTCGAGGCCGAACTGGCGTCTCACTGAGCACTCGAGCAAGTTGGCCGCCTACCGAACCTCTCTGAGCAGCTCCAAGGCGTGCCGCCTCTGATCTGGCACTCTTCAGCCGCTGCAGCAGCTCGCCCCCGACGCGCTATGCTCGCGCCTGCCCTTGAGGTTCTGGTGTTGAGCGTCCGCGCGGAGGGGGCGTCTGTCTGAAAGGTTGGCGGACATGCCCGTGGATGCCTGGATCACCGTCCTGGTGCTCCTCGGGGTACTGACCGCCCTGGTGCGGCAGCGCACGACCCCTTGGGTGATCGTGCTGGGTGGCGTCATCGCCCTCCTCGTGCTGGGGGTGATCACCCCGGCGGAGGCCTTCACCGGGTTCTCCAACCCCGCCCCGATCACGGTGGCGGCGCTCTACGTCGTGGCCGCCGGCATCGAGAAGACCGGAGCCCTGGCCCCGGTGATGCAACGCACCCTGGGGGACCGGGGGACATACCGGCTGCCGCTGCTGCGGGTGCTGACCCCGACCGTCGGGGCGTCCGCCCTGCTCAACAACACCCCGATCGTGGCCATGCTCATCCCGCAGGTGACGGCCTGGTGCGAGCGGCAGGGCCGGTCGGCCAGCAAGTTCCTCATGCCGATCTCCTTCGCGGCCGTGCTCGGGGGCCTGCTCACCGTCATCGGCACCTCGACCAACCTCGTCGTCTCCGGGCAGATGACCGAGCTGGGCCTCGAGGCGATCGGCTTCTTCGAGATCGGGAGGCTGGGGCTGCCCATCGCGATCCTGGGGCTCCTGGTCCTCGTCGCCGTCGCGCCCAGGCTCCTCCCGGCCCGCCGCTCCGCGCGGGAGGAGCTGCAGAGCGAGGGCCGGCGCTTCTCCATCGAGATGATCGTGCAGCCCGGCGGGCCGGTCGACGGCCGCACCGTGGAGGAGGCCAAGCTGCGGTCCCTCCCCGGTCTGTTCCTCGTGTCAGTGGACCGGGGTGACACCGTCATCGCCCCCGTCCGGCCCGACACCGTGCTGCGGGGCGGCAACCGTCTGCACTTCGTCGGCTCGGTCAGCAAGGTCGTCGACGCCCAGCTCATGCCGGGACTGCGCTCGGCCGAGCTCGAGCACGTCCTCGACCTCAAGAGCGAGAGCGCGAAGTACTTCGAGGTCGTCGTGGGCTCCCAGTCGCCGCTGGTCGGCCGCACCCTGCGGGAGTCGGACTTCCGGTCGACCTACCAGGCGGCGGTGGTGGGCATCCACCGGTCGGGCCACCTCGTCGACGGCAAGCTCGGCGCCCAGACCATCCGGCTCGGCGACACCCTCATCGTCGTGTCCGACCCCGACTTCCGGAAGCGGTGGCGCGACCACTCCGACTTCCTGCTCGTCGCCGGCCTCGACGGGTCGCCCCCGGCGGCGACGCCACGCGCGTGGATCCCGGTCACCGTCCTCGCCCTGGTCGTCGGGCTGGCGGCCTTCGGGGTCATGCCGATCCTGCAGGGCTCCCTGCTGGGCGCCGTGGCCCTCATCGCCACGGGGGTCCTGTCCGCCCAGGAGGCGCGCCGGGCGGTCGACCTGGAGGTCATCCTCGTCATCGCCTCCGCCTTCGGGCTGGCGAGCGCGATGCAGGTCTCCGGGCTGGCCGAGGCCCTGGCCGGGGGGCTGGTGGCCTCGCTCGGCAGCTTCGGCACGCTCGGGGTGCTCCTCGGGCTGGTCCTGGCGACCATCGTGCTCACCGAGCTGGTGACGAACAACGCCGCGGCCCTGCTCATGCTGCCGGTGGCGGTCGCCACGGCGGACTCCGTCGGGCTGGACCCACGGGGCGCTGCCATCGCCGTGGCGGTGGCCGCCTCGGCGTCGTTCCTGTCACCGATCGGCTACCAGACCAACATGATGGTCTACGGCCCCGGCGGCTACCGGTTCACCGACTACGCACGGCTCGGGTGGGTCCTCACCGTCATGGTCGTCCTGGCCACCGTGCTGCTGACGCCGTTGCTCTGGCCCTGAGCCCTCAGCCCAGGTCCATGGTCGCGAGCGCCGCCATCAGCTCGTCAGCCACCTCGGGGCGGCACACGACCAGGTCCGGCGACCACGGGTTCTCCCGGTTGTAGACGAGAGGGCTGCCGTCGACCCGGCTCGTGTGCAGGCCGTGGGCCATCGCGACCGCGACAGGTGCCGCGGAGTCCCACTCGTACTGCCCGCCCGCGTGCACGTAGGCGTCGGAGGACCCGTCGAGGACCGACATCGCCTTCACGCCGGCCGAGCCCATCGGCACCGTCGTGGCCCCCATCGTCCGACCCAGCTCCTCGGCGAAGGCCGGGGGCCGTGAGCGGCTGACGGCCAGCCGCAGCGGGGGGTCACCGGCCGGGCGGGCGGGCAGGTCCAGCCGGAGCGAGGGGTCGGTGCCGTACGTGACGCCGCGCGAGGGCAGCGCGACCGCCCCGGCCACGAGCTCACCGGACCGCCACAGCGCCACGTGCACGGCCCAGTCGTCCCGGGGCACCTCGCTGAACTCCCGCGTCCCGTCCAGCGGGTCGATGATCCACACCCGCTCGGCGGAGAGCCGGGCGTGGTCGTCGGCCGCCTCCTCGCTCAGCACGGCGTCGCCGGGGGCGCGCTCGGCCAGTGCGGCTGCCAGCAGCTCCTGGGAGGCGGCGTCGCCGGCGTCCTTGAGGTCGCGACCCTCCACCCCCTGGGCGTGGAGGTCGGCGCGGACAGCGAGCAGGCGCTCCCCGGCCAGGTCGGCGAGCTCGCGGGCGAGGTGGTGGTCGTCGATCATGTGGATCCCCTAGTGATGGATGGGTGGTGCTGGGTGGTTCAGTCAGCGGCAGATTCAAGCTTGAGGACCCTGAGGAGCCGCTCGACGAGCGGGTCGACATCCTGATCGGTCGTGTCCAGGGTCAGCGTGGCGTCCGTGGGCACCTCATAGGGCGAGCTGATGCCGGTGAAGTCCGGGATCTCTCCGGCGCGCGCCCGGGCATACAGCCCCTTGCGGTCCCGGCGCTCGCACTCCTCCAGCGGCGTCGAGACGTGGACCAGGACGAACCGCCCGCCCCGACCCTCCACCATGTCGCGCACCGCGCGGCGGGTCCCGTCGAAGGGGGCGATGGGGCTGGCGATCGCGGTGCCGCCGTGCCGCGCGATCTCGGCGGCGACCCACCCGATCCGGCGCACGTTGGTCTCGCGGTCCTCGGGGGAGAAGCCCAGGCCGGCCGACAGGTGGCGGCGCACGACGTCACCGTCGAGCAGCGACACGGTGCTCCCCTCGTCCTCGACGAGCCGGTCGCGCAGCGCGCGGGCCAGGGTCGACTTGCCGGAGCCGGACAACCCGGTCAGGAGCACGACGACGCCACCGCGCCCGTCGAGGTATGCCGTCCCTCCAGCGGGCGAGGTCAGGTCATGGACCTGGTCGCGGCCCCCGAGCACCTGCTGCAGGTGCGCCACCTTGTCGGAGCGCCGGTCAGCGCCGCGCCCGACCGGGGCGATGCGCACGGCGAACCCGTGCTCCTGCGCCGATCTCCGGGCGGCACGCACGAGGTCGAGGTCGCGCTGGTTGTCGTCACCGTCGGTCGAGGCGAGCACGACGACCGTGCGCGTCTCGTCGGGGATCCGGGCCAGGGTCTCCTGGTCGTCGACCAGGACGGCCGGGAGCTCGACGTCCACGCCGCCGAGATGCCAGCGCTCGAAGGGTCGCGAGGAGCGGGGCGAGCGCCAGGCGAGGCCTCCCTGCGCGTCGACGTCGGCGACCGGGACCCCCTCGGCGTCGACCAGGGTGACGGACCCGGCCGGCACGTCCACGAGGTCGGCGGTCAGCAGGCCGTGGCGCAGCAGCTCCAGGTCGTCGAGGGTGGGGACACCCGGGAAGATCGGCGACGAGGGGAGGGTCGTGGTCACGCCGCAACCCTAGGTCAGGTCGGGCCAGCTGCGGAACAATGCCAGAAAGTGAGCCGATGTCCGATATCGTGCAGCCGCAGCATCCGTAGGGGAAAGGCACAGGAGTGACAGTCGACAACTACCGACTCTCCCAGCTCGACGAGCTGGAGGCCGAGTCGATCCATATCTTCCGTGAGGTGGCGGCGGAGTTCGAGAAGCCGGTGCTGATGTTCTCCGGGGGCAAGGACTCCATCGTCATGCTGCGGCTGGCGGAGAAGGCGTTCTACCCGGCCAAGGTGCCCTTCCCGGTGCTGCAGGTGGACACCGGCTACGACTTCCCCGAGGTGCTGGCGACCCGGGACCGCTGGGTGGAGCGGCTGGGGCTGCGCCTGCACGTCGCCTCGGTCGAGCAGGCGATCAAGGACGGCATCGTCGTCGACGACGGCAAGACGCCGCGCAACCGGCTGCAGATCGGCACCCTGCTCAACGCCATCGAGGAGGAGGGCTACACCGCCGCCTTCGGGGGCGGCCGCCGCGACGAGGAGAAGGCCCGCGCCAAGGAGCGCGTCTACTCCCACCGCGACGAGTTCGGCCAGTGGGACCCCAAGAACCAGCGGCCCGAGCTGTGGAGCCTCTACAACGGCCGCATCCACGAGGGCGAGCACATGCGGGTCTTCCCGCTGTCGAACTGGACCGAGCTCGACGTGTGGGACTACATCCGGCGCGAGGCCATCGACATCCCGTCGATCTACTACGCCCACCAGCGGCGCGTCTTCGAGCGCAACGGCATGCTCTTCTCCGAGAGCGAGTACAACCCGCTGCGCGACGGGGAGACCGTGACCGAGCGGCAGGTCCGCTTCCGCACCGTGGGCGACTTGACGCTGACCGGGTGCCTGGAGTCGGACGCCGACGACCTGGACAAGATCATCGAAGAGGTGGCCGCCTCCCGGATCACCGAGCGCGGCGCGACCCGCGGCGACGACAAGTTCTCCGAGGCCGCCATGGAGGACCGCAAGAAGGAAGGCTACTTCTGATGGGTACCGGCACCGAGACAGGGATGGACCTGCTGCGCTTCGCGACCGCGGGCTCCGTGGACGACGGCAAGTCGACGCTCATCGGGCGCCTGCTGCTGGACAGCAAGGCGATCTTCGAGGACCAGCTGGAGTCCGTCGAGCGGACCTCCAAGGACAAGGGCTTCGACTACACCGACCTGGCGCTGCTCACGGACGGTCTGCGCAGCGAGCGCGAGCAGGGCATCACCATCGACGTGGCGTACCGCTACTTCGCGACCCCGCGGCGCAAGTTCATCATCGCCGACACCCCGGGCCACGTGCAGTACACCCGCAACATGGTCACCGGCGCCTCCACCGCCGACCTCGGCCTGGTGCTGGTGGACGCCCGCCAGGGCATGACCGAGCAGTCACGCCGGCACGCGGTCATCCTGTCGATGCTGCGGGTCCCGCACCTCGTGCTGGCGGTCAACAAGATGGACCTGGTCGACTTCTCGGAGGAGACCTTCCGCCGCATCGAGGCGGAGTTCACCGACTTCGTCCGCAAGCTCGACGTGCCCGACCTCACCGTCATCCCGATCTCGGCGCTGCAGGGCGACAACGTCGTGACCCGCAGCGAGAAGATGCCGTGGTACGGCGGCAGCAGCCTGCTGCACCACCTCGAGCACGTCTACATCGGCTCCGACCGCGAGATGCGCGACGTCCGCTTCCCGGTGCAGTACGTCATCCGCCCCAAGTCGGACGAGTTCCACGACTACCGCGGGTATGCCGGTCAGGTCGCCGGTGGTGTCATGAAGCCGGGCGACGAGGTCATCGTCCTGCCCAGCGGCATGACGAGCACCATCGAGGCCATCGACGCCTTCGACACCCAGGTGGACGAGGCATACCCGCCGATGTCGGTGACCGTGCGCCTGGCGGACGACGTGGACGTCAGCCGCGGGGACATGATCGCCCGGGTCAACAACCAGCCGGAGCAGACGCAGGACCTCGACGCCATGGTCTGCTGGATGTCGCCGGGTGCGCTCAAGCCGCGCGCCAAGCTCCTGGTCAAGCACACCACCCGCACGGTGAAGGCGCTGGTCAAGGAGATCGACTACCGCCTGGACGTGAACACCCTGCACCGCGACCAGGACGCCGAGGAGATCGGTCTGAACGAGATGGGTCGGATCCGGCTGCGCGTGCAGCAGCCGCTCATGGTCGACCTCTACGAGCAGAACCGCATCACGGGCTCGTTCATCCTCATCGACCAGGCCTCGGGCGTCACCGTCGGCGCGGGGATGATCCGGGACTGACCCGCGAGCGGTCATGACAGCCTCGGAACCGGACGGGCGCGTGCCGACGGACGAGGCCGACCGCTACGGGCTCGTCGGCGCCCCGCCCAGCGACGAGCTCCAGTCGCTCTCGCACCTGGCGGCGAGCATCTTCGGCGCGCCCGGCGCGGCGGTGACGATCTTCACCGCCACCAGCGAGCACCGGATCGCCGCGACCGGGACCGAGCCGTCGGTGTGCGCCCTGGGTGAGTCCCTGTGCTCCCAGGTGGAGCTCGACGACGCCGTCGTGGTGCCGGACGCCCGCCGGGACCCGAGGTTGGCGGGCCACCCCACGGTGGTCTCGCGGCCCGGCATCCGGTTCTACGCCACCGCCCCCATGCGCAGCCCCGACGGCGTCCTCGTCGGCCAGCTGTGCGTCTTCGACCACCGCCCCCGGCGGACCTCCGACGCCCAGCGGGACGCGCTCGGCTTCCTGGCGGCGAGGGCGACCGACATCCTGGAGCTGCGGTTGCGCACCCGGCAGCTGAGCGCGTCGCTGGACGAGCTGACCCAGACGCGCGACGAGCTGGCCAGGTCCAACGTGGCGCTCTCGCACTTCGCCGCCCAGGTGAGCCACGACCTGCGCAACCCGCTCATGGCCGTGCGGGCCAACGCGGAGGTGCTCGCCGGCGAGCCGGCGGTCCGTGAGGACCCCGAGCTGGCGGCCGCCGTGGAGCGGATCGCCGACGCGGCGCGGGGCATGGCCGCGATGATCCACGACGTGCTCTCGGTCGCGCAGGAGGGGGGTCGGCCCACGTGGCAGGACGTCGACCTGCGCGAGGTCGTCGACCGGGTCCTGCTGGACCTGAGCCCGCTCGTCCGGCAGGCGGACGCGCAGGTGGTGGTCGAGGACCTCCCGGTCGTGCGGGCCGACCCCGCCCTGCTCTACTCCGTCCTGCTCAACCTGCTCGACAACAGCCTGAAGTTCACCCGGCACGGGGTCCCGCCCCAGGTGCGGGTGCACGCCGTCGCCAGACCCGGCTGGTGGCGCATCTGCGTCACCGACAACGGGGCCGGCGTCCCCCCCGGCCACGAGCACGAGGTCTTCCTCCCCTTCGTCCGGGCCCGGGGAGAGGGTGTGGCCGGGGCCGCGGGGCACGGGATCGGGCTGGCCACGGTGCACCGCGTCGTCACCGCGCACGGCGGGCGGGTCGGCCTCGAGCCGTCGCCCGAGACCGGCACCCGCGCGTGGTTCGAGCTGCCCGTGGACGCGCCCGCCGCGGACCGCCACGACGCGACCTGAGCGTCGCCGCGGAGTCAGTTAGGTCGACCGTGGCGACCTTGTGGACCAGATGGGGATCTGGCGTGGATCAACCGTGGAGAAGCGCTGCGTAAGGTCGGAGACATCACGCAACGCAGCTGGACACGTGGCGTCACACCAGGTCCGTAGGACGGGCCCCGCCGGCACCACGGCACTGCTCGCTCACGCGAGCTCCACCGCAACCTGACGGCACTGGGACAGCCGTCAGGCCAGGGCCGGTCCCCCTCCGGGCCAGGCCCCGGGGCCTCTGTCGCCATCCGTGACGGCGACAGAGCCCCTGTCTGCTGCGGGGCGTCGCCGTCAGGGACGGCGGCGACACCCCGCAGCCCAGCTGCTGAGCCGTCCTCCTGCGCTAGTGAGGGTGTGCCGCGGATGACGCGGGGATCGACTGCCGCCACCGACCCCGACCGGAGAAGGTCGACCGAGGAGGTATGCGCGTGAGCCGTGGAGCGCCGTGGTCCGACGGACCGCGCACCCCCCGGGCCGCGACACCCGCGGCATACCAGGGTGCCGTCACCATGAGCCTCGCGCTGCCTAGGATTCCTCCTATGGCCACGGTCGTGGTCGTTGAGGACGACGACAAGATCGCCGCCCCGCTGGTGCGCACCCTCAAGCGAGACGGCCATGCCGTTGACCGCTTCGACCAGGGTCAGCCGGCCGTCGACCGAGTGGTGGCCGCCGATCCACCGGTCGACCTGGTCCTGCTCGACCTGGGGCTGCCGGACATGGACGGGATCGACGTCTGCCGCGCGGTGCGGGAGGCCGGCTACCTCGGCGGCATCATCATCCTCACGGCCAGGGACGGCGAGCTGGACCGGGTCGTCGGGCTGGACACGGGGGCGGACGACTACCTGGCCAAGCCGTTCGGGCTCGCCGAGCTGCAGGCACGCACCAGGGCCCTGCTGCGGCGCAGCTCCATCAACCGGGCTCCGGACCCCCCGCGGGCCGAGCCCCGTCCGGCCGACGGGGGTCTGCACATCGACGTCGACGCCCGACGCGTGCTCGTGCGCGGGGTCGACGTGCCCACCACCACCAAGGAGTTCGACGTGCTGGCCCTCCTGGCCGCACGCCGCGGGGCCGTCGTCAGCCGGGAGACGCTCATCAACGAGGTGTGGGACGAGAACTGGTTCGGGTCGACCAAGACCCTGGACAACACCGTCGGTCGCCTGCGGGGCAAGCTCGAGGGGGCGGACGCCCCGGTGCGGATCACCGCGGTGCGCGGGGTGGGCTTCCGGCTGGAGTCCGACGGCCGCTGAGCCACAGCCCGGGGGCTCAGTCCTGGGCGTACCAGAGCAGGGCGGCGTAGAGGTGGTGCACCTGCCTGATCAGGCCGCGGTGTTTGAGCTCCCACCGGAGCATGCCGTCCAGCTGCCGCTGATTGAACACCTCGCCGAGTTGGCTGCTGTCGACGTCGGCGAGGACCTGACGCAGGTCCTCGCGCACGTGAGGCAGGTCCCGCACCTGCCACAGCGGTGCTTGGAGCTCCCTGGCTCGGGCCACCACGTCCGGGGTGGCCGGATCGACCGTGAGAGCCGGGGCAGGGGTCGCCGGACCGGGGCGGCGGTCGTAGCGCGGCGACGCGTCGGGCTGGGACCAGGCCCGCGGCGCGATGGGGCTGCGCAGGGCCTCGTAAGCGGGAGTGACACGGGGGTAGTCGAACGGCAAGGCCGGAAGCCGTTCGTCCCACCCGCGCAGCAGGTCCAGGAGGATGGTGCCGGTGGCGCGCGTGTCGCGGGGAAGGGAGAGGGCGAGACGGGCGCCGGAGAGCGTGTAGAGGGGGTCGAAGCGGTGCACGTAGGCGTTCCAGGTCCGGGTGGCCTCGGTGAGGAAGTAGCGGTTGCGGACCGAGATGAACAGCCAGTCAAGCGCCTCGGCGGGACCGAGCCCCCGGTCGTGGGCAGCGGAGCGCAGCGCGTGGAAGCGCCCTCGGCGACGATCGACGACGTCAACGGTGTAGAGACCCCGCTGGGGATCGGCCGAGAAGGCCTTCGGTCCCCAGAGCCGCTCGGTCAACCGCGCCGAGGACTCCCGGGACAGGCTCGCGTCCTCGGGCTCCAGGATCTTGGAGTAGTTGCCCTTCATGTAGCCGCCGAAACCACCGGACAGGACGACCGTGTCGCTGGGCGTGCGGTGCCCGTGCGGGCCCGCCGTCAGCAGCCCTCGGGAGAACTCCATCGGCCAACGGGCCTGCTCGGCGAGCGTGGACGGCACTTGGAGCACGTCGCTGCCCTGGAACTCGGTCATGGTGAGCCCGAACTCCACCGCGAGCCGCTCGGCGATGGCCCGGTCCGGCATGGAGCGGGGGCCCAGGGAGAGATACGCGAACTGGTCGGTGAGCCCCTGTGCCAGGGTGGCGCCCAGCACCATACGGGTGTCGATCCCGCCGGTGAGGTGAGCCAGGACGGTCCGTGATCCGCCGACGCGGCTGGCCGCGACGGCGGCGACGTTGCTCTCGATCTCGGCGCGTACCGTGGCGAGCCCTTCCTCGTAGGAGGCGAAGGGGGTCAGGACCTGGCTGGCGACGCTGTAGTCGATGATGCTGACCCCGTCAGGTCGCACGTGGGCGCGCTGCAGCACGCCGAGGACCTCGATGTCCTCGTAGCTGCTGGGGGTCAGTCCGCCGCTGCCCATCGCCGCGACCTCGGTCGCGAACTCCAGGCTCCGCCTCGGTTGCAGCCCGAGCAGCCGCATCGCGGAGACGACGGCGCCTACGTCGCTGGACAGGATCTCGATGTCCGCGCTTCGGTAGCGGTGGACCAGACCGCCCCACGGGTCGGGGAGCACGTGGAGGGTCTCCTCCTGCGGTGACCAAACGTATGCCGTGAGAACGCCGCGGAGGGACGATCCCAGGGCGTCCGGTGACCAGGTGGGCCAGGCGTCCAGCAAGTCCTGCAGGTCAGCGGTGGTGGTGACGAATCGGCCGGCGACGATGCCGCAGCCGTGCAGGTCCAGCGCGACCGGGCCGTTGCCGTGATGGTGGGGACCAGGTGGCCCGATCGGCAGGACGGAGACACCTGGCGCCAGGCTCGTCGTCCCGGGTACGGACACCCGAGGTGCGTGACGGATGACGGCAGGAGCCCTCCGCGCCGAGTGCCCCGACATCATCGTTCGATCCACTCCCTCCACGCGCCGAACCTCTCGTGACCGGATGAGCTCACGGTGAGAACTCGTGACAGGTGTTGCCTCGTCCACGGACGTACCGTCACGGTGCCCCCGAAGCGGCTACGTTACCCTGCTGCTGCGGCCCGGTCCGGGTGTCCAGAGTCCACAGGTCATCGATGAGGTCGGGGAGGCGAGTTGCCCTTCACGCACGTGCGCGCCGTCGCCTTCGACCTGGACGACACTCTGGCCCCGTCGAAGTCACGCGTACCAGAACGCACCGTAGGGCTCTTGAGCGAGCTGCTGGACGAGCTCCCGGTCTGCGTGATCTCCGGGGGGCGGTTCGAGCAGTTCCAGGACCAGCTGCTGTCGCAGCTGTCCGCAGGTCCGCGCCTGGCCGCGCTTCACCTCATGCCCACCTGCGGCACCCGGTACTACAGGTGGCACGACGATGCCGACTGGGGGCTGGTCTACAGCCGTGACATGACGGGTGACGAGCGACGTCGTGTTTTCGAGGCGGTGGAGCGCGCCGCTCGCGACCTGGGGCTGTGGGAGCCCGACGACCGGGTGACGGGGGACCGGATCGAGGACCGGGGCTCACAGGTGACGTACTCGGCGCTCGGGCAGCGGGCGGAGGTCACCCAGAAGAAGGCCTGGGACCCGGACGGGTCGAAGCGAGCGAGGCTCGCCCTGCGCCTGGGAGAGATGCTGCCCGACCTTGATGTCCGGTCGGGAGGCTCGACCTCCCTCGACATCACCGCACAGGGCGTGGACAAGGCGTACGGCATACGGCAGTTCGCCTCATCCCTCGACATCCGCCCGGCGGAGATCCTGTTCATCGGCGATAGGCTCGAGCCCGGGGGTAACGACTACCCGGTCAGAGCGCTGGGCGTGCAGGCCCGGCAGGTGGCGGACCATGTCGAAACTGTCGAGGTGATCGAGGACCTGCTCCGAGCGCTGCGCGGGGCCCGGCATCACGGTGAGCGTTCCGGACCCGGGCCACGACCCTAGATGAGGTCCTCCCTGCCCATGCCGCGCAGGAGCTCGACGACGGACCCGACTTCCTGGGCACGATCAGGGGTGGTCAGCAGCAGCGCGTCGGGGGTGTCGACGGCGATGACCTCCTGCAGGCCGAGTGACACGACCATCCGGTCGCCGTGCGGCGCGATGAAGCCCGTCGAACCGGGCGCCATCACAGTGTCCGAGTCGCCCAGGACCCGCACCGACGGGTGGGCTCCGTGCGGGCTCGCCCGGACTGCGAGGGAGGCGAAGTCACCCACGTCATCCCACCCGCACTCAGCGGGGACGACGGCCACCCGACGATCCCTGGCAGCGGGTTCAACGACCGCGTGGTCGATGGCGATGCTCGGCATCTCCGCCCAGTGTGACTCCAGGGAGTCCGGGTGCCGGGCGATGTCTCGAAGGACCCTGGCCATCTCGGGGTCGCTCGCGGCCAGCAGGTCCAGCAGGACCGTGGCACCCACGACGAAGATCCCGGCATTCCACAGGTGGCGGCCGCCACGCAGGTAGGCCGCGGCCAGGTCCGCCGCCGGCTTCTCGCGAAAGGCCCCGACCTGGCGCACCTCCGTGGCTCCAGGCAGTTCGAGAGGAGGCCCGACCTCGATGTAGCCGAAACCGGTGGCGGCCCGGGTCGGCGAGATGCCGAGGGTGACGAGGTAACCGTGCCCGGCCGCCTCGTGCGCCGCTCGGACGCAGGCGTGGAAGGTGGCCACGTCGTCGACGACGTGGTCGGCCGGGAACGCGCCCAGGACAGCGTCGGGATTCTCCCGCTCCAGCATGGCGGCGGCGAGTCCGATCGCGGGCATGGAGTTCCGCGGGGACGGCTCGACGACCAGCGGACGTCGGTCCGCGTCATCGACCTCGCTCGCCACGAGGTCGGCGTGCTGCCGGCCGGTGACCACCATGACCTCCGCACCGACGAGCGGCCGGACCCGGTCCACGGTGTCGCGGAGCATCGACTGGCCGGTTCCGGCCAGGTCCAGCAGGTACTTCGGCCGCTGCGCCCGTGACAGGGGCCACAGACGAGTCCCCGTGCCGCCGGCTGGGATCACTGCGGTGAAGTCGGCCAGGTGGTCTCCTGGCACTGGCACATCGGGACGCATCGCCCCCACCATAGAGGGCCTGGTCGCCTGTCGGGTGGCTACACTCCGGAGTCGTGACTGGACCACCGGAGGCGCCCTCGGGCAGACAAGAGCTGCGCAAGACCCTCAAGCCCCAGTGGGTGTGGTCGGTGGCCCTGGGGTCGGCCATCGGGTGGGGCGCGTTCGTGCTTCCGCAGGACCTCCTGGGTCAGGCCGGCCCGCTGGGGGCGAGCCTCGGGCTCGTCATCGGTGGGGCGCTGATGTGCGTCATCGCGGTGAGCTACGGGCTGCTCATCCGGCACTTCCCGGTGAGCGGCGGCGAGTACGCCTACGCCTACACCTTCTTCGGCCGCACCCACGCCTTCGTCGCGGGGTGGGCCCTGGTGCTCGGCTACGTGTCGATCATCGCGCTCAACGCCTCGGCGCTGGCGCTGCTCTTCCGCCGGCTGCTGCCCCCGGTCGTGGAGTGGGTGCCGTTGTGGGAGGTCGCGGGGTGGCAGGTCTACCTGGGTGAGGTCGTCGTCGCGTCCGCGGCGCTGCTGCTCTTCGCGCTCCTCAACGCGCGCGGCGGCACGCTGTCGGGTCGGGTGCAGTATGCCTTCTGCCTCGTCATGCTCGCGGCAGTCGCGTGCATCCTCATCGCGACCTGGCTGCACCCCGAGACGCCGCTGTCCAACCTGGAACCGGGCTTCCCCGAGGGCGTGTCACCGCTGGCGGCCGTGCTGATGATCGTCGCCATCGCGCCGTGGGCCTACGTCGGCTTCGACAACGTCCCGCAGGCGGCCGAGGAGTTCGACTTCTCCCCGACGAAGGCCTTCGGTCTCATCGTGCTGGCCATCGTGTCCGCCGCCGGGATCTACGTCGCGATGGTGGTGGCCACCGCGGTCGCGCAGCCCTGGCCGCAGATGGTCGCCGACGGACCGGCGTGGGGGACCGCCGACGGCCTGGAGACGCTCTTCGGTCCGGTCGGCCTCGTGCTCCTCGCCGTGGCCGTGGTGATGGGGGTCTCGACCGGGCTCAACGGCTTCTACGTCTCCGCGAGCCGGTTGCTCTTCGCCATGGGGCGGGCCAAGGTGCTCCCGTCGTTCTTCGCGAAGGTCAACGGGGCAGGCGCGCCCGGCAACGCCGTGTGGTTCGCCGCCGCCCTGTGCCTGATCGCGCCGCTCTTCGGCCGCGAGGCACTGCTGTGGGTGGTCGACATGACCTCCGTCGGCGTCACCATCGCCTACACCTACACGTGCCTGGCGGCATACCGACTCTGGCGGTGGTCCGGCAGCGACCAGGGCGACCCGGACACTCGCTCCACCGGTCGCAAGGTGCTCAGCGGTCTCGGCGTCCTCACCGGGCTGCTCTTCCTCGGGCTGCTGCTCCTACCGGGATCGCCGGCGCAGCTGAGCACACCGTCGTGGGTCGCCCTCGGTGTCTGGGTGGCCATGGGGATCATCTTCTACGTCTGGCGCCTGCCGGCCAGCCGCGAGGTCGACGACGACGAGATGCGGCACCTGGTCCTGGGGGAGCACGCCGGCGAGAAAGTGCGTGGGGACCAGTGACATCCCGAGGGGGCGGTCCGACGCTGAGCTCGCTACGGACCCAACTGTGGCACCTTCGCACCGGTGGGGTGCGGCAGTGGCGTCGGCATCGTGCCCGCCGCCACGTCCCGGGAGCTGCTGCCGCGGCCGGTCCGCAGTCGCACGGCGTGCACACCCCGGCCTGGGAGCTGCCGGAACGCTCCCCCCGTCGACGGCTCCGCGTCGGCGTCATCGCTGATGAGTTCACCGAGCTGTGCCTGCGCTACGAGTGGACGCAGGTGATGCTCACTCCGGAGCGCTGGCGTGCGCAGCTGCACGCCCAACCCGTCGACCTCCTCTTCGTCGAGTCGGCCTGGAACGGCAACGGGGGTGCCTGGAAGTACGGCTTGACCGGCTCCCGCGCGCCGATCACCCCCCTTCAGGACCTCGTGGCCCACTGCCAGGACCTGGGCCTGCCGACGGTCTTCTGGAACAAGGAGGACCCCGTCCACTTCGAGGACTTCCTCGGCACCGCCGCGCTGTTCGACCACGTGTTCACGACCGAGGCCGAGCTGATCCCGGAGTACAGGTCGCGCCTGGGGCACGACCGCGTCAGCGCGCTGCCGTTCGCAGCCGCCTCCTGGATCCACAACCCGGTACGGCGGCGCGCAGGAACGCAGGGCGACATCGCGTTCGGCGGCATGTACTACCGGCACCGGTTCCCCGAACGGCGCGCGCAGCTCGACCTGCTGCTTGGGGCGGCCGTCGACGTCTCGCCGACCATGGACCGCGGGCTGGAGATCTTCTCCCGGTTCCAGCAGGTCGACGAGCGTTACCGCTTCCCGGCGACCTTCGAGCATCGGGTCGTGGGAGAGCTGAGCTACCGCCAGATGCTCGCCGCCTACCGCGACTACAAGGTCTTCCTCAACGTCAGCTCGGTTCCGGAGAGCACGACGATGTGCCCCCGTCGCCTGTTCGAGATCAGCGCCTGCGCCACTCCCGTGCTCTCGACCCCGACCCCGGCGATCCGGGAGCTCTTCGGGCCTGAGGAGATGGTGACGGTCGAGGACCCGCAGGAGGCCAGGTGGCTGCTGCGGGCGCTCGTCCGCAACGACCAGTGGCGCCAGCGTATGGCGCATCGCGCCGCCCGCACGGTGCTCGCCGAGCACACCTATCGTCACCGGGTCGACGGGCTCCTGGAGCAGGTGGGTCTCGGGGAGCATCGGGTCGGCGACGACACCGTCAGCGTCGTCGCCTCGACGAACCGGCCCGGTCAGCTGCAGCACATCCTGGCGCAGGTCGCCGCGCAGGTCGAGGTGGCACCTCAGCTCGTGCTCGTCACCCATGGCTTCGATGCCCCGACGGACGTCGCCGACCGCGCGCGAGACCTCGGGCTCGCGTGCGTCCTCGTGCCGGGGTCCGCCGACCTGACGCTGGGGGAGTGCCTGAACCTGGCGGTGGACCGGGCGGATGGCGACGTGGTGGCGAAGATGGACGACGACGACCTCTACGGGCCGCACTACCTGGCAGACCAGCTGCGTGCCCTGGACTACAGCGGGGCGCAGGTGGTGGGGAAGCAGGCGCACCACATGTGGCTGGCGGAGTCGGACTGCCTGTTGGTCCGCTTCCCCGAGCGGGAGCACCGGTTCACCGACATGGTGATGGGTCCGACGCTGACGATGCGGCGGGACCTGGCTGCGACCATGCCCTTCGCCGCTCGTACCCGCGGTGAGGACACGGACCTGCTCCGCCGGGTGCTGCTCGCCGGGGGGCGCATCTATTCCTCGGACCGGTTCAACTTCGTCCAGGTGCGCCGCGGCGCCGGCCATACCTGGACGGCGACGGAGGCCGAACTGCTGGCCAACGGCCAGGTCGTGGCCTTCGGGGTCACCGAGGATCACGCCTTCGTCTGACCCCGTCCAGCCTGCCCGTCCACGGTGGGGGCGGCGGGTATAGTCCAACCCGTCCTGCCACCGCACCAATAGAGAAGGTGTTATGTCACAGCGTGTCGCGGTCATCGGACTGGGGTATATCGGTCTTCCCACAGCGGCGATTCTGGCGAGCCACGGTCATGACGTCGTCGGTGTCGACGTGAATCCTCGCCACGTGGATTCGGTGAACAGGGGGGAGGTCCCGTTCGTCGAGCCCGACCTCGGGACCCACGTCGCGGGGGCAGTGAGTCAGGGGAAACTGACCGCGCAGAAGGACACGCCCTCCGCCGACGTGTACATCATCGCGGTGCCGACCCCTTTCGCCGAAGGTCATCGTGCAGACCTGTCCTACATCGACGCCGCCACCGACGGGATCATCCCCAACCTGCAGGGCGGCGAGCTCATCATCCTGGAGTCCACGTCCCCTCCCGGCGCGACGCAGCACTTGGCCGACCGCATCATCGCGGCCCGTCCCGAGTTGACCACGGACGACGAGCAGGGCAGCTCCAACATCGACGTCGCCCACTGCCCGGAGCGGGTCCTGCCCGGCCGGGTGATGATCGAGCTGGTGGGCAACGACCGGATCGTCGGGGGCCTGACGCCTCGGGCTGCGGTGCGGGCCAAGGAGCTCTACGCCACCTTCTGCCGGGCCGAGATCCACCTCACCGACGCGGTGACCGCCGAGATGGCCAAGCTCACCGAGAACTCGTTCCGGGACGTCAACCTGGCTTTCGCGAACGAGCTGTCAATCATCGCCGAGCGGTTCGGCATCGACGTCTTCGAGCTCATCGAGCTCGCGAACAAGCATCCGCGCGTCAACATCCTGCAGCCGGGACCCGGCGTGGGTGGGCACTGCATCGCGGTGGACCCGTGGTTCATCGTCTCGGCGGCCACGGAAGAGGCGCGCCTCATCCGCACCGCTCGCGAGGTCAACGACGGTAAGCCCGAGTACGTCATCACCAAGGTCCTCGAGCACGTCGAGGGACAGCAGTCTCCGACCATCGCCGCGCTGGGTCTGGCCTTCAAGCCCGACATCGACGACATGCGCGAGTCGCCCGCCCTCGAGATCACTCGCGAACTGGCGCGTCGGCTGCCCAAGGCGACGATCCTCGCGGTGGAGCCCAACGTCGACGAGCTGCCGGCTCGCCTCAACACCTCGGCCAACGTCCAGCTGACCACCGTGGAGGAGGCGCTGGGGAGGGCTGACGTGGTTGCCCTGCTCGTCGACCACCGTGAGTTCAAGGCGGTGAGAGCCGACCAGCGCGGAAGTGCCCCGGTGGTCGATACCCGGGGTGCGTGGCGCGCGCCAGAACCCGTCCGTTAGGACGACGAGAGGCATCAGGTGAAGCTGTCGGTCCATGTCGGTCTGCACAAGACAGGCACGACGACCATCCAGAAGACGCTCGAGCTGAATCGGGACACCCTGCACGAGGCCGGCATCCTCTACCCGAAGGCGTCCTCGATCCGCGCCGGCGGCCACCTCAACCTGGTGTGGGAGCTCACCAGCCCGTGGAAGTTCGAGCCGTCGCTGGGTGGCCTGGACGCGCTCGTGGACGAGGTCAGGGAGGCCCAACCTGAGCACGTCATCGTCTCCGCGGAGTCCCTCAGCGGGTTCCGCCGGCGCGACGACGTCTTGGAGGTGCCCCGTCGACTGGCCGAGGCGCTCGGTGCGGAGGCGCACATCGTGGCGACGGTGCGACCACAGTTCCTGCTCCTGGACTCGCTGTATGCGCAGAACGCCTCCACCGGCTATGCGGACCAGCCCTACGAGGAGTGGCTGCTGACGCAGATCGCGGAGGGGAACGTGGATCTGGAGGCCCTGCTGGGCCGGTGGTTCGACGCCTACCCGGACGTCTCCTTGATCCCGGTCGAGCCCTCGTCGGCAGACCCGCTGGTCGAGACCTTCCTGCGGAGGTGCGGTGTGATCAAGGCGGTCGCCCTCGAGCCGGCCCCGCGGGCCAACACGCGCACGTCGATCCGCGCGGTGGAGTTCGGCCGGGTGGCCTCCCGCCTGCTCCAACGGACCGGAACGGAACGCGGCAGGCGGCATGAGGTCATCCGCGAGCTGCGGAGATTGATCGCAGCGCACTTCCCGGAGGACCCCGCTTTCGCCGGGATGACCCGCGAGACCGCCCTGTTCGTGCACCGGGTGTATGCGCAGCGCAACGAGACCTTCTTCGCCCGGAGGGTGGGGGGCGAGGTCACCTTCTCCGTCACACCGGAGGACCAGCGGTACGAGAAGCGCACCTACAACTTGGACACGGCATCGGTCCAGGAGAGGGAGACGTTCGAGGCGCTGCTGCTGGAAGCCACCAGTAACGTGTTGTCGAAGTAGGCCCTGGGTTGTCGAACGCCGCTTTCGTGGTCGCTCCCAAGTCGCGCGAACCGCAGATCTGGGGGTGGCTGCTGACACACCGCAGCGCGCCCGGCAGGGAGGCCCGCCGCTACGATCTCACCCCGGGCCACTCGCTGTTCGTCATCAGCCACGAAGCGGGACGGTCGGTCGACGAGGCCCGCCGCTTCTTCTTCCGCGGGACGGCCATCGACTACCGTTCCGGCTCGGTCGTCTTCGGCACGGACGGGGCCCGACGATGCTGGGGGGCCGCCCCCCGGGCGCCCCTGGAGGGTGAGTACGTGACCGCGGACTGGTCCGTGGACGGATCCGTGCACCTCGGTCGGGACCTCTTCGCCAACGTGCCGTTGTTGTACTCCCGCTGCGGTGACGTGGTGGTCGCGGCGGACTCGCTCCTGCTCATCGCCGACCTGCGCTCCCACCTGGACCACCCCAACACCCCTGACATGGTCGGCCTCACCTCCCGGGCCCCGGGCGGCACCCTTTTCGGGCAGCAGGTGAGCATGCGGACCTACATCCAGGAGATCACCTTCCTTCCGACAGGTCACGAGCTCACCGTGGTCTGCGGGTCCGGGGGTGTCACCGCACAGGTGGTGTCGACCTCACTGCCCGAGGTGTTCGAGCACGACGATGAGGACTACGCAGCGACCCTCGTGCGGTGCGCAAACAACGTCGCGCGCCTCGCGGCGGGACTGTGCCAGGTCGAGGACCTGACACCGAAGCTCAACCTCTCCGGGGGCCTCGACTCACGCGTGGTCCTCGCCGGGACCGTGGCGGCGGAGGTCACCAGGCAGTTCCGGTTCTTCACGCAAGGGACCAACGCCGTCAACCAGCCGGACTTCGCGGCCGCGTCCGGTCTGGCCCGTCACCTGGACCTCACGCTGAAGCCGAAAGCCCTGCCCCCCGGGCCCACCAGGTCGGACGTGGACTGGGACGTCCTCACCCTGTGGGCGGCGTCCGGCCTGGGCCTCTACGACTACATCATCCCGCGGCGACGGTCCAAGGATCCGGAGCCGGTGATCCCCGTGCTGGGGATGGGGGCCGAGACGGTGAAGGGCAACTACGGCTGGCGAGACCTGCCCGGCCTCGTCCAAGGCTTGCCCGGGGCGATCAGGGACGAGGTGCACGAAGAGCTGGTGGCAGGGCTGGACTCGCTGGGGGTGTCACCCGAGGATGCCCACGCGCTGGAGTGGCACTACGTGGGCTACCGCAACGGCCTTCACGGCGGCCGTCACGTCGCCAACCACCTGACAGGGATCTCGCCGCTGGAGCAGAGGGATCTTGTCGGACTGGTCCACTCAGATGCCAACGAGCACCCCCGGCCCGCCAAGGGCGAGCCCAGCGTCATCACCGACCTGCTCATCGCGCTCTCCCCGGAGCTGGCACTCATGCCTTTCGACGACCCCAAGAAGGACCTCGACGTGGCGTTCGTGCGGTCACGGGCGGACCGTCTCTCGGAGAGGTCGCGGCGTCTGGAGGTCACACCGTTCGAGATCCATGGCCACCCCCGCGACGTCCCGGAGGGCCCGTCCCGGGCCTCGATCGAGATCGCGCGCATCCATGGGATGACGGGGGTGTCCGGGACGGCGGAGCTCCTGGAGCTCTCTCGCGGGGCGATGGATGTGGTTCCGACCGGGCCACTGCGCGACCAGTACGCCGCGCTGCACCGAGCCGCCACGGCCCGGCTGGTGACGCAGCAGGCACCCATGGGCACCGTCGCGGGTGTCGGCAAGCTGCTCGCCGTGCTGGCTCTGCTCGGCTGAGCACTCGCCGTAACGCCGCCTCCAAGCAGCGTCGTCCGCCGCAGGGTGCAACCGTCGCTCACTCAGCGGAGCCGCTCCAGGAGCTCGTCGGCAAAGCGACGGCTGACGATGCCCGGGTGTAGAGGAGCGACCGCTTCCAGGACACGCTCCGTGGTCTCCGGGCCCACCAGTCGCACGGACCGGGCCAAGGTGTCGGCCAAGGAGTCACCGTCGGCCCCCTGGGGGACGAACTCCGCGATCTCGGGAGGCAGAGTCTCGGTGAAGACCGGGGTCTGCGTGGCCACGACCGGCAGCCCGAAAGTCTGGTAGAGCAGAGCCGCCCCGCTGTTCAGCGAGCGGTCGTAGGTGGCGAGACCGACGTCAGCGGCTCGCAGGAAGTACTGCGCGCGGTTTCCAGGAACCCGGCTCGGGTCGATGAGCACGGACGGGTGGCGCAACGCGGTGTGGACAGCCGCCTGCACGTCGGGATCGGCGTCCGGCTGGCCGGCGATCAACAGGCGGAACTTGGTCTGCCGCCCGTGCCGTTCCACGAGTCGGTCGAACCCCTGCAGAAGAGTGTCGACCCCCTTGTATGCCTTGAGGGCGCCGAAGAGCACGAACACGATCTCGTCGCTGTCGATGCCGAGGGTCGCTCGCGCCTCGGACCGCGAGACGAAGTCTTCGTAGGCGCCCGCGTAGCTGGGATGCGGGGCGTGCACGACCTTGCTCTGGTCGATGCTGGTCAGGCCGTCCATGGCCTCGAGCACCGCAGGAGACATGAGGTGGACGACATCCACCAGTTCCGCCAGCTCCTGCTGGATCTCCAGGTCCTCGTCGACGAAGCGGCTGTCATGGGGATAGACGTTGTGGACGGTCCAGACGACACTGCCACCGCGGTCGCGGAACTGACGGAGTCGACCGAGGTAGCCCATCCCCACACTGCGGGCCTTGGCGGCGGTGGGAGCCTCGCCGGTGAGCCAGCTCATCCAGTGCAGGTGCAGACTCATCCCCCTGACCAGTGGCTTGAGACCGAGCAGCTCGCGGACCCGGATCGGTTCGAACACCGGGGCCACGGCGATGCCCCGGTCTGCGAACCCCTGGTAGAGGAGGGACTGGTAGGGGTTGAGCCTGGCCACGGGGCCGTAGCCCAGCAGGTGCGGTAAACCGGTGTCGGTAGGGGTCGCCCGTAGCGCCTGCAACGCCTCGCCGTGGGGTGAGATGGGTGTCTTCGAGAAGCCGGACAGCTGCGCGTACACGGTTTCAGCCCTCTTCCGGGTCGACGACGCCCTCGAAGTACCGCTGGTAGCGCTCACCGTTGGTACGCCACGTGCGCTCCGTACGGACCCACGCATATCCAGCCTCGGCCATGGCGTCCCGTCCTTCCGGGTCGTTCTGGAGGGCGATGAGCACTGACGCCAGCTCCTCGGCGTCCCCTGGGGCGAACGTCAACCCCCGCTCCGGCGGTGCCACGATCTCCTGCAGGGCAGGGAGGTCGCTGGCGACGACAGGGATGCGCATGGCCATCGCCTCGAACGGCTTGAGGGGGGTCACGTAGGTGGCCGCACGCTCCCCCACGCGAGGGACGACGAAGATGTCGATCAGTCCGTAGTAGCTGGCGATGTCGGCGTGGTCCGCGCGGCCGGTGAAGATCACCCGGTCCCGAACGCCGAGGGTTTCGGACAGCTCCTGCAGGGCCGGGCGGCGCGGGCCGTCACCCACGAGGACGCATCGCGTCTCCCGCCCCTGGGCTGCCAGGTGGGCCACGGCTTGGATGAGCGTCTCCTGTCCCTCGCGTGGGTGATCCATGTTGGAGACGTACCCGAAGGTGGGAAGATCACCCAGCCCGTACCGGGCGGCGAGCTCGACGTCGCGGGGCTGCGGACGGAAGGCCGTGTCATCGACGCCGTTAGGGATGATGCCGATCCGGTCAGCCGGAACCCCGCGGTCCTCGATCTCCTGCCTCATCGCCTCGCCGATCGTCAGGACCAGGTCGGCTTCGCGCATCAGCTCGGCCTCCAACGCCATGCGCTTGTCGAAGATCTCCCCCTTCGCCTCCCGGGTGGTGTCCGCGGTCCAGTTGGCTTCGAAGAACGAGCGGACCTCGTAGACGATCGGCAGGCCGGTGTGCCGCTTCAGCGCAGCGGCGACCAAGGCAGTCTCGTACCCACGGCGCCCGGAGCTCGCGTGGATCACGGCGGGCCGGATCTGGTGGATCTGGGCGTACGCCAGCTCGGCGAAGAGGTTGAGGTACATGTCCAGCGGGACCTGCGCCATGTCGAGGTCCGGCATCCCCAGATGGTGGTGAGCGATGCCCTCGAAGCTCTCGACCCGGTTGAAGGCCATGCCGTCGTCCCGGCAGCACGAACCTGGCTCGGTCATGACGACCGGATCCAGGCCTGCCGCCTTCTCCGCCACGAAGTTGTAGTGGCTGCGTGAGGTGAACCCGTTGCTGAAGTACGGCCTGCTCTCCTTCACCAGGTGCAGGACCCGCTGAGGGTGGGAGGGCGTGACTGGCCGGGCCGGAGCCATGATGGACGGACGCCAGTGCGACAGCTCACGGACCTTGCCCTCCACGTGACGGACGGTGTGGGCCGAGCTGACCTTCTGCCGGTGCAGGAAGTAGGACGCCAGTCCAGCCTCCGACAGGCTGCCCACCTGGGTGGCTACAGCACGGTACCGGCGCAGGAATCCTGGGTTGTCGAGCCAGCGGTCGAACCCGCCGGCCGCGATCTCGAACGCCAGCTCGTACTCACCCCTGGCATAGAGCCGGCCCAGCACCTTGTCGATCTCCTGGGCGCTGTAATCGTCGAAGATCGTCCGGATCGCGTTATCGGAGGATGAATGTGGGGGCATCGTCATCGACATCTCGAGGTTTCCCCTGCCGTCTCTTGTCCGATATCGACTTCCGGTGCATACATACGCGGGGAGCATACGGCACCCCACCACTGACGAAACGACTTGTTCCGGCCACGCACCCCTGCGGCTCAGACCCTCCGAGTCGGCCGTGCGGTAGGTTCTCGGGGTGCTCTCTTCTCCCCCAGGTGCGCTGAGCAGCGTCCGTGAGCTCGAGCACGTCGTGATCATCAAGCAGGGCGTGGAGGCTCGACGTCGCTTCGCGGACTGGCGCTCGCGGAAGCACCTGAAGAGCGACGCCCACGGCGACATCGCCTACCAGGACGGCGGGTGCTGGGAGGACTCCTCGCTCGAGCGCAGTGCTCAGCGCTATCTCCACGGCTTTCTCTTCCTCTCCGACTGGTATGCCGTCATCGAGAGCGGGGACGACTCCGATGCACTGGACGACGCCTGCGAGATGGCCATGGAGTGGGACCGCAGGTTCGGAGACCGGTACCCAGGACCGAATCAAGCGGACTCGGTGGCCGCGGGAGTCCCGGCCATGGCATACCACGACGACGCCACGGCGCGGCGCCTCATCCAGCTGTCCCACCTGATGGACGTGGCGGGGTCGCGCATGACGTCCGAGCACCATGACGCCCTGTCCTCGCTGCTGCAGCGCACGGCACTCCTCCTGGCCACCGACGAGTTCTACGCCGGGCTGAACAACCACGGACTGTTCCAAGACCTCGCCGTCGCGAAGTACCTTGCCGATGGCGACCGCACCATCGACCCTGAGACACGGGCGCAGCTGTCCGAGACCGTGGTCCGACGTCTCGAGCAGAACCTGTTCTCCGCCTTCACACCCGACGGTGTCCACGTGGAGAACAGCCCCGGCTACCACTTCATCGTCGCCCTGCTCCTGGTCGTGGGTGTGCCTGTCCTGGAGGCGCTGGGTTCGCCTCGTGCTGGCGAGCTCAGGGAGGTGCTGGACGCCACCGAACGGTTCGCCACCCACGTGCTCCGACCTGACGGCACCCTCCCGCCACTGGGTGACACCAAACCCGTGCGGTGGAGCGAGGCGTCGCTCACCCGCACCTACCGCGGTGAAGACTTCCGGTGGTCGGTCACGCAGGGCCGGCGCGGGACGACGCCCGGCGAACGGCACGCCGTCTTCCCCCACGCGGGATACCTCGTGTACCGCAGCTCGTGGGCCGACCGCGGTGCCGAGTACTGCCTGCTCAAGGCTGGGTACCACTCGCACTACCACCATGCCGCCGACGACATCGCCCTGCTGATCAGCAGCCGCCGAGTCCCGGTCATCGCCGAGGCGGGACACTACGGCTACGACCTGACCGACCCGATGGTGCGGTATGCCTACTCGCAGTACGCGCACAACTCGGTGGTCGTGGGGGGTCGGTCACAGCCACGGGTCTCCGGGAAGACCGGCGGAGTGGAGTTCGAGCACCTGTCCGCGACCGGGCCAGGAGAGGTGGTGCGGGTGCGAGGGACCAACCGGCGCAGTTCGGGATGGACCTGGAGCCGGGTCCTCACCGTGGTCGAACCGGGCAACGACCGCCCTGGCGAGGGCGACTACGACGGTCCTGTCACCTACGTCGTGGAGGACTCGGTCGACCTGCACGGGCCGGCTGAGGAGGATTTCGAGGTCCGGTGGCATCTCGCACCGGGTATGCGACTGGAGGATATGCCCGGTGGGGTGCGGCTGATGGCGAAGGAACGCCACATCGCAGACATCGAGTGGCAGTGCGACCTCGGCCTGGCTGTCGGCACGGAGAGTGGCATCCTGGAGCCCGAGCCGCGTGGCTGGGTCTTCCGGGAGCCGGGGAAGAAGTGGCCGTCCACGGTCCTCGTGCTGAGCGGGAGGGGTCCCCGGTTGCGCCTGGTCACGACCATCCGAACCAGACGTGAGGCGACAGCATGAGCGACGCAGCAGGTCGGAGCACGGCCGTGCGGATCGAGGCCGTGCGTCAGCAGCTGTGGCATCTGCGCACCGGTGGGCTGGCGGCGCTACGCCGACACCGGGCGCGACGGTCAGCCCGGCCATCTACCTCGACCGGGCGCCCGAGTTCTGCGTCGGCGCGTGAGCAGGACATGCCCGTGGAGGATGACGCCGCCCGACGCCGCGCGGCGGTACGAGCCGAGGCGACCCGTCTCTGGGACGCAGGAGCGCGGGGGCAGTCGCTCGAGGTGCTGCGACGGGGCCGACTGGAGCACGGCACGGACTCGTGGCTCGCCTTCGCCTACGGCACCCGGATGCTTCAGCTGGGCCACCGGTTGAGCGCCCACCACGCCCTCCGCGACGCACTGGACCTGGACCCGACGAACCTCGACGCCCTGGAGTTCCTGCTCGATCTGGACGGGGCCTCACCCGGTGCGGTGAACGCCGCGCCGGAGGTGCTGGCGAACCTCGCCCGACACCTTCCTGCCCGGGACGCGGTAGACGCCGACGCTCTGGCCTTCCTCATCCCGGCGTTGGACGCTCCCGACGTCGGCCCGGCGACCCGCCAGCGGTTGCCGCTGCTGGCCGGGAGCGCGAACCCGGTGGCAGCCATGGCGGCGGAGCACCTCTGCGAGCCGGGGCACGCCTGGGGGGACGGCGATGAGGAGAGGGCCACCCGGCAGGCCCGCCTCCTGGTGGACCTGGGGCGGGGTGAGCACGAGAGTGCGCTCGCCGCGCTCGCCGCGATGGATCCCGCCGACATTCCGGTCCGAGCAGTCCGCATCACGCTGCGTCGCGAGCTACGGGAGCGACGCCCGGACGTGGCTGCCGACTACCTGCTCCACTACCGCCGAGCCCGGCCCCAGGACGGGTGGGCGAGGGCCAAGTGGCTGCGCCTGACCGAAGGGCCGATGCTGTCGAGGCTGGAGCTCATCCACCACGGGTTCCCGTTCAGGGAGGAGCGCACGAGCGCGGCCTACGAGGTAGATCCCCGCCGTGCTCTCTACTGTGTGCACAACTCCCTGCCCCACCACTCGGCTGGCTATGCCACGCGGACACAGGGGCTCCTCTCTGCGATGCGCACCCACGGTTGGGACATGACCGGGGTGACCCGATTGGGCTACCCCCAGGACATGCCGGGTTTCCACGACTCCCGCGAGTCAGAGGTACGCGTCGACGGGGTGGACTACGTGCGTCTGAGCGACAGCCAGATCCTCGAGCCCAAGAACCCCTTGCAGCGCTACGTCTCTCGGTACGCCGCATCACTGACCGAGCTGGCCGAGCGCGAGCGTCCCTTCGTCCTGCACGCCGCCTCCAACCACTGGAACGGTCTCGCCGTCGTCGAGGCGGCACGTGCTCTCGGCATACCCAGCGTGTACGAGGTGCGCGGCCTGTGGGAGGTCACCCGCGCCTCCCGCAATCCCGAGCTGCTCGACAGTGACATGTTCCGTTTCATGTCGCGTATGGAGACCGATGCGGCGCAGCAAGCCACCCGGGTGCTGGCGATCACTGGAGCCCTCCGCGACGAGCTGGTGCGCCGCGGTGTGGAGAAGGACAAGATCGTCCTCGTGCCCAACGGCGTGGACACCACACGCTTCGTGCCGCGGACCCGGAACGAGGAGCTCGCGGCTGAACTCGGCCTCGCCGGCCGGACCGTGATCGGCTACGTCGGTTCGATCTTGAACTACGAGGGCATCGACCTACTGCTGGACGCAGCGGCGCAGCTGCGCTCAGAAGGACGCGACGTCGGCTTCCTCTTCGTGGGGGACGGCGCGGAACTCCTGGAGTACCAGGAGAGGGTCGAGCGTGAGGGCCTCGCCGACACGGTGGTCTTCACAGGCCGCGTGCCGCATGAGGAGGTCGAGGACTACTACTCCGTCGTCGACATCGCGCCGTTTCCCCGTATGCCGCTGCCGGTCTGCGAGATGGTGTCACCCCTCAAGCCGTTCGAGGCGATGGCCATGGGCAAGGCCATCGTGGTCTCCGATGTTGCTGCCCTGACCGAGATCGTCGAGGACGGCCGCACCGGTCTCATCCATCGCAAGGGTGACGCCATCTCCCTCACCCACGCCCTCCGCCGCCTGGTTGACGATGACGGGTTGCGTGAGCAGCTTGCCGGCGACGGGCTGAGGTGGGTGCGACAGCACCGCGACTGGCGCGCGCTAGCGCCGCAGGTGAGCGAAGTGTATGAAGAGCTTGGCGGGCTGCGAGACGCCCGGACGATGCGCAGACGTGAGGTACGAAGGTGAAATTTTCCAGACAGATGGCTGCAGAACTTGCGTTCGGTGGCCCGTGGAGCAAGACCACACAAGACTCCAAGAAGGCTCGTCGCCTGCTCAGCGGGGAGTTGGAGCTGTTCCCCAACCCCGTTTGGAAGATGTCTGAGGAACTGACTTGGAGGGAAGACCCTTTCAACGAGCCGAACTGGGTGGTGCAGTATCACTCGCTTCGCTGGTTAGATCCATTGCGCAGACGAGCCGAATTGGGCGATGACACACATCTAGATTTCTGGCTGCAAGTCACCGAATCCTGGATCAGCGCAAACCCACCAGGAAGGGGGCGCTCCCCAAGGGCTTGGGCGGACATGGTCGAAGCAGGACGCGCGCTGACGCTGTGCTTTGCGCTACCTGCCATCGAAGATCTGCGCCCAGAACGGTTACCACTGATTCTGAGCTCATTGCAGGAGCACGGTCGGTGGCTGGCCGACCCCAAGCATATTCGGCGGGGGAACCACGGCCTTCAGCAGCATCAGGGGTTGCTGGTCATTGGTGCCGTTTTAGAAAGAGACGACTGGACGACCCTGGCGCTTGAACGCCTCTCACAAAAACTACGAGAGAGCTACGATGAAGAGGGCATATACGAGGAAGGGTCAACTCAGTATCATCAAATAAACTATGTGTGGTGGCAGGCACTTCGCAAGCGTATCCAAATCATTGGGCGAGAGTCTGACCTGCAGTTCGATCGATTAAGCCTCGCACCTGTCGCACTTGCACATGCCACGCGTCCCGACGGCCGGTACGAGTTGATCGGCGACACTGAAGAATTTCCATCGAGGACGCTGGGCCACCCTCACATCGACTTCGTTAGCACCGGGGGAGAGCAGGGATCACCCCCTCCCGATCAGGTAAAAATCTACAAATCAGGCTACGTGTTCGGCCGCTCTAGTTGGGGCGACGAGGCGGTTCCTTTTGGAGACTCTTCCTTCTACTCGCTACGATTCGGTCCACAGAAAAGAATCCATGGACACGCGGATGGCATGTCGCTTACTCTTTACGCTGATCGGGCACCCCTTCTGGTGGACTCTGGAAAATTCGCATACGACACGAACGATCCTCACCGGCGCCATCTCCTCACGAGAGAGGCCCACAATTCGTTGTCAGTTGAGGGACGGCCCTATGACCTCAGCCACGCGGTCACCCTGACAGCTTCTGGGATCGGTGAAGGTGTTGAGTACTACCAATTCATGGATTGCGGATATGAAGGTGTGATGCTCACGCGCCGTCTGCTCATTTCGCTGGCGCGACGTCTCATTGTTGTTCTCGACTCGTTCGAATCCGACGCTGAAGTTAGGGTCAACCAGTCCTGGCACCTAAACCCCGTCGCCAGCCATCGAAAAGAGGGCGACTCGATCTTCGTTCGAACTCGAGGGAACTCGATGCGGATGGCCTGGGTGGCGGGACAGTCAGAGCGGCGCGTTACACAAGGGGCCACTCAGCCAATGCAAGGTTGGTTTTCGCCAAGTTGGCGAAAGATCATCCCCGCTCGGACTATTGAAGCCTTTGGCGTCGGCAGGCAGGGCGACCTAGCAATGGCCCTGAACTTCCGTGAGTCTGAGTCTCCCCTCGTGATGGTACCGGTCCCGCATGACACCACCGCAACCACCTTCCACATCTGGAGGGGCGAAGAAACCTACGTCGCGAGCTTCGCGGAAGGAGGTGGTCGTCTGTCCATACTGGGCGGTGAGACGTCGCCCACATCACTCCACGATGGGTAGGCATAACGTGTTCGCTAAGTAGGATGAGGAACTTATATGCGCATGTTTGTCGCGTTCCGCACCAAAAATCACATTCCGCTAGCTGAGAAGCCAGTTCGTCAGTCATTGGTGCGGCGTACCTACCGTGCCTTAGAACGAGTGCAGCCTTGGCCGAGTGAGAATACCGTATCGGACTTGAGATGGGTTCCGAGTGAAGGAAGGGTGGGCATCATATGGCGCTCAAATGAGCCTCCCTCGACTCCAGAGCGCGAAGGGTGGATCGGAAACAAGAGCCGGGCCTGGGCTTGGACGGGTGTCCTTGGATCCGAAGTCTATGACACTTTACGTCGTACGTCAGTCCAGTCGCTTCCCCTGGACCGGGTATGGGCAGGTATCGGCAGCTTCGCCCTCATTGGTGCAACGCCGCACAGTATCGTTGGGGTCACCAACCAGCACCGCTCGGAAGCGTTGTATTGGACAGAGACCGCGGACGAGGTGCTTCTTAGTAACTCTGCAGCGCTATTGAGTCTAATCGGTGATGGTGCTGAACCGATCTACAGCCGGCTAGGGGTCGCTGGATTCATCATGCATGCGCTCCCGTTTACCGAGACACTTCCGTTCGCCGACGTTCGGGTGGTACCAGCAGCGGCGCAGATCGCATCCAACGAAGCGTCGGATGTCTCTTTCGATTATGATGCCCCTGAGGTCTCGGATGAAATAGGAATTGAGACTGTTTCCGGCAACATCGCTGATGGCCTAGTGGAGTACGCGAAGGTCCTTACCCGAGGCGCTGGTGATGTTTCGGCGGCAATTACAGGCGGAAAGGACAGCAGACTCGTGGTGGCGGCCTTGCATGCCGCAGGGATCGAATTCGACACCTATACGAACGGCCTTCCGGAGAGTGGAGAGGGGGTCGTAGGTAGAGCTGTGGCCTCGGCCCTCGGCGTTCCGCATCGCCTTGGCGTCCCAGCGATGCGTCGCAGTGCTTCAGGCGGGATGGTGATTGTGGGGCGGCCGGAACAGCAGGCGTGGACGACGTTGCGCTCCACTGGAGGTATGGGGAATGCCTACACGGCGTTACCGGATCCGGCTGGGAGACACATATCCGTGGCTGACCGGGCCAATTTTGGGGGACAGGGGGGTGAAATCGTCCGAGGGGGGTTTGCGAGGTACTTCAAGAACGATAGTCCAACAGTTGAATTGGGCATGGCGCTACTGCGGAAGACGTGGTTGAACAACGCGTACGTGCTAAATGGGTTGGCTGTCGAGGCTGTCGAAGCCGATGCTCGGGATTTATTCTCTGCCATTCATGATGACCCCTCGCGGGCGCTGTTTGAAGGCTATGTCACCAACCGGACGGGTCGATGGCTTGCTACTATGCGGCACGGCGAGTCGGTCATTCACTCTCACACAACCCTGCTTATAAACAATCAGATGGTTCGTGAATGTAGGACACTGCCCTCACCGAAACTGTTGGGGGAGCGTCTAGCGCACTCCGTCATGGCAAGGTTAGCGCCGAGCGTTGTTGATATGCCATTCTTTCGAGACCGGTGGGCGTTCGAGATGTCTGAGCCCTGCCCGGAGTACAAGCCAGAAAGTTGGCAGGCCCGCGCTCCCTATGTGGCGCACGACCAGCCACGTGCCACATTCAATTGGAGAGCGGTGCGTTCAAATGACCTGAGCAGCTTCTTCCGAGATTACATTCTTTCAAGTCCGCAGAGCCTCTTGTTCGACGTGGTCGATCGTGATGCGGTCGAACGTATGCTGGGTGGGTGGAGGTATCATGCTCCTTTGGCGTGGGGGCTGTTCTCGGCTCAGTACATGTTGAGCAATGATTGGCTAGGTGAGGCACCTAAAGGTGATCGCCGCGTCGAAATTGAGGTGCCAGAGTAATTTTGACAAACGTGTGGGGGTTCGAAAGACCTGAATTTTGGGGAAGTACCAAATGTGCACTACTGTAAACGGAAGCACGGGGGTATTTTGATGCGTTTGGTTCGGTCAAGTCTTTGCGTTTGTGCCAGTCTCTTGTTGGTTGGTTGCGGGGCATCTGAAGTCACATCAAGTCAGAGTCCTACGAGCTCGATGGCGAATAGCGAGGTCACTGAGTCTGCTGTGACTGCAATAGGTGAGCGAATCGACAGTGGAAGGTCATTTCTGAGCATGGACGAACTAGTCCGTGGCGCTCAGGCAAGTGGACTTACGTGTCAGCAGAGCAAGGATCTCGAGTATGAGAATCGGGCTGTCCGCGTATGCGACAGCACACTGCTCATCGTGCACTTCAGTCGCGTCGGCCCAGAGTCAGAGGAGTTGGTGAAAGTGTATTTAGATCGGGGTTGGGACGTGATCCGTGGAGAGACATGGTTTGTCACAGCTCCTCCCGAGCGCATCGAGCCGTTGGTTGTGGGAATGACAAACTGACTCTAAATCCTTCCCTTGGTGGCGTTCACTACACCAGTCCTGCGAGCAGACGTGTCACGACTCGATCCGCTGCGTAGCGTTGTGCGATCTCCGCTCCCTCGCCTGTTGGCCGAGTATTCTTAATGCGCTCGGCGAGATCCTCCAGATCATGGGATAGCCACGACGGGGGGTAGATCAGGTCTGCCCCCGGCCAGGCCAGCACGGCGGGGAGCGCTCCGGAGACGGCCCCGTCGGCTGGGGTGAAGTGGAAGGACTCGTGATCGCTGACCGAGAGCGCTACGCCGATCTTGCGGAACCACTCGGGCATGTCGGCCCCGTGCGGGTCCAGGACGACGGTGCCGGGCGCCGCCTTGTTCAACGCGTCGATCCGCCCGAATTGCCTCTGGTAGTAGGCCATCTCGTCCGGGCGGTCTTTCATCCAGGGGAAGTCATCGGGGGTCTTGCCCTTGATGAAGAGCCGGTAGTCGGGGTCCTCGCGACGGAGGCGCTCGAGCAGGTCGAGGGCGAGGTCGAGGCGCTTGGCCCGAGGCACCATGCCCACGAGGCCGAGGTTCCGTGAGACGTCCCCGTCGACCTTGGGTAGGCGCATCGCCTCGACGTCCACGCCGTTGGGGATGACGACGCTCTTGGCCGCTGGGACGCCGTGGCTGGTGACGGCAGAGCGGCGGATCAGCTCGCCGACGAAGATGAAGCGGTCGACCGCCTCGCTTCGCACGCGGCTGAGGTAAGGGCGTCGCAGTTCTTGTGCATGCACCCGCACGATGAGCCGCTGGTGGGGCGCGACGTGCTGGGAGTACCACACCGCGTTGCCGAGACCCCACTCGCAGAAGACGACGTCAGCGCGATCGAGCAGCTCACGGGACACGTGCTCGTCGTGGTCGGTGTGCGAACCCCAGTGGTCGATCTCCAGCGTGGCACCGGCCTGCTCCGCCGCCGTCATGAATGTCTGGGCGAACTTCAGGTCGTGCCCGGCGACGAGGACTCGCACCCCGCTGAGATCCGGGAGTGGTTCAGGCGTCTCTCGCGGCTCCTCGACCATCACGGGGGCGGTGTCGACCGCCAGCTCGGGCCGGACCAGCACCAGGCCGGCCCCAAGACCGGAGGTGCTGAGATCGACGGGCCCAGCATCGTCCTCGCTCGGGAGCGCGAACGGGACGCCGACCTCGTCAGGTCCCAGCGGGCGGGTCGTGACCCATGACCAGTCGCCCCAGCGCGTGCTGTGGAGCAGGTCCTCGGCAAAGGTCCGGTCCCGTGGCCGCTCGAACCGGATGCGCGGACCGCCACCCACAGGAGGGGCACCGGCACGATGGACGGCGACCTCAGCAGGCAGACCGGCGAGCCACTCCTGAGGAACGTCCGCCCCCAGCAGCAGCTCCGCAGGCGCGACCGACTGGTCGACCACCGAGCGCAGGGTGGCCTGGTCGGGACGAGGGACGTCGGCGATGTAGGGCGGTAGCCCCGGTGCTGACACCGGTATACCCGCCGTGCGCGCCATGATCGTCAGAGCGTGCTCGGTCGTGTGTGCGCGGAGCACCGCCCGCATCTGCAGCCACGCCTCCTCGAGGCGCGCCTGGGGGTCCGTGGTCCACGAACGCAACCACGCGCGCCACGTCTGCTCGTCAGGCGAGCAGGCGATCGCGCTCCCAAGGGTCTCCACGACACCTCGACCCGGACCGCTCAGGACGACGCCACCGGACGCAGCGATCTCAACCACTCTCCGGGAGAACATCGAGGGAGACTCGGTGACGGAGTTGACGTTGAGGTTGGCCACGTGGGCCTTGTACGAGTCCAGCACCTCCTCGTACGGCAGGGCTCCCTCGATGTTGTCGCTGAACTCGGCCGGAAAGTGGTAGGGCGAGTCCGGAACGGCCAGCTGTCGGTCGTAGATCGTCAGGCCGAACGGTTTGGCCGTGCGGAGCAGGGCGGCCAGCGCTTCGCTGCGTTCGGGGTAGCGGCTGCCGTAATAGGTCCCGGCGTAGCAGGTCGTCAAGGAGTAGCTCCGGCGTCCCGGCAGGGGGTTGTGCAGGGAGGGCGCAGCATAGAAGGGCATGGTCGCGACGGTCACGCTCCGGCCGGTCCCGACAGCACGCTGCAGGTAGGCCGGGATGGTCGCACCGTCGGTGGTGAAGATGTGGTCGCACTGGATGGCCGACCGGGCGAAGCGGTTAAAGTGAACCGGGTCTTCCTTGTTCCAGAAGACCGTCGGTATGCCTCGCCGGCGGCACTCGGAGACCAGGGCGCGGTAGTCAGCGTTCTCCTCCTCCGAGTAGTAGCCGATACCGCGGTGCCACTCGGTCCCGCCGGCCCAGGCGGACTCCAGGACGACGAGGTCCAGCTCCACGCTCTGCAGCTGCTGCCTCCACGTCTGACGACCGAGCGGCTCGAGCCGCACCGCCGCGCCAAGGGTGGTCCGGGTGAACTCATCGGCCACGATCCCGACCCGCAACTCGTCCAGCGTCCGTCCGCGGACCTCCCCCGACCGCGCCAGCTCGTGGGCCGACCGTCGGTGGGCGCGGACCATGTCTTCGCCGATGACTGCCCAGGAGCGCTGCTCGGTCACCCAGGCGCGGGCTCGGCGGGCCAGGACGGCCCTCGCGTCGGGATCGGTCAGCAGCGGCTGCAGGACGGTCGCGAGATCCTCGACGTCCCCTGACCGGAAGAGGGCTGATCGCCCGCCCTCGGCCAGGTCGCGGTGCGGGGCCACGTCCGAGAGCACCACCGCGGTGCCCGCCCCCATGGCCTCGAGCGGCTTCAACGGGGAGACGAGCTCCGTCACGGGGGTCGAATGGCGGGGACAGACGACGATGTCGATCCCGCTCATGAGCCGAGGGACCCGCTCCTGGGGCACTCGGCCCAGGAAGAGCACATGATTCATGCCGTGCTCGGTGGCATACGCGCGCAGAGCCGGCTGCGCAGGCCCCGAACCCACGAGCATGATGGTGTGACGGACCCCGCGCTCATCCAGCAGGCGCGAGGCCTCCAGCAGCGTGTCCAGACCCTCGTAGTCGACCATGCTCCCGGCGAAGCCGATCACGGGGGTTCCGTCGTGCGGCACCCCCGCCTCGGCGAGGACACGGTCATCGCGATAGATCGGGGCGAACTGCGAGGGGTCGACGCCGTTCGGTGCGACCGACACGTGGCCTCTGGGCACACCTCGGTCGGCCATCTCTTGTGCGACCTGGCTGGTGATGGCGAGGACCTGGTCACTCTCCTGCGCCACGAGGGTCTCCAGTTGCCGGCTGCCGTTGAAGCGCTCGGATCCACCCCAGTGCGGCTTGGCGGACAGCTCGGTGAGTTCCCACAGGCCGCGTACCTCGTACACCACCGGAATGCCCAGCCGTCGACCGGCGATGAGAGCTGCGAGGCCGGTGCGGTAGTTCGACGCCGCCTGGATGACGGATGGGCGGTAGAGACGCGCCTCCCGGACGAATGCGTCCGCCATCTCTAGGACAATGTGGTCCAACGGGTCGTCGTGCTCGTTCGGACCGGGGAGGTGCACGTAGTCGATGTCGTCCAGGGTGCTGACCGTCCGCATCGGACGCGGATGCTTGAGTCCGCGGACGTCCCACGGGTAGCCCGCACGTCCGACGACCCTGACCTCGGAGCCGGCCGCTCGGATCGCCTGGGCGACGCCGCGAGTCCGGGTCGAGTAACCGTTGGAGTGATAGATGGGAGTGGAGTGCACGCAGTAGAGGACCCGGTCACGCTCTGGCACGTAGGCCGGGCCTGAGGACCGGGGCGGGATCCACGTGGCGGCACGGGACGTCAGCCGGTCGAAGCCACGGATGCGCTCGGCCACCCGCCGGCCGGGGCGGTTGAGCTGTTCCACGAGGTCGGTATGGTCCGCCAGCAGCTCCAGTGCCCGGGCCACCTCCCCGTCGTGGTACCACGCGCGCAGCAGCGCGCTGTGCAGCACCTCGAGGGAGGGCTCAAGGGCCATCCGGCGGTACAGCTCGTCGAAGGTGTACACCTCCGCCAGCGGCGGCGCCGTCTCCTCGGCGGGCTCCGGCGCAGGGGGGAGCGGGTCGGCGGATGTGGACTCTGGGGTGGCCGGTGTCTGGCCCTCCGCGATCGTCCCACCCTCCTCGGCCCCGGACGCCGGGTGCTCGACGGCGGAGACCTCGGGAGCAGGGTCGGCGACATCGACCTCGTGAGGGATGTGCCCCGGCTCCCTCTCAGGTGCAGGGACCGTCATTTCGTCGACCGAACCGGCGGCGAGGGCGTGGTCGGGAGCGGGCTGCCCACCTCGGAGCTGAGCCACCTCGTGCTCCAGCTCAGCCACCCTGTGCTGTGCCTCGCTGAGCCGCTCCTTGGCCCTGGTCAGATCGGCCAGGCTGGGGGAGTCCCCCTCGCCCTGCTCCGGCAGCTGGGTCATCCGCTCCTGCAGCACGGTCGCGCGACCCTTCCAGCGCTCGGCGCGATCCTTGAGGGTGGCGTTCTGCTGCTCCAGGTGGTCGATCCGCGACCGGAAGCGCTCCTCGCGGTCCCCGAGGACAGCGATGCGGTCGCGCAGCCGGTTGTTGTGCTCCTGGAGCCGGTCGTTGCGCTCACCGAGACTGCGGTGCTGACGTTGCAGGCGCCCCGTGTCGCTGGACCGTGTGGCCTGCTGGCGGCGCAACGCGTCGAGCTCACGGCGCAGCTGCTTCGCGCGTGCCGCCATGCCGCGGTACTTCCGGTAGCTCGCTCCGGGATCGCTGACGAAGTCCGCGGAGAGCTGCTGCTCGAGCCGTGCGGGGTCCCGTCCTTCGTCACGATGCACGGTGAGGATCCTGCCTGTTGGGGGTCGGCACCCGACCAGCCTAGAGGCAGCCTGATGCCAGGTCAGGCGCCGGCGCGAGCGGCGTGGCGGCTGATGTGGTCGACCAGGCGGAGGTATACCTCGTCGGAGTAGTGGAAGGGGGCCTTGCCCCAGCGATGATGGGCTGCTCCCTCGACCAGGTCCTCTCCCAGGCGGATGATCGGCACTCCTACGACCTTCTCCACCTCGTCGTGGTAGTCGGCGAAGATGGGGTTGGCCTCCTCGGCGGAAAGTCCGAACGAGGACGGGGTGGGCGTGCCGTCCCCGCACCGGCTCGCCCAGGCGGGGGCCAGGACCAGGGTGCGCTCGAGCAGCTCCAGCTCCCTCAGCCGCTGGCGGAAGCTGCGGAGCCGTGCAGTGAAGTGCCGCCGGTGCTGCGGGCTGCCGAAGGGGACGAGCGCCGCGCCTTGCTTCTCCAGCTGGGTATCGAGCCCGGTGGCGATCGTGTCGACCGAGCGGGTGACGTAGTGGCCGCTGGCCAGCCGACGCACCCCGAGACGCTCGTCGCACAGGTCCCACAGCACGAGGTCGACCCGTCCCCGGACCCGGGCCAGGGCTCGGGGGAGCGAGCTCGTCCAGTCGCCTTCGATCATGCGGCGCTGGAAGGCCGAACTGGTCTCGTGGGGAGGCAGTTCCTCCTCGTCCACCCGGCTGTAGGCGCTGAGCAGCGACTGACGCGCCACGTAGGCCGTCAGGTCGTAGCCCTGTGGTCTCAGGAACTCGAAGGTGTCACGTGACACGCAGCTCCCGTAGATGAAGGTGCGGATCACGGACCTACCCGGCGAAGTCGGGACGTCGCTGGCCCACGCCGAGCAGCTCATGGATGGCTGCGACGCTGCGCTCGGCAGCGCGTCCGTCACCGTAGGGGTTGACCGCGTTCGCCATGCCGGCGTAGGCCGCGTCGTCGTCCAGGAGGGTGGTGACCTCGTGGACGATGCGTTCCTCGTCGGTACCGATGAGGCGCACCGTGCCGGCGTCGACGGCCTCGGGGCGCTCGGTGTTCTCCCGCATGACGAGGACCGGCTTGCCCAACGACGGCGCCTCCTCCTGCACCCCACCCGAGTCGGTGAGGACGACGGTCGCCCGGTCCATCATGCGGGTGAACTCGCCATAGGCCATGGGTTCGGTGACCCGCACGTTGTCACATCCTTCGACCTGGGGGAGCACGGCCTCCCGCACGATGGGGTTGCGGTGCGCGGGCAGCAGGATGGTCAGGTCTGGGTAGCGCTCGGCCAACCGACGCAGGGCGCGACCCACGCCCTCCATGGCGCCGCCCCAGTTCTCCCGCCGGTGCGTGGTGACCAGCAGCAGCCGCCCCTCACCGCCGTGGATCTCGTCGAGGACCGGGTCCGAGAAGGGGATCTGCTCCTCGACGGTGTGGAGCAGGGCGTCGATGACGGTGTTGCCGGTCACGGCGACGGTGGCGGGATCGATGGACTCGCGCACCAGGTTGGCCTTCGAGGTCGGCGTCGGTGCGAGGTGCAGGGTGGTGACCTGCGAGGTGATCTTGCGGTTCGCCTCCTCCGGGAAGGGCGAGTGGATGTCGCCGCTGCGCAGACCGGCCTCGAGGTGCACGACCGGGATCTGGCGGTAGAACGCCGCGATCGACGCGGCTGCGACCGTGGAGGTGTCGCCCTGGACCAGCAGGGCGTCCGGGGCGACCTCCGAGAGCACCGGGTCGAGACGCTCGAAGACCTTGGCCATCAGCACGTTGAGAGCTTGCCCGTGGGCGAAGACGTCGAGGTCGAAGTCTGGTGTGATCCCGAAGATCTCGTTGACCTGGTCGAGCATCTCGCGATGCTGGCCGGTGACGACGGTGATCGACTCCAAGCGGTCACTGGCCTCGACGGCACGGATCACGGGAGCCACCTTGATGGCTTCCGGGCGCGTGCCGTAGACGGTCATCACTCGTCGGTGCGGAGTCATGCGTGGGTCAGCCTTCCCATGGTGGTGATCACTGCGGCCGCCTCGGACGCGGACTCGGCCACGCCCCGACGGGCCTCGGTCGTCTCCCGCAGCAGGTCCGCTGCGGTGTCGTGCTCGCCCTTGGCGACGTTCCACGCCCACCAACGGTAGGCCCGGGCGGTGGCGCTCGCCTCCCCGTCCTGGATGAGCGTGCCCTCGTGGATCCACAGGGCCCGCGTGCACATCTCCTCGATGGTCTGCGCCGCATGTGACACCAGGAAGACGGTGCCGGCGCGCGCCCGGATCTCGGTCATACGTGCCTCCGCCCGCTGGGCCGAGGCGGCGTCGCCCGTCGACAGCACCTCGTCCAGCAGCAGGATGTCGGGCTCGGCGGCCGCGGCGATGGCGAACCTGAGGCGGGCGCCCATCCCCGACGAGTAGGTGCTCATGGGGCGGTACACGGCGTCACCGATGCCCGCGATCTCGAACACCCGCGGCAGCGTCCCGGTGACCCGGGCGGGGCTGAACCCCAGGGCCAGCAGGCCCAGGCGGGCGTTCTCTGCCCCCGACAGCTCCGGCTGGAGGGCCGCCGAGACGCCCAGCAGCATCGGCTGCGAGCGGGCCAGTACGCGGCCGCGGCTGGGCGCGTCGAGCCCCGCGATCATCCGCAACAAGGTGCTCTTGCCGGACCCGTTGGTCCCGACGATGCCGATGGTCTCCCCGGCGTGCGCCACGAAGGACACCGAGCGCAGGGCATGCACGGTCACCGTGGATCCGCCGCGCACGACCCGGGCCACCTTGCTCCGAAGGCCGCGTCCGGACGGCCGGCTCACCGGCACCTCGAACCGTCGGCTGACGTCGTCGACGACGACGGTCGGCTCACCGTCAGTGCTGTCCATAGGTCTCTTCCCCCTGCCAGAAGTACCAGAAGCCCAGGAGCGGCGTGATGACGGCCCACAGGGACAGGAACAACCAGCTCGACGTGTCAGGGACGGTGTCGTAGAGCAAGAGGTCACGCGACATGTCGAGCACCATGTACAGCGGGTTGGCCTGGAGCACGGAGAGCCAGACACCCTCGGAGACGAAGCGGTCGAGGGAGAAGAACACGCCGGACATGTAGAACCACATCCGGCCGACGAAGGCCACGACGTGCCGGAGGTCGGGGAGCGCGGACCCGAGCCGCGCGGTGTACATGATGATGCCCGTGTTGAAGAGCACCTGGAGCCCGAAGACCAGCGGGAAGAGCGCCCAGGTCCACGTGACCTGGGTGCCGGGCGGGACCGTGAGGAGCAGCAGGACCAGCGTCGCGAGGACGGGGAGCATCGAGAGCGTCTCGCGCAGGAGCACCGAGAGGGGGACGGCCGCGCGCGGGAACGAGAAGGCACTCGTCATGCCCCTGTTCTGCGACATCACGACGATGCCCTGCTGCAGGCTGGCCATCGTGAACCTGAAGAGGAAGATCCCGACGAGCAGGAAGCCGGTGAAGTTCTCGATCCCCCGCGAGGTCCGGAGGATGAGCCCGAAGATGAGGTAGTAGGCCAGTCCCTGGAGGATGGGCACGCCGATGAGCCACAGGTTGCCCAGCAGCATGTCCCGGTTGCCGGAGAAGGCCTTGGCCCTGGCTTCCGCGGTGATGAAGTGCCGTCGTCTCCAGAGCTGGCGCAGGTAGCTCGACAGGGTCGGGCGCTGCCCCATCACCCTCCACGGCGACACGCCGGATCGGCGCTCGGTCGTGTCGGGAGTCATGCGCCCATTGTCCACGGTCACCGGTCCGCGCCCGACATTCCGTAGACCCGCCGGTATGTCCCGGCCAGCGCGTCCCAGGTCCGCGTGGCCGCGAAGGTGCGGGCCCTGGCGGCGAGGTCGTGGCGTCGGTCGGCGTCCTCGAGCAACGAGCCGACGGCGGCCGCGAGCGCCACCGGGTCCTGCGGCGGCGTGAGCAGCCCGGTCTCGCCAGGAGCGACGATCTCCGCCAGGGGCGGGAGGTCGGAGGCGACGACGGGGCGGCCGACCCCCATGGCCTCGACGAGCTTGAGCGGCGGCACCAGCCGGGTCACCTCGTGATCCTCCCGGGGCACCACCACCACGTCGAGGGCATCGAGCCACCGCAGGGCGTCGTCACGTCCGAGTCGTCCCGGGAGGAGGAACGTCTCCTCGAGGCCGAGCTCAGCCACCCGGCGGCTCAGGCCCGGCCAGGCCACGCCGTCGCCGACGACCACGCCTCGCACGTCCGCCCCCTGGGCGCGCAGCAGCGCCACCGCCTCCGCGAGGTCCGTCAGCCCCTCGTAGTGCACGACCGACGACACGGCACCCACCCACAGTCCCGCACCAGCCAGCCCGAGCACACCACGGGCCCGCTCCGGCGTGATGTCGCGCTGCAGGAGGGAGGCGTCGATGCCGTTGGGGACGACGCTCACCCGGCCCGGCTCGACACCGCGCTGCACGAGGTCGGCGCGCATCGTCTCGCTGATGGTCACCACGTGATCGGCGGCGGCCGCGAGCTCGGCCTCCCGGGCGCGCCACGCGACGAACCGGCCGCTCGCATAGGGGGCGGGGTCACCCGCCCGGCGGCGTGCCGAGGCCCAGGTGCGCTCCAGCTGGCCTCGCACCTCGTGGACCCAGGGAAGACCGAGCGCGCAGGCCGCGGCCTGGGCGGCCAGCGCGTTGGGGTAGTGCGTGGTCGAGTGCAGGTGGGTGGCCCGGTGCGTGCGGGCGAGGCGGGCGAGATCGGCCGCCCACCGGTCGATGCGCCCGGCCTCCCCGGGGGCAAGGACGGTCGGGACGCAGCGGTGGTAGGGCACGCCCTCCACCACGTCGACGTCGGCGGTGAGCACCCGACCGATGGAGACGGGGTATGCCGGTCGCGTCAGCGCCGCGACCTCGATCCCGGCCTGCTGCTGCGCGCGGAGGACCGCCTGGCTGCGCAGGGTGTAGCCCGACCGGGTCCAGGGCAAGGAGTTCGTGAGGGCATGCACGACGCGCGGTCGGGACGCATCAGTGCCCCAGTCACGTGGTGGCACGGCGGGTGCGGGTCGTGGGCCGGGCTGCAGCGCCTCCAGGTCGCCGGCCAGCTTCCTCCGCAGGCGGCGCGGCACGTCGTCGTCGGCGAGGAGGGCCTCGACCTCCTCGAGGTCACCCACCAGCCAGGCCCACCGGGCGCGCGCGCCGCCACCCCCGGCCGCATTGGGACGCTGGCCGGCGTGCACGGCCAGCGCGCGCGAGAGCGCACCGCTGCGGCGCTGCCGGGAGAGGCGCTCGCGTGCCTGCTCAGGCCGGTCCAGCAACAGCTCGCCCCACACCGCAGTGGCGGACGGACTGTCCGTACGGGTCGCCACCCGGCCCAGCAGCCCCCGGAGCCGGCGCGGAGCCCGGCGCCCGGCCTGGACGGTCAGCCATGCGGGGTCGTCGACGGCCATTGCGAGCACCGTGACCCCGGCCGCGCCCAGGTGCCGCGCGCGCCGCCAGGGGCGAGCGGGCGTCATACCCCGAGCCTGTCGTGGCGCAGACCGGTCAAGGCGTCCAGCAGGACCCCGGCCGCACCCGACTCGCTGGCGTGCCGGTCCACCCAGTGCCTCATCCGTGCGGTGTCCTGCTGCGGCCCGGTCTCGGCGAGCGCCCCCCAGGCACGGGCGAGGCCCTGCGCATCGCCGGGCGCGGTCGCGAAGCCCGCCCCGGTCTCGCGGACGATCGTGGCCGTCTCACCGGTGGCCGACGCAGACACGTGCAGCCCGAGAGCCAGGGCCTCGTAGAGCTTCGAGGGCACGGTGCTGTCGAGACCGGGCCAGTCGCGCAGGCTGACGAGAAAGGTGTCGCACCAGTCGTAGTGCTCTGCCACCTGCTCGCGCGTCACCGGCCCGACGAACTCCACGGGAGCCTGCAGCTCCCGCGCGAGGCGGCGCACCGGGGCCAGCCTGGCTCCGGTGCCCACCACTCGCAGCGCGAGGTCCACCCCGTCCACGCGGGCGAGGTGCGCGGCCTCGACGGCTGTCTCCAGCCCCTGCGCCCGTCCGACGGTGCCGACGTAGACGACGCGCAGCGGACCGGCGGACGGCCGGGAGACGGCCGCGCGGGGTCGGCCCGGCAGCCCGTGGTGGGCGTTCCGGACGGCCACCACCCGTGGCACGCCGCGCTCCCGCAGGGTGCGGGCGAAGCTGTCGGTGGTGGTGACCACGAGGTCGGCCGACCGTTGCAGCCAGGTGACGCCCGTCGAGACCAGCCGCACCACGCCCGAGCGGACCGTGGCCCGGGCACTCCCACAGTCCTCGGAGGCGGGACCGCCGAGGATGTCCGGCCAGGCGTCGCGCATCTCCAGCACGAGGGGGACGCGGAGCAGGGTGGCGGTGACGCGTCCGGCGAGGGCCGTCGGCAGACCAGGGACCGTGGCGACGACGACGTCCGGCCGCAGCTCGCGTCGTCGACGTGAGGTCGTCAGCACGGTGTCGACGGCGGCGACGACCTGATCCACGAGCAGCGAGCGGGCGTCGCCCGTCGACGACCGGAAGGCGACCCGGTGCACGGTCTCGCCGTGCTCGCCGCGGTGGGCCCGGCCCACCTGTGCCGGGTCCTCGCCGGGCAGCAGTCGGCCGGTCGGGTAGTGCGGCGCCGGTGTCACCACGTGGACCTCGTGCCCCGCGGCCACGAGGTCTCTCACCAGGGCGGACCAGCGCAGCTGGGGCGGGCCGGTCTCGGGGGCGTAGTAGTGGCTGAGCAGCAGGATCCGCATAGGCCTCAGGTGGCCGTCCGCCAGGACAGGGGCCCAGCCGTGTCCGGGCCAGAGGTCGCGGGGTCCGTCGGCTCCGGCTCCGGCGCCGTGGGGCCGGGGTCCGTCGGCGACGGATCGGGCCCGGGTTCGGGACTCGTGCTCGGTGGGCCGGTGGGTTCGGGACCCGTGGGCCCCGAAGACGGCGTGGGGCCCGTGGGCGCGGGGGCCGTGGGTGACGGCTCGGGCGACGGGGCCGGGGACCAGGGCGACACCGACGGCTGCCAGGGGGAGGGATCGGCCGTCGGCCGGACCTGCGTCGCCACCGGCGGTGCGGACTGGGCGCTCGGCTCCTGGGCACGTGTGGGGTCGGCGGCCGCCGAGCCGCCCTCGACACCGGCGTCCTCGTCGGCCCCGTCCCCACCGTCGACCTCGGGCGCCGCGCCGGCGTCGTCGTCCTGAGGTGCATCGTCCTCGTCCACCGGGTCGCCGCCGAACACCGCGTCCTGCACGACCTGCGCCCACCGCTGCCCGCCGAAGATGTTGACGCTGAGCGGGTCGCGGCCCGACACCGTCTCGTCGACGATGCCCTCCTCCTCGAAGACCTGGGCGACATCGATGAGCTCCGCGTCCTCGTCCTGGGCCCACTCGCGCACGGTGTCGGTGACGGGAGGCTCGCCGTCGCGGCGGGGGGGCTGCACCACGTAGCGCACCTGCGCGTCCGGGAGCTCCTGGGCGAGCTCGTCCTGGAGGTCGCTCAGCTGCCCGGCAAGGTCCTCAGGGGTGTTGGCGCGCCCGAAGCTCACCAGCACCAGGTCGGGGTCGTCCTGGACGAAGAGGTCCAGGCGAGCGGCGGCATACTCCGGGGTTCCCTGCACCAGGCTCGCGTTGTCGATGTCGAGCACGGGGCCCTCGCCGCCGAAGCCGACCGGATCGCCGTAGCGGGTGGGGTCCTCGGCCAGCGTGCTGGTGAGCTGCACCTCCCGGCTGTCCGTGAGCTGGCGGGCCCAGGCGGCGACCCAGTCGTTCTCGTGGGTGCCGGTCCGGTCGCCGAGGACGAGGACGGACAGGTCCTCACCCTCCTCGAAGCGCTCCGCCAGCGAGGGCGGCTCGGGCTCCTCGGTCGTCGGCGACGGCGACGGAGAGGGCGAGGGACTCGGTGTCGGCTCGGACTCGGTGGGCGGGGCGGTGACCTGCGAGTCGTCGGCGTAGGGGTCGCTGACGGTCGGGGGCTGCCAGTCGCCGCGCAGGGTGTCCCACCAGCCGGAGAAGCCGCGCTGGGAGAAGCCGATCGCCACCAGCGCCACGATGAGGACGTTCGTCAGGATGACCACGAAGCCGAGACCTGTGGACCTGACCCTGGAAGCGCCGCTCACGAGGCACCATTGTGCCGCAGCAGCCACCAGATCCCGGCCCCGGCGAGTCCCAGGCCGGCCCACAGGCACGCCACCCGCCCGTGCGTCCACCCGGGCCGCCGCGAGAGGCGTTGGTAGAGGTGCTCGCGGTGGGCCTCGGTGAGCCGCTCGCCTCGCGCGGCGCGGCGAACCAGGGTCAGGCCGGTGTCGACGACCGAGGGCAGCAGCGGCAGCAGCAGGAGCAGGACGTGCCCGCCCCCGGACTGCTCGAGGAGCAGGGCTGCGGTGACGAGGGCGCCGACGAGGTAGCTGCCGCAGTCCCCGAGGAACATGCGGGCCCTGGGGAGGTTCCACGGCAGGAAGCCCGCCGCTGCCCCCAGGGTGAGCGCGCCGAGCGCCACGGCCGCCTCCGTGCCGGCGCCCAGCACGGCGACGAGCCCCCAGGCGAGGGCGGTCAGGGCGGTGATGCCGTTGATCCCGTCCATGAAGTTCACGACATTGACGAGCACCGGCATCGCCACGGCGCCGAGGAGGGCGGTGCCCGGCCCGCCCAGCAGGGATCCCAGGGCGGCGCCCACCAGCGCGAGCAGCACCAGGCGCACCAGCGGGCTGGGCTCGCTCAGGTCGACCGCCAGGCCCACCCCGGCCGTCACGGCGCAGGCTCCCAGCGCCACCCACGGAAGACCGGTGGCGCCGAGCATCCCGGCGACGCCGGCGGTGAGCAGGATGCCGAGGAGCAGCGCCAGACCTGCCCCCCGGAGCGTCGGGCTGCCGTGGGACGAGCGGTGGTTGGGGACGTCGACCAGGCCCCACGAGCGCAGCAGCGGGGCGACGGCGGGCGCGGACGCTGCGGTGAGCACGCCCGCACCCACGGCCAGCGCCGCGGGGGCGAGGTCACTCATGCCGGGTGCAGCACGCTCTCGGTCGGGTCGGAGCGGTCGCGGAGCCAGGCGATGAGCTCAGGGGTGCTGGAGAGACGTCCCGAGGGGACCTCGTCGGGGTCCAGCCCGGGCACGCGCACCGACCACAGCAGGTGGTGGCGGGTCTGCTGCTCCTCGTCCAGCCCGAAGAGGTCCTCGGTGAGCTTCTCGCCGGGCCGCAGCCCGGTGTACTCGATGCTCACGTCGCGGCGTCCCGACATCGCGATGAGGGTGCGGGCCATGTCGTCGATACGCACGGGGACCCCCATGTCCAGGACGAGCACGTCCCCGTCGGACCCCAGCGAGGCGGCCTGCATGACGAGCTGGCAGGCCTCGGGGATGAGCATGAAGAAGCGCTCGACGTCGGGGTGGGTGACGGTGACCGGACCGCCACGCTCGATCTGCTCGGTGAAGACGGGGATGACCGAGCCGCGCGAGCCCAGGACGTTGCCGAACCGCACCGAGACGTAGCGCCCGGGCTGGCTGAAGGCGAAGTGAGAGGTCAGCCGCTCCGTGACGCGCTTGGTGTAGCCGAGGATGGAGGTCGGGTTGGCCGCCTTGTCGGTGCTGATGTTGACGAAGGTCCCGACCCCGTAGGCCGCCGCCGAGCGGAGCACGTTGAGGGTGCCCGAGACGTTGACCCGCCACGCCTCCATCGGGAAGCGCTGGAGGAGCGGCAGGTGCTTGAGGGCGGCGGCGTGGAAGACGACGTCGGGCCGGTGCTGGTGGAAGACGCGGTCCACCATGCCGGCGTCGCCGATGTCGCACAGCACGACGTCCTCGCTCTGCAGCAGCCCGCGGCCGGTGAGGGAGAGCTGCACGGCGTGCAGCGCCGACTCGTCGCGGTCGAGCAGCACCAGCCGGCGCGGGTGGAAGCGCGCGATCTGCCGGCAGAGCTCGGAGCCGATCGAGCCGCCCGCACCGGTGACCAGCACGACCTTGCCGGTCAGGTGGTCGGTGATGGCGCCCTGGTCGAGCTCGGTGCGACGACGACCCAGCAGGTCCTCGAGGTCGATGTCGCGCAGGTCGTCCGCGTGCGGGTCGGCGTCCAGCAGCCGGTCGAGGTTGGGCAGCACCTTGACCGTGAGCCCGGCCTCGCCCGCGAGGTCGTTGACCTCTCTCATCAGCGCCGAGTCGGCCCTCGGGATCGCCACGATGAGGTGGGTGGCCTCGTAGCGCCTCGCCACGCGTCCCATGGCAGTCCGGTCGCCGCGGACCCGGATGCCGTCGATCCGGAGCTTGCGCTTGCTGCGGTCGTCGTCGAGGAAGGCGACCGGACGGAAGGGAGAGGTGTCGTCCTGCAGCATGTTGCCCAGCAACCGCCGACCGAGCACCCCGGCGCCGTAGATGATGGCGGTGTGGTCGACCTCGCGCCGGACCGCGGCCCGGGCGCGGTAGGACCGCACGACGAAGCGCGCGGCCAGCATGAGCGAGATCGCCACCGCGGCGCCCACGCTGGGGACCGAGCGCGGCACGATGTAGGGCTGGAGCCAGATGGCCCACACGCTGACGATCAGCGCCGTGAGGAGGGCGGCCCGGCAGACCGCCGTGACCTCCTCGAAGGACCCCCGGATGTGCTTGATGAGGTAGGGCCCGAGCAGCATGCCCAGGATCAGGTGGATCGCGGCCGCGGTCCCGGCGACCACCCAGGTGTCCGTGACGAAGGCGCGACCGGCGTCGTACTGGAACCTGATCCAGGTCATGCCGAGGATCGCCACCGCCCACACCGTCCCGTCGCCGAGGGCCCAGAGCACGCGTTTGAGCGCATCCGGGACACGACGGGGGCGTGGGCTCACGAGCATCCTTGGGGGAAATGGTGCGGGGCATGACAAAAGGCCAGTCCCAAGAATGACCGTTCACCCGCAGAAAGGCAAGAGTGCAGGTCAGAGGTATGCGATGACCCTGGCGGCCCGCAGTAGGGAGAAAAGAGAACCCGGCGTCAGGAGGGCCGGCGAATTCTTTACTTTCCCTTTACCTTTTCCCGTCAGTTCGTCTCGTCGGCGACCTGCTCCGAGCTCTTGCGGCTCGCCCGGGCGATGACGCGGCTGGACTCGCGGTTCGCCAGCATCCGGGCCAGGCCCACCAGGGCACCGGAGAGGACGGCGAAGGCCACGGCCTCCTTGAGGTCGATGTCGGGGTCCTCGGGGTTGGCCGGGGAGTCGCTGCCGGTGACGAACTTCCAGGTGCCGTCGGTGGCCTTGCGGGCGATGCTGCTGGCCGCGAGGACTGCGGCGACGGTCACGGCCTTGGCGACGAGATTTCCCATACCCCGATAGTGCCACAGCGCTCCCCGCGGCGAGCCCGTGGCGGCATTCCACCCTTTGGGGTGAGAGCGCTTCCGGAAGGGTCTGCGCGGCGGGGCCTGTTTGATACGGTCTGGCCCTCGTCGCTCCGGCAGCGGCGGGCCAGCCAACGGCGGTGGACCGCCTCCCCAGATCCAGAAAGGCAGCCGCATCCCTCATGGTGCCGGACTTCCCCGGATGGATCGTCGTCGTGCTCTGGGTCCTGCTCGGGATCGCCGGCCTCGCCATCGTCTGGGCGTCGACGCGCAACACGCTGAAGGGCATGGACATGGTGCTCGGCCCCCCGGAGGGCGAGGAAAACCAGCGGGGGAAGGACCGTCTGCGGGGGGAGGGGCGGCGCCCTGATGGCGGTGGTAATGTCGAGGGCGACCACGACAGGGGAGCGCCCGAGCGCTGAGAGTGCGGCACCCGCCGCAGACCCTCGAACCTGCACCGGCTAGCACCGGCGAAGGAAGTCGATGAGGAGACGCTGCATCATGACCCATACCCGTCCTCGACGGACCACCACCGCCCTGACCCTGGCCCTCACCACCGGCCTCGTCCTCACCTCCTGCACCCTGACCGGTGGCGGCGACGAGCCCGGCGAGGACCAGGGCGCCCCCGCCTCCACGGAGTCACCGGACGCCGAGGGCGGCGACGACGACGCCTCGACCGACGGCGCCACCGACACGGCGCCGGCGCCCACGCCCGCCGACACCGGCACCGTGGTGCTCGCCGCGCACGACTCCTTCACCCTCCCCGACGAGCTGCTCGCGGCCTTCGAGGCCGAGACCGGCTACGACCTCGAGGTCCAGCTCTCCGGGGACGCCGGGCAGATGGCCAACCAGATCGTGCTGACGGCCGGCAACCCGACCGCCGACGTCGTCTTCGGCATCGACACCACCTTCGCCACGCGCGTGGTCGGGGCCGAGGCGCTGGAGGCCTACCGCCCCGACGACCTGCCGGAGTCGGTGGAGGAGCACGACCTCGCCGAGGGGGCGGAGGCCTACCTCACCCCCGTCGACTACGGCGACGTCTGCGTCAACATCGACAGCGTGTGGTTCGCCAACGAGGGCATCGAGCCGCCGCAGACGCTCGCCGACCTCACCGACCCCGCCTACGAGGACCTCTTCGTCACGCCGGGCGCGAGCACCTCCAGCCCGGGCCTGGCCTTCCTGCTCGCCACGATCGGCGAGTTCGGGCCGGGGGAGTGGCAGGGCTACTGGGAGGACCTCATGGCCAACGGCGCCAAGGTCACCAGCGGGTGGACCGACGCCTACACCGTCGACTTCACCGCCGGCGGCGGCGACGGGGACCGCCCCATCGTCCTCTCCTACGCCTCCAGCCCGCCGTTCACCATCCCCGACGGCGGCTTCGAGCCCACCACCCGGGCGCTGCTGGACACCTGCTTCCGGCAGGTGGAGTACGCCGGCGTCCTCGCCGGCACCGACAATCCCGAGGGTGCCCAGGCGGTGGTCGCCTGGCTGCTGAGCCCGGACGTCCAGGCCGCCATCCCGGACAGCATGTACGTCTTCCCGGTCGACGACGAGGTCGTCCTGCCCGACCTGTGGGCCCAGTGGGCGCAGGTCGCCGAGGACCCGATCGTCGTCAGCCCCCGTCAGATCGAGGCCGAGCGGGAGACCTGGCTGCGCGAGTGGGCGGACATCGCCACCGGATGAGACGCGCCCCCGGGCTGGCGCTCGGGCTCGCCGCCCTGGTCCCGCTCGCCTTCCTCGCCGTCTTCTTCGTGCTCCCGGTCAGCGGGATGCTGGCCCGAGGGCTGTGGCCCGACGGCCGCCTCGACCTCAGCGGCGTCCCCGAGGTCCTCGGCCGGGCGCGCACCCTGCGGGTGCTCACCTTCACCCTGGTCAGCTCGCTGGCCGGCACGGTCGTGACCCTGCTCCTGGGCCTGCCGGTCGCCTTCGTGCTCTACCGTCTGCGCTTCCCGAGCCGCGGGGTGCTGCGCGCGGTCGTCGTCATGCCCTTCGTCCTGCCGACGGTGGTGGTGGGCGTGATGTTCCGCTCGCTGCTGGCCCCCGGCGGTCCGCTGGGCGGGCTCGGGCTCGACGGCACGTGGGTGCCGATCCTGCTCGCCTTCGTCTTCTTCAACCTCGCCGTCGTCGTGCGCACCGTCGGCGGTCTGTGGGAGGGGCTGGACCGGCGCGCGGAGGAGTCCGCCGCCACCCTCGGCGCCAGCCCCTGGACGGTATGGCGCACGGTCACCCTCCCCGCGCTCGCGCCGGGCATCATCTCCGCGGCGACGCTCGTCTTCCTCTTCTGCTCCACCGCCTTCGGGGTGGTGCTCACCCTCGGCGGCCTGCGCTACGGCACCGTCGAGACCGAGATCTACCTGCTCACCGTGCAGTTCCTCGACCTGCAGGGCGCCGCGGTGCTCTCGCTCCTGCAGCTCCTGGCCGTCGTCGCCATGCTGGCCCTCGCGGCCCGCACCCGCACCCGGCGTGAGCAGACCCTGCGCCGGGTCGGCGCCCTGGCCGCGGCCCGCCGCCCCCGGCGCGGCGACATACCGGCGCTGGCCGCCACCGCGCTCGCCGTCGCCTTCGTGCTGCTGCCCGTCGGCACCCTCGTGGTGCGCTCGCTGCGGGTCGGCCCCGGGTGGGGCCTCGAGCACTACCGCGCCCTCACCGACCCCGACGCGACCGCCGCCCTGCGGGTGAGCGTCACCGAGGCCATGGCCAACTCGCTGCGCACCGCCGTCGACGCCACCGTGCTCGGGATGCTGCTGGGGCTCATCGTCGCCGTCGTCGTCTCCCGGCGCCCACGCTCGCCGCGCTGGGCGCGCACGGTGTCGGTCCTCGACGGCGCCTTCATGCTGCCGCTGGGCATCTCCGCAGTCACCGTCGGCTTCGGCTTCCTCATCACCCTCGACCGCCCGCCGCTGGACCTGCGGACCTCGCCGGTCCTCGTGCCCATCGCCCAGGCGATGGTCGCGCTGCCGCTGGTCGTGCGAACCCTGGCCCCGGTGCTGCGCTCGGTCGACCCGCGCCAGCGGGAGGCGGCCGCCACCCTCGGGGCGGGGCCGTGGCGGGCGGCGTGGACCGCCGAGGCACCGGTGCTCGCCCGCCCGGTGCTCGCCGCGACCGGCTTCGCCTTCGCCGTCTCGCTGGGGGAGTTCGGCGCGACGAGCTTCCTCGCCCGCCCGGACCGGCCGACCGTGCCGGTCGTCATCTACCAGCTCATCTCCCGGCCCGGTGCCGACCACCTGGGGATGGCGCTCGCCGCGAGCGTGCTGCTCGCGCTCGTGACGGTCGTCGTCATGGGTGTGGTCGAGCGGCTGCGGGTCGGCTCGGTAGGAGCCTTCTGATGCTCGAGCTCGACGACGTCACCGTCACCTTCCCCGGCGCCACCGCCGTCGACCGGGTCGGCCTGCGCGTCGAGGAAGGCAGCGTGCTCGCCGTGCTCGGGCCCTCCGGCTGCGGCAAGTCGACGCTGCTGCGCTCGGTCGCCGGGCTGGAGCCGATCTCCTCCGGCTCGATCCGCTGGCGGGGCCGGGACCTGGCCGGGGTGCCGACCCACGAGCGCGGCTTCGCCCTGATGTTCCAGGACGGGCAGCTCTTCGCCCAGGCCAGCGTCGCCGACAACATCGGCTACCCGCTGCGGCTGCGCGGGCAGGGTCGGCGGCAGCGGGCGGGGCGGGTCGCCGAGCTGCTCGAGCTCGTCGGGCTCGGGGGGTATGCCGACCGCCGCCCCGCCACCCTCTCCGGCGGGGAGCAGCAGCGGGTCGCGCTCGCCCGCTCCCTGGCCGCGGACCCGGCCCTGCTGCTGCTCGACGAGCCGCTCAGCTCGCTGGACCGGTCGCTGCGCGACCGTCTGGCCGGCGACCTGCGCGAGATCCTCACCACCACCGGCACCACGGCCCTGCTCGTCACCCACGACCACGACGAGGCCTTCACCGTCGCCGACCGGATGGCTGTCATGCTCGACGGGCGCATCGCGCAGGAGGGCGACGCGGTCGAGGTATGGCGTCAGCCGGTCTCCCGGGAGGTGGCCTCCTTCGTCGGCTACGACACGATCCTCGAGCCCACCTCGACCGAGCGTCGCTCGTGGTTGCCGCCGGCCTCCCCGGCTGGCGCCGGCGGGGGGCCGGGGGCCGACCCGGCGTCGTCGGTGGTGGCGCTGCGCCGCTCGGCCCTGCGCGTCGACCCCGAGGGGGAGCTGCGCGGGGTGGTGCGGCGGGTGGTGACCGTCTCCGACGCGCTGCACCTCGAGGTCGACGTCGAGGGCGTCGGGCGTATGCCGGCGCTCGCCGCGGACCGGGGACCGGAGGTCGGCGACGACGTGCGGCTCACGGTGGATCCGCGAGGCGTCGCCCACCTTCCCGAGTGATCTGTCGACACCCGGGCCTTCTCACGCACGACCTGCGGCAAGATGAGGCGAGGTGTCGCGTGGCCGGAAGAAACTGCATACCTCGAGAGGCGGAGCCGATGCGGCCATGGGCACCACCGGGCCCTAGATTGGTGCCCCATGGACACCCCTGACGGCTGGCGGCCGGACACGCTCGCGGTGCGCGGCGGTCTCCTGCGCAGCCCGTTCGACGAGACCTCCGAGGCGCTCTACCCGACGTCCGGCTACGTCTACGGCAGTGCCGAGGAGGCGCAGGCGGCCTTCAACGACGAGATCGAGCGCTTCGTCTACAGCCGCTACGGCAACCCCACCGTCGCGATGCTGGAGGAGCGGATGCGGCTGCTGCACGGCGCCGAGGCGGCGCAGGCGACGGCCTCCGGGATGTCCGCCGTCTTCACCGCGCTCGGCGGCCTCTGCGCCGCGGGTGACCGCATCGTCGCGAGCCGCTCGCTCTTCGGCTCCTGCTTCGTCATCATCGACGAGGTGCTGCGCCGCTGGGGCGTGGAGAGCACCTTCGTCGACGGCACCGACCTCGAGGACTGGGCGCGGGCGCTCCAGACCCCGGCGGCGGCCGTCTTCTTCGAGACCCCGAGCAACCCCACGCAGGAGCTCGTCGACATCGTCGCGGTGAGCGAGCTGGCGCACGCCGCCGGGGCGGTCGTCGTCGTGGACAACGTCTTCGGGACCCCGGTCTTCTCCCGCCCGCTGGACCACGGCGCCGACATCGTGGTCTACTCCACCACCAAGCACATCGACGGCCAGGGCCGCGTCATGGGCGGGATGATCCTCGGCCCCACCGCGCTCGTCGGCGGGCCGATCCAGACGCTGCTGCGGCACACCGGGCCGGCGATGTCACCGTTCAACGCCTGGGTCACCATCAAGGGGCTCGAGACGCTCACGCTGCGTGTGGAGCGCCAGGCGGCCAGCGCCCTGGAGCTGGCGCGCCACCTCGAGGGCGACCCGCGGGTGGCCCGGGTGTTCCACCCCTGGCTGGAGTCCCACCCGCAGGCGGAGCTGGCGCGACGCCAGATGACCGGGGGCGGCACCGTCGTCACCTTCACCCTCGACGGGGGTCAGCAGGAGGCCTTCGCGTTCATGAACGCCCTGCAGGTCGTCGACATCTCCAACAACCTCGGCGACGCCAAGTCGCTCACCACCCACCCGGCGACCACCACGCACAAGCGGCTGCCCGAGCCGGCGCGCGTGGCGGCCGGTATCACCGGCGGCACCGTCCGGCTCTCGGTCGGGCTCGAGGACGTGCAGGACCTGCGGGAGGACCTCGAGCGGGGGCTCGTCGCGGCCTTCGGCTGAGGCGGCGTCTGGCCGAGCGCTGTGCCGGCATCACGAGCTGCCATCAGGAGCCTCCGAGAGGGCTCGCACCGACCCTCGAGGCACATGTGATGCACATCACAGTATCTGGATGCAACGATCCCGCTCTGAGGGACGTCTAGGGAGTGTCGGTTCGGGACAGCCGACGCAACCCCGTCGTGGGGGCCGCGTCACGCGGGACGGTGGGGAGACGGACGGTGGGGCGCCGGTTCAGGGACCGGCGCCCCACCTCCATACCCCTCGTCGACGCGTGACGGCAGCCCTCCGGACCTAGACTGGCGGGGACGCTACCTGGAGGTGTCACCCGATGACCCGCAACCGCCGACCCATCCTCGCCGTCACCACCCTCAGCCTCGCCGCCCTGCTCTCCGCCTGCGGAGACGCCGACGGCGGCACGGACGGGGAGCAGGCGGCCACCCCCACGCAGAGCGAGGACGCCGGTGGCGAGGACGGCGACGCCGACGAGAGCGAGGACCCCAGCATGAGCACCGACGAGCCCGGGGCCGGCGACAAGCCCACCCAGACCCAGATCGCCCCGGGCGGCGGTGACGTCTCGCTGCCCCTCGGCGCCGTGCCCGACGCGGTCGTCCAGCGCTCCGACGTGCAGGAGGCGGTCGAGGCCGAGGCGGAGCGCGCGGGGGTCGAGCCCGAGGCGGTGACCATCGCCGGCTACGCCGACGTCACCTGGAGCGACGGCTCGATCGGCTGCCCGACGCCCGGGATGATGTACACCCAGGCGCTCGTCCCCGGCCACCAGCTCGTCCTGGAGGTCGACGGGTCCTACGCCAGCTACCACGCGGCCGAGGGCAAGGCGTTCTCCTACTGCGCCCAGCCCGTCGGCCCGGCCACCTCGCAGTCCTCCGGAGGGCCCGTCACCGACCGCTGAGCGTCGCTCAGCCGGCCGGCCGCAGGGTGAGGGCCTGCACGAGGGTGCCGACCGGCCCCTGCTCGTCGTGCACCACCGAGGCGGTCTGCCCGATACCCGTCGGGCCCCACGAGACCCGGGTGTCCAGCCCCACCCACGGGCCCTCCGGCATGCGGTGCAGGTGCAGGGTGAGGTCGACGTTGGGGAAGAGCCAGTCGTGCGGCGCCTCCCGCCCGGCCGTGCCGTTGGCGGTGTCGAGCAGCCCCACCCACGACGCCAGCGCCGAGGCCTGCTCGTCGTCGCGGCCGCCGACGAGGGCCACGTCGGTGCGCACCCAGGTCCGGCCGCGGCCGGCCCGCGACCCGGGGACCGAGCGGAAGTCCAGGCTGGCGATGAAGCCGCCGTCCCAGTGGTCCATGCCGTGCCACGGCTCCAGCTCCGACGGCGCGGGCATCTGCGCGTGCTCCTGGCCGGCCACGGCCGCGGTGTCGCTGCTCATGAGCCGCCAGGCGGTGAGCCGCACGGCGTCCCGGCCCCCGATCTCCACGCTGGCCTCGAGCAGCTCGATGGTCCGCCCGGGTCGCAGCACCCGGGTGGTGACCTGCATCTCCTCGCGCCGGATGAAGCCCAGGATGTCCACGCCCAGCCGCGCCCACTGCAGGTCCTCCCGCGGGTGCTCGTGCTCCAGCGCGTGCAGCAGCAGCCCGATGACCGGGGCGACGTGCTGCTCGTCGGGCGACCAGGCGCCCTGCACGTGCTCGGTCGGCGCATACCTGCCCTCGCCCAGCGCCGTGAAGTAGTGCCGCCCGTCAGCCGTCATGAGGCGCGAGTGTAGTAATGGTCGGGTGACCCCCGACGCACCACGCCGCGACAACCGCCCGGACCGGACCGCGCACCCGCATGCCCGCGCCTGGAGCCGCATCGCGCGCGAGGTGATCGGCACGGCATACCCGTGGGCGCCGGGCCACGTCGTCCTCGGGCCGGGCGACACCGATGTCACGCCGGCGCGCCTGCACCCCGCCTTCCACGGCGCGCTCGACTGGCACTCCTGCGTGCACATGCAGTGGTCCCTCGTCACCCTCCTCACGAGGTATGCCGACGCGCTCGGCGACCAGGAGCGCGCGGCCGCGACGTCGCTGCTGTCGCAGCGGCTCACGCCCGAACACGTCGAGGTCGAGGTCGGCTACCTGAGGGCCCGGCCCGGCTACGAGCGTCCCTACGGCTGGGCGTGGGCCGCGCAGCTGGTCGCCGCGACGACGGACCTCGCCGCGCACTCCGACGGGTCCGACGGGTCAGGCGGGTCCGACGGATCAGGCGGGTCAGACAGGTCGGAGGGGCCCCGCGTCCCCGAGTCGCGCAGCTGGGCACAGGCCCTGGCCCCGCTTGCTGACCTGCTCGCCGACCGGGTGGTCGCCCACCTGCCGCGGCAGGCCTACCCGGTGCGTCACGGGAAGCACCAGAACGACGCGTTCGCGCTCCTGCTGCTGCGCGACGCCTACCGGCGCCTGGGGCGCGACGACGTCGTGCGGGCGTGCGAGGAGGCGGCCGTCCGCTGGTTCGGCGCGGACGGGCCGGCCCCGACCGGCACCGAACCGGGTGGTTCGGACTTCCTCTCCCCGGCGCTCATCGAGGCGCTGCTCATGACCGAGGTGCTCGGGAGTGCCGACGGCGCCGCCTGGCTGGGACGGGTCCTGCCCGGGCTGGGGGAGGGGGCGCACGCCCACCTGCTCGAGGTGCCGCGCGTGCTCGACCCGACCGACGGGCAGGGCGCCCACCTGCTCGGCCTCGCGCTGTCGCGGGCGTGGGCGCTGCGGACTCTGGCACCCTGGGTGGCGGAGCCTGCCGCCGACCGGTTGCGGCGGTCCGCCGGTGAGCAGGAGGGCGCGGTGCTGGTGCAGATCACCGACGGCGACTTCATGGCCACGCACTGGCTGGTGTCCTTCGCGCTCCTGGCCGACGGGGCGGGGCCGTGAGCGACACCGGTCGCCGCGCCTGGAGCGTCCGGCGCAGGCTGCTCGTGATGATGGTGAGCATGATGGCGCTGGGCATCGCCCTCACCGGCGTGCTGTCCTTCGCCGTGCAGTTCCGCTCCCTCGACGAGCGGGTGAGGGAGGAGCTCGAGCAGGAGATCCAGGAGGTCTCGGCGCTCGCGCAGTCCGGCCCGCTGCGCGACGGGGAGCCCTTCACCGAGACCGATGCGCTCTTCTTCTCCTTCATCGAGACCTCGATCGCCAGCTCCAACGAGGCCTTCCTGGCGTTGCTGGACGGGCAGCCGCGCTTCCAGAGCCCCGGGGAGCGCGACTTCCAGGTCGACCACCCCGACGTCCTCGAACTCATCCGGAGCACCCCGCTCGAGCCCGGTCGCGCGGTGATCGACACCGTGAGCACGCAGGGGACGACCCTGTCGGTCATCATGGCCGACGTCCGGCTGCCCGACGAGGAGCGGGTGGGCACCTTCGTGGTGGCCATCGACTCCGGCACGCTCGCCGGGGCGATCTGGCGCCGGGTCTGGACGTATGCCGGGGTCGGCCTGGCCTCGCTGCTCGTCGCCGGGGCGCTGGCCAACGTCGTCCTCGGCCGCCTGCTGCGCCCGCTGCGCGAGCTCCAGGACGCCACCGCGCAGATCAGCACCGAGGACCTCTCGCGCCGGGTCGAGGTGTCCGGCGAGACCGATATCACGGCGCTGGCGCACCGCTTCAACGCCATGCTGGACCGCCTCGAGGACGGCGTCCGCATGCAGCGCCAGTTCCTCGACGACGCGGCCCACGAGCTGCGCACCCCGCTGACGATCCTGCGGGGCAACGCCGAGCTGCTGCGGCCGGAGGACCCCGCGGACGTCAGCGCCACCCGCACCCTCATGCTCGACGAGGTCGACCGGATGCAGCGGCTGGTCGACGACCTGCTCATGCTGGCGCGCGCGCAGCGCCAGGACTTCCTGCGGCCGAGCGCCACCGACGTCACCGAGCTGGCCGTCGAGTGCATGGAGCGGATCACCTCGCTGGGTCCGCGTCAGTGGCAGCTGGCCGCGCACGCCGAGGGACCGGTCGTCCTGGACCGGCAGCGGCTCATCCAGGCCGTCGTCCAGCTGGCGGCCAACGCGGTGAAGTTCAGCGACGAGGGGTCACCGGTGGAGCTGGCGACGGCGTGGGTCGAGGGGGAGGACCCCCAGGTGCGGCGCGCCCGGGACTTCGGCGCCCGACCCGCGCCCCGCTACCTCGCGCTGAGCATCTCCGACCACGGCACCGGCATACCCGAGAGCGAGCAGGAGCGGGTCTTCGAACGCTTCGGCCGGGCGGAGGCCGCTGCCCACGTCGACGGCAGCGGCCTGGGGCTGGCCATCGTCCAGGCGATCGCCGAGTCCCACGGCGGTGCGGTCGGGGTGGAGTCGGTCGAGGGGCTGGGGTCGCGCTTCACCATGTGGATCCCGGCCGACCCCCCCGACGAGGCGGCCCACCCGGTCGAGCGGGAACAACCGGTCCGCGCCGCCCGGTAGCCTCCCCCTCATGGCGCACATCCTGATCGCGGAGGACGAGGAGGGGATCGCGCGGGTCGTCGACCGGGGCCTGCGGGCCGACGGTCACCGGACCACCGTCGTCACCGACGGCATCGCCGCCCTCGAGGCGGCCAGCGGGGGACAGGTCGACCTGGTGGTGCTCGACGTGGGGCTGCCGAAGATGGACGGTTTCACCGTGCTGCGCATGCTGCGGACCATGGACGAGCCGGTGCCCGTCATCATGTGCACCGCCCGCGACTCGGTCGAGGACACCGTGCACGGGCTGGAGAACGGGGCCGAGGACTACCTCGCCAAGCCGTTCCGGGTCGAGGAGCTGCGCGCCCGGGTCAAGCTGCGGCTGCGCCAGCACGCCGAGGCGATGGCCGGGGGGCGCACGGAGGACGTCCTCGAGGTGGGCGGCGTGCGGCTGGACATCCCGGCCCGCACCGTCCACGTGGACGACGAGCAGGTCGAGCTCTCGGCACGCGAGTTCACCCTGGCCCGCGAGCTCATGGACCACGCCGGCCAGGTGCTCAGCCGGGACCAGCTGCTCGACCGGGTGTGGGGCTTCGAGGTCACCGGCAGCTCCAACGTCGTCGACGTCTACATCCGCTACCTGCGCGCCAAGGTCGGAGCCGAGCGCATCAGCACCGTCCGGGGGGTCGGCTACCGCTTCGAGCGCTGAGGCCGCCCTGGCCGGTCTGTGGCGTCACGGCTGGTCACCGTGCATGAGAGCAGTCTCATGGATGTGTCATCCACCCCTCATCCCACCCGTGTTCACTCATCTCCACGCACCGGCACCGGGTCGGGGCGGGAGAGGACGACATGGAGCACAGCACCAGTCACGTCCCGAGCGGCGGCGTCCTGCGCGCGCTGTTCTACTCCCACGACTCCCAGGGTCTGGGTCACTTCCGACGCAACCGTGCCCTCGCCCACACCCTCTCCCAGCGGCTGCCGGTGCTCACCGGTTCGCCGGTCACCGGGCTGCTGCTCAACGGTGTCGCCGGGGCCGCCGCCCGCAGCCTGCCGGCCGGCTTCGACGTCGTCACCCTCCCCGCCATCGGCAAGACGGCCGGGCACCGCGGCTACGGCCCGCGCCACCTCGACCTCGGCATGGACGCCGTGCTGTCGGTGCGCGGGGAGATCGTCCGCGCCACCGGGCTCGCCTTCCGCCCCGACCTCGTCGTCGTCGACCGGCACGCCCTCGGCGTCGGCGGTGAGCTGCTCGCCGGCCTGCAGGCCATGCGCCGCGAGCTGCCGCAGGCCCGCTTCGTCCTGGGCCTGCGCGACGTCCTCGACGCCCCCGAAGCCGTGGAGTCGGAGTGGCGGCAGACCCCCGCCGACCTGGTGGCACAGATCTACGACGAGATCTGGGTCTACGGCGACCCGGCCGTGCACGACCTGCGCCGCTCCGGCGAGCTGCCGCCCGAGCTGGCCCCGCTCGTGCGCTACCAGGGGTTCCTCGCCCACGGGCGGGCCGAGGAGCCGACCGACGTCGAGCCGGACCGGCCCTACCTCGTCACCACCGCCGGCGGGGGCAGCGACGGCACCCGGCTGTGCCTCGCGGCGGCCCGCGCCCGGGTCCCCGCCGGGCACCGCCACCTGCTCGTCACCGGCCCGCAGATGAGTGACGCCGACCACCGGTCGGTCGAGCGCGAGGCCGCCCGCGGCACCCAGGTGGTCCGCAGCGTGGACGACGCCGCCGGACTCATCCGCCGGGCGGCGGCCTCGGTGTCGATGGCCGGCTACAACACCGTCGCCGAGACGCTGGCCACCGACGTCCCCGCCCTGCTCGTGCCGCGCGAGCGCCCGCGCACCGAGCAGCTCATCCGGGCCGCCGCGCTCGCCCGCGTCGGTGCCGCCGACCTGCTGCGCGAGGGCGACCTGACGGAGAGCGCCATCAGCCGCTGGTGGGCGGACGCGGTGGGCCGCCGCGTGGACCGCGGCGCCCTCGACCTGGGTGGTCTGCGCGCCGTGGCCACCTCCGCAGCCGAGCTGGTCCGCACCTCACCGGCCCTCACGCCGGTTCCCTCGTTCGCCCCTGCCCCCGCCCATACCCGCGAGGAAGGACTCCCCGTTGCCGTCTGACCGCACCGCCTACGTCCTCAAGGTCTACCCGCGCTTCTCCGAGACCTTCGTCGTCACCGAGATCCTCGCCCGCGAGGCCGCCGGCGACGACCTGGCCATCTATGCGCTGCGGCCGACCACCGACTCGCGCTTCCACCCCCAGCTCGCGCAGGTGCAGGCGCCGGTGACCCACCTGCCCCGGGCGCACAAGCTGTCCGCCGAGTGGGAGGTCTTCGCGCACGCCCACGCCGAGCTGCCCGACTTCGGCACCCGGCTCGGCGCACTCATGCCGCTGCTGGTGCGTCTCGACCCCTCCGACGTCGCCCAGGGTGTCGATCTGGCGCTGCGGCTGCGGCGCGACGGCATCACCCGGGTGCACGTGCACTTCGCCAGCATGGCGTCGTGGTGCACCGCGATCGCGAGCGCGCTCACCGGCATACCCTTCACCGTCACCACGCACGCCAAGGACCTCTTCCACCAGGACGTCGACCGGGTGGTGCTGCGCGAGGTGCTCGCCCGCGCGTCCGCCGTCATCGCGATCAGCGACTACAACCGGCGGTTCCTCCTCGAGGAGGTCGACCCCGGGCTGGCCGATCGGGTCGCCCTCGTGCGCAACGGCCTGGAGCTGGGGCGTTTCGAGTACCGCGACCCGCGGCCGGTCGGCGACGCGCTGCGGGTGCTGGCCGTCGGGCGCATCGTGGAGAAGAAGGGCTTCGACCACCTCGTCGAGGCGGTCGCCGCGCTGCGCGCCGAGGGTATGCCGCTCGACGTCCGGATCGTCGGCGAGGGCGAGCGGGCCGCCGAGCTCGCGGCCCAGGTCGAGCGCACCGGGGTCGACGACGCCGTCACCCTCCTCGGGTCGCGCAGCCAGAGCGAGCTGGTCGCCGAGCTCGACCGGGCCGACGTCCTCGTCGCACCGTGCGTGGTCGGCGCCGACGGCAACGCCGACGGGCTGCCCACCGTGCTGCTCGAGGCGATGGCCAGCGGGGTGCCGTGCGTGGCGACCGACGTCACCGGTATCCCCGAGGCGGTCCGCCCGGGCGACGACGCGACCCCCGCCACCGGGATCCTGCTGCCCAGCGACCCCACCGGACTCAGCGGACGGGTCGCCGACGCGCTGCGCCGGGTCGCCGACCCCTCTTGGCCCCGGGTCGAGGTCGCCCGCGCCGCCCGCGCGCTCGTCGAGCGCGACTACGACACCACCACCCAGGCGGCGCGCCTCGCCGCCGTGACCGCAGGAGCCACCCGATGACCCGCGTCGCCTACGTCTGCGCCGACCCCGGCATTCCCGTCTTCGGCACCAAGGGCGCCAGCGTCCACATCCAGGAGATCGTCCGCGCCTGGCGCCGGCGGGGCGCCGAGGTCGAGGTGTATGCCGTCCGCCTCGGCGACGTCGAGCACGTCCCGGCCGATCTCGCGGACCTCGTCGTCCACCACGTCCCGGTCGGCCGCGTCGGCTCGGGATCGGGTGCGGGCGACCCGGGCGCCGCCGCCCGGCGCGAGGTGGCCCAGCGCCAGGCCGCGGTGGAGATCGGCCGTCGGGTGGTGGCCGCCGCCCCCGACGTCGTCTACGAGCGCTACTCGCTGTTCTCCGGTGTGCTGCACCTCGCCCGGCGCGGGCTGGGCGCCGGGGTCCGGACCGTCCTGGAGGTCAACGCCCCGCTCATCGACGAGCAGCAGCGGCACCGCGTCCTCGTCGACGAGGCCGGCAGCGTCGACGCCCTGCGGGCCCAGGTCGGTGCCGCCGACGTCGTTGCCTGCGTGAGCGAGCGGGTGGCCGGGTGGGTGCGCGAGCGGACCGGGGTCGACCAGGCTGCGCGTGCCGACCAGGGGACCCATGGCGTCCAGGGTGCGTGTGCCGACCAGGGTGTGCGTGCCGCGCGGGTGGTGGTCGTGCCCAACGGGGTCAACACCCGCCGGATCCGCGCGGTCACCCCGGACCTGGCCGGCGACCCGGTGGTCGTCTTCGTCGGGACGCTCAAGCCCTGGCACGGCGTCGAGGACCTGCTCGAGGCGGCGGCGCTGGCCCAGCGCCCCTGGCGGCTGCGGGTCGTCGGCGACGGGCCGCAGCGGGAGGCGGTCGAGCAGGCCGCCGCCCGGCACGGGCTGGTCGTCGAGCTGACCGGGGCGCTGGCGCCGGAGGAGGTCCCCGCTGCGCTGGAGGGTGCCCTTGTCGCGGTCGCGCCCTACCCGGCCAGCGACGACCACTACTTCTCCCCGCTCAAGGTCTACGAGTACGGCGCCGCCGCCCTGCCCGTGGTCGCCTCCCGGATCGGCCAGATCCCGGCGGTGGTGCAGGACGGCGTCACCGGTGTGCTCGTGCCTCCGTCGGACCCGGTCGCGCTCGCCGCCGCCGTCGACGCCCTCGTCGCCGACCCGGACGCGGCGCGTGCCATGGGGGCCGCCGCGCGCGATCTCATGGAGCGCGAGCACTCGTGGGAGCACGTCCTCGACGCGACGCTCGCGCCGCTGGTGTCCACGCCGCTGGCGTCTACGCATACCTCCGCCCTGCACGCGTCGGCCCCGCACGCCTCGGCTCGGCACACCTCCTTGCTGCCTGCCTCGTCCGAGCCGACCTCGTCCACACCTGCCTCGGTCGCGGCCCCGGCAGCAGGGGGGCGCTGATGGCCACCGAACAGGCAACGGACCCAGCAACGGACCCGGCAGCGGGCCCGGCGACGACCCCGGTCGCCTCGCCCCTGCGACGGACCCTGGGGCTGGTGCTCCCGCACCTGGACGGCCAGCGGGCCCTGCTCGCCGGCGGCGGGGCGCTGCTGCTGCTCGAGGTGGTTTTCCGGGTGCTGGAGCCGTGGCCGACCAAGCTCGTCATCGACGCCCTCACCCGCAGCCTGGGTGCCGACCTCGCCGAGCCGGGGCCGGAGGCCTCGGTCCAGCTCCTCGTCGCGTGCGGGCTCGGCACCATCGCCATCATCGGGCTGCGCGCGGTCTGCAACTACGGGGCGACGGTGGCCTTCGCGCTCGGCGGGAGCCGGGTCGCGACGCGGCTGCGGGCGGCGGTCTTCGACCACGTCCAGGGCCTGTCGCGCAGCTACCACGGCCGGGCGCGCTCCGGTGACGTCGTGCAGCGGCTGGTCGCCGACGTCGGCCGGCTCCAGGAGGTCGCCGTGACCGCCGGCATGCCGCTCGTCGTCAACGTGTTCACCCTGGTGGCGATGCTCGGGGTGATGACCTGGCTGGACCCGGTGCTGGCGCTCATCGTGCTCGTCGCCATCCTCGTCTTCGTCCTCTTCTCCCGGCTGTCGACGGGCAAGATCACCCACGCGTCGCGCAAGACCCGCCGCAGCGAGGGCGAGCTGGCCAACGTCGCCCAGGAGACGCTGACCGGGATGACGCACGTCCAGGCCTACGGGATGGAGCGCGACCGCTCGAGCACCTTCCAGGGCTCCAACGACCGCTCGCTCAAGGACGGCGTCGTCGCGCGTCGGCTGGCGGCGGCGCTGGAGCGGCGCACCGACGTCCTCGTCGGCGTCGCGACCGCGGCCGTGCTGCTGCTGGGCGGCGCGCGGGTGCTGCAGGGAGAGATGACGCCCGGGGACATGGTGATCTTCCTGACCTACCTCAAGACGTCGATGAAGCCGTTGCGCGACCTGGCGAAGTACACCGGTCGCATCGCCCGCGCCACCGCCTCGGGGGAGCGGGTGGCCGACCTGCTCGACGAGCGGCCGGACATCGTCTCCCCGGCGGACCCGGTGCGGCTGGGGGTCGTCCGGGGCACCGTGGAGCTGCGCGACGTGCACCTCGAGTTCGTGCCCGGCCTGCCGGTGCTGCGGGGGGTGGACCTGCGGATCGAGCCGGGCGAGCGGGTCGCGATCGTCGGACCCTCGGGCTCGGGCAAGTCGACGGTGGCCGCGCTGCTGCTGCGCCTGCTCGACCCGGGCTCGGGCAGCGTGCAGCTGGACGGGGTGGACCTGCGCGAGCTCGACCTGCGCGACCTGCGCAGCCAGGTCGCGCTGGTGCAGCAGGACGCGGTGCTCTTCACCGGGACCATCGAGGACAACATCCGTCAGGGGCGGCCCGAGGCCAGCGACCACCAGGTGCTGCGCGCGGCCCGGCTCGCCCGGGTCACCGAGTTCACCGACGGGTTCCCGGAGGGACTGCAGACGCAGGTCAGCGAGCGTGGCGGCAGCCTCTCCGGGGGGCAACGTCAGCGGATCTCCCTGGCTCGTGCTTTCCTGCGCGACGCCCCGGTGCTGCTGCTCGACGAGCCGACCACCGGGCTCGATGCGGACAACGTCACGCTCGTGGGCGAGGCGATCACCGAGCTCAGCCGCGGGCGCACGAGCGTGATGATCACCCACGACCTCGACGTCGCCCGCGGCGCCGACCGGGTCGTCGTGCTGGAGCAGGGGCGGGTGACCTGGACCGGGAGGCCCGAGGACGCGCCGCTCGACGGGATGCTGGAGGAGAGCCATGGATGAGCGGGAGTGGCACGCACGTGGGCCTGCGGAGGCGGCCGTCGCGGGTGGCGGAGACGTCCGGCGGTCGGCGGGGCGTGCCGAGGTGAGCGCGCTGAGCAGCGGGAGCGAGCGGCATACCTCGGACCCGGTGCTCGAGCTGCTGCTCGACCCCGACCGGCTCAGTGGGCTGCTGCGCACGCCGGTGCGGGCGACGCGGGTCCGTCCCAAGCCGGGGGTGAGCCACACCGCCGCGCTCCTCGGGGCGGACGGCCGGGTCCTCGGCTGGGTCCAGGCGCTGGTCGGGCCCGCGCGGGCGAAGGCGGCCAAGGCGCGGGACCGGGCCGAGCGCTACGGGCACGCCGCCCTCATCGGCTCCCTGCCCCTGCCGCAGTGGGACGCCGAGCTGGTCTGGGGCGGCATCGCGACCGACCCCGAGCTGGGCAGCCCGCTGCGCCGCAGTGGGCTCGACCTCGCCTCGCCGGACCTGGTGCTGCTGCGCTACAACCCGCTGCGCCGGCTCGTCGTGCGGTACGGCGCTCAGGTCGTCCGTGTCACCGCGGAGCCGCACGCGCAGCGGATGTCGGGGGTCGCCCGTTCGCTGGCCGAGCGTGGCCTGCCCGTCGTGGCGCCGCTGGGGCTCGAGCCGGGCGCCGCGGGACAGCAGCCCCACCTGGGCGGCGATGGACGGCCTCGCCTGGGCGCCGATGGACAGCGGCCTCAGCTGGGCGCGACCCCACCTCGGGTGCGGGTGTCGCGGCGGGTCAGCGTGTGGCCGTGGATCGAGGGGAGCGACCTCACGCAGGCCGACCTGACGTCCGTCCGGGCTGCCGGCGAGCTCGCGGCGCGGCTGCACGCGACGTCCCCGCCCGTGGCGGCGGACCTGCCCGAGCGTGGCTGGGGCGACCTCCTGGCCGCGGCCCGGCGCTCGGTGGCGCTGCTGCAGGCCGTCGTCCCGGAGGTGGCGCACGCTGCGCGGCTCGCCCTCGCGGGGCTGCCGGAGCAAGAGCCGGGGCCCGACCCCTCGTCGAACGGACGCCGTGCGGGTTCCGACACCGGTGAGCCTGCCCTGCTCCACGGCGACCTGTCGCTGGACCAGTTCCTGCTCGGCGAGGACGGCGTGGTGCGGCTGACCGACCTGGACCGGGTGTGCCGGGGGCCCGTCGAGCTGGACCTCGCCTCGGTACGTGCCGCGCAGATCCTGCACGAGGTGCGGTACCGGCAGGAGTCCAGGGGCGCGAGCGGCGGCGCGCGAGGTCACGGTGGAGCCGCCTGGGAGGCCTTCGTGGACGGCTACGGTTGCGCTGCCCCGGCGGGCGCCTGGGTGTCCGCCGCGCTGCTCGCGCGAGTCGCGGAGCCCTGGCGCTCGCAGGCCCCGGGCTGGCGGGAGCAGACCCAGGAGGTGGCGCAGCTGGCGCTCGATCACCTCACCGGGACGTTGCTCCCGGGTGGTCCGGGTGGTCCGGGTGGTCCGGGTGGTCCGGGTGGTCCGGGTGGCCCGGGTGCCCCAGGTGATGGCCCGGGCAGCTCGGGTGGCTCCGCCGTGCCGCTCACCCGTCCGGCGTGGCGGGTGCCCCGGGAGGTCCGGTCGCACGCCGAGGACGAGAGCGGTGACGATGGCCCGGTCACCGTGACCGTCGGCCGGGCCTGGCCGGCGGGAGTGCGCGACGGCCGGGCCCGGGTGGCGATCGAGGGGGACGACGGGCGGGGCCGGTTGCGTGCCGGCACCATCGCTCCCGGGGGCGAGGTGACCCTCCTCCCGCACGGTGAGGACCCGCGGCTGCCTGGTCTCGCCGCCGCCGCCCGCACCGGCAGTCTGCTCGTGCACCGGGCCGGTCGGCGGGCCGTCGTGCACCGTGTGGACGGATACCTCAAGCTCGTGCGGCCCGGTCGGGCCGCCGCGCTCGTCGAGGCCTCGGCGCGGGGGGCTGCGGTGGCGCACGACGCCGGCTTCGCGGCCGCCGACGTCCTCAGCAGCACCGACGAGGCGGTGCTCACCCGGACGTTGCTCGGCATACCGGTGCAGCGGCTCGCGACCGACGGCAGCTGGTCGGACACCTGGGCCGCCTGGGCTGCCGGGTGGACGCGGTGGCAGCAGCTGCCGGCGGCGGGGCTGGCGACCCACACGCCCGCTGACGAGGCGCAGGTGCTGCGGACGTGGGCGCAGCGGGTGGGGGCGCTCGACCTGCTCACCGGCACGGCGTGGCCCGAGCGGCTGACGCAGGTCGCGGCGCAGCTCGACCGGTCGCCGCGCGTCCCCCTCGTCGTCGCCCACCGCGACCTGCACGACGGGCAGCTGCTCTGGGACGGCCAGCGGGTCGGGGTCGTCGACCTGGACACGGTATGCCGTGCCGAACCCGCCCTCGACCTCGCCAACCTGAGCGTCCACGCGGGACTGCGTCAGGCCCAGGACCTGTGGCCCGCGGCGGCGACCGCCGTGGTGCAGGACGCGGTGAGCGAGGTCGCGGCCGCCGGGTCCGTGCCCGCGAGTCGGCTGGCGCTCGCCCGGCGGGCCACGCTGGCCCGCCTCGTCGCGGTCTACTGCCTGCGGCCACGCTGGCGGGACGTCGTGCTCGCGTGGGCCGAGGAGCAGTGGGGTGCTGATGCGTGCCGGGCGGCGTGAGAGTGGTCGTGCCGGCCGTGCCGGCCGTGCCGGTCGTCCCGGTCGTGCCGGTCGTCCCGGAGGTGCCGGTCGACGGTCGTGGAGGTCGTGGGGGTCGTTTCGCTCGGCGTGCATGAGAGCTTTCTCATGAGGCTCTCACCCCTGTCTCCTCCGTGGCAGGAAGACTGCAGAGCATGAAGATGATCGCCTCCGCTCTCGCGCTCGTCCTCATCGGTCTCACCGGTGGCTGGCTGTGGATCGACGCCGCTGCCGACGCGCAGGAGACCGAGGGCATCGTGGTGGCCGGTGCGCTCGCGGCTGACGAGGGAACGACCACGGGCGCACTGACCCCGTCGGCCGCCGGGCCGGACGTGCGAGGCGTCGCCCTCCTGGGCGCGGTCCACGAAGGCACGACCCTGTTGTCCGAGGAGTTCGCCCAGGCACGCCAGGCGGCGGAACGGCAGGCCGAGGACGACGCAGCGAAGAAGGCCGCCGAGGAGAAGGCCGCCAAGGAGAAGGCCGCGGCAGAGAAGGAGGCGGCGAAGAAGGCGGAGGAGCAGGCAGCGGCGGACCAGCAGGCTCAGCAGGAGGCGGACCGCGCGGCGGAGGAGTCCCAGCCCGCCCCGCCGGCCCAGCCCGCCCCGCCGGTTCAGCCGGCCCCACCGGCGCCGGCGCAGCCCGCGCCCGTCCAGCCGGCACCGGTGCAGCCCTCGCCGGTCATGTGCTGGGACGACGACGAGTGGGAAGAGTGCGACGACGACTGGGACGACGACGACTGGGATGACGATGACGATGACGACGACGATGACGATTGGGACGACTGAGGTAAGGGTGCAGACATGCGGTTGAGGTGGGGGGCGCAGGACCACTGCGGCGAGGGTGCCGCATGACCACCGAGGTGAGCGTGTCCGCATACCGAGGCCTCGCACCGGGGCCTCTGCACCTAGCCTGAGGGGGTGGACCCGCGCCTTCCACCGACCGCCCTTCCCCGACGCAGCCTGCTGACCGAGACGCTGCTCGTCCTGGGGGTGAGCCTCGGGGCCTCGGCGGTGTGGTCGGTGCTCAGCATCACGCGGAAGCTGACCGCTCCCGGTGGGCTCGCGGCACAGACGACCAGCATGAACACCAGCGCGGCCCCCGACCAGCCGTGGATCGACCTCGCCTACCAGCTCGTCGGCATCGCGCTGGCGCTCGTGCCGGTCGTGCTCGCCCTGCATCTGCTCGGGCGTGACGTCGCCCGGCCGTGGCGCCTGCTGGGACTCGACCGCACCCGACCGGTCCGGGACCTCGTACAGGGGACGATGCTCGCGGCGGTCATCGGCATACCCGGACTCGGCCTCTATCTCCTGGCCCGCGAGCTCGGCGTCAACACCACGGTCGCCCCCGCCAACCTGCCCTCCGTGTGGTGGGCCGTGCCGGTGCTCGTCCTCGCCGCGGTCCAGAACTCGGTGGTGGAGGAGGTCATCGCCGTTGGCTACCTCTTCACCCGGTGGGGGCAGGCGGGCTGGTCGACGTGGACGATCATCCTGACGTCGGCGGTGCTGCGCGGCACCTACCACCTCTACCAAGGCTTCGGGGGGTTCGTCGGCAACGTCGCGATGGGGATCATCCTCGGGTGGTTCTACACACGCACGCGCCGGGTCATGCCGCTGGTCGTGGCGCACACGCTGCTCGACGTCGTGGCGTTCGTCGGGTATGCCGCGCTCGCCGGCCGGGTGGGATGGCTCTGACCTCGCCGAGGAAGATGACTCTGACCCCGCCGTGCGCGGTGGACAGGGCCGAGCGGCATACCCTGGATCCATGACGCAGATCGTGCATCTCGCCGACCGGAACCGCTGGGAAGCCCAGGAGGGTGACCGCTCGATCGGCTACCTGTCCTACGAGCTCACCGACGGCGACGTCATCGATCTCCAGCACACCGTGGTCGACCCCGCGGCGCGCGGCCAGGGACTCGGTGGTCGCCTGGTCGAGGAGGCCCTGCGGTATGCGCGCGCCGAGGACCTGCGCGTCCGTCCCAGCTGCCCGTTCGTCCCGGACTACCTCGAACGTCATCCCGAGCACGCCGATCTCGTCGAGGGGGCGGAGGGTGACGCCGTCCCCACCGTGCCGATCCGGGACCAGAGCATCCGGCTCGGGCAGCTGCTCAAGCTGGCCGGCCTGGTGCCCGACGGCGCGATGGCCCGCATGGTCATCGAGAACGGCGAGGTCGAGGTCGACGGGGAGGTCGTGATGCGCCGGGGTACGCAGATCCGTCCGGGCCAGGTCGTGACCTATGCGGGTGAAGGGGTCTCGCCGGTCCACGAGGGCTGAGCTCGTCTTGGGCCACGGACGAGCTCACCGGTTCTGGTCTGGTCGTCGGGTCGACCGTTCTTGAGCGAGGAGGGGGGGACGGGTGAGGATCGGGTCGGTCATCGCGTCGACTGCCGACAGGTCATCTGCTCAGAAAGGCGGGGGACCTTCGTCTCGGCGCAGGCGCTCCGCCGATCGGCGGCCCCGGTCCCGCGACGGGTCTGCCGCCCGGTCCTGCGACGGGTCGGGACCCTGGTCCTCCGGGGCGCTGGTCGAGTGGTCCTGCGAGGCAGCCTGCGCTGCGGCACGTTCGGCGAGGAGCGCACCGCTCGGGCCGGACCGACGCATACCTCGCTCGTCGGTGTGGGTGAGGGAGACGAACCCCCACCCGCCGAAGCGCGCCTCGTCGGGTTCGACGGTGTCGTCGCCGGCCTGCAGTCCCTCACCTGCTGCCCTGAACGCCAGGGTCAGGAGGATCTCGCGGTCGATCTGCGGCAGTCGATCGTCAGGGTCGGTGGTCGATGCGTCATGGACGCGGTCGAAGGCGTCCGTGACGAGACAGGCGTACTGACGGTAGTCGTGGGACCGCGTGCGGTAGAGCCGGCCCAGCAGGCTCGTCCACGTCATGTCACGGTTGTCGGCCAGCGAGCTGTCCCAGGCCTTGAGGGTCTTGGGGTGGTGGTGCCCCACGTGCAGGGGCGCGAGGTTGGTCTCGGCCGTGACCCCTCCAGCGGCTCCGTGCTCGATGACGTGGTCGAGCTGGCATGCTCCCGCGTGCACCAGGCAGCCGGGTGCCCGGCAGGTGACGTCGGCGGCGAGGATCTGGGCGCGCATCGCCGCGTCGGGGCGGTAGCGCTCGAGGGTCCGCTCGATGCATCGACCGTCGGCAGGGTCGACGAGGATTCGTTCTAGGACCGTGCCCGGGAGGACGGTCAGGTCGTGGATCTGGTCAGCGGAGATGGAGGCAGAGTGCGCCCCGAGCACCTGGCCCACGGTCAGGAGCTGGCCGGCCGGAGGGTCTGCCGGGGGGAGTGCTGCGGGTGGTGGGGCAGGTGGTGATGGCGTGACGGGGTCAGGGGGGACTTCAACGGGCGGCGCGGGCGCGTGGTCCTGCGACGCGGTCGACGGGGGCCGGAGACCGCCGTGAACTGCGGCGTAGGGTACGACGACCTGAAGGGTGGCTGACGGCATGCCGGACAGGATCTGCACGAGCTCCGGGGTCCATCGCAGGCCGGGCGGGGTGGTGGAGTCCTCAGGACGCGCAGGCTGCGGGGTCTCGTCCGCCGGCAGCACCGTGCCGTGCAGCAGGAGGGACAGGCCGATGTCGGTGCGCAGCTGGGCCAGGGTGCGTTCGTCGCCGGCGGCCCTTGCGCGACGGGCCGCCTGGTCGACGCGGTCGGCGATCGCCGTTACCTGCAGGGCGGACCCGAGCATCGTGACGGTGCCCGTGCCGTTCTCGTCGATCGTGACGCCCATGCTCCGGCTGGCCAGGGCTGCTTCCCGCTCCGCCCTGGCGGCGACCGGATCGGTGCTCCGCAACCGGGTCACCTCCCGGCGCAGGGCCGAGCGGAACTCCCGGTGGAACCACGGGGCCTCACTGAGCGCGCCGTCGGGGTCGAGGCGCTCGGGGGCGCACCTTTCCGCGTCGGTCCCGAAGAGCACCTCCGCCACGTGCGCGGCCTCGTCGGTGCCGAGAGCACCGCAGTCACGCCAGAAGGAGCGGGCCAGCCGCCAGGGAGCGACGCCGGTCGCCATCGCCTCGATCGCCGGCTCAGCCGCCTCGCGTGGTGCTGTCGCGAGACCGACCAGGTCGACAACCTCGCCGGACCCCCAGCCCGTGGCCGCCTCGATCTCGTGCCGTGACAATGCCTTGGCGCGGGCCCGCCAGCGCAGCCGCTGGCTGGTGCTGAGGTCCTCGGGTGAGCCCACATCGCGCTGGGCGAGCAGAGACCGTCCGATCGCGGCGGTCTGGTGCCGGGCCGCCAGCACGAGGGCGGCGTCGAGCCGTGCGGCCGTCTGCGTCACCCCCTCGATGACGGACAGCAGGGCACGGGCCCGGGCGAGGTGGTCGTCGACTGACGAGAGGGACGTGACCGTGCCGGTCGATGTCGTGGCGGTGGGAGAGGCGGTCGGACTGGCGCGGTGGGGAGTCTGCGGTGGCGGGACGGGGGAGAGAGGCGTGCCGCGAACAGCGGCAGACTCGAGCGGGGAGCCCGAGTCCACCGCCCCCACCGCGAGAGCCGCCCGGGCCATGGCGTCGACCGACTCCGGCTTCATCCCGGTCATGCGCAAGGCGTGTCGCAAGAACGACTGCGCCCTGGCCTGGTCCGCTGGACTGACGGTTGTCACGATCACACCCCCTTCCCGACAGGACGCCACCCCCTGTGGCGTCTTTGGTGTCGATCTGCCTCCATCGTAGAACATGTGTTCGAGGATTTCTGCCGACACGCCGCCCTGTGGAGATCTGACGACATGTCGGCCAGGTGTGGACGGCCGGGACCCGTCAGCCCCCAAGGGGGCAGGCCGGAGGCGCGGACGGGGTGTGCAGGCCGGAGCGCCAGGGCCGGAGGCGCGGATGGGGTGTGCAGGCCGGGGCGCCAGGGCCGGAGGCGCGGATGGGGTGTCAGAAGCAGGAGAGTGCTCACGGTGGGTGCTGAGTCAGGACCGCCGATCGGGTCTGGGCGGGTGAGACTGTGGGACGGGGTGGGCTCAGCGGCTGTCGGCGGTGCGACGTCGGTGGGCGGGGGCCCAGCGGCTGTCGGCGGTGCGACGGGGTGGCCAGGCGGGGTGGGCTCAGCCGCTGTCGGCGGAACGACGCAGGTTGGTGGGGTGGGGCCCCAGCGGCTGTCGGCGGAACGACGCAGGTTGGTGGGGTGGGGCGCCGGGGCTGTCGGCGGGGCGACGCAGGTTGGCGGGGTGGGGCGCCGGGGCTGTCGGCGGGGCGACGCAGGTTGGCGGGGTGTCCCAGCGAGCTTCTCAGCCGGACCAGGGCAGGTCGGCGGCCGACCGGCCGAAGGCCTCGAGGATCCGCTGCGCCCCCTCGACCGCGCTCAGCCGCTGCTCGCGGATCTCCCGCTCGACCTCCGTGGCCACCTCACGCACGGCGGGCGCGCCGCGGAACGTCGACCACAGCTCGGTCTGCAGCAGCGCCCACAACCACTGGAGCTGCTGCTCCCCGCGTCGCTGCGCGAGACCTCCCTCGACCGAGGACTCGAGGTGGGCGCGATGGGCGAGGACCTCGCGCCATACCTCGTCGAGGCCGTCGGTGGAGAGAGCGCTGCAGGTGAGCACGGGGACCCGGCGCTCACCCTCCGCACCACGCAGCAGCCGCATCGCGATGGCCAGTTCGCGGGCGGTGCCGCGGGCCTCTGCGGTGTGCGGGCCGTCGGCCTTGTTGACCGCGATGACGTCGGCGATCTCGAGGATGCCGCGCTTGATCCCCTGCAGCTGGTCGCCGGCGCGGGCCAGCGTGAGGAGCAGGAAGGTGTCCACCATCTCGGCCACAGCCACCTCGGACTGCCCGACCCCGACGGTCTCGACGACGACGACGTCGAACCCGGCCGCCTCGACGACGATCATCGACTCCCGCGTGGCCCGGGCGACGCCACCCAGGTGCAGACCGGTCGGCGAGGGGCGGACGAAGGCGTCGGGGGAGGCGGACAGCTCGCCCATCCGGGTCCGGTCGCCGAGGATCGACCCGCCGGATCGCGCGGAGGATGGGTCGACGGCCAGCACCGCGACCCGGTGCCCCTCATCGATCAGCCGCAGCCCCAGGGCGTTGATGAACGTCGACTTGCCGGCGCCGGGGACCCCGGAGATGCCGAGGCGGACCGACGGGGTGGGCGCGGTTGCGGCGGGCACGGGCTCGCCGCCGACCCCGGGCTCGCCGCTGCCGACCTGCGGGTATGCCGTGTCGCTGGCCTCGGCCTGCGCGTGCGCCTCGTCGTCGCTGCCGACCTGCGGGTATCTCGTGTCGCCGGCCTCGTCATGCGCGTGCGCCTCGTCGCCGCTCCCGTCGACGCCCGGTCGAGCGGTCTCACTCGTCGTGGGGCTGAGTCGGCGCAGCAGCTCGCGGGCGGCGGCGCGGTGGTCGGGGTGGGTCGACTCGACGAGGGTGATGGCCCGCGCCAGGTGCGCGCGCGAGCCGGAGGTGACGCCCCGGGCCAGGCCGTCGACGTCGACCGGCCTAGGCACCAGGGCGACCGCCCTGCGCGCCGTCGTCACCCTGCACGGCATCGCCGCTCGGCTGCGCGTCGTCACCCTGCACAGCCTCGCCATCCTCGACCACGTCGGCATCCTCGTGCCCCAACCGCTGACCCAGCTGCCGCACCAGCTCGGCGGCGGCGACGGGGATGACCGTGCCCGGGGGGTAGATCGCGTCGGCACCCAGCTCGTGCAGCTGCGCCATGTCCCCGTCGGGGATGACGCCGCCGACCACGATCATCATGTCCTCGCGACCCAGCTGGTCCAGCTCGCGGCGCAGGGCCGGCACGAGGTAGAGGTGGCCGGCCGCCAGCGACGACACCCCGACCACGTGCACGTCGCCCTCGACCGCCTGCCGCGCGGCCTCGGCCGGGGTCTGGAAGAGCGGGCCCACGTCCACGTCGAAGCCCAGGTCGGCGAAGGCGGTGGCGATGACCTTCTGCCCCCGGTCGTGCCCGTCCTGGCCCATCTTGGCCACCAGGATGCGCGGGCGCCGCCCCTCGGCCGCCTCGAACTCCTCCACCAGCGCCAGCGTGCGCTCCAGCGATCCCGTCCCGGTCGATCCCATGGCTTCCTTCGCGTAGACGCCGCTGATGGTCCGCACCTGCGCGGTGTAGCGCCCGAAGACCTCCTCCATCGCGTCCGAGATCTCCCCGACGGTGGCGTGCGCCCGCGCGGCGTCGATCGCGAGGGCGAGGAGGTTCTGCGAGAGGTCGCCCGGGTCCGGCTCGCTGCCGTCCTGCGTCGCCGCCCGCGCGCCCGCGGTGAGCGCCCCCAGCGCGGCCCGGCAGGCGTCCTCGTCGCGCTCGGCCCGCAGCTGCTCCAGCTTGGCCAGCTGGTCGCGGCGGACCTGGGCGTTGTCGATCTTGAGCACGTCCAGGCTCTCCGGCTGCTCCAGCGGGTAGCGGTTGACCCCGACCAGCGGCTGCGTCCCCCCGTCGATCCGCGCCTGGGTGCGCGCCGCGGCCTCCTCGACCCGCATCTTGGGGATACCTGCCTCGATGGCCGACGCCATACCCCCGGCCTCCTCGACCTCCTCGATGTGCGCCCACGCGGCGCGCGCCAGGTCGTGGGTCAGCCGCTCGACGTAGGCGCTGCCGCCCCACGGGTCGATGACCCGGGTCGTGCCGGACTCCTGCTGCAGGAAGAGCTGGGTGTTGCGGGCGATCCGCGCGCTGAAGTCGGTCGGGAGCGCGATCGCCTCGTCGAGGGCGTTGGTGTGCAGCGACTGGGTATGCCCCTGGGTCGCGGCCATCGCCTCGACGCAGGTGCGGATCACGTTGTTGTAGACGTCCTGCGCGGTCAGCGACCAGCCGGAGGTCTGGCTGTGCGTGCGCAGCGACAGCGACTTCGGGTCCTGCGCGCCGAAGCGCTGCACGAGGCGCGCCCAGAGCAGGCGGGCGGCCCGCAGCTTGGCCACCTCCATCGCGAAGTTCATGCCGATGCCCCAGAAGAAGGACAGCCGCGGGGCGAAGGCGTCGACGCCGAGGCCGGCAGCCTGCCCGGCGCGGAGGTACTCCACGCCGTCCGCCAGGGTGTAGGCGAGCTCCAGGTCGGCCGTGGCCCCCGCCTCCTGGATGTGGTAGCCCGAGATGGAGATCGAGTTGAACCGAGGCATCCGCGCGCTGGTGAAGGCGAAGATGTCGGAGATGATCCGCATCGAGGGCCCCGGCGGGTAGATGTAGGTGTTGCGGACCATGAACTCCTTGAGGATGTCGTTCTGGATCGTGCCCGAGAGCTGCTCCGGCGCCACCCCCTGCTCCTCGGCGGCCACGACATACAGCGCCAGCACCGGCAGCACGGCGCCGTTCATCGTCATCGAGACGGACATCTGGTCCAGCGGGATGCCGTCGAAGAGCTGGCGCATGTCGAGGATCGAGTCGATGGCCACCCCGGCCATGCCGACGTCGCCCTCGACCCGCGGGTGGTCGGAGTCGTAGCCGCGGTGGGTGGCCAGGTCGAAGGCGACCGACAGGCCTTTCTGCCCGGCCGCGAGGTTGCGGCGGTAGAACGCGTTGGACTCGGTCGCGGTCGAGAACCCGGCGTACTGCCGGATCGTCCACGGCTGGTTGACGTACATCGTCGGGTAGGGGCCGCGCAGGAACGGCGGCAGCCCCGGGTAGGTCTGCAGGAAGTCCAGCGGCGCCAGGTCGTCCTGCCCGTAGACGGGGGCGACCTCGATGTGCTCGGGGGTGTGCCACGGCTCGGGCAGGTCCGGCCGGTCCGGGTATGCCGTGCCGCCCGGGTCGGAGGCGGAGGCGGAGGCGGAGTCAGGGTCGGGGTCGGGGTCGGGGGCCACCATTCGCGACGCTCGGTCGGGGTCGGGGTCAACCATTCGCGACGCTCGGTCGGGGTCGGGGGACAGCGGCACCTGGCTGAAGTCGGGGATCGTCACCGGGCCACCTCCAGGGTGTCGAGCAGGTCGTCGAGGAAGGCGACCACGTCCATGCCGGCGCGCACCGTGCCGTCGACGAGGGGCGCGTCGGGACGGTCGTCCGCGCCGGCATCCTCGGAGGTGTCGGCATAGGAGGGCCGCTCGTCGGTGTCGCCCAGCTCGCGCTCGGACCCGGCGAGCAGCACCGTGGCCGCGCCGGCCTCGCGCAGGGCACGGGCGAGGGCGGGGCCGTGCTCGGCGTACCGCTCGGCGCTGGAGGTGAGGATCGCGACCGGCGAGCCCACGTCGCGGACCGCCGCCCTGAGGACCTCGGTGTCCCCGTCGACGACCTCGACGAGCACGCCGCGGATGCCGGCCGCCGCGAGCAGGCTGACGGTGAAGGTCTCGCGGGCCCCGAAGTCGCGTCGGGTGCCGATGCCGACCAGCAGGACCTGCGGCGGTGCGCCGTGCTCCTGCTCGTGCGCGCGGGACCGGTCGCGCAGCGCCTCGAAGACCGCGGCGTCGCGCACGCGCGGCAGCCCGCCGGTGACCGGCGCGAGCCGCGGCACCCGCGCCAGCGGTGCCTCGTCGGTCGCGGGGAAGCTGCTCACCCCGGTGAGCGGGGCGGTGCGGTCGGCGACCCGTCGGGCCCGCTCCTCCCGGCTCGCGGCCAGCACCTCCTGCACCAGCGACGAGTGGTCCAGCGCCCGTATCAGGCCCCCCTCGGCCTCGACCCGCTGCACGAGCTCCCAGGCCCGGGCCGCGAGGTCGTCGGTGAGGGACTCGACGTAGCCCGAGCCCCCGGCGGGATCGGTGACCCGGCCGATTCCTGCCTCCTCGGCGAGCACCACCTGGGTGTTGCGGGCGACCCGCCGGGAGACGGCGTCGGGGTAGCCGTGGACGTGGTCGAAGGGCAGCACCGTGACCGCCTCGGCGCCCCCGGCCGCTGCGGCGAAGGTCGCGGTCGTCGCCCGCAGCATGTTGACCCAGGGGTCGTCGCGGGTGAGCATCCGCCACGAGGTGACCGCGTGCTGGCGGGCTCCCCGTCGCGCGGCCGGGACGCCGCACTCCTGCAGGACCCGGGCCCACAGGACCCGCAGCGCGCGCAGCCGGGCGATGGTGAGGAACTGGTCGGCGCCCGCCGACACCCGGAAGTCCAGCTGGTCCGCCGCCTGCTCCGGCCCCACCCCGGCGGCCTCCAGGACCCGCAGGTGGGAGATGCCGGCGGCGACCGCGAGCGCCAGCTCGTCGACGTCCGATCCGCCCGCGTCGTGGTAGACGCAGGCGTCCACCGTGACGGCGCGCACCCCGGGGTGGTCGGCCACGACGCGGCGGGTGAGCTCTCCGACCCCGGCGACGTCGACGGGGGTGCCCGTCACCGCGGCGTGCGCCAGCGGGTCGAGACCGAGGTTGCTGCCGGGAGCGAGCGGCATACCGCGCTCGACGGAGACCGCGAGCAGCGCGCGGGCCGCGGTGCCCTGGTCGTCCTCGCTGGAGACGACGACGGGCGCCAGGCCCAGCTCGACGCCGGAGAGCAGCCGACCGAGGTCGGCCGGCGCGACCGCGCCGGCACCGACCCGCACCCACAACGAGGTGACGCCGCGCTCGAGGTCGGTGAGCACCGCCTCCGCGCCGGCCGCGGTGTCCGGGTCGTCGTGCAGGGCGCGCACGTCCCACGCGCCGCCGGTGCGCACCGTGGCGCCCCGGCGGAAGGGTGCGACACCGGGCTCGCCGAGGTCGCCCTCGACCGGGGGGTAGAGCGGCTCGATCGTCAGCCCGTCCACGGTGCGGGTGCGCAGCGCGTCGAGACACTGCTCGGCGGAGAGCTGCCGGTCGGCGGGGCGACGCCGGTTGAGCACCCGGACGACCTGCTCCTCCCACTGCTCGCGGGTGGCCGCGGGGAAGGTCGAGGCCAGCGCCAGCACCTCGGGCAGCGCGTCCACGACGTCCTCGGCCGGCTGGATGGTCTCCTCCATCGGTGGCGCTCTCCCTCGAGTGACGGACACGGCCCCTGGATCGTAGCGCCGCCCTGGGACCGCCCACCCCGGGGCCGACTATCGTGGTGGGACCGAAGGAGGCCCGATGTCACTCTCCCCCCACGGCTCCAGCGCCGTGGCCACCGGCTCGCTGCGCAAGGGAGTCCCGGTCATGCTGCTGGGCGGCATCCTCGCCTGGGTGGCCGGCCAGTCCTGGAGCGTGCAGCGCGGGTCCGGCGAACTCTTCCAGGTCCTCATGGCCTACGGCAACCTCGCCGTCATGGCGGTCGCGGCCCAGCTCATCGCCGGGCCGCGCGGACGGGGCTGGATGATGGCTACGGCCGGGGCGGTCGGGATGACGGTGCCGTGGTTCTTCGGGCTCGCCGTCGCGCAGCAGGGTCAGGGGGTGCTCGTGCCGACGCTCGTCGTCGCCGTGACGAGCTGGGTGATGACGTATGCCGTGGCGACCCTCACCCGGCGCACCCTCGGCAACCGGCACACCTGACGCCGGTCCGGCACACCTGACGCCCCCGGCGGACGCCCGCCTCCTCACGACCGCGTCGAGAGCCACTCCCGCGCCACGTCGACGAGCCGGTCGTTGGCCTCGGTCTCACCGATGGTGCACCGCACCCCGTCGCCGGCGAACGGGCGCACCATGAGCCCGCGCGCCTGGGCGGCCTGGGCGAACGGCGCGGCGTCGTCGCCGAGCGGCAGCCAACAGAAGTTGCCCTGCGCCTGGGGGACCTCCCAGCCCTGCTCGCGCAGCGCGGTGACGACCCGCTCGCGCTCGGCCACGAGCTCCTCCACCCGCGCGAGCAGCTCCTCGCGCGCCGCCAGGCTCGCGATCGCCGCCTGCTGCGCCAGGTCGGTCACCCCGAACGGCGTCGCCGCCTTGCGCAGCGCGGTCGCGATCTCCGGGTGCGCCACGGCATACCCCACCCGCAGCCCGGCCAGCCCGTAGGCCTTGGAGAAGGTGCGCAGCACCACGACGTTGGGTCGGTCGCGGGCGACCGCGAGCGCGTCGGGCACCGTCTCCTCGGTGGTGAACTCGAGGTAGGCCTCGTCGATGACGACGAGCACGTCCTCGGGCACCCGGTCGAGGAAGGCCTCCAGCTCGTCGGCGCGCACGGCCGGGCCCGTCGGGTTGTTGGGGGTGCACACGAGGACCAGCCGGGTCCGTTCGGTGATGGCGTCGGCCATCGCGTCCAGGTCGTGCCGGGCGTGCTCGTCCAGCGGCACCTGCACCGAGGCCGCGCCGGAGAGCGCCACGACGATCGGGTAGGCCTCGAAGCTGCGCCAGGCGTAGACGACCTCGTCGCCGGGGTCGCAGGTGATCGCGACGAGCTGGGTGAGGACGGCGACGCTGCCGGTGCCGGTGGCGACCTGCTCCGCCGGCACGCCGAGGTCGGCCGCCAGCGCCTCGGTGAGCGCCACCACGCCCATGTCGGGGTAGCGGTTGACGCTCTGCGCCGCCTGCGAGATCGCCTCGAGCACCGAGGGCAGCGGCGGGTGCGGGTTCTCGTTGGAGGAGATCTTGTAGGCCGTGACCCCCTCGACCGGCGCCGGCGGCTTCCCGGGGACGTAGGCGGGCACGCCGCTCAGGGCGGACCGCAGACGGACGGGGCTCGGCTGGTCGGTCATGTCGCCAGCCTAGCGACGCCCTCCCGTGGGACGATGCGGGTATGAAGCTCCTCGCCTCCGTCGTCGCCAACGGCGTCGCCCTCTGGGTCGCCTCTGCCATCGTCTCCGGGATCGAGTTCGGCGGGCAGGGGGTGAGCCAGCTGCTCACGATCCTCGGTGTCGCGCTCATCTTCGGCCTCGTCAACGCCGTCGTCCGGCCGCTGGCGCAGCTGCTCTCGCTGCCGCTCATCGTGCTGACCCTCGGGCTCTTCCTCATCGTCGTCAACGCGCTCATGCTGCTCCTGACCTCGTGGCTCTCCGGCGTCCTGGGTCTGGACTTCCGCGTCGACGACTTCTTCTGGGACGCGATCCTCGGGTCGATCATCATCTCGATCGTCTCGCTGTTCGTCGGCATGCTGCTCCCGGACGGGCGCGACTGAGGCTGCGACCCGCAGGGTCCGGGGTCCGGTCGTCCGCGCCCCTCCGGTGCCGCGACGTGCCCCGAGGTCAGGTTGACGTCTGCGGTAACGTTCCGGCCAGGTCAACGGCAGAAGGAGTTTTTGGGTGAGCGACGACGAGGTCGCGCCGGAGGGCGCCACCCCCACCAGCCACGAGCCGCCCGAGCGGGACATCACCGACGGCGGCCCGGACATGGTCCAGTTCCTCGCCGCGGACGGCACCCGGCTGGAGGTGACGCCGCAGACCGAGCCCTACGCGGCATACCTCGAGGACCTCGACGAGGACGACCTGCGCGGCCTGCTCCGTGACCTCATCCTGGTCCGCCGCGTCGACGCCGAAGGCTTCGCGCTGCAGCGCCAGGGCGAGCTCGGGCTGTGGCCCAGCCTGCTCGGCCAGGAGGCCGCCCAGGTCGGGGCCGGGCGGGCGATGCGCCCGCAGGACTACGCCTTCCCGGGCTACCGCGAGCACGGCGTGGCCTGGTGCAAGGGGGTGCCGCCGGAGAACCTGCTCGGCATGTTCCGGGGCGTCAACCACGGGGGCTGGGACTCCAACGACAACAACTTCCACCTCTACACCATCGTCATCGGCAACCAGATGCTGCATGCCGTCGGCTACGCCATGGGCGTCGACCGGGACGGCGCGGTCGGCACCGGGGATCCCGAGCGCGACACCGCGGTCATGGCGTTCACCGGCGACGGCGGCACGGCACAGGGCGACTTCAACGAGTCGCTCGTCTTCGCCGCGGTCACCGGCGCGCCGGTCGTGTTCTACGTCCAGAACAACCACTGGGCCATCTCCGAGCCCAACGACCGGCAGTTCACCATCCCGCCCTACCGCCGCGCCGACGGCTTCGGCTTCCCCGGGATCCGGGTCGACGGCAACGACGTGCTCGCCAGCTACGCGGTGAGCCGCCACGCCCTCGACCGCGCCCGCAACGGCCAGGGGCCCACGCTCATCGAGGCGTTCACCTACCGGATGGGCGCCCACACGACCTCCGACGACCCGTCGAAGTACCGCATCTCCGCCGAGGTCGACGCCTGGAAGGCGAAGGACCCGATCGACCGGATGACGGCATACCTGAAGGGTGGCGGCGTCGTCGACGACGCCTGGCTCGAGCGGACCCAGGAGGAGGCCGACGAGCTCGCCGCGCGGATCCGCCGGGCCTGCCAGACGATGCCTGACCCGCCGCACGAGGAGATGTTCGCGCACGTGTACGCCGAGCCGCACCGGCTGGTCGAGCGCGAGGCGCGGGCCTTCGCCGACTACCAGGCCGACTTCGAGGACTGAGGGGCACCGATGAGCACGCAGAGCACGGCGACCCGGATGACCATCGCCAAGGCGCTCAACGCCGGCATGCGCGCGGCGATGGAGCGCGACCCCAAGGTCGTCCTCATGGGCGAGGACGTCGGCAAGCTCGGTGGGGTGTTCCGCATCACCGAGGGCCTGCAGAAGGACTTCGGGGAGGACCGGGTCGTCGACACCCCGTTGGCCGAGTCCGGGATCATGGGGGCCGCGGTCGGTATGGCGTTGCGCGGCTACCGCCCGGTCGTCGAGATCCAGTTCGACGGGTTCGTCTACCCCGCCTTCGACCAGATCGTCAGCCAGGTCGCCAAGATGCACAACCGCAGCCTGGGGGCGCTCAAGGTGCCGATGGTCATCCGCATCCCCTACGGCGGCGGCATCGGCGCGGTCGAGCACCACAGCGAGTCCAACGAGTCCTACTTCGCGCACACGGCCGGGCTGCGGGTGGTCACCTGCTCCGGCACCGAGGACGCCTACTGGATGATGCAGCAGGCGATCGCCAGCGACGACCCCGTCGTGTTCTACGAGCCCAAGCGCCGCTACCACGAGCGCGGGGTCCTCGACCTCGGCGACCGGGGCGGCGGCAGCTCGCTCGAGGACGCGCCGCACGCGCTGGAGGACGCCGTCGTCCGGGTGGAGGGCAGCGACGTCACCGTGCTCACCTACGGCCCGATGGTCAAGGTCGCGCACGCCGCGGCGCAGGCCGCCGAGCTCGAGGACGGCCCCTCCATCGAGGTCGTCGACCTGCGCTCGCTCTCGCCGCTGGACGTCGACGTCATCGAGGCGTCGGTGCGCAAGACCGGCCGCTGCATCGCGCTGTCCGAGGCGCAGACCTTCGCCAGCATCACCTCCGAGCTCGCCGCGCACGTGCAGGAGCACTGCTTCTACCACCTCGAGGCGCCGGTCCTGCGGGTCGGCGGCTACAACATCCCCTACCCGCCGAGCCGGCACGAGGAGGTCTTCCTCCCCGACCTCGACCGCGTCCTGCACGCCGTCGAGACCCTGCTCGCCTACTGACCCAGCCCGCTCACGCCGACCACCCACGCCCAGACCAGCCCAGCCAGCCCACCCAGGAGGCGGCCCTCGTGCCCGAGTTCAAGCTCCCCGACCCCGGCGAAGGCCTCGTCGAGGCGACGATCATCCAGTGGAAGGTCGCCGAGGGCGACACCGTGAAGACCAACGACATCGTGGTCGAGGTGGAGACCGCGAAGTCGTTGGTGGAGCTGCCGATCCCGTGGGCGGGCACCGTCACCAAGATCCTGGCCGCCGAGGGCGAGGAGGTCGAGGTCGGCACGCCGATCGTGGTCGTGGACGACGGCACCGGCGAGGGGCCGGCCGCGGGCGGGGGCGCCGGCACCGACGTCGAGGACGTCACCGACGAGGCCGCCGCGGCGTCCGACGACCTGGTCCCCAGCCCGCCCGAGGGCGGTGGCAGCAGCACCGGGAGCACGCGCGAGGCGATGCTCGTCGGCTACGGCGCCATCGAGGGCTCCACCACCCGTCGCAAGCGGCGCCGGGGGGCCTCCGGCGCCGAGGCCGAGGCGGCGTCCACGCCCCAGCGCAAGGCCAAGGCCTCGCCCCCGGTGCGCAAGTACGCCAAGGACCGCGGCGTCGACATCAACGAGGTGGACGCCGCCGGGCCCACCGGCATCGTCCGGCGCTCCGACATCGACGCCTTCCTCGAGGGGGCGCACGCAGGCGCGCCCGCACCCGCACCCGCACCCCGCCCGACCCCACCGAGCGCCGCAGATGGTTCCTTCTCGACCCCACCGAGCGTCGAGAATGGTTCCTCCTCGACCGAGCCGACCGGCCGTGCGGGGGAGGCGGCCGGCGTCGCCGGGCGGACGGCATACCAGCGACCGGTGCTCGACCGCACCGGCGAGCGCGAGGAGCGTATCGACGTCAAGGGCGTGCGCAAGATGACGGCGCAGGCGATGGTGGGCTCGGCGTTCACCGCGCCGCACGTCACCGAGTTCGTCACCGTCGACGTCACCCGCACCATGGAGCTCATCGACCGACTCAAGGCCGACCGGTCCTTCCGGGACCTGCGGATCAACCCGCTGCTCGTGCTCGCCAAGGCGATGACCGTCGCGGTCCGCCGCAACCCGGGGATGAACGCCGTCTGGGACGAGGACGCGCAGCAGATCGTGCAGCGCAACTACGTCAACCTCGGCATCGCCGCAGCGACGCCCCGCGGTCTCGTCGTGCCCAACATCAAGGACGCCGACCTCATGGACCTGCGGCAGCTGGCCGAGGCCATGACCGACCTGGTGGCGACCGCCAAGGCGGGGCGCACGCAGCCGGCCGACATGTCCGGCGGCACCATCACCATCACCAACGTCGGCGTCTTCGGCATCGACACCGGCACGCCGATCATCAACCCGGGGGAGTCGGCGATCGTCTGCTTCGGCGCCGTGCGGCGGATGCCGTGGGTGGTCGGCGAGGGCGAGCAGGAGCGGATCGAGCCGCGCTGGGTCACCCAGCTCGCGGTGAGCTTCGACCACCGCCTCATCGACGGCGAGCTGGGCTCGATGTTCCTCGCCGACCTGGCCGCGCTGCTCGAGGACCCGGCCCGGGCGCTCGCCTGGTGACCTTCTGGACCGAGGTTTCTGGGCGACGGGTCCCAGAAACCTCTGTCCAGATCGGTATGCCGCGGGGCTCAGGCGCCGGTGTCTGTCGCCCGGCCTCCCGCCGCGGCCCCGGCGCCGGCGTCGTCTCCGTCGTCGTCACCGCTGCTGCGGGCCTCGATGACGACGAGCACGGCGACCACCGCGGCGCCGAGCAGCGCGAGGAGGACGGGGCCGAGCACGGGGGCGTACGGCGCGACGAGCGCGCCGGGCCCGTGGTCCTCACCGCCGGCCGACTCCTGCCACGGCCACAGGGCGCGCAGCGAGCCGACCATGAGGCCGGCCATGATGATGAGCGTCGAGCGGCGGTGGTGGGCCAGCAGCCAGCTGAGCAGCTGCACGAAGGACGCCAGGCCGGTGGCCGCACCGAGCGCGAAGACGCCGATGTAGAGCAGGTCGCGGGAGTCCACCGCGTCGAGGGTCGTGGTGTAGAGGCCGACGGCCAACAGGAAGAAGGACCCGGACACCCCGGGGACCACCAGCGCGCAGATGGCCACCGCCGCGGCGCCGAAGACGAGGATCAGCGGGGGGTCGGCGACCGCCTGGCCGCCGGCGAAGCCGATGAGAGTCCAGGCCAGCACGGCCGCACCGACGGCCAGCACGACCTCCAGCCAGACCGGCCGGCGGCGCTCGGTCAGCATCCGCAGCGGCACCACCACGCTGGTCGCGACCATCCCGAGGAAGAGCCCGCGGGCGTGCTCGGGGGCCTCGGTGACGAAGCGGCTCATCACCCCGGCCATCGTCAGGACGGCCAGCCCCATGCCCACGACCACCGGGACGAGCAGCCACCAGTTGGTGCGGCGCAGCTCGCTGAGCGCCCCCTGGACCCGACCGCGCTCGTCCCCGACGACGAGGGCCTTGGCCGCGGACACGACGTGCGAGGCGCTGCCGATGAGCTGCTCGTAGAGCCCGGTGACCAGGGCGACGGTGCCGCCGGAGACCCCGGGGATGAGCTCGGCCATGCCGATGAGGAAGCCGCGCAGGAGGTCCAGCGGGAGCAGCTTCCGGCTGCGGGCGGCGTGCTGCGACGGGGCGCGGGAGGTGTCGGTCACAGTCGTCCAGCGTACGGGAGCGGTGGGGGCGCCGGACCGGGTCCGGGCGGGCGCGGCGCGCGCGAGGGGGTGGTGAGGCACGGCATACCATCGGCCCATGCCCCGGCCCCGCCTCAAGGACCGCATCTTCACCGCGCTGACCACCCTCGCCGCGGTGGTGGTGCTCATCGTCGGGCTGTCCCGCGGCAACACCCGGGTGGCGGTCCTCGGGGCTGGCTTCTTCCTCGGGTATGCCGTGCTCCAGTCGGTCAGCCGGCGCCTGGAGCCGGCCGCCCGGCTGATGACCGGGAGCGAGGCCGACCGCAGCGAGGCGCTGGCGCAGTTCCGGGCCACTCGGCTCGCGGCGCAGGGCGGGCTGGGCATCGCGCTCGTCGCGGCGGTCCTCGACGTCACCCTCGGGTGGACGCCCGGGCTGTGGGTGGCGGGGACGGTGCTGGCGGTCCTCGCGCTCTTCGTCGGTGGCCTGTGGTGGTTCAGCCGCGGGGCGCGTCGGCGCTGAGCCGCGGGGCGCTCAGCGCGTCAGCGTCAGGGCGTCGAGCACGGCCCGGGCGAGCTCCTCGTCGCCCTGCACGTGGTAGGCCGTGTCCTCGGTGCTCGCGCGCCCGGCGGTGCGGCGGGCGAGGGCGTGGGTGGACAGGGAGATCGTGGTCACCGTCTCCTCACCGCTGTCCGTGACCGGCACGTCGTCGCCCTCCTCGGCGGAGTGGCCGGTGAACAGCTCGTGGGCGACCGGTTCGCCGTCCTCGTCGACGTCGATCCGGACCCCGGCGCGCCCGGTCGCCGGGCCGGTGCTCTCGAGGATGACGACGGTGCCCGGCTCCGGGTGCACCTGGTGGAGGACGACCTGGGGGAGCGCCTCGAGGACCGTGGCGGTCCAGGTCGCCGCGCCGTCGCCGTCTAGCGACCCGGGCCGGCCGACCGCCTCCCGGATGTCCTGCTCGTGGGTCCAGACGTCGCACAGGCGCAGCCGGACGAGCCGCTCGAAGCTCGTCTCCTTGTCGCGGATGGAGCGGACCGTCGAGTCCAGGGCGAGGTCGTGGGCATACAGGTCGGCGCTGCGGATCTCGACCAGGCCGCGCAGCTCGGCCAGCAGCTGGTCGGGGGTGAGGGCTGCCCGCGAGCGGACCCCCTGCTCCATCCAGACGCCCCCCTCGTTGCGCACGTGCTCGGGAGAGCCGACCTCGATCCTCTCCTCGACCACGGGGTGCTCGGAGCCTGAGAGGTAGTCCTCGAGGTGCACGGTGTGGGCCACGTGGTCGCGGACCCTCCAACCGGGACAGTCGGTCGGCAGGTCCCACTCCGCCTCGCGCAGCCCGTCGCAGGTGTTGACCATCGAGAGCAGCACCTGGCGGTAGGCCTCGACGTAGCCGGGCACGTCGGCGGGCGGGGAGGGATGAACGACCATGCCCGCCACCCTAACGACCACCGGTGCGCGGTGCCGGGTGTCGGTGGGGCTCCGTAGCATGGGGGTATGTCGCTGCGCACCCCCTCACCTCCGGTCGCCCCGGAGGTGGACGGCGCGCCCACGGCCCCGGCCCTGCGCTGGGCCGTGCCGGTGACGACCCTGCTGACCGCGCTCGTGGTGGCGGTCCCGGCGGCCGCGCTGAGCGGCGCCGTGGCCCCGCTGCTGCTGGGCGACGCCGGCCCGGTCGTGCGCTGGGGCATGGTCCTGCTCAAGGTCGTCCACCACCTGGCGGCCGCCCTGACCATCGGGCTCCTCGTCGCCGCGGCGTTCCTGGTCCGCGAGGCCCGAGGGACCGACCGGCGCGGCGCGGCCGCGCGGGTTGCCGCCCTGTCCGCGCTGGTGTGGGCGGTCGCGTCGGCGGCGATCCTCGTCGTCGGGTTCGGCGACCTGGCCGGCCTGCCGCTGGGAGCACCCGGCTACCTGTCCGACCTGCTGGCCAACCTCTGGGGGCTGGAGGTCATGCGCCTGCGCCTCATCGAGACCGTGCTGGTCGCCCTGCTCGTGCCGCTCGCGGCCTCGGCGCGGACGCGCGGCGCCCTGGCCTGGGCCTCGGCGCTCGCGCTCGTGGCGCTGCTGCCGCTGGCCTACGGCGGCCACGCCAGCGGCACCGACGGTCACGAGACGGCCGTCACCGCCCTCGCGCTGCACCTCGTCGGGATGTGCGTCTGGGTGGGCGGCCTCATGGCGCTGGGGCTGCTGCTGCCCCTGCTCGGCCCGGCGCTGCCCGACACCCTGCGCCGCTACTCGCTGCTCGCGACCTGGTGCTACGCCGCCATCGCGCTCTCCGGCCTGCTCTTCGCCCTGCTCACCGCCGACGACCTCGCGGACCTGACCAGCGCCTACTGGGTGCTCATCTGGGCCAAGGTGCTGCTGCTCGGGGTGCTCGGCGTCTTCGGTGCGGTGCAGCGCCGGGCCATCATCGCCCGCGGGGCCGACCGGCCGTGGCTGTTCGGTGCGCTCGCCGCCGGTGAGCTGGCCCTCATGGGGGCCGCGGTGGCGCTCGGGTCGGTGCTCTCGCGCACGCCGCCGCCGCTCGTGGAGTCCTCCGCCGACCTCGACACGGCGGTCTTCGCGCTCACCGGCTACCCCATGCCGCCGCCCTACAGCCCGGCGCGGCTGCTCGACGTGTGGGAGGTCAACTGGCTGTTCCTGCTCGTGGCGCTGGTGGCGGTCGGGCTCTACGCCGCCGGCTGCGTGAAGCTCTGGCGGCGCGGCGACCGCTGGCCGTGGTGGCGGCTGCTGGTCTGGGTGCTCGGCTGGGCGCTGTTCGTCTACGTCACCAGCGGGGCGCCGGCGGTCTACGGCCGGGTGATGTTCTCGCAGCACATGATGATGCACATGGCGCTCATGATGGGGGTGCCCCTCCTGCTCGTGCCGGCGCAGGCGATCACCCTCGCCTACCGCACGCTGCCCGCGCGCCGGGACAAGACGCTGGGCCCGCGCGAGGTCCTGCTGGCCGTCGTCCACTCGAGGTGGGCCCGGATCGCGGCGAACCCGCTGGTCGCCGGGGTGGTCTTCTTCGGCAGCCTCATCGCCTTCTACTGGACCGGGCTGCTGGAGTTCGCCATGACCACCCACGTGGGGCACGTGCTCATGGTCGCCCACTTCTCGCTGTCCGGCTTCGCCTTCGTGTGGTCGCTCGTCGGCCAGGACCCGGGGCCGGAGAAGTGGCCGGCGCCGCTGCGCATCCTCGTGCTGCTCGGCACGCTGGCGGCGCACGCGTTCTTCGGGCTCGCGCTCATGCAGGGCACCTGGCTGCTCGCGCCGGCCTTCTACAAGGCCATCGAGGTGCCGTGGGTCCCCGACCTGCTCGCCGACCAGCAGGTGGGCGGGGCCATCGCCTGGGGGGTCGGCGAGCTCCCCACGGTGGTGCTCGTGCTCATGGTCATGGTGGACTGGATGCGCCGCGACGAGCGGGAGAGCGTGCGCGCGGACCGCCGGGCCGAGCGCGACGACGACGCCGAGCTCGCCGCCTACAACGCCCACCTGCAGAGCCTGGCGCAGAGGAGCAGACGATGAAGGTCGCGATCATCCAGCTGGCGTATGCCGACGGCAGCGAGGAGGGCGTCGAGGCGCGCGCGCAGCGGGTGGCCGCGCTGGTGCGTCAGGCCGGGGCCGGCCACGACCTGGTGCTGCTGCCCGAGCTGTGGAGCGCCGGAGGCTTCGCGTCCACGGAGTGGGAGGAGCGCAGCCAGGACCTCTCCGGGCTGGCGGACGGCGACCTGCCCCCCGCGCTCGTGCCCGTCGCGGAGGCGACGAAGGAGATCGGGGCGGTGGTGCATACCGGCTCCCACGTGGAGCGGACCGCCGAGCCGGGGGAGGAGGGCCGGAACCTGTGGAACACCTCCGTCGTGCTCGACCCGCGGGGCTCGGTGTGCGCGACCTACCGCAAGATCCACCGGTTCGGCTTCGGCGGCGGCGAGCCGAAGCTCATGGAGGCCGGCACCGAGCTCGTCGTGACCGAGCTCCCGGCGCCGGCGGACGGGGCGCGGGTCGCCCTGTCCACCTGCTACGACCTGCGCTTCCCCGAGCTCTACCGGCTGCAGCTGGACCAGGGCGCCGAGCTCTTCCTCATCCCCTCGGCCTGGCCCATGGCCCGCGTCGAGCACTGGCGGCTGCTGCTGCGAGCGCGGGCGGTCGAGAACCAGTGCTTCGTCCTGGCCAGCAACACCGCGGGCACCCACGCCGGGGTCGAGATGGGCGGCCGCAGCGCCGTCGTCGACCCGTCGGGGGCGGTGCTGGCCGAGGCGGGGACGGGTGAGGAGACGCTGTCGGTCGAGCTGGACCTGGACGAGGTGGCGCGGGTGCGCCAAGGGTTCCCGGTCCTGTCGGACCGGCGGCTGTGAGGGCCTGCGGCTAGGCTGGCACCCAGCCGAATCGAAAGGATCTCTCATGGGCATCGGCCTCGGAATCTTCCTGCTCGTCGTGGGCGCCGTCCTCACCTTCGCCATCCAGACCGCGGTCGAGGGGGTCAACCTGGTCATGATCGGCTACATCCTCATGGCGGCCGGGGTGCTCTCGCTGCTGCTCGGTCTGGTGATGAACACCCAGCGCACCAACACCACGCACCGTGAGGTCGTCGACCGCCGGACCGACGCCGACGTGCGTCACCGCGACCAGCACTGAACGCCGCCGACGCCTTCGCCCGGGCCCGCGCCCGGGTGCACTCCGGACTCCCCGCGCCCGTCGCGAGGGTCGTCCCGGAGACCGCGATCGGCTTCGCGGCCATCAGCGGCACGACCTACGCGATCGACCTGACCCTCCTCGCCGTCCTCTTCGACGTCCTCCACTGGCCGTACCCGCTGGCCGTGACGACGGGCTACGTCGTCGCCTTCGGTCTGGCGTTCCTCCTCAACCGCTGGCTGAACTTCCAGAGCCACGGACCGCTCGGCCGCCAGACCGGGCGCTACGTCGTCACGGTGCTCGCCAACTACGTACTCTTCATCCTGGCCCTGTCGACCACGCTGGAGTGGCTCGGCGTCCAGTACCTCGCGGCCCGCCTCGTCGCGGGCGCCTGCGAGGCGGTCTTCATGTACGTCATGATGCGCAGCTTCGTCTTCCGCCTCAAGCGCTACCCCTGACCTGCACCGGACGCGTGGTGTGGCCGCACGGGACGCGTGGTGCACGCACGCGGCTACAGGTCTCGTCGCATCACCAGCCGCGGGAGCCGGCTCGCGGTCGCCTCCGTCCGGCCGATCACCGCGAAGCCGACCTTCTCGAACATCGCCCGGGTCCCGACGAACGCCATGGTCGTGTCCATCCGCCCCGACGGGTCGACCGGGTATGCCTCTACGGCCGGGGCGCCGTGAGCTGCGGCATACCCGACAGCACCCTCGAGCAGCCGGGACGTGTGACCTCGCTTGCGATGCCCACCGCGCACGACGACGCAGACGATGCTCCACACGGGGACGTCGTCGACCGGGCGCAGCTTGCGGGAGTGCACGAGGGCCGGGATGTCGGCACGCGGGCCGAGGTTGCACCACGCGACGGGCGTGCCGTCGGCGTAGGCCACCACCCCTGGCGGCAGGTCACGCTCGCACAGCGCGCGCATCGCCTGCTTGCGGTCACCACCGCCGAGCTCGCGGACGTCCGCCGAGCGGAGCCGGTGCGGGACGCACCAGCAGTGCGTCGCGCGCCGGTTCGGGTTGACGACGTCGGCGAAGTCCTCGAACCGGTCCGGGGTCACGGGGTGCACCTCGAACGTCATCCGGCCAGTCTGGCACCGGCGGCGGACGGATACCGTCCGCGTGGCACCCATAGGGTCAGAAGGCGGCGTCGGGCAGGTCCATGACCGCGGCGACGTGGTCGGCGTCGGCGGAGGTGACGGTGCGGCGGTCGGCGCCCAGCCGCGGGAGCACCTCGGTCGCGAAGAACCGCGCGGCGACGACCTTGCCCTGCAGGTAGGCCCGCGCGTCCTCGTCGGCGGCCCGCAGCCCGCTCACGCCGGTCGCGCCCGAGTCCAGCAGCCGCTGGGCGACCTCGGCCTGGCGCAGCAGCAGCCAGCCGATGAGCAGGTCACCGGCCGCCAGGAGCAGCCGGGTGGTCCCCAGGCCGACGGCATAGACCGCGCTGGGCCGCTCCTGCGACTCGGCGGCCCGCGCCGTCATGAACTGCACCATCGCGTCGACCTCGCCGAGCGCCCGCAGCACCGCGCCGCGCACCTCGCCGAGCCCGTCGTCCGCCTGCGTCTCGGCGGTCTCCCGGACCTGGGCCGCGACATACCCCAGCGCCTGCCCGCGGTCGCGGAGGATCTTGCGGAAGAAGAAGTCCATGCCCTGGATCGCCGTGGTGCCCTCGTAGAGGCTGTCGATCTTGCTGTCGCGCAGGTACTGCTCGATCGGGTAGTCCTGCAGGAAGCCGGACCCGCCGAGGGTCTGCAGCGACTCCGTGCCGAGCAGGGTGAACGCGCGCTCGGAGCCGCAGCCCTTGACCAGGGGCAGCAGCAGGTCGTTGACCCGGGCGGCCATCGCGACCTCCTCGGCACCCTCCAGCGCGTCGTCGCCGGCGAGGTCCTGCCGGGCGTGCACCTGGTCCTGGAAGGTCGCCGTCCACAGCATGAGCGCGCGCAGCCCCTCGGCGTAGGACTTCTGCAGCAGCAGCGAGCGCCGCACGTCCGGGTGCGCGGTGATCGGCACCCGCGGAGCGGTCTTGTCGGCCATCTGGGTGAGGTCGGCGCCCTGCACCCGCTCGCGGGCATACCCCAGCGCCGCCTGGTAGCCGGCCGACAGCGTGGCGATCGCCTTGGTCCCGACGAGCATCCGGGCGTACTCGATGACGCGGAACATCTGGGCGATCCCGTCGTGCACCTCGCCGAGGAGCCAGCCGACGGCCGGGCGCGCCTCGTCCTCGCCCAGCGCCACCTCGCAGGTCGTCGACACCTTGAGGCCCATCTTGTGCTCGATCGCGGTGACCTGGACGCCGTTGCGCTCGCCGAGCTCGCCGGTCTCGAGGTCGGTGATGTGCCGGTCGGGCACGACGAAGAGCGACAGGCCCTTGGTGCCGGGGCCGGCGCCCTCGGGGCGGGCGAGCACGAAGTGGAGGACGTTGTCGTAGAACGGCGCGATCCCGCTGGTGATGAAGCGCTTGGTGCCGGTGAGGTGCCAGGTGCCGTCACCCGCCTTGACCGCCTTCGTCCGCCCGGCGCCGACGTCCGAGCCGGCCTCCGGCTCGGTGAGCATCATCGTGGCGCCCCACGCGTGGTCGACCATGAGCTGGGCGAGCTGCTGCTGCTCCGGGGTGCCCAGGCGGTGGAGGACGTTGGCGAAGGTGTAGCCGGCCGCGAACATCTTCACCGCCGGGTTGGCGCCGAGGACCAGCTCGGACAGCGCCCAGGTGAGGCTCGGGGGGGCGGGGGTGCCGCCGAGGCCCTCCTCGATCTCCAGCCGCCACCACTCGTTCTCCACCCAGGTCCGGTATGACGCCACGAAGCTCTCCGGCATGCTCACCTCCCCGGTGGCCGGGTCGAGGACCGGCGGGGTGCGGTCGGACTCGGTGAAGGAGGCGGCCAGGGGACCCTCGGCGAGGTCGGCGACCGCGCGCAGCGCCTCGCGGGCCACCTCGACGTCGACCTCGGCGTAGGGCTCCCGTCCCAGCACCTCCTGGCGGCCCAGCACGTCGAGCAGCATGAACTCGATGTCGCGGATGTTGCTGCGGTAGTGGCCCACGGTGGCCTCCTGAAGTATGCGGTACCGGCGGTACTTGGATCTTGGGTCCAGTGTATACCGGCGGGTAACCCGCGGCCCCTCCCCGACGGGACCAGCCGGCTCGGTCAGCGCAGCGCGCGCAGCTGCTCGGCGACGGCGCGTGCGACGCAGGCGGCCGTGTCGTTCCAGGAGGCGGCGGCGCCGTAGGTCGCGGACAGGTCGACGACCCGCAGCCCGGACAGCCGGGTGGCCGGGGCGTCCTCGCGCACGACGCCGGCGACCACGACGACCGGGATGCCGTAGGGCTCGGCCGCGTCGACGACCCCGCCGACGACCTTGCCGTTGAACGACTCGGCGTCCAGCGCCCCCTCGCCGGTGACGATCGCGTCGGCGCGGCCCACGGCCTCCTCCAGGCCCACCTGGTCGGCCACCAGCCGCAGCCCCGGCACGAGCGCGCCGCCGAGGACGAGCACCCCGCCACCCAGCCCACCGGCGGCCCCCGCCCCGGCGGTCTGCGACACGTCGACGCCGAAGCGCTCGACGTAGTCCCCCTGCTGGGCGAAGAGCCGACCGGTGAGCTCGACGACCTGCCCGGCGTCCGCACCCTTCTGCGGGCCGAAGACCTGCGCGGCGTCGACGAAGGGCGTCTGCACGTCGCACGCCGCGAGCAGCTCCACGCCCCGGTCGGCCGGGCGGTCGCCGTCCAGCGCGGCGAGGACCGCCTCGACGGCCCCGCGACCGCCGTCGCTCATGGCCGAGCCGCCCAGCCCCACGACGACCCGCCGGGCTCCGGCGAGCACGGCCTGCGCGATGAGCTCCCCGGTGCCGGCGCTGGTGGCGCCCATCGGGTCGTTGCCCTCCTTGCCCCCCGCGAGGACCAGCCCGCTCGCCGCCGCCGACTCGATGAGCGCGAGGCCGTCGTCGCCGAGCCGCCAGCGCGCCTCGACCGGGGCGCCGAGCGGACCGGTGACGGTGGAGGTGCGGTTGGCGCCGCCGAAGGCGTCGAGCATGCCCTCGCCGCCGTCGGCCATCGGCATCCCGATGACGTCCCACCCCGCCTCCCGCGCCCCGGCCCGGGCGGCCTGCACGACCTCCGGCGCGGACAGCGACCCCCGGAACTTGTCCGGTGCGACGAGGGCGACCGGGCGGGCGGGGCTGGCGTCGTTGCTCACGGCACGAGACTAGACGAGCCGCGGTGGCGCGTCCGCGCACGCATACCCGATGATGGGGCGCATGAGGACGTCGACGACAACCCGCTCCCTGGTCGCCGCCGTGGCCGCGACCGCCCTGCTGGCCGGCTGCAACGCCGGGGCGGGCACCAGCGGCTCCCCGGACGGCGGGTCCGAGGACGGCTCCGGGAGCGCGGACGAGGGTGGCGACGGCGACGCGGGGCAGACCGGTGGCACCGCCTCCGGCGGCTCCGACGAGACCGTGCGGGTGGGGCTGGTCGCCGAGCCCGCGAGCCTGGACTTCACCACGACCGACGGCGCCGCGATCCCGCAGCTGCTGCTGGACAACGTCTACGAGACGCTGGTCACCGTCGACGTCGAGACCGGCGAGATCGTGCCCGCGCTGGCGACCGACTGGGAGGTCAGCGAGGACCGGCTGACCTACACCTTCACCCTGGAGGAGGGGGTCACCTTCTCCGACGGCAGCGAGTTCACCGCCGAGGACGCTGCCTTCTCCCTCGAGCGGGTCTCCTCCGACGCCTGGACGATCAGCCTCAAGTCCCAGCTGGACGTGGTGGAGTCGGCCGAGGCGGTGGACGACACCACGCTCGAGGTCACCCTGTCGCGGCCGTCCAACTCCTTCCTCTACGCGCTCACCACCCGGGTGGGCGCGATGTTCGACACCGAGGGCGTCGACAACCTCGCCGAGGAGGCGGTCGGCACCGGCCCCTACACCTTCGGCACCTGGGACCGCGGCTCGCAGATCACCCTGGAGCGCAACCCGGACTACCACGGCGAGGCGCCCTACTTCGCGACCGTCGAGATGCGCTACTTCCAGGACGCCAACGCGCTCAACAACGCCATGCTCACCGACGCCATCGACGTCGTCTCGACCGTGCAGGCGCCGGAGTCGCTGGCCGAGTTCGAGGGCGGAGACTTCCAGATCGTCGAGGGCACCACCAACGGCGAGGTCGTCCTGTCGATGAACCAGCAGGAGGGCAACCCGCTCGCCGACCCGGCGCTGCGTGAGGCGGTCCGGCACGCCATCGACCACCAGGCGCTCCTGGACACCTGCTGGGCCGGCCGCGGCGAGCTCATCGGCTCGATGGTCCCGCCGACCGACCCGTGGTACGAGGACCGCACCGGCGACTTCCCCTTCGACGCCGCGCGCGCCGAGGAGCTCATCGCCGAGGCCGGCGCGGAGGGCACCGAGCTGCGTCTGCGCATACCCACGCTGCCGTATGCCGTGTCCTGCGGCACCGTCGTGGAGTCCATGCTCGAGGACGTCGGGCTGGAGGTGACCATCGACGAGCTGGAGTTCCCCGCGGCCTGGCTGGAGACGGTCTTCACCACCAAGGACTTCGACATGTCGATCGTGGCGCACGTCGAGCCGCGCGACATGGCCAACGTCTTCGGCAGCCCGGACTACTACACGACCTACGGCACCGAGCAGGTCCAGACGCTCTTCGAGGAGGCGGACACCGGGACCGAGGAGGAGCAGGTCACGAAGCTCCAGGAGGCGGCCGCGCTCATCAGCGAGGACGCCGCCGCGGACTTCCTCTTCCTGCTGCCCAACCTCATGGTCGCCGACCCGGACATCACCGGACTGCCGACCAACGCCATCAAGGAGTCCTTCGACCTGGGCGACCTCGCCCGGGAGTGACTCCCAGCCGGTTCGTCAACCGACAGCCGGTTCGTCAACCGACAGCCGGTTCGAGGGAGCTGTCAGATGACGAGAGGGCTGTCAGATGACGAGCCGGACGACGGATGAGCGCTCGGTCGCGGCTGGGGCGACCTAGAGTGCTCGCATGGTCCTGCGACTGCTGCACCGCGCGATGGTCTTCGTGCTCAGCGTGCTCGCGGCCTCGGTGCTGGTCTTCGCCTTCATGCGGGTCCTACCGGGCGACCCGGCCCGGGTGGCGCTGGGCATCAACGCCTCGGACGCCTCGGTGGCGGCGCTGCGCGAGCAGTTCGGGCTGGACCGGCCGGTGGTGGTGCAGTACCTCGACTGGATGCGCGGCATGCTCACCCTCGACCCGGGCATCGAGTTCATCTCCAAGGCGGCCATCGGCCCCCAGATCGCCGACCGGCTGCAGGTCACGCTCATCCTCGTGACCACGTCGATGATCCTCGCGGTGCTCGTCGCGGTCCCCGTCGGCATCTGGATGGCCGTGCGGCACCGGCACGTCGACGGCGTCGTGATGTCGGCGGCCTCGCAGGTCGGCGTCGCGATCCCGGCCTTCCTCGCGGGCATCGTCCTCATCTCGGTCTTCGCGGTGCGGCTGCGCTGGGTGCCCAGCGGGGGCTGGGCGGTGCCGGCGCAGGACCCGGTCGGCTTCCTGCAGCGGCTCGTGCTGCCCTCGATCGCGCTCGCCGGGGTGCAGGCCGCGGTGCTCGCGAGGTATGTCCGTTCGGCCGTCCTCGACGTGCTCCGCGAGGACTACCTGCGCACGGCCCGCGCCAAGGGGCTGCGCCCCGTGCAGGCGCTGTGGCGGCACGGGCTGCGCAACGCGGCCGTGCCGGTCGTCACGGTCCTCGGGCTGCAGCTCGCGACCCTGCTCGTCGGTGCCGTGGTGATCGAGCGGGTGTTCGTCATCCCCGGCCTGGGGTCGTTGCTGCTCGACTCGGTCGCCCAGCGCGAGATCCTCACGGTGCAGACGGTGGTCATGGTGCTCGTCGTCGCGACGCTGCTCATCACCTTCCTCGTCGACGCGCTCTACCTCCTCATCGACCCGCGGCTGCGGACGGGGTCACGGTGAGCGAGGTCCAGGGGGCGGCGGCGGACGCGGTGACGGACTCGGGACAGGTGCCGGCGGGCGGCTCCCGCGGGCGCCACCTCAACCCCTCGCTGGTCGTCGGCGGCGCGATCGTCGCCGTCGTGGTCGGGCTCGCGCTCCTGTCCTACGTCTGGACGCCCTACCAGCCCATGCGGGTCCTGCCGGTCGAGCCCTACCAGACGCCGAACGCCGAGCACTGGCTCGGGACCGACCGGCTGCGGCGCGACGTCCTCACCCAGATCCTCGTCGGCGCGCGCACGACCCTCTTCGTCGGTGTCGTCGCCGTCGGTGTCGCGGCGCTGGTCGGCGTGCCGCTGGGGATCCTCGCGGCGATGTCGCCGGGCTGGCCGGGGCAGCTGGTCATGCGCGCCAACGACGTGCTGCTGGCCTTCCCGGCGCTGCTGCTCGCGATCATGTTCGCCGCGCTCTACGGCGGCTCGACGCGGGTCGCGATGATCGCCATCGGCATCGCCACCATCCCGGCGTTCGCGCGGATCACCCGCTCGGGGGCGCTCGGGGTGATGCGGACGGAGTATGTCGTGGCCGCCCGGTCCGCGGGCCGCTCGCCGCTGGGGATCGCGGTGCGCCACGTCGTGCCCAACGTCGCGGGGCTGGTCATCGTGCAGGCGTCGGTGTCCTTCGCCATCGCGATCCTCGCCGAGGCGGCGCTCGCCTACCTGGGGCTGGGGACGCCCACCGGGCAGGCCAGCTGGGGCCGCATGCTCTACGAGGCGCAGACCACCCTGCGCTCCGCGCCCCACCTGGCCCTCATCCCCGGGGCCGCCATCGCGCTGTCGGTGCTCGGCTTCAACCTCTTCGGCGACGGGCTGCGCGACTGGCTGGACCCCAGGCTGGAGGACCGGTGAGCGGGGCCGGCGACCGCACCGTGCTGGCGGTGGAGGGCCTCGACGTGGGGACGGGGCATACCCCGCTGCTGCGCGACGTGACGTTCTCGATCGCCCGCGGCGAGCGCGTCGGGCTCATCGGGGAGTCCGGGTCGGGCAAGTCCCTGACCGCGCTGGCGGTCATGGGGCTGCTGGGCGAGGGGCTGCACGCGCGCGGCGACGTCCGGCTCTCCGGGCGGACCCCGGCGACCCGCAACCTGCTCGAGGTGGGCGAGCGGGAGATGGCGCGGCTGCGCGGCGACGCGGTGACCATGGTCTTCCAGGAGCCGATGACGGCGCTCAACCCGACCATGCGGGTGGGCGCGCAGGTCACCGAGGTCATGCGGATCCACGGCACCCGCGACACGGCCGGGGCGCGGGCGCGGGCGGTCGAGCTCCTCGACCAGGTCGGGCTGCCGGACCCGGCCCACCTGGCCCGGTCCTACCCGCACGAGCTCTCCGGCGGGCAGCGGCAACGCGTGGTGCTCGCGATCGCGCTGGCCAACGACCCGGCGCTGCTCATCTGCGACGAGCCCACGACCGCCCTCGACGTCACCGTGCAGGCGACCGTGCTCGACCTCGTGGTGCGCGGCGTGCAGGAGCGCGACGCGGCGATGCTCTTCATCACCCACGACCTGGCCGTCGTCGCGACCGTCTGCGAGCGGGTGCTGGTGATGTACGGCGGGCGCATCGTCGAGGCCGGGCCGGTCGGCGAGGTCTTCGCCGACCCGCGCCACCGGTATACCCAGGGCCTCATCGGCGCCTCCGACCTCGCCGGGGAGCGGGGCCGCCGGCAGCGGGCGGCGCTGCCGACCATCCAGGGCACCGTGCCGCCGGCCGGCCGCTTCCCGGACGGCTGCGTCTTCCGGAGCCGGTGCGCGCACGCCACGGACGAGTGCGCGACGCTCCCGGGGTGGACGCCGCGGCGCGAGGGGGACGGGCCGGGGCAGGGGTCTGCGCCGGGTGAGGTCGGGCGTGCTGCCGGGTACGCCTGCTTCCACCCCGCGGGGGGTGCCGCATGACCGGGCCGACCCCCCGGCACCGCCCCCCGCACCGCCCTCCCACCGGGCGTCGCACATGGTTGCCTCCCTCCCCACCGGGCGTCGCACATGGTTGCCTCCCTCCGCACCGGGCGTCGCACATGGTTGCCTCCCACCCCACCGGGCGTCGCACATGGTTGCCTCCCACCCCACCGAGCCTCGCGAGGGGTGAGTTGTCGTGACTGAGACTCCAGCCATCGAGCTGCGGGAGGTATGCCGTGACTTCCGGCGCCCCCGCACGTCCCTGCGGGAGGCGCCGCCAGTGGTGCGGGCCGTGCGGGACGTGTCGCTGTCGGTCGGGCGGGGCGAGCGCTTCGGGGTCGTCGGGGAGTCCGGGTCGGGGAAGTCGACGCTCCTCCGGCTCATCTGCGGGCTGGACCGACCCACCTCGGGCGAGGTGCTCGTGGAGGGTCGCTCGATCGGCGACCAGCCGGCCCGGCGCCTGGTCTGGCTGCGCCAGAGGCTGCAGCTGGTCTTCCAGGACCCGATGAGCAGCCTGGACCCCCGCATGCGGGTGCACGACATCATCGCCGAGCCGCTGGTCTCCCAGGGCATCGGCGGCGACCACGCGGCCCGGGTCGGCGAGCTGCTGGGACGGGTCGGGCTGGACCCGGAGGCGGCCCGGCGCTACCCGCACCAGTTCTCCGGGGGGCAGCGGCAGCGGATCTCGGTCGCCCGGGCGCTGGCACCCGACCCGGACATCCTCGTCATGGACGAGCCGGTCTCCGCGCTGGACGTGTCGGTGCGGGCGCAGGTCCTCAACCTCGTCGACGAGATCGTCGACGGGCTCGACCTCACGCTGGTCTTCGTCAGCCACGACCTGTCCGTGGTGCGGCACGTCTGCGACCGGGTCGCAGTCATGAGCAGCGGGGAGGTCGTCGAGACCGGGGAGACCGAGCGGCTCTTCGCCGAGCCGGGGCACGACTACACCCGCTCGCTCGTCGCGGCCATCCCCGACCTGCGCGCCGCGCTCGCCGGCCGCAGCGCCGAGGACCTCGCGCGCGGGGTGGGCCCGGCCTCCTGAGGGGTCGGAGGCCCGACCGCGGTCGGCTGCCTGCACCCTCCATCGGCCGGTAGGGCAAGGACGGACGCCCCGTGCCGACCGCACCCCCGGGTGGGCCCGTCCGGCGGGTCCGTGCCCCTCTGTCGGACGCCCCGGCTAGTGTCAGCAGCGCTGGACCACACTCGACGCAGAGAGGGGGAGCGGCGTGCTGATCGGCATACCACGCGAGCCCCGGGAGGCTCAGGCGATCGTCGCCGCCACGCCCGCCACGGTGACGGCGCTGCGCAAGCGCGGTCACGAGGTGCTCGTCGAGCGCGGCGCGGGGGAGCGGGCGAGCTGCCCCGACGTGGCCTACGCCGAGGCCGGGGCCGGGCCCGCCGACCGCGCGGAGGTGCTCGCGGCCGACCTCGTCCTGCAGGTGGACGCCCCCACGACCGAGCAGCTGGACGCGATGCGCCCCGGTGGCGCCGTCGCCTCGCTCATGGCCCCGGCCCGCGCGCCGGAGCTGCTCGAGGCGCTGGCCGCCCACGGGGTCACCGGGCTCGCGATGGACGCCGTGCCCCGGATCTCCCGAGCGCAGAGCCTCGACGTCCTGAGCTCCATGGCCAACCTCGCGGGCTACCGCGCGGTCATCGAGGCCGCGCACGACTACGGCGGGATGCTCGCCGGTCAGGTCACCGCCGCCGGCACCACGCCGCCGGCGACGGTCTTCGTCGTCGGGGCCGGGGTCGCCGGGTTGGCAGCGATCGGCGCCGCGCAGTCGCTCGGCGCGCTGGTGCGCGCCTTCGACGTGCGCCCCGAGGTCGCCGAGCAGGTCGAGTCGATGGGCGCCACCTTCGTCAGCCTCGAGGTCGAGGTGGGCGGGGGGCGCTCCGACGGGTATGCCGGTGAGCTCACCGAGGACGCCGAGCGGGCCACCCAGGAGCTCTACGCCCAGGAGGCGATGACGGCCGACATCGTCATCACGACGGCGCTCATCCCCGGCCGGCCGGCCCCGCGGCTCATCGACGCCGGTACGGTCGCGGCCATGCGGCCCGGCTCGGTCGTCGTCGACCTGGCCGCCGCCAACGGCGGCAACGTCGAGGGCACGGTCGCCGACGAGCGGGTCGTCACCGACGGGGGCGTGACGCTCCTCGGCTGGACCGACCTGGCCGGACGGATGCCCGCGCAGGCGAGCCAGCTCTACGGCACCAACATGGTCAACCTCGTGACGCTGCTGGACGACGAGGGCCACCTCGGGCTCGACCTCGACGACCAGGTGGTCCGGGCCGTCACCGTCGCCCACGCGGGAGAGGTGCTCTGGCCACCACCGCCGATCGCGGTGAGCGCCGCCCCGACCCCAGACCGGGGCGAGGCAGCCGCAGCGCCGGCCGCGCGGCATACCGCGGACGACCTCGTGCGGGACCCGCGGCGTCGGCGGGCGGTCGTGCTCACCCTGGCGGTGCTCGCGGCGGTGGGTGCCGCCTTCGCGCCCGACGAGCTGCGGATGCACCTCACCGTGTTCGCGCTCGCCGTCATCGCGGGCTACTACGTCATCTCGCACGTCACGCATGCCCTGCACACCCCGCTCATGTCCGTGACCAACGCCATCAGCGGCATCATCTGCGTCGGGGCGATCCTGCAGGTCGGCAGCAGCAACACCTGGGTCACCGCCCTCGCGCTGGTCGGCATCACCGTCGCCTCGATCAACATCTTCGGCGGCTTCACGGTGACCCACCGCATGCTCGGGATGTTCCGGAGGGCGGAGTCGTGACGCTGACCTCGGCGGTCGACGCCGCCTACCTCGTCGCCGCGCTGCTCTTCCTCGGAGCGCTCGCCGGGCTGTCGCGGCACGAGTCCGCCCGCCGGGGCAACCTGCTCGGTATCACCGGGATGGCCCTCGCGCTGGTCGCGACCGTCGTCCTGGCGGTCAGCACGGCCGAGCGGGACGCACTAACGACGCTGCTGCTCATCGCGGTGGCCATGTCGGTGGGGGCGGCCGTCGGCATCTGGCGGGCCCGGGGCGTGGCCATGACCGGGATGCCCGAGCTGGTCGCGATCCTGCACAGCTTCGTCGGCGTCGCGGCCGTGATCGTCGGCATCAACACCTTTCTCGGCGAGGGCCAGACCGGGGCGGCCGGCGTCAGCCAGCGGATCGAGATCGCTGCCGGCGTCCTCATCGGCGCGGTGACCTTCACCGGCTCGTTGATCGCCTGGGCCAAGCTGTCCGCGCGGATGAGGAGCGCGCCGCTCGTGCTGCCGCGCCGCCACCTGCTCAACCTCGTCGTGGTGCTGACCAGCCTGGCGGTGTCGGTGTGGTTCGTCGTCGCGCCCAGCCTGCCGCCGCTGCTCGTGCTCACGCTGCTCGCGCTGGCCCTGGGGGCGCATCTCGTCGCCTCGATCGGCGGGGGCGACATGCCGGTCGTCGTCTCGATGCTCAACTCCTACAGCGGGTGGGCCGCCGCGGCGGCCGGGTTCATGCTCGGCAACGACCTGCTCATCATCACCGGTGCGCTCGTCGGCAGCTCCGGCGCGATCCTGTCCTGGATCATGTGCCAGGCCATGAACCGCTCCTTCGTCTCGGTCATCGCCGGCGGTTTCGGGGCCGACCCGGTCCCCGGCACCGGCGACGACGACGAGGTCGGCACCCACCGTGAGGTCGGGGCCGAGGGGGTGGCGGAGATGCTGCGGCAGGCACGGTCGGTCGTCATCACCCCGGGCTACGGCATGGCGGTCGCGCACGCCCAGCACCCAGTCGCCCGCCTGGTGGAGCGGCTGGGCGAGCTGGGTGCGGACGTGCGCTTCGGCATCCACCCCGTGGCGGGGCGGCTGCCGGGCCACATGAACGTCCTGCTGGCCGAGGCTCGGGTGCCCTACGACGTCGTCCTCGGGATGGACGAGATCAACGGCGACCTCGCCTCCACCGACGTCGTGCTCGTCATCGGCGCCAACGACACCGTCAACCCGGCCGCCATCGAGCAGCCGGGCAGCCCGATCGCCGGCATGCCCGTGCTGCAGGTGTGGGAGGCGCGGGATGTCGTGGTGTTCAAGCGCTCGATGGCGACCGGCTACGCCGGGGTCCAGAACCCGTTGTTCTTCCGGGACAACACCCAGATGATCTTCGGCGACGCCAAGGCCAAGGTCGAGGAGATCCTGGCCGCGCTGAGCCCGTGACAGGGTAGGCGCATGCAGCCCACCGCCGGCCCGACGAACTCCCTGCTCGACGTGGCCGGTCTCGGGGTCGGTCACCACCAGCGGGTCGGCGACGGGTGGCTCAGCGGCACCACGGTGGTTCGCTGCCCCGCCGAGGGTGCCGTCGCCGGGGCCGACGTCCGCGGTGGCGCGCCCGGCACCCGGGAGACCGACCTGCTCGACCCGCGCAACCTCGTGGAGCGGGTGCACGCCCTCGTGCTCTCGGGAGGGTCGGCGTTCGGCCTGGCCGCCGCCGACGGGGTCATGCGCGAGCTCTACGTCCAGGGCCGGGGCTTCCCCATGGGCGGACCGGGCGACGTGGTGCCGATCGTGCCGGCCGCCGTGTGCTTCGACCTGGGGCGGGGCGGCGACTTCGGGGCCTTCCCGGACGCCGGGTTCGGGGTCGCCGCGCTCGCCGCGGCGGACGGCGGCGGGGCCGAGCCGGCGCTGCAGGGGAGCGTCGGCGCGGGCACGGGCGCCCAGGTCGGTGGGCTGCGGGGCGGGGTGGGCACCGCGAGCGGTGTGCTGCCGGACGGCACCACGGTCGCCGCCCTCGTGGTCGTCAACGCCGTGGGCTCCGCGGTCGACCTGGCCACCGGTGAGCTGTGGGGTGCCCGGCACCTGGTGGCCGAGGACCTCACCGGCCTGGGTCACTGGCCCGAAGGCCGGTGGCCGCAGCGACCCCGACCCGAGGAGCTGCGGGCGGCGCGCTCGGCCGCGGAGGAGGCCAACGCCACCAGCTCGGTGCCGCGGTCGCTGGCCACCACCATCGGCGTGGTGGCGACCGACGCCGCGCTCGACCCGGCGCAGTGCGCCCGGCTCGCGACCAGCGGGCACGACGGCATGGCCCGCGCGGTCAACCCGATCCACACGATGTTCGACGGCGACAGCCTCTTCGGCCTCGCGACCTGCGCCCGGGACGCCCCGGACCAGGCGGGCGTCCACGCGATGCTGCACACCTCGGGGGAGGTCGTGACCCGGGCCATGGTCCGGGCCGTGCTCGCGGCGCAGACCGTCACCACCCCGGCCGGCACGTGGCGCAGCTACCTCGACGCCTTCCCCTCCGCCGCCCGCCCCCCGACCGCACCGGACGCGCGGTAGGACCGGACCGGACACACGCTGACACGACGTAGACTCGCCCGGCGTGGCACTGCATACCTCTGCGCCGGCCGAGACCGGCCGCGACATCGTCCTCACCCTGTCCTGCCCCGACCGTCGGGGCGTGGTGCACGCGGTGTCGGGGGCGATGCTCGAGCACGACCTGACCATCACCGAGAGCCAGCAGTTCGCCGACCCGAGCACGGGGGAGTTCCACCTGCGGATGGAGGCGACCCGCGAGGGCTCGCCGGTCGACATCGACACCCTCCGTGCGGGCCTGTCCGAGGTGGCCGACGGGCTCGGCGGGCAGTGGCAGGCGCACGACCGCGCCCAGCCCCACCGCCTGCTGGTCATGGTCAGCAAGATGGGGCACTGCCTCAACGACCTGCTCTTCCGCACGCGCACCGGGCAGCTGCCGGTCACCATCCCGGCCATCGTGTCCAACCACGAAGACTTCCGTGCCCTCGCGGAGTGGCACGACATCCCGTTCCACCACCTGCCCGTCACGCCCGAGACCAAGGCTGACGCCGAGGCCAGCCTCCGCGAGCTCGTGGAGAGCCACGACGTCGACACGATCGCCCTCGCGCGCTACATGCAGGTGCTCTCACCCGCGATGTGCGCGGACTACTCGGGTCGCATCATCAACATCCACCACTCGCTGCTGCCCAGCTTCAAGGGTGCCAAGCCCTACACCCAGGCGCACGACCGCGGGGTCAAGGTCATCGGCGCGACCGCGCACTACGTCACGGCCGACCTGGACGAGGGCCCGATCATCGAGCAGGACTTCCGGCGGGTGGACCACCGGCTGACCCCGGCCCAGCTCGCCCAGCAGGGGCAGGAGGTCGAGGCGACCGCCTTCTCGCGGGCCATCCGCTGGCACGCCGAGCACCGTGTCGTCCTGCGCTCGGGCCGCACCATCGTCTTCTCCTGACCCGAAGGGGCTGCCGGCACCCCCATGCCACCCGCGGGTATGTCGTTGCTCACCCGGGCGGGGTGAACCGCCCGTCGATCGCGGTCCAGCCGCCGTCGACCATCACCTGGCTGCCGGTGACGAAGCTCGCCGCGTCCGAGGCCAGCCACGCCACGGCCCCGACCATCTCCTCGGGCCGCGCCCAGCGACCCAGGGCCGACTTCTCGGCATACGCCCGGTCCCAGTCCGCGTCGTCGCGGATCTGCTGCGTCAGTGGCGTCGCCACCACCCCCGGCGCGACCGCGTTGATGCGCACCCCGGCCGGCCCCAGCTCAGCCGCCCACGTGCGCACCAGCTGCGTCACACCGGCCTTGGTCGCGGCATACACCCCCTGCCCCGGTTCGACGGTGACCGCGCGGATCGAGGTCAGCGCGACGATGGACCCGCGCCCGCGCTCGACCATGCCCGGCGCGAAGGCGCGCACCGCGTCAAAGGTCCCCCGCAGGTTGAGGTCCACGACGCGGGCGAACTCCTCGGCCGTGTAGTCCAGCAGCCGCTTGCGGACGTTCATCGCGGCGGTGAGCACCAGCACGTCGACGTCGCCTAACTGCGCGGCGCAGCTCACGAGGGCGCTGGTGTCCAGCACGTCGACGGGGTATGCCGTTCCTCCCGGCGCGCGCTCCAGCGCCGCCTGCGCGACACCTCTGTCCCGGTCGAGGCAGCTCACCCGCGCCCCCTGGGCGGCCAGGCCGGCGACGATCTCGGCGCCGATCCCGCCGCACCCGACGACCGCGGCGTGCCGGCCGTCCAGGCGGAACATCTGTGCGTAGTCCAGGCTCATGACCCGATCCTGCCAGCAACCATGTGCGGCGCTCGGTGGGGCTGAGGGCAACCATGTGCGGCGCTCGGTGGGGTTGGGGGGCTGGGGGGGGGAGAGGTCAGGGCTCCCGCAGCAGCTCCGCCCCGCGCTCGCGCAGCTCGACCTTGCGCACCTTGCCGGTGACCGTCATGGGGAACTCCTCGACGACCTGCACGTGGCGCGGGATCTTGTAGCGGGCGAGCGAGCCGGAGCAGAACTCCCGGACGGCCTCGACGGTGAGCGGTGCGGCTCCCTCCCGCAGCCGCAGGAAGGCCATGAGCTCCTCGCCGTAGCGCTCGTCGGGCACCCCCACGACCTGGGCGTCGAGCACGTCCGGGTGGGCGTAGAGGACCTCCTCGACCTCCCGGGGAGAGATGTTCTCCCCGCCCCGGATGACCAGGTCCTTGATGCGGCCGGTGATCTCGACATACCCCTCGTCGTCCATCACCCCGAGGTCACCGGTCGCCATCCACCCGTCCCGGAGCACCTCGGCGGTCCGCTCCGGGTCCTCCCAGTAGCCGAGCATCACCGAGTAGCCCTTCGTGCAGAACTCCCCGGCCACACCCCGGGGCAGCACCTCGCGCGTCGTGGGGTCGACGATCTGGATCTCGAGGTGCGGCCCCACCCGGCCGACGGTGCCGACCTTCTTGTCGAAGGGGTCGTCCGGAGCCGTCTGCGTGGACACCGGCGAGGTCTCGGTCATCCCGTAGCAGATGGTCATCTCTTCGACGCCCGCCTCGATGAGCGCGCTCATGACCGACGCCGGGCACGGCGACCCGGCCATGATCCCGGTGCGGACCGAGGACAGGTCCGCGGTCGTGAGCTCGTCGTCGGCGTCCAGGAGCTCCAGCATGGCGATGAACATCGTCGGCACGCCGTAGAGCGAGGTGCACTGCTCGTCCCGCACCGCCCGCAGGGTCGCGCCGGGGTCGAACCCCGGCCCCGGGATGACCGCGCAGGCACCGTGCGTGGTCGCCGCGAGCGTGCCCATGACCATGCCGAAGCAGTGGTAGAAGGGCACGGGTATGCAGATGACGTCACCCTCGGTGTAGCGGCATCCCTCCCCGACGAGGTAGCCGTTGTTGAGGATGTTGCGGTGGGAGAGCGTCGCGCCCTTGGGGAAGCCGGTGGTGCCGGAGGTGTACTGGATGTTGATCGGCTGGTCCGGGGTGAGCGTCGCCTGCAGCTCGGCGAGGCGTCCGGGGCTGACCTGGTGCGCCCCGGCGAGCACCTCGTCCCACCCCTCGTCACCGATGACCAGCACCTGGGCCAGGTCGGGGCACTCGTCCTGGACGTGCTCGACCATCTCGGGGTAGGCGCGGCCCCGGAACTCCTGCGCGACGACGACCGTACGGGTCCCCGACTGGCGCAGCACGTAGGCCAGCTCGCGCTCGCTGTAGGCCGGGTTGATGGTGACCAGGATGGCCCCGACCTTGGCGGTCGCCAGCTGCACCAGGGTCCACTCGGCGCAGTTCGGTGCCCAGATGCCCACCCGGTCGCCGGTGCGCACCCCGGAGGCGACCAGGGCACGGGCGATGAGGTTGACGTCGAGGACGAGCTCGGCATACGTCCAGCGGCGCCCCGTGGAGACCTCGACCAGCGCCTCCCGGTCGGGGTGCCGGTGGGCGGTCTCGTCGAGGTTGTCCCCGATGGTCTGTTCGAGCAGCGGCGGTTCGCCGACCCCGGTGGTGTGCGCCAGCGCCTGTGCCATCCCCCCATCCTGCCGTGCGTGCGGGACGGGCACCAGGGGTAGGGCTGGCCTAGAGTCGCTCCCATGACGACCCCTCCCGACCTCGCCCGCGACGCCCGGATCCGGGAGCTCTCCCGGGCTCACGTCATGACCTCCTGGTCGGCCCAGCGGGCCATCGACCCGGTGCCGCTGGCCGGGGGCGAGGGCGCCTACTTCTGGGACCACCAGGGCCGGCGCTTCCTGGACTTCTCCTCCCAGCTGGTCAACGTCAACATCGGCTACCAGCACCCGCGCCTGTCGGCCGCCATCGCGGAGGCGGCCGGGCGGCTGACCACGGTCGCTCCGGCGTTCGCGGAGGAGAGCCGTGCCGAGGCCGCGGCCCTCATCTCGGGGCTGGCGCCGGAGGGCATGAGCAAGGTCTTCTTCACGAACGGCGGGGCCGAGGCCAACGAGAACGCGCTGCGCATGGCCCGGGCGCACACCGGCAGGCACAAGATCCTGGCGTCCTACCGCAGCTACCACGGGGGCACGGCCGGGGCGATCACCCTGACCGGCGAGGCCCGGCGATGGGGTGGCGAGCCCGGCATCCCGGGCGTCGTGCACTTCTGGGGCCCGCACCTCTTCCGCAGCGAGTTCCACGCCACGACGCAGGAGGAGGAGAGCGAGCGCGCCCTGCTGCACCTGCGGCATACCCTCGAGGCCGAGGGGCCGGGCCAGGTCGCCGCGATCATCCTCGAGACGGTGGTCGGGTCGAACGGCATCCTCGTGCCGCCGCCGGGCTACCTGCCCGGGGTGCGGGCGCTGTGCGACGAGTTCGGCATCCTGCTCATCCTCGACGAGGTGATGGCCGGCTTCGGACGGACCGGGGCCTGGTTCGCCCTCGACCACTTCGGGGTGCGGCCCGACCTCATCACCTTCGCCAAGGGGGTCAACTCCGGGTATGTCCCGCTCGGCGGGGTGGTCATCGACGACCGGGTCGCGGCGACCTTCGACGAGCGCCCCTTCCCGGGCGGGCTGACCTACTCCGGTCATGCCCTCGCCACCGCCTCGGCCGTCGCCGCGATCACGATCATGCGCGAGGAGGGGATCGTCGAGCACGCTGCGCAGGTGGGGGAGCGCAGCCTTGGGCCGGCGGCGACGGCGCTCCTGGGCACGACCCCGCTGGTGGGCGATGTGCGCGGGCTCGGCGTGTTCTGGGTCGTCGAGCTCGTCGCCGACCACGCCTCGCGCGAACCGGCCTCTGCTGACATGATGAAAGCGGTGCAAGCCGGTTGTCTGGAGCGGGGGATGTGGCCCCTCATCGTGGCCAACCGCGTGCACCTGGTGCCGCCGTGCGTGATCACCGACGAGGACGCCTCCCGTGGCGTGGCGATCCTCGCCGACGTACTGGCGGGCGTGACGCCGTGACCGCTCAAGCAGGAAGCAGGCGATATGAGCGACCCTTCCCGTCTCGTGGAGGTCCGCGTCAGCGTGCCCTCGATGGAGTCCGCCCGGCACATCGGTGAGGAGCTCGTCGCCCGGCGGGCCGCTGCCTGCGTGCAGGTGCTGGGGCCGATGACCTCGATCTACAGCTGGAGCGGGGAGGTGCACGAGAGCACCGAGTGGTTGCTGCTGGCCAAGACGTCACGGGAGGCCTTCGGCCGGCTCTGCGAGATCGTGCGTTCGCTGCACCCCTACGAGGTGCCCGAGATCATGGCGGTACCCGTCGTGGAGGTCCTGGAGAGCTATGCCGGATGGGTGACCCACCACCTGCGGGGCTCTGGGACCGAGCAGCCCCGGGGGCCGGGCTTCTGAGTCCGGTGCGTGGAGCGGGCGACGAGAATCGAACTCGCGTATTCAGCTTGGGAAGCTGATGTTCTACCATTGAACTACGCCCGCGCGGCCTCGGATCGAGGCAACAGTCATGATAACCACCCCGGGTGTCCACGGCCAAAGTCACCCCCCGGCTAGGGTGTCGTCGTGCTGCTCTCCGACCGCGACATCCTCGCCTCGATCGACTCCGGGCGGGTCCGGCTGGACCCGTGGGACCCGACGATGGTCCAGCCCTCCAGCGTCGACATCCGGCTGGACCGCTACTTCCGGCTCTTCGACAACCACAAGTACCCCGTCATCGACCCGGCGCAGGAGCAGCCGGACCTGACCCGTCTCGTCGAGGTCGAGCCGGGGGAGAGCTTCGTGCTGCACCCGGGTGAGTTCGTGCTCGGGTCCACCTACGAGCAGGTCAGCCTGCCGGACGACATCGCAGCGCGCGTCGAGGGCAAGTCCTCGCTGGGGCGGCTGGGCCTGCTCACGCACGCGACGGCGGGCTTCGTCGACCCGGGCTTCACCGGACACGTGACCCTGGAGCTGTCCAACGTGGCGACCCTGCCCATCGTGCTGCACCCGGGGATGAAGATCGGGCAGCTCTGCTTCTTCCGGCTCAGCTCGGCCTCGCAGCACCCCTACGGCAGCTCGCAGAAGGGCAGCCACTACCAGGGTCAGCGCGGGCCCACCGCCAGCCGGTCCTGGTCGAACTTCTCCCGCAGCGACGTCACCCGCTGAGGCGCGCGGCGGCATACCGCGCGATGCCGTGACGCGGGCCCCCCGCGCGAGCGGCGCGGGCCTGCCGCGGGCGGCGCGGACCTACCGGGCGTCCGGTGCAGGGTCCTCGGTGCGGGCGTCGTCGGCGGGGGCGGGCTCCGCGCGGCGGACGGCGGCCAGCAGCATCTGCGCGACGTCGACGACCTCGACCTCCTCGCGGGCGCCCTCGGCCTGCTTCTGGGTGAGGCCGTCGGAGAGCATGACCCGGCAGAAGGGGCAGCCGATCGCGATGCGGTCGGCGCCGGTGGCCAGCGCCTCCTCGGTGCGGTTGAGGTTGATGCGGGTCCCGAGCTTCTCCTCCATCCACATCCGGGCGCCGCCGGCGCCGCAGCAGAAGGACTTCTCCCCGTGCCGGGGCATCTCGGTGAGCTGGACCCCCGGCAGCGCGCCGATGAGCTCGCGCGGCGGGGCGTAGACCTGGTTGTGCCGGCCGAGGTAGCACGGGTCGTGGTAGGTCACCGACCCCGCGGTCGAGGCCGCCCCCGCCGTGTCCGCGGCGTCCGGCCGGGAGACCGGGGCGAGGCGCTTCTCGCGCACCAGCCGGTTGAGCAGCTGGGTGTGGTGCACGACCTCGAACTGCCCGCCGACCTGGGGGTACTCGTTCTTCAGCGTGTTGAAGCAGTGGGCGCAGGTCACGACGATCTTGGTCGCGCCCACCTCGCCCAGGACCTCGACGTTCTGCATCGCGAGCATCTGGAAGAGGAACTCGTTGCCGCTGCGCCGGGCCGGGTCGCCGGTGCAGCTCTCGCCGTCGCCGAGCACCGCGAAGCTCACCCCGGCGGTGTGCAGCAGCTCGGCCACCGCGCGGGTCGTCTTCTTGGCCCGGTCCTCGAACGCACCGGCGCACCCGACCCAGAAGAGGTAGTCCATCTCCGCCAGGTTCTCGAGGTCCTGGCCCACGACGGGGATGTCGAAGTCGAGGTCCTTGGCCCAGTCCATCCGCAGCCGGGCGTTCATCCCCCAGGGGTTGCCCTTGTTCTCGAGGTTCTTGAACAGCCCGCCCAGCTCGGAGGGGAAGGCCGACTCGATGAGGTTCTGGTAGCGCCGCATGTCCACGATCGCGTCGACGTGCTCGATGTCGACGGGACACTGCTCGACGCAGGCGCCGCACGTCGTGCAGGACCACAGGACGTCCGGGTCGATGACGCCACCGCCGTCGGGCACCGTGGGGTCGCCCTCGGTCTCGCCGACCAGCGGGCGCTGCGCCGCGATGACCGCCGTCGTGGGGATGCCGTGCAGCTGCTCGGGCAGGCCCTCGGCCCCCGGCCCACCGGCCGACTCCAGCGCCTGGGCGGCGGCCTGCCGGTGCTCCTCGCCCGCCTGGAGCCACGGGGCCACGGCGTGGTGCTGGTCGCGCAGGTTCTTGACCAGCATCTTGGGCGAGAGCGGCTTGTCGGTGTGCCAGGCCGGGCACTGCTCCTGGCAACGTCCGCACTCGGTGCAGGTGGAGAAGTCGAGCAGGCCCTTCCAGGTGAAGTCCTCGACCGTGCCGACGCCGAGCGCGGCGTCCTCGTCCAGGTCCTCGATGTTCTCGAAGTCGACCGGCTCGCCCCCGACCTTGATCGGCTGCACCGCGCCGAGGGACGTCGCGCCCCCGGGGTGGCGCCGGAACCAGATGTTGAAGAAGGCGAGGAAGCGGTGCCAGGCCACCCCCATCGTGGGGGTGCGCGCGATGATGATCATCCACGTCATCGAGACGAGGATCTTCAGCAGCGCCACCCCGATGATCCAGCCCTCGAGGGTGGCGGCCGACGCCCCGACCAGGGGCGCACCGAGCCAGGCCGTGAACGGGAAGTGCAGGGCGGTCGCCCACTCCTCCCCGGTGGCCCGACCCAGGGCGTACTCCAGCGCGCGCAGCGCGACGATGCAGACGCCGACCCCGAGGATGACGAGCTCCACGACGTAGGCCTGCCAGAACGTCGACCCCCAGAAGCGGGACCGGCGACCCAGGGTGCGGGGATGCTCGCGCTGGCGCACGACGACGAGGCCGATGATGCCCACGACGGCACCCCAGCCGAACAGCTCGGTCAGCCACTCGTAGGGCCAGAAGTGGCCGATGAGCGGCAGGACGAAGTGCGGGTCGAGGAGCTGGCCGTAGGCGGTGACCAGGGTGAGGAAGAGCAGGCCGAAGGAGACCATGACCACCCAGTGCGCCACGGCGACCCAGCGCTTGCGCGCCATCCTGGTATGCCCCAGCACCTCGCGCAGCAGCGTCGAGGTGCGCAGGCCGGGGGCGTCGGTGCGGGCCTCGGGCTGACCGAGACGGAACTGGGCGACGAAGCCGGCGACCGTGCGGACGAAGAGGGCGACCGCGGCCAGGGTGACCAGGCCCGCGACGACGATGGCGAGGACCTGCAGCGCTGCGAAGGACATGGGGGCAGCGTAGTCGTCGCCGCCGACAGGACGCAGCGCGCCGGAGCCCCCGACGCGACGTCATACCTGGAATAACGGGGTGTTGCATGATGTATAACCTGCTGAGAGCAGCATGCTGCTGACCCTGCGACGAAAGGCTCCCACCGTGCGCGTCCACGACGACATCACCCAGGCCATCGGCGGCACCCCGCTGGTGCGCCTCAACCGCCTGACCGAGGGCATCGCCGACGGTGCCCAGGTCCTGCTCAAGATGGAGTCGCAGAACCCCGCCGCCTCGGTCAAGGACCGCATCGGCGCGTCGATCATCGACGCGGCGGTCGAGGCCGGCGAGCTGAAGCCGGGCGGCACCATCGTCGAGGGCACCTCCGGCAACACCGGCATCGCCCTGGCCATGGTGGGGGCCGCGCGTGGCTACAAGGTCGTCCTCGCCATGCCCGAGACGATGAGCATGGAGCGCCGCGCGCTGCTGCGCGCCTACGGCGCCGAGCTCGTGCTCACGCCCGGGCCGGAGGGGATGAAGGGCGCCGTGGGCAAGGCCGAGGAGATCGCCGAGGAGCGCGGCGCGGTCCGGGCCCGGCAGTTCGCCAACCCGGCCAACATCAAGGTGCACTACGAGACGACCGGTCCGGAGATCTGGGCGGACACCGACGGCCAGGTCGACGTCTTCGTCGCCGGCGTCGGCACCGGTGGCACCATCACCGGCGCCGGGCGATACCTGCGCGAGCAGAAGCCCGACGTCGGCCTGGTGGTCGTCGAGCCCGCCGACAGCCCCATCCTCACCGGGGGCCAGCCCGGTCCGCACAAGATCCAGGGCCTGGGCGCCAACTTCGTCCCCGAGATCCTCGACACCGAGCTCTACGACGAGGTCATCGACGTCGCCCTCGACGACTCCCTGCGCACCGCCCGCTCCCTGGCCACCGAGGAGGGTGTCCTCGCGGGCATCTCCTCCGGCGCCAACGTGTGGGGTGCGCTGCAGGTGGCCCGGCGTCCGGAGAGCTCGGGCAAGACGATCGTGGTCGTCATCCCCTCCTTCGGCGAGCGCTACCTCTCGACCGTCCTCTTCGAGGACCTGCGGGACTGACCGTGCCAGCCTGGCTGATGCGGGGGACGCGGCGCGGCACGGACGTCGTGCGTCGCGCGAGGAGCGCGATCCGGGAGGACCTGGACGCGGCGCTCGAGCGGGACCCGGCGACCAGCAGCCGGCTCGAGATGGCGCTGGCCTCGCCGGGGCTGCACGCGCTGTGGGCGCACCGGGCGAGCCACGCCCTGTGGGTCTCCGGGGTGCGGTTGCCGGCCCGGCTGCTGTCGCAGGCCGCACGAGCCGCGACCGGGGTGGAGATCCACCCCGGCGCCACCATCGGTCGGCGCTTCTTCGTCGACCACGGCATGGGGGTCGTCATCGGAGAGACGGCGCAGATCGGTGACGACGTCATGCTCTACCACGCGGTGACCCTCGGCGGGCGGTCCCTGGACCCCACCGTCAAGCGCCACCCCACCCTCGGTGACGGCGTCACGGTGGGCGCCGGGGCCAAGATCCTCGGCGACATCACCGTCGGGCACGGCGCCCAGGTGGGTGCCAACGCCGTGGTCACCAAGGACGTCCCCGCGATGGCGGTCGCCACCGGCATCCCCGCCACCGTGCGCCGTCCGGATCCCGGCCGGGACCCGCAGGAGGCGCTCTACGACGAGCCCGCGCTGTGGATCTAGCGCTGCTGGCGGCATACCGGGTGACCGCGGCACCGCCGTCCCCGGTATGACGAAGGCCCACCCCCGGTGCGGGGGTGGGCCTTCGTCATGCACGGGGGTGGGTCAGGGGAGCTTCTCCCCGCCCGGGCCGAACCCGGTGGCGTCGATCGTCGCGTCACCGTCGGCGTCGAGGCTGCCGGTGGCGTTCTCGTAGGTGCCGTCCTGGTCGGTGCTCTCGTGCCCCGTGACCTTGGACTTGACGCCGTCGGCGGTGACCTTGGCCTGCTCGCTGACCTTCTGGCCGAGCTCGGGGGCCTTGGCCTTGACCTGCTCCACGGTCTCCTGGACCTTGGGGTTGCCCCAGGCCTTGCTGGCCTGGTCGGCGATCTGGTCGTAGCGCTCGCGGCCGGCGCGGGCGCCGAGGACGTAGCCGGCGGCGGCGCCGACCAGCAGCAACAGCTTGTTGCGCATGTTGACTCCTTCTCGTAGGTCTGCGTTCGCCCCGACCTTATCGCGCAGTCGGCGGGACGTCCGCCGGGATCGCCTGCTGCCGGGGAGGACATGCGCGGAGGGTGTGGGATTCGAACCCACGGAGGTTTCCCTCGGGCGCTTTCAAGGCGCCTGCACTCGGCCACTATGCGAACCCTCCAGGCCTCGGACGGCCCGCGTGCGGACCGCGCCTGGCGTGCTGCCCATCATCGCACGGCCCTCGGATGTCACTATCCGGCGCTGTGGCTGATAGCGTGGTGTCTTGGTTGGCGTTGTATCTTCTCGCGAGTGAGCTGGGGGGTTCACCACCACCACCGTCCGCGCCCTGCGGTCGGTTGCACATGCACAGCACATCAGAAAGAAGATCGCCAATGGCACAGGGAACCGTGAAGTGGTTCAACGCGGAGAAGGGCTTCGGCTTCATCGCTCAGGATGGCGGTGGCCCCGACGTGTTCGTCCACTACTCGGCCATCGAGACCAACGGCTACCGGACGCTCGAGGAGGCCCAGCGGGTCGAGTTCGACGTCACGCAGAGCCCCAAGGGGCCGCAGGCGGACGCCGTTCGCCCCGTCTGAGGTAGGCCGTACCACAACCTTCCGCGAAGGCCCCCGTCACCCTCGAGGTGGCGGGGGCCTTCGCCGTACCCGGGGGGGGCTCAGTCGCAGACGGCGCCGACGTCCTCGAGCTCGTCGCTGGGCTCCTCGGTCGTCGTCGGGGTGTCCGGCGCGGGCGGCGCGGTGGTCTGCGCGGCGTCGTCACTCGCCGTGGGGGCCTCGCTCGGCTCGTCGGCCGGGAGCTCCGGCGCCGGGTTGAGCGCCTCGTAGACGCGGGCGCGGATCTGGGAGTAGTTCGGGTCGACGGTGTCGATGTTGGCGCCGGTGAACGGCAGGCTGCGCATCGTGCCGTCCTGGACCTGCAGCACCAGGCCGGCCCACTCGTCGAGGTCCTCCTGCGGCAGGTCGGTGAGGACGTTGTCGCCCACCGCGCCGATGATCTGGGGGTAGCGCTGCAGCATGGTCATGGGGTTGACCTGGTCGACGACGGCCGCCACCATGCACCGCTGGCGCCGCATGCGGGAGAAGTCGTCGGTCGTCACCCGGGAGCGGGAGTAGGCCAGGGCCTGGGGCCCGTCCAGCCGCTGCGGCCCCGGCTCCAGCCACTCGTAGTCGGAGGTGGGGTCCAGCTGCAGGGTGCCGTTGGCGTCCGTGTAGGTGGAGCCTCCGATCGGGATGCGCTCCTGCACGTTGACGAGCACGCCCCCCATCGCGTCGACGAGGTCGGCGAAGCCGCGCATGTTGACGATGACGGTGTGGTGGATGGGTATGCCGAGGATCCCGGAGAGCACCTCGCGCGTCGCGGTCTGACCCGGGTTGGGGTCGTCGGCGTACCACTCCGGGTGCTCCTGCGCGGTGAGCTCCGCCTCGGTCCAGATGCTGTTCATCAGGCACTGGTCACCGCAGTCGTAGACCGGGCCGTAGACCTCGTGCAGCGGGTTGTCGCGGGGGAGGGGGACGTTCTGGAGGTTGCGCGGGACCGAGAAGAGCACGCTGTCGCCGGTCCGGGTGTCGATGCTGGCGACGATCATGGTGTCCGTGCGGGTGCCCTCCCGGGCCTCGGCGGCGTCCGAGCCCAGCAGCAGGACGTTGACCCGGGGCAGGTCCTTCCACGGGTCGTCCGGGTCGTCGCCGACGACCGAGGTGGGGGTCGCGCCGCTGCTCCCGCCCCCGCCGACCGTGCCCCCACCGGCCTCGAAGACCTTGTCCACCGCGTCGACGTGGGCGGAGATGTAGCGGACCCCGAACACGGCGGGAGCGGTCACCGCCAGGCAGAGCACCGCCGTCACGGCGGACAGGGCCGCCCGCTGGCCCCGCGAGGGGCGCCGAGGTGCCGCGGCGAGCGCGGTGAGGGCGATGGCCGCGACCCACACCAGCGTGCCCAGCACGAGGACCACCGCGATGGTCCGCAGCCGCCCGGTGTCGGCGGCCGTCTGCAGAGCCGTGGTCGTCAGCCCGTTGGTGAGGGCGTAGGCGGCGATGGCGACCAGGGCGAGCGCGGCCAGCCCCAGGATGACGAGCCCCAGGCGTCGCCGCGACGTGCCCAGGAGCCCGGCCCCCGGGACGACCGCGCTGAGCGTGGTCAGCCCTGCCGCCCGACCGACCCCCCCGCCCTGCTCCGACTGCTCGGCGCTCGACCGCGACCGTGGCACGGGTGCGTCGGACCCGGGGTCGGACGAGCCACGGGAGTCAGTCATGCCGGAGGTGCCTTTCGGGTCGAGGACGAACCATACTCTCCCCCCGGACCCTGGTGCCCGGCTGGGAAGGAGGGGTTTGGTCGCGCCCAGCATGCCAGGTAACCTGATCCACGCCGTGGAGGTGTCGCCTAGTCTGGTCTATGGCGCCCGCCTGCTAAGCGGGTTTCGGGTTTATAGCTCGATCGAGGGTTCAAATCCCTCCACCTCCGCCCAGGTCGCCGCGAGCGACGAAGAACCCCCGAGCCCGGGTGCTCGGGGGTTCTTGCGTGTGTGCGGCCTGCTCAGGACACGTCCGGCGCGTCCTGCTCGGGGTCGTTGGGGTCGTGGCCCTCCTGGGTCGAGCCGTCCGCGTCGTCGGTCTCCTCGGCGTCCTCCGGATCCGGATCCCCCTCGGTCTCCTTGGACTCCTGCGCCTGGGCGGCCTCGTCCGATCCCGCGTCGCGCTCCTGCCGGGCGAGGGCGTCGACCGTCTCCTCGATGTCGTGCTCTCCCGGCGGGAGCGGCTCGTCGGCCAGCATGGGCTGGCTGCCCTCGGGGCGGGGCTCGGAGCCCGGGATGATGCTCATGGGTGCGTGACCTCCTGCAGTCGTTGCTCGAGGATGGCCAGCTCGTCCTCCATGGCCGCCGGGAGCGACCCGGGGCTGAAGGCGGCGAACCACTCCCTGATCAAGGGAAGCTCAGCCTCCCACTCGGCGGCGTCGAACTCCAGCGCTGCCGCCACGTCCTGCGGCGTGAGGTCCAGGCCGGAGACGTCCAGGTCCTCGGGCAGGGGCTGGTAGCCGATCGGGGACTCCTGCGCCTCGACCTCCCCCTCGAGCCGTTGGATCATCCACGTCAGGACCCGGGAGTTCTCGCCGAAGCCGGGCCACAGGAACGAGCCCTCGGCGTCCCGGCGGAACCAGTTGACGAGGAAGATCTGCGGCAGCCTCGAGGCGTCCGCCTGCTTGCCGACCGCCAGCCAGTGGTCGAGGTAGTCACCGGCGTTGTAGCCGATGAAGGGCAGCATCGCCATGGGGTCGCGGCGGACGACCCCGACCGCACCCTTGGCGGCGGCGGTGGTCTCCGAGGACAGGGTGGCTCCGAGGAAGGTGCCGTGCTGCCAGTCGCGTGCCTGGGTGACCAGCGGCACCGTCGTCCGGCGGCGTCCGCCGAAGAGGATGGCCGAGATCGGCACCCCCTCGGGGCGGTGGTACTCCGGAGCCAGCGTGGGGACCTGGGTGATCGGGGTGCAGAAGCGGCTGTTCGGGTGGGCGGCCGGGCGCTCGCTCCCGGGGGACCAGGCCTGGCCGTGCCAGTCGGTCAGCTCGGGCGGCTCCTCCTCCGTCAGGTCCTCCCACCACACGCCGCCCTGCGGGGTGCGCGCGACGTTGGTGAAGATCGAGTTGCCGGCCCGGATCGTCTCCATCGCCACCGGGTTGGTGCGGGCGTTGGTGCCGGGGGCCACACCGAACAACCCGAACTCGGGGTTCACGGCATACAGCCGGCCGTCCTCGCCGAAGCGCATCCAGGCGATGTCGTCCCCCACGAGCTCGGCGGTCCACCCGGGCACGGTCGGGCGGATCATGGCCAGGTTCGTCTTGCCGCAGGCCGAGGGGAAGGCGCCGGCGACGTAGTGCACGGCCCCCTCCGGCCCGGTGAGCTTGAGGATGAGCATGTGCTCGGCCATCCAGCCCTCGTCGCGGGCGATGGCGGAGGCGATGCGCAGGGCGTAGCACTTCTTGCCCAGCAGCGCGTTCCCGCCGTACCCCGAGCCGTAGGACCAGATCGCCCGCTCCTCGGGGAAGTGCACGATGTACTTGTCCTCGTTGCAGGGCCAGGGCACGTCCTGCTCGCCGGGCTGCAGCGGGGCCCCGAGCGAGTGCAGGCCCCGGACGAAGGGGGCCTGGAGCTCCTCCATGCGCTGCAGCACCGGGGCGCCGACCCGCGCCATGATGCGCATGGACGCGACGACGTAGGGGCTGTCGGTCAGCTCGACCCCGAACTTCGGGTCCGGGGCGTCGAGGTGTCCCATGACGAAGGGGATGACGTAGAGGGTCCGGCCGGTCATGGCGCCGGCGAACCGGGGCCACAGCTCGTCCTTCATCCGCTGCGGCGCCACCCAGTTGTTGGTGTGTCCGGCGTCCTGCTCCTCCACCGAGCAGATGAAGGTGCGGTCCTCCACCCGGGCGACGTCGTCGGGGTCCGACAGCGCGAGGTAGGAGTGCGGGATCTCGTCCTCGGCGAGCGGGCTCGCGGTGCCCGAGGCCACGAGGATCTGCTCGACCGTGCGCCCCTCCTCGGCGGACCCGTCCACCCAGACGACCCGGTCGGGCAGGGTGTGGGCGGCCACCTCCCTCACCCAGGCGTCCAGCTCGGCGTGGCGGGTGCCACCGGTCGTGGTCATCTCGGGCATGGCCGTCCTTCCTGGCGTCGCTGCCAGTCGCGAGTCCCCGGGGCAGCGTCGCCCCGGTGCGACCACGGTAGCGCCGACAGCCGCCCTCCGGGCGTGGTCCGCGGATGCTGACGGTGCGGCGTCGGTCACAGTGGCGACGTGGCACGACATACCCCTGGGGGTATGTATCCTGGTCCCGTGATCTTCCTCGTCGCCGCACTCGCCGTCCTCGTGGGGCTCTCGCTCGGCCTGCTCGGGGGCGGCGGGTCGATCCTCACGGTGCCCCTCCTGGTCTACGTCGCGGGCATGGAGGCCAAGGAGGCGATCGCGACGTCGCTGCTCGTGGTCGGGGTCACCAGTGCTGTGGCCACCGCCGCCCACGCCCGGGCCGGGCGGGTGCAGTGGCGCACCGGGCTGATCTTCGGCGGGTTCGCCATGGTCGGTGCCTACCTCGGCGGGCGGGTCGCCGCGTTCCTGCCGGGCACGCTGCTGCTCCTCGCCTTCGCCCTCATGATGCTCGCCACCGCCTGGGCCATGCTCCGCCGGTCCGGCCCCGAGCCGGCCCGGGCGCACGACACGCTGCCGTGGGCGCTGGTCGTCGGCGAGGGTCTGGTCGTGGGGTTCGTCACCGGCATCGTGGGCGCCGGCGGCGGCTTCCTCGTCGTCCCGGCGCTGGTCCTCCTCGGGGGGCTGCCGATGCCGGTGGCCGTGGGCACCTCGCTCGTGGTCATCGCCATGAAGTCCGGGGCGGGGCTCGCGGGCTACCTGTCCTCGGTGAGCATCGACTGGGCGACGGCGGGCGTCGTCACGGTGGCCGCCGTGGCCGGGGCGCTCCTCGGCGGGCGGCTGGTGTCCCGGGTCCACCCGGACCGGTTGCGGGTGGCCTTCGGGTGGTTCGTGCTCGTCATGGGGGTGTTCGTGCTGGGGCAGGAGCTGCTGGCGCTGGTATGACGTGAGCGGGGAGCGGCGGGCGCGATGAGGAGGGGGGAGCGGGGGGAGCGGGGGGAGCGATTAGGAGGCGTGAGCGCCGATCCGTTAGAGTTGTTGATCGCCAGCGCCCGTAGCTCAACGGATAGAGCATCTGACTACGGATCAGAAGGTTAGGGGTTCGAATCCCTTCGGGCGCGCTCTGGTTGAGACAGATGACGACGGCCCCCACCGGATGCGGTGGGGGCCGTCGTCATGGGGGCGGGAGGCCGCGGAGCGTCAGCTGCTGCTGGACGGTGGCGGGTGCCCCTCGGAGGCCTGCACGACGACGACGCCCGACCCGGTGAGCGCGAGCTGGTAGGCCTCGCCGGAGCCGCGGCCCACGACGGCGCCCAGCCGGGCCGTCTTGCGGACCGAGGAGCGCAGGCCGCCGGACCACAGGACGGCCGACTGCATGTCGACGAAGGTCGGGGCGTCGACCTGCAGGACGACCGGGTCGCCGTGAGCCAGCACGGCGATCATCCCCGAGCCGCTGAAGGTCGTGTTGAACAGACCACCACTGAGCATGGAGGCGCCCTCCACGCGGTTGATGTCCCACCGCAGACTGCTCTCGAACGCGAGGACGTTCTTGCCGTTCACGGTGACCTGCTCGTCCTCGAGCTCGAGCACGAAGATCTCGTCGGCGTCCTTGGCGAGGAACACGTCCCCGCTGCCGGAGACCTTCATGAGCGACATGCCCTCGCCGGTGAAGGCCTTCTTGAAGAGCTTGGCGGCCCCGCCCGCGCCCTCGTAGGCGAAGTCGACGTCGCCCTGGTAGGCGACCATGGATCCCTGCATGGCGTAGAAGAACCCGCCCGTGCCGGCGAGGTCGACCTTGAGCATCCGGGGGTTCTGCAGGGTGAACCGCCCCGGCTCGCCGTGACGTTCGGCCTGCTCCAGCAGCTGTCCTCGCATGGCGAGATGCTACCGGCCCCGGACCGCGGGTTGCACCCCTGTCGCCCGGCCTCCGGGCCTGGTCAGCGGATCGGCGTGGGGGGCTCCTCGCCGGCGAGCACGGCGACGGCGTTGTCCGCGGCGAGCGTGGCCATGGCGGTGCGGGTCTCGATCGTCGCCGAGCCCAGGTGCGGCACGAGGACGGCGTTCTCGCACTCCAGCAGGCCGGGGTGGACCTTCGGCTCGTCCTCGAAGACGTCCAGCCCGGCCCCGGCGATCTGCCCCTCCTGCAGCGCGTCCGCCAGCGCCGCCTCGTCGATGACCGGGCCGCGGGCGGTGTTGACCACGTAGGCGGTGCGCTTCATGGCGGCGAACTGCTCGGGCCCCAGCAGGTGGTGCGTGGCGGGAGAGTAGGGGCAGTGCAGCGAGAGCACGTCGCTCTCCGCGAGCAGGGTGTCCAGGTCCACCCGGTGCGCCCCCAGCTCCAGCTCCAGCTCGCGCGGGGCCTGGGAGCGGGAGGAGTAGATGACGTTCATCCCGAAGGCCCGAGCGCGCCGCGCCGTCGCCGCGCCGATCCCCCCGAGCCCGACGACGCCGAGCGTCTTGCGCTGCAGCCCCGACCCGAGCAGGTAGAACATGCCCCACTGCCACGGGGTGCCCGAGCGGATGACCCGCTCGCCCTCGCCGAGCCGACGGGTCGCCATGAGGATGAGGCCCATCGCGATGTCCGCCGTCGCCTCGGTGAGCACCCCGGGGGTGTTCGTCGCGACGACGCCGCGCTCGCGGCATACCTGCACGTCGACGTTGTTGTAGCCCACCGCGACGTTGGCGACGACCTGCAGCTGGTCGCCGGCGGCGTCCAGCAGCTCGGCGTCGACCTGCTCGGTGAGCAGCGTGAGCAGCGCGTCCGCGCCGCGGACCTGCTCGAGCAGCTGCTCGCGCGGCTGCTGGTCCTCGCTGTCCCAGACGTCGATCTCGTGGCCGGCGCGGCGCAGGATGTCCAGCCCCGGCTTGGGGACCCGGCCGGTCACGACCACCCGGCTCATGCGTGGCTGCCGATCCACTCGCGCAGCCCGCCCAGGCCGCGGCGGATCTGCTCCTCCGGGAGCCCCGAGTAGGCGAACCGGATGTAGCTGCGGTCCTCCCCGGGCTGCGGGCGGCCGAAGTGGTTGCGGGTGCAGAAGCTCACCCCGGTCGCGTGCAGGGCCTGCTGGGCGAAGTCGCCGACGTCGCGCGCCCCCACGATCTGGATCGCCTCGGTGACGTCGGGGAAGAGGTAGAAGGTCGAGCGCGGGGTCTCGACGAACATGCCCGGGGTCTCGCCCACGATGTCGCACGCGGCGTCCCGGCGCCCCTTCAGCGTGGTGAGCATGTCGGCCACCGGCTCCTGCGTGCCCGTGAGGGCGGCGATCCCCGCCCACTGGACGTAGTGCGTCGTGCAGGACTCGTCGTTGGTGTTCATCGTCGAGAAGACCTTGCCCATGGGGGGCGGTGCGACGGCGCAGCCGAGCCGCGAGCCGGTCATCGCGAACTTCTTGGAGAAGGTGTAGAGGATGCAGGTGCGCTCGCGCATGCCCGACAGGCTCGCGATCGAGGTCGACGTGCCCTCGTAGCGCATCTCGAAGTAGGCCTCGTCCGAGAGCACCCACAGGTCGTGCTCGATGGCGAGCTGGGCGATCGCCTCGCGCTCGGCGTCGGTCGACTCGGCGGAGATGGGGTTCTGCAGGTCGTTGTAGATGATCGCGACGGTGCGGTCGGTGATCGCGTCCCGGACCTGGTCCAGGTCGATCCGGAAGCCGTCGTCGGTCGGCAGGTAGCGGTAGGACCGTCCGCGGCCGCCGAGGTACTCGATCTGGCTCTCGTAGATGGGGAAGCCGGGGTTGGGGTAGAGCACCTCGTCACCGGGGTTCATCACGGCCTGGAGGAACTTGGTGATCACCGGCTTGCCGCCGGTCATGACGGTCACCTCGTCCGGGCCGAACGACATACCGCGACGGGACCCGATGTCGTCGGCGAGCGCAGCCCGCAGCTCCGGTATGCCGGGGCCCGGGCAGTAGCCCGTCTTGCCGTTCGCGATGGCGGCGTTCATGGCCTCGACGATGTGGTCGGCCAGCGGGAAGTCGAGGTCGCCCAGGTGGAAGGGGTAGACCTCGTGGCCCTGCGCCTTCCAGTCGGCGGCGGCCGCGGCGACCGCGAAAGCGGTCTCGGTGCCGAGGTTGTCGAGCCTGGAGGCCAGCTTCATACCCCACGTCCTTGTGTGTCGAGATCCGAGACGTGCTCACCGTATCGCGCGCCTGGTGGTGCGACGGCGGTCGGAGGTGCACACTGTCCGGTGTCGTTGCGTCAAGGATGACGACCGAAAGGGCGGTGGACATGAGCGAGCGGTCACAGGTGCAGGTCGGCGAGCGGGACTACTATCTCGGGAAGGCGATCCTGCTGGCGTCGGTGGCCGCGCTGGGTGGCTTCCTCTTCGGCTTCGACACCGCCGTCATCAACGGCGCGGTCACGGCCATGCAGGGCGACTTCGAGATGGGGTCGGTCCTCACCGGCTTCGTGGTGAGCTCGGCCCTGCTGGGCTGCATGGGCGGCGCGTATGCCGCCGGCCGCCTGGCCGAGCGCATCGGCCGGATCCGGGTGATGATGCTGGCCTCGGCGCTGTTCACGATCTCGGCCATCGGGTCGGGGTTCGCCTTCGGGCCGGCCGACATGATCCTGTGGCGCGTCGTCGGCGGCATCGGTGTGGGCGCCGCGTCCGTCATCGCACCGGCCTACATCGCCGAGATCGCGCCTGCCGCCATCCGCGGGCGGCTGGGCTCGCTGCAGCAGCTGGCCATCGTCACGGGCATCTTCATCGCCCTGCTCTCCGACTACTTCCTCGCCGGCGTGGCGGGCGGCTCCGCCGAGGCGCTCTGGGGCAGCACCGCGTGGCGCTGGATGTTCTGGGCCGAGATCATCCCGGCGCTCGCCTACGGCGTGCTGGCCACGACGATCCCCGAGTCACCGCGCTACCTCGTCACGCTGGGCCGCGTCGACGAGGCCCGCGAGGTCCTGGGGCGGGTCATGATGCGCGGCATCGCCGACCGCATCACCGAGATACAGCGCACCGTGCGGCGCGAGGCCAAGGCGTCGCTGACCGACCTGACGAAGTCCGGCGGTGGGTTGCTCCCCATCGTCTGGATCGGCATCGGGCTGTCGGTCTTCCAGCAGTTCGTCGGGATCAACGTCATCTTCTACTACTCCTCGACGCTGTGGCAGGCGGTCGGCTTCACCGAGGAGGACGCGCTCACCCAGACCGTCATCACGTCGGTGACCAACATCGTCGTCACGGTCCTCGCCATCGCACTCATCGACAAGATCGGCCGCCGGGTGCTCCTCATGGTGGGCTCGGCGGGGATGTTCGTGACGCTCGGGACGATGGCGTGGATCTTCGCCAACGCGCCGGTCGTCGACGGCTCGCCCGAGCTCGGGGACACCACCGGGCTGGTCGCTCTCATCGCGGCGAACGGCTTCGTGGTCTTCTTCGGGATGTCGTGGGGCCCGGCCGTCTGGGTGCTGCTCGGCGAGATGTTCAACAACCGGATCCGCGCGACGGCGCTCGGCGTGGCGGCGGCGGCGCAGTGGCTGGCCAACTTCGCCATCTCCACGAGCTTCCCGGCCATGGCCGACCTCGGCCTCGGCTTCGCCTACGGCTTCTACACGCTGTGCGCCCTCCTCAGCTTCCTGTTCGTCCTGAAGTTCGTGCCCGAGACCAACGGCCGCGAGCTGGAGGACATGGACTGACGCTGCCGCCGGTGGGCGCCCCGCCGCGCTGGACCGACTCATACCCAGAAGGTGCTCCTCTGCCGTGATGCATCACCGCAGAGGTGCACCTTCTGCGTATGAGTGGGGTCGGGCCCGTCGTCCACACCCCCAGCGGCGCTTCCTCGGCGTCCACAGATGCACGGCGGGGGCTGGCCGCCGCCCCGCTCGCGCCCCAGGATCACCGACATGGACGACCTCCCACGGCTCGGCGCCTTCCTCGCGGCCCACCACGGTGTCATCACCACGGCCGAGGCGCGCCGCCTCGGTCTGGGTCCGAACGACCTGCGGCGCCTCGTGTCCGACCAGCTGCTGCGGCGGGTCGGGCGCGGCGCCTATGCAGAACCGTCGCAGGACCGGACGATCGAGGCGACCAGGGCGGTCGTCGCGTTGAGCCGTGCCAGACCGGACGTCGCCGCGAGCCACCAGAGCGGGGCCCTGCGATGGGGCTTCCCGGTCCTGGCCAGCGCGCTGCCGAGAATCCACCTCACCCGGACCTCGGGCACGGCAGCGACGCGCAGCCACGCCACGTTCACGGTCCACGCCTGCCCGGGTCGCCCGGACGCCTTCGGGCTCGTGGGGCGGCTCCCGGTCGTGACCCCGGCGCTCGCGGCGGTCGGCACCGCTCTCGAGGCCGGTGTGGACGCCGGGGTCTGCGTCGCCGACGCCGCGCTGCGCGCCGACCTGGCCAGCCGGCAGGAGATGCTGGGCTGGATCGAGGCGATGCGTCGCACCCCTCACCTCTCGGCGGCTCGACACGTCGTCGCCCAGGCCAGCCCGACGGCGGAGTCGGCCGCCGAGTCCAAGGCCAGGATCCGGTTGCTCGCGCTCGGCTACCGGGTCGTCCCGCAGGTGGTCCTCCGCGAGCAGCACGGTGCCTTCGTCGCCCGCGTCGACTTCCTGCTCCCCGATCTGGGTGTCGTCGTCGAGGTCGACGGCGCGCTGAAGTATGCCGGTGCCGAGGGCCGGGCCGCCCTGGTGCAGGAGAAGCGTCGCGAGGACGGCATACGGCGCCTCGGCTACGGCGTGGCCCGCCTCGTCTGGGCCGACCTCGACGACCTCGCACGCATCCGGGCGGTCGTGGAGCGGGCAGCGTGGACGGTGACGCGCGCTGCGGAGCACGTGGCGGTCACCGTGGACGCTCACCAGCGGCGCACCGGGGCGGCGTGGGACGGCCTGCTCCTGCACTCCTCTGCAGATGTCGTTCCTCGAGCGTGATGCATCACCGCAGAGGTACACCTTCTTCGGAGGAGAGGTCGGGGATCGGTCAGCGGGGATCGATCAGCGGGGCGGGCTGATGCCGTCCAGGATGGCCACGACCTGCGCCCAGGCGTCGGTGGTGACGTCGATGTGGTCGAAGTGGCCCCCGGCGACCTCGACGAGCTCGGCCGTTGCGCCCGCGGCCCGGGCGGCTGCGACATACCCCTGCGACTGGCTGATCGGCACCTGCCCGTCGTCGGGCGCGTGCAAGGCCCACAACGGGGCGACGAGGGGGACCTGCTGCAGCGGGTCGAGCGCAGCGAAGCGCGGGTCGTCCGGGCCGAAGCCGACGAGGTCACGGGCCGCGCCGGAGCCCAGCCGCTCCCGGTGGGCCGTGCCCAGGTCGAGCACCCCGGCCTGGGAGATGACGTGGGTCACGCCGGTGCGCCCCTGCCAGCCGACGTCGAGGCGGGCGGCGGCCCAGGCCGCGAGGTGGCCGCCGGCCGAGTGGCCCAGGGTGACGACCGGGCCGTCGGCGGAGCCGTCCCCGCTGCGCTCGTCGCCCGCGGTGGCGTCACCGCCCCCACCGCCGTCGTCACCGGCGCCGACCCCGTCCTCGCCGCTCTCGCCGACCTCGTCGTCCCCACCGAGCAGCTCGATCGCGGCGTGCACGTCGTCGAAGGTGCGCGGGTAGCCGCCGCCACCGCCGACGCGGCGATACTCCACGTTGAGCGTGCTCCACCCACGGGCCACGAGGTCGGCCGCGAGCGGCTCACCGAGGTCTGCTCCGTAGGCGTCCCGCCAGAACCCGCCGTGCAGGACCACCACCGTGCCCCGGCTCGGGCCGTCGGGCACCTGGCGCTCGGCCCACTGCGACGGGTGGTCGCCGTAGCTGATCCGGCCGGTGCGCTGCTGCGCCGACGTCGCCGGTCCGGGCCCCGGTGCGGAGGGAGGTGAGGAGGCCGCCCCCGGGGTGCCGACGCCCGTCGGTCTACCGCCTGCGCCCGGGCTCCCCTGGCCGCCCGTGCACGCCGCCAGCGACAGCCCGCCGGTCAGCGCGAGCAGGGTGCGGCGGTCCAGCAGCGGGGCGAGCGGCATACGAGCGCTGCTCAGACCTTGTCGGCGGTGGTGGCCGAGGGGTCCCACCGGACGACGCCGTCGGCGGCCCAGCCGCGGTCCTTGACCGCCTCGCGGGCCTCGGCCTTGACCGGGCCGGTGAGCCTGTCGACGTAGAGGTAGCCGTCCAGGTGGTCGGTCTCGTGCTGCAGGCAGCGGGCGAGCAGCCCCTCACCCTCGACGACGACCTCGTTGCCGTCGAGGTCGGTGCCGGTCACCCGCGCACGCGGGTGCCGGGCCAGCGGGAACCACTCCCCGGGCACCGAGAGGCAGCCCTCGCCGTCCTCCTCCTCGTCCAGCGGCGCCGGGCTGCCGAGCCGCTCGAGCACGGGGTTGACCACGACGCCCCGGGCGTTGTCCTCGCCCGGGACCGGGCAGTCGTACACGAAGAGGCGCAGCCGCACGCCGACCTGGTTCGCGGCCAGGCCGACCCCCTCGGCCGCTGCCATGGTGTCGAACATGTCGTCGACGAGCGTGCGGATCTCGTCGGTGATCTCGCGCACCCGCTTGGTGCGGGCGTGCAGGGCCTTGTGGCCGATGACGGTGATGGGTCGGACTGCCATGGGGGTGATTCTAGGTTTGCCGCACGCCGACCCCCTACCCTGCCTGGATGAACTGGATCGAGGTCCTCGGCTGGGTCGGCTCGGCCATCCTGGTGGTGTCGTTGCTGCAGACGCGGGTGCTGCGGCTGCGGTGGATCAACCTGGTCGGTTGTGTCGTCCTCATCGGCTACAACGCGATCGTCGGGGTGTGGCCCATGGTCGGGCTCAACGTCGTGCTCGCCGTCATCAACGTCGTCTACCTGTGGCGGATGCTGCGCAGCCGGCACGACGCCGACGCCTACACCGTGCTCGAGGTCGAGCCCGACGACCGCTACCTGGGGCACGTGCTGAAGGTCCACGGCGAGGACATCGCGCGCTACAACCCCGGCTTCGAGCACGAGCCGGCGGCCGAGCACTCGGCCTTCCTCGTGCTGCAGGGTGACGAGACCGTCGGGGTGGTCCTCGCCCGCGACGCCGGCGAGGGCACCGCCGAGGTCGTGCTCGACTGGGTCACCCCCAGCCACCGCGACTTCTCCCCCGGTGAGTTCGTCTACCGCGAGTCCGGGTTGTTCTCCCGCCGCGGCTTCACCCGGGTCCTCTCACCAGCAGGTATGCAGCATCCCTACTACGAGCGGATCGGCTTCCGGCCGCACGGCGACAGGTTCGAGCTCGAGGTGCCCGCGGGCGGCTGACGAGGTCCGCGCGTCGGGTGGTCGGACCCCGCGCCCGGTGCGGACAGGGGGTGGCTCAGCGCAGCGGAGTGGGGTCCGGGTCGACCGCGACGCGCCGCCGCGCAGGGGCGCGGCGTGCCCCCGGGGTCTCGCCCTCCCAGTCCCAGTCCGAGGGCAGCTGGCCCGGGTCCACCGGCTCCCACTGCTGCCGCCGTCCGACCACGGCACCCCCCGACCCCGTGCGGCCGTGCCCCCCGGCGTGCCGGCCCGGGGCACCGGAGTGGGCCTGGCCGTCGGCATACCCGTCGTCGGCCTGCCCGTCGTCGTCCCAGGCGTCGCCGTCCTCGCCCGGGTCGCGCACGTCGCGGCCGAAGATGGTCTCGCACATGGCCTGGTACTTCGCATCCGGCTGCGGGATGTAGTCGATGTGGCTCAGCGCCTGGTCCTGCCCGGCGGACTCCATGACGAAGCGCCCGTAGCCGAGGAGCCGACCGGCGATGGTGCGGTCGTAGCTCATGTCGGTGACCTTGACCAGCGGCATCATGGCCACCCGCTGGGTGATGAGCCCGTAGGTCTTGAGCAGCCGGCGGTCGGTCGCGATGAACCACTCGCAGCGCCACTCCAGCACCTGCCAGCCCGCCCAGGCGCAGACGACCGCGAGGACGGACAACGCCATACCGGTCGCCGCCGGCTCGGTCACCGACGCCGCCACCCACAGGGTCAGGAAGAGGGCGGCGGCCACGGCGAACCCCGGCTTGAGGAGCTTGGCCCAGTGCCAGCGGGTCGAGACGACGACCCGCTCGTCGGTGAGCAGGTAGCGCTTGGCGACCCGACGGCTGATCCGGGGTGCGCTCGAGGGGTGGGCGCTCACGCGGCCTCGACCGGTCAGACCCCCATCAGCTGGTTGAAGAACCGGCCGATGTTGAGGAAGCCCTGGCTGATGATGTCCCAGACCGCCCGCACGATGTCCGCGGCGCGGTCGGGGTTGGTGATGACGGCGTAGATGAGGAAGCCCCACAGCAGCCAGTGCAGGACCTTCTTGACCGTGGACGGCATGTCAGGTGCCTTTCGCTGGACAGGTGGACACGGGCTGGTGTCAGTGTGGCAGATGTGACGAGGTATGCCGAGTCTCGCCACCACGTGCGTGTCGACCCCGGACAGGATCCCGGAGCAGCACCGATGCCGTCCGCCGGACCGTCAGGCCCGCAGCAGCGGCGAGGCGGCCATCCGGTCCAGGGCCTCGTCGACCTCCTGCGTGGAGCCGGCGAAGCTGAGCCGCACCTTGCGGTGTCCCTGGACGGTGTCGAAGTCCACGCCCGGCGTGAGGGCCACGCCGCAGTCGTCGAGCAGCGCCCGGCACCAGGCGACCGAGTCGTCGGTGAGGTGCCCGATGTCGCACCAGGCGTAGAACGCGCCGTCCGGCGGGGCGTAGTCGTGCAGCCCGACCTCCGGCAGCCGCCGCAGGAGGAGCTCGCGGGTGGCGGCGTACCGCTCCCGGTGGGCGTCCAGCTCCTCACGCGCGCCGGGGCCGAGTGCGGCGATCGCCGCGTGCTGGCCGATGGCCGGTGGGCAGATGTTGAGGTTGCCGGTGAGGACCTCGAGCGGTCGCCGCAGCCCGGACGGGGCGAGCAGCCACCCCACCCGCCAGCCGGTCATGGAGAAGTACTTGCTCACCGAGCCGACGACGACGCTCTCGCGCGAGGTCGCCCAGGCGCTCGTGGTCGGCCTGCCGTAGCTGAGCCCGTGGTAGATCTCATCGCTGACCAGCAGCGTCCCGTGCTCCTCGCACCACCGCGCCAGCGCCGCCAGCTCGTCGGCGTCGATGACGGTCCCCGTCGGGTTGGCGGGGGAGGCCACGATGAGTCCGGCCGGGGGCGCGGGCAGCGCCTCCAGCATCGCCACGGTCGGCTGGAAGCGGGTGTCGGGGCCGCAGTCCAGCTCCAGCACCTCGCAGCCCAGGGCCGCCAGGCTGTTGCGGTATGCCGGGTAGCCGGGCCGCGTCATCGCCACCTGGTCGCCGGCGTCGAAGGCGGCGAGGAACAGGGTGGTGAAGGCGCCTGAGCTGCCGGGGAAGACGACGACGTCGTCCGGGTCGACGTCGATGCCGGCGGTCTCCCGGTGGTGCTCGGCGACGGCGCGGCGCAGCGGCAGGATGCCGGTCGACTCGGTGTAGCCGAGGACGTCGGTGTCCAGCGCCTCGATCGCGGCGGCCCGGGCCACGGCGGGGGCCGGGGTGGAGGGCTGCCCGGCGCACAGGGTGAGCACGTCGCCGTGGGTGCGCTGCCGCAGGGCCGCGGCCTTGAGCACCTCCATGACGTGGAAGGGCTCGACCGCCGACCGGGTCGAGGCCCGCGCCCCGGCCGACGGGGCAGGCGCCGCGTCCGCGGGCTGGGGCGGCGGCATACCTGCCCTCAGACCACGCCGTAGAGCCGGTCGCCGGCGTCGCCGAGCCCCGGCACGATGTAGCCCTGCTCGTTGAGGCGCTCGTCGATGGCTCCGGTCACCAGGGTGATGGGGGGCTCGACGTCGGCCAGCCCGGCCTGGACCTTTTCGATCCCCTCCGGCGCCGAGAGCAGCGTGATGGCGGTGATGTCGTCGGCGCCGCGCTCCACGAGATAGCGGATGGCCGCGATGAGGGTCCCCCCGGTCGCGAGCATCGGGTCGAGGACGTAGCACTGCCGCCGGTCGAGGTCGTCCGGGAGCCGGTTGGCGTAGGTGTGCGCCTCGAGGGTCTCCTCGTTGCGGACCATCCCCAGGAACCCGACCTCGGCGGTCGGCAGCATCCGCATCATGCCGTCCAGCATCCCCAGCCCGGCCCGCAGGATCGGGACGACGAGCGGCTTGGGCGTGGCCAGGTGGATGCCCGTCGTCGCCGCCACCGGCGTCTCGATCTCGAACGGCGAGACCCGCACCTCGCGGGTCGCCTCGTAGGCGAGCAGCGTCACCAGCTCGTCCGCCAGGCGGCGGAAGGTCGGGGTGTCGGTCCTCCGGTCGCGCAGGTAGGTCAGCTTGTGGGCGATGAGCGGGTGGTCGGCAACGAGGACGCGCATACGCCAGACTCTAGGACGTGACCGACGTGCCCGACACCCCGCCCGCACCCCTGGCGGACGCGGCGTGGGGCCCGGGGAGGTATGCCGACTGGGTCGCCGAGGCGCTCGCGCAGGCCCGGGCGGTGGGGGAGTCCGGTGACGTGCCCGTCGGGGCGGTCGTCGTCGACGCCGACGGGCGGGTGGTCGGACGGGGACGCAACGTGCGCGAGCTGGAGCACGACCCGACCGGGCACGCGGAGGTCGCGGCCCTGCGTGAGGCCGGCGCCGGCCTCGGGTCCTGGCGGCTGGACGGGTGCTCGCTCGTCGTGACCCTGGAGCCGTGCGCGATGTGTGCCGGGGCGGCCGTGCTCGCCCGGGTCGACCGGGTGGTCTTCGGGGCCTGGGACGACAAGGCCGGGGCGTGCGGGTCGGTGTGGGACCTGCCCCGGGACCGCCGCTCGCTGCACCGGGTCGAGGTGGTCGGCGGGGTGCTGGAGGAGGAGTGCGCGGCGCTGCTCACCACCTTCTTCGCCGACCGCCGGTGACGGGGAGACTGTTTGGGGTGGGCCCGGCTCGTCGGGTAGCCTCATCGGCGGTGGCGTGTCCGAGCGGCCTAAGGAGCACGCCTCGAAAGCGTGTGTGGGCGCAAGTCCACCGTGGGTTCAAATCCCACCGCCACCGCGGTGTCGTCATCGACGCGCAGGAGAACCCCCGGACCACCGGTCCGGGGGTTCTCTGGTGCTCGGGGCCGCCGGTCAGGAGACGGCGTCGGCCAGGCCGATGAGGCCGAGGACCACGAGGGCGGCCAGCACCCACAGCACGAGGAAGACGGACCCGACGACCCCGAGCGCGCGGGCCACCACCAGCTGCCGGCGGCCACGGGTCGGGGAGGGGGAGCGGTCGACCTCGCGCAGCGCGAGATGGGCCACCGCCCAGGCGACGGGCCCGAGGACCGCGACGCCGCAGACCGACAGGATCCCGAGGATGAGGGCTGTCCCGGCCCGGGGGTGCGGCTCCGCGGGGGTGCTGCGGGGGCGCGCGCTGGCAGGTCTCCGGTCCGACCGCGCCGGCCCGGGACCGGCATACGGGTCGACGGGCTCGGAGCCACCGCCGAACTGCGGCGTGGGTGGGGGCTCGAAGCGGTACATGCCCCGAGGCTACCCGGCGGCCCTCGGAGCCGCCTGGGCGAGACCACGCCCGTCACAGAAACCTCTCAGAGAGCTCTAGCCCCGCGCGTGGTCATCGCGTTATGCTCACGCCGCCTCCTCTCGTCCCCAGAAGGTCGGAGGCCGCCCTCCTCGTCCCCGAGGGCCGCATGTCTCGTCCCCGAGGGCCGCATGTCTCGTCCCCGGAAGTGAGCCACCATGCTCCGTCGTCCCCTGCGTCGCACCCTCGTCACGGCGCTCGCCACGGGCCTGCTGGCCTCCCCCCTCGTGGCCGTCGCCGAGCCCCCGACGGACGAGGTGAGCCGACCCGGCGCGCTGACGCTCCCGGCTGCGCCCGCCGTCCAGGTGCGCGCCCCGACGGATGCGTCGACGCCCGCGGCCGTCGAGGTGCCCGCCCCGACCGCCGTGCGCGCGGCCGACCTGGCGGCCGCCGCCGACCGCGGGGCCGCGTGGCTCACCGTCCAGGCCGGCACCGGCCGGATGACGACCGACGGACTCGCCCTGGCCGTCGTCGCGCTGGGTGCGGCCGGCCCGGAGCACTCCAGCGACCTGCAACGCCTCACCGGCCAGCTGGAGCGTCGCGCCCCCACGGCGGCGGCCGACCCCGTGGTCCTCGGACTCACCGCGATCGCGGTCGACGTCGCCGGCCGCAACCCGCGGTCCTTCGGTGGCGTCGACCTCGTGGCCGCCCTGCGGAACGAGCTGGCCGACGGACGGTGCGGCGACGACTGGGTCTTCGTCACCGGCATCTGCGTCATGGGCCTGAAGCGCAGCGGCGGCACCGTCCCGCAGGCCGCCGTCGACGCCGTCGCCGCGGCGGCCGACCCGACGACCGCAGGCATCCGCTCCGGTGGCGGCGTCGAGGCGTGGTCCACCGCCGTCACGCCCCAGGCCATGGCGGCCGTCGACACCATGCGCACGGCCCGCGCGACCGGGCTCGGCGCCCGCGACTACCTCTCGCTCTCCCGCGGCAGCTCGCCGGTGCTCGCCGAGGACCTGCCCGTCGGGGTCAACGCGCTGGCCCAGCAGAGCTTCGCCATGGCCCGGACCCACGCCGACGAGCCGGCGCGGCGCGACGCCACCATGACCTGGCTGCTGCAGCAGCAGCACGCCGACGGGGCGCTGCCCGAGTTCTACGAGCACGCCGACGGGGACGTCTGGGCGACCGCCCTGACGGTCCTCGCGTGGTCGGGGCGCTCCCTGTCCACCGACGCCGCCGCGACGACCGGCTACCAGCGGCACTCCGTCGTCGAGCGCATCAGCGGCACCGACCGCTACGCCGTCGCCGCCAACATCGCCGCGTCCTGGGCCGAGGGCGCGGACACGGTCGTCGTCGTGTCGGGCCAGAACTTCCCCGACGCGCTGTCCGGCTCCGCGCTCGCGGGCCTCCTGGGCGGCCCCGTCCTGCTCACCCGCAAGGACAGCCTGCCGGCCTCGACGGTGCGTGCCCTGCAGGCTCTGGACCCGCGGCGGGTCGTCGTGCTGGGCGGCACCGGGGCGGTGACCAAGGGGGTGGCCGACGAGCTCCTGCGCTACGCCGACGGGGTGGAACGCGTGACCGGGGCCAACCGCTACGCCGTCTCCGGTGCGGTGGCCTCCTCCTTCTGGGAGCAGGGAGGGTCCACGGCCTACCTGGCGACCGGTGACAACTGGCCGGACGGCCTGACCGGCGGGGCGGCCGCGGCCTACGAGGGCGCACCGCTGCTCCTCACCAAGCGCGGCGAGGTGCCGGCCCCGGTGATGGACGCCCTGCGGTACCTACGACCGGACGAGGTCGTCGTGCTCGGTGGCACCGGCGCCGTGTCCGGCGACGTCATCACCCAGCTGCGCCGGGGCCTCGGCGGCGCCTCGGCGCCCACCATCCGCAGGCTCGACGGCAAGGACCGGTATGCCGTCGCCTCCCGCGTCGCGCAGCGCATCCCGGCTGCGCAGGAGATGGCCTTCGTCGCCACCGGCCGCAACTGGCCGGACGCCCTCGCCGGCGGCGCGCTCGCCGGCCAGGTCGGCAGCCCCATGCTGCTCGTGCGCCCCGACGGACTGCCCACCCAGAGCCGGCAGAGCCTGGAGCTGCGCCGGCCGGGCTACGTCGGCGCGTTCGGTGGTCCGGCGGCGATCCAGCCGGTGGCGCTGCAGCAGGTGCGGCTCGTCGACACCGGCCGGTAGTCGACACGGGACGTCAGACCGCGAGCAGCAGGACCCCCAGCACCGCGGCCACGACGGTGACCACCAGCACGGCGAGGAGGGCGGTCGCCACCACCCCCATGGCCTGGGCGGCGACCAGCTGGCCCCGGTTGGTGACCACGACCGGGGCGGCGTCCACCTCCCGCAGCGCCCGGCGGGACATCGCCCAGGCGAACGGCCCGAGCGGGGTGAAGACGGTCACGCTCAGCAGCCCGAGGACCAGGGACGAGGTGCCCCGCGGGTGCTGGTAGCCCGGCGGCCCCCACGGGCCGCACCCCAGGGGTGGTGCTCCCCAGGGGGAGCCAGGGTCAGGAGGAACTCCCGCACGGAGGTCCTCCGGGGGGTGGAGGGTCGGCCCGCGGGGCGGGGGCGGGTGGTGCGTGGTCGACGGCGGTGCTCCGAGGTGGTCCATGGACCGAACCTAGGGCTGATCGTGGGCCCGCCGCCGAGGTTGTCCACAGGCACGCTCAGCGGGCGTGGAGCTCCTGGGCGGCGGCCGCGATGTCGTCGAGCTCGGTGCGCAGCGCCTTCTCGGTCAGCTTGAGCCCCAGCGGGCCGACGACCCGCAGCGCCAGGCGCTGGAGGGCGCGGGGGTCCGGCGTGCTGGCGCTGAAGTGCACCGTCAGCAGGGTGGCGTCGGCCTCCGCGAGCGGCTCGAGGGTCAGCACCGTGCGATAGGTGGTGTTGCCGGAGCGCGCCTCGGTCTCGGTCCGGCGCTCGGGGTCGTTGTCGACCACCCAGATCTCCTGGGTGTCCGAGGCGCCCATCATTCGGCGCGTCTCGCGCCAGCCGGTGCCGATGGCATACGGGCCGGGGGTGATGACGTGCAGGTCGGTGACCTGGGAGAGGCGCTCCTGGGCGTGGTCGAGGTCGGTGACGACCTTCCAGACCGCCCCGGCCGGGGCCTCGACCCGGCGCTCGACGCGCACCTCGTGCTTCGCGCTCATCGACCCTCCCCCGTCGGCTCGGGCTCCTCGGGGGCGGGCAGGTCCTCCCAGGCGTCGCCCAGCACGAGGTCCAGCGTCGCGTCCTCGCGCTCGTCCTGCACCAGCTCCACCTCCTGGGGGAGGGCCTCGGCCAGCAGCTGGGCACCCTCCAGGCCGGAGGGGCCGTGGATGATCTGCCCGGGGCCCTCGAGGTCGGCGCCGGAGTTGTCCACCCCGTCGACGGTGAACCCGCGCGCCTGCAGACCCTCGCTCGCCCGGCCGGCCAGCCCCGCGACGCCCGTGGAGTTGAAGACGTTGACGACGACGTCCTCCGCCGCGAGCGTGGGGGTCGGCGCCGCCACCGTCGCCGGGGCCTCGTCGGCGTCCCCGCCCATCCCGAACCAGCCCTGCATGGAGGCCATCGCCAGGACCAGGGCCAGCACGAGCACGCCGAGCAGCGCCGCCATGACCATGGCGGCGCGACGACGCGCCCGGCGGGCGGCCGTCGACATGCCGGCGGTGCGCACGTATCCCACGCAGAAGTCCTTCCCGAAGGGCAGCAGGCTAGCGAGTCGCCGTGCCGTCGAGGTCGAGGACACGCCCGTGGACGGCGGGTCGGCCCTGGAGGGCGGCCCGCAGGGCACGGTGCAGGCCGTCCTCGAGGTAGAGGGTGCCCCGCCACCGGACGACGTGGCAGAAGATGTCGCCGTAGAAGGTGGAGTCGGAGGACAGCAGCGCCCTCAGGTCCAGCTGCGAGCGCGTCGTCACGAGGTCGTCCAGCCGCAGCATCCGGGGTGGCAGGTGGGCCCAGTCGCCGGGCTCGTCCAGGCCGTGCGGGGGGTAGGGCTGCTCGTCCCCGACGCCCTTGAAGATCATGCCGCGCAGTCTAGAGTCTGGGGGGTGAGCCAGCAGAGCAGCAGCCAGGTCGACCGGATCCGGGACGCGTACGCCTTCGCCGGACCGAGCATCACGCTGGGCGGCGCGGTCGGCCCCGACGGGGACGCCGTGGCGAGCGAGGCGGTCGTCCGGCTGCCGCTGGGGTCGATGAACCGGCACGGCCTGGTCGCGGGGGCGACCGGCACCGGCAAGACGGTCACGCTCCAGGTGCTCGCCGAGCAGCTCTCCGACGCCGGGGTGCCGGTCTTCCTCGCGGACGTCAAGGGCGACCTCACCGGGTTGGCGACCCCGGCCGAGGGCGGGGGCAAGATCGAGGAGCGGATGACCGGCCTCGCCCAGGAGTGGGAGGCGAAGGCATACCCGGTCGAGCTGCTCAACCTCGGCGGGCACGGCACGGGCAACCCGGTGCGGGCCACGGTCACCGCCTTCGGGCCGACGCTGCTGTCGAAGGTCCTGGGTCTCAACCAGACCCAGGAGTCCAGCCTGGGCCTGATCTTCTACTGGGCCGACCAGCAGGGGCTGGCGCTCCTGGACCTCGAGGACCTCATCGCGGTCACCCAGCACCTCATCTCCGACGAGGGGAGGGCGGACCTCAAGGGGCTGGGCGGCATCGCGACGTCGACGGCCGGGGTGATCCTGCGCGAGCTCATCGGCCTGTCCGCGGCCGGGGGAGACGTCTTCTTCGGCGAGCCGGAGTTCGAGACCGCCGACCTGATGCGCACCACCGCCGATGGGGCCGGCGTCATCACGCTGCTCGAGCTGCCCGGGGTGCGGGACCGGCCGGTGCTGTTCTCCACCTTCCTCATGTGGCTGCTGGCCGAGCTCTTCCAGGACCTCCCCGAGGTGGGCGACCCGGAGAAGCCGACCCTCGTCTTCGTCCTCGACGAGGCGCACCTGCTCTTCGACGACGCCTCCGACGCCTTCCTCGACGCCGTCGAGCAGGCGGTGCGCCTCATCCGGTCCAAGGGCGTCGGGGTCTTCTTCGTCACGCAGACCCCCACGGACGTGCCGGACGCCATCCTCGCCCAGCTGGGCAACCGGGTGCAGCACGCGCTGCGCGCCCACACCCCCAACGACGCCAAGGCGCTCAGGGCGACCGTGTCGACCTTCCCCACCAGCGACTACGACCTCGGCGAGGTCCTGACCTCGCTGCGCACCGGCGAGGCGGTCGTCACCGTCCTGTCCGAGGAGGGCGCGCCGACCCCGGTCGCGCGCACCATGCTCCGGGCCCCCCAGGCCCGCATCGGGCCCTCGGAGGAGGAGGTCGTGCGGACGCTGGTGGCCGGGTCCTCGCTGTCCGGCCGGTATGCCGAGGCGCTCGACCGCGAGTCCGCGCACGAGATGCTGGCCGCCAGGATGGAGGAGGCGACCCGGGCGGCGCAGGAGCAGGAGGCCGCCGAGGCCGCGGCGCAGGGGCGGGAGCGGGAGGCGGCCCCGGCCCCGGGCGGCGCGGGGCGTCGCCGCTCGGGTGGCGGCGGGGGACGTCCGGACCCGGACGGGGGCGTGCTCGAGCAGGTCGTCTCCTCCGGCGCGTTCCGCTCGATGCTGCGCTCGGCCGGCACCGTCATCGGGCGGGAGATCACCCGCTCGGTCTTCGGCACCCGCCGCCGCTAGGCACGCACCGGACGCGCCCCGGCTGCGCGTTTGGGCCGCTCGCACCGCCTCGGGTATTCTGCTGCGCGGAGGATTCGCATAGCGGCCTAGTGCGCACGATTGGAAATCGTGTTGGGATAAAACCCTCGGGGGTTCAAATCCCCCATCCTCCGCCAGCCGGGCAGGCCCCGGGCCACCGTTTCCACCGGTGACCCGGGGCCTTCCGCATGCCGGGCAGGCCCGGGCGACCGGGCCGTCTTGGTCAGGTCCGGCCCAGCACCTAGACTGGTCGGCGGACCCCTCGTG
>NZ_CANKYH010000002.1 GCF_947487915.1 uncultured Serinicoccus sp. | reverse complement strand
GTGTGGGAGAGTAGGACACCGCCGGACCACCATTCACGGAAGGGCCCGCCCACCAGGGCGGGCCCTTCCGCATGTCCGCGGCCGGGCCGCCCGCGCGGACCTGCAAGAATGATGCCCCAGGCTGCAGACGAGAGGACACCCGTGAACCAGGAACGCCCGGCCTCCGGCCCGCGCCCCGAGGGGCGCGAGCGACGCGACGACGGTCGCGGGCGCCGGGGAGAGCGGCGTGGTCGCGACGGCGGCGCCCGCGAGCAGCAGGGCCGGGGAGGTCCACGGGGCGGGCCCGGGGCCGGACGTCCGTCGCACGCGGACTCCGCGGACCGGTCGGACGTGCGCCGGCCGCCCAGGATCCCCGAGCCCCCGCTGCCTGAGGACGCCGACGCCGGTGGGCTGGACCGCTCGCTGCGCAGCGAGCTGCGGACGCTGAGCAAGGAGAATGCCGAGGGCGTGGGGGGCCACCTCGTGATGGTCGGGCGGCTGCTGGACGCCGAGGACTACGAGCTGGCCCTGGCCCACGCGGAGGCGGCCGCCCGTCGCGCCGGGCGCGTCGCCGGGGTCCGGGAGACCTTGGGGGTCGTCTACTACCGCCGCGGTGAGTGGGCCAAGGCCCTGGCCGAGTTCCGCACGGCTCGCCGGCTCAGCGGTTCCCAGCACCTCCTGCCCCTGATGGCCGATGTCGAGCGTGGTCTCGGACGCCCGGAGCGCGCTGTGGAGCTGGCGGCCTCGCCCGAGGCGGCCCGTCTCGCGGCGGCGGAGCAGGTCGAGCTGGCGATCGTCGTGACCGGCGCACGGGCCGATCTCGGGCAGCACGCCGCTGCCGTCCAGCACATCGAGCGGCTGGCCCGGGCGAGCACGGCGCGGCAACCGTGGGCGGCCCGCGTGCGGTATGCCTATGCGTCGGCGCTGGAGGGTGCGGGCCGGGTCGACGAGGCGCAGGAGTGGTACGCCTCGGCGGCGGAGGTGGACGTCAACGGCGAGACCGACGCCGCGGAGCGTCTCGGCACCAGTGACGAGGCCTGGGTGGTCGACCTCGGTGACGACGACCCGGTCGAGGGCACGGACCGGTCCGGTGCGGACGTGCCGTCCCGCCCGGCCGGCGAGGGGCGCGGCCGCCCGGAGGCCCGGTCGTGATCTCCGGCCTCCTCTGCGACCTGGACGGCGTGGTCTACCGGGGCGACCAGGTCTGCGAGGGAGCCGTCGACGGGCTGCAGAGCGCCAGGGACGCGGGCGTGGACGTGCTCTTCATGACCAACAACGCCTCGAGGACGCCCGAGATGGTGGCGCGTCACCTGACCGAGCTGGGGGTCCGCGCCGCGGAGGAGGAGATCCTCACTGCCTCTCAGGTGGCTGCGGAGGTGCTCGGGGAGGAGCACCCGGAGCTGCTGGGCTCCGCCCCGGTCCTCGCCGTGGGCGGGGAGGGCGTGGCTCGGGCGCTGCGCGACGCCGGCTTCGCAGTGATCTCCCCCGAGGAGGTGGCGGCGGCTGTCGAGCAGGACGCTGCGCCTGAGGTGGGCGCGGTGGTCCAGGGCTACGGACCCCGACTGGGGGTCACCGACCTCACCGAGGCCGCCTACGCGGTCCGCGCCGGCGTCCCGTGGATCGCCACCAACGACGACGCGACCCTGCCCACCGCGCGCGGCCTGGCGCCGGGCAACGGCTCGCTCGTGGCCGCGGTGGCCCACGCCACCGGTCGTCGCCCGAGGGTGGTGGGGAAGCCGCACCGTCCCGCCTACGTCGTGGGCCTGCGCCGGCTCGGCCATCCGCGCGAGCAGACCCTCATGGTGGGGGACCGGCTGGAGACCGACATCGCCGGAGCCCGGGCGGCCGGGCTGCCGAGCGCCCTGGTGCTGACCGGGGTCTCCGAGAGGGCCGAGGCGGAGGCGGCGCCCGACGACCAGCGTCCCGACCACGTCGCGAGCACCCTCCTCGACCTGGCCGGGCTGTGGGGTGCCACGTGAGCGGCGGACCAGGACCAGGTGCCCAGCCGCAGGAGGGGTCTGACGGGCCTAACGCCCCGACCGACCTCGAGGCGACCGGGGCTCCGCCCGCCACGGGTGACGACGAGGTCGACGCGACCCTGAGGACCCTGCGGCGTGGACTCGACGAGGGGGACCCGGCCTCGGTGGCCGACGCCCTCGCCACGGCCCACCGGTCGCTGCAGGCCCGGCTGACGAGCCCGGATACCGACCAGCCCGGCTCGGCAGGGGCCAGGCCGCGACCCCGGTGAGCGTCCGGCTGGACCGGGCGCTCGTCGCCCGGGGTCTGGCCTCGAGCCGCACGCAGGCACAGCTGCTGATCCGGGACGGCCTCGTGCAGGTGGGTGGACAGACGGTGCGGCGGGCCGCGCATCCGGTCGCTGCGGACGAGGACGTGAGGGTCGAGGGGTCGGGAGCCGGCACCGAGTCCGCCTGGGTGCGCCGCGGCTGGGTCGGGCGTGGCGCGGTCAAGCTCGCGCACGCGCTGGAGGCGTGGCCGGAGGTGGGCGAGCGGATCCCCGGCCGCGAGGCCCTGGACGTGGGGGCGTCCACCGGCGGCTTCACGCAGGTGCTGCTCGAGCGCGGGGCGGCTCGGGTGGTCGCTCTGGACGTGGGGCACGGACAGCTGTCCCCGGTGCTGCACGAGGACCCGCGGGTGGAGGACCGACCGGGGCTCTCGGTCAGGGACGCGACCCCCGCGTCCCTCGGAGGTCCCTTCGAGGTGGTGGTCGCCGACCTGTCCTTCATCTCGTTGTCGGTCGTGCTGGGGCACCTCGCCGAGCTCGCCGCTCCCGGCGCCGACCTCGTGCTGCTCGTCAAGCCGCAGTTCGAGGTCGGCGCGGGCGCCCTCGGGCGCGGCGGGGTCGTGCGGTCCCCGGCTCACCGCGAGCGCGTGCTCCAGGAGCTCGACGCCCAGGCCCGCGAGCACGGCCTGTCGCCGCAGGACCTGCTCCTCTCCCCGCTGCGCGGGGCCAGCGGCAACGTGGAGTACCTCTGGTGGCTGCGCCGGTGCGCCCACCCGGGCCCCTGCCGGGACGGGGAGGGCATGATGGGCTGTGCACCCGGGCGGACCGGTATGGCCGCCCTGATCAGGGCCCGAGCACAGGAGGACGGATGAGCCGGCGGATCATGCTCGTGACCCACCCGACGCGGTCCGACGTCCCGCACCTGGCGAGCGAGTTCGCCGAGCGGCTGGGGCAGCACGGTATCGAGGTCGAGGTCGTCCCCGAGGCGGACCCCACCCACCAGGTGGTCGGCGACAGCGAGGTGGTCGCCCTGAAGAGCCCGGTGCCCGGGCACGTCGACGCCTCGGGCTGCGAGCTGGTCGTCGTCTTCGGGGGCGACGGCACCATCCTGCGGGGGGCGGAGATCGCCCGACCGGCCGGGACGCCGCTGCTGGGGGTGAACCTCGGTCGGGTCGGCTTCCTGGCCGAGGCGGAGAAGGACGACATCGAGGTCATCGTCGCCCGCATCGTCGACCGGGACTACCACGTCGAGCGGCGGATGACGCTGGAGGTCGACGTCGTGCACGACGGCCGGGTGGTCTGCCACAACTGGGCCCTCAACGAGGCGAGCGTCGAGAAGTCCGCCCGGGAGCGCATGCTGGAGCTGGCGGTCGAGGTCGACGGACGACCGCTGTCCACCTGGGGCTGCGACGGCGTCGTCATGTCCACCCCCACGGGCTCGACCGCCTACGCGTTCTCCGGTGGCGGGCCGATCATCTGGCCCGACGTGGAGGCGCTGCTCGTCGTCCCCATCTCCGCGCACGCCCTCTTCGCGCGTCCCGTGGTCCTCGGGCCGGACGCGCACCTGGCCGTCGAGGTGGTCCCGCACAGCCACGTCACCGGCGTGATGTGGTGCGACGGCCGCCGCACCGTCGAGCTGCCGCCGGGCGCGCGCATCGAGGTGCGCCGGTCCACGACGCCGGTCCTGCTGGCGCGGCTCGGGACCGGTGCCTTCACCGACCGTCTCGTCGCCAAGTTCGCCCTCCCCGTCTCCGGGTGGCGCGGTCCCGCCGGCGGTCCGCCCGAGGTCACGGCGTGACGCTGCGGCGCATCCGGCTCCAGCAGCTCGGGGTCATCGAGGAGGCCGAGCTCGACCTGGCCCCCGGCCTCAACGTCATCACCGGCGAGACGGGGGCCGGCAAGACGATGGTGGTCAGCGGCCTGGGGCTGCTCCTGGGGGAGCGCGCCGACGCCGGCCTGGTGCGCGCGGGGGCCTCCCGGGCCGTGGTGGAGGGTGAGGTCGACGTGCCCCGCGAGCACCCCGCCGCCCGGCGGGTGGAGGAGGCCGGGGGCGACGCCACGGACGGGCTCATCCTGGTGCGCACGGTGGCCGCCGAGGGCCGGTCCCGCGCCAGCGTCGGGGGACGCAGCGCTCCCGTCTCGGTCCTGGGGGAGGTCGGCGAGCACCTCGTGGCGGTCCACGGCCAGGCGGACCAGTGGCGGCTACGGGACACCGAGCAGCACCGCGTCCTGCTGGACGCCGCCGGCGGTCCCGACCTCGCGGCGGCCGCCGAGGCGTATGCCGTGGCCTGGCAGGCCTGGCAGCAGGCCCAGGAGCGGTGGGCCGAGCTGACGAGGACGACCGCCGAGCGTTCGCTGCGGGTGTCCGCCCTGCGCACCGCCGTGGAGGAGATCGAGCAGGTCGACCCGGTGCCGGGGGAGGAGTCAGACCTGCGTGCGGAGGCGGACCGCCTGACGTACGCCGAGGAGCTGCGGCAGGCGGCGCACACCGCCCACGACGCGCTCGTGGGGGGCGACCCGGCCACCGGAGCGGCGGACGGCCCGTCGGTCTCCGGGCTGCTGGGAACCGCGGTCGCAGCCCTCGGGCCGGCGGCCGAGCACGACGAGGAGCTGGCCGGGCTGCAGCGCCGCGTGCAGGACCTGCTCTATCTCGCGAGCGACCTCGGGCCAGAGCTGGCGGGCTACGCCGCCGGGGTCGACGTCGACCCGGAGCGACTGGAGTCCGTCCACGCGCGGCGCTCCGAGATCGGTGCGCTCCTGCGGCGGTACGGCTCGAGCACCGAGGAGGTGCTGGCCTTCGCCCGACGGGCGGCGCAGGAGCTGCACGACATCGACGTCTCCGACGAGGACCTCGCCGCGCTGGCCTCGGAGGTGGCCCGGTTGCGGGACGAGACGGCGCGCTGCGGCGCCGAGCTCGGCGCGGTCCGCCGACGGACCGCCGAGCGGGTCGGGGCGACCGTCACCGAGGAGCTCGCGCACCTGGCCATGGGCTCGGCGACGGTGAGCATCGAGGTGGCCCACCGCCGGCCCGAGCGACCGGCGGGCGCGGACGGCCCGCAGGACGGCCCCGGGGAGCCGGTCGTGCGGCTGTCCGACGGGTCGCTGGTGCGGGCCGGACGCTCCGGCCTCGACACCGTCGAGATCCGCCTGGCCGCCAACCCGGGAGCCCCCGCGCGATCGGTCACCAGGGCGGCCTCCGGCGGTGAGCTGTCCCGGGTCATGCTCGCCCTGGAGCTGGTCTGCGGCGACGGGTCCGTCCCCACCTACGTCTTCGACGAGGTCGACGCCGGCGTCGGTGGCGCGGCGGCGCTGGACCTGGGGGCGCGCCTGGCGCGGCTGGCGACCACCTCGCAGGTCGTCGTCGTCACCCACCTGGGGCAGGTCGCCGCACACGCCGACCGCCACCTCGTGGTGCGCAAGAGCACCGACGGCCAGGTCACGAGCAGCGACGTGAGCGTCGTGGAGGGGGCCGAGCGCGAGGCGGAGCTGGCGCGCATGCTGGGTGGGGTCGCCGACTCCGACGCGGCGCTGGAACACGCACGGGAGCTGCTCTCCCGTCGTGCGACCATTGACGCCGGATGAGCACGAGGCGCCGAGCGAGCACCCGCCACGCCGGTCCCGTGGTGGGCCCGGCGCGGGTCGACGCGCGCACCAAACGGCTGACGGCACGGCTGCAGCCCGGGGACGTCGCGGTCATCGACCACGCCGACCTCGATCAGGTCAGCGCCGCCGCCCTCGTCGCCTGCGCACCGGTCGCGGTCGTCAACGCCGCGTCGTCCACGACCGGCGCCTACCCCAACATGGGTCCCCAGATCCTCATGGAGGCGGGCATACCGCTGATCGACGCCGCCGGGAGCGAGGTGATGGCCCTGCCCGAGGGGGTGACCGTGACCGTGACCGGCGAGCAGGTCCGGGTCGACGGGGCCGTCGTCGCCGAGGGGGTCCGGATGACGCCGGAGCTGGTGCGCCAGCAGCAGGAGGACGCCCGCGGCAACCTCTCCGAGCAGATCGAGGCGTTCTCCCACAACACCATGGAGTACGTCCGGGCGGAGCGCGAGCTGCTGCTGGACGGCATCGGGGTCCCGGAGCTGCGCACGAGCTTCGCCGGACGCTACGCCCTGGTGGTCGTGCGCGGCTACCACTACAAGGAGGACCTGCAGACCCTGCGTCCGTTCCTCCGCGAGGCCCGGCCCGTCCTCATCGGCGTCGACGGCGGGGCGGACGCGCTGCTGGAGATGGGGCACACCCCCGACCTCGTCGTCGGCGACATGGACTCGGTGTCCGACGCCGCCCTGACCAGCGGCGCCGAGCTGGTCGTGCACGCCTACCGCGACGGCCGCGCCCCCGGTCTGGAACGGGTGCAGGCCCTGGGGGTCACCGATGCCGTCGTGCTGCCGGCGCCGGGGACGAGCGAGGACATCGCCATGCTGCTGGCCGACGAGCTCGGGGCCGAGCTCATCGTGGCGGTCGGCACGCACGCGACCCTGGTGGAGTTCCTCGACAAAGGCAGGCAGGGGATGGCGAGCACCTTCCTCACCCGGCTGCGGGTCGGGAGCAAGCTGGTGGACGCCAAGGGGGTGAGCCTCCTGTACCGGTCTCGGATCCCCACCGTGTCGCTGGTCTGGCTGGTGCTGGCCGGGTTGCTGGCCCTGCTCGTTGCCCTGGCGGTCACCCCTGGTGGCAGGGCCCTGCTGGGCGTGCTGGCCGTACGATGGGACGACGTCTGGGCCTGGATGGAGGGGTTGTTCTCACCGTGATCGACTTCCGCTACCACCTCGTGTCGCTGGTCGCGGTCTTCATCGCCCTGGCGGTCGGGATCGTGCTCGGCGCCGGCCCGCTGCGCGAGGGCATCTCGGACACCATCGACGAGGAGGTCGGCCAGCTGCGGACGGAGCGGACCGAGCTGCGCAGCGAGCTGGACGTGCGGGCACGGCAGGCCGAGGCCAAGGACGAGGCCGTCGACCTGCTCAGCCCGCGCGGGGTGGCCGGCACCCTCAACGGCACCCGCGTGGCCCTGGTGGTCCTGCCCGGGGCCGACCGCAACCACGTGGCGCTGCTGGAGGACCGCCTCGGCGAGGCCGGCGGCGCGCTGGTGCTGGAGGTCGAGGTCGACGACTCCCTCGACGCCGGGCAGGTCGACGAGGGGGTGGTCGAGCGGCTCGCGAGCACGCTGGAGATCCCCGAGGCCAGGGGTCTGGAGGAGGCGGGCCCCGGTGCGCTGCTCGGGACCATCCTGGCGGGGGCGGACCCGGACGGCGACGTGGGAGCCTGGCTGGCGGCCGCCGAGCGGTTGGAGGAGGAGGGGCTGCTCGACCTGCGCTGGCAGGGGCAGGCTGCCCAGGTCACCGACCGTCGCCCCCCCGACGCCATGGTCATCGTCGGCGGCGGACTGCCGGAGGGGGACGACGACGCGGGCCCGGAGGCCGAGGACCGGCTGCGCACCCGGCTGGACCTCGTCCGCACGCTGGCCGCGCTGGAGCAGCCGCTGGTGGTTGGGGCGGCGGGCACCGAGACCGAGGCCCTGGCCGAGGGGGGCGGCGAGGACGCCCTCGTCCAGGCCATCCGTGACGAGGGCGGCCTCCGGGACGACGTCTCGACCGTCGACGACCTGGAGAGCGCCAGCGGCCGGGCGGCGGCGGTGCTCGGGCTGGCCTGGGAGCTGCAGGACGAGGCCGGGCACTACGGGCTCGGCCGCCAGGCGGAGGCGCCGGTGCCGGCGCCGCCGCCGCTGCGGCTCGGCGCCACGACCGGCGCCGACGGGCAGGCTCCGGCGAGCGAGCCGGTGCCCGACGACACCGAGACCACGTCGGCCCCGTGACGCAGGCCGGCCCCTCCGTCGGCCCCCTGGCGCAGGCCGGCCCCTCCGTCGGCCCCCTGGCGCCGGCCGGCCCCTCCGTCGGCCCCGTGACCCCGGCCGGCCCCTCCGTCGGTGCCGGCACGCCTGCCTTCCCGCGCCCCGTGGCTGTGACCGGCGCAGCCGTCGTGCTCACCTGGGGGGTGCGTCTGCTGGACCGACGAGACGCCCTGCCCGGTGGTGGCCGTCGCTGGGTCCGGGTGAACCACCGCGGCGACGAGGTGACGCTGGTGGAGGGGGTGGCCCTGGCGATCGGCACGGCGGCGCCGCTGGCCCTGGTCGAACCCGCCTCGGCCGCGGCGGTGCTGCTCGCCGCGGGCGGGGGTGCCGTCGACGACCTGGCGGGCGACACCGGCGTCAAGGGGCTGCGGGGGCACCTCGGCGCCCTGCGGCGGGGCCGGGTGACCACCGGCGCGCTCAAGGTCGCGGTGCTCGTGACGGCCGGCGCGCTGGCCGCGTTTGAGGCCGACCGCTGCCGGGGGCGGGGGGCCTCCACCCTGGCTGCCGCCGGCGTCGTCGCCGGTGCCGCGAACCTCGCCAACCTGCTGGACCTGCGCCCCGGGAGGACGCTCAAGGTCGGACTCCTCGTCGGCCTGCCGCTGGCGCGCACGCAGCCGGCGGCGGCGGCCTGCTCGGGCGCCGCTCTCGCTGCCCTGCCCGACGACCTGGGCAGCCGGAGCATGCTCGGGGACACCGGGGCCAACGCCGTGGGTGCGGCCCTCGGCGTGGCGGCCGTCCGCGAGCTGTCGCCACGGGCCCGCTGGACCTGCCTCGCCGCCCTGGCCGGCCTGACCCTGCTCAGCGAGCGGGTGAGCTTCTCCCGGGTCATCGACGCGACCCCCGTCCTGCGTCAGCTGGACCGCTGGGGCCGCCGATGAGCTCGTCGGGACCGGGAGCACGCCCGGGAACGGGGCCAGGGCCGGGACCGGGGCCGAGCCGCCGGATCGTCGGGCAGGGACTGCTCGCCGCGGCGGGCGTCGTCGCGGCCACCACCCTGCTCGCCCGGGTGGCCGGGGTCGCCCGCTGGGTGGTCTTCTCGGAGGCGGTGGGGACGACCTGTCTGGGGCAGGTCTACACCACCGTCAACCTCATCCCCAACGTCGTGTTCGAGATCGCGGCCGGCGGGGCGCTCGCCGCGGTGGCTGTCCCGCTGGTGGCACGTCACCTGCAGGACGGTGACGAGGACCGCGCGGACCGCACCGCCTCGGCGCTGCTGGGCTGGGCACTGCTCGTCCTCGTGCCGCTCGGGCTCCTGGCAGCGCTGCTCGCGGGGCCGATCACCTCCGCGCTGCTCGGCGCCGGCGACCCCGACGGCTGCGACCCGGCGGCGGCGCAGCAGGTCGGGCGCCTCATGCTCCTGCTCTTCGCGCCCCAGGTGGTGCTCTACGGCATCGGCATCGTGCTCACCGGGGTGCTGCAGGCCCACCGACGCTTCCTCGCCGCCGCGCTCGCCCCGCTGCTGTCCAGCCTCGTGGTCATCGCCGTCTACCTGCTCGTCGGCGCCACCGTCGACGCCGACGTCCCGCTGGGCGAGGTGCCGGACCGCGCCCTGCTCCTGCTGGCCGGTGGCACCACCGTCGGGGTGGCCGCCCTCAGCCTGCCGCTGCTGCTTCCCGTCGCCCGCGCCGGGGTGCGGTGGCGTCCCACCCTGCGCTTCCCGGCGGGCTCGGGACGCCTCGCGGGCGGGCTGGCGCTCGCCGGGCTGGTGACCGTGGGGACCCAGCAGGTCTTCACGGTGGTGGTGATCCTCGTGGCCAACAGCACCGGTGTCGGGGGGATCACGGTCTGGACGTACGCGCAGACCGTCTACCTGCTGCCCTACGCCGTGCTGGTGGTCCCGCTGGCCACGGCGGCCTTCCCCCGTCTCGTGGGCGACGCGGCGCGGACCCGCGCGGTGCTGCGTCGGACGGCGACCGCGGTGGTCGCGGCCTCGGTCGCCGGCGCCGCCGCCCTGGCCGCCGCCAGCGGGGAGGTGGGGGCGGCCTTCCTGGCCCTCGACGCCGGCGCCGGGGGAGCAGGGCGGGAGGCGCTGGGAGCCCTGCCCGCCGCGCTGGCCGTCCTCGCGCCGGGTCTCGTCGGCTTCGGCCTCGTCGCGCTGCTCACCCGCGCGCTCTACGTCGCCGACCGGCCCCGCGCGGCGGCGGCCGGAGCCGCCTCCGGCTGGCTCCTGGCGGCACTCGTGGGCCTCGTGGGGGCGGGGGCGGCCGCCGCGGACGGCGTGGCCGGGGTGCTGGTCCTGCTGGCCGGAGCCTCGTCGGTGGGGATGGTGGTCTCGGCCGGCGTCCTCGCCTGGTGGACCCGGGTGGCCTGGGGTCCGGGAGCGCTCACGGGGCTTCCCCGCGCGCTGGCGGTGTCCCTGGCCGGTGCGCTGGTGGGGGTGCTGGTCGCGGCCCAGCTGCCGGGTGCCTCCGACCCGTCGGGTGAACCGGCGACGCTGGCCGTGGCGGTGGCGCTGGGCCTCCTGCGTGGCGGGGTTGCCGCCGCGGTGGTGCTCGGCCTCGTCCTGCTGCTGGACCGGGAGGCGGCCGCCCCCCTCCGTGAACGGCTGCGGATGCGGGGTCGACGACGGGAGAGCGACCGGTGAGGGTGCTGCTGGTCGTCGGGCTCGTCGGCGGCGGCGTCGGTCGACACGTGCGCCAGCTCGCCGTGGACCTCGTGGGCGCCGGTCACGTCGTGGTGGTGGCCTGCCCGCGGACGGTGACGGACCGGTTCGACCTGCAGGCCACCGGGGCCCGGGTCGAGCCGGTGGAGGTCGGCGTGGGCTCACCGGGCGCCCTCGCGAGCACCCACGCCCGGCTGCGGCTCCTGGCCCGGGGCGCGCAGGTGGTGCACGCGCACGGCGTCCGCGCCGGTGCCGCCGCGGCCCTGGCCGTCGGCGGGGGGCGGTCCCGGCGGGTCCCCCTGGTCGTCACCAGCCACAACGGTCCTCCGGAGGGGCGTGCGGCGTCGTGGACGTATGCGTCGCTCGAGGCCCTCGTCTGCCGACGGGCGGACCTCGTGCTGGGGGTGTCGTCGGACCTGGTGGAGCGGGCCCGCCGGCGCGGTGCCCGCGGGGCGCGCCTCGCGGTGGTCCCCTCCTCGGCGGCCGTTCCGGCCACCTGCGCGCAGCGCGAGCAGGCCGCGCGGGAGCTGCGCGCCGAGCTGGGCGTCCCGGACGGAGCGGGGCTGGTCCTCACGGCGGGTCGGCTGGCCCGCCAGAAGCGGGTCGACCTGCTCCTGGACGCCTACCGCCGCCTGCGCGACGACGCCCGGTTCGGTTCCCCCCCGGTCCTGGCGGTGGTCGGTGAGGGACCCCTCGCCGGGGCCCTGCGCGAGCAGGCCGAGCGCGGTGGGGGAGACGTGCACTTCCTGGGCCACCGGCAGGACGTCCCGAGGCTGCTCGCCGGCGCGGACGTCGTCGTGTCGTCCGCGGACTGGGAGGGGCAGCCGCTGGTCCTGCAGGAGGCGCTCGCCGCCGGTGCCCCGGTCGTCGCCACCGACGTGGGGGGCACGTCGGACCTCCTCGGTGGTGCGGGGGTGCTCGTGCCCCCGGGCTCGTCCGCCGCGCTGGCCGACGCGGTCGCCGGTCTCCTGCTCGACCCCGGGGCCCGGGCCGACCTCGCCCGGCGGGCCCGCGACCGGGCGAGCCGTCTGCCGACCAGGCGGGACGCGCTCGAGGCGGTGCTCACGGCATACCGTGGAGTCCTGCCCGACCCGGCCGTCGATCCGACCCTGCGCGCCGCCGCGCTGAGGACGCCGCGCGTCAACCTCGAGAGCCGGGCCGCGCTCCTCCTGGCGCGGTCGGTGACCGCCCTCGTGCCCGGCCGACGGGTCGCGTCGGTCAGGCGCCACACGCTCCGGCACCAGGGCGTAAGGCTGCGGGTCTACATCCCTTCTAACCCCTCCGGCGCCGGGCTGTTGTGGATCCACGGCGGAGGACTGGTCCTGGGGTCGGCCGCCATGGACGACAGGCACTGCGGGCAGACGGCGCGCGACACCGGGGTCACGGTCGTCTCGGTGGACTACCGGCTGGCCCCGCGGCACCCCTTCCCGGCGGCGCTGGACGACTGCCTCACGGGGTGGCGGTGGCTACGCGCCCACGCCACGGACCTCGGCCTCGATCCCGAGCGTTTGGCGATCGGCGGGCAGAGCGCCGGGGGCGGGCTCGCCGCGAGCCTCGTCCACCGGGTCGTCGACGGGGGAGACCCCGTGGCGGCGCAGTGGCTCTTCTGCCCGATGCTCGACGACCGCACGGCCGCGGACCGCGACCGGGACGCCACCGGCCACCTCGTCTGGGACAACCGGGCGAACCTCGCCGGTTGGTCGGCCTACCTCGGCGGGGACGTCGGAGCCGAGACGCTGCCGCCGTACGCCGCTCCGGCCCGTCGGGAGGACCTGAGCGGGCTGCCCCCGACCTGGATCTCCACCTCCGACATCGAGCTGTTCTTCGCCGAGGACACCGACTACGCGGACCGTCTCCGCGCGGCGGGCGCCGACGTCACCCTGGAGGTGGTGGCCGGGGCGCCGCACGGCTTCGAGGCGTGGGCGCCCCGCCACCCGCTGGCGCTCCAGCTCCTGGCCACCGCCCGCTCCTGGCTCGCCGACCGTCTCGGGCCCGGGACTCCCTGACCGCGCACGGCGCCCCCGCGGGGAGCGCCTCGCGACGCGCCCGGTGACGACCCCTGTCCCGGACCGCGCGGACGTCCCGTAGGATGCAAGCCCGTGGCGGAGACGACGACGAAGCACATCTTTGTGACCGGAGGCGTCGCCTCCTCTCTCGGGAAGGGACTGACGGCCTCGAGCCTCGGGTTCCTGCTCCGGAGCAGGGGGCTGCGGGTGACGATGCAGAAGCTCGACCCCTACATCAATGTCGACCCCGGCACGATGAACCCCTTCCAGCACGGCGAGGTGTTCGTCACCGAGGACGGCGCCGAGTGCGACCTCGACATCGGGCACTACGAGCGCTTCCTCAACACCGACCTGTGGGGCCGGTCCAACGTCACCACCGGGCAGATCTACAACGACGTGATCGCCAAGGAGCGGCGCGGCGACTACCTCGGCGACACCGTCCAGGTCATCCCGCATATCACCAACGAGATCAAGGCGCGCATGCGGGCGGCCGCGGACCGGCCGCCGGGGGAGCGACCGGACATCATCATCACCGAGGTCGGGGGGACGGTCGGCGACATCGAGTCGCTGCCCTTCCTCGAGGCGGCCCGCCAGGTGCGCCACGACATCGGGCGTGCCCACTCCTTCTTCCTGCACGTGTCCCTGGTGCCCTACCTCGCGCCCAGCGGGGAGCTCAAGACCAAGCCGACGCAGCACTCGGTGGCGGCGCTGCGGCAGGTGGGCATCACCCCCGACGCCCTGGTGCTGCGCGCCGACCGGGAGATCCCCGAGGGCATCAAGCGCAAGATCTCGATGATGTGCGACGTCGACTCCGACGCGGTGGCCGCGGCCGTGGACGCCCCCTCGATCTACGACATCCCCAAGGTCCTGCACACCGAGATGCTGGACGCGTATGTCGTGCGGCACCTCGGGATGCCGTTCCGGGACGTCGACTGGTCGGCCTGGGACGCGCTGCTCGAGCGGGTGCACGAGCCCGAGCACCGCGTCGAGATCGCCCTGGTCGGCAAGTACGTCGACCTGCCGGACGCCTACCTGTCGGTGACCGAGGCCATGCGCGCCGGTGGGTTCAAGCACGACGCGAAGGTCGACATCCGCTGGGTGGCCTCCGACGAGTGCCGCACCGAGGCGGGGGCGGCCCGGGCGCTCGGCGGGGTCGACGCCATCCTCGTGCCCGGCGGGTTCGGCGTGCGCGGCATCGAGGGGAAGATCGGGGCGCTGCGCTGGGCGCGGGAGCGCCAGGTGCCGACGTTGGGGATCTGCCTGGGACTGCAGGCGATGGTCATCGAGCACGCGCGTCACGTCGCCGGTATCGAGGGCGCGAGCTCCACGGAGTTCGACCCGGACACCCCCGCGCCGGTCATCGCCACGATGGAGGAGCAGAAGTCCTTCGTGGAGGGTGCCGGTGACCTCGGCGGCACCATGCGGCTGGGGTCCTACCCGGCCGTGCTCACCGAGGGGTCGGTCGTGGCCGCCGCCTACGGGACGACCGAGGTGACCGAGCGGCACCGGCACCGCTACGAGGTCAACAACGGGTTCCGCGACCAGCTGGGTGCCTCCGGGCTCGTGGTGAGCGGTCAGTCCCCGGACGGGGGGCTCGTCGAGTTCGTCGAGCTGCCGCGCGAGGTGCATCCCTACTACGTCGCGACCCAGGCCCACCCCGAGTTCAAGTCCCGGCCCGACCACGCCCATCCGCTGTTCGCCGGACTGGTGGCGGCGGCGCTGGACGCCCAGCGCAGCCAGCGGCTCGTCGAGGTGGAGCGTCAGCATCACCACGAGCTGCCCGACTGATGACCCTCTCCGCGCCCCGGCTGGGGCTGCCCGAGCTCGTCGACCTGCCCGGGTCCCGCCCCGTGCGCAGCACCGAGGTGGCGATGCGGGGTGCCGTCTGGGACGTGCACCGCGACGAGGTCGAGCTGGACGACGGCCCGGCCAGCAGGGAGTACGTGCACCACACCGGCGCGGTCGCCGTCCTCGCGGTGCGCGAGGACCGGGGCGAGCCGGAGATCTTCGTCATCCGGCAGTACCGCCACCCCATCGGCGCCGAGGACTGGGAGATCCCGGCGGGGCTGCTCGACGTCGAGGGGGAGCCGCCGGTGGAGGCCGCGCGCCGCGAGCTGGCCGAGGAGGCCGACCTGCGGGCCGAGCACTGGGAGCCCCTGGTGTCGTTCACGCCCTCCCCGGGCGGGCTCGACGAGACCATCCACGTCTTCGTCGCCACCGGTCTCGCGGACGTCCCCGAGGCGCAGCGGCACGCCCGGGAGGGTGAGGAGGCCGGTATGCCCTCCGGCTGGGTCGGCGTGCGCGACGCGGTGGCCGCCGTGCTGGGTGGGCAGGTGCACAACGGCCCGCTCATGCTGGCGGTGCTGGCGCTGCACACCCGGGCAGGCTTCCGCGGCTGACCCCGCCCCCGGCGCGCCCCGTGTGCCCGCCGCCGCGGCGTGTGTCAGGGTGACGTGGCGTCATACCGGGTGACGCTCGTCGTCGGCAAAGGAGCGGACATGCAGCCACTGGTGCTACGAAGTGCCATCATCGCGGCCCTGGGGGGTCTGCTCTTCGGGTTCGACACGGCGGTGATCTCGGGGACCACCTCGGACCTGACGGAGGTGTTCGGGCTGTCCGGGTTCGCGCTCGGCTTCACCGTCGCCACCGCGCTCATCGGCACCGTCGTCGGCGCCGCCTACGCCGGGCTCGGCAAGCCTGCCGACCGGTTCGGGCGCAAGCCGGTGCTCATCGTCATCGGAGTCCTCTACGTCGTCTCCGCGCTCGGGAGCGCCCTGGCGACCGACTGGGTCGTCTTCATGATCTTCCGCTTCGTCGGCGGTCTCGGGGTCGGTGCCGCCACCTCGGTGGCACCGATCTACAACGCCGAGGTCGCGCCGCCGCGGCACCGCGGTCGGTTGGTCGGGCTGTTCCAGTTCAACATCACGGTCGGCATCCTGCTGGCCTACCTCTCCAACTTCGCCATCCTGAGCCTCTTCCCGGAGGACACCGCCTGGCGCTGGATGTTCGGCGTCGAGGCGATCCCGGCCTTGGCCTTCGCGCTGCTGGTGCTGCTCGTGCCGGAGAGCCCCCGCTGGCTGATGGCCGTCGGCCGGCACGAGGAGGCCCGGGAGGTCATCGACCGGCTCACCGGGGACGCCGAGGAGGCGCGGGTGCAGCGCGAGGAGATCCAGGAGGCGCTGGAGGTGGAAGGGGACAGCGCCAAGGTGCCGTTCTTCACCCAGGGCCACCGCAAGGTCATCCTGCTCGCCTTCGCGATCGCGGCCTTCAACCAGCTGGGCGGCATCAACGCGGTGCTGTACTACGCCCCCACCATCTTCGAGAGCGCCGGGCTGGGCGAGAGCGCCGCCTTCCTCAACAGCGCCGGCGTGGGGCTCGTCAACCTGCTCGCGACGATCCTCGCCCTGACGCTCATCGACCGGGTGGGCCGGCGCTTCCTCATGCTCGTCTGCTCGGCCGGGTACGTCCTCACCCTCGGCCTGCTCACCGTGCTGTTCTTCGTCTACGAGGGCAACTTCACCGGGGTCACCAGCGGCCTCGTCGTCGCCAGCATCATGCTCTTCGTGGGGGTGCACGCCTTCGGGCAGGGAGCCGTCATCTGGGTCTTCATCGCCGAGATCTTCCCCAACGCCATCCGGGCCCGGGGCCAGTCCTTCGGGGCGCTGACCCACTGGACCTTCGCGGCGGCGATCTCCTGGTCGTTCCCCGCGATCGCCGGGAACCTGGGCGGCGGTGTCGCCTTCCTCATCTTCCTCCTCGGTGGGGTGGCCATGACGTTCTGGACGATCAAGGTCATGCCGGAGACCAAGGGCATCCCGCTGGAGGAGATGGAGGAGACCCTCGACCTGGCCGGCAGCGCCGCGATGAAGGCGCGGTAGGGAGCAGCTCGCCGGGGCGTCGGCGCGGGTGGGCCCCTGCTGGCCCGGACGACGCCGCGGTGGGCTCCTGCTCAGAGGGGGATGACGGTGACCCCGAGCAGCCAGGTGAGCAGCTGGCTGCCGGCCGTGAGGACGAACGACCCGAGCAGCAGGATGGCGAAGCCGTAGCCACCCGAGGACCGCTGCTGCGGTGCCGGCGCGCGGTGGTCGCGCCACCCGCCCTCCTCCCAGATCGCGTAGGCCAGCACCCCCAGGCCCGCGGGCAGGCCGATGAGCCAGAACCAGAACCACCGGGTGCCGTGCACCGGCGCGCGCCCGAACACGACGTGCACCAGCATGCTGACGGCCAGCACCAGGCCGAGCAGACCGTGCGCCTGCCCGACCCGTCCCGGGACCACCGAGGCGACCGTGGACGGCAGCCCGCTGGTCACGAGATCCTCCTGGATCCAGTCCACCTCGGCCTCCGTCCAGGACCCCCAGCTGTTCGTGCTCGGGACGATGCGGTCCGGCACCACCAGGCGCGGGCGCGAGCCGGCCACGGTGTAGACCACGGCGGGCGTGCCGGTCTGGAGCTCGTCGACGGAGGCCGGTCGGAGGTCCTGCCCCGTCCACCACCAGGTCGACGAGCTCGCTTGCCCGGGTCGCTCCTCCACCAGCGCGTAGCTGGTCATCCTCCCGGACGACAGGTCCTCCACGGCCTGGCTGTGGTTGACCATCTGGAGGCCACCCACGAGCGAGAGCAGCGCGTGGGCCGCCCACAGCACGATGACCACGACGCCGGCGACCCGGCGGGCCCACCGCGCGAACCGCGCGTCACGGCCGACAGGGTCTGTCTGACCACCCGGCTTCACCGGGGAGTCGACGAGCGGGGCACGGCCCCGTGCCTGCCCGTCCTCGTCCGGACCGCGTCGCACGTCTCGCTCCCACCCCATGCCTCAGGGTGGCACGGCGTCCCGCCCGCAGCAGGTCGACGCGGCCCCGCTCGCGTGTCGGGCGCCTGGCCGGGACCCGTAGACTGATGTCGTTCCCGGGGCGGAGTGACGACCCGCCGGGGTGGACGAGGACCGAGGCTCAGGCATACCTCGTGACCGTGACACCCGCCCGGGGCCGCGCGTCCGGCGACACCGACGAGAGGCCGAGGTCCCCTCGGCGAAGGTGTGGTGGCACCGCGACCTGGCCCCCGCCCACACCTCCCGGGCTGCCTTGGCGGGCCCGGGTCGTCGCATCGACAGACCCTCCGGCGCGCCGCACCGAGAGGAGAGATCATGCTTCGCACCCACGAGTCGGGCACCCTGCGGCCTGAGCACGTCGGCCAGACCGTCACCCTCACCGGCTGGGTGGCCCGACGCCGCGACCACGGCGGCGTCGCCTTCATCGACCTGCGGGACGCCAGCGGCGTCGTCCAGGTCGTCGCCCGTGACGAGGTGCTCACCGGCACCGCGCACGACCTGCGCAGCGAGTACTGCGTCAAGGTCGTCGGCGAGGTCACCGCCCGCGCGGAGAAGGACGTCAACCCCGAGCTCCCGACCGGCGGTATCGACGTCGTCGCCACCGAGATCGAGGTGCTCAGCGCCTCGGCCCCGCTGCCGTTCCAGATCGACGAGCGGGTCAGCGTCGGCGAGGAGGCGCGCCTGCGCCACCGCTACCTGGACCTGCGACGTCCCGGAGCCGGCGCGGCGGGGCAGAACCTGCGGCTGCGCTCGCGGGTCAACGCGGCCGCCCGCACCGTGCTCGCCGAGCGCGACTTCGTCGAGGTCGAGACCCCGACCCTCACGCGGTCGACCCCGGAGGGCGCCCGCGACTTCCTCGTGCCGGCCCGCCTGCAGCCGGGCAGCTGGTACGCCCTGCCGCAGAGCCCGCAGCTGTTCAAGCAGCTGCTCATGGTCGCCGGGATGGAGCGCTACTACCAGATCGCCCGCTGCTACCGCGACGAGGACTTCCGCGCCGACCGGCAGCCGGAGTTCACCCAGCTCGACATCGAGATGAGCTTCGTGGAGCAGGACGACGTCATCGAGCTCGGCGAGGCGGTCGCGGCGGAGGTGTGGCGCACCATCGGCGTCGAGCTCACCACGCCGTTCCCGCGGATGACGTATGCCGAGGCGATGCGGAGGTACGGCTCGGACAAGCCGGACCTCCGCTTCGGCGTGGAGCTGGTCGAGTGCACCGACTACTTCGCGGACACCCCCTTCCGGGTGTTCCAGGCGGAGTACGTCGGGGCGGTGGTGATGCCCGGCGGCGGCAGCCAGCCTCGTCGTCAGTTCGACGCCTGGCAGGAGTGGGCCAAGCAGCGGGGGGCCAAGGGTCTGGCCTACGTCACCGTCACTGACGACGGGACGTTGGGTGGACCGGTGGCCAAGAACCTCTCGGACGCGGAGCGCGAGGGACTCGCGGCGCACGTGGGTGCCGAGCCGGGTGACTGCGTCTTCTTCGCGGCCGGTGCGACCAGGCCCTCGCGTGCCCTGCTGGGCGCGGCCCGGCAGGAGATCGCCGAACGCGTGGGTCTGGTGGACGAGGACGCCTGGAGCTTCCTGTGGGTCGTCGACGCGCCGCTGTTCGAGCCGGCCGGTGACGCCGTCGCGGCGGGGGACGTGGCGGTGGGTGCCGGGGCCTGGACCGCCGTGCACCACGCCTTCACCTCACCCAAGGCGGAGTTCCTGGACTCCCTCGAGGAGGACCCGGGCGCGGCGCTGGCGTACGCCTACGACCTGGTGTGCAACGGCAACGAGATCGGGGGTGGGTCCATCCGTATCCACCGGCGCGACGTCCAGGAGCGGGTCTTCGCGATCATGGGCCTGTCTCCGGAGGAGGCGCAGGAGAAGTTCGGCTTCCTGCTCGAGGCGTTCAAGTTCGGGGCACCGCCGCACGGCGGGATCGCCTTCGGATGGGACCGCATCGTCGCCCTCCTGGCCGGCACCGACTCGATCCGCGACGTCATCGCCTTCCCGAAGTCCGGTGGCGGCTTCGACCCGCTGACCGCTGCTCCGGCTCCCATCACGCCCGAGCAGCGCAGGGAGGCGGGAGTGGACGCCGAGCCCGAGGCGGAGGAGAGCGCCACGGCCTGAGGACTGAGCGGCACTGCTCGGCGACCGCCCGGCGACTGCTCGGCGACTGCCCGGCGACTGCTCGGCGACTGCCCGGTCGGCCGGTCGCGTCGCGGCCGGACGCGGGCACGCGCGTGGAGCAGGTCAGGGAGGCGCTGGACCTCGGGTCCGGGCTGCCGGCCTCGGGTGCCGGCCCTTGGTGGTGGCTGTCGGCCGGCGGCCCTCGGCGGCGGCTGTGGGGAGGCGGCCCTCGGCGGCTGTCGGGTGCCGGCCCTCGGCGGCGGCCGGTGAGGTCCTCGGCAGCACCGCACCCGGGCGGAGATAGAGAGTCGGCGGCACGGCGGCCTGCCGCGGTCGCTCCCGTCCCTGGTTGCACCGCTGGCACAGCCCCTGGCCGTTGTGGATGGACGTCGAACCGCCGTCGCGGTGCCGCACCCGGTGGTCGATGTGCCGGATGGGCGCCCCGCACCACGGCGTCCGGCAGTAGCGGTCCCGGCTGACGATCAGCGCCCGTTGGGCCTCGCTGAAGAGTCGGCGCCGGGTGTCCCGGGCGAAGACCTCCCCGGTCAACGGGTCGGCGTAGAGCCGGCGGACGAAGACCCGCGCCGCAGCCACGTCGGCGGCGTCGGGGCCGGCAGGCGGGTGCACGCCCAGGTCGGCGCCCCGTGCAGTCGGCGAGGCACCTCTGTCCGGCGACGCGCCTTCCGAGCCCGTGGCGCCGTGGGGCAGCGGGCACGACCAGGCGGGGCAGCGCGACCCCTCCGGGCAGACGTCGCCGCCAGCCTGGCGGTGGGTCGTCGGCTCCGGCGCGCCAGCGGTGTCGGCAGGCGCCGTCGCAGGCGGCGGGTCGGCGGCCCGCCCCGGCGAGGGGGTCAGCAGGTCGCGTGCCGTCTGCGCGGGGAGCGGGCCGTAGCCGTCGAGATGGGCCGCCACGGTGTCCCCCGCCATGAGCGAGGCGTCGGTCATGACGAGGCTGAGGTCGATGTCCGGCAGTGCCACGGGGTCACGCCCGGTGACGTTGGCATAGAGCGTGTCGGCCATGATCCTGCCCTGGGTGCGCTCGTCCCCCGAGGCGCGGACCAGCTCGGCGTGGCGCTTGAGCGCGGCGTAGACCGCCACCCCCTGGGCCGCCGGCAGCATCGCGGAGATGACGCACATGACGTCCGGTGCGGGGCGCACCGACACGTAGGCGTCCTCGGCCGCCCTGGCTGCCCGCCGCACGTGGGCCTGGGGGTCCAGCTCGTAGACGAGCGCGGTCACCGTGGCGCGCAGCTGTCTCGTGGACAGGCCGGCGAGCTGACCGACGAGCTGCTCGTCGACGAGCCGACGGTCCGCAGGCGACAGGCAGGTCGTGGCCCGGGTGACGACCTCGGCCTGATGGGCGTCGATCACGCCCTCCGCCAGGGCGGCCAGGGTGCGGGGCATCTCCCGGGCCAGGGCCCGGGAGCAGGCCAGGCGGTTCGAGGACCGGGCAGGGGAGACCTTGCCCGCCAGGGCGAGGTCGTCCGCGACTCCCGATCCGACGTTGGCGGCAGCGACCCCGTCGGCCTCCTGTTGCTGCCGCTGGGACCGGTCGAACTCGTCCGAGAGCACCGCGTGCGCGGCGGCGGACGCGCGGTTGAGGTCCTCCAGCGCGCGGATGAGCTCGAGGCGCTCGGCGTCCGACGCGTCCGGGCGAGGGAGCGCGAGGCGACCCGCCAGTGCGCGGATCTCGGCACGACCCGCCGGCCCGTCTCCCTCCACCGGCCGCTTCGTCGATGTTACCGATGTCGCCATGTCCCCCACCCCCTCGATGGTTGCTTCGTCCATCATATCGAACATCTGTTCGATTGTCAAGCCCCGCGGAGAAGCAAGGGCTGTGATGTCTCAGGACATCGGTGACAGTTCTGCATCAGGACTTGGGTGACGGTTGGTGTGTCAGCAGGACATCACACGGAGAAGCAGGGGCAGGTGCCGAAAGGTCACGAGGGGGCTGGGAGGCGCGGGCTCGGCGGGCACGGCTGGCCGGCACGGTGGGCAGCGCAGCGCGCGCGACCTCGGCGCCGCGGGTCGGCATCCGGGAGGGTCGGACGTATGCGACCTGGGCGCCTCAGACCAACATCCGGGAGTGCCAGGCGCGGGCGGTGCCGAAGCCGAGGCGCGCATACACCCTCCGAGCCGCGGTGTTGTCGCTGAACATGCCGAGGGTGCAGGCCCCGTGGCCGGCCAGCGCCCACCGGGTCAGCGCCGCGCTGACGACCGTGGCGAGCCCGGCGCCACGGTGCGGAGCGGCGGTGACGATGCCGGCCAGGTGCGGCACCCCCGTCGCCTCCCGCTCGGCCCCGCCGACCGCGACCAGGCCTCCGTCGGGGCCCCGGACGCCGACCCAGTGGTGCACGCGGCCGGTGCCGATCTCGGTCCACACGCGTGGGTTGTGCTCCCGGGTGAAGTGCTCGAGCTCGGCGGCGTCGCGCCGGTCGTCCAGAGGTATGACGTCACGCTCGCGCGCGTCGACGGCCGGCTGCGAGGTGGTCCACATCCAGTCCCAGTCGCCTCCGTCGCCCAGGTCCAGGACGGCGTGCGCGACCTCGGCGTGCTCCTGGGGGACGGACACCGCCCGGGCCCCGAGCCGCTGCAGGTGACCGCCCTGCCGCAGCTGGGTCAGCGCCGTGCGCACCCGCCCTGACTCCGTGGTCGTGCCCCGTCCTCGCAGCGGCGCCACCCAGAACCCCGGCCGAGGACCGAGCCGCTGCACGAGCGCCACCCCGTCGTGCACCCATACCTCGCCCTGCAACGGGTCGGGGAGCGCCCACCGCACCCAGGGGTCGTCCCCGGACAGCGACAGCAGCTCGGCGTGCGAGGTGAGTCGGTCCACGGCGTTAGCCTGACATGCGTGTCCGACCTCTTCACCTCCGCCGCGGACCCCGCCGTCGGTGCGGCCGGCGGCGCGGGCGACGCCAGCGGTGCGCTGCTGGCCCCGCTCGCGCTCCGCATGCGCCCGCGCTCGCTGGAGGAGGTCGTCGGCCAGCGCGAGGCGCTGCGCCCCGGCTCACCGCTGCGGCGGCTCATCGAGGGGTCCGGTGGCGCCGCCGGACCGCTGTCGGCGATCCTCTGGGGTCCGCCGGGCACCGGCAAGACGACGCTGGCGCACCTGGTCGCCCAGGCTGCCGAGCGCACCTTCGTGGAGCTCTCCGCCGTCACCGCCGGCGTCAAGGACGTCCGGGCGGTGATGGACCGCGCGGTGCAGGAGCGCTCCCTGCACGGCCGGCAGACGGTGCTCTTCCTCGACGAGATCCACCGCTTCACCAAGGCGCAGCAGGACGCCCTCCTCCCGGGCGTGGAGAACCGCACCGTCATCCTCGTGGCCGCGACCACCGAGAACCCGTCCTTCTCCATCATCGCCCCGCTGCTCTCGCGATCGGTCCTGGTCACGCTGACCTCGCTCGACGACGCGGACGTGCGCGGGGTCCTCGCCCGCGCGCTCGTCGACGAGCGCGGGCTGGGCGGGGCGTTCACCCTGGGGGACGAGGCCACCGAGCACGTCGTCCGGATGGCCGGGGGAGACGCCCGCCGGGCGCTCACGACCCTGGAGGCGGCTGCCGGGGTGGCCGCCGACGACCGCCCGGCGGGCCGCGAGGACGACGTCGTCGAGATCGCCCTCGCGCAGGTCGAGCAGGCGATGGCCCAGGCGGCCGTGCGCTACGACCGCGCGGGTGACCAGCACTACGACGTCGCCAGCGCCTTCATCAAGTCCATGCGCGGCTCCGACGTCGACGCGGCCCTGCACTACCTCGCGCGGCAGCTGGAGGCGGGGGAGGACCCACGCTTCATCGCCCGGCGCATCGTCATCGCGGCCAGCGAGGACGTCGGTCTGGGCGACCCGACGGCGCTGCAGACCGCGGTGGCGGCGATGCACGCCGTGGCGCAGATCGGGATGCCCGAGGCGCGGATCATCCTCGCCCAGGCCGTGGTGCACAACGCGTTGGCGCCCAAGTCCAACGCGGCCTACGCGGCCGTCAACGCCGCGATCGCCGACGTGCGGGCCGGCAGGGGCGGCCCGGTCCCGCCGCACCTGCGGGGCACCGGGTATGCCGGTGCCACCCGCCTCGGTCACGGCGAGGGTTACCGCTACACCCACGACGAGCCCGCCGGGGTGGGCGAGCAGCAGTTCCTCCCGGAGGACCTGGCCGACGCCGACTACTACCAGCCCAGCACGCGCGGCTGGGAGGAACGCCTCGGCCCTCGCTGGCGCGAGCTGCGGCGGATCATCCGCGGGGGCTGAGGCGGCCGTGGCCGGTGGGGCCGGAGTTCGGCCCGTGCCGGTGGGGTCGTCTAGAGTGGATGAGCCCATCGCACCGCCGGCGCCCCCTGTCGCCGGGCCTACGAGGAGATCATGGAAACCGCCGAGATCCGCCGCCGCTGGCTGTCCTTCTTCCAGGACAAGGGCCATGCCGTGGTGCCGAGCGCCTCCCTGGTCAGCCAGGACCCGACGCTGCTGTTCACCGTCGCCGGCATGGTGCCCTTCATCCCCTACCTCACCGGCCAGCAGACCCCTCCCTGGAAGCGGGCCACGAGCGTGCAGAAGTGCGTGCGGACCCTCGACATCGAGGAGGTCGGCAAGACCACCCGGCACGGCACCTTCTTCCAGATGAACGGCAACTTCTCCTTCGGTGACTACTTCAAGGAAGAGGCCATCGCCTACGCCTGGGAGTTCGTCACCGGCTCGCAGGACCAGGGTTGCCTGGGCTTCGACCCGGAGAGCATCTGGGTGACCGTCCTCAAGGGGGACGACGAGGCCGCCGAGATCTGGGGACGGGTCGCCGGGCTCACCCCGGAGCGCATCCAGGAACGCGGCCTGGAGGACAACTACTGGCACACCGGTGTGCCCGGACCGGGCGGCCCCTGCAGCGAGATCTACGTCGACCGCGGCCCGGAGTTCGGCCCGGACGGCGGGCCCGTCGTCGACGAGGACCGCTTCCTGGAGATCTGGAACCTGGTCTTCATGCAGGAGGAGCTCACCGAGGTCCGGTCCAAGATCGACTTCGACGTGGCCGGGGAGCTGCCCAGCAAGAACATCGACACCGGGATGGGCCTGGAGCGGGTGGCCTACCTCCTCCAGGGCGTGGACAACCTGTACGAGATCGACGAGGTCTATCCCGTCATCGAGCGTGCCGAGGAGCTCAGCGGGCGCGCCTACGGCGCCGACGACGAGGACGACGTCCGCTTCCGGGTCGTCGCCGACCACGTCCGGTCCGGCCTCATGCTGCTGGGCGACGGCGTGGTGCCCGGCAACGAGGGGCGTGGCTACGTCCTGCGGCGGCTGCTGCGGCGCGCGGTGCGCTCGATGCGGCTGCTGGGGGTGGAGCAGCCCTCGCTCACCGAGCTGCTCACGGTGAGCAAGGACGTCATGAAGACCTCCTATCCCGAGCTGCAGGAGCAGTGGGAGCGGATCAGCGAGGTCGCCGCGGCCGAGGAGGAGGCGTTCCGGCGCACCTTGGCCAGCGGGACGAGCATCCTCGACGACGCCGTCGCCCGGGCCCGGTCCGCCGGAGCGACCCGGCTCGGCGGCGCCGAGGCCTTCGCGCTGCACGACACCTACGGCTTCCCCATCGACCTGACCCTCGAGATGGCCTCCGAGCAGGGGCTGTCCGTCGACGAGGACGGCTTCCGCGCGCTCATGAGCGAGCAGCGCGAGCGGGCCCAGGCCGACGCCAGGGCCAAGAAGACCGGGCGTGGCGGCGCCGGGGCCTACCGCGGCCTGGCCGACCGGCTGGGGACCCAGACGGCCTTCACCGGCTACGAGCAGATGAGCGGGCAGGACCGTGTGGTCGGCCTGCTGTCCGAGGGGCGCGAGGTCGACCGCTACCGGCGCGACGGAGGTGCCGGTGAGGGCGCCGACGGGGAGCTCGAGCTGGTGCTCGCCAGCACCCCGTTCTACGCCGAAGCGGGCGGCCAGCTCGCCGACCACGGCACCATCCGGCTCGGCAGCGGCGGACTCTTCGAGGTGACCGACGTGCAGCGTCCGGTGCCCGGGCTCGTCGTCCATCGCGGCCGCCTGGTCGAGGGCGAGGTGGCGGTCGGCGAGGACGCCCACAGCGAGGTCGACGTCGCCCGTCGCGCGTCGGTGTCCCGCGCGCACACCGCGACCCACATCGTGCACAAGGTCCTGCGGGAGACGCTCGGGGAGAGCGCCACGCAGGCCGGGTCCGAGAACGCCCCCGGGCGGCTGCGCTTCGACTTCCGCGCGACCCGCGGTCTCGACGCCGCCGAGCTCGCCGCGGTCGAGACCCGCATCAACGAGCGCCTCATGGCCGACCTGCAGGTCAGCGCCGCCGAGATGACCTTCGAGCAGGCCCGGGAGATGGGGGCCATGGCCCTCTTCGGTGAGCGCTACCCGGATGTCGTCCGGGTCGTCTCGGTGGGTGGTCCGTGGAGCCTGGAGCTGTGCGGTGGCACCCACGTGCTCAACAGCGCCCAGCTCTCGCTGGTCAAGATCATGGGCGAGTCCTCGATCGGGTCGGGCGTGCGCCGGGTCGAGGCTCTGGTGGGGGCGGACGCCTACGCCCACCTGGCGCGCGAGAACGTCATCGTCAACCAGCTCACCGACACCCTCCGGGTGCGCCCGGACGAGCTGTCCGACCGGGTGGCCCAGCTCGTCGCCCGGCTCAGGGACGCCGAGAAGGAGATCGCGCAGGCCAAGGCGACCCAGGTGCTGTCCGCGGCCTCCGGGCTCGTGGACCAGGCGAGGGACGTCGCCGGCACGACCTACCTCGGACACGACCTGGGCGAGGGCGCGGGAGGGGACGACCTGCGCCGGCTCGTCACCGACCTGCGGGGCCGGCTGGGCAACGAGCGGCCTGTCGTCGTGGCGCTGACGGGGACCGCCGGTGGGCGCCCGTCCGTCGTCGTCGCCACCAACGAGGCGGCGCGCGAGCGCGGCACCCGGGCCGGGGCCCTGGTCCGGGTCGCGGCCCAGGCCCTCGGCGGGGGAGGCGGCGGCAAGGACGACCTGGCCCAGGGCGGTGGGCAGGACCCGGGCGCCACGGGCGCCGCTCTCACCGCGGTCGAGGAGGCCCTGCGGGCATGAGCTCGGTGGCGGAGGACCGACCGGGCGTCGCGCCCGGCGTGCTGCTCGGCGTCGACGTCGGCGAGGTCCGCGTCGGCCTCGCCGCCTCCGACCCCCTCGGTATGCTCGCCCACCCGGTCGCCACCCTGCGCCGGGACCACGAGGGGTCCGCAGACCTGGAGGAGATCGCCGACGAGGCGCGACGTCGCGGCGCCGTCCTCGTGGTCGTGGGGATGCCGCGCTCGCTCGACGGGACCGAGCGAGTGGCGGCACAGCGTGCTCGCCGGTACGCTGAGCGGCTGCAACGGTGCCTGGAGGTGCCGGTACGGCTCTGGGACGAGCGCATGTCCACGGTCGACGCCCACCGGGCGCTGCACGGCAGCGGTGTCCCGGGGCGCGAGCAGCGTGGCGTCGTGGACCAGGTCGCCGCCGTGCTCATCCTCCAGGCCGCCCTGGACTCACGCCGAGCCGGCCGTCCCGCCGGCGCCCCCCTGACGGCGCGCAAGAAGCCCCGGGCACGACGGTCTCGCGACCCTGACGCGAAGGACGCCACATGAGCCAGCCGCCCGAGGAAGACTGGGACGAGCACGACGCCCGAGGTGTCGGTGCCCGCTTCGACGACGACGTGCTCAGGTTGCGCGGTGACCGGCACCACGACGAGTCGTTGGCCGACCACGTGCTCGACCCGGGCGAGCCCGAGCCCCACGAGTACCACGACGACCACCACCACGACCACCCGCGTCGCCGGCACCGGCGCAACCCCTGGCTCGTGATTCTCGCCCTGGGCCTGGCCGGCGTGGTCGTCCTCGTGGCCGCGGTCTACTCCTTCGGCTCGGTGCGCTCGCTGGTGCCCGACCTCGCGGCCGGCGACGACGTCTCCACCGCCGACTACGAGGGCGAGGGCAGCGGTGAGGTCCTGGTGGAGATCCCCCGTGGTGCGGCCGGTGCCGACATCGCCCAGATCCTCGTCGAGGAGGACGTCGTCGGGTCGGTCTCGGCCTTCTCCGCGGCCCTGCAGGCCGACCCGGACTCGGCGGCCATCCAGCCGGGCACCTACCGCATGGCCAACCAGATGAGCTCGGAGGCGGCCCTGGGGCGCCTGCTGGACCCGGAGTACCGGGAGTTCAGCGGGGTCACGGTGCGCGAGGGACTCTGGGTCGACGAGACCTTCACCGTGCTGGCCGAGGGCACCGGCCACGAGGTCGCCGACTACGAGGCGGTCGACCCCGCCGACCTGGAGCTGCCGGCCGCGGCCGAGGGTGAGCTCGAGGGGTTCCTCTACCCCAGCACCTACGACTTCGCCCCGGACAGCACCCCCGCCGAGCAGCTGCAGGCCATGGTCGACCAGGGCGTCCGGGTCTACGACGAGCTCGGCATCCCCGACGAGGACCTGCGCGAGGTGGTCATCAAGGCCAGCATCGTGCAGGGCGAGGGTCAGTTCGCCGAGGACCTGCCCCGGATCGCGCGGGTCATGGAGAACCGCATCGAGGGCAACTCGGAGACCAACGGCTTCATGCAGATGGATTCCACCGTCCACTTCATCTACCAGGAGCGAGGTCGCGCGGGGACCACCGAGGAGCAACGCTCCAACGACAGCCCCTACAACACCTACGTCCACCCCGGGCTCCCCCCCGGCCCGATCAACAGCCCCGGCGAGGACGCCCTGCGGGCCGCGCTGGAGCCCGAGCCCGGGGACTGGGTCTACTTCGTCACCGTCGACCCCTCCACCGGGGAGACGAAGTTCGCCGAGACCTACGAGGAGCACCTCGTCAACCAGGAGGAGTTCCTCCAGTGGTGCGAGGACAACCCGGACCAGTGCTGACCCGCGCGGGCGTCGTCGGCTCGCCCGTGGCCCACTCGTTGTCGCCGGTCCTGCACCACGCGGCCTACGCCGCGCTCGGTCTGGGCGACTGGTCCTACGACCGGACCGAGGTCCCCGCCGGGGGGCTGGGCCGGTTCGTGGAGAGCCTCGGCCCGGAGTGGGTGGGTCTCTCGGTCACCATGCCCGGCAAGGAGGAGGCGCTGGCGCTGGCGCAGGCGGCCGGCGGCTCGGCCACCGCCGTGGGTGCCGCCAACACCCTCGTCCGCCGGCCCGAGGGGTGGTATGCCGACAACACCGACGTCGACGGTCTGCGCGCCGCCCTCCTCGAGGCGGGTCTGGAGGATGCGCGCCGGGCGGTCGTGCTCGGCGGGGGAGCCACCGCCCGCTCGGCCTTCGTGGCGCTGCAGGGGCTCGGCGTGCGCGTCGTGGAGGTGCTCGTCCGCGACCGGCTGCGGCCGCAGACCGCGCAGCTGCTGGAGTCCCTCGGGCTGGACACCCACGTGCGGCGCCTGGCCGACGGCATACCCCTCGACGCGGCCGAGGTGGTCCTCAGCACGCTGCCCGGCGGCACGCCGGCACCACCCGTCCGCGACGGCGGCGCGCACCGGCCGGTCGCCATGGACGTCGGCTACGCGCCCTGGCCGAGCCCCTTCGCCGACGCGGTGGCCGAGGCCACGCAGGGTAGGGTCCGGGTCGTGAGGGGAACGCGGATGCTGCTGCACCAGGCGGCCCGGCAGGTGGAGCTGATGACCGGGCGGGAGGCCCCCACGCCGGCGATGGACCTGGCCCTGCGGCGCGCGCTCGAGGGGCGGGCGCCGCGGTGAGCCACCTCGTCCTGCCGGCGCTGGTCGCGGTCGTCGTGGCGCTCCTCGGCATCCCCGTCGCCCGGTGGCTGGAGCAGACGACCTACCGCAAGCCGGACGAGGTTGACGAGCCCTACCCGGGACGGCGGTGGTGGGTTCCGGTGGCCCTGGCGCTGTCGGCGGCGGCCGTGATGCACCGCGTGTGGCAGGTCCCCGATGACGCGGTGCCCGGGTGGCCGGTCGCGGCCGTCCTCACCCCGACCCTGCTCCTCGTCACGCTGGCGTGCGTCTGCCTCGCGGCCATGGACCTCGACGTGCATCGGCTGCCGGACCGCATCATGTGGCCGACCATGGGCACCCTCCTGGTGGGGCTGCCGATCGCGGCGCTGGTCGGCGGGGGTCTCGAGCCGCTCCTGCGGGCGCTCCTGGCCGGGCTGGCCGCCGGGGGTTTCTACCTGCTCATCGCGCTGCTCTCGCTGGCCCGCGGCTCGCTCGCGCTCGGCCTCGGCGACGTCAAGCTGGCGGCCGTCCTGGGCACCGGGCTCGGGTGGTTCGGCTGGGCCGAGATGATGCTCGGGATCTACGCCGGCTTCATCGTCGGTGGCCTCTTCGCCGTCGGCCTGCTGCTCACCCGCCGGGTGAGCTGGAAGGGGGACTTCGCCTACGGCCCGGCGATGATGGTCGGGGCCCTGGTCGGACTGCTGCTGGGGGGTCCCGCGCTGGCCGGGCTGGCCTGAGCCGGTCCCGTCCGGGGCGTGCCGGGTGGTCCCGGCCCGCGTGGGAAGATGGCGGCCATGCTGCGTTGGTTGACCGCCGGTGAGTCGCACGGCCCCGCCCTGACCGCCGTCCTGGAGGGGCTGCCCGCCGGGGTGCGGGTCGCCCGGGCCGACGTCGAGGGGGCGCTGGCCCGCCGCCGCCTGGGCTACGGACGCGGGGCGCGCATGAGCTTCGAGGCCGACCGGCTGCACTTCCTCGGCGGGCTGCGGCACGGCGTCTCGCTCGGCTCGCCGCTCGCGCTGCAGATCGAGAACTCGGAGTGGCACAAGTGGCAGGCGGTCATGGGGCCCGAGCCGGTGGAGGACACGGACCTGCAGGGCGCCGACGACGTCGGGGCGCCGCAGGAGCTCGCCCGCAACCGTCCGCTGACCCGCCCCCGGCCGGGGCACGCCGACCTCGTCGGGATGACGAAGTACGGGTTCGAGGAGGCCCGGCCGGTGCTGGAGCGGGCCTCGGCCCGCGAGACGGCGGCACGGGTCGCGCTCGGGGCCGTGGCGGCCGCCTTCCTCGACCAGACCGTGGGCGTCCGCCTGGTCTCCCACACCGTCAGCATCGGTCGGGCCGGGGTGCCCGGCATCGACGACGACGCGCCGGACCCGGGGTCGCTGCCCCGCCCGGAGGACGTGGAGCGGGTCGACGCCGACCCGGTGCGCACCCTCGACGCCCAGCGCTCCGCTGCGATGGTCGCCGAGGTGGACGCCGCGAGGAAGGCCGGTGACACGCTGGGCGGGGTGGTCGAGGTGCTGGCCTACGGCCTGCCCCCCGGCCTGGGCTCGCACGTGCACTGGGACCGCCGGCTCGACGCCCGCCTGGCCGCGGCGCTCCTGGGCATCCAGGCGATCAAGGGGATGGAGGTGGGGGAGGGCTTCCGCACCGCGGCCCGCCGCGGGAGCGAGGCCCACGACGAGATCGACCGGGACGACGCGGGCCTCATCCGCCGGGCCACCCTGCGCAGCGGCGGCACCGAGGGCGGCATGAGCACCGGCGAGGTGCTGCGGGTGCGCGCCGCGATGAAGCCGATCTCCACCGTCCCCCGGGCCCTGCGGACGGTCGACACGGCCACCGGGGAGGCCGGGACCGCCATCCACCAGCGCTCGGACGTGTGCGCCGTCCCCGCCGCCGGCGTGGTGGCCGAGGCCATGGTCGCGCTCGTCCTCGCCGACGCGGTGCTGGAGAAGTTCGGCGGCGACTCGGTGCCGGAGGTGGCCCGCAACCACGCGGCCTACCTGGCTTCCGTGGCCGAGCACCAGCGCACCCCGGCCACGGAGCAGGGCCGGTGAGCGGGCCGCGCGTGGTCCTCGTCGGTCCCCCCGGGTCCGGCAAGTCGACCGTCGGGGCGGTGCTGGCCGAGCGGCTCGGGGTCCCGCTGCACGACACGGACGCGGCGGTCGAGGCCGCGCAGGGGCGCTCGATCAGCGACATCTTCGTGGAGGAGGGCGAGGCCGCCTTCCGCACCCTGGAGCGCGAGGAGGTGCTCCGCGCCCTGCGCGAGGAGACGGGGGTGGTCGCGCTCGGCGGCGGCGCCGTGATGCAGGAGCCGGTGGCGCAGGCGCTCGCCGACGGGCACCGGGTCGTCTTCCTGGACGTCACCATCGCCGCCGCCGCCACCCGGGTCGGCTTCGACGCCTCGCGACCGCTGCTGCTGGTCAACCCCCGCGCCTCGTGGACCCGGCTCATGAACACCCGGCGGCCGACCTACGAGGCCGTGAGCGGGACGCGCGTGGACACCGCTGGCCGCACGCCCGAGCAGGTCGCCGACGAGGTGGTCTCGTGGCTGACGGACTGAGCCGCACGATCCAGGTCGGGGGAGCGGCGCCGTATGCCGTGCACCTCGGCCCGGACGCGCTGGCGCGGCTGGGTCGGCACGCGGCGCCGGGGCGGCGGGTGCTCGTCGTGCACCAGACCGGGCGCGAGGCGCTGGCGCGGGACGCCGCGGACGTCCTGGCGCAGGCGGGGGCCGCCCCCGTGCTCGCGCCCGTCCCGGACGCCGAGTCCGCGAAGACGGTGCCGGTCCTGGCCGGGCTGTGGACCCTCCTGGGGCAGCAGGGCTTCACCCGCTCCGACCTCGTGGTCGGCATCGGCGGTGGGGCCACGACCGACCTCGCCGGGTTCGCCGCGGCGAGCTGGCTGCGCGGGGTGGAGGTCGTCCAGCTGCCCACCTCCCTCCTGGGTGTGGTGGACGCCGCGGTCGGCGGCAAGACCGGCATCAACACCGCGGAGGGCAAGAACCTCGTCGGCGCGTTCCACCCCCCGGTCGAGGTCCTCTGCGACCCCGGCTGGACGGCCACGCAGCCGCGCGCGGACTACGTGTCCGGCCTGGCCGAGGTCATCAAGTGCGGGTTCGTGGCCGACCCCACCATCCTCGAGCTCGTCGAGCACGACCCCGCTGCCGCCACCGACCCGCGCCGCGACCCGGAGCTCGCCCTCGACCTCGTCGCCCGTGCGGTGCAGGTGAAGGCCGACGTCGTGGCGGCCGACCTCACCGAGTCCTCGCTGCGGGAGATCCTCAACTACGGGCACACCTTCGCGCACGCGGTCGAGCAGGTCGAGGGCTACACCTGGCGGCACGGTGACGCGGTGGCGGTGGGTCTGGTCTACGTCGCCGAGCTCGCCCACCGGGCCGGCCTGGTGGACGCCGCCCTGAGGGACCGGCACCGACAGGTGCTGGACGCGGTCAGCCTCCCGACGGCATACCGGCCCGGACGCTGGGAGGAGCTGCGCACCGCCATGGGCCGGGACAAGAAGACCCGGGGGTCGACCCTGCGCTTCGTCGTGCTGGAGGGCCTGGCCCGGCCGGCCCGGCTGGAGGGGCCCTCGGAGGAGGACCTGCGGGCGGCCTACGCCGCCGTGGCACCCGGGTAGACTGGTCCGTCGATCCCCTGAACGCGCCGACCGGCATACCGAAGGAAGACACGCGACGTGGCAAGCACGAACGACCTGAAGAACGGCATGGTCCTCGACATGGACAACGGGCTGTGGCAGGTGCTGGAGTTCCAGCACGTCAAGCCCGGCAAGGGACCGGCCTTCGTCCGCACCAAGCTGAAGAACGTCCTGACCAACAAGATCGTGGACAAGACCTTCAACGCCGGTACCAAGGTGGAGACGGCCACGGTCGATCGCTCCGACTACCAGTACCTCTACAACGACGGCACCGACTACATCTTCATGGACGAGAAGACCTACGAGCAGGTGCCGGTCACCGCCGAGGCCATGGGGGACACCGCGAAGTACCTCCTGGAGAACAACCGGGCGATGATCGCCCAGCACGAGGGCCGGGTCCTCTACGTCGAGCTGCCCCCGTCGGTCGTCCTGGAGATCACCCACACCGACCCCGGCCTGCAGGGGGACCGCTCCACCGGCGGCACCAAGCCGGCCACCCTCGAGACCGGCGCGGAGATCCAGGTGCCGCTGTTCCTCGAGACCGGCACCAAGGTCAAGGTGGACACCCGCGACGGGTCCTACCTCGGCCGCGTGAACTGACCCGTGGCCGCACGCACCCGGGCCCGCAAGCGGGCCCTGGAGCTGCTCTTCGAGGCCGAGCAGCGCGGGATCAACGTCGGGGAGCTGCTGGAGTCGCGCATCGAGACCCCGACCACGCAGCACGCGCTGCCGGACTACGCCGTCGAGATCGTCCGCGGGGTCATCGCGCACTGGGGGCAGATCGAGGAGATCCTCGCCACCTGGTCGCAGGGGTGGAGCCTGGAGCGCATGGCGGCCGTCGACCGGGCGGCGCTGCGCGTGGGGGCCTGGGAGATCCTCTGGAACGACGAGGTGCCGGACATGGTCGCCGTCGCGGAGGCGGTCGAGCTGGTCGGACGCATGAGCACCGACGAGTCCCCGGGCTTCGTCAACGGGCTGCTGGCCCGCATCGCCGAGGTCAAGCACACCCTCGTCTGAGCGCGCCCGCGGAGCGGGTAGGCTGGGCGCCGCACCATCACGTCCTTTAACCACCGTCCAGTGAGGCGGGGAAGGAGAGTGGGCCCATGAGCCCTGCCCGTGAGCGAGAGGTCGCCCCCCCGACGGGCCCTGCTCGACCCCCCGGAGGACGTGAGGTCCTCACCGGTGACGAGATCCAGCGGGCGCTCAAGCGCATCGCGCACGAGATCCTCGAGGGCAACAAGGGGCCCCACGACCTCGTGCTGCTGGGGATCCCCACCCGTGGCGTGCCGCTGGCGCACCGGCTCGCCGCCGCCGTCGCCGGTGTCGAGGGCGCCGAGGTGCCCACCGGCTCGCTGGACATCACGATGTACCGCGACGACCTGCGCAGCCAGCCGACCCGGGCCCCGGAGCCCATGAAGGTCCCCGCGGGCGGCGTCGACGGCAAGGTCGTCGTGCTCGTCGACGACGTGCTCTACTCCGGCCGCACCGTGCGTGCCGCGCTGGACAGCCTCGCCGACCTGGGGCGGCCGGCCAGCGTCCGGCTGGCGGTGCTCGTCGACCGGGGCCACCGCGAGCTGCCGATCCGCGCCGACTACGTCGGCAAGAACCTCCCCACCTCCCGCACCGAGCGGGTCATGGTGCGGCTGCACGAGGCGGACGGTGCCGAGGGGGTGTGGATCGCGTGAAGCACCTGCTCTCGATCGCTGACCTCAGCGCCGAGGAGATCACCCAGATCCTCGACACCGCCGTGTCCATGCACGAGGTGCAGGACCGCCAGGTCAAGAAGCTGCCCACCCTGCGCGGCCGGACCATCATCAACTTCTTCTTCGAGGACTCCACCCGCACGCGTGCGTCCTTCGAGATCGCCGGCAAGTGGATGAGCGCCGACACCATCAACCTCACCGGCAAGGGCACCTCGGTCTCCAAGGGCGAGTCGCTGCGCGACACGGTCCTGACGATCGACGCCATGGGTGTGGACATGATGATCATCCGGCACCCGGCCAGCGGTGCCCCGGCGCAGATCGCGGACTGGACGGACTGCTCCATCGTCAACGCCGGGGACGGCACCCACGAGCACCCCAGCCAGGCGCTGCTCGACGCCTACACCCTGCGCCGCGCGCTCGGCGACCTGCGCGGACGCCACGTGGCGATCGTCGGCGACCTCACCCACTCGCGGGTGCTGCGCTCCAACCTGCTGTGCCTGCGGGCGCTGGGGGCGCAGGTGACCCTGGTGGCGCCCCCGACGCTCATGCCGAGCGGGGTGGCCGCGTGGTCCGCCGCCGACGGCTTCGAGACGTCCTACGACCTCGACGCCGTCCTGCCGACCGTCGACGCGGTGATGATGCTGCGGGTGCAGCGCGAGCGGATGAGCGGGGGCTACTTCCCGACCGCCCGCGAGTATGCCGTGACCTACGGCCTCACCGCCCGTCGTCTCGGCCTGCTGCAGGACCACGCCGTCATCGCCCACCCCGGGCCGATGAACCGCGGCCTGGAGATCTCCGCGGACGCCGCGGACGCGGCCCGGTCGCTGGTGCTGGACCAGGTGAGCGCCGGTGTCGCGGTCCGGATGTCCATCCTCTACCACCTCCTCGCCGGGGAAGGAGACGCACAGTGAGCCGCACGCCCGCCCTGCTCGTCCGGGGTGCCGACCTCGCGGGGGGTGGCGCCGGCGACGTGCTCGTCGTGGACGGCACCATCCGCGCGGTCGGGACCGACGCCGCCGCCGACGCGCCCGAGGGGGTGCAGCGCCTGGACGCCGACGGGCTGGTGCTGCTGCCGGGCCTCGTCGACCTGCACACCCACCTGCGCGAGCCCGGGCGGGAGGACGCCGAGACCATCGAGACCGGCTCGCAGGCGGCCGCGGTCGGTGGCTTCACGGCCGTCCTGGCCATGGCCAACACCACCCCGGTCACCGACTCCGCCGAGGTCGCCGAGACCGTGCTCGACCTCGGGCGCCGAGCGGGCTACGTCGACGTCCACCCGGTCGGCGCCGTCACCAAGGGTCTGGCCGGCCAGGAGCTGGCCGAGCTCGGGCTGATGGCCCGCTCCCGGGCCCGGGTCCGGGTCTTCTCCGACGACGGCCGGTGCGTCGACGACGCCCGCCTCATGCGCCGGGCGCTGGAGTACGTCAAGGGCTTCGGCGGCGTGGTGTCGCAGCACGCGCAGGACCCGCGCCTGGCCGACGGCACGGCGTGCTGCCACGAGGGAGAGCTCTCCGGGCGCCTCGGGCTGCCCGGGTGGCCGGCCGTCGCCGAGGAGACGATCGTGGCGCGGGACGTCATGCTGGCCCGGCACACCGGCTCCCGCGTCCACGTCGCGCACGTCTCGACGGCCGGGAGCGTCGAGGTGCTCCGGTGGGCCAAGGCGCAGGGGATCGCGGTGACCGCCGAGGTCACCCCGCACCACCTCATGCTCACCGAGGGCGAGCTCGCCGGCTACGACCCGACCTTCAAGGTCAACCCGCCGCTGCGGCCGGCTGAGGACACCCGGGCCCTCCGGGAGGCGCTCGCCGACGGCACCATCGACGCGGTCGCCACCGACCACGCTCCGCACGTGCGCCAGGACAAGGAGCACGCCTTCGCCGACGCGGCCTTCGGCATGCTCGGTCTGGAGACCGCGCTCCCCGTCGTCTCGACGGTCATGGTGGCCGAGGGTCTCATGACGTGGGCCGACGTGGCGCGCACCATGTCGAGCGCTCCCGCCCGGATCGCCGGGCTGAGCGACCAGGGCCGCGGCCTCACCACCGGCGCGCCGGCCAACCTCACCCTGGTCGACCCCACCCGCAGCCACACCGTGGACCGGGCGCTGTCGCGCTCCCTGTCCCGCAACAACCCCTGGCACGGCCGCCGGCTCACCGGCGCCGTGCACCTGACGATGCTCCGAGGCCAGGTCACCGCCCGCGAGGGCCTGGTGTGGGGAGCCACCGCATGACCGACCCGACGAAAGAGGCACCGGTGACCCCAGCCCAGCCCGAGCCGGCCCTCCTCGTGCTCGAGGACGGCCGCACCTTCCGCGGAGAGGCCTACGGTGCGCGGGGGCGCACCGTCGGCGAGGCGGTCTTCTGCACCGGGATGACCGGCTACCAGGAGACGCTCACCGACCCGTCCTACCACCGCCAGGTGGTCGTCATGACGGCGCCGCACATCGGCAACACCGGCGTCAACACGACGGACATGGAGAGCCGGCGCATCTGGGTCGCCGGCTTCGTGGTGCGCGACCCCGCGATCCGGCCCTCGAGCTGGCGCTCGCAGGGCGACCTCGGCCAGGCTCTGGCGCAGGCCGGCGTCGTCGGTATCAGCGGCATCGACACCCGCGCGCTGACCCGGCACCTGCGGGACCGCGGCGCCATGCGGGTCGGGGTCTTCTCCGGTGAGGCGGCCGCCGCCGCCCCGCAGGAGCTGCTGCGCCAGGTCACCGACGCACCGCTCATGGCCGGGTCCGCCCTGGCGGCGGAGGTCTCGACCCCCGAGCCCTACGTCGTGTCCCCGCCGGAGGGCGTGCCGACCCGCTTCCGCGTCGCCGCCCTCGACCTCGGCATCAAGGGGATGACCCCGGCGCAGCTGGCGCGGCGGGGGATCGAGGTCCACGTCCTGCCCAGCCGGACCAGCGCGGAGGAGCTCCTGGGGCTGGACCCCGACGGCGTCTTCTTCTCCAACGGGCCGGGCGACCCGGCGACCGCGGAGCACGAGGTCGCGCTGCTGCGGGAGGTCCTCGACCGGCGCATCCCGTTCTTCGGGATCTGCTTCGGCAACCAGCTGCTCGGTCGGGCGCTCGGGCTGGGCACCTACAAGCTGGCCTTCGGGCACCGCGGGATCAACCAGCCCGTGCTCGACCGCACCACCGGCAAGGTGGAGGTGACCAGCCACAACCACGGCTTCGCCATCGCCTGGCCGGACGGCATACCGACCGACCAGCCGGCGGACACCCCCTACGGCCCGGTCCGCTGCGACCACGTAGCCCTCAACGACGACGTCGTGGAGGGGCTCTCCTGCGTGGACGTGCCGGCCTTCAGCGTGCAGTACCACCCGGAGGCCGCGGCCGGCCCGCACGACGCGGAGTACCTCTTCGACCGCTTCGTGGACCTGCTCGAGCGGCGCCCCTCCACCACCTCCCCGACCTCCCAGGAGTCCTGAGCGTGCCCAAGCGTGACGACATCAGCAGCGTGCTGGTGATCGGGTCCGGCCCGATCGTCATCGGCCAGGCGGCCGAGTTCGACTACTCCGGCACCCAGGCCTGCCGGGTGCTGCGCGAGGAGGGGGTGCGGGTCGTCCTGGTGAACTCCAACCCGGCGACCATCATGACCGACCCGGGCGTGGCCGACGCGACCTACGTCGAGCCCATCACGCCGGAGATCGTGGAGTCCATCATCGAGCGGGAGCGCCCGGACGCCGTGCTGGCCACCCTCGGCGGGCAGACGGCGCTCAACACCGCCATCGCCCTGCACGAGTCCGGCGCGCTGGAGCGCCTGGGTGCCCCGCTCATCGGTGCCAACGTCGAGGCGATCCAGCTGGGGGAGGACCGCCAGGCGTTCAAGGGGGTCGTCGAGCGCTGCGGCGCCGAGTCGGCCCGGTCGGCGATCTGCCACACCATGGACGAGGTGATCGCCGCGGCGGAGGACCTGGGCTACCCCGTCGTGGTGCGTCCCTCCTTCACCATGGGCGGCCTGGGCTCGGGCTTCGCCTACGACGAACCGAGCCTGCGGCGCATCGCCGGGGCTGGCCTGCAGGACAGCCCCACCACCGAGGTGCTGCTCGAGGAGTCCATCCTGGGCTGGAAGGAGTACGAGCTCGAGGTCATGCGCGACCGCGCCGACAACGTCGTCGTCGTCTGCTCCATCGAGAACCTCGACCCCATGGGCGTGCACACCGGCGACTCGATCACGGTGGCCCCGGCGATGACCCTGACCGACCGGGAGTACCAGCGGCTGCGCGACATCGGCATCGCGGTGATCCGGGAGGTCGGCGTCGACACCGGCGGGTGCAACATCCAGTTCGCCGTCAACCCGCAGGACGGGCGCATCATCGTCATCGAGATGAACCCGCGCGTGTCCCGCTCCTCGGCGCTCGCCTCCAAGGCCACCGGCTTCCCCATCGCCAAGATCGCGGCGAAGATGGCGCTGGGCTACACCCTGGACGAGGTCCCCAACGACATCACTCAGAAGACCCCGGCGAGCTTCGAGCCCAGCCTCGACTACGTCGTCGTCAAGGTGCCGCGGTTCGCGTTCGAGAAGTTCCCGCTGGCCGACCCCACGCTCACGACGACGATGAAGTCGGTCGGCGAGGCGATGGCCCTGGGTCGCAGCTTCACCGAGGCGCTGCAGAAGGCGCTGCGCTCCACCGAGGCCCGGCACACCAGCTTCCACTGGCGCGAGGACGAGACGCCCACCCGGGAGATGGCGCTGGCGCTGCTGCGGCAGGCGGCCACCCCGACGGACGGCCGGCTCGTGCTGGTGCAGCAGGCGCTGCGCGGCGGCGCCACCGTCGAGGAGGCGCACGAGGCGACCCGCATCGACCCCTGGTTCCTCGACCAGATCGCGGCCATCAACGACATCGCCGAGCGCGTCCGGACGCAGGCGCGGTCGGCCTCCGGGGGGCAGCTGACCCCGGAGCTGCTGCGGCTGGCCAAGCGGCACGGGTTCTCCGACGCCCAGCTCGCCCAGCTGGCCGGGCTGCGCGAGGACGTGGTGCGCGGGGTGCGTCAGGCCCTGGGGGTGCGGCCGGTCTACAAGACCGTGGACACGTGCGCCGGGGAGTTCGAGGCGACCACGCCCTACCACTACTCCTCCTACGACGAGGAGACCGAGGTCGCGCCGCGCGAGCGGCCGGCGGTCATCATCCTCGGCTCGGGACCGAACCGCATCGGGCAGGGCATCGAGTTCGACTACTCCTGCGTGCACGCCTCGCTCACCCTCCAGGAGCACGGCTTCGACACGGTCATGGTCAACTGCAACCCCGAGACGGTGTCGACGGACTACGACACCTCCAGCCGGCTCTACTTCGAGCCGCTCACCCTCGAGGACGTCCTCGAGGTCGTCCATGCGGAGCGGCAGGCGGGCCCCGTGGCCGGCGTCGTGGTGCAGCTGGGCGGCCAGACCCCCCTGGGGCTGGCCGCCGCCCTCAAGGCCGAGGGGGTGCCCATCGTCGGCACCTCGCCGGAGGCGATCCACCTCGCCGAGGACCGCGGCGCCTTCGGCCGGGTGCTCGCGCAGACCGGGCTGACCGCGCCGCGCCACGGCACGGCATACTCCGTCGACGACGCGCTGGAGGTCGCCCGGGAGATCGGTTTCCCGGTGCTCGTGCGCCCCTCCTACGTCCTCGGTGGTCGGGGTATGCAGATCGTCTACGACGAGGAGTCGCTCGCCGGCTACGTCGCCCGGGCCACGGCGGTCACCGGCGAGGAGGTGGCCCACCCCGTGCTCATCGACCGTTTCCTCGACACCGCCGTCGAGATCGACGTGGACGCGCTCTACGACGGGGTCGACCTCTACGTCGGCGGGATCATGGAGCACATCGAGGAGGCCGGCATCCACTCCGGCGACTCCGCCTGCGTGCTGCCGCCGTTCACCCTCGGTCGTTCCGAGCTGGAGGCCGTCCGGGTCGCCACCCGGGCGCTGGCCGAGGCGATCGGCGTGCGCGGCCTCATCAACGTGCAGTTCGCGCTCAGCCAGGACGTCCTCTACGTGCTGGAGGCCAACCCCCGGGCCAGCCGCACGGTGCCCTTCGTCGCCAAGGCCACGGGGGTGCCGCTCGCCCAGGCCGCGGCCCGGGTCATGCTGGGGACGACGATCGAGGAGCTGCGGACCGAGGGGGTGCTGCCGACCGGGGTCGACGGCGGGTCGCTGCCGGGGCACGCGCCGTTCTCGGTCAAGGAGGCGATCCTGCCCTTCCGCCGCTTCCGCACCCAGACGGGGGAGGCCATCGACTCCATCCTCGGCCCGGAGATGCGCTCCACCGGGGAGGTGATGGGCATCGACGCGTCCTTCGGCTCGGCGTTCGCCAAGAGCCAGCTGCGGGCCGGCTCGAGCCTGCCCACCGGCGGCACGGTCTTCGTCTCGGTCGCCGACCGGGACAAGCGCTCGATGATCTTCCCGGTGAAGCGTCTGGTCGACCTCGGCTTCTCGGTGCTGGCCACGGAGGGGACGGCCGACGTGCTGCGGCGCAACGGCATACCGGCAGAGGTCGTGCACAAGCACAGCGAGGCGCGCCAGGACGGCTCGGTGCGCACCATCGTGGACCGGATCGGCGCCGGCGAGGTGGACATGGTCATCAACACGCCGTCGGGGCGGGATGCGCGTGCGGACGGGTATGCCATCCGCGCCGCCACCACCTCGCTGGACAAGCCGATCATCACCACCGTCCAGCAGCTCGCTGTCGCGGTGCTCGGCATCGAGGCGATGCGGGCCGGGCCGCTGTCGGTGGCGCCGCTGCAGGAGCACGCGGCGCAGCTGGACCTCTTCGGCCCCGCGGCGAAGCGGTGAGCGGGCGCCGATGATCGGCGGTGCGCCCGCCGGTCCGGTCCGCACGGGTGTGGTCACCCTGGCCCGGCCGGCGGGGGCCTTCGACGTCCTGAGCCTGGCGGTCCCCGCCGGGCCGGACTGGGCGGCGGCGCGGCCGGGGCAGTTCCTCGTGGTGCCCGGGAACCCCGGCCGCGGGGACGCGCTGCCCGGCCTGCACTGGCTGGCCGACGTCTCGGTCGATCCCGTCCACGGGACCGCGGTCGAGGTCGCGGTGCCAGCGGGTGGCGGCTGGGACGTCGGCCACCACCTGCGCCTCATCGGTCCGCTCGGCCGGGGGTTCGGCGTGCCGACCGACGCCGTCACGGCGCTGGTCGTGGGGCACGGAGGGTCGACGGTGCCGCTGCGCTGGCTGGTGGCACGGCTGCGGGCCAGGGGGTGCGCGGTGCACGTCGTGCTGTCCGCGGACGACCCGGACGACCACTTCGAGGTGGCCTCGCTGCGCCGGCAGGCCGCCACCGTCCGGCTGACCGCGGAGCCCGACCTCGGGCGGGTGGCGACGCAGGTGATGGAGCAGGAGCCGGGGATCGGCGTGGTCTACGCCGCCGGGCCGCGCACCACGGTCCGGCGGGTGGCGCAGGCCGCGGTGGCTGCCGGCCGACCCGTGCGGGTGAGCGCGCTCGACCTCGCCGAGCCGCTGCTGTGCGGCACCGGGCTGTGCGGCCAGTGCGACCTCGAGACCTCCGGCAGCGCCGGGGGACGGTCGCTGCGACCGTGCCTGGAGGGACCCGTGGTGCCGGGGGAGCAGGTGCTCGATGCGCCGCGGTGACCGGCTGCCCGGCGTGTGGATCGCGCCGGGAGCGGTGGACGACCCCCGGGGGCTGCTGCGCTTCGGGCCTCTCGGCGGAGTGGCCGTGCCCGTCGGCCCGGTCGTCGGGGGGCGTGGCGGACGAGGCGCCGCCGCCGTGCACGGCACCGGCCCCGGTGGTGTCGAGCACGACGAGGCGCCCGGCCTCGACCTGGTGGAGGCCGTCGACCGGCTGCGGTGGTGCGCCACCCGGGACCTGCGCGCGCTGGTGGCGGTGCGTGGCACCACCCCGGGGGAACCCGCCACGCTGGCCGGACGTCTGTGCCGAGGGCTGGAGGGCGACGCGGTCGCCGCCGTCGAGGTCGACCTCCGGGGTGCCGACGACCAGCACTGCCTCCGGGTCCTGGCCCGTGTCCGCGAGGAGACGCCGCGCGACCTGCTGCTGCTGGCCCGGCTGTCGGCGTTGCACCCCGACCTCGTGGGCTGCGCCCGCGCGGCGGTCGCCGGGGGAGCGGGTGCCGTGGTGGTGTGCGGGGCGGTCCCGCTGGGCCCGGGGCGGTGGTGGTCCGGGGCATCGACGGCCGCGCTCTGCCGCTCGGGCGTCCGGACGCTGGCGCTGGCCGCTGTCGAGCAGCGCTGGCCGGCGGTGCCGGTCGTCGCCGCCGGCGGGGTCCACGACGTCTCCTCGGCGCGTGCCGCCCTCCGCGAGGGGGCGCAGGCCGTCCAGCTGGGGTCCGCCCTGTGGGCGGACCCGACCGTGCTCTGGGCCGTGCTCGACGGCCTGGACCCCGCCACCGGCACCGACACGCAGACCGGCAGCCATGGGCATACCGGCGGCGGCAGGCATACCGGCGGCGGCAGGCATACCGGCGGCGGCAGGCATACCGGCGGCGGCAGGCATACCGGCAGCGACACCGACACCCACCCCGAGGAGAGCTGATGACCCACGTCGACGAGGGCGGACACCCCCCGACCGGGACCCCGCAGAGGTTCGGCCTGCGACTGCACCGGGCCCTGACCGAGCACGGCCCCCTGTGCGTGGGGATCGACCCCCACCGCGAGCTGCTGCACAGCTGGGGGCTGCCCGACTCTCCGGACGGCCTGCGCGAGTTCTGCGCGGTCGTCCTGGACGCGGCCACCGGCCGGTGCGCCGCGGTGAAGCCGCAGTCCGCCTTCTTCGAGCGACACGGGTCGGCAGGTGTCGCGGTCCTGGAGGAGGTCCTGGGGCAGGCCCGTCACCGGGGTCTGCTCACCGTGCTCGACGCCAAGCGGGGTGACATCGGCAGCACCATGCAGGGCTACGCACAGGCCTACCTCGGTCCCGACGCGCCGCTCGCCGCGGACGCGCTGACCCTCAGCCCCTACCTCGGCTACGAGGCCCTGCGCCCGGCGCTGGACCTGGCCCGCGAGTCCGGCCGCGGGGCCTTCGTGCTGGTGCGGACGTCCAACCCGGAGGCGGCGCAGGTCCAGTCCGTGGGGAGGCCCACCGTCGCCAGCCGCGTCCTCGCCGGCGTCGGCCACGACAACCGCGGTCAGGAGCCGTGCGGCGACATCGGTGTCGTCATCGGCGCGACGGTCGACCTCGCGCACGAGCAGCTGGGCCTGGCCGAGGCGCTCGCGCCCGTCCTCGCCCCGGGCGTGGGGGCCCAGGGGGCGGACGAGCACGACGTCGCCCGGTCCTTCGCCGCCGTCCGGGGACGGGTGCTGGTCCCCGTGTCGCGGGCGGTGCTGGGCGCAGGCCCGGCAGGCATGGAGGCCGAGGTCGGGCGCTGGGCCGAGCGGTTGGCCACGGCCGTGGGTCGCGGCTGAGGGTCGCGGCCGACCGCATCGGCCCCCGGTGACCCGCTGGGGCGCCCGCGCCGGGTGCTGCGGGTTGGCACGGTGGGCGGAGGGTCGCTATGTTCGTCGGCACCAGGGTTCCCTGGCACTGGATGACAAGGAGTAGGACCGTGGCCCTTCCCGAGCTGACGCCGGAGCAACGCGCCGACGCGCTGGCCAAGGCTGCTGCCGCCCGTCGTGAGCGTGCAGCCGTCAAGAACCGCCTGAAGAACTCCCAGGGCTCCCTCAAGGACGTCATCGCCGAGGGCAAGGAGAACGACGTCATCGGCAAGATGAAGGTCTCGGCCCTGCTGGAGTCCATGCCCGGCGTCGGCCGCGTGCGCGCCCGGCAGCTCATGGAGGAGATCGGCATCTCCGAGAGCCGACGCGTCCGAGGGCTGGGCGCCAACCAGGTGCACCACCTGCTCGACCACTTCAGCGGCCGCTGAGCGCCGCGGCCGAGCCCGGTGCGAACCCGGGCGCGCAGCGACGGCTGGTGGTGCTGGCCGGCCCCACGGCGGTCGGCAAGGGCACGGTGGCCAGTTATGTCCGGGAGCACCACCCTGCGGTGTGGCTCTCGGTGTCGGCGACCACCCGCCCGCCCCGCCCCGGCGAGGTCGAGGGTTGGCACTACTTCTTCGTCGACGACCGCGAGTTCGACCGGCTGGAGGCCGACGGGCAGCTCCTGGAGTCGGCCACGGTGCACGGCCGGGCCCGCTACGGCACCCCACGGGGGCCCGTGGACCAGGCGCTCGCCCAGGGCCGGCCGGCACTGCTGGAGATCGACCTGCAGGGTGCGCGGCAGGTGCGGGAGGCCATGCCGGAGGCACTGTTCGTCTTCCTCGCCCCGCCGAGCTGGGACGAGCTGGTCCAGCGGCTCGTGGGCCGGGGGACCGAGACGGAGGCCGAACGCACGGCCCGGCTGAGCACCGCGCAGACCGAGCTGGCGGCCGCCCAGGAGTTCGACGTGACCATCGTCAACGACGATGTCGCCCGAGCCGCCGAGGAACTCGTATCATTGATGGTTGACCCCCGAGCTAAGGACTGAGACGCACGTGAGTGGAACCGGCACCATCGCCCACCCGGACGGCATCACCAACCCGCCCATCGACAGCCTGCTGCAGCGCGCCGACAGCAAGTACGCCCTCGTCATCTACGCCGCGAAGCGCGCCCGGCAGATCAACGCCTACTACTCCCAGCTGAGCGAGGGCCTGCTGGAGTACGTCGGCCCCCTCGTCGAGGCCGAGGCCACCGACAAGCCGCTGTCGATCGCGCTGCACGAGATCGACCAGGGCAAGCTGCACACCAGCTCCCCCGAGAGCTGAGCAGGACCCGGCGAGCGACGAGCGACGGCACCGGTATGCGTGTGGTCCTGGGCGTCGCGGGGGGCATCGCCGCCTACAAGGCGTGCTCGGTCCTGCGGCTGCTGGCCGAGGCCGGGCACGAGGTCACCGTCGTGCCGACCGCCTCGGCGCTGCGCTTCGTCGGGGCTCCCACCTGGGAGGCCCTGAGCGGACGGCCCGTGTCCAGCGAGGTCTGGGACGACGTGCCGCAGGTGCCGCACGTGCGGCTCGGCCAGCAGGCCGACCTGGTGCTCGTGGCGCCCGCGACCGCCGACCTGCTGGCGCGGGCCGCCCACGGGCTGGCCGACGACCTGCTCACCTCGACCCTGCTCACCGCACGCTGCCCCGTCGTGCTGGCCCCGGCCATGCACACCGAGATGTGGCTGCACCCCGCCACGGCGACCAACGTCGAGATGCTGCGGTCGCGCGGGGTGCGGGTCGTCGAGCCCGCGTCCGGCCGGCTGACGGGCGCGGACACCGGGCCTGGACGGCTCCCGGAGCCGGAAGACATCGTCGCCGCCGCGTTCGCCGCGGTGCGGGAGTCGGGCCGCGACGGCGGGCAACCCGGTGACCTCGAGGGCCGGCACGTCGTCGTCACCGCCGGGGGGACCCGGGAGCCGCTGGACCCCGTGCGATTCCTCGGCAACCGGTCCTCGGGCAAGCAGGGCTACGCGGTCGCGGCCGAGGCCGCGGCCAGGGGAGCACGCGTCAGCCTGGTCAGCGCCAACGTCTCGCTCGCGGTCCCCGCCGGCTGTGACCTCCTCGAGGTGGGCACCGCCCTGGAGCTGCAGGAAGGGGTCGCGTCCGTCCTCGAGGCCGGGGACGTGGACGCCGTCGTCATGGCGGCCGCCGTCGCGGACTTCCGACCCGCCGCCTACGCCGAGGCCAAGATCAAGAAGACGCACGGCCCGGACGACGAGGGGGCGCCGACCATCGAGCTGGTCCGTAACCCCGACGTCCTCGCCGACCTGGTGAGCGCCCGCGGGGACGACCGCCGCCCCTACCTCATCGGGTTCGCCGCCGAGACCGGTGACGCCACCGGCGACGTGCTTGCCCTGGCGCGGGCCAAGCTGGAGCGCAAGGGCTGCGACCTGCTGGTCGCCAACGAGGTGGGGGCGGACAAGACCTTCGGTCGGGACGACACGACCGTGCACCTGCTCCACCCCGGCGAGTCCCAGGCGGACACCGTCGGACCGACCACCAAGGCGCAGGTCGCCCGGGCCATCTGGGACCACGTCGCACCGGCACTGGGCTGAGCGGGGCCCCGCCGGGCCGAGCACCCTCGCGGACCCGCCGCACGCGGGAGGCCCGGGCCCCTGGCCGTCGAACGCGCCGTCACCGTGGTGCCGGGCGACGATAGGGACATGAGCGACGTCGAGGACACCGGACCGCCCCTCGGGCGTCGCACCGACCTGTCCGGCTTCCTCTTCGGCTGCGGGGTCGCAGCATCGGTGATCGACCTGTTCGTCTTCCACCTGGCGCTGCAGTGGCACCACTTCTACGACCTGTCGACCACGCGGGTGGCACTGACCGCCGACGGGTTCTTCCACGCCTTCGGGTGGTTCATCACCGTCTGGGGCCTGTTCCTGCTCGCCGACGTGCGCCGACGCACGCAGGTGGTGTGGACCCGGTGGGCGGGGGCGGTGGTGACCGGGGTGGGCTTCTTCCAGCTCGTCGACGGGGTGGTCAGCCACAAGCTGCTGGGCATCCACCAGATCCGGTACGGCGTGGACCTCCTGCCCTACGACATGACGTGGATCGGGTCCGCGGTGCTGCTCCTGGTCGTGGGCCTGCTGGTCCGTCGCCGGGCCGCACCCGCGCGCGCCTCCTCCTGAGGATCCGTGGTGCACCGCGGCCACGACCACGGCGACGGCCACGGTCCGGCGTCCCAGGTCCCGGTCGACAGCTGGGCGGACCGTGTGCTGGTCCGCCGGGGTCGTCTGTGCCGGTGCCGGACTCGTCGGCCCGGTCGCCACGGCTGCCCACACCAGCTTCACCGCGCACATGACGGCACACCTGCTGCTCGGGATGCTCGCGCCGCTGCTGCTCGTGCTCGGTGCACCGGTGACCCTGGCGCTGCGCGCCCTCCCGGTCACCTGGGGGAAGCGCCTGACGCGCCTGCTGCGCACCGCGCCCGTGCGCGCCGCCACGCACCCCGTGGTGGCCGGCCTGATGAACGCGGGAGGCCTGTGGGTGCTCTACACCACCAGCGTGTACCCGCTCATGCACAGCTCCGTCCTGGTGCACGCGTTGGTGCACGCCCACGTCCTGGTGTGGGGCTACGTCCTCACCGCGTCCCTCGTCGGGGTGGACCCGGACCCGCACCGGTCCCCGGTCCTCATCCGCTCGGGCGTGCTGGTCGTCGTCGTCGCGGCGCACTCGATCCTGTCCAGGTGGCTCTACGCCCACCCGCCGACCGGGGTCAGCACCGCCGACGGCCGGTCGGGCGCCCAGCTGATGTACTACGGCGGGGACGTGGTGGACGTCGTCCTCATGGTGCGCCTCCTCCACGGCTGGTACACCTCCGGTCGGCAGCGCACCACGCCCCGGCCCCTCCCCGCCCCTGCCGCGCCGCACCGTCCCGGGACTGTCCGAGGCGACCCGTAGACTCACCGGCGTCAGTCAGCAGCCGCTGCCCCAAGGAGCCGTGCATGATCCGCCTGTTCACCTCGGAGTCCGTCACCGAGGGCCACCCCGACAAGATCTGCGACCAGATCAGCGACGCGATCCTCGACGACCTGCTGGGCCAGGACCCGCAGTCGCGGGTGGCGGTGGAGACCATGGTGACGACGGGGCTGGTGCACGTGGCGGGGGAGGTACGGACCCAGGGTTACGCCAACATCGCCCAGCTCGTGCGGCAGACCATCCTGGACATCGGCTACGACAACTCCCACAAGGGCTTCGACGGCCGGACCTGCGGGGTGGAGATCTCCATCGGGGACCAGTCCATCGACATCGCCACCGGGGTCGACGACGCGGTGCTCAGCCGCGGGTCGGCCGACGCCGACCCCTACGACCAGCAGGGTGCGGGGGACCAGGGCCTGATGTTCGGCTACGCCTGCGACGACACCCCCGAGCTGATGCCACTCCCGGCCTTCCTCGCCCACCGGCTGGCCGAGCAGCTCGCCGCCGTCCGCAAGAACGGCGAGCTGGACTACCTGCGGCCGGACGGCAAGACCCAGGTCACCATCGCCTACGACGGTGACACCGCCCTGCGTCTGGACACCGTGGTGCTCTCCACCCAGCACGCCGCGGGGATCGACCTCGCCGACCAGCTCACCCCGGACATCCGCGAGCGCGTCATCACCCCGGTGCTGGAGCAGGCTCACGAGGCGGGGGTGGAGCTCAAGACCGACGGCTACCGCATGCTCGTCAACCCCACCGGCGTCTTCACCATCGGTGGCCCCATGGGCGACGCCGGGCTGACGGGGCGCAAGGTGATCGTCGACACCTACGGCGGGATGGCCCGGCACGGGGGTGGGGCCTTCTCCGGCAAGGACCCGTCCAAGGTCGACCGCAGCGCCGCCTACGCGATGCGCTGGGTGGCCAAGAACGTCGTGGCCGCCGGCCTGGCCCGGCGGTGCGAGATCCAGGTGGCCTATGCCATCGGCTACCCCCACCCGGTCGGCCTCTACGTCGAGACCTTCGGCACGGAGACCGTCCCCGTGGAGTCGATCCAGCAGGCGGTCACGCAGGTCTTCGACCTGCGTCCCGCGGCGCTGGTCGACCAGCTCGACCTGCTGCGCCCCATCTACCGTCCCACCGCGGCCTACGGCCACTTCGGCCGGACGCAGGCGCCAGGGCTCACCGACGGCTTCACCTGGGAGCGACTGGACCGGGTGGACGCGCTGCGCTCCGCGGTCTGAGCCACGGGAGGGGGCGATGAGCGAGCAGCTCGAGCTGGTCCCCGCGCCGGCCGCCCCACGCCGCCGGGCGCGCACGCCGGCGTCCGACGTGCCGCTGGCGGCGGACGAGCCGGTGGCCACCGTGCTCGTCGACACCCCGCTGGCCCACCTCGACCGGCCGTTCGAGTATGCCGTCCCCGCCGACCTGGCGCAGAGCGCGCGCCCGGGGGTCCGGGTGCGGGTGCGCTTCGCCGGGCGGGACCACGACGGCTACCTCCTCGCGCGGACCTCCACGGCCGAGCACTCCGGCCGCCTCGCCCCGCTCCGGACGGTCGTCAGCCCCGAGCCGGTCCTCACCCCTGAGGTGCTCGCCGCGGCCCGCGCGGTGGCCGATCACTACGGCGGCACCCTGGCGGACACCGTGCGCCTCGCGGTCCCGCCTCGGCACGCGCGGGCCGAGCGGTCCGTCCCCGCCGAGGCGGAGCCCGGCGGGCGCCCCCTCGACCCCGCCCCGGCGGACCCGTCGCCGGAGCAGGTGTGGGCGGCCTACCCCGCCGGCCCGGCGCTGCTGCGCCGCCTGCGCGCGGGGGAGGCGCCCGCGGCGTCCTGGCTGGCGCTGCCGGGGGAGCCGCCCGGACACGACTGGCCCCAGGCGGTCGCGTCCGCCCTGCGCGAGACCGTCCTGGGCGGCCGGGGGGCCCTCGTCGTCGTCCCGGACCGGCGCGACGTCGACCGCGTGCTGGGGACGGTCGGGAAGGCCGTGGGCGAGGACGAGGTCGTGCGGCTCACGGCGGACCTCGGCCCGGAGGCGAGGTACGCCGCCTTCCTCCGGGTGCTGCGCGGGCACGCGAGCGTGGTCGTCGGGACCCGCGCCAGCGCCTTCGCCCCGGTGCGCCGGCTGGGGCTGGTCGTGTGCTGGGACGAGGCCGACGACCTGCACCAGGAGCCCCGTGCGCCCTACCCGCACACCCGCGAGGTCCTGCGGCTGCGGGCCCGTTCCGAGGGGGCAGGTCTCCTGCTGGGTGGGTTCACCCGCAGCGTCGCCGTGCAACGGTGGGTCCAGGAGGAGGTGCTCGCCCCGGTGAGCGGCGGACACGCCGCGCTGCGGGAGCGGGCACCGCGGGTGGTGGTGGCCGGTGAGGGGCATCAGGAGGAGCGGGACGCCGCCGCTCGCACGGCACGGCTGCCCGGTGTGGCGGTGCGCGCGCTGCGCACCGGGCTCGAGCACGGCCCGGTCCTCGTGCAGGTGCCCCGGCAGGGGTATGTCCTCGGGCTGGCCTGCCAGGACTGCCGGACGAGGCTGCGCTGCGGGGTCTGCCACGGTCCGGTGGGGGCCGGGGACCGACGCGCGGCCGCGTCCTGCCGGTGGTGCGGGAGCGAGCTGGCCCCGGAGCACCCGTGCGAGGAGTGCGGTTCGCTGCGCCGGCGGACCACCGGGGTGGGGGACCGGCGCACGGCCGAGGAGCTGGGGCGCGCCTTCCCGGGCACCCGCGTGGTGTCCTCGGGAGGGGACCACGTCGTGGACGAGGTCGGCGACGCCCCGGCCCTGGTCGTGGCCACCCCCGGGGCCGAGCCGTGGTGCGCCGGTGGCTACGCCGCCGTGGTGCTCCTGGACGGGTGGCGGCTGCTGGAGCGCGCCTCCCTCGACGCCGCCCAGGAGGCCTTGCGCCGCTGGTGCGGTGCGGCGGCCCTGGCCCGGCCGGTGGGCGGCTCGCCGGGCCGGCGCCGGGAGGTCGGTGTCGTCCTGTGCGGCGTGCCACCGCACGGCTCGGTCCCGGCCGTCGAGGCGCTGGTGCGCTGGGACCCGGCCTGGCTGGCGGCCCGGGAGCTCTCCGACCGTGCCGAGCTGGGGCTCCCCCCGCTCGTGCGGCACGTGGAGGTCACCGGACCGGCCGGCGCCGTCGACCAGGCGGGCCGGGCGCTCGTTGCGGCCGGGATGCACCTGCTCGGGACCCTGCCCACGGCCGACACCGCGCCCGCGGGTCCGGGTGCAGGCCCGGACCCGCAGGTCAGGGCCACGCTCAGCCAGGGTGAGGGGCAGGCGCCCGAGGCCGTGCGGGCGGTGCGGGCCGACCGCAGCGCCCGCAAGACGCAGGACGTCGTCCGCATCCGGATCGACGCGGACTCCGGGGCCTGATCCCGGTGCGGCACGGCCTCTCCAGGCAGCCGCGTGACCACCCGGAACGGGCTCGCCCGCTTGACGTCGCGTCATTCCTACGGAAGTCTCAAAAGGGTAACGATCGCGTCACCGTGTGGGCACGGTAGTGGCGTCGGGCGTGGACGCGTGCCTAAGTTGCATCTGCAACCCCCCGGTGCGTCATCAGAGCATGCGGTGGACCACCACGGTCCGCTTCCGCGAGACGCCCATTCACTAGGAGGAACATTGAAGATCAGGCGCGCGACCATGGCCGTCGTGGCCGCCGGTGCCCTGGCGCTGGCCGGCTGCACGTCCGACTCCGGGTCGGACGACAACGACACCGCGGCCGAGGGCGGCGGCTCGGAGGACATGTCCGAGGAGAGCGGTGACTCCGAAGAGGGTTCCGAGGACTCCGAGGACATGGGCGGCGAGGAGGGCGACACCGCCCGCGCCGACCTGGGTGACGTCACCCCCAACGACGACTCGGTGTCCTTCTCCAGCGGTGCTGAGGAGTACAACGCCTACAACGGCGACACCGCGGCGACGAACTCCACCTACAACGCGGTCGTCAACAACCAGCTGCAGTCCGGCTTCTGGTACTGGGGCACCGACGGCACGATCTACCCCAACGAGTGGTTCGGCTCCTACGAGCAGACCTCGGACGACCCGCTGACCGTCGAGTACACCATCTCCGACGACGCGGTGTGGTCCGACGGCACGCCGATCACCTCCAACGACTTCCTGCTCTCCTGGGCGTCGACGAACCCCGAGTCCATGGGTGGCGCGGAGGAGCTCGGCTTCGACCCGGTCTCGACCTGGTCGACCTACGCCACCGAGGGCCTGGAGACCGAGGTCGGCTCCAAGGAGTTCACGGTCGTCTACCCCGAGCCCTACCCGGACTGGGAGATCGCCGTGTCCGCGGCGCTGCCGGCACACGTCGCGGCGGAGCAGGGCGGTCTGGAGCCGGACGAGCTCGCGCAGGCCATCCTCGACGGTGACGCCGAGACCGTGTCCCAGGTGTCCGAGTTCTGGAACACCGGCTGGCTGTTCCCGAACTACCAGGTCGAGGACGAGGCGCTGGTGCCCTCCTCGGGCCCCTACACCCTCGAGGGTGCGGCCTGGGAGAGCGGCAACCAGCTCGCGCTGGTCCCCAACGAGAACTTCTTCGGCCCGGCGCCGGCGACCGGCAACCTGGTCTTCAAGTTCGCCGCCCCGGAGACCCACGTCCAGGCCCTGCAGAACGGTGACATCAACGTCATCGAGCCGCAGGCCACGGTCGACACCCGCCAGCAGCTCGAGGGCATGGGCGACATGGTCGCGGTCGAGGACAACCAGCAGATGACCTGGGAGCACCTGGACTTCAACTTCGCCGAGAGCTCGGCCTTCAGCGACGAGAACGGTGGCCTGGCGGCCCGTGAGGCGTTCGCCATGTGCGTCCCGCGGCAGAACATCATCGACAACCTCATCGCCCCGATCGCCGAGGACGCCCAGGTGCTCAACGCCCGTGAGCGCTTCCCGTTCATGGAGGACTACCAGGAGCTCGTGGACGCGGCCTACGACGGCCGCTACGACGAGGTCGACATCGAGGGTGCGTCGGCCAAGCTCGAGGAGGCCGGCCTGGACAACCCGGAGATCCGCATCGGTTACTCGGCGCCCAACCAGCGCCGCACCGAGCAGGTCGCCCAGATCAAGTCCTCCTGCGACGAGGCCGGCTTCAACATCGTCGACGCCGGCAACCCGGACTTCTTCGAGGCCGGCGGCACGCTGGAGTCGGGTGACTGGGAGGTCGCGCTGTTCGCCTGGGCCGGCTCGGGCCAGATCGCCTCGGGCGAGCCGATCTACTCCACCGGCGGGTCGCAGAACTTCGGCGGCTTCTCCAACGAGGAGGTCGACGCCGCCTGGGACACCCTGGCCAGCTCGGTCGACCCCGAGGTCCACATGGAGCAGCTGAAGGTCATCGAGAAGGCCCTGTGGGACAACCTGTACGGCATCCCGCTGTTCACCCACCCGGGGATCGTCGGCTACGACAGCACGCTGGAGAACGTCCGGCCGACCTCGGTCCAGACCGGTGTCTCCTGGAACGCCGACCAGTGGGTCCGCGCCAGCTGACGCGTCTGAGGTCACGGTGAGCATCCCAGCGCACCGGCGACCGCCACGTTGACGGGGCGGGAGGGTTTCGTGCCCTCCCGCCCCTGTCATGTCCCCGCCCTGCTCCCCACCCGCCCGGCGCGCGGGCCCGACAGACCACGCCCGACACGCCCCACGGGTTGCCGTAGCCCCCGATCAGCGTCAGGGGTTAGAGTCTGCGGGCAGTCAGTCACACCGCCGTGGACCCTCACCGCAAAGGTTCGAACCCGTGCTCCAATTCATCCTCCGCAGGATCGCGATCTCCGCGCTGATCATGTTCCTGGGCTCCATATTGTTGTACGTCTTGATGATCAACTCCGGCGACCCGCTCGCCGACCTGCGTGAGTCCCGGGCCGAGAACCGCGAGCAGCTCATGCAGGCCCGCATCGACAACATGGGCCTCGACGAGCCGTGGTGGCAACGCTATCTCGGGTGGCTGACCGGAGTCAGCCGGTGCTTCGTGCTGCAGTGCGACCTCGGCACCACCAGGGATGGTGCCAGCGTCAACGCGCTCCTGCTGGCCTCGGCCGGGGCCAGCCTGCGCCTGGTCACCGTCGCGACCTTCCTCGCCATCTTCATCGGCGTCACGCTGGGCGTCCTCTCCGCGATTCGGCAGTACTCCGGCTTCGACTACGCCATCACCTTCGGCGCCTTCCTCTTCTTCTCCCTGCCGGTCTTCTGGGCGGCCGTGCTGCTCAAGGACTTCGGGGCCATCCGGTTCAACAACTGGATGGCCGACCCGGCTGTCTCCACCACAGCGACCGCCGTGGTGGCCCTGGTGTTCGCCCTGGCAGTGGCCTCCCTCCTCGGGGGGAGCCTGCGTCGACAGCTGGTGACCGGGCTGGTCACGTTCGCGGTCGTGTTCGGTGTCGTCTTCGCCTTCGACCAGGTGACCTGGTGGGTGCAGCCCGCGCTCGGCCTCCCGCTCATCCTGATCGGCGCGTTGGGTGCGCTCGGCTTCATGCTGGTGATGACCGTGGGCCTGGCCAACCGCAGGATCCTGTATGCCGGGCTCGTCACCATCGGCCTGGGCCTGGTGTCCTACTTCGTCACCGGGCCGCTCCTCGAGGACCCGGCCAACTGGTGGGTCATCTTCGCGCTCGCCGGCGCCACGGTGCTGGTGGGGCTGGCCGTCGGGTGGGTCATGGGTGGCTACGAGCGACGCACCGCGATGGTCGTCAGCGTGGGCACCGCCCTCGGGATGGCCTTCCTCGTCTTCATGGACCGCCTGCTCCGCGGGTGGGCCGGGTTCCTGGATATGGCGCCGGGAGGGCGCCCCATCGGCACGATCGGGGAGAACCGCATCATCCCGGAGCGGTTCACCGGCGACTTCTGGGAGGGCATCTTCAACTGGGGGGTCCAGCTCGTGCTGCCCACCATCGTGCTGACCCTCATCTCGATCGCGGCCTACAGCCGCTACACCCGTGGCTCGATGCTGGAGACGATCAACCAGGACTACATCCGCACCGCGCGGTCCAAGGGGCTGTCGGACCGGGTCGTCTTCACCAAGCACGCGCTGCGCAACGCCCTCATCCCCATCACGACGATCGTGGCCTTCGACTTCGCCTCGCTGCTGGGCGGCGCGGTCATCACCGAGACGATCTTCGGATGGCGCGGCCTCGGCGCGATGTTCCGTCAAGGTCTGGAGTTCGTCGACCCCAACCCGGTCATGGCCTACTACCTGGTCGCCGGTGGCGCCGCGGTGCTCATGAACATGCTCGCCGACATCGCCTACGCCTCCCTCGACCCGCGGATCCGCCGGTGAGCCGCGTCAGGCGGCCTGCGGCCGCGGCCCTCCCGACCCGTCCCACCGACCTGAGGATCGTTCGATGACCGACAACCACCGCCCGGACGAGCCGGACCCCACCCCGGTCGCGAGCCCGGTCGAGGAGGCCTACTCGGTCGAGAAGCCGATCGACCTGAGCCAGAAGTCCTACTCCCAGGGCCAGCTGGTCCGTCGCCGCTTCTTCCGGCACAAGGGGGCCATGGTGTCCCTCTTCGTGCTCGTCTTCATCACGGGCATGGCCTTCACCTCCATCGGCTACGGCATCATCCCCTCGTGGTGGGACAAGACCTTCTACGACGCCGGCGCCACCGTCGACGGTGGGCGGCCCACCCTGCAGCTGTGGCCCTTCCAGATCGGGGAGCACCCGTTCGGCCAGGACACTATCGGCAAGGACTACTTCGCCCTCACCATGCGCGGCACCCAGCGCTCACTCATCGTGGCCTTCACGGTGGGGCTGCTGTCCACCGTCCTCGGGACCATCGTCGGCGCGGCCGCCGGCTTCTACCGCGGCTGGGTCGAGGCCATCCTCATGCGGGTCACCGACCTGTTCATCATCATCCCGCTGCTGGTGCTGGCCGCAGTGCTCGGCAAGATGGCCGGTGGTGGGATCTGGTCACTCGCGCTCGTGCTGAGCCTGGTCTCCTGGACCGGCCTGGCCCGCCTCGTGCGGGGTGAGGTGCTCTCGTTGCGTGAGCGCGAGTTCGTCACCGCTGCCGAGGCCATCGGCACCGGGTCTGGTCGGGTCATCTTCAAGCACATCCTGCCCAACACCATCGGCACCATCATCGTCAGCGCCACCCTCACCATCGCCACGACGATCCTGCTGGAGTCTGCCCTGTCCTTCCTCAACTTCGGGGTCCGTCCCCCTGACACCTCGCTCGGACTTCTCATCTCCACTTACCAGAACGCCTTCCTCACCCGACCATGGCTCTTCTGGTGGCCAGGCCTCATGATCCTGGGGATCGCCCTGTCGGTGAACTTCCTCGGTGACGGTCTGCGCGATGCCTTCGACCCCCGCCAGAACAGGACGGCCGACTGATGACGACGACCACTCAGAGTGACTCCGGGCAGCCGGTCTACACCGGCTCCGGCACGCCGACCGGTGACGAGGAGGTCGTGCTCGGCTTCAGCGACGTCGACGTGCGGTTCAAGACCGAGTTCGGCAGCGTGCACGCCGTCAAGGGCGTCGACCTCAAGGTGCGCCCGGGTGAGGTCGTGGCCTTGGTCGGCGAGTCCGGCTCAGGCAAGTCGGTCACCTCGATGACCGCGATGCGGCTGCTGCCGCGCAACGCCACCATCGGTGGCCAGGTGGACGTCGCGGGGAAGGAGGTGGGCCGGCTCAAGGAGGCCAGCATGCGTCGCCTGCGCGGCAACGACGTGGCCATGGTCTTCCAGGAGCCGATGACCGCCCTCAACCCGGTGCTCACCGTCGGTACCCAGGTGGTGGAGTCGATGGAGCTGCACGGGGTGGCCCGCGGCGCCTCGGCCTGGAAGCGGGCCATCGAGCTGTTGGGGATGGTCGGCATCCCCGAGCCCGAGCGGCAGATGAAGAAGTACCCGCACGAGCTCTCCGGGGGCCAGCGCCAGCGGGTGGTCATCGCCATCGCCATCAGCTGCGATCCCAAGGTCATCATCGCCGACGAGCCGACCACGGCCCTGGACGTCACCGTGCAGGCTGACATCCTCGACCTGCTCCGCTCGCTCAAGGACAAGCTCAACACCGGCATCCTGCTCATCACCCACAACATGGGCGTGGTCGCCGACATGGCCGACCGGGTGGCCGTGATGTTCAAGGGTGAGATCGTCGAGCGGGGCACGGTGGAGGAGGTGCTGCTGCACCCGAACCACGACTACACCAAGATGCTGCTCGGCTCGGTGCCCCGGATGGGCCACGGCCGGGGCCAGATGGGCATCAGCGTCAAGGAGGAGGTCGACGCCGACGCGCCCCTGGCGATCGAGCTGAAGAACCTGGTCATCGAGTACCAACGGCTGGGCAAGGCACCGTTCCGCGCGGTCGACGACGTCAGCTTCGACGTGCGGCAGGGGGAGATCGTCGGCCTGGTCGGGGAGTCCGGCTCCGGCAAGAGCACCATCGGGCGATGTGCCCTGGGTCTCATCCCGGCGGCGTCGGGCGAGTTCCAGCTGCTGGGCCAGAACATCACCGGGATGAAGCGGGGCGACCTCAAGCCGCTGCGCAAGCGGATCGGGGTCATCTTCCAGGACCCGGCGGCCTCGCTGAACCCGCGGCTGCCGATCGGGGAGTGCATCGCCGAACCGCTGGTCGTGCACAAGGTCGGCGACCGCAAGTCCCGGCAGGACAAGGTCTACGAGCTGCTCGACGCCGTGCAGCTACCGCGCGAGGTCTACAACCGCTACCCGCACGAGGTGTCCGGCGGGCAGCGGCAGCGCATCTCCGTGGCCCGGGCCCTCACCCTGGACCCCGAGCTGCTGGTGGCCGACGAGCCCACCTCGGCGCTCGACGTGTCCGTCCAGGCCCGGGTGCTCAAGATCTTCTCGGACCTGCAGGAGCAGTTCGGCTTCGCCTGCCTGTTCATCAGCCACGACCTCGCGGTCATCGACCTGCTCGCGCACAAGGTGGTGGTGCTCCAGAACGGCCGGGTCGTCGAGGCCGGACCGCGGCAGCAGATCATGGAGAACCCGCAGGAGGACTACACCCAGCGGCTCATCGCCGCCGCTCCGGTGCCCGACCCCCTCGAGCAGGGCCGGCGCCGCCGTGAGCGGCACGAGCTGCTGCGCGAGCAGGGCGAGGAGATCGTCGAGCTCAAGGTCGACGGCGAGCAGTTCCACCAGTCGTCCCAGGCGGAGGTCGTCGACGTCGAGGACGTCGAGGACGTCGACGGCACCGACGGCCCGACGAGCCGCTGACCCCTGGTGCGCGTCGTCTTCGCCGGGACACCGGCGGCCGCCGTCCCGAGCCTGCGCGCCGTCCTGGCTTCCCGCCACGAGGTCGTCGGCGTCCTCACCCGGACGGACGCCCCTGCTGGCCGTGGGCGGGGGCTGCGGCCCTCCCCGGTGCGGGAGGTGGCCGACGAGGCAGGCATACCCGTCCTGGCCCCCCGATCGCTGCTCGGGCCCGAGGTCGAGGAGCAGCTGCGGCACTGGGCCCCGCAGGCGTGCCCGGTCGTGGCCTACGGCCTGCTCGTGCCGTCCGCCCTGCTGACGCTGCCCCAGCACGGCTGGGTCAACCTGCACTTCTCGCTGCTGCCCGCATGGCGGGGTGCGGCACCGGTCCAGCACGCGCTGCGCGCCGGTGACGACGTCAGCGGCGCGGTGACCTTCCGGCTGGAGGAGGGCCTGGACACCGGGCCGGTGCTCGGCCGGTTGACCGAGACCGTCCGCCCGAGGGACACCGCGGGGGAGCTGCTCGACCGGCTCGCCGAGGCGGGCGCGCACCTGCTCGTGTCCAGCCTGGACGCCCTGGAGGAGGGGGCTGTGCAGCCGGTGCCACAACCCGCCGAGGGGGTCAGCCTCGCCCCCAAGGTCGAGGTGGACGACGCCCGGGTGCCCTGGACGCTGCCGGCGTTCGCGGTCGACCGCCTCGTGCGCTCCTGCACCCCCGAGCCCGGCGCCTGGACGGTCCTGGGCGAAGACCGGGTCAAGCTCGGCCCGGTGACCCCCGTCGACGACGCCGAGCCGGCCGTGCCGATGCTGGAGCCGGGACAGGTCGACGTGCGGCGTCGCGACGTGCTGGTCGGCACCGGCAGCTCCCCGGTGCGCCTGGGCGACGTGCAGGCACCGGGCAAGCGGGCCATGCCGGCCACCGACTGGGCCCGCGGCGCGCGGTTGCAGCCGGGAGCGACCTTCGATGCCTGAGCCGCGCCGACGTCCGGACGGGGAGCGGCCCGGCCGCGGGGGCGCCGCTGACCGTGGCCAGGGGCAGCGTCGCGGGCCCCGCCGCCGGTCCGCGCAGACCCCTGCGCAGCGCGCGCGACAGGCGGACCCGGCGCGCGCCGTCGCATTCCGCGTGCTGCGCCAGGTCGACACCGAGGAGGCCTTCGCGAACCTCGTCCTGCCCGGGGCGCTGCGATCGGCCGGGCTGCGCGGCCGGGACGCGGCCTTCGCCACCGAGCTGAGCTACGGCAGCCTGCGGCTGCTCGGGCTCTACGACGCCGTCGTCGCCGCGGCGGCCGGCCGTCCGGTCGAGGAGATCGACGGCCCCGTGCGGATCGTCCTGCGGCTCGGGGTGCACCAGCTGCTCGGGATGCGGGTGCCCGACCACGCCGCGGTCAGCGCCACCGTGGCCCTCGCGCGTCAGGAGGTCGGCCAGGGCGCCGCGGGGTTCGTCAACGCCGTGCTGCGCCGGGTGAGCGAGCAGGACCGGCAGGCCTGGGTCGCCCGGCTCGTCGAGCCGGTGACCGACCCGCTGGCGCGGCTGGCCCTCGAGCACTCGCACCCCGAGTGGGTGGTCCGCGCCCTGCGGGCAGGGCTCGTCTCCGCACGGGGACCGGAGGCGGCGGAGGAGGAGCTGGCCCGGCTCCTGGCCGCCCACAACACCCCCGGCCCGCTCATGCTGGCGGCCCGCCCCGGTCTCGGTGCCGAGCAGGAGCTCGAGGACGCCGGCGCCACGCCGTCCCCGGTGGCCCCGACGGCCTGGACGCTGCCGCAGGGCGACCCAGGGGCTCTGGGGTCCGTCCGGGAGGGCCGGGCGGCGGTGCAGGACGCCGGCTCCCAGCTGCTCACCCTCGCCCTCGCGCAGGCACCGCTGGACGGCTCGGACGAGCAGTGGCTGGACCTGTGCGCCGGGCCAGGGGGCAAGGCGGGCCTGCTGGCGGCCCTCGCGGCGCCGCGCGGGGCGCTGCTGCGGGCCAACGAGGTGAGCGAGCACCGGGCCGAGCTGGTACGGCATACCCTCGTCGGACCGGTCCACGGCGGGGCCCGGGTGGACGTCACCGTCGGCGACGGCCGGGAGGTCGGGACGGTGCAGCCGCAGACCTACGACCGCGTCCTCGTCGACGCCCCGTGCACCGGGCTCGGAGCGCTGCGTCGCCGCCCGGAGGCGCGGTGGCGCCGCAGCCCGCAGGACCTCACCACCCTGGGGCCGCTGCAGCGCGCGCTCCTCGACTCCGCGCTGCGGGCCACCCGCCCCGGTGGCCTGGTCGCCTACGCCACCTGCTCGCCGCACCTGGCCGAGACCGAGCTCGTCGTGCGGGACGTCCTCAAGCGGCACCCCGGGGTGGAACCCTTCGACGTGCGACCCCTGCTGCGCGACCGGTCCGGCACGCCGCTCACCGACCTGGGCCCGGGCCCGTGGGCCCAGCTGTGGCCCCACCTGCACGGCACCGACGGGATGTTCGTGGCCCTGCTGCGCGTGCCGGGGCGCTCGTTAGGCTGACCCTGTGTCCTCGCCCTCCTCCGCACCCCTCACGCCCCGGATCAGCCCCTCGATCCTCGCCGCCGACTTCGCCCACCTCGCGACCGAGCTGGAGCGGATCGAGAGCGCCGACTGGGCGCACGTCGACGTCATGGACAACCACTTCGTGCCCAACCTCACCCTGGGCCTGCCGGTGGTCGAGGCGCTCGCGAAGGTGAGTCCGGTCCCGCTCGACTGCCACCTCATGATCGAGGACCCCGACCGCTGGGCGGCGGACTACGCCGAGGCCGGCGCGGGGTCGGTCACCTTCCACGTGGAGGCGGCCCGGGACCCCGTGGCGACCGCGCGGTCCATCCGCGCCGCGGGCGCGCGGGCCGCCGTCGCGATCAAGCCCGACACCCCGTTCGCGCCCTACGAGGACCTGCTGGACGAGGTGGACATGGTGCTCGTCATGACCGTGGAGCCCGGCTTCGGCGGGCAGTCCTTCATGGACGACCAGCTCGCCAAGGTCAGCGCCGTGCGGGAGGCCGTCCGGGGCCGGGGGAGCGAGATCTGGGTGCAGGTCGACGGGGGCGTGTCCGCCGACACCATCGGGCGCTGCGCCGAGGCGGGCGCCGACGTCTTCGTGGCCGGCTCGGCCGTCTACGGCGCCGACGACGTGCCTGCGGCGATCGCCGACCTGCGGGACCGCGCCCGGAGCCACCTCTGTGGTTGACGGGGGCCGCTGACCGTGGACATCTGGAACGACCTCTTCTACGCCGAGCTCACGGTCTTCGGCCAGAGCGTCGCCTGGCGCGAGGTGGTCGGCAACGGCTTCGGCTTCGCCTCGGCCATCCTCGGGATGCGCCGCACCGTCTGGGCCTGGCCGGTCGGCATCATCGGCAACCTGCTGCTCTTCACCGTGTTCATGGGCGTCTGGTTCGCCAACCCCCAGGAGCACAGCCTCTTCGGCCAGGCCGCGCGCCAGGTCTTCTTCATCGCGACCAGCGTCTACGGGTGGTGGCGCTGGCAGCGCTCCCGCCGGGGCCGCGCCAAGGGTGCCCCGGCCATCACCCCGCGCTGGGCCACGCGGGGCGAGCGGACGGCATACCTCGTGGCGGCGGTGCTGCTCGTCGTCCTGGCCCAGGGGGTCTTCGCGCAGGTGGGTGCGGGCTGGCCGGCGCCCCGCTGGTACTACTGGACCGACGCCTGGATCTTCGTCGGCTCGATGCTGGCGACCTATGCCATGGCGCGCGGCTGGGTCGACTTCTGGCTGGTCTGGATCGCGGTCGACCTCGTCGGCGTGCCCCTGCTGTGGCACTCGGGCTACTACCCCTCCGCGGTCATGTACGCCGTCTACGGCGGCCTCGTCCTCTGGGGGTTCTTCGTCTGGCGGGCGGCGGCGGGGGACGAGGCGCCGCAGGAGGCCGTGACCGGTGGTGCGCCTCCGCAGGACGCGGACGACGCGGACGACCCGCGCGACTCCCGCGGTGCGCACGAGGTGCGCCCGTGAGCGGGCAGCGGGACCCCTACGCCCCCTTCCGTCCGGTCACCGGCGCGCGGGTCGCCCGGGTGGCCGCGCTCGCCTCCCTGCTCGTCTTCGGCGGGATCGCGCTCCTCGGGCCGTCGTACACCGACTCGGCCACGGCGATGTCGCTGCTCAACCGCGTCGCCATCGCCGGCTTCGGGCTGGCCATGGCCGCGTTCCTGTGGAGGTATGCCCGGATCCGGGCGGTGCCGAGCCGCACCGGCCTGCTCGTCGTCAACATCGTGCAGCGGCGCGAGCTGGACTGGGCACAGGTGGTCAATGTCGGGTTCTCCGGTGGCTCTCCGTGGGTCGTGCTCGAGCTGGACGACACCGAGGAGGTGGCCGTCATGGCGATCCAGCGCGCGGACGGCAGGCGGGCGCAGCGGGAGGCAGCCCGCCTGGCCGCCCTCGTCGAGCACCATCAACAAGCTTCCTAGCTACGAGGGGGACGGTCATCCGGCTGTTGACTTTCTGCAGGATGCCCCATACCACTCTCGAGTTGCGGGCACCTAAGGCTCCTACTACCTTCGAAGTTGTCCGATCTAGTCAAGCGCCGATCTAGGAGGCGACCATGACACGTAACGAGTCTGGCAGCGACCAAGTGACTGACGAGATCTTCGAGGTGATTTCCAGCGGGGCTTCGGTGGAATCATTGACGCCGGGCCATGGGATGGCTGAGAATGGCGCCTCCGTCACCTCCTCGCAGATTGCGAACTGCAGTTGCGGCTCCTGCTCCTCGTCGAACGAAGTGACAGGTGTGCCCGTTTCGGAGACTCTCTGAACACTCGCCCGACAGGCGCACCAGTACCAGTGGCTCACTCGCCGCAGGTGCTGGTGCGTTTTTCGCTCCGCAGCTCCAGTTGGGGTTGCCTCGGCACGGGCGAACAGTTGAGCGACCTGGCCAAGGAACTCAGGGCGGAGAACGGACGGTTGGCAAGCCGTTCAAGAAGGTTCGCCCAACGAATAGGCCACTACGTCCCTGACCTGAGCGACAGAAGTATACGCCGGGTGGCTCTCAAGGCGCGGCGAGATTTGTACAATTCGCGGCCAAAATCCGAAGATTCCTTGGTCGAGCTCTTGCCAGTGCTCGACGGTGCCGACGAGCGGGAGGCGCGATCACTGCTGACGGCGCGTCAGCAGCTTCAGCATGAGGAAGAGGCGTTTGCCAGCAGATACCACGAGATCTGGGACGCATCAGCGACCCGCTTGTACGAGCGGCTGCGCACGATATGCGAGGAGGATCTCCCGGGCACGATTCCTACCCCGGTTGCCTTGTCCCTGAGGGAGTTAGCTGACGGGGGCCGGTCAGGATCAGTTTCTCCACGTCTCTTGAGAACCGCCTACCACTACTTGGTCACCAGCGTTCTGAAAACGACGCCTGGCAAAGCCACAGTCACGCAGCGGGCGAAAATTCTCGTCGGTGATTACCCAAACCCGTGGCTCGTGTGCGAGGGAGCACCTCGTGAACCGGTCACGAGCGTGCAAACCGGTACATCAACCGTAGCGCCAGACGCACCTCGAACTAGTATGCGGCTGGGTGCCACCGTCTCGACGTGGGGCGGCAGACTGTATGCGCTGAGCCCGGAGAAGAGGGCCATCGTCCGTTGCCCAAAGAATGTGGAGGACAAGATCGGTCCCGCCGCCCTCGGTCGGCGTCGGGATCTTTCCTTCGAAGAAGGCACCATTTCTCCGCCCGAACTTGAAGCTTCGATGGTGCGGAACGGCTTCTTGGATAGGGTGCAAGCGAGGCATGAGAAACATCAGCTCGAAAGCAGCCCTGTCGGATCAGCGGGCGCGGCAACCGTGAAGGTAGACGTCGGTTGGTGGAGCAGAGTAGAACGTGACCTGCTCGAGCTGAAAACATTCATGTATGCCTTCAGTTCCGGACCCGAGCTCTCCGCCGCGCTCAACGATCTTCTCAGCGGTCACGCCAGCATCCGCATGCCCGTGCTGCAGCTCTATGCCATGATCCTCGACGCCATCGCCGCGGGCAGTCCGGTCGGGAACGCCATCAGGGCCATCCTGCTCCGTGGAACTCCCCAGCCCACAGATCCCAGTCAGCTCCCGCATCTGTGCGGCGTGCTGAGACAGCGGGCTCAAGCGCTCTCGGAGGTACGCACTCATGAGACCAGATCGGGGATCAGGCTTGACCTCGACGGTCTCGCACCGTCCCCTAGCAAATACCTTGCTGGCTCCCACGAGGCCCACGTGCAGCTGTCCGTGCCGGAGCGGTGCTTGGTGATCAACAACATCTACTCGGGTTTCGGCTCCATGAGTCGTCGGCTTGCTTATGAGTGGGGTGAGGAAATTCGTCACGGAGCTGAGGACGGTGGCGCCTGGTCTGACCTTGCGGGAGTGCCTGCGCCCGAGTCCATCGGCCAGTTCGGCAGGTCTGCCCCTCTCCGGCGGAGGCTGGCCTGGGAACGCGCGTCCTCCTCGCCGGTGGCCACCCATGTAGGGCAGATCGACTTCGTGAAGTCAGCGGGTGGTGTGCAGGTTCTTCACGGGCGCGACGGACAGAGTCTCGTGCCGGTGAACGAGAGTCGCACCGCCCCCGAGATCTTCCCCGAGCTCCCGAGACTCCTCATGCACCTGGGCGGTCAACTGCCCGGCCAACAGCCTTCGTGGATCTTCCGAAGCATCGGAGCAGAGCACCAGGCGGGCCGCACACTCTTGCCCAGGCTCTATGTGGGTCAGGTGATGGTCAGACGAAAGGGTGTTCTCGTCCCCACGGGGGACTTCGGGGATCGCCACGACTCCAAGCCCGCGCGGTATCGGCGAGCCGTCTCGCTCCATGCGGAACTCGGCCTCCCTCGGCTCATGATGTACAAGATCGCCCGACAGTTTGTCGATGGCGAGGGCCCACCCAAAGATCGCAAACCTCTGCTGTGGGATGTGTCATGCCCGGTGTCGACGGAGGTCCTTCTCGGGAATCTCGACGCGACGACGGGTGGCGAGGTCCTCCTGGAGGAGATGTTGCCGCGGCCTGAGAGCGACGCTGCTGTCATGGAGGCCATCCTTGACTTCTGAGTGCCCAACCCCGGGATGGGAAGAGCATCGGCTCTACTATTCCGGTTCTGGTACCGACGCCATCGCCTGGCTCGCCTCCCAGGTGGGCAGCCCGGCCAAGAGCTATGAACGCCCCGTCTCGTGGTGGTTCATCCGGCACTGGGACGGCGGGCCGCACATCCGTCTACGCACACGGCCGCAGGGAGCTCTGAACGTCGATGGAATGGAGACGTCCTTCCGGCAGTACTGCTCCCGACAGGAGAGTGACCCGGACCGTCCGAAGCTCGACGAGTACCTGGCGGCGGCAGGAGCGATGGCAGCGAGAGAGGGAACGTCGAGCTATCTCAGCGGTCTCGTGGAGCCCGGAAGCATCAGAGCAGTGACCTTCGTGCCCGACAGAGGCGCTTTCGGTGCCCACGCCGATTCCTGGCACCTCATGCAGTCGTTCGGTTTCTCGAGCGCGCTGGCCGTGGATGCTCGACAGAGTTCGAGCTCCGTTCAACGCGAAGTCCTGTACGCCGTGTCGTGTGCTGTGGGAATCACGTTCTGTGCCGGCAGTCCGGTGGCCATGACGGACCCCAGCCCGGCAGCAGGCCAGTATGCCCCTCTGCCAAGACTTGAAGAATCGTGGTGCACGCCGAGGGCGCTCGACCGCATCCGTGGGCTGGCCAGGAACATCGTCGACAGAGCTTCTGTCGAACTGCCAGGTGACGCTGGTAGCGATTGGATCGTCTGCTGGGCACGAGCATCGCTCATCGTTGCTCACATGATGTCTTCAGGCCAGCAGCCAGTGTTCTGGGGCCGCGCGGTACATCTCATGGCAAACCGGCTTGGGGTTCCTAGCTCCGCCCAGCACAGCCTGTACTGTTTGCTCGACAAGCACCTTGATGGCAGGAAGTGACTGATGGTCTCGCGGCACACAGAGGCGTCATCTGCAGAGCCCACTGAGGCAGAAGCCTCCGTCCAGACAATCTTCGCAGACTTTCCGGCTCTGACCGGCGCCGCGTACTTTGACCGAAGCGGTTCAGATGCCACTCGGTTGAGCCTGGTTGTTCCGGCGTGGCATCGACGTCGCGCCGAAACCTTGGTCACGGCCCGACGCGCCCTTCACGGCGGCTTGCCATGCGACAACGTGGATGTGTACGAGGGGGCGGGACAGTCACGCCTGGCTCGACACTCATCGCGAGAGCATGCAGAGTTGTTCGAGTCCTGTCTCATGGCGACCAACGGCGCAGTGCTGGACAGTGTTGGGCCGCGCTGTTCCTATGCACAGCGGGTGCGGTCCTCCCTTGTGTGGATGCTCGACTTCGCCAAGGCGCTGAGCGCACGGGGACTCGAGGATGTATTCCCAACGTTTGAGTCCCACGCCGAGGGCTTCTTGTCCCGTGCGTCGGTGCCGGCCGTCGGCGCGGAACCATTGCGCATGAGGAACGATTGGGGCGAGGATTACCAACGTCTTCGACCGGCGCTTCACGCTCTGCTCGAGCGATCGCGGAATGAAGGGTTCAGCCAGTATGGCAGCTTGCTCGACGGGCAATTGTCCTCTATTGTGAAAGTGATAGGAGCAGAAGGAGGGGACTACCCTCCAGGTCTTGGCGCCACGACCATCGAGCCAGGAAAGAACATGAGTCAATTTCATCGTGACCTGTTAGGGGACACCCGCTGGCGACACGTCGTTCCAGGTAGTTTGCACTTCGAAACGCTCCGCTTTGCGGTAAATGTGTTGTACTATGATATTACACGCTCAGGGGTGCGATTCTGGCATCGGTATTGGATGGCCTTCATGTTGGCCCGGCTGGGCGAGGAGATCACGGGACAGTCAGCGCTGGATCGCATTCGTTCTATCGATTCCTGGGCCTGGCCCGACGGTTTGGCCAGGTTGACGTAGAGGCTGCCTGGTGAAGCAGTTGCAGATTCGGTACCGCGCCAGGTCTGGCGTCCTCAAGGTCCATAGTCCAGACGGCGTCATTCTTTTCTCGGGTGCGCATGCTGTACGTGTCCCGGCGCTCGACGATAATGGCATGGACCGGCTCCGAGAGGGCCTTTCCAGAGCGGATCTGGTCCGTCAACTCGGGACGACGGGCGGGGAGCTGGCGGACCGTTGGTGGCTGGACAAGTGTGTAGAGCTCGAGGGTGGCGACCTCGGCTACGAGGTTCACCCGGCGACGGTCAGAACGGTTGGACCGGAGCCGCCTGGAAGTGCCCCGGACCCGTTTCGTCTGAACGTGTCGGCCTACCTCCGGCCTGGACCGGGGTTCTGGTGGACCGTGTCGTCGCCGGAGGCGTCGGGCAGCCTCGTTGTCTCTCCCGCATGCCTGGCGATCCTGGTGGGCCTGCCGCACCCGGCACGCGAGGACCCAGGGGATGACTTGATACACGAACTGTTGAGTGACGCGCGGACTCTTGGTCTTGCGAGTGGTGGCCAGGACGGTGTCGGTCCCCCGAGGTTTGAGGGATGGGCCTTCGAAGACGCACTAGTCCATGAACGCTGGCGGTACAGCTCTGGCGGGCGGCTGCCGGTCGGCTTCAACGGGGACCTGGGCCGCCTTGCCACCCGCCGACACCCGTCTGGCGAGGAACTGGGCTGGGAACGTGCACGAGACCCTATGCCAGATCTTCCGCCTGGCTGCGTCTCGGACATATCATCCGTCTTTCTCTCACGACGTTCGCGTACACCGGAAGGCGGACGAGGGCTGCGGAGTTCAGATTTCCTCAGCATGCTTCGGTTGTCATGCAGGAAGTCACTCACATGTGCAGGCGAGGAAGAGGTGAAGCCTCGCGGCTCGTACGCCAGTGGTGGCGCACTGTACGGAATCGAGATATTTATTGTGGTCCGAAACGTCGAAGGGCTAGCTCCTGGTGTGTATTTCTACGATGCCTTCCGGGACAACCTGTGGCAGGTCGGGCCCTTGAGCGCCTTGGCCAAGTCTGTTCTACGTATGGCGGAAGAAAGACTGGAGAGCGACCCTCCAGCTGCACTGCTCTCCATGTTTGCAGACTATCGAATGTATGGGTCCAAGTACGACGGGATAGCCTATTCTCTGCTGCTCCGAGAGGCAGGTGGTCTAGCGCAGTCCATCCATCTTGCCTGCACAGCATTCGGTCTGAGCGTCACCCCGATCGGGATGATGGACAATCGATTACTGAAGAGTTTGCTACCTGAGGCGTTGAACCATCTGGAGCCCATCCATGAGATGGTGTTCTGATGACGTCCTGCGGTCGCTACGTGATGTCCGAGGAGTGTCACCTTTCGCCAGGCCCCAACGGTGCTGTACTCCTCCACGCGGGGGGTGTCACGTATGTGCACGGGCGCGCGTTCAGCAGGGCGCTTGCGGAAATCCTCAGGTATGGGCGAGTGGACGAGGGGCAGGGTCATGGCTTCTCGTGGGACGATCTTGTCCAGCTCTTCGGGAGTGGTTCGGGGCGCGAGAACGGACTGGACCTTCTGCTCGGCCTGGGGCTGATCAAGCCGTGCCGAGCTCATGAAGGCGCAGCCCGCGCGAAACCGAAGGCCGGACCCGTCTTATTCGACCGACACTGGAGGGGGCGGCTGGAGCAGGAAGGAGCGCCGATGCCTGGCTCGTGCGACCTTCGCGACGTGCTCGCCATCGCCTCGAGTCAGCTGACGGACCGAGAATGGTCAGGTGACCGGCCGCGTGCCACCGTGCATGGGCGTGGTCCGGGTGCGGAGCTCGTGGGGCGGGGCGCGAACCGGCACTCGGGAAGCCGCGGGGAGCACGGGCGCGCCGTGACCCTGCAGTGCGTGGACGAGAGAGAGGGCTCGGCGTACTGGCAGGGAGATGTCGTCGTGCCCTGCACCGATCTGGATGTCACGTCCCGGGCACACCTTCGTGCGTTGGAGGTGGTTGCCGCTCTTGCGCCCAGGTATGTCGGGCTGGACGAACCGCATGCGCCCCACCCTTGGTTAAGCACAACGCTCGTGGGGGCCGACGGGGTGGAGAAGGCTCTGCGTCTGGACCCCCGCTGCGCCAGTCCGCAGGAGTGGGCATGGGTGCCTCGCTCGGACGCCCCTCGAGCACAGGAAGATCATGGAGATCCGGTCAAGGTGGACGGGCTCCTTGCAAGGATTGCTCGCGGACTTCAGGGTCTGGTCCAGCTCTCAGACGGTGACACGAGGATCCAGGCTCCGATTCGTGTCGCCCATGTGTCGGGTGAAAGGGGTACTGGCGCTGTGTGCGCCGGGTGGCTGTACGCGGAGACTCGAATGCGCGCCATGCTCATGGGGGCTGGAAAGGTGATGTTGGGTTCGGCGGGCCTAGGGATGCAGTCAGACTGTCCCTCCCGGCCGGTAGGTTACGGGTACCGCACGAGTGCACTTCTCGCTGAACGAGATGCAGTGGTCGCAGCGATCTCGTCCGCTGCGACGGCGGGTCTGCTGCTGGAGGCGGAGACAGTATCGAGGTCTGTCGACGACTGGGAGAGTCAGCTGTCGAGCCGAGCCAAGAAGGCCATGAGGTTATTCCGACTCGCGCGCGGCTCGACTGGGACGGTCTGTGACGTGGTGCCCGCTGGCCCAGGGTTTCTTGGCCGTTCGGCGCCGTCTGAGCCATGGTGTTACGGGAGGTCTGTGTCAGAGGTTGCGGAAAGGCTCGCGCTACCGGAGCTCGCGGCCAGGCAGTTGTCACTGACGGGGACGGCGGTGAGAAGCATCAGTATCTGCCCGTCCAGCGACATGACGGATCGTGCCGAACCGGAGGAGTTGCAGGACTGGGTCGAGGAGAGTGTGCAGCACTTCAATCTGGAGGTCAGCCTTCTGGGGCACCATGAGGATGTGGTAGCCATGCCTTATGTGGCGCAAGCCGTCTGGACATCGAAGAAATGAGCGAAATTCGGGTTCTTGGCGATTCTCCGCTTGCGACGGCCATCGAGGCGGAAGTCTCCAATGGTTCCTTTCTTTCCAGTGGCCCGACCAAAGTTTTCCTTCATGTCTCCACGACATGGTCATGGCTCGGTGATGTCGTTCCCAAGACGATTCGCGAGGGAGAGATGCACGTAGCGGTCGTGCCACGGCTTGATGGCGTGACCGTAGGCCCTCCGACGGAGAGTGGGTATTTCGGATGTGGCAGATGCGCCGACACGAGAGAGATCTGGAACGCCTATTCTCAACGCGGGTTCAAGCGCGCGCGCGAAGAGTTGATGGCGCAGAAGCGCATCAATGCTTTTCCGGACCTGGCGCTGGCCAGGGCGGTCTTGCGCGGATTGGACAAGGTCTTGACCGAACTTCCGTCCGCCCGCTCAGAGGGCACGTCGCGCGTGGCGACCATCGAGTCGGACAGTCTTACGGTGCGCCTCAAGACGCTGATTCCTGTTGCTGGGTGTGAAGGCTGTAGGTGCCATGTCGCTCGCGACTCCGTCACGGCCCTGCGGAAAGAAGGCGTTCTCTCGTACTCCACGTCCGCTCCGCGGGGTGAAGAGCTCGCCCCAAGAGTGGATCAGCTGCGCGGCGTCCTGGTAGACCCTGAGTACGGAGTGGTGCGTTCGCTGGAGCGGCGAGAAGTTCCCGACACGATCGCATGTGCTGCTGAACTTCAGATGAGGGGCCTTTCGTTAGCGGTGGGATACGGACGTTCTCAGCGGCCTGACCTCAGCCAGGGAATTGCCTTGCTGGAGGCTCTGGAGAGGCTGGGAGCGACTCCCGGGTCTGACACCGGCGCGGTTGGGGCCAGCTACGAGGAACTCCAAGGTCGGCGGCTCGATCCACGACGTCTGGGGATGCACGCTGCGGAGTCCTACGGTTCGCCGGACTTTCGATTTCCTCGGTTCGATCCGCAGAGGCGCCTGAACTGGGTTCGGGGTGTGTCGGTCGGCCCGAACCTTCCCATCTGGGTGCCAGAGGGCCTGGCCTACTATGGCGTCGGGCAACAGGGCGACCCGCGCGAGGCTGTTCTCTACGAAGTGTCCAATGGATGTGCGCTGGGTTGGTCTCTCGAGGAAGCGGCGCTGTTCGGCGTACTGGAGGTCATCGAGCGGGATGCCTTTCTGCGGCACTGGGTTCTCGGCGAGTCGCCGCGTGCCATAGATCCGGATTCCATCACGGACCCGGAAGCCCTTGCGTTGATCTCCGCTATCGAGGACGAGTTCGACATGACGGTGTCGCTCATGGACACCAGCCAAGGCTTCGGCGTTCCAAGTATCTGGTCGTTGGCTCTGGGGTCTCCGCCCCGCCCGGGAGTGGTGTGTGCGGGTGCGAGCGGGCTGAACGGCCAGCAGGCGATACGTAGCGCGTTGCTGGAGTTGGCCACCTGTGTCGTGGCTCTCGTGCAGCGGTGGGATGATCCGTCCGAGCGTGCGCGTGGGCAAGCGATGGCGAGCGATCCGCGTCTGGTCGTGGAGCTGGAAGACCACGCACTCGCCTTTGGGGATGAGTCCGCCCAGGGTCGTCTGGGATTTCTCGATCACACTCCTCGCGTGAGCGCGGACGAGCTACCTGCGGTGGGGTTCGACGGGGATATTGCGCAAGCGTTGGCCACGGTGGTGTCCGGTTTAGAGCACCAAGGATTCGATACCGTCGTGATCGATCAGTCAGATTATGAACACCGTGTTCTTGGGTTGTCGTGCGTCAAAGTTCTGGTCCCTGGTCTCGTCCCCATGACCTTTGGTCACAGCAACCGCCGCTTGAGTCACCTGACCCGCATCGGGACGGATTCTCGTCCCGAGTCCTCGGTGAATACGTGGCCGCATCCCTTTCTCTGAGCTTGATCCGGCATTCGCGATGGTGGGGGTCGGACTGGCGAGGGCGCCCCTCACGCGTGAATCAGGGCCGCGTCCTCGGCGATCGGTCGGCCGGTGATGAAGCTGGTTCGGCGGCACCAGTGGGAGGGTGCCGAGGATGAGGTCGGGTTCCTGCGGCGGTGAGCGCTGGCGTCAGCCGGCCGGGTCCATCTCGTCGCGGGTGGGCGGCACCCGGCGTCGCGCCTCCTGCAGCGTCATGCCGGACAGGACCAGCAGGTCCACGACGGTCGAGCGCACCTGCGCGCGGAGGACCTCCGCGGACAGCCCTGCCCGCGAGTGCCCCCAGGTGGACTGCCGGGCCAGGTGCACCAGGTCCTCCTGGGCCGCACCCAGGGGTTCGCGGCGGGTGAGCTGCTCCTGCAGCACGGCAGCGGCCTCGGCGAGCCCCTCGACCATGTCGGTGTAGGAGTCCGGGACGAACTCGTGGTTGCCGACGGCGGACTCCGCGCGCCGCGCGAGCACCCGCACGTTGCGGATGGCCAGGTCCAGCGGCTGCAGCAGCGCCTTGATCTCCAGCACCTCGGCGCGGTGCACCCCGGAGAGCAGCGGTGCCAGCCGGGCGGCCGCGGCCGCCTCCGCGGTCGTGTCCTGCAGGGCCACCAGCTCGGCGGACAGCCCGCGGGCGGTCGCCAGGGCCCGGGTGGCCCGGCCCTCGTCCCGATTGCGCAGGGCCTGGGTGGTGTCGGTGAGCACCTCGGCGAGGTGCCCCACGAGCGCGATGATCCGCTCCCGCGGTCGCTTGGTCGTCGAGCGCATAGGCGCCAGCATGGCGATGACGAGCGCCACCGACCCGCCCACCGCCGCGTCCAGCCACCGGCTGAACGCCTCGCCGTCGCTGGCCACCAGGGTGGTGATGATGACCCCCTGGATGCCGGCCTGCATCATGAGCAGCTGGCCCGCGCCGGCGAGGACCGCGAGGCCCATGGCCACCACGCAGACCGCGAAGATCTGCCACAGCCCGGTGCCGAAGGCGTGCACGAAGACGTCGCCGATGGCCACCCCGATGGCGACCCCCACGGTGAGCTCGGCGATCCGCCGCACCCGGTCGCCGTAGGTCAGGCCCAGGCAGATCATGGCGGTGATGGGGGCGAAGAAGGGCAGGGCGTGGCCCAGCAGGTCGTGCGCGATGAACCACGCCAGGACGGCGCCGGTCGCCGCCTGCAGGATGAGCCACGCGCGGGCGCGCAAGCGGCGCAGCCTGGTCCGGGTGGCGCTGGTGCTGATCTCCTCCCGCAGCGGGTCCCACACGACGTGGCCGGCCGCGCGGGCGTGCTCACGGGCGCTGGTCATGGGTCCAGTGTGACCGAACCCGCGCCCTCGTGCCGGGCCGGCACGACGGCGCGGTCAGGCGCTGCGTCGGTGCGCGGCCAGTGCCTCCACGTCGCGGTCCTCGCCCTCGGTCTGGACCCGGGCGACCCGCTCGCGGCCGAAGGCGTGCAGCAGCAGCTCCAGCGGTGCGCCGGTGAGCACGACGGTGCCGCTGCCCTCAGGGGGCCGGCGCAGGGCCACCCGCCCGTGCCCGGGCGAGACGGCGACCACGCCGCACGGTGCGGAGCGGTAGAGCATCCGACCGGTGGTGCGCAGGGCGCCCCACAGCTGCTCGGCCGCGCCCTCGGGCAGCTCGGTGGGCTCCCAACCGGGCTGGGCGCGGGCCATGTCCTCGAGGTGGATGCACAGCTCGGCCACGTTGACCGCGCGGTCCAGGACGGGCAGGCGGGTCGGCCACCACGGCGCCGGCCCGCCTCGCACGGTGTCCACGAGCTCCTCGAACGGTCGGCGCGCGGCCCGGTCCTGCACCTTCTCGGTATGCCGCTGCAGCGCCGGGACGGGCAGTCCGACGCCGGGGAGGGCGTCGACCCGGGACTCGCGGACCACGAGGTGGGCGAGCAGGTCCCGGACGGTCCACGGGTCGCACAGCGTGGGGGCGTCCGGTCCGAGCCGGAGGGCGGTGGTCGCGATGCGCTCGCGCAGCAGGTCAGGGGTGTGCGGCATACCGTCATCGAACCACGGGAAGGTCTGTCAGGCACGCGTGGTTGGATAGGTCACCGGCCCCACCCACCCACCTCTTCCAGGAGGCCCCTTCTCCATGTCCGCGACTGCCTCGAGCGCGCCGGTGCCGCGTCCCGTTGCCGACCGAGCCGTGCTGCGCCGGGGGTTGCGGGTCATCTGGGGCGGCATGCGCGCCCAGAAGCGGCCCGTCGTCGTCGCGGTGGTGGGCTCCGTGCTGTGGGCCGGGGCCACGGTGGCCACCGCCGGGGCGATCGGCTGGCTGACCTCCGAGGTGGTCGAGCCGGCCGTCGGCGCCCGGCAGATCGAGGCGGCCGGCCTGTGGACCATCTTCGGGGTGCTCGTGGCGGTGCTCGTGGTCAACGTCACCGGGGTCATCCTGCGCCGGGTCTACGCCACCGTCGCCGGGTTCAACCTGCAGGCCGACTACCGGCAGCGGGTGACCCGCCAGTACCTCCGGCTCCCGCTGTCGTGGCACCACGCCCACCCCTCCGGGCAGCTGCTGTCCAACGCGCACGCCGACGTGGAGGCCACCTGGCAGGTGTTCAACCCGCTGCCGATGGCCATCGGTGTCATCGTCATGCTCGTCATCGCGGGCACGATGATGGTGCTCGTCGACCCGTTGCTGGCGATCCTGGGACTGCTCGTCTTCCCGGGCCTGTTCGCCGCCAACCTCGTCTTCCAGCGGGTCATGTCGCCGCGGATCACCCGGGCCCAGCAGCTGCGCGCCGAGGTCGCCGAGGTGGCCCACGAGTCCTTCGAGGCCGGCCTGATCGTCAAGGCCATGGGCCGGGAGGACCAGGAGACCGAGCGCTTCCGGGCCAAGACCCACGAGCTGCGCGACGCCCTCATCCTCGTCGGCCGCACCCGCGGGGTGTTCGAGCCGGTCATCGAGGCGATCCCCACGCTGGGCACGCTCGCCGTGCTGGGGGTCGGCACCTGGCAGGTCTCCCGGGGCGAGCTGGACGCGGCGGAGGTCGTACAGATGGCCTACCTCTTCTCCATCCTCGCCTTCCCGGTGCGTGCCCTGGGCTGGGTCCTCGCGGAGATCCCGCGCTCGGTCGTGGGGCACGACCGGGTGCAGCACGTCCTGCAGGCGCAGGGGGGTATGGCGTACGGCAGCTCCGCGCTGCCCCGGCGCAGCCCCGCCTCCTCCCGCCTCGCCGGGGTCACCTACGCCCACGCGGGTGAGGAGCGCCCGACGATCCGCGGCGTCACCCTCGACATACCGTCGGGCGGCACGGTGGCCCTGGTCGGGCCGACCGGGTCGGGCAAGAGCACCCTCGCCAACCTCACCCTGCGGCTCGTCGACGCCGACTCCGGCTCGGTCCGCCTCGACGGCGTCGAGGCCCGGGACCTGGCCCGGGGGCAGCTGCCGGCCAGCGCCGCGCTGGTCGCCCAGCAGACCTTCATGTTCGACGACACGGTCCGCGGCAACATCACGCTGGGCGCGGACTCCGACGACGCCGAGGTGTGGGAGTCCCTGCGGATCGCCCAGGCCGACGACTTCGTGCGTGCCCTCCCCGCCGGTCTGGACACCGTCATCGGTGAGCGTGGGGGCAGCCTGTCCGGCGGGCAGCGGCAGCGCATCGCGCTCGCCCGGGCCATCTGGCGCCGGCCACGGCTGCTGGTGCTGGACGACGCCACGAGCGCCGTCGACCCGTCCGTGGAGCAGGCGATCCTGGCCGGGCTGCGCGAGGCCCGGGGAGGCATGACCGTCCTGGTCGTCGCCTACCGGCTGGCCACCATCCTGCTGGCCGACGAGGTGGTCTACGTCGAGCACGGCGCCGTCGTGGACCAGGGGTCGCACGAGCAGCTGCTGGGCCGGTGCCGGGGCTACGTCGACCTGGTCCAGGCGTACTCGCGGGAGGCGGCCGAGCGGGCCGCCGTGACACGGCAGGAGGAGCCGTCATGAGCACCGCGGCGGCGAGGGAGTCCAGCCGGATCGACGCGCAGTCCGAGCTCGGCGTCGGCGCGACGCTGCGCCGCGGCCTGCAGCTGTCGCCGGAGCTCAGGGTCGGCCTGTGGCTCACCGTCGGACTGGCCCTGGTCGCGACCGTGGGGCGGGTGGTCATCCCCTTCGTCGTGCAGCAGGCCACCGACAACGGCATCCAGGCCGAGGGCGGGCCGGACGTCGGCTTCGTCCTCACCGCGATCGCCATCGCCGCCGGCGTCGTGCTGGTCACCTCGCTGGCGCAGTACGCCGTCAACGTCCGGCTCTTCCGGTCGGCCGAGTCGGGGCTGGCCACGCTGCGGCTCAAGGCGTTCCGCCACATCCACGACCTGTCGGTGCTGACCCAGAGCACCGAGCGCCGGGGCGCGCTGGTCTCCCGCGTCACCAGCGACGTCGACACCATCTCGATGTTCGTGCAGTTCGGCGGGCTCATGCTGCTCGTCAGCTCGGCGCAGATCGTGCTGGCCACGATCCTCATGGTCGTCTACAGCCCGGTCCTGGCGGGGGTCGTCTACCTCTGCCTGGTCCCGCTCGTGCTGCTGGTCCGCCGGCTGCAACCGGTGCTGGGGCGTGCCTACGGCACCGTCCGGGAACGGGTCGGGGACCTGCTGGGCGCCATCAGCGAGGCGATCGTCGGCGCCACGACCATCCGGGCCTACGGGGTCGAGGACCGCACGGCGACCCGCATCGACGGGGCGATCGAGGCGCACCGCCGGTCGGCGATCAGTGCCCAGGTGCGCTCGGTCCTGGCCTTCGTCTCGGGGCAGACCTTCGCCGGCGTGACGACCGCGGTCGTGCTCGTCGTGGGGACCGTGCTGGCGGCCCGGGGCGACATGACGCTCGGCGAGCTGCTCGCCTTCCTCTTCCTCGTCAACCTCTTCACCCAGCCGGTGCTCATGGCCACCGAGATCTTCACCGAGATGCAGAACGCCGTGGCCGGCTGGCGGCGGGTCATCGGGGTCATCGACACCCCGGCCGACGTGTCCGACCCGGGCGCCGACGGGGTGGTCCTCGACCGGGGGCCGATCACCATCGACTTCGAGGGTGTCTGGTTCGCCTACCCCGGCGGCGAGCCCGTCCTGCGCGACGTCGACCTGCGCATCGAGCCGCACACCCGGGTGGCCGTGGTCGGTCAGACCGGGTCCGGCAAGACCACCCTGGCCAAGTTGCTGACCCGGCTCATGGACCCCAGCGAGGGCGCGGTCCGGCTCGACGGCACCGACCTGCGCGAGGTGAGCTTCGCGAGCCTGCGCCAGCGGGTCGTGCTCGTGCCCCAGGAGGGCTTCCTCTTCGACGCCGACCTCGCCGACAACATCCGGTTCGCGTCTCCTGAGGCCACCGACGAGGAGCTCGCCCTGGCCATCACCGAGCTCGGGCTCGACTCCTGGGTCGACGGTCTCCCGCACGGCCTGGCCACGCAGGTGGGTCAGCGCGGCGAGTCGCTGTCGGCGGGGGAGCGGCAGCTGGTGGCCATCGCCCGGGCCTACCTCGCCGACCCCGACCTGCTCGTGCTCGACGAGGCGACCAGCGCCGTCGACCCCGCCACCGAGGTGCGGGTGCAGCGAGCCCTGGAGGGGCTGACCACCGGCCGGACCTCGGTGGCCATCGCCCACCGCCTCTCGACCGCGGAGGCGGCCGACCTCGTCGTGGTCGTGGATGCCGGGCGGATCGTGGAGCTGGGCCCGCACCGCGAGCTGGTGGGCCAGGGCGGGGTGTATGCCGGCATGCACCGTTCCTGGGCGGCGCAGCAGAGCAGCGGGTGAGGGGGGCCGCCGTGGGCACGGAGGCACCGGGGCGCCCGGTCCGGGACGCGCGCTCCCGGGCGCGGGCGAGCGTGCTCGCGCTCCTCGCCGCGAGCACCGGCCTCGTGGCCACCGGCCAGCCGTGGGTCGTCCGGCAGGGGGTGGACGCGGCGGGGGTGAGCACCCAGGAGTCCTGGACGGGGCGGGAGCTGGCGGCCCCCGTGGTGGCGGTGCTCCTGGTGGTGGCCGCGGCCGCGCTCGCCGGGCTGGCGTGGCGTGGCCGCCCCGGTCTGGGCGCCCGGGTGCTGGCCCTGGTCGCGGCCGTGGCCGCGCTGGGCTTGGTCGCGGGTGCCCGGCCGCAGGACCCGGCCCCCTGGTGGTGGGTCGGCCTGGGCGCCGCGGCGGTGGCGGTCCTCGGGACCCTGCTGGCGGTCCGGCCGGTCCCGCGCGCGGGGCGCGCAGGGGGAGCAGCCCGGACCGCGGGCGCCCGGGTGGCGACCGGCCCGAGCGGCGAGGACCACGAGCGGGCCCGCCGGTCCGACGAGGCGTCCTGGGCGGCGCTCTCGAGAGGGGAGGACCCGACGCTCGCACCTGCTCGGTCCGAGGAGGGGGCGGCTGGCACAATGTCCGACGAGGGCACCGACGCGAGTCGGACCGACCCGTCCAGCCGTTGAGTCGAGGAGCACAGCCACATGCACGAGGACAGCCACGGTCACAGCGTCGCCGCCTGGGTGGGCGTCGGCATCATGCTCGTCGCCAGCGTCATCGGGAGCTGGGGTGTCGTGTTCTCCCCGGACTGGCTGCTCTACGTCGGTCTCGCCCTCGGTGTGGTCGGGGCACTCGCCTGGTACCTCCTGGACAAGGCCGGGATGGGCGACCCCCATCAGCAGGCCGCCGAGCACTGATCTCCCGGCCGGCTCGAGGCCCCGCCCCGGCCGGTCCGGCCCCGCGACCGCGGCCCCCGGGAGCGGCGACTACGCTGGGGGCGTGTCCACCGTGCTCGAGCAGATCGTCAGCGGGGTCCGTGAGGACCTCGACCAACGCCGGCTGTCGACCCCCCTGGACGAGATCCAGGAGCGCGCCCGGCGCGCCCCCTCCTGCCGCGACGCCTGGGCGGCGCTGAGCGCACCGGGAACCCACGTCATCGCGGAGGTCAAGCGCAGCAGTCCGTCCAAGGGCGCGCTGGCGGCCATCGCCGAGCCCGCCTCGCTCGCCGCCGACTACGAGGCCGGCGGGGCGACCGTGGTGAGCGTCCTCACCGAGGGCCGCCGCTTCGGGGGCTCGCTCGCCGACCTCGACGCCGTCCGCGCCGCCGTCGACATCCCCGTGCTGCGCAAGGACTTCGTCGTCGACCCCTACCAGGTCTGGGAGGCCCGTGCGCACGGCGCCGACCTGGTCCTGCTCATCGTCGCCGCGCTGCCGCAGGAGGTCCTCGTCGGCCTCCTCGAGCGGACCGAGGCGCTGGGCATGCAGGCGCTCGTCGAGGTGCACGACGAGACCGAGCTGGAGCGCGCTCTGGCGGCAGGCGCCCGGGTCATCGGCGTCAACAACCGCAACCTCAAGACCCTCGAGGTCGACCGCGGCACCTTCGCCCGGCTGGCGCCCGGCATACCCGCTGACCGGGTGGCGGTCGCCGAGTCGGGGGTCCGGGGACCCCTCGACCTCGTCGAGCTCGCCGAGGCCGGCGCCCAGGCCGTGCTCGTGGGAGAGGCGCTGGTGACCCACGGGATGCCCCGCGAGGCCGTCGCGCGCATGGTGGCCGCAGGGTCCCACCCGGCGGTCCACGCCGGCGCCGAGGCCCGGGCAGGGGGACGGCGATGACCACGACCCAGCAGGTCGGCGACCGCTTCGGCGAGTTCGGCGGTCGCTACGTGCCCGAGGCGCTGGTGGCCGCGCTCGACGAGCTCGACGCCGCCCGGACCGAGGCCATGGCCGACCCCGACTTCCTCGCCGAGCTGGACCGGCTGCACCGCGACTACACCGGACGCCCCAGCCCGCTGACGGAGGTGCCGCGCTTCGCCGCGCACGCCGGCGGACCGCGCATCTTCCTCAAGCGCGAGGACCTCAACCACACGGGCTCGCACAAGATCAACAACGTGCTCGGCCAGGCCCTGCTGGCGGTGCGGATGGGCAAGCGCCGGGTCATCGCCGAGACCGGCGCCGGCCAGCACGGCGTGGCGACGGCCACCGCGGCCGCGCTCATGGGCCTGGAGTGCACGGTCTACATGGGTCAGGTCGACACCGAGCGGCAGGCGCTCAACGTCGCCCGGATGCGGCTGCTGGGAGCGGAGGTGGTCGCCGTCCCGACGGGCAGCGCCACTCTCAAGGACGCCATCAACGAGGCCATGCGTGACTGGGTCACCCACGTCGGCCACACCCACTACCTGCTCGGCACGGTGACCGGGCCGCACCCCTTCCCGACCATGGTGCGCGACTTCCACGCGGTCATCGGCCAGGAGGCCCGCAAGCAGCTGGACGACGTGGTGGGCGGGCTGCCGGACGCCGTGTGCGCCTGCGTGGGCGGCGGCTCCAACGCCATCGGCATCTTCCACGCCTTCCGCGACGAGCCGTCGGTGGCCCTGTGGGGCTTCGAGGCGGGCGGGGACGGCATCGAGACCGGTCGGCACGCCGCTCGGTTCTCCGGTGGCGAGCCGGGGGTCCTGCACGGCGCCTCGACCTACGTCCTGCAGGACGCAGACGGGCAGACGCTGGAGACGCACTCCGTCTCGGCCGGCCTCGACTATCCCTCGATCGGTCCCGAGCACGCCTTCCTGCACGACAGCGGGCTCGCGCACTACGCGCCGGTGACGGACCGCGAGGCGATGGACGCCTTCTCCCTGCTGTGCCGCACCGAGGGCATCATCCCGGCCATCGAGAGCGCGCACGCGCTGGCCGGGGCGCTGCGGATCGGCCCCGAGCTGGGCGAGGGGTCGGTCGTGCTCATCAACCTGTCCGGCCGCGGCGACAAGGACGTCGACACCGCCGCCCGCTGGTTCGGGCTGGTCGACGACGAGGGCCAGGCCCACGTGGACGGCGAGACCGGACCGGGCGGCGACCAGGGCGGGGGCGCATGAGCGTCCTGGACGACCTCTTCACCGGCTGCCGCGAGGAGGGGCGATCGGCCCTGGTCGGCTACCTCCCGGCCGGCTACCCCGACCTGTCGACGTCGCTGGAGGCGATCCGTACCCTCGCGGACGCCGGCGCGGACGTCATCGAGGTGGGGGTGCCCTACACCGACCCGCTGATGGACGGCCCGGTCGTCGAGCGGGCGGCCAGCACCGCCCTGCGGTCCGGCTTCCGGCTCAAGGACGTCTTCACGGTGGTGGCGGCCGCCAAGGACGCCGGCGCGGTGCCGGTCGTCATGACCTACTGGAACCCCGTGCTGAGGTATGGCGTGGACCGGTTCGCGCAGGACCTCGCGGACGCGGGTGGCGCCGGGCTCATCACCCCCGACCTCATCCCGGACGAGGCGGGCGCCTGGCGGGCGGCCGCCGAGGAGCGGGGTCTGGCGCCGGTCTTCCTCGTCGCTCCGAGCTCCACCGACGTCCGCCTGCGGTCCACGACCCAGGCCTGCCGCGGTTTCGTCTACGTCGCCTCCACCATGGGGGTCACGGGGGTGCGCGAGGCGGTCGGCTCGGACGCCGAACACCTCGTCGAGCGCACCCGCGCCGTGACCGACCTCCCGTTGTGCGTCGGGCTGGGGGTGAGCACGGGCGACCAGGCCGCCCAGGTCGCCGGCTTCGCCGACGGCGTCATCGTCGGATCGGCCCTCGTCCGCGCGCTGGGCGGGCCCGACGGGCTGGGGGCGCTGCGCCACCTCACCGAGGAGCTGGCCGCCGGGGTCCGCCGGGCATGACGACGGTGCGGCGCCAGCCGCCGCCCGGGGGGCGGTCCGGGTCGCGCCTGCTGGACGCCGTCGGCCTCGTGCTCCGTCTCGGGCTCGCGGGGGTCCTCGGCTACGCCGGGTGGACCAAGGTCGTCGACCTCACCGGGTCGGTCCAGAACGTCCTGGCCTACGAGCTGTTCGGCTACGAGCTCGCCCGGGCCGTCGGGGTCCTGCTGCCCGTCCTGGAGCTGGCGCTGGCCGTGCTCCTCCTCCTGGGGCTGCTGACCCGTGGCGCCGCCGCGGCCACCGCCGTGCTCATGGTGGTCTTCGTCGCCGGGATCGCCTCCGCTTGGGCCCGAGGCCTGTCCATCGACTGCGGCTGCTTCGGCACCGGGGGGCGCGTCGCTCCCGAGGAGACGAGGTACCTCGCCGAGATGCTGCGCGACGTGGGCTTCCTCGCGATGGCGGGATGGCTGGTCCTCCGGCCGCGCACGCCGCTCTCCCTCGACCACCACCTGCTGAGAAGGACCTGACATGCCCCGTCCGCCCGCACCCGCCGTGAAGCCCGTCAGCGCCAGGGGGCCCTCGGTGCCCCTCGTCAGCGGGGTCGTCCTGCTGGTGGTCGCGCTCGTCGGAGGTCTGGTGCTGTGGGCCGTGTCCCGCGGGGGCGGGCTGGAGGCGGAGGGCAGCGCCAACGCGCTACCCGAGGGCGGTGGCGTCCGTCTCGGCGCGGCGCCGTCGCAGGACGTCCCGCAGGTGCACCTCTACGAGGACTTCCAGTGCCCGTTCTGCGGCGTCCTGGAGGAGTCGGTCGGGGCCGAGCTGGCCCAGCGCGCGGAGGCCGGCGAGATCGGGCTGACGGTCACCATGATGTCCTTCCTCGACGGTTCCCTGGGCAACGACTCCTCGCACCGGGCGGCCAACGCCGCGCTCTGCGCGGACGACGAGGGAGCGTTCCTGGACTACCACGCCGCGGTCTTCGCCGGGCAGCCCGAGCAGGAGGGCGCCGGCTGGACCGACGAGGAGCTGCTCGGGTTCGCCTCCGAGGCCGGGCTCACCGGGAGCGCGCTCGAGTCCTTCACGGCGTGCGCTCAGGGGGACGCCTACGGCGACTACGTCGAGGCCATGCAGGAGCGCGCCAACCGTGACGGGGTCACGGGCACGCCCCGCCTGCTCGTCGCCGGCGAGCCGGTCGGCGACGACCAGATGCGGGCCCTCATGGCCGGACCGGAGACGCTCGACGAGGTGCTCGGCTCGGCCCCCTGACGCCGGGGCAGGCGATGCGGGGATCGCCGGCCGGGAGGACTAGGGTGGAGGTCATGCGTCGCGCCAAGATCGTCTGCACCCTCGGCCCCGCCACCGACTCCTACGAGCAGATCGAAGCGCTCGTCACCGCCGGTATGGACGTGGCCCGGCTCAACCTCTCGCACGGCTCCTACGAGGAGCACCACGAGCGCTACCTGAGGGTTCGGGAGGCCAGTGACGCCACCGGTCACGCCGTGGCCGTGCTCGCCGACCTGCAGGGCCCCAAGATCCGCACCGGCACCTTCGCCGACGGCCCGGTGACCCTGGCGACCGGCGACACCTTCACCATCACCACGAGGAGCGTGACCGGGGACCGGGAGGTCGTCGGCACGACCTACCCGGGCCTGGCCGGTGACGTCCGGCCCGGCGACGACCTGCTCGTCGACGACGGCAAGGTGCTGCTGCAGGCCACCGAGGTGACCGACACCGACGTCGTCTGCGAGGTGCTCGTGGGTGGAGTCGTGTCCAACAACAAGGGGATCAACCTGCCCGGCACCGCGGTGAGCGTCCCCGCGATGTCGGACAAGGACGAGGAGGACCTGCGCTGGGCCCTGCGCAGCGGGGTGGACTTCATCGCGCTGTCCTTCGTCCGCTCCGGGCGCGACGTCGAGGGCGTGCACCGGATCATGGACGAGGAGGGCCGGCGGCTGCCGGTCATCGCCAAGATCGAGAAGCCGCAGGCGGTCGACAACCTGGCCGGCATCGTCGACGCCTTCGACGGCATCATGGTCGCCCGGGGCGACCTGGGCGTCGAGCTGCCCCTCGAGCAGGTGCCGCTGGTGCAGAAGGACGCCATCCAGCTGTGCCGGGAGAAGGCGAAGCCGGTCATCGTGGCGACCCAGGTCCTGGAGTCGATGATCGACACCCCGCGACCCACCCGCGCGGAGGCGAGCGACTGCGCCAACGCCGTGCTCGACGGGGCGGACGCCATCATGCTCTCCGGCGAGACCTCCGTGGGCGCCTGGCCGGTCCGCGCCGTGGAGACGATGGCCAGCATCATCTCCAGCACCGAGGAGCACGGTCTGCACCGCATCCCCCCGATCGTGCGCAAGCCCAAGACCCCGGGCGGTGCCGTCACGCGGGCGGCGATCTCCCTGGCGGACGCCCTGGGCGACCAGGTCAAGTTCCTCGTGACCTTCACCCAGAGCGGGGACACCACGACCCGGATGGCCCGGGTGCGGCCGGGGACCCCGATGCTCGCCTTCACGACCGAGCAGGCGACCCGGTCCCGGCTGGCGCTGACCTGGGGCGTCGAGACCTTCCTCGTGCCCTTCGTGTGGCACACCGACCAGATGGTCAAGCAGGTGGAGGAGACGCTGCTGCGCGAGCAGCGGTGCCAGGAGGGCGACGTGGTCGTCATCGTGGCGGGGTCGCCCCCCGGCGTGTCCGGCACCACCAACGCGCTGCGGATGCACCGGGTCGGTGACGCCATCCTGGGCCAGGCGCCGGCCTACACCCATGACCCCGAGGTCTGAGGTGACCGGGAGCCGGTAGACTCACTGCCGACGTCCCCGGTGCGGCCACACCCAGCACCGGCACGCCCGCCGGGGTGGTGGAACGGCAGACACGGAGCACTCAAAATGCTCTGCCCGCAAGGGCGTGCGGGTTCGAGTCCCGCTCCCGGCACCAGTCCCGCGCCGGTGAGGTGCCGATGCGGGTGGATGCGACGAGAGGCAGTGAGCGTGAGCGAGACGACACCGCAGGAGCCGGGGGCCGCCCCCTCCGCGACGACCGGGCCGGCGCCCGAGACCCCGGACGGTGGCGGTGCGACCTCGACCGCCGCGGGTCCGGAGGCGGAGGCGACGCCGGTCGACCCAGGTCCCGAGAGCGGTCTGCGCATCCTGCTGGCCGAGGACGAGGCCCTCATCCGGATGGACCTCGCCGAGATGCTGACCGAGGCCGGGCACACCATCGTCGGTCAGGCCGCCGACGGGGAGCAGGCGGTGGCGCAGGCCCAGGAGACCACCCCGGACCTGGTCGTCATGGACATCAAGATGCCCGGCATGGACGGCATCACCGCGGCCGAGCAGATCGGTCGTGAGGGCCTCGCCCCGGTGGTCATGCTCACCGCCTTCAGCGACAAGAACCTCGTGGAGCGGGCCCGCGACGCCGGGGTGATGTCCTACGTCGTCAAGCCGTTCAGCGCCGCCGACGTCCTGCCCGCCATCGACATCGCGCGGGCCCGCTGGGCCGAGCGCAAGGCGCTCGAGGCCGAGGTCGCCGACCTGGGGGAGCGCTTCGAGACCCGCAAGCAGGTCGACCGGGCCAAGGGGCTGCTCATGGCCCAGCTCAAGCTGAGCGAGGCGGACGCCTTCCGGTGGATCCAGAAGGCCGCGATGGACCGTCGGCTGTCGATGCGTGAGGTCGCCGAGGCGGTCATCTCCGGTATGCCCGCCAAGAAGGGCTGACCCTCCTCCTCACCGCGGGTCCGGCCGGTCGCGCAGCGCGCACGTCAGCCGGGCGGTGCAGACCCGGCGCCCGCGGTCGTCGGTGATCGTGATGTCGTAGCTCGCGACCGTGCGGCCGAGGGAGAGCGGGGTCGCGACGGCGGTCACCTCGCCCTCCCGAACGGGCCGGTGGTGCGTCGCGCTGAGATCGACGCCCACGGCGATGCGCCGCTCTCCTGCGTGCAACGCCGCCGCGACCGACCCGACGGTCTCGGCCAGCGCCGCCGACGCGCCCCCGTGCAGCAGGCCGTACGGCTGGGTGTTCCCCTCCACCGGCATCGTCGCGACGGTCCGCTCGGCGGAGAGCTCTTGCAGGTGGATCCCCATGCGGCTGGCCAGGGCGCCCCGCTCGCGGTCGTCGCTCGGGGTCGGGGTCGGGGGGCTCGGGGTGGTGTTGTCGGTCATGGGACATAGGCTGCCACCGTGAGTCGTTTGCTGCTGCTGGATGGACATTCCCTGGCCTACCGCGCCTTCTTCGCCCTGCCCGTGGAGAACTTCTCCACCACGACGGGGCAGAGCACCAACGCGGTCTACGGCTTCACCTCGATGCTCATCAACGTGCTGCGCGACGAGGCGCCGACCCATCTCGCCGTCGCCTTCGACGTGTCCCGGCAGACTTTCCGGACGCAGGAGTACGCCGAGTACAAGGCGGGACGCTCGGCGACCCCGAGCGAGTTCGTCGGGCAGGTCGACCTCATCAAGCAGGTGCTCGACGCCCTGCGCATCACCCACGTCGAGGTCGACGGCTACGAGGCCGACGACATCATCGCCACCCTCACCGGGCAGGCCCGCTCCCAGGGCATGGAGGTGCTCATCCTCTCGGGCGACCGCGACGCCTTCCAGCTCGTCGATGACCGGACGCTGCTGCTCTACCCGGTCCGAGGGGTCTCCGAGACCTGGCGGATGACCCCCGAGAAGGTCGAGGAGAAGTACGGCGTGCGCCCCGAGCGCTACAGCGACCTCGCCGCCATGGTGGGGGAGAGCTCGGACAACCTGCCCGGCGTCCCGGGGGTGGGGCCCAAGACCGCGGCGAAGTGGCTGGCCGCGCACGGCGACCTGTCCGGCGTCGTCAGCGCCGCCGACCAGCTGAAGGGCAAGGCCGGGCAGGCGCTGCGCGACCACCTGGACCAGGTGCTGCGCAACCGCCGGCTCAACCAGCTCGTGGGCGACGTGCCGCTCGAGGTCGGCGTCGAGGACCTCGAGGCCAGGGGGTGGGACCGCGAAGAGGTGCACCGCGTCTTCGACGGGCTCGAGTTCCGTGTCCTGAGGGACCGGCTCTTCAGCACCCTGGAGTCGGCCGAGACCGAGGCCGAGGATGGCATCGAGGTCGCCGGGACCCTCCTGGCGCCCGGTGCCGTCGCCGCCTGGCTCGAGGAGCACGCCACGCAGGGACGGGTGGCCCTGGTCGTCGACGCCGAGCCACGGACCGCCGCGGGCCCCGGGGAGGCCACCGGGCTGGCCCTCGCCGGCGCCGAGGACGCGGCATACCTCCGCCTCGTCGAGCTGGAGCCGGAGGACGAGGGCGCGCTGGTGGCGTGGCTGGCGGACGGGTCCCGACCCAAGGCGCTGCACGGGGCCAAGGAGCAGGTCGCCTCGCTGGAGGCCGTCGGCCTGCCCGTCGAGGGGATCGTGAGCGACACCGCCCTCGCGGCCTACCTCGCCCGCCCGGACCAGCGCTCCTACGACCTGGCCGACCTCGCCCTGCGCTACCTGCGTCGCGAGCTGCGGCTCGACGGTGGCGACGCCGCCGACGCGGTCTCGCAGGGCGAGCTGGACCTCGGGTTCGACGACGGGCAGCAGGACGCCCGCTCGGCCGCGGCGCGCTCGGCCATGGTGCACGCGCGCGCCGTGCACGACCTCGCCGATGCGCTCGACACCGAGCTCGCGGACGAGGAGGAGCAGCACCTGCTCCGCGAGGTGGAGCTCCCGCTCGTGGGGGTGCTGCGCCGGATGGAGCGTGCGGGTATCGCGGTCGACCTCGACGCCCTGAAGACCCTGGAGCGGGAGTTCGCCGACGGCGTCGCCCAGGCAGAGCAGGACGCCTGGACGGCGATCGAGGACGACACCGTGAACCTCGGGTCCCCCAAGCAGCTGCAGACCGTGCTCTTCGACCGGCTCGCGTTGCCCAAGACGCGTCGGACGAAGACCGGCTACACGACCGACGCCGACGCCCTCGCGGGGCTCTACGCCCAGACCGAGCACCCCTTCCTCGAGGCCCTGCTCCGACACCGGGACGTCACCCGGCTGCGGGTCACCACCGAGGGCCTCATCAAGGCGGTCGCCGACGACGGCCGGATCCACACGACCTTCCAGCAGACCATCGCCGCCACGGGACGTCTGAGCTCGACGGAGCCGAACCTCCAGAACATCCCCATCCGGACGGCTGCCGGCCGGCGGATCCGCGAGATGTTCGTGGTCGGCTCCGACCTCTCCTCCGGGACCCGCTACGCCACGCTCATGTCCGCCGACTACAGCCAGATCGAGATGCGCATCATGGCGCACCTGTCCGGCGACGACGGGCTCATCGAGGCCTTCCGGGCCGGCGAGGACCTCCACCGCTTCGTCGGCTCCCGGGTCTTCGGGGTCGACCAGGCCGACGTGACGCCCGAGATGCGCTCCAAGGTCAAGGCGATGAGCTACGGCCTCGCCTACGGGCTGTCCGCCTTCGGCCTGTCCAAGCAGCTGGGCATCTCCACCGCCGAGGCGAAGGAGCTCATGGAGGAGTACTTCGAGCGGTTCGGGGGCGTGCGCGACTACCTGCGCGACGTCGTCTCCGAGGCACGGCGGACCGGCTTCACCGAGACCATCCTGGGCCGCCGTCGCCACCTGCACGACCTCACCAGCGACAACCGGCAGCGGCGTGAGATGGCCGAGCGGATGGCCCTCAACGCCCCCATCCAGGGGTCGGCCGCCGACATCATCAAGGTCGCGATGCTGCGGACCGAGGCTGCGCTGCGGGAGGCCGGTCTGGCCACCCGGATGCTGCTGCAGGTCCACGACGAGCTGGTCCTCGAGGTCGCCGCCGGAGAGGAGACGCGGGTCGAGACGCTCGTGCGGGAGCAGATGGGCGCCGCCGCCGAGCTGTCGGTGCCCCTGGACGTCAGCGTGGGGCTCGGGCACAGCTGGCACGAGGCGGCCCACTGAGGTGACCTGCGGCGGGGGCCCGCGGCCACCTGCGCCGACCCGCACCAGGCCCTGCTAGGCAGGGGGCCTGACGTGTGCTTTACTCCCGGTGTCCGCATCGAAGGAGATCCCGTGACCGCCCGCCTGTGGGCAGCGATCGCTGCCGTTCTGCTGGGGATGCTGCTGCTGGTGGCCCCGGCCGGCGCCGCCACGCCCACCGTGTCGCCCCCGACGTCCGCGGGGGCCTCGGAGGAGGCCGCCGAGACGGTCCAGGGCACCCTGCGGGACCCTGACCGCGAGCCGCTCGAGGGCATCACCATCACGGTCACCCAGGACGGTCAGGAGATCGGCTCGGCCGTGACCGACGCCGAGGGCTCCTGGGCCGTCCCGCTGCCCGGACCCGGCACCTACACCGTGACCCTGGACGTGTCCGGGCTGCCCGAGGGCGTGGCCCCGCAGGCCGAGGGCGGCGAGGTCCTGGACGGCGTGACCGTCCGCCCCGGGGCCGCCCAGGGCGTCATCTTCCAGCTGGGGACCGGCGAGGTCGAGGAGGGCGGCGCGGCCATCCCGGTGGCCCGGGTGCTGCAGCTCGTCGTGGACGGCATCAAGTTCGGGGCGATCATCGCGATCACCGCGGTGGGGCTGTCCCTGGTCTTCGGCACCACCAAGCTCATCAACTTCGCGCACGGCGAGTTCGTCACCATCGGTGCCGTCACGGCATACTTCCTCAGCACCGCCCCGGGCAACCTGCCCATCGTGCTGGCGGCGGTGCTGGCCATGGCGGTCGGGGGAGCGGTCGCCGGCGGCGTCGAGGTGGGGCTCTGGCGCCCGCTGCGTCGCCGTGGAGCCGGGCTGATCCAGATGTTCATCGTGGCCATCGGGCTCTCGCTGCTGCTGCGCCACCTCATCCTCATCGTCTTCGGCTCCCGACGCCAGCAGTACGACGAGTTCTCGCTGCAGGCCTCGTGGACCCTCGGACCGGTGCGGATCACCCCTCGCGACCTCGTCATCACCGTGCTGGCGTTCGCCATCATGATCGGTGTGGCCGTCATGCTGCAGCGGACCAGGATCGGGACGGCGATGCGGGCCGTCAACGACAACAAGGACCTGGCCGAGGCGTCCGGCATCGACGTCCAGCGGGTCATCCTGGTGGTCTGGTTGCTCGGGGGTGCCCTGGCGGCCATCGGGGGCGTCTTCTTCGGCCTCACCCAGGCGATCTACAGCGAGATGGGCTTCGAGCTGCTGCTGCTGATGTTCGCCGGGGTCATCCTGGGCGGGCTGGGCAGCGCCTACGGAGCCATGTTGGGCTCGCTCATCATCGGCCTGGTCTCGCAGCTGTCCACCCTCTGGTTCCCGGCTTCGCTGGCCTACATGTGGGCGCTGCTCGTCATGATCATCGTCCTCCTCGTCCGGCCGCAGGGCATCCTGGGCCGTCGCGAGCGGGTCGGCTGAGGAGAGGAACGATGGACGTCCTGGCAGTGCTCTCCGTCGCGGTCCGCGGCGCACTCGGCCCCGAGGCCGCGATCTACGCCCTGGCCGCGATCGGGCTCAACATCCACTTCGGCTACACCGGCCTGCTCAACTTCGGCCAGGTCGGCTTCATGCTGGTCGGTGCCTACGGCACGGCCATCTCGGTGCTGTCCTTCGACGCGCCCCTGTGGGTCGGGGTCCTCGTCGGCATGGCCTGCGCCGTCGTCCTGGCGCTCATCCTCGGGATCCCCACGCTGCGGCTGCGGGGCGACTACCTGGCCATCGCCACCATCGCCGCGGCCGAGGTCCTGCGCTACCTCTACCGCTCCTCCTTCGCCGAGCCCGTCACCGGCGGCGTCTTCGGGCTCGTGCAGTTCGCCGGCGAGTTCTACGCCGTCAACCCCTACACGGCTCCGCTGGAGCTGGGGCCGTTGCGCTTCAGCGAGCGAGCCCTGTGGCTCATGACCGTGGCCTGGGGCATCACCTTCCTCGCGGCCGGGCTGGTCTGGCTGCTCGTCCACAGCCCGTGGGGCCGGGTGCTGCGCGCGGTCCGGGAGGACGAGGACGCCGCCCGAAGCCTGGGCAAGAACGTCTTCGCCTACAAGATGCAGGCCCTCGTCCTCGGCGGCGTGCTCGGGGCGCTGGCGGGGTCGTTGCTGGCGATCAACAGCCAGGCCATCACGCCCGACGCCTTCATCCCCATCATCACGTTCTACCTGTGGACCATCATGATCCTGGGCGGGGCGAGCCGGGTCCTCGGCCCGATCCTGGGCTCGATCGTCTTCTGGTTCCTGCTCACCTTCCTCGACGCCTTCCTCCGCGGCGCCATGTCGGCCGGCTGGATCCCGGGCGGCCTGCTCGCCCCCAGCGACATCGGTGCCGTCCGTTTCGCCGCGGTCGGCCTGGGGCTCATGCTCCTCATGGTGTTCCGGCCCGCCGGGCTCATCGGCAACCAGAAGGAGCTGCGTCTCGATGTCCGATGACCGCCACGAGGATCTCCTCGCCCAGCGCGAGTCAGTCCGCGAGCAGGAGCAGGAGCGCGAGGACACCCCCTCGGTGGGCGCCCGGCGCGCGGCCGCGGCGCTCGCGGGGGTCGCCAACGTCCCAGGCGTCGCGAAGCCGGACGCCATCCTGGTGGCGGACGACATGTCCCGGCATTTCGGCGGTGTCCGGGCGGTCGAGGTGGAGCACCTGGAGATCCAGCGCGGCACCATCACCGCGCTCATCGGTCCCAACGGTGCCGGCAAGTCCACCTTCTTCAACCTCATCACCGGGTTCGACAGGCCGAACTCGGGCCGCTGGTCCTTCGACGGCAGGGACATCAGCGGGGCCCCGTCCTTCCGCATCGCCCGCCACGGCATGGTGCGGACCTTCCAGCTGACGAAGGCCCTGACCCGGCTGACCAGCCTGGAGAACCTCATGCTGGGGGCCACGGGGCAGCGCGGCGAGCGTCTGCTGGCCTCGCTGCTGCGCCCGGCCTGGGCCGCTCAGGAGGCCGGGATCCGCCACCGGGCCGAGGAGCTGCTGGCCCGGTTCAACCTCAGCCACATGCGGGACGAGTTCGCCGGGACCATGTCGGGGGGGCAGCGCAAGCTCCTCGAGATGGCGCGGGCCCTCATGGTGCAGCCGGACATGATCCTGCTCGACGAGCCCATGGCCGGGGTCAACCCCGCCCTCACCCAGTCGCTCCTGGGCCACATCGAGACCTTGCGGGACGAGGGGATGACCATCGTCCTCGTCGAGCACGACATGGACGTCATCATGTCGATCAGCGACTGGGTGGTCTGCTTCGCCCAGGGCAAGGTCATCGCCGAGGGCCGGCCGGACGACATCCGCAGGGACACGGCCGTCATCGACGCCTACCTCGGTAGCCAACGCTCTCTCCAGGAGGACCAGACGTGAGTGAGGACGTGCGACCTGAGCACCAGGAGGATCCCGCGCACAGGCAGCGTCCGGAGGGGGACGTGCCCACGGAGCGTCGGGAGCGGGTCCTGTGGACCGAGCAGCTCGTCGCCGGGTACACCCCCGACGTCGACATCCTGCGGGGATGCACCGTCGAGGTCCGGACCGGGGAGCTGGTCGGCATCATCGGCCCCAACGGGGCCGGGAAGTCCACCCTCATCAAGGCGATGTTCGGACTCGTCCCGGTCCGCTCGGGCCAGGTCCTGCTCCAGGGCACGGACATCACCGGTCGGCCGGCCCACAAGCTGGTCGCCGACGGCCTGGGCTACGTGCCGCAGAACAACAACGTCTTCCCCTCCCTCACCGTGGAGGAGAACCTGCAGATGGGTCTCTACCTGAGGCCCAAGGAGTATGCCGAGCGCTTCCGGGAGGTGAGCGACCTGTACCCCCTGCTCGCCGACCGCCGGGCCCAGCGGGCCGGGTCGCTCTCCGGTGGAGAGCGTCAGGTGGTCGCCATGGGTCGGGCCCTCATGACCGGCCCGCACGTCCTCTTCCTCGACGAGCCGTCGGCCGGGCTGTCCCCCCTGATGCAGGACTCGGTGTTCGAGGCCGTCTCGCGCATCAACGAGGCGGGGGTGTCGGTGCTCATGGTGGAGCAGAACGCCCGCCAGTGCCTGGACATCTCCGACCGCGCCTACGTGCTCGACCAGGGGCAGGACGCCTACACGGGGACGGGTGCCGAGCTGGCCCGCGACCCCAAGGTCATCGAGCTCTATCTCGGCACCCTGGCCCGCGTCGACGGCTGAGACCGCCGACGCAGGCCGGTGGTGGCCGGGTGCGTGCACCCGGCCACCACGGTGCTCACTCGGCCGGGTTGGCCTCGACCGTCTCGAGCGACTGCAGCTCACCCGCGTCGTCGAACTCGTAGACCTCGATGGTGGCGGTACCAGGCTCACCGGCGTCGGTGAAGTTCAGCGGACCGCTGGCACCGTTGTAGTCGATGTCCTCGCCGTCCTCGAGCAGGCCCAGGCACTCCTCGTAGGAGGTGCACTCGGTGCCCTCGCTCGTCACCCCGTTGACCTCCGCCTTGAAGTCGGCGGCGTTGACCGACCCGGCGACCTCGGCCGCCAGCGCCATGGTGACGGCGCAGTCGTAGACCTGCGGCGCGAACTGGGTCTCCTCCAGGTCGGGGGCGAACTCCTGCAGCCGGGAGATGAAGTCCGGGTTGTCGGCCGAGGCCGGTGCCGTGCCCTTCATCCCGGCGATGACGCTCGGGTCGGACTCGTTGACGATGCTGCCGAGGTCGGCGGAGCGCAGACCGTCGGCGCCGTAGACCCCGACCGCGTCCGGCGTCAGGCCGGCCTCGAACATGCCCTGGAGGATCTGGCCGCCCTCCTCGAAGGCGATGACGACCACGGCATCCGGCTGGGCCGCCTCCACCGAGGACACCACCGCGTTGAACTCACGGGCCAACGGGTCGTAGGTCTCGTTGAGCGCCACGGTCGCTCCCGCGTTCTCCAGCGCGGTGGCGGTGGCCTCGGCCAGGCCCGAGCCGTAGTCGTCCGCCCGGGCGACGATCGCGATGTTGCTGTAGCCGTCGTTGACGATGGTGTTGGCGAGCACCGGCCCCTGCAGCGCGTCCGACGGAGCGGTACGGATGTAGAGCCCGTCGTCCTCGTAGTCGGTGAACGTCGGGGCGGTGTTGGAGCCGGAGCACTGCATGACGTTGGCGCCGGTGACCCGGTCGATGATGGCCAGGGACATGCCGGACGCGGCGGCGCCGACGATGGCGCTGGGCTGCTCGGACAGGATGCGGTCCGCAGCCTGCTGCGCGGCAGCCTCCTGCCCCGCCTCGTCACCGGCCACCGGGGCCGGCACCTCCTGGCCGAGGACGCCACCGGCGGCGTTGATGTCCTCGATGGCGAGACCCAGGGCCTCGATCTGGGGCGGGCCGAGGAAGGCCAGCTGGCCGGTCTCGGGGAGCACGTAGCCGAAGGTGAAGGTGTCGGAGGTGTTCCCGTCGCCGCCGGCGGCCTCCTCCTCGGTCTCCATCGACTCGTCGGAGGATCCGTCCCCCTCGTCCTCCGCGGCGGTGTCCTCCGCAGCGGTCTCCTCGGTCGCGGTCTCGTCGGCGGTGTCGCCACCGCAGGCTGCGAGCATCGCCAGCGCCGACAGGGCGGCCACGCTCCTCAGGTGCGTCTTCACACGCATGTGTCACCTCTCTGGTGTTCGGGGGGCATCGTTGCCCCGTCCACGGGATCTCACCCTAGGCCGCGCCACCCTCCGACGTGCCCATCGTCACCAAACTGTGACCTGGTCAGCGCGGGTCCGTGCCGGTCGAAGGGCGAGCGGGGACGTCCGCGCGGGGTCGGTGGGCCACGACGATCGCGGTCCCGGGCAGGATCCGCCCCCGGACCGGTCCCCACCCGCCCCACTCCCGCGCCAGCCCCGGCGGCCAACCGGGCTCGACGAGATCCACCAGGACGAGGCCGGCGCCGTGCACCGCGCGGACCAGGTCACCCACCGTGCGGTGGTGCTCGGTGTAGGTCGCCCTCCCGTCCTCGGTCTCCTCGACGTAGGCCTCGTGGGTGTCGTAGGGGTACCGGGCCACGAGACCCTCGGGGCCCGGGAGGTCGGGGCAGACCCACCGGAACGGGTGCGGGAGCGAGAAGACCACCCGTCCACCGGGGCGGACCACCCGCGCCCACTCCCGCAGGACCGCGTCGGCGTCCGGGACGAAGGCGAGCACCCCGTGGGCCGTGACCACGAGGTCGACGCACGCGTCGGCGAAGGGCAGGCTCGCCCCGTCGCACTGGGCATACCCCAGCGGTGCCGCACCCGCAGACCTCCCGTCGATCGCGCGGGCGACCCGCAGCATGCCCGCGCTGAGGTCGGTGCTGACCACCCGGGCCCCCTGGGCCGCGCACCAGCGCCCGCCCTGCGCCGCGCCCGCCCCGACCTCGAGGACGTCCCGCCCGCGCAGCCCGCCCAGGAGGCCCAGCTCCCGCTCGGTCCAGCCCTCCGGGCCCCAGGTGAGCTCGGCGTCCCCCAGGGCCGCCCCGTGCTCCTCGTAGTAGCGCTCGGCCTCGGCGTCCCACCAGGACCGGCCCGCCCGGGCGGACTCCTGGTGCGTGGCCCGCCGTCGCAGGGCGCGGTCGGGGGAGGGCGGGGGCACCGGGTGGTCCATCGCCCTATGATGCGCGCTTTGACCTGTCTGAGGTGCGCCGATACGCTGTCAGGGTTCGTCATGCGTCCTCGTGGTGCCCCGAAGCTCCTGGAGCTCTCGGATTTCCGCGGCCGAGGCGCGGCGGGCGCTGCACATCCATCCATACATCGTGTCCACAATCGGAGTCCCTACTACATGACTGCCACCACGGCCGAGAAGGCCACCTCCCAGATCGCCGTCAACGACATCGGCTCTGAGGAGGAACTGCTCGCGGCCATCGACGCCACGATCAAGAACTTCAACGACGGCGACATCGTCGAGGGAGTGATCGTCAAGGTCGACCGCGACGAGGTCCTGCTCGACATCGGCTACAAGACCGAGGGGGTCATCCCCTCCCGTGAGCTCGCCATCAAGCACGACGTCGACCCTTCCGAGGTCGTCAGCGTCGGTGACGAGGTCGAGGCCCTGGTCCTCCAGAAGGAGGACAAGGAGGGTCGCCTGATCCTGTCCAAGAAGCGTGCTCAGTACGAGCGCGCCTGGGGCTCGATCGAGCAGATCAAGGAGGAGGACGGCGTCGTCACCGGCACCGTCATCGAGGTCGTCAAGGGCGGCCTCATCCTCGACATCGGTCTGCGTGGCTTCCTGCCGGCCTCGCTCGTCGAGATGCGTCGCGTGCGCGACCTCCAGCCCTACGTCGGCAAGGAGATCGAGGCCAAGATCATCGAGCTGGACAAGAACCGCAACAACGTGGTCCTGTCCCGCCGCGCCTGGCTGGAGCAGACCCAGTCCGAGGTGCGCACCACCTTCCTCAAGGAGCTGGCCAAGGGTCAGGTCCGCTCCGGGGTCGTCAGCAGCATCGTGAACTTCGGCGCGTTCGTCGACCTGGGTGGCGGGGTCGACGGCCTCGTCCACGTCTCCGAGCTCTCCTGGAAGCACATCGACCACCCGGGCGAGGTCGTGGAGGTCGGTGACGAGGTCACCGTCGAGGTCCTGGACGTCGACATGGACCGCGAGCGGGTCTCTCTCTCGCTGAAGGCGACCCTCGAGGACCCGTGGCAGACCTTCGCGCGGACGCACGCGATCGGTCAGGTCGTGCCCGGCAAGGTCACCAAGCTGGTGCCCTTCGGCGCCTTCGTCCGCGTCGAGGACGGCATCGAGGGCCTCGTCCACATCTCCGAGCTGGCCGAGCGCCACGTCGAGCTGCCCGAGCAGATCGTCACCGTCGGCGCCGAGGTGTTCGTCAAGGTCATCGACATCGACCTGGAGCGCCGCCGCATCTCGCTGTCGCTCAAGCAGGCCAACGACGCCGTCGCCAACGAGTTCGACCCGACGTTGTACGGCATGGCCGCCGAGTACGACGACCAGGGCAACTACAAGTACCCCGAGGGCTTCGACCCCGAGACCAACGAGTGGCTCGAGGGGCACGAGGAGCAGCGGGAGAAGTGGGAGAAGGAGTACGCCGACGCCCACGCCCGCTGGGAGGCGCACAAGGCGCAGGTCGAGTCCGCGTCCGAGGCCGACTCCTCGGCCGGGGTCGAGGTCGCCCCGGCGTCCACGTCATACTCCTCGGACAACACCACCGGCTCCGACGACGGTGCGGGCACCCTCGCCTCGGACGAGGCGCTGGCCGCGCTGCGGGAGAAGCTCACCGGGAACTGACCCCTCGGTCCCCGGGTCGACGGTCCGCCCTGCCGAACGGCAGGGCGGACCGTCGCTGTCTACCCCTGGGTGTCGGGAGGCGGATGATACGGTTCCGTGGCCGAGATCGCGCACTGACACGACACCAGTCCGACGTCAACGAAACCGGAGATCATGGACGACAACGCAGCACGCACGGACCAGGGCCCACCGGCCGGTCCTGAGACCTCGTCCGTGGAGCAGCAGCTGCTGCGCCACGGCGTGAAGCTGGGCCCCGGAGGGGTGGCCCCGAGGGTCTTCTGGCCCGCGTTGGCGCTCGTGGCGCTCGTCGCGGTGTTCTCCGCGGTCTTCACCGACACCGCCGGCGACCTCTGGAACAGCATCCAGAGCGGGATCGTCACCCACTTCGGCTGGTTCTACACCCTCGCCATCGCCGGCTTCGTGGTGTTCGCCCTGTTCCTGGCCTTCAGCCGGTTCGGCGACATCACGCTGGGTCGGGACGGGGAAGAGCCCGAGTTCGGGCTGAAGTCGTGGTTCGCCATGCTCTTCGCCGCCGGCATGGGCATCGGGCTGGTCTTCTACGGGGTGGCCGAGCCCCTGACGTTCTTCACCTCACCCCCGCCCGGGGTCTCCCCTGACGCCTCGAACGCCGAGCTGGCCGAGCGCGCCATGGCCCAGACCTTCATGCACTGGGGGTTCCACCCCTGGTCGGTCTACGTCATCATCGGCCTGTCCTTGGCCTACGCGATCCACCGCAAGGGTCGCCCGGTCTCGATCCGGTGGGCGCTCGAGCCCCTGTTCGGGGACCGGGTGAAGGGGACCCTGGGCGACGTCGTCGACATCCTGGCGATCGTCGGCACGGTCTTCGGGGTCGCGACCTCCTTGGGGCTCGGCGTCACCCAGGTCGCCACCGGGCTGCGCGAGCTCGGCATCGTCGAGGAGAGCACCAACACCCTGCTGGTCGTCCTCATCGTCGTGATCACGCTGGTCGCCATCGTCTCCGTGGTGAGCGGGGTGGGCAAGGGCATCAGGTACCTCTCCAACGCCAACCTCGTGCTGGCCGGGATCTTCCTGCTGGCCGTCCTGCTGCTGGGCCCGACCCTGTTCCTGGCTCGCGACTTCGTGCAGTCCCTGGGGGCCTACGCGGCCAGCATCGTCCCGATCACCTTCGAGGGCTTCGCCTTCAGCGGCGAGGAGGGCATCAGCTGGGCCAGCGGGTGGACCATCTTCTACTGGGGCTGGTGGATCTCCTGGGCGCCCTTCGTCGGAGTCTTCATCGCCCGCATCTCCCGCGGCCGCACGGTCCGCGAGTTCGTCGCCGGGGCCCTGCTCGTCCCGACGCTGGCCAGCTTCGTGTGGTTCACCGTCATGGGCGGGACCGCCATCATGCGGCAGATCGAGGTCGGGGATCTCGTGGGGGAGGACGGCGTCACGGCCGAGGTGGCGCTCTTCGACACCCTCAACACGCTCCCCTTCGGGACGGTGCTGTCCGGGATCGCGATCATCCTGGTCGTCATCTTCTTCGTCACCTCCTCCGACTCCGGCTCGCTCGTCGTCGACATGCTGGCCTCGGGCGGTCATCCGGACCCGCCCACGTGGAGCCGCGTCCTGTGGGCAGGGCTGGAGGGGCTGGTGGCCATCGGGCTGCTGCTCGCCGGTGGCTCGGCGGGGTTGAGCGCCCTCCAGGCGGGCTCGGTAGCGACCGGTTTCCCGTTCGCCGTCGTCATGGTGCTCATCTCCATCTCGCTCTACAAGGCGCTGGCCACGGAGCACCGCAAGATCACCCAGGCGGAGCTGCGGCTGCGCACCCGGGAGCTCACCGGGGAGATCCACGAGAACTTCGACGACGTCTTCGGGCCCAAGGTCGACGACCGCATCGACTACGCGCTGTCCCGCAACCAGACCTTGAGCAAGAGGTCCGGGTGGCGCAGGAAGGGTGCGCCCACGGACGGCGAGCACGGATAGGTCCGACCTCGGCGGGGCCGCTGACGGCCTCGCCCTGGACAAGGGTGGCCCGGTCGACCGACCGGGCCACCCTTGTCGGTGGGGCGGGATACCGTAGAGCCATGCGTCCGACCACCGATCTCCAGCGCACGGTCAACCCGTTCCGCGTCGTCTCCGAGTTCAGCCCCAGCGGGGACCAGCCCAAGGCGATCGCGGAGCTGGCCCGCAGGGTGCAGGCGGGGGAGGAGGACATCGTCCTGCTGGGCGCCACCGGCACCGGGAAGTCGGCGACGACCGCGTGGATGATCGAGCAGGTGCAGCGCCCGACGCTGGTGATGGCGCCCAACAAGACGCTCGCCGCGCAGCTGGCCAACGAGTTCAAGGAGCTGCTGCCGCACAACGCGGTGGAGTACTTCGTGAGCTACTACGACTACTACCAGCCCGAGGCCTACGTCCCGCAGACGGACACCTACATCGAGAAGGACTCCTCCGTCAACGACGAGGTGGAGCGGCTGCGCCACTCGGCCACCAACTCCCTGCTCACCCGCCGGGACGTCGTCGTGGTCGCGTCGGTGTCCTGCATCTACGGCCTCGGCACACCGCAGGAGTACGTCGACCGCATGGAGCGCCTGCGGGTGGGGGAGACGGTGGAACGCGACGAGCTGCTGCGCCGGTTCGTCACCATGCAGTACACCCGCAACGACATGGCGTTCTCGCGGGGCACGTTCCGGGTGCGCGGGGATACCGTGGAGATCATCCCGCAGTACGAGGAGCTGGCGGTGCGCATCGAGTTCTTCGGGGACGAGATCGACCGCCTCTACACCCTCAACCCGCTGACCGGGGAGGTGGTGCGCGAGGAGCAGGAGATGTACGTCTTCCCGGCCTCCCACTACGTCGCCGGGCCCGAGCGGATGGAGCGGGCGATCGGCAGCATCGAGGCCGAGCTCGCCGCCCAGCTGGAGACCTTCGAGAAGCAGGGCAAGCTGCTGGAGGCGCAGCGGCTGCGGATGCGGACCACCTACGACATCGAGATGATGCGCCAGGTGGGGTCGTGCTCGGGCATCGAGAACTACTCCCGGCACATCGATGGACGGTCCTCGGGGTCGGCCCCGAACTGCCTGCTCGACTACTTCCCGGAGGACTTCCTGCTGGTCCTGGACGAGTCCCACGTCACCGTCCCGCAGATCGGTGCGATGTACGAGGGGGACATGTCGCGCAAACGCACCCTGGTCGACCACGGGTTCCGGCTGCCCAGCGCCATGGACAACCGCCCGCTGAAGTGGGAGGAGTTCCTGGAGCGGATCGGCCAGACGGTCTACCTCTCCGCCACTCCCGGGGACTACGAGATGGCCAAGGGCGAGGGTTATGTCGAGCAGATCATCCGTCCGACCGGTCTCGTCGACCCGCAGGTCGTCCTCAAGCCGACCAAGGGCCAGATCGACGACCTGCTGCACGAGGTCGGGGAGCGCACGGCACGGGACGAGAGAGTCCTGGTGACGACCCTGACCAAGAAGATGGCCGAGGACCTCACCGACTACCTGCTCGACAAGGGTGTCCGGGTGCGCTACCTGCACTCCGAGGTGGACACCCTGCGCCGCGTCGAGCTGCTGCGCGAGCTGCGGCTCGGCGAGTACGACGTGCTGGTGGGCATCAACCTGCTCCGCGAGGGCCTCGACCTGCCCGAGGTGTCCCTGGTGAGCATCCTGGACGCCGACAAGGAGGGCTTCCTGCGCTCCGCGCGGTCGCTCATCCAGACCATCGGTCGTGCGGCCCGCAACGTCTCGGGTCAGGTGCACATGTATGCCGACACCATCACCCCGTCGATGGAGCAGGCCATCGAGGAGACCAACCGGCGCCGGGACAAGCAGCTGGCCTACAACGCCGCGCAGGGTATCGACCCGACCCCCCTGCGCAAGCGGATCGCCGACATCACCGACATGCTCGAGCGCGAGGACGCCGACACCGAGACGCTCATGGGCAGCGGACGCAGCCAGTCCCGCGGCAAGAGCGGCGGCCGGGGCCGCGCGGCCGGGTCCGTCGTCGGTACCGGCGCGGTGGAGCGCCGGGCGGGGGAGCAGCTGCCGGCGACGGAGCTGGCCGATCTCATCCACGAGCTCACCGAGCAGATGCACCAGGCCGCCACCGATCTGCACTTCGAGCTGGCGGCCCGCCTACGGGACGAGATCGGCGACCTCAAGAAGGAGCTGCGCCAGATGCGCGAGGCCACCGGCTGACGTGAGAGCATCACCCCGTCCCTGGACTCGCGGGCGGCCCGTCGGGCTGCCACCCTGTCCGCCCCTCCTGAGAAGGTCGTGACCCATGAACGTGCCCGGCTGGGTGTGGCTGACCACGCTGCTCGTCATCGGGGTCGTCTTCGCCTTCGACCTCCTGGTCCTGGGGCGACGCCCGCACGAACCCTCGCGCCGGGAGGTCGGGGTCGCGCTGTCGATCTACGTCGGGCTGGCTGTGCTCTTCGGCCTGGGGGTCCTCGTGCTGGCGGGGGGCCAGCTCGCGGCGGAGTTCTACGCAGGGTGGCTGATGGAGTACTCGCTGTCCATCGACAACCTGTTCATCTTCCTCATCATCATGGCCAAGTTCGGCGTCCCGCGGAAGTACCAGCAGTTCGCCCTCATGGTCGGTATCGTCATGGCGCTCGCCATGCGGGCGGTCTTCATCCTGGTCGGCGCTGCTGCCATCGAGCGCTGGTCCTGGGTCTTCTACGTCTTCGGTGCGTTCCTCATCTACACCGCGTTCCGACTGGCCACGGAGAACCTCGGCCACGACGAGCAGGAGGACGACTTCCAGGAGAACGCCCTGCTGCGCTGGGTGGAGAAGCGGTTCCCGGTCACCCAGTCCTGGGACGGCGGGACCAGGCTGCGGGTGCTCGAGAGCGGTAAGCGCGTCCTGACGCCCATGGCCGTCGTCGTCCTCGCCCTGGGGACCACCGACCTCCTGTTCGCCCTGGACTCCATCCCGGCCATCTTCGGGCTGACCCAGGAGCCGTACCTCGTGCTCATGGCCAACGTCTTCGCGCTCATGGGGCTGCGGCAGCTGTACTTCCTGCTCGGCGACCTGCTCACACGGCTGGTCTACCTCGGTCTGGGGTTGTCCGTGCTGCTGGCGTTCATCGGGGTCAAGCTCATCCTGCACGCGATGCACGAGAACGAGCTGCCCTTCGTCAACGGGGGTGAGCACTTCGGGGTGCCGGAGGTCCCGATCTGGTTCTCGCTCACCGCCATCGTCCTGATCCTCGGGGTCACCGCCGTGGCCAGCCTGACGAAGTCGCGCCGGGACGCCGCGCGGCTCGCCACCGAGCCCGAGGAAGAGACTCAGGTGAGCTCGCCCGAGGTCCGAGACGACCGGTGACCCCGGACCGGGCGGCCGAGCACGACGATGCTCGCCGCCACCACGAGCACCATGCCGGCCAGCTGGGACGCGGACAGCACCTGGCCGAGCACCAGCAGCCCCGCCAGGGCGGCCGCAGCGGGCTCCAGGCTGAGCAGGACACCGAAGGTGCCCGAGCGCAGACGGCGCAGCGCCAGCAGTTCCAGGCTGTAGGGCACGGCTGAGGAGAGCAGGGCGATCCCGAGCCCGCGGAGGAGGACGTCGGCTGACCACAGGTCAGTCCCTGCCGTGAGCAGACCGAACGGCAGCATCACCACCGCGCCGAGAGCCATGCAGATGGCGATCCCGTCGAGCCCGGCGAACCGGGCGCCGGTGCGACGGCTCAGCACGATGTAGGCGGCCCAGCAGGCGCCGGCGGACGCGGCCATCAGGATGCCCACGAGGTCCAGCTCGGCCCACGGGGTGGTCAACGCCCCGGAGATGAGCGTCACGCCGATGAGGGCCGCCAGCACGGCCGCGCCGTCGCGCAGTCGGCGCGAGAGCACGGCTGCGAGGGCCAACGGCCCCAGGAACTCGATGGTCACGGCCACCCCGATCGGGAGCCTGGCCAGCGAGCCGTAGAACGCGAGGTTCATGGTGGTGAGGGCGAGGGCGAACAACCCGACCACCGACCAGTCAGCGGCGCTGCGACCGCGGACCCGGGGCCGCACGAACAGCCACAGGACGGCGGTCGCCAGGACGAGGCGCAGCGCCACTGAGCCGACCACCCCGACGATCGGCAGCAGCGTGGCTGCCAGGGCCCCGCCGAACTGGACGGAGACGACCGCGAGGAGGACGAGGGCGACCGGATGCCCGGTCAGGGAACGACCGGGGAGCGTCACCACCCGCGTTCGCGCCACCGCGGCAACGAGCCGCGCTCGGCGCCCAGGGTCGTGTTGTCCCCGTGGCCCGGGAGGACGAGGGCGTCGTCGTCGAAGACCGCGAAGATGCGGGCCTCGAGGTCGTCCATGAGGACGGTGAAGTCGTGCGCCGAGGTGGTCCTGCCCGGCCCGCCGGGGAAGAGGCTGTCCCCGGTGAAGAGGAGGGTCGTGGTGCGGTCCGCCGCGGTGCTCAGCGCGAGGGCGACCGACCCGGGGGTGTGTCCCCGCAGGTGCACGACGTCCAGGACCAGGTGCCCGACGCGCAGCGTGTCCCCGTCCCGGAGGCGGTGGTCGACCGGCACCGGAAGGTCGTCGGCGTCGACCGCCCCGGCCAGGGTCGCCGCTCCCGTGCGACGGACGACCTCGGGGAGCGCCCGGTGGTGGTCCCAGTGCCGGTGCGTCGTCAGCACCTGTCCGAGCTCGTGGCCCTCTCGTCTGCCGTCCTCCTCGAGCAGGCGCACGATCCGGTCGGCGTCGTCGGCGGCGTCCACCAGCAGTCGCTCGCCGGTGGCGGTGCAGGTGATGAGGTAGACGTTGTTGTCCATCTCGCTCACGCTGCACTTGCGCACCACGACCGAGCCGAGGTCGTAGATCCAGCTCGCGCCGCCGGGGGTGACATGTCCGTGCAGGTCTTCGGGCTTCACGCGGCGAGTCTAGGCGGGCCCGCTCACACGGTCAGCGGCCGGTCCGTGGCCTTGATCGGGGACGGCAGCGTGGTGGTCCCGGAGAGGTACCGGTCGACCGTGGCCGCACAGGCGCGGCCCTCGGCGATGGCCCAGACGATGAGCGACTGTCCGCGGCCGCAGTCGCCGGCCGCGAAGACCCCCGGCAGCGGGGTCGCGAAGGCGTCGTCGCGCTCGTAGGTGTTGCGCGCGGACCGGGGCAGCACCTCCTGGGGTGCCGCCTCCTCGTCCGGGCCGACGAAGCCCATCGCGAGGAGCACGAGCTCGGCGGGGATCTCCCGCTCGCTGCCCTCGGTCGGCACGAACCGGCCGTCGGCGAACCGGCCGTCCACCATGACCAGACCGCGCACCCGCCCCTGGTCGTCACCGAGGACCTCGACGGTGGACGCGCCGTAGGTGCGGTCGCCGCCCTCCTCGTGCGCCTCGCTCACCTTGTAGAGCATGGGGTAGGTGGGCCAGGGCTGGTTCTCGGGCCGCTCGTGCGGGGGTGTCGGCATGATCTCCAGCTGCAGGACCGACGCCGCCCCGTGGCGGTGCGCGGTCCCGAGGCAGTCGGCGCCGGTGTCGCCGCCGCCGATGATGACCACGTGCTTGCCGCTGGCGTCGATGCCGCGCGGCCCGCCCAGCGCCTCCTTGTTGGCAGGCACCAGGAAGTCCATCGCCGGATGGACCCCGTCCAGCTCGGCCCCCGGCACCTGCAGCATCCGGGGCACGGTCGACCCGGTCGCGAGGACCACGGCGTCGAAGCGCTCCCGGAGCTGGTCCAGCGACTCGTCCTTCGGCCCGTCGCCACCGATCGTGACGCCGGTGACGAACCGGATGCCCTCGGCGCGCAGCTGCACGAGGCGCCGGTCCAGGACGGACTTCTCCATCTTGAACTCCGGTATGCCGTAGCGCAGCAGCCCGCCGACCGCGTCGGAGCGCTCGTAGACGACGACCGTGTGCCCGGCCCGGCCGAGTTGCTGCGCGGCCGCCAGCCCGGCCGGCCCGGACCCGACCACGGCGACGGTCTTGCCGCTGAGCCACTCCGGCTCCTGGGGCGTGACGCGGCCGTTGGAGAACGCCCGGTCGATGATCGAGACCTCGATCTGCTTGATGGTCACCGGCGGCTGGTTGATGCCCAGCACACAGGCCGTCTCGCACGGGGCTGGGCAGAGCCGACCGGTGAACTCCGGGAAGTTGTTGGTGGCGTGCAGGCTCTCGATGGCCTCGGCGAAGTTGGCGCGCCGGGTCTGGTCGTTCCACTCCGGGATGAGGTTGCCGAGCGGGCAACCGGTGTGGCAGAAGGGGATGCCGCAGTCCATGCACCGGCTGGCCTGCCGCTGCAGGACCGAGGTCTCCTGCTCGCCGTGCACCTCCTTCCAGTCCATGATCCGCACGGGGACCGGGCGCGAGGGCCGGTTCTCCCGCTCGCGGTGGGTCAGGAAGCCTTTGGGGTCAGCCATGGGAGTCCTCCAGGATGAGCTGCCAAGCGTGGGGGCCGTTGGGGTCGTCCCCGCGTTCCTCCGCCTCCCGGCGGATGCGCAGCACGCTGGCGTACTGGCGCGGGGTGACGACGGTGAGCCGGAGAGCCCAGTCGGGATCGTCGAGCAACGCCCGGGCGACCGTGCTCCCGGTGAGCTCCGCATGCTCCTCGAGCAGCGCTCGCACGTGGTCGGCGTGCCCGGTCTCGGCCAGGGGGGCGAGGAGCAGGTCACCGTTGGCCACGGCCAGCGGGTTGAGCGTGCCGCGGTCCAGGTCCAGGACCACGCCGGTGCCGCCCGACATGCCCGCACCGAGGTTGCGGCCGGTCCGGCCCAGGATGAGCGCCAGCCCGCCCGTCATGTACTCCAGGGCGTGGTCGCCCACACCCTCGACGACCGCAGTGGCCCCGGAGTTGCGTACGCAGAACCGCTCGCCGACGACACCGCGCAGGTTGACCTGCCCGGACGTCGCGCCGTAGCAGATGACGTTGCCCGCGACGACCTGGTCGGTGGCGACGAAGGCCGACCCCGCCTCGGGCCGGACCACGATCCGACCGCCCGACAGTCCCTTGCCGACGAAGTCGTTGGCGTCCCCGACGAGGCGCAGGGTGATCCCCCGGGGCAGGAACGCCCCGAGGGACTGCCCGGCGGACCCGGTGAGCGTGAGGTCGATGGTGCCGTCCGGCAGCCCGTCCGGACCGGCGGCGACCGTGACGTGGTGGCCCAGGAGGGTGCCCACCGTGCGGTTGACGTTGGTGATCGGGAACGAGCCCACCACGGGGGTGCCGTCGTCGAGAGCGGGGGCGGCCAGCTCCACGAGCTGGTTGTCCAGCGCCGCGTCCAGGCCGTGCTCCTGCGTCGTGGTGCAGTGGCGGGAGGCGCCCTCGGGCAGGTCGGTCAGGTGCAGCACGGGGGAGAGGTCCAGCCCGTCGGCCTTCCAGTGCTCGACGGCACGGGAGGTGTCCAGGAGGTCGGAGCGCCCGATGACCTCGTCCATCGAGCGGTACCCCAGGCTTGCGAGCAGCTCACGCACCTGCTGGGCGATGAACTCGAAGAAGGTGACCACGAACTCGGCCTTGCCGGTGTAGCGCTCGCGCAGCTCGGGGTTCTGCGTGGCGATGCCCACGGGGCAGGTGTCGAGGTGGCAGACCCGCATCATGATGCAGCCGGAGACCACGAGGGGAGCGGTGGCGAAACCGTACTCCTCCGCTCCCAGGAGGGCGGCGACGATGACGTCGCGCCCGGTCTTGAGCTGCCCGTCGCACTGGACGACGATGCGGTCGCGCAGCCCGTTGAGCAGCAGCGTCTGCTGGGTCTCCGCGAGCCCGAGCTCCCAGGGCGTGCCGGCGTGCTTGAGCGAGGTGAGCGGGCTGGCGCCGGTCCCCCCGTCGTGCCCCGAGATGAGCACGACGTCGGACTTGGCCTTCGAGACGCCGGCGGCGACCGTCCCCACGCCGATCTGGCTCACCAGCTTGACGTGGATGCGCGCGCGGGGGTTGGCGTTCTTGAGGTCGTGGATGAGCTGCTTGATGTCCTCGATGGAGTAGATGTCGTGGTGCGGCGGCGGTGAGATGAGGCCCACGCCGGGGGTGGAGTGCCGGGTGCTCGCCACCCAGGGGTAGACCTTGCCCGGCGGCAGCTGTCCGCCCTCGCCGGGCTTGGCGCCCTGCGCCATCTTGATCTGGATGTCGTCGGCGTGCACGAGGTAGGGCGAGGTGACGCCGAAGCGCCCCGAGGCCACCTGCTTGATCGCCGAGCGGCGCTCGGGGTCGAGCAGCCGCTCCACGTCCTCGCCGCCCTCACCGGTGTTGGACTTGCCGCCCAGCCGGTTCATGGCGACGGCCAGCGTCTCGTGCGCCTCCTGGGAGATCGAGCCGTAGCTCATGGCCCCCGTGGCGAACCGCCGGACGATGGCGCTGACCGGTTCCACCTCTTCGACGTCGATCGGGTCCCGGTCCGGCTGCAGACGGAACAGCCCCCGCAGGGTCATGAGGCTCGCGGACTGCTCGTCGACGAGGTCGGTGTACCTGGTGAAGACGTCGTAGCGACCCTCGCGGGTGGCGTGCTGCAGCCGGAAGACCGCCTCCGGGCTGAAGAGGTGCGGGGGTCCCTCGCGGCGCCACTGGTACTCACCGCCGATGTCGAGGGCGCGGTGGTAGGGCGGGATGCCGGACAGGGGGTAGGCCACGGCGTGGCGGCGGGCCACCTCCTCGGCGATGACCGCGAGACCCACCCCGTCGATCTGGCTGGTCGTGCCGGTGAACCATCGGGTGACGACGTCGTGCGACAGGCCGACGGCCTCGAACGTCTGGGCACCACGGTAGGAGGCGATCGTGGAGATCCCCATCTTGGACATGACCTTGAGGACACCCTTGCCCAGCGCCTTGATGAGGTTCCTGATGGCGACGTCCGGGTCGAGACCGTCCAGCAGCTGGCCGGCCGAGCACAGGTTCTCGACCGTCTCCATGGCCAGGTACGGGTTGACGGCCGCCGCGCCGTAGGCGACCAGCAGCGCCACGTGGTGGGTCTCGCGCACGTCCCCGGCCTCGACGAGGAGCCCGACCCGGGTCCGGGTGTTGTTGCGCACCAGGTGGTGGTGCACCGCGCTGGTGAGCAGCAGCGAGGGGATCGGTGCCCGCTCGCGGTCGGCGTGCCGGTCCGAGAGCACCACGAAGAAGGCTCCCCTGGCGATGGCCTCGTCGACCTCGGCGCAGATCTCCTCGAGCCGCTCCTCGAGTGCCGCCGCGCCGCCGTCGACGCGGTAGAGCCCGCGGACGACCACCGCGTCCAGCCCGGGGTGCTCGCCGTCGGCGTTGATCCGGCGCAGCTTGGCCAGCTGGTCGTTGTCGATGACGGGAAAGGGCAGGACGACCTGCCGCGCGTGCGCCGACGTCTCGTCCAGCAGGTTGGGTTCGGGACCGCTCGACGCCTCGAGCGAGGTGACGATCTCCTCGCGGATCGCGTCCAGCGGTGGGTTGGTCACCTGCGCGAAGGCCTCGACGAAGTAGTCGAAGAGCAGGCGCGGCCGGTCGGACAGCACCGCGATCGGGGTGTCGGTCCCCATGGCGCCCAGCGGCTCGGCCCCGGCCTGGGCCATCGGGGCCAGGATGATCCGCAGCTCCTCCTCGGTGTAGCCGAAGATCTGCTGGCGCCGGGTGACGGACGCATGGGTATGCCGCACGTGGACCTGCGTGGGCAGGGAGTCCATGTGCACCAGCTCCGCGTCGAGCCACTCGCGGTAGGGCTGGCGGGCGGCCAGGTCCCGCTTCACCTCGGTGTCGTCGAGGATCTCCCCGCGTTCGAGGTCCACCAGGAACATCCGGCCCGGGGCGACCCGCCCCTTGCGCACCACCCGCTCGGGCGGGAGCGGCAGCAGGCCGGACTCGGACCCGAGCACGACGAGGCCGTCGTCGGTGACCCAGTACCGGGAGGGGCGCAGCCCGTTGCGGTCGAGCACGGCCCCGACCTGGGTGCCGTCGGTGAACACCAGGTTGGCCGGGCCGTCCCACGGCTCCATGAGCATGGAGTGGAACTCGTAGAAGGCCCGGACGTCGGGGTCCATCGTCTCGTCGTTCTCCCAGGACTCCGGGATCATCATGAGGACGGCGTGGGGGAGGGACCGTCCGCCGAGGCTGAGCAGCTCCAGCACCTCGTCGAAGGTCGCGGAGTCGCTGGCGTCGGGGGTGCAGATCGGCAACGCGTCCGCCAGGTCGCCGGGGAAGAGCTCGCTGCGCAGCTCGGACTGACGGGCCCGCATCCAGTTGCGGTTGCCCTTGACCGTGTTGATCTCCCCGTTGTGGGCGATGACCCGGTAGGGGTGAGCCAGCGGCCAGGAGGGGAAGGTGTTGGTCGAGAAGCGCGAGTGGACGACCGCCAGCGCGCTGGTGAACCGCTCGTCGGTGAGGTCCGGGAAGTAGGCCGGGAGTTGGTCGGTGGTGAGCATGCCCTTGTAGGTCATGGTCCGCGTGGAGAGGGACACGGGGTAGGCGGGCGTGCGCCGCTCGATGCGCTTGCGGGCCAGCCACACGCGGCGTTCCAGCTCCAGACCGGACTCCTGCGGGGCCTCGTCGCCGGCGGCGACGACGAGCTGGCGCATGACCGGCATGACCGAGAGCGCGGTCGGACCGATGAGACCGGGGTCGACCGGGACCTCGCGCCAGCCGAGCACCCGCAGGCCCGAGCCCTCGACGATCTCCTCCACCTGCGCCGCGACCTCGTCGGTCTGCCCCTGCCCCGGCAGGAACACGATGCCCGCGGCGTAGCGGCCGGGCTCCGGGAGCTCGAAGGGCAGCACCTCGCGCAGGAACGCGTCGGGCAGCTGGGTGAGGATGCCGGCTCCGTCACCGGTGTTCTCCTCGCTGCCCACCGCGCCGCGGTGGTCCAGGTTGTGCAGCGCGGTGAGCGCCTGGGCGACGATGTCGTGGCGGGGGACCCCGTCGAGGGTGGCCACGAAGGCCACACCGCAGCTGTCGTGCTCGTGGGCACCGTCGTACAGACCCTGGGGCGCAGCCCCCGGGACGGGACGCAGGGCAGAGGAGGTCTGGTCGATCGACTCTGTCATGGGATCACCGGATTTCAGGACGGGGCGCGCAACCACGGGGGCGGCGGGCCGGGAGAACACGATCGGGGCGACGACGACCCGGCGACGGTTTCATGCAGGGTTCAGCATACCTATGCAGTTGCCCTGGCGGAAAAGCCGTCGAGGAAGAGGTGTGTCGGTGGCGGGACCTACAGTGGTGGGGTGCCATCTTCCTCCCCTGCTCCCGCCGTGTCACGCGCCCGTCACGACCGCCTGGTCGTCCAGGGTGCGCGCGAGCACAACCTGCGCGACGTCTCGGTCGAGATCCCGCGCGACTCTCTCGTGGTGTTCACCGGGCTGTCGGGCTCGGGCAAGTCCTCACTCGCCTTCGACACCATCTTCGCCGAGGGTCAGCGCCGCTACGTCGAGTCCCTGTCCGCCTACGCCCGGATGTTCCTCGGCCAGATGGACAAGCCCGACGTGGACTTCATCGAGGGGCTGTCACCGGCGGTCTCCATCGACCAGAAGTCGACCAACCGCAACCCGCGGTCCACGGTCGGCACCATCACCGAGGTCTACGACTACCTCCGGCTCCTGTTCGCGCGGGTGGGTCGGCCGCACTGCCCGGTATGCGGGGAGCCGGTGGAGCGGCAGACCCCGCAGCAGGTGGTGGACCGCCTCCTGCAGCTGCCGACGGGGGTCCGCTACCAGCTCCTGGCCCCGGTGGTCCGGGGGCGCAAGGGCGAGTTCGTCGACCTGTTCGCCGAGCTGCAGTCCAAGGGCTTCGCCCGCGCCCGCGTCGACGGGCAGCTCGTGACCCTCACCGACCCGCCAACCCTGGAGAAGCAGAAGAAGCACAGCATCGACGTGGTCGTCGACCGCCTCGTCAGCAAGACCGGTGACGGACCGGAGCCCGGCGCTCCCGACCGGGCCTACGCGCGCCGGCTCACCGACTCGGTGGAGACGGCCCTGTCGTTGGCCGGCGGCATCATGGTCGCGGAGTTCGTCGACGTCGCGGCGGACGGCGCCGACGCCGGGAGCCGCCCGGCACCGCTGGACCAGGACGGCGAGGCCCTGCCCCGGGAGCGGCGGTTCTCCGAGCGGATGGCCTGCCCCAACGACCACCCGCTGTCGATCGACGAGGTGGAGCCGCGCTCCTTCTCCTTCAACAGTCCCTTCGGCGCCTGCCCGGACTGCACCGGTATCGGGGTCGAGCTGGAGGTGGACCCCGAGCTGGTCGTGCGCGAGGACCTCAGCATCCTCGGCGGTGCGCTGGTGCCGTGGTCGACGGCCTCCGGGCTGAGCGACTACTTCCTGCGCGTCCTCGGTGGGCTCTCCGACGACCTGGACTTCCGCCTGGACGTGCCCTGGAAGGAGCTGCCGGGGAGGGCCCGCGACGCCATCCTCGAGGGTTACCAGCACAAGGTGCACGTGCGCTACCGCAACCGGTTCGGCCGGGAGCGCAGCTACTCCACCGGGTTCGAGGGGGTGCTGCCCTACGTCAAGCGCAAGCACGCCGAGACCGAGTCGGAGAGCAGTCGGGAGCGCTACGAGGGCTACATGCGTGAGGTCCCCTGCCCCACCTGCCGGGGCGCTCGACTCAAGCCGGAGATCCTCGCCATCCTCGTCGGGGGGCGCAGCATCGCCGAGGTCTGCGCCATGCCGCTCGACCAGTGCGCGGACTTCCTCTCCACGGTGGACTACACCGCCCGCGAGGCGGCCATCGCCGGCCAGGTCAGCCGGGAGATCGACGCCCGGCTCGGGTTCCTGCTCGACGTGGGCCTGGACTATCTCTCCCTCGACCGCCCGGCCGGGACGCTCTCCGGCGGCGAGGCCCAGCGGATCCGGCTGGCCACCCAGATCGGCTCCGGCCTGGTCGGGGTGCTCTACGTCCTGGACGAGCCGAGCATCGGGCTGCACCAGCGGGACAACCACCGGCTGATCGAGACGCTGACGCGTCTGCGCGACCTCGGCAACACCCTCATCGTGGTGGAGCACGACGAGGACACCATCGCCACGGCCGACTGGGTGGTCGACATCGGTCCGGGGGCGGGTGAGCACGGGGGGCACGTCGTGCACAGCGGGTCCGTGGACGGCCTGCTCAGCCACCCGACCTCGTTGACCGGCCAGTACCTCTCCGGCCGCAAGGCCATCGAGACGCCCTCGGACCGCCGTCCGCAGGACGGACGACGCGTGGTGGTGCGTGGTGCCCGCGAGCACAACCTGCAGCAGGTCGACGTGGGCTTCCCGCTGGGCAACATGGTCGCCGTGACCGGGGTCAGCGGGTCGGGCAAGTCCACCCTGGTCAACGACATCCTCTACCGCGTGCTCGCCAACCAGCTCAACGGCGCACGGCACGTTCCCGGTCGGCACCGCAAGGTGGAGGGCCTGGACCACCTCGACAAGGTGGTCCACGTCGACCAGAGCCCGATCGGGCGGACCCCCCGCAGCAACCCCGCCACCTACACCGGGTTGTTCGACCACATCCGCAAGCTCTTCGCGACGACCACCGAGGCCAAGGTGCGCGGCTACCAGCCGGGGCGCTTCTCGTTCAACGTCAAGGGGGGCCGCTGCGAGGCGTGCTCGGGCGACGGCACGCTGAAGATCGAGATGAACTTCCTGCCCGACGTCTACGTGCCCTGCGAGGTCTGCCAGGGCAAGCGCTACAACCGGGAGACGCTGGAGGTGCACTTCAAGGGGCGCACCATCTCCGACGTGCTGGAGATGCCCATCGAGGAGGCCGCGGACTTCTTCTCGGCGGTGCCGGTGCTGGCCCGCCACCTCACGACGCTGGTCAAGGTGGGTCTGGGCTACGTGCGCCTGGGACAGCCCGCCACGACGTTGTCCGGGGGAGAGGCGCAACGGGTCAAGCTCGCCGCCGAGCTGCAGAAGCGGTCGACGGGTCGCACCATCTACGTCCTGGACGAGCCGACCACCGGTCTGCACTTCGAGGACATCCGCCGCCTGCTGGGGGTGCTGCAAGGTCTGGTGGACAAGGGCAACACCGTCCTCGTCATCGAGCACAACCTGGACGTCATCAAGTCCGCCGACTGGGTCGTCGACCTCGGACCAGAGGGTGGCCGGGGCGGCGGAAAGGTGGTGGCAGAGGGCACACCCGAGCAGGTCGCCGGGGTCGCCGCGAGTCATACTGGTCGTTTCCTCGCACCCGTCCTCGGCCTGGAACGGAGGTCCAGCGCATGACCCGGACACCTCGTGGTCGCCACCCGGACGCGGCCTGCACCTCGGCCTGCGCGCACGGACCCGCCCGGCGTCGGCTGCTCGCCGGCGGCGGCGGGCTGGCGGTGGTCGGCTCGCTGGCCGCCTGCGGGGGCGGCCAGGACGATGCGCCGGGGCAGTCCGGAGCAGGCGACCCGGGCGCGTCCGGTTCAGGGACGAGGGTGCCGCTGGCGGACGTGCCGGTCGGCGGCAGCCGCTACCTCGAGGACGCCGACGTCGTGGTCGCGCAGCCCACGGAGGGTGAGCTTGTCGCCTACGACGCCACCTGTCCGCACCAGGGGTGCATGGTCTCCACCACGGGTGCGGGCGGCACGCTCGTGTGCCCCTGCCACGGAAGCGCCTTCGCCCTGGCCGACGGTGCCGTCGTGCAGGGTCCGGCGACCGAAGGGCTGGCCACCCTGACGGCCACGGTGGACGGCGCCGACGTCGTCATCAGTGGCTGACCCGCGCAGCTACCGGCCCCGACCCGGCGAGATCCCCACGGACCCCGGGGTCTACCGGTTCCGGGACCAGCACGGCCGGGTCATCTACGTCGGCAAGGCACGGTCGCTGCGCCCGCGGCTCTCGTCCTACTTCCAGGACCTCCGGGCGTTGCACCCGCGGACCGCGCAGATGGTCACCACCGGAGCGAGCGTGGAGTGGACGGTCGTCCGCAACGAGGTCGAGGCCCTGCAGCTGGAGTACTCCTGGATCAAGGAGTTCGACCCCCGGTTCAACGTCAAGTACCGCGACGACAAGTCCTATCCCTACCTCGCCGTCACCATGGGCGAGGAGGTCCCTCGCGCCCAGGTCATGCGCGGCAAGAAGCGTCCGGGCACCCGCTACTTCGGTCCCTACACGCACGCCTGGGCGATCCGGGAGACGATGGACACCCTCCTGCGCGTCTTCCCGGTCCGCACCTGCTCGGCGGGGGTCTTCCGCCGGGCGGAGCAGGTCGGGCGCCCCTGTCTGCTGGGCTACATCGACAAGTGTTCTGCCCCCTGCGTCGGTCGGGTCGACCCGGAGGAGCACCGCGCCATCGCCGAGGACTTCTGCGCCTTCATGGCCGGTGACAGCGCCCGCTTCGTGCGGGACCTCGAGGAACGCATGCGCCGGGCGTCGGCCGACCTCGACTTCGAGACCGCCGCCCGGTTGCGGGACGACCTGGGGGCCCTGCGCAAAGCCCTCGAGCGCTCGGCGGTCGTGCTGTCGGACGCGACCGATGCGGACGTCTACGCCCTCGCCGAGGACGAGCTGGAGGTGGCGGTGCAGGTCTTCCACGTCCGCGGCGGCCGGATCCGGGGTCAGCGGGGCTGGGTGAGCGAGAAGGGCGCCGAGTCCACCCCCGAGGTGGTCGAGCACCTGCTCCAGCAGGTCTACGGCGCCGAGCGCGGCGAGGACGTGCCGCGGGAGGTCCTGGTCCCGATGCTGCCGGACGGGCACGAGGAGGTGCAGGAGTGGCTCACCGGGCTGCGCGGCGCCCGGGTGGGCGTGCGGGTGCCCCAGCGGGGGGACAAGCGCACCCTCATGCAGACGGTCGCCCGCAACGCCGAGCAGGCGCTGGCGCGGCACAAGGTGGCCCGGTCCGGGGACCTCACGCTGCGCTCGCAGGCGCTGCAGGAGCTGCAGGAGGTCCTGGAGCTGGACGACGCGCCGCTGCGGATCGAGTCCTTCGACATCAGCCACGTCCAGGGCAGCGACGTGGTCGGGTCCATGGTCGTCTTCGAGGACGGGCTGGCGCGCAAGGGGGAGTACCGTCGGTTCATCGTGCGGTCGGGCACCGGTGACGACACGGCCGCCATGCACGAGGTGCTGACCCGCCGCTTCCGGCACCTCGCCGCCGCGCCCACCCCCGGGGCCGACGAGGAGGGCAGGCCGACGAAGTTCGCCTACCCTCCCAACCTCGTCGTCGTGGACGGCGGGCGCCCGCAGGTCCGGGCCGCGCAGAGCGCCCTGGCCGAGGTGGGGGTGGCCGACGTCGCCGTCATCGGGCTCGCCAAGCGGCTCGAGGAGGTGTGGAACGCCGACCAGGACTACCCGGTCGTGCTCCCCCGCACCAGCGAGGCGCTCTACCTCCTGCAGCGCGTGCGGGACGAGGCGCACCGCTTCGCCAACACCTTCCACCGGCAGCGTCGCTCCCGCAGCATGACGACGAGCGCCCTGGACGGCATCCCCGGTCTCGGCCCTGCGCGCCAGCAGGCCCTGCTCCGACACCTCGGCTCGGTCAAGGCGGTGCGCACCGCCAGCGTGGAGCAGCTCCAGGAGGTCCCCGGGGTCGGTCCGGCCCTCGCCGCCGTGGTGCACGAGCGGCTGTCCGGCGAGCAGCCCGCGCCTGCGGTTAACCTGAGCACGGGAGAGGTGCTCGAGTGACCCGGCGCCGTGCCGGACAGCTCTCCCGGCACGACCGACGGGAGGAGAGATCGTGACCTCACGCCGATCCGATCTGGGGGAGCAGCCGCCGACCCCTCCGGAGGCGACCGGCCGCTCCGACGTCGTCATCCTCACCGGGATGTCCGGTGCCGGCCGCACCACGGCGGGGGACGTCCTGGAGGACCGCGGCTGGTACGTCGTGGACAACCTTCCGCCCTCGATGATGGTCCACCTCATGGATGCCACGGCCGACGACCCGCAGCGCCAGCGGGTCGCGGTCGTCGTCGACGTGCGCAGCCGCGACTTCACCAGCGAGCTCTCGGTGGCGCTGGAGATCCTGGGCGAACGCGGGTGGCGCCCCCGGGTCGTCTTCGTCGACTCCTCCGACGAGACGTTGGTACGCCGCTTCGAGGCGGTCCGTCGGCCTCACCCCCTGCAGGGGGAGGGGCTGCTCCTGGACGGCATCCGCCGGGAGCGACGGATGCTCGGCGACCTGCGCTCGGACGCCGACCTCGTCCTGGACACCTCGAGCTACAACGTGCACGAGCTGTCCTCCAAGATCGACGCGCTGCTGAACGTCGACGCCGACGTGCGACTACGCCTGGCGGTCATGGCCTTCGGCTTCAAGTACGGCATACCCCTGGATGCCGACGTGGTGCTCGACCTGCGCTTCCTGCCCAACCCCTACTGGGTCCCCGAGCTGCGGCCGCACACCGGGAAGGAGGCCGCCGTGCGCGACTTCGTGCTCGGGAGCGACCTGGCGCAGAGCTTCATCGAGCACGCGGCCCAGATGCTCCGGACGGCGATGCAGGGCTACCTCGCCGAGGGGCGGCGCTACGTCACGGTCGCGGTCGGCTGCACCGGGGGCAAGCACCGGTCGGTGGCGACGGCGGAGGAGCTCACGCGGCGGCTGGCCGACCTGGAGGAGTCCGGCGTACAGCTGTCGACCTTCCACCGGGACCTGGGGCGCGAGTGAGCGGGCCGCGCGTCGTGGCCCTGGGGGGCGGCCACGGCCTGGCCGCGTCACTGCGCGCCCTGCGCCACCTCACCGAGGCCATCACCGCCGTGGTGACGGTCGCCGACGACGGCGGGTCGAGCGGGCGGCTGCGGCAGGAGTTCGACATCCTGCCCCCGGGGGACCTGCGGATGGCGCTGGCGGCCCTGTGCGAGGACACGACGTGGGGGCACCAGTGGTCCTCGGTCCTGCAGCACCGGTTCGGAGGGCACGGCGAGCTGTCCGGACATGCGCTCGGCAACCTGCTCATCATGGCGCTGTGGGAGCTCCGGCCGGAGGAGCAGGTCCGGGGGCTGGACCTCGTCGGGCGGTTGCTCAACACCCGCGGGCGGGTCCTGCCGATGGCGTTGGAGCCGTTGGACATCGAGGCGGTGATCGAGGCGGAGACGCCGGCGGGCACCGTGGCCCGGAGCACGGTCCGGGGCCAGTCGACGGTGGCCCGCCAGCCGGGTGTGGTGCGTTCGGTGCGGCTCATCCCGGAAGCGCCGCAGGCCTGCCCGCAGGCCCTCGAGTCCATCAAGCTCGCCGACCTCGTGGTCCTCGGGCCGGGGTCCTGGTTCACCTCGGTCATGCCGCACCTGCTCGTGCCCGAGCTGCGCCAGGCGCTCTGCGACACCCCCGCACGCCGGATCCTCACCCTCAACGTCAGCCTCAGCGACGACGAGGCGAACGGCTACAGCCTGGCCGAGCACGTCGTGGCCATCGCCGCCCACGCACCGGAGCTGACCTTCGACCACGTGATCGCCGACCCCCAGGTGGTGCGCTCGTCCGCGGAGCGGACGGCCCTGGACACAGCGGTCGAGCGGGTCGGCGCCAGCCTCGTGCTGACCTCCGTGGGCAGCCCGGGCCGACCCGGGGTCCACGACACGCTGCGGCTCGCGGCGGCCTACCGCGACGTGATCTCGGAGCAGGGTCTGTGAGCGCCGCACCGCCCCCAGCAGATAGCCTGCCGGGGTTGTCCCGGGGCACCGACCCGGCGCCCGCGACCGGCCGAGCGAGGAGGATGAGTGCTGTGGCGATGACCGCGAGGGTCAAGGACGAGCTCAGCCGGCTGCCCGTCACCAAGACCTGCTGCCGCAAGGCGGAGGTCTCGACCATGCTGCGTTTCGCCGGGGGATTGCACATCGTCGGGGGACGCATCGTCATCGAGGCGGAGCTGGACACCGCGCAGAGCGCCCGCCGCCTGCGGACCTTCATGGCGGAGGTCTACGGCTCCAGCAGCGAGCTGGTCGTCATGAGCCCCGGAGGGCTGCGCAAGCAGACGAGGTATGTCGTGCGCGCCACCTCCGACGGCGAGGCGCTGGCGCGGCAGACCGGGCTCATCGACCATCGCGGGCGCCCGGTGCGCGGACTGCCCCCCCGGGTGGTGGGCGCGGCCGCGTGCGACTCGGAGGCCGCGTGGCGAGGCGCCTTCATCGCCCACGGCTCCATCACCGAGCCCGGGCGCTCCTCGGCGCTGGAGGTCACCTGCCCGGGCCCCGAGGCCGCCCTCGCCCTGGTCGGCGCGGCGCGGCGCCTACGGGTCCAGGCCAAGGCGCGCGAGGTGCGGGGCGTGGACCGCGTCGTCATCCGCGACGGGGACGCCATCGGGGCCATGCTGACCCGGTTGGGGGCCCACGACGCGGTCCTGGCGTGGGAGGAGCGCCGGATGCGGCGTGAGGTCCGGGCGACGGCCAACCGGCTCGCGAACTTCGACGACGCCAACCTGCGCCGGTCGGCACGGGCGGCCGTCGCTGCCGGAGCCCGGGTCGAGAGGGCCATGGAGATCCTGGCCGCCGACGTCCCCGACCACCTCCGGGTGGCCGGGGAGCTGCGCCTGGAGCACAAGCAGGCCAGCCTGGAGGAGCTCGGCCAGCTGGCCGACCCTCCGATGACCAAGGACGCGGTCGCCGGGCGGATACGTCGGCTGCTCGCTCTGGCCGACAAGCGGGCGGAGGAGCTCGGTGTCGACGGCACCGAGGCCAACATCACGCCGGACATGCTGGAGGACTGACGTCGGGTCCGGCCGGTGTGGTGCGCCACGGTCGGGGCCGATAGGTTGGGAGGCGGACGACGGCGTCTGACCGACGAGCGGCAGGCACCCACCTGCCGCCGACCAACCAACGAAGAAGGGTGTCCTCCATGACCGTCCGCGTAGGGATCAACGGCTTCGGTCGCATCGGCCGCAACTTCATGCGGGCCGTGCTGGCCTCGGGGGCCGACATCGAGATCGTCGCTGTCAACGACCTCACCGACAACGCGACCCTGGCCCACCTGCTGAAGTACGACTCCATCCTGGGCCGGCTGGGCGGCGAGGTGACCAGCACCGAGGACGAGATCAGCGTCGACGGCAAGGCCGTCAAGGCGTTCGCCGAGAAGGACCCCGCAGCGCTGCCCTGGGGTGAGCTGGGGGTGGACGTGGTCGTGGAGTCCACCGGCATCTTCACCGACGCGACCAAGGCGAAGGCGCATCTGGACGGCGGGGCGAAGAAGGTCATCATCTCCGCGCCGGCCAAGAACGAGGACATCACGGTCGTCATGGGCGTCAACGAGAAGGACTACGACCCGACCGCCCACACGATCATCTCGAACGCGTCCTGCACCACCAACTGCCTGGCCCCGATGGCCAAGGTCCTCAACGACGAGTTCGGCATCGTCAAGGGTCTGATGACGACCATCCACGCCTACACCGCCGACCAGAACCTCCAGGACGGCCCGCACAGCGACCTGCGGCGCGCCCGTGCCGCGGCCCTCAACATCGTGCCCACCAAGACGGGCGCCGCCCAGGCCGTCGCCCTCGTGCTCCCCGAGCTCAAGGGCAAGTTCGACGGCTACGCCCTGCGCGTGCCCACCCCCACCGGGTCGGCGACGGACCTCACCTTCCAGGCCTCGCGCGAGGTCACGGTCGAGGAGGTCAACGCCGCCGTGAAGAAGGCCGCGGAGGGCGAGCTCAAGGGGATCCTCACCTACACCGAGGACCCGATCGTGTCGAAGGACATCGAGACCGACCCGGCCTCGTGCATCTTCGACTCCGGCCTCACCAAGGTGATCGGTGACCAGGTGAAGGTGGTCGGCTGGTACGACAACGAGTGGGGCTACTCCAACCGCCTCGTCGACCTCGTCGCGCTGGTGGGCAGCTCGCTCTGATGCGGACCATCGAGCAGCTCAGCGAGGAGCTCGGAGGCCTGGGCGGCAGAACGGTCCTGGTCCGCAGCGACCTGAACGTCCCCCTGGACGGGTCGACCATCACCGACGACGGCCGGGTGCGGGCATCGGTGCCCACGATCAGCCGGCTGCGCGAGCAGGGCGCCCGGGTCGTGGTCTGCGCCCACCTGGGTCGTCCGAAGGGCTCGCCCGACCCGCAGTACTCCCTCGCCCCGGTGGCGACGCGGCTGCGCGAGCTGTTGGAGGGCGAGGGCGAGGGTGGCGTGTCGTTCGTCGAGGAGACGGTGGGCGAGCGTGCCGCGGCAGCGGTGGCGGAGCTCGGGGACGGCGACGTCCTCGTCCTCGAGAACCTTCGCTTCCACCCGGGCGAGACCGCGAAGAACGACGAGGACCGGGCCGACTTCGCCCGGCAGCTCGCGGACCTGGCGGACGCCTTCGTCTCGGACGGGTTCGGTGTCGTCCACCGGGCCCAGGCGTCGGTCTACGACGTCGCGCGTCTGCTCCCGCACGCCGCCGGAGGTCTGGTCCGGTCCGAGGTCGAGGTCATGCGCGCCCTGCGGGAGGACCCGCAGCGTCCGTACGCCGTCGTCCTCGGCGGGGCCAAGGTGAGCGACAAGCTGGGCGTCATCGAGTCGCTGATCTCGGTCGCCGACCGGCTGCTCATCGGCGGTGGGATGGTCTTCACCTTCCTCAAGGCCCAGGGCCACGAAGTGGGCACCAGCCTGCTCGAGCAGGACCAGGTGGACACCGTGAAGGGCTACCTCGACACCGCTGCGGAGCGGGGCGTGGAGATCGTCCTGCCCACCGACATCGTCGTGGCCGACGCCTTCTCCGCCGACGCCGCCCACGACGTCGTGCCGGCGGACTCGATACCCGCCGACCGGATGGGCCTGGACATCGGGCCGCAGGCGCAGCGCCACTTCGCCGAGCGCCTCGCGGACGCGCGCACCATCTTCTGGAACGGCCCCATGGGGGCCTTCGAGATGGAGCCATTCGCCGCGGGCACCCAAGCCGTGGCGGCGGTTCTGGTGGAGCGCACCCGGGCCGGGGCCATGACGGTCGTGGGCGGGGGTGACTCCGCTGCCGCCGTCCGCGAGTTCGGCCACGCCGACGACGACTTCACCCACATCTCGACCGGGGGCGGGGCCAGTCTGGAGTATCTCGAGGGCAAGGACCTGCCCGGACTATCGGTGCTGGAGGACTGATGAGCGACACGCGACCCACCCGCACGCCGTTGATGGCGGGCAACTGGAAGATGAACCTCGACCACCTGCAGGCGACGCATCTGGTCCAGAAGCTGGACTGGACCCTGCGCGACGCCCGGCACGACCCCGCCGACGTCGAGGTCGTGGTGCTCCCTCCGTTCACCGACCTGCGCTCGGTGCAGACCCTCGTCCAGGGCGACCAGCTCTTCCTCCGGTACGGCGGGCAGGACCTGAGCCCGCATGACGAGGGCGCCTACACCGGCGACATCTCCGGTGCCTTCCTCGCCAAGCTGGGTTGCACCTACGTGACCGTCGGGCACAGCGAGCGGCGGGACGGCCACCAGGAGTCGGACGAGCTCGTCGGCGCCAAGGTGCGGGCCGCGCTGCGGCACGGCCTGGTGCCGATCCTGTGCGTCGGGGAGCCGTTGGAGGTCCGCCGCTCCGGTGACCACGTCGACCACGTGGTGTCCCAGCTGCGAGCCGCCCTCGACGGCCTGGACGCCGGGCAGGTCTCGCGCGTCGTCGTCGCCTACGAGCCGGTCTGGGCGATCGGCACGGGCGAGGTGGCCACCCCCGACGACGCCCAGGAGGTGTGTGCGGCGATCCGGGCCGCCGTCGGGGAGCTGGCCGACGAGGCGACGGCAGCCGCCGTGCGGGTGCTCTACGGCGGGTCGGTAAAGCCGGGCAACGTCGCCGAGCTCATGCAGCGCCCGGACGTCGACGGTGCCCTGGTGGGTGGTGCCTCGCTCTCGGTGGAGGACTTCGCCTCGATCTGTCGCTACCGCGCCCACGCAGGCTCCGCCGGCTGACGCGCGGCGGTTCGTCCTGCCGACACCCCGTCGGCTAGGCTGTCTGGTGCTCTGGGCCTCCGCGGCCCGGAGCCCCAGACCGCTGCCCCTCTCGACGACAAGGTTGTGCCCACGTGGAGTTCGTCCGATGGTTCCTGGACGCCCTGCTGGTGATCACCAGCTGCTTCCTGGTGCTGCTCATCCTCATGCACAAGGGCCGCGGCGGGGGCATGTCGGACATGTTCGGTGGGGGCATGAGCAGCAGCCTCGGGGGGAGCTCGGTCGCCGAGCGCAACCTCAACCGAATCACCGTGGCGATGGCGCTCGTCTGGGTCGCGGTCATCGTGGGCCTCGGCGTGCTGGTGCGCTTCAGCTGACGGCAGGAGTCTCGGCGCCGGCCCGCCCGCGGCGGGACGCGTCGACGCACCCTGGCCACGTCCTCCTCGGACGCCCGCGAAGGGCGTAGGGTGACCCTGACGTAGCGTCCGGCGAAACGAGGCACCATGGTCAACACCAACGCCATCCGCGGCTCGCGGGTGGGTTCGGGTCCGATGGGCGAGAGCGAGCGGGGTGACACCGCGCCCCGCGTGCGCATCAGCTACTGGTGCGCGCACGGGCACGAGACACGCCCGAGCTTCGCGGACAACGGCGAGGTCGCCATCCCTGACACCTGGGACTGCCCGCGGTGCGGTTTGCCCGCCGGCCGTGACCGGGGCACCCCACCCGAGGCACCGCGGACCGAGCCCTACAAGACCCATCTGGCGTACGTCAAGGAGCGTCGCAGCGACTCCGACGGGGCCGCCCTGCTGGACGAGGCCCTCACCAGGATGCGCGAGCGCGGCGTCGGCGGCGGAGCCAGGACCTAGCAGCCGTCTCAGCCGTCGTGCGCGACGCCGTCCTCGGTCTGCGCCAGGCCCTCCTGCACCGCTTCCTCGACCGCGTCCGTGCCGGGGGACTCCTCCGGCTCGTCGGCCCGCTCGAGGGCACGGCTGGCCACGGCGGCACGCCCTGACCCCTTCATCTGGGCCGGGCCGGCAGGAGACGTCCCGGCCCGCGCGGCCGCGGAACGGGTACCGCCCCGGCGGACCGCCGGCAGACCCGTGCAGAGGGCCCGGGAGTAGACCTCGTCGGCGTCCAGCCGCCGCAGCTCGGCGGTGAGCGCCTCGAAGGTCGACGGGGAGTGCAGGGCGACCAGCCGGGGCTGGCTCCCGGGGACCGACAGCGTCGCGGTGTCCTTGCCGTCGTCGGTGCGGACGAGGTCGATCGGGCCGGAGGCCCGGTCCAGCCGCACGCTCTGCAGCCCCGAACCGACCGGGGTCCTCACCACCTCCACCGGGCAGCGCAGGGAAGCGGCCAGCCATCCGGCCAGCAGGTCGCAGCTCGGGTGGTGTGCCTCGGCGGCCACGGTCACGGACAGGACCGGCTCGAACGGCTCGCTCTCCAGCGCTGCGGCGAGCAGCGCCCGCCACCGCGTCACGCGGGTCCAGGCCAGGTCGGTGTCGCCAGGCCGGTAGTGCTTGCCCCGGCGACGCAGCTGGGTGCCGGCCTCCACGTCGGGGGAGGCTGCCGCATCGGTGATGCGTCGGTGCGCCATCTGCCCCAGGGGGGATCCTGCGACGTCCGCCTCGACCCGGCCCGGCCACCACGCGACGACGGGGGAGTCGGGCAGCAGGAGCGGGGTCACCACCGAGCTGCCGTGGCGGGTGAGCTCCCCGTAGAGGCGCAGCACGACGATCTCGGAGGCACCGGCGTCGCCGCCGACCCGGATCTGGGCGTCCAGCCTGCCGCGTCCACGCGCGTTGGCGGAGACGACCACGAGGATGCGCGCAGGGTGCTGGCGGGTCGCGCGGGTGGCGACCTCCACCGCCTCGTCGGCCTGCTCCTCGTCGACCACGACGATGAGCGTCAGCACCCGGCCCATGGCCATGGCCCCGACGTCGTTGCGCAGCCGGACGAGGTTCTTGGCGACGTCGGCGGCGGTGCAGCTGGGAAGGTCGACGATCATGGGAGCCTCCACTCGCGTCCGTCACGCCGCATGAGGTCGTCGGCGTCGGCAGGTCCCCACGTGCCCGCCGCGTAGTCCTGGGGTGAGGTGTCCTGCCGGTGCCAGTGGTCGATGACCGGATCGAGGATCCGCCAGGACTGCTCGACCTCGGCGTGCCGGGGGAAGAGCGGGGGCTCGCCCAGCAGCACGTCGAGGATGAGCCGCTCGTAGGCCTCCGGGCTGGACTCGGTGAAGGAGGAGCCGTAGCCGAAGTCCATCGACACGTCACGCACCTCCATCTGGCTCCCGGGCACCTTCGAGCCGAAGCGCATGGTCATGCCCTCGTCGGGCTGCACCCGGATGACGATCGCGTTGGCGCCCAGCTCCTCCGTCGCGGTCGAGCTGAAGGGCAGGTGCGGTGCCTTCCGGAAGACGACCGCGATCTCGGTCACCCGCTTGCCCAGGCGTTTGCCGGTGCGCAGGTAGAACGGCACACCCGCCCACCGGCGCGTGCGCACGTCGACCTTGAGGGCGGCGTAGGTCTCTGTGTGGTGGCCCTCGTCGACGCCGTCCTCGTCGAGGTAGCCGGACACCTTCTCGGTTCCCTGCCAGCCCTCGGCATACCGTCCCCGTGCGGTCGCCGCGTCGAGATCATCCGGGAGACGGACCGCCGCGAGCACCTTCTCCTTCTCGGCCCGCACGGCGTCGGCGGTGAACGACACCGGTTCCTCCATCGCGGTCAGGGCGAGCAGCTGGAGGAGGTGGTTCTGGATGACGTCGCGGGCCGCGCCCACCTCGTCGTAGTAGCCGGCCCGGCCCCCGATGCCGATGTCCTCGGCCATGGTGATCTGCACGTGGTCGACGTAGTTGGCATTCCAGACCGGCTCGAACAGCTGGTTGGCGAAGCGCAGCGCCAGGATGTTCTGGACGGTCTCCTTGCCGAGGTAGTGGTCGATGCGGAAGACCGAGTCGGGCGGGAAGACCCCCTCGACGATCTCGTTGAGCTCCTGCGCGCTCTCCAGGTCGTGGCCGAACGGCTTCTCGATGACCACGCGACGCCAGGTGCCGGGGCTCGGGTCGGACAGACCCGACTCCTGCAGCCGCGTGCACACCGCCGCGAACCACGAGGGCGGGATCGAGAGGTAGAACGCGTGGTTGCCGCCGGTGCCCCGCTCCTCGTCGAGCGCGCGCACCGTGCGGGCGAGCAGCTCGAAGGCGTCGGGGTCGTCGAAGGCGCCGGGGACGAACCGGAAACCCTCGGCGAGGGAGCGCCACACCTCCTCCCGGAACTCCGTGCGCGCGTGCTGACGCACCGAGTCGTGCACCACCTTGGCGAAGTCCTGGTCCGCCCAGTCCCGGCGGGCGAAGCCCACCAGGGAGAAACCGGGCGGGAGCAGTCCCCGGTTGGCCAGGTCGTAGATGGCCGGCATGAGCTTCTTGCGGGCGAGGTCGCCCGTCACGCCGAACATGACCATGCTGCACGGCCCGGCGATGCGCGGCAGGCGCTTGTCGTCGGGGTCGCGCAGGGGGTTGGAGTCGGCGGTGACGGGGGCGGGTCTGGAGCCGCTCACCGGGCGAGCACGGTACGCAGCTGGGCCAGTCCCTGGTCCTGGTCGGTGAGGTGCACGCGCAGGACGGGGCGCCCGTGGTCGGCCAGGACGCCGGCGTCACCCGCGGCCTGGGCCGAGATGAACTCCCCGAAGGTGTAGTCCTTGCCCGGTACCGGCAGGTCCTGGCCGGGCGCACCGGTCACCTGGAGGTAGACGCCCTGGGCCGGGCCGCCCTTGTGGTACTGCCCGGTGGAGTGCAGGAAACGGGGGCCCCAGCCGAAGGTGACGGGCCGCCCGGTCCGCCGGACCAGGTCGCCCTGCACCTCGGCGAGGTCGGCGTGCTCCACGCGGTCGAGGTAGACCATGAGGGACAGGTAGCCGGTGCCGGGGTCGAGCTCACCCAGCAACGCGTCGACCGCTCCCTCCAGCGTGCTGACGCCCTCGGGCAACCACCCGCCGCCCGCGGCGCGGATCTCCACGGCATCGTCGACGAGGTCGGGGCGGCCCGCGCCGTCGGCGCCGTCCTCCATGATGTCCCGAGCCGCCTGCTTGGCGCTCTCGACGTCGGGCTGGTCGAAGGGGTTGATCCCCAGCAGACGCCCGGCCACGGCGGTGGCGACCTCCCACAGCAGCAGCTGTGCGCCGAGCGACCCGGACACCGCGACCAGCGACCCGACGCCCTCGACGGCGGGGACCTCCTCGTCGTCCCCGTCCTCGGGGGCCAGGACCACGACGGTGCAGTCGTCGGTCGAGCCCAGACCGGCGGTCGGGGAGTCGCCCGCGGGCGCGACGACGGGGAGGACCCCCGTGCCCTGCTTGCCGGTCGACTCGGCGATGAGCTGCTCGGCCCAGTCGGCGAGCCCGGCGATGCCCGAGCCGGCGTCGGTGAAGAGCAGCTTGTCGCGCAGCGGACGGGTGCCGGCCAGGGCGGCGCCCAGCCGCAGCCCGGGGTTGGCCTCGTCGTCCTCGGCGAGGAGGTCGGCGACCACCTCCGCCTCGTCGAGGAGGGCCCCGATGTCGGCACCGGCCAGGCCGGAGGGGACGAGCCCGAAGGCGGTCAGTGCCGAGTAGCGGCCACCGACCTCGGGGTCGGCGTTCACCACGCGGTACCCGTCGGCCCGCGACTGCTCGTCGAGCGGGCTGCCGGGGTCGGTCACGACCACGATCCGCTCGGTCGGGTCGATGCCGGCCTCGCTGAAGGCGTGCACGAAGGCGCGCCGCTGGCTGTCCGTCTCCAGGGTCGACCCGGACTTGGAGGAGACCACCACGGCGCTCCCGGCGAGGTCCTCCTGCAGGGCCGACCGCACCATGTCGGGGTCGGAGCTGTCGAGGACCACCAGCTCGACGCCAGCGGTGCCCGTGATGACCTCCGGCGCCAAGGACGAGCCACCCATACCGCAGAGCACGATGCGCCGGACCCCCCGCTCGCGCAGCTCCTCGCGCAGGGCCTCGACCTCGCCCACGAGCGGGCGCGAGCTGCGGTGCAGTCCGACCCAGGACAGCCTGATGGCCGCCTCGGACTCCGCGTCGGGCCCCCAGAGCGTGGCGTCACGGGCGAACAGCCGCGACGCCACCGCGTCCTGGACCAGGTCGGGCAGGTGGCGCTCGACCGCCTCGGCGGCGGCGCCCACGGCCTGGACCGCCAGGGCGCTCACCGGGCCTCCTCGCTGTTCTTGCCGCTCCCGCCCTGGCCGGCCTTGTCCAGCTCGTCCTGCACGGTCCCGAGCAGCTCGGACCACGACTTCTCGAACTTGTCCACGCCCTCGACCTCGAGCTGCTCGACGACCTCCGCGTAGGACACGCCGACCCGCTCGAGGTCGTCGAGCACCTGCTGCGCCTCGTCGTAGGTCCCGGTGATTGTGTCACCGCGGAGCTCGGCATGGTCGACGGTGGCCTCCAGGGTCTTGCCCGGCATGGTGTTGACGGTGTGCGGGGCGACGAGCCCGGTGACGTACATCGTGTCCTCGTAGTCCGGGTTCTTCACCCCGGTGGAGGCCCACAGCGGACGCTGAAGGTGGGCGCCGTCGTCCGCGAGGTTCTGCCAGCGCGGGGTGGCGAAGACCTCCTCGAAGGCCTGGTAGGCCAACCGGGCGTTGGCCAGGCCCGCCCGTCCCCGCAGGGCGAGGGCCTCGTCGGTGCCGATCTCCTCGAGCTGGGAGTCGATCTCGCCGTCCACGCGGGAGACGAAGAAGCTCGCCACCGAGTGGATGGAGGACAGGTCGCGACCCTGCTCGCGGGCCTGCTCGAGACCGGTGAGGTAGGCGTTCATGACCCCGCGGTAGCGGTCCAGCGAGAAGATCAGGGTGACGTTGACGCTGATACCGCTGGCCAGGGTCTGCGTGATCGCCGGAAGACCCTCGACGGTGGCGGGGATCTTGACGAAGAGGTTGGGCCGGTCGATCGTCGACCACAGCTGCTGCGCGATCTGCACGGTGCGCTCGGTGTCCTTGGCCGCGCCCGGGTCCACCTCGATGGACACCCGCCCGTCGACCCCGCCGGTGCTCTCGTAGACCGGGAGCAGCACGTCGCAGGCGTTGCGGACGTCGTCGGTGGTGAGCGCGAACACCGCGTCGTCCACGTCCGCGCCGTCGCCGGCGAGGGCGCGGACCTGGTCGGAGTAGGCGTCGCCCTCGGCCAGGGCCGACGCGAAGATGGTCGGGTTGGTGGTGACCCCCAGGACGCCGCGGTCCACGTAGGACTGCAGCTCCCCGGAGGAGATCATCGGTCGGTTCAGGTCGTCCAGCCAGACGGAGACCCCGGCGTCGGCCAGGTCGTGGAGGGTGGTGCGGGCGTGGTCAGTCATCTCGCTCCTCAGGTGGTGGTGGGAAGGCGGTGGGTGGGGCTCAGGCCCCGACGGTCTCGGTGCCGCCGTCGTCCGGGACCTCGACCCCGCCGGGCACCGGGTCGCGGGTGGTGTCGGTGAGGGAGTCCCGGGCGGCGGCGACCACGGCGTCGGTGGTGATGCCGAACTCGTCGAAGAGCCGCTGGTAGTCGGCCGAGGCGCCGTAGTGCTCCAGGCTCACGAGCCGGCCGGCGTCACCGACGACCTCTCGCCAGCCCTGACCCACGGCTGCCTCGACGCTCACCCTGGCCCGCACCCGCGGCGGCAGCACCTGCTCGCGGTAGGCGCGGTCCTGCTGGGCGAACCACTCGCGGCAGGGCATGGACACGACCCGGGTGGCGACGCCGTCGGCCTCGAGGCGCTCACGCGCTTGGACGGCGAGCTGCACCTCGGACCCGGTGGCCACGAGGATCACCTCGGGCTCACCGTTGCCCGCCTCCTGAAGCACGTAGGCGCCGCGCGCCGTCCCCTCGGCCGGCTCCATGACGTCCCGGTCGAAGGTCGGGAGGTTCTGCCGGCTCAGGACCAGCGCTGCGGGGTGGTCCTGGATACCGAGGACGGTGCGCCACGCCACAGCCGTCTCGTTGGCGTCCGCCGGACGGATGACGTCCAGCCCGGGGATGGCCCGCAGGGCCGCGAGGTGCTCCACCGGCTGGTGGGTCGGTCCGTCCTCGCCGAGCCCGATGCTGTCGTGGGTCCACACGTAGACCGGGTTGGCCTGCTGGATGGCGGCCAGCCGCAGCGACGGGCGCATGTAGTCCGAAAAGGTGAGGAAGGTCCCGCCGTAGGGCCGGGTGAGACCCTCGAGGCAGATGCCGTTGAGGATCATCCCCATGGCGTTCTCGCGGATGCCGAAGTGCAGGGTGCGGCCGTACTCGTCACCGGGGAACATCTCCGTGGCCTTGCCGCTGGGCACGAAGGAGGGGACGCCGGACATCGTCGTGTTGTTGGAGCCGGCGAGGTCGGCGGAGCCTCCCCACAGCTCCGGCATCACGTCGGCGAGGGCGCTGAGCACCTCTCCGGACGCCTTCCTCGTCGCCATGCCCTTCTCGTCCGCCGGGAAGGTCGGGATGGCGCCGTCCAGGCCGTCGGGAAGCTCGTGCCGCTGCAGGCGGTCGAGGAGGGCGGCGTTCTCCGGGTGCGCCGAGCGCCACGTCTGGTAGCGGTCCTCCCACGCGGAGTGGGCCTGCGCCCCGCGCTCGCCCACCCGTCGGGCGTGCTCCAGCACCTCGTCCTCGACGGCGAACGTGCGCCGGGCGTCGAAGCCCAGCAGCTGCTTGGTCGCCGAGACCTCCTCGGCCCCGAGCGCGGAGCCATGGGCGGCGCCGGTGTCCCGCGCCTCCGGTGCCGGCCAGGCGATGATGGTGCGCAGCAGGACCAGGGTCGGGCGGTCGGTCCGGGCCCGCGCGGCCTGCAGCGCGGCATACAGCTCGTCGATGTTCTCGGTGTAGGGGGCCTGGTCGCGCCAGTCGACCACCTCGGTGGCCCACCCGTACGCCTCGTAGCGCCGGGCCACGTCCTCGCTGAACGAGATGTCGGTGTCGTCCTCGATGGAGATGAAGTTCTGGTCGTAGATGACCGTGAGGTTGGACAGCTCCTGGTGCCCGGCCAGCGAGCTCGCCTCGGACGTGACGCCCTCCATGATGTCGCCGTCGGAGGCGATGACCCAGATCTGGTGGTCGAAGGGGGACTCCCCGGGGGCGGCGTCCGGGTCGAGCATCCCCCGCTGCCGGCGCTGCGCCATGGCCAGGCCGACGGCCGAGGCGAGCCCGGACCCCAGCGGTCCGGTGGTCATCTCGACGCCGGTGGTGTGGTGCACCTCGGGGTGCCCAGGGGTGGCGGACCCCCACGTGCGCAGCTGCTGCAGGTCCTCCAGCTGCAGGCCGTACCCGGACAGGTAGAGCTGGATGTACTGGGTCAGGCAGGAGTGCCCGGCCGAGAGCACGAACCGGTCTCGGCCCAGCCAGTGCGGGTCGGAGGGGTCGTGCACCATGACGTTCTGGTAGAGCAGGTAGGCCAACGGCGCGAGGCTCATGGCGGTGCCGGGGTGCCCGCTGCCGCACTTCTCCACGGCGTCGGCGGCGAGCACGCGGGCGGTGTCCACCGCGCGCACGTCCGCATCGGTCCAGCCGACCTGGGAGCAGACGGGGTGGGGCAGGGAGCTGTCCCGGCCGGCGGTGAGGTTCTCGGTGGAGGTGGTCACTGGTTCATCTCCTGACGGTGCGTGGGCACGTGGCGTCGGAGCGGCGCGATGACGCCCCGGTACACCCCGACCTTAGTCCCTGTGCGGCGGCGCGCGAGCCGGGCGGGCCCCCGCCGATCCCGGGCGCAGGGCGCTGGGGCGGGCGGCTACGATGGAGGACGCGTCGAGAGCCCCAGCGGCTCCACGCCCGACCTGCACCGCGACCCCCCGAAGGATGCCGTGACCACGCTCGACCCCCGTCCTGGCCGTCCCGGACGGACGCGGCCCGGGACCACGGGCGAGGGCCAGGGGGGTAGAGGCTGGCGGCAGGTCGTCGGCGACTACGTCGCACTGACCAAGCCGCGGATCATCGAGCTGCTGCTGGTCACGACCTTCCCCGTCATGTTCCTCGCCGAGCGCGGGGTCCCTCCCGTCTGGCTCATCGTCGCGACCCTCGTCGGGGGCACCCTCGCGGCCGCGTCGGCCAACGTCCTCAACTGCTTCCTCGACCGCGACATCGACGCCCGCATGCACCGCACCTCGACGCGTCCCCTGGTCACCGGGGCCGTCTCGCCCCGTGCAGCCCTGGTCTTCGGTGGCGTGCTCGGCGTGGCCTCGGTCCTGTGGCTGGGCCTGGTCGTCAACGCGCTGTCGGCGGCGCTGGCGCTCGGGGCGATCCTGCTCTACGTCGTGTTCTACACGATCGTGCTGAAGCGGCGCACCAGCCAGAACATCGTCTGGGGCGGCGTGGCCGGGTGCATGCCGGTCCTGATCGGGTGGTCGGCGGTGACCGGCAGCCTCTCCTGGGCGGCCCTCGTGCTCTTCCTCGTGGTCTTCTTCTGGACCCCGCCGCACTACTGGCCGCTGTCCATGCGGTTCAAGGAGGACTACGCCGCTGCCGGGGTACCGATGCTGCCCGTGGTCGCCGAGGACATCGCCGTGGGCCGGCAGGTCGTGCTCTACGCGTGGGTCACCGTCCTCACCTCGCTCGTCCTCGTCCCCGTCGCCCCGATGGGGTGGATCTACACCGTGGTGGCGGTGGTCGCCGGCGCGGTCTTCGTCATCGAGTCGCACCGGCTCCTCGCCCGCGCCCGGGCCGGGGTCACCGGGGCACCGCTGGGCGCGATGCGGCTGTTCCACTTCTCCATCAGCTACCTCACCCTCCTCTTCCTCGCGGTGGCGGTCGACCCGCTGCTGCACCTGCCGCTGTCATGACAACCTCCCTCGACCGCAGGCACGAGCCGGCCGCTCCCGCGTCGTCGCTGCTCGGTCGGCTGCTGCCGCGCACGCCCGGTCGTTGGCTGCGCGGCATGGCGCTGGCCTCGCTGCTCGCCAACTCCCTGCTCGTCCTGACCGGAGGTCTGGTGCGCCTGACCGGGAGCGGGCTGGGCTGCCCGACGTGGCCCCGCTGCACGGACGCGTCGTGGACCAACACGCCGGAGATGGGGGTGCACGGTGTCATCGAGTTCGGCAACCGGGTCCTCACCTTCCTCCTGGCCGCCATCGCGATCCTCACCTTCCTGGCCGTCTGGCGGCTGCGGCGCGAGCACCGCGACCTGTTCGTCCTCGCCCTGGTCATGGGGCTGGGCATCCCGCTGCAGGCGGTCCTCGGCGGGATCACCGTCCTCACCGGCCTCAACCCGTGGGTGGTCGGGGTCCACTTCCTGGTCTCGGGCGTGCTCATCGCGCTCGGGTCCCTGCTGGTCGTGCGGGCGCGCCGGGCGAGCCTGCCGCAGGCGGCGCACGCGCAGCGCCCCGGCCAGGTCGGCGCCGGGCGCCGGGCGATCCGGGCGCTCGCGGTCGTCATCGCGCTGAGCGCGGCCCTCGCCGTCTACCTCGGGACCCTCGTCACCGGCACCGGCCCGCACTCGGGGGACTCCGGCGAGGTGGCCCGGCACACCTTTGACGCCTACCTCGTCACGAGGGCCCACGTCGTCCCGGTCTACGTCCTGGTGCTGACCACCGGGGCGGCCGTGCTGAGTGCCTTCGCCCTGGGCTGGCCGCCGGTCGTGCGCCGGATGCTCCTCGTGCTGTCCGCCGTCCTGCTGGGCCAGGCCGCCGTCGGCTACTACCAGTTCTTCACCGGGCTGCCGGTCGCCGCCGTGGCCCTGCACCTCGTCGGGGCGGCGGCCCTCATCGCGGTCACCGCGATGACGGTCCACGTCATGTATGCCGTCAGCGCGCCCGGACCGGGCGCGACCACCGACGTCTCGGAGCCGGACGCGCCCGCGGCCGCGACGAGGGAACGCGAGCGGCAGCGGTGAGCGAGGGCGACCCCCGCCCGTACGCCGTCGAGCTGCGCGACCTGACCCGGAGCTTCGGGGCGACCACCGCGCTGCGGGGACTGACGCTGTCGGCGCGCCACGGCGAGGTCACCTGCGTGCTGGGGCCCAATGGCGCGGGCAAGACGACCGCCGTCGAGATCGCCGTGGGCCTGCAGCGGCCGGACGGCGGGCAGGTGCGGGTGCTGGGCCGCCGTCCCTACGGTGCGGGTGCCGACCACCGGGACCGCGTGGGCGTCATGCTGCAGGACGGTGGGCTGCCGCAGGCGGTCACCCCGCGTGCCCTGCTGCCGCACCTTGCCCGCCTGTACTCCACCCCGGTCGACGTCGCCGAGCTGGCCGGCCGCCTCGGCATCCCCGCCTTCGAGCGCACGACGGTCCGTCGGCTCTCCGGCGGCCAGCGGCAGCGGGTCGCGCTGGCCGCCGCGCTCGTGGGGTCGCCGGAGGTGGTGTTCCTCGACGAGCCCACCGCCGGCCTGGACCCGCACGCCCGCCGCGAGGTGCACGTGCTGCTGCGCGAGGTGGCCGCACGCGGGACGGCCACGGTGGTGACGACGCACTCCTTCGAGGAGGCCGAGCGGCTGGCCGACCGGGTGGCGGTCGTGGTCGGTGGCCGGGTGGCGGCGGCGGGAAGTGTCGACGAGGTCTGCTCCGGTGCCGGGGCCGCGGGCCTCGAAGAAGCCTACTTCGCGCTGACCGACGGGGTGTCGCTGTGACCGCCGCCGGGACGACCGACACGCGGCGGGAGGCGCCGGCGGTCCGTCGGGTCCTGGCCCAGGCGAGGTTCGAGGCGCTCGGGCTCCTGCGCCACGGCGAGCAGTTGCTGGTCTCGGTGGTGCTGCCCGTCCTCGCCCTCGTCGGGCTGAGCCTCGTGAGCTCCCCCCAGCTGGCGGTCGAACGGTGGTCCGACGCCGCTCGCATCGACGTCCTCGCCCCTGGCGTCCTCGCCCTCACCGTGCTCTCCACCGCCTTCACCGGCCAGGCCATCCTGCTGGGCTTCGAACGTCGCTGGGGCGTCCTCCGCCTGCTGGGCACCACCCCGCTCGGTCGCGGTGGCCTGCTCCTCGCGAAGACGACGGCCGTCCTCGCCGTGCTGGCCCTGCAGCTGCTCCTCCTCGGTGGGGTCGCGGGCGCCCTCGGCTGGCGTCCGGACGTGGCCGGCCTGCTCCCGGCGGTCGTGGCCGTCGTCCTGGGGGCCCTGGCCCTGGTGTCGCTCGCCGCGTGCCTGGGCGGCGCGCTGCGCGCGGAGGCCGTCCTCGCGCTGGCCAACCTCGTCTGGGTGCTGCTGGCCGGGTTCGGTGGGACCGTGCTCCCGGCGGTCGCGCTCCCCGGCGAGCCGCTGCTCTCCCTGCTGCCGACCGCGGCCCTCGGGGACGCCCTGCGCGACGCCTTCGTCCTGGGCGCCTGGAACGTCCGCGCGCTCCTGGTCCTGCTGGTCTGGGGGCTGCTGGCGGGACTGCTCGCGCGTCGGCTGCTGCGCTGGTCGGACTGACCGGCCCCGCCGTCCAGGGTGAGGGTGCCCTACCTTGGCACCGGTCACGCGAATACGTCACACTGTCATGGTGAATATCACGCAGGTGCCCGACGCCATGGCGGAGGTGCACGACGAGTCCCGGACCCGGGACCGCGTGCGTCGCGCCGTGGGGGAGCGGGCGCCGGTGACGGCGAGCGCACTGGCCAAGGAGCTGGGGCTGACCCCGGCGGCTGTGCGCCGCCATCTGGACGCCCTCGACGAGGCCGGGCTCATCGCCGAGCACGACGGCCCGCTGCCCGGCCGCCGGGGCCGTGGCCGCCCCGCGCGGGCCTATGTCCTGACCTCGCTGGGGCAGGAGCAGTTCCGCACCAGCTACGACGGGGTGGCGAACGCCGCACTGCACTACCTCGCCGACCGGGTCGGGGTCGCCGCGGTCGAGTCCTTCGCCGAGGCCCAGATCGCGCAGCTCGAGCAGCGCCTGCGCGCCTCCGTCGACCGCGCCGTCGCCGACGCCGGGAGCGACGACCTCCAGACGCGCACGGCCGCCCTGGCCAAGGCGCTCTCGCACGAGGGGTATGCCGCCTCCGCCCGGCCCGTGGGGGAGGGGACCGGGCTTGCCGGCCTGCAGCTGTGCCAGGGCCACTGCCCGGTGCGCGAGGTCGCGACCGAGTTCCCCCAGTTCTGCGAGGCCGAGACCAAGGCCATCGCCCGCATCCTCGACGTGCACGTCCAGCGGCTGGCCACGCTGGCCGGGGGCGAGCACGTCTGCACGACCTTCGTGCCGATCGGCGCCCTCGGGACCGCTCCGCCGAGTGCGGAAGAAAGAGCGAGTGCGCCACCGTTCGTCATACCGAGGACCCCGACACCACCTGACCCCACCGACCGCACCGCCGACGAGAGGACGTGACATGAGCACCAACATCGAGGAGCTCAACCCGGGCCTGAAGGACCTGGGCAAGTACGAGTACGGCTGGGCCGACCGCGACGAGGCCGGAGCCTCGGCACGGCGCGGGCTCTCCGAGGCCGTCGTGCGCGACATCTCGGACCGCAAGAGCGAGCCCCAGTGGATGCTCGACCAGCGGCTCAAGGCTCTGCGCCTGTTCGGCAAGAAGCCGATGCCCCACTGGGGCGCGGACCTGTCGGACATCGACTTCGACAACATCAAGTACTTCGTGAAGTCCACCGAGAAGCAGGCCACCAGCTGGGAGGACCTGCCGGAGGACATCCGCAACACCTACGACCGTCTCGGCATCCCCGAGGCCGAGAAGCAGCGGCTCGTCGCCGGTGTCGCCGCGCAGTACGAGTCCGAGGTCGTCTACCACCAGATCCGCGAGGACCTGGAGGAGAAGGGTGTCCTCTTCCTGGACACCGACACCGCCCTGCGCGAGCACGGCGACCTGTTCCGGGAGTACTTCGGGTCGGTCATCCCCGCCGGCGACAACAAGTTCTCCGCGCTCAACACCGCCGTCTGGTCCGGTGGCTCGTTCATCTACGTGCCCAAGGGTGTCCACGTCGACATCCCGCTGCAGGCCTACTTCCGGATCAACACCGAGAACATGGGCCAGTTCGAGCGCACCCTCATCATCGCCGACGAAGGGTCGTCGGTGCACTACGTCGAGGGCTGCACGGCGCCGATCTACAAGACCGACAGCCTGCACAGCGCGGTCGTCGAGATCGTGGTGAAGAAGAACGCCAAGGTCCGCTACACCACCATCCAGAACTGGTCGAACAACGTCTACAACCTCGTCACCAAGCGCGCGACCTGCGACGAGGGCGCGACGATGGAGTGGATCGACGGCAACATCGGGTCCAAGGTCACGATGAAGTACCCGGCCGTCTTCCTCCTCGGCGAGCACGCCAAGGGCGAGACGCTGTCCGTCGCCTTCGCGGGCGAGGGTCAGCACCAGGACGCCGGCTCCAAGATGGTGCACGCCGCCCCGCACACCTCCTCGACCATCGTGTCGAAGTCGGTGGCCCGCGGCGGCGGCCGGTCCTCCTACCGCGGTCTGGTGCAGATCAACGAGGGCGCGCACCACAGCAGGTCCTCGGTGGTCTGTGACGCGCTGCTGGTCGACCAGATCTCCCGGTCCGACACCTACCCCTACGTCGACGTCCGCGAGGACGACGTGCAGATGGGCCACGAGGCCACCGTGTCCAAGGTGTCCGAGGACCAGATGTTCTACCTCATGTCCCGAGGCATGTCCGAGACCGAGGCCATGGCCATGATCGTGCGCGGCTTCGTGGAGCCGATCGCCCGCGAGCTGCCCATGGAGTACGCCCTCGAGCTCAACCGCCTCATCGAGCTGCAGATGGAAGGAGCCGTCGGCTGATGTCTCTTCTTGTCGACGACAAGACTCATCAGGACCCGCAGGCCCAGATCGGCGGGGACCACCGCATCCCCGACCAGTCCCGGGCCGCCCGCACCAGGTCCTTCGACGTGGACGCCTTCGGTGTCCCCACCGGGCGCGAGGAGGAGTGGCGGTTCACCCCGGTCGACCGGCTGGCCGGCCTGTTCTCCGACACCGCGACCGACGACCGTGCCGGCGACGCCGCCGCGGAGTTCGCCGTCCGCGCCTCCGAGGAGGTGAGCGTCGCCACGCTGGCCCCGGGCCAGGCGCCCCGTGGCACCGTGCTGGTGCCCGAGGACCGTGGTGCGGCCGTCGCCTCGGCCAACACGCCGGAGGCGCTGCACCTCGCGATCGCTGCCGACGCCGAGCTCGCGCAGCCGGTGCGGGTCGACGTCGCGGGTCGCGGCGCGGGGCGCCGCTCCAACGCGCACGTGGTCCTGGAGGCGGGCGCGCACAGCAAGGCGCTCGTCATCCTCGACCACACCGGTGCCGCGGACCACACCGGCAACCTCGAGGTGCTCGTGGGTGACGGGGCCGACGTCACCGTCGTGTCCCTGCAGCGCTGGGACGACGAGGCGCTGCACCTCGCCCAGCACGAGGCGCTCGTGGGCCGGGATGCGAAGTACAAGCACATCGCGGTCTCCATCGGCGGCGGCATCGTCCGGATGAACTCCAACGTCCGGTATGCCGGCCCCGGCGGCGACGCGACCCTGCTCGGCGTCTACTTCGCGGACGCGGGACAGCATCTGGAGCACCGCTCCTTCGTCGACCACAACGCTCCCCGGTGCACCTCGCTGGTGACCTACAAGGGTGCGCTGCAGGGCGACACCGCCCGGACCGTCTGGGTGGGCGACGTGCTCATCCGCGCCGAGGCCGAGGGCATCGACACCTACGAGCTCAACCGCAACCTGGTGCTCACCGACGGCGCCCGCGCCGACTCGGTCCCCAACCTGGAGATCGAGACCGGTGACATCGCGGGTGCTGGTCACGCGAGCTCGACCGGCCGGTTCGACGACGAGCAGCTGTTCTACCTCATGTCGCGCGGCATCACCGAGGACGAGGCCCGGCGCCTGGTCGTGCGGGGCTTCTTCGCCGACATCGTGGCCAAGATCGGGGTCCCCGAGGTCGTCGAGACGCTCATGACCGCGATCGAGGAGGAGCTCTCGCTCACCATGGGGAGGACCCCCGCCGCATGAGCCAGCCCGTCCGCGTCTGCTCGGTCGACGAGCTGCCCTCCGAGGTGGGGGCGGTCGTCGCCGAGATCGAGGGTCGCCGCGTGGCCATCGCCCGTGACTCGGCGGGGCGTCTGCACGCCTTCGACGACACCTGCAGCCACGCCAACGTGAGCCTGGCCGAGGGCGAGGTCGAGGGCCAGCACATCGAGTGCTGGTTGCACGGCTCGCAGTTCAACATGACCACCGGGGCCCCGGAGCAGCTGCCCGCGACCATCCCGATCGCCGTGCACGAGCTGCAGGTGGACGAGGACGGCAGCGTCCTCGTCACCCTGCGGACCACCACGGCAGGCGTCTGAGACCGCCCCGCCCCGAGACCTACCCACCTGTTGCAGCAAGGAGAAGCATGACCACCCTGGAGATCAAGAACCTGCAGGTCAGCGTCGAGACCGAGGACTCCGCCAAGGAGATCCTCAAGGGCGTCGACCTCACCATCAACTCCGGCGAGACGCACGCCATCATGGGCCCCAACGGCTCGGGCAAGTCGACCCTGGCCTACGCGATCGCCGGCCACCCGAAGTACACCGTGACCGGCGGCCAGGTGCTGCTGGACGGCGAGGACGTCCTGGCGATGGGCGTCGACGAGCGGGCGCAGGCGGGGCTCTTCCTCGCGATGCAGTACCCCGTCGAGGTGCCGGGCGTCACCGTGTCCAACTTCCTGCGGACGGCCAAGACCTCGATCGACGGCGAGGCCCCCAAGCTGCGCCACTGGGTCAAGGACGTCAAGGTCGCCATGGAGTCGCTGCGCATGGACCCGGCGTTCGCCGAGCGCAACGTCAACGAGGGCTTCTCCGGTGGCGAGAAGAAGCGCCACGAGATCCTCCAGATGGAGCTCATCGAGCCCAAGATCGCCATCCTCGACGAGACCGACTCCGGTCTGGACGTCGACGCGCTCAAGGTGGTCTCCGAGGGCGTCAACCGGGTCAAGGACAAGACGGGGCTGGGCGTCATGCTCATCACCCACTACACGCGCATCCTGCGCTACATCCAGCCCGACTACGTGCACGTCTTCGTCAACGGCCGGGTGGCCGAGTCCGGTGGTCGCGACCTGGCCGACCGGCTCGAGGAGGAGGGCTACGACCGCTTCCTCACCGCCGGCGTCTGAGGACGGGAGGCACCGAGGTATGACGACGGGACAGCTGGCGGCGCAGCCGCTGAGCGAGGTGGAGATCGGCCGGATCCGTGCCGACTTCCCCCTGCTGCGCCGCACGGTGCGCGGCGGCCGTCCCCTCGTCTACCTCGACAGCGGCGCCACCTCGCAGAAGCCCCGGGTGGTGCTCGACGCCGAGCGCGAGTTCTACGAGCGGCACAACGCCGCCGTCCACCGGGGTGCCCACCAGCTGGCCGAGGAGGCCACCGACGCCTTCGAGGGCGCGCGGGCGACCGTCGCGCGCTTCCTCGGAGCCGACCCCGGCGAGGTCGTCTTCACCAAGAACGGCACCGAGGGCCTGAACCTGCTGGCCTATGCCTTCTCCAACGCGGGCGCGCCCGGCGCCCTCGACGGTGTGGACGAGTCCTGGGCGCAGCGGCTGCGGCTGGGCCCCGGTGACGAGGTCGTGGTGACCGAGATGGAGCACCACGCCAACCTCGTGCCGTGGCAGGAGCTGTGCCGGCGCACCGGGGCCACCCTGCGCTGGATCGGGGTGGACGACGACGGCGAGCTCGATGTCGCCCGGCTCGACGAGGTCGTGGGGGAGCGGACCCGCGTGGTCGCCCTCACCCACGTCTCCAACGTGCTCGGCACCGTCAACGACCTCGGCCCCGGGTCCCCGGTGGTCGCCGCCGCCCGCGCGGTCGGCGCGCTCGTCGTGGTGGACGCCTGCCAGTCCGCGCCGCACCTCGACATCCGCCCGCTCACCGCGGCGGACTCCGGGGTGGACGCCCTGGTGTTCACCGGCCACAAGACCCTGGGCCCCAGCGGGGTCGGGGTGCTCTGGGCGCGGCGGCGTCTGCTGGAGGCCATGCCCCCCTTCCTCACCGGCGGCTCGATGATCGAGGTCGTCCGGATGGAGGGGTCCACGTACGCCCCGCCGCCCGCCAAGTTCGAGGCGGGGGTGCCCATGGCCGCACAGGCCGTCGGTCTCGCCGCCGGGCTCGACTACCTCACCGAGGTGGGGCTGGACCGGGTGCACGCGCACGACCAGCAGCTCATGCGGCATACCCTCGACGTCATGGCCGACCGGCCCTGGCTCCGGGTGCTCGGCCCGCAGGACCCGCAGCGCCGGATCGGTGCGGTCGCCTTCGTCGCCGACGGGGTGCACCCGCACGACGTCGGCCAGGTGCTCGACGACTCCGGTGTCGCGGTGCGTACGGGTCACCACTGCGCGTGGCCGCTGCACCGCCGGCTGCGGGTGCCCGCCTCGACCCGGGCGAGCTTCGGGATCTACACCAGCCTGGGGGAGATCGAGGCCCTCGCCGAGGCCCTCGACCGGGTGCCCGACATCTTCGGACTGGCGGGATGAGAGGAGCGCGACGCTGATGGACCTGTACGGCGAGCTCATCCTCGACCACGCGAAGCGGCCGCAGCACGCCGGTCTGCGGGAGCCCTACGACGTCGAGGTCAACCACGTGAACCCCACCTGCGGCGACGAGATCAGCCTGCGGGTGCACCTCGACACCGTCGCCGGGGGCGCCCAGGACGGCGCCGCCGTGCTGCGCGACGTGTCCTACGACGCGCTGGGCTGCTCGATCTCCGTGGCGTCCGCCTCGGTGCTCGCCGAGGAGACCCTGGGTCGGCCGGTCGCGCAGACCTTGCAGACCTACCGGCACCTGCACGCCATGCTGACCAGCCGCGGGGCCGACCCCGGCGACGCCGAGCAGATCGGCGACGCCGTGGCCTTCGCGGGCGTCGCCAAGTACCCTGCTCGCGTCAAGTGCGCCCTGCTGCCCTGGACCGCCTACCTCGACGCCCTCGCGCGCGCCGGCGCGGACATCTCCGCCGCCAGCGAGCGACCCGAGGGCGCCTGACCGACCACCGACCCGACGCCCCCTCTGGAGGAACGCATGACCACCACCACCCCGCCCAACGTCGCCGACGTCGAGGAGGCCCTGCGCGACGTCGTGGACCCCGAGCTCGGCATCAACGTCGTCGACCTCGGCCTCGTCTACGGCGTCACCGTGGACGCGGCCAGCCACGCCGTCATCGACATGACCCTCACCTCGGCCGCCTGCCCGCTGACCGACGTCATCGAGGACCAGGTCGCGCAGAGCCTGGAGGGCCTGGTCACGAGCCACCGGATCAACTGGGTCTGGATGCCCCCGTGGGGCCCGGACAAGATCACCGAGGACGGGCGCGAGCAGCTGCGCGCGCTCGGCTTCAACGTCTGAGGCGCGAGCCGCGCCGATGGCCTCGACCCACCTCGTCGACGTCGCTCCCGAGCGGCTCGCGGGGTGGGTCGAGCGGTTCACGGACTCCCACGGGCCGCTGACCTGGTCGGTCGCGACCGACGACACGGGCGAGGCGTGGGAGGCGCGTGCCCAGGACGGGTCGTGGGCGCGGCTGCGGTCGTGGCGCGCCCCGCGGGCCGACGAGTCGGCGGGGCCGGCGCCGGGGTGGGAGCGGCCGCCGCCCCTGCTCGTGGTGCTGGTCCGGCGCGGAGGGTATGCCGTCGCCCTGGTCGGTCCGGACGGGTCCCTGGAGCAGCACAAGGTGGGCACCCGGCACGTGCAGTCGCGCACGGCGGCCGGGGGATGGAGCCAGCAGCGCTTCGCCCGGCGCCGGGGGAACCAGGCGGACGTGCTCGTCGAGGCGGTGGCGGGGCACACCGCACGGGTGCTGGGGGAGGAGCTGGCGGACCGGGGGGCCGTGCCCGAGGGCCTGGTCCTGGGCGGTGACCGCGGCCTGGCCGACGCCGTCCTGCGGGGGCTGCCGACAGCGACGGCCGGCGTGCGCGGGCTCCCGCGGCGCACGCTGTGGGACGTCCCGGACCCACGCCGCTCCGTCCTCGACGACGCGGTGCGGCGCGGGCGCGCGGTGCGGGTGCAGGTCCACAACGCCTGACCCACCGGACGCCGCGGATGGTTGCCCCGGACACGACGGGACGCCGCCCGTGGTGGCTGACCACCACGGGCGGCGCTCGGTCGGTGTCGGGTGTGCTGCGGCCGAGGGTCAGGCGGGGGAGGTGCTGGCTGCCGGCCCCGCCGGGGCCGGCTCCTCCGGCTGCTCCTGGGCCCAGGGCAGGCCGCGACGGTCGCCGTCGTAGACGTCCTGGTCCAGGATGCCCTCCCGCTTGGCCACGATCGTGGGGACGAGCGCCTGGCCGGTGACGTTGGTGGCCGTGCGCCCCATGTCCAGGATCGGGTCGACCGCGAGGAGCAGACCCACGCCCTCCAGCGGCAGCCCCAGCGTGGACAGCGTCAGCGTGAGCATGACGGTCGCGCCGGTGACACCCGCGGTGGCGGCCGAGCCGAGCACCGAGACGAAGGCGATGAGGAGGTACTCCGTCACGCCGAGGTCGACGCCGAAGAACTGGGCGACGAAGATCGCGGCGATGGCCGGGTAGACCGCGGCGCAGCCGTCCATCTTGGTCGTCGCGCCCAGCGGCACGGCGAAGGCGGCGTAGGCGCGAGGCACCCCGAGGTTGCGCTCAGTGACCGACTGGGTGACCGGCAGGGTGCCGATCGAGGAGCGCGACACGAAGCCCAGCTGCATGGCCGGCCACACGCCGGTGAAGAACTGCTTGACGGACAGGCCGTGCAGACGCAGCAGGACGGGGTAGAGGACGCCGACGACGAGCAGCAGGCCGGCGTAGATGGCCAGGGTGAACCGGCCCAGTGAGCCGATGGTCTCCCAGCCGTAGGACACGATGGCGTTGCCGAGCAGGCCGACGGTCGCGAGCGGGGCGAGCAGGATGACCCACCACAGGACCTTCTGCACGACGCTCAGGGCCGAGCGGGTGAAGGCCAGGAAGGGGTCGGCGTCCTTGCCGACCTTGACCACCGCGACCCCGACGGCGATGGCCAGGATGAGGATCTGCAGGACGTTGAACGACAGGTTGACGCCGTCCTCACCCTCGCTGGCGTAGATCCCGAGGCTGTTGGCCGGGATGAGACCGGTGAGGAAGTCCAGCCAGCCGCCGGTGCTGGAGGGGGCGGCCGCGTCCGCCGTGGTGACCCCGGCACCCTGGGCGGGGTCGACGACCCAGCCGAGGACCATACCGATGGACACCGAGGCCAGGGCGGTGATGGCGAACCACAGCAGCGTCTGCCACGCCAGGCGGGCCGCGTTGGTCACCTGTCGCAGGTTGGCGATCGAGGAGACGATCGCGAGGAAGACCAGCGGCGGCACGATGGTGCGCAGCAGGGTGACGAACGAGGAGCCGATGATGGACAACGTCTCGGACAGCCAGGTGGGGTTGTCGGCGCTGGCGCCGGTGGACCGGGCCACGAGGCCCAGCACGACACCCAGCACGAGGCCGATGAGCACCTGGGTGCCGAAGGACACCCGGCGAAGACGGGACAGCACGGCGGAACCTTCCGGTGGGGGATGAGGTGGTGCAACCCTCGTCCCAACAGGACGTTATGGCCCGGCTATTCCGTCCCTCCGGCTGTGACCTCGCTCACCCGTCGTAGTCGTCGACGCTGGCCGCGTTGAGGGTGTCGCACCGGTTGGCGTCCCCCGACTCGTAGCCCCGCATGAACCAGCCCATGCGCTGCTCGGAGCTGCCGTGGCTCCAGGTGTGCGGGGTGACCTGGCCCTGCACCCGCTCCTGGATGGAGTCGTCACCGACGGCCGAGGCGGCTGACAGCGCGGACTCGACGTCCTCCCGGGTCAGCTCCTCGAGCAGGGCGTTGCCCTCGTCGTCCTCGGTGCGGGTGGCGTTGCCCGCCCAGGCCCCAGCGAAGCAGTCGGCCTGCAGCTCGACCCGCACCGCCCCGGACTCCGGGCCGCGCGGGTCCTGCTGGGAGTACTGCAGCGCCCCGGTCCAGTTCTGGACGTGGTGGCCGTACTCGTGGGCCAGGACGTACATCTGGCTGAAGCTGCCGCCGTCCGAGCCCAGCTGCCCTTCCAGCTGGTCGAAGAAGCCGGTGTCGAGGTAGATCCGCCGGTCCAACGGGCAGTAGAACGGGCCGACCGCGCTCGAGGCGGACCCGCACTGCGTCTGGACGGAGCCGGAGAAGAGGATCGCGGTGGTGGCATCGGCATCGGGCAGCACGGCCGTCCAGTAGTCCTCCAGCGAGACCATCGTGGCCTTCATCCGGCAGTCGACGTCGGCGTTGGCGTCGGCGCCCGTCTGGCACTCCGCCAGGTCGACATTCTCCGCCTGCGGTGCCGCCTCCTGCTGCGAGCCGAGCACCTGGCCCGGGTCACCGCCCATGAGCATGACCACCAGCGCCAGCACGAGGGCACCCAGTCCGCCGCCGACCGCCACCTTGCCGCCACCGCCGGCGCGGCGGGCTCGCCCGCCGCCGATGTTGGCGTTCTCCCTGAAGGTCATGGGTGCTCCGTCCCCGTTCGTCCGCGCCGGTCGGGGGACCGGAGCCTCACCGCGTAGACTAGCCACCAGCCCCCCAGGACGCGACGCATCCCGATGCCGTCCGGGAGGCGTGACCCCTCCCGCAGCGCCGTTCCCGTGCTGCCCGCCGCCCGTGAAGGAGCCCGTCCGTGATCAGCGCAGCCGGTGTCGAGATCCGCGTGGGCTCCCGCCTGCTCATGGAGGACGTCACCTTCCGCGTCGGCCCGGGGGACCGGGTCGGGCTCGTGGGTCGCAACGGAGCGGGCAAGACGACCCTCACCCGGATGCTCTCCGGTGAGGGGCAGCCGGCGGGCGGCACCATCACCCGCACGGGGCAGATCGGCTACCTCCCGCAGGACCCCCGCACCGGGGACCTGGAGGTGCTCGGACGCGACCGCATCCTGTCCGCGCGCGGCCTGGACGAGATCATCCGCGGGTTGCGTCGGGCCGAGGAGACCATGGCCAGCGCCGACGGCGAGGAGCGCGAGCGGGCGATGGCGCGCTACACCCGGCTGGACGCGGAGTTCAGCAGCCGGGGTGGGTATGCCGCCGAGTCCGAGGCCGCCTCGATCGCCAGCAGCCTGGGCCTGCCGGACCGGGTGCTGGAGCAGCCCCTGCGCACCCTCTCCGGTGGGCAGCGACGCCGCATCGAGCTGGCGCGCATCCTCTTCTCCGGCGCCGACACCCTCCTGCTCGACGAGCCGACCAACCACCTGGACGCCGACTCCGTCGCCTGGCTGCGCGAGCACCTCAAGAGCCACACCGGCGGGCTCATGGTGATCTCGCACGACGTCGACCTCATCGAGACCGTCGTGACCAAGGTGTTCTACCTCGACGCCAACCGGCAGGTCCTGGACGTCTACAACATGGGGTGGAAGGCCTATCTCGCCCAGCGCGAGGCCGACGAGCGGCGACGCCACCGGGAGCGGGCCAACACCGAGAAGAAGGCGACCGCGCTGCTGGCGCAGGCCGACAAGATGCGGGCCAAGGCGACCAAGGCGGTCGCCGCCCAGAACATGGCCCGCCGGGCCGAGCGGATGATGGCCGGGCTCGAGGGGGAGCGGCAGAGCGACCGGGTGGCCAAGCTGCGCTTCCCGACCCCCGCGTCGTGCGGGCGCACCCCGCTCACCGCGGAGGGACTGTCCCGGTCCTACGGCAGCCTGGAGATCTTCACCGATGTCGACCTGGCGATCGACCGGGGGTCCAAGGTGGTGGTGCTGGGGCTGAACGGCGCCGGCAAGACCACGCTGCTGCGCCTGCTCGCCGGCATCGACGACCCGGACACCGGGGAGGTCCAGCCCGGGCACGGGCTCAAGCTCGGCTACTACGCCCAGGAGCACGAGACCCTGGACGTGCAGCGCAGCGTGCTGGACAACATGAAGTCGGCCGCCCCGGACCTCGACGAGACCGAGACCCGCAAGGTCCTGGGCTCCTTCCTCTTCTCCGGTGACGACGTCGACAAGCCGGCCGGCGTGCTGTCCGGCGGGGAGAAGACGCGGCTGGCCCTGGCGACCCTCGTCGTGTCCGCCGCCAACGTGCTGCTCCTGGACGAGCCGACCAACAACCTGGATCCCGCCTCCCGGGAAGAGGTGCTGTCCGCGTTGCGTTCCTACGAGGGTGCCGTCGTCCTGGTCAGCCACGACGAGGGCGCGGTGCAGGCGCTCGAGCCCGAGCGGGTCCTGCTTCTCCCGGACGGGGTCGAGGACCTGTGGGGACGTGACTACGAAGATCTCATCGCCCTGGCCTGAGGGCGTCAGGAAGGTGGCCCAGTGACGGTCGGTATGCGCGGCGGCACGTTCCGCAGCTTCGCCAAGGACCGCAGCGTCCAGGACCGCCGCATCGGGCGGGACACCGCGCGCCGGGTCGCGTCCTACGGACGCCCGTTCCTCGGCAAGATCGCGGCCTACCTGGCGCTGACGATCCTGGCCGGGGCCCTGGTGACGGCAGTCCCGCTGCTGCTGGGGCGGATCATCGACGACGGCACCGAGGTGGGGGACCGCGAGGTCGTCATCCGGCTCTCCCTCCTGGTCGCGGGCCTGGCGGTCCTCGAGGCCGCGGTGACCATCGTGACGCGCTGGTTCGGCTCGCGGATCGGTGAGGGCCTCATCTACCACCTGCGGCGCCAGGTCTTCGCGCACGTCCTGCGGCAGCCGATCGCCTTCTTCACCCGCGCCCAGACCGGGGCCCTCGTCTCCCGGCTCAACACCGACGTCATCGGGGCGCAGACCGCCTTCACCTCGATCCTGTCCGGCTTCGTCAGCAGCCTCGTCCAGCTGGTGCTCATCCTGGTCGCGCTGTTCTCCATGAGCTGGCAGATCACCCTGCTGGCCCTGCTTCTGGTACCGCTCTTCATCATCCCGGCGCGCTTCGTGGGCGCCCGGCTCTCCGCCCTCACCCGCCGCCAGATGGGGCTCAACGCCGACATGCAGGCGCGGATGACCGAGCGCTTCAACGTGGGTGGAGCCCTGCTCGTGCGGCTCTTCGGGAGGCCGGCGACCGAGGACGAGGAGTATGCCGAGCGTGCCGCCGGCGTGCGTGACTCCGGGATCGCCATCGCGGTGAACCGGGTGTTCTTCATGGCGGCGCTGGGCCTGGTGGCGGCGCTGGCCACCGCGCTCGTCTACGGCTTGGGCGGCCTCATGGTCGTCGCGGGGTCTTTGACCACTGGCACGCTGGTCGCGATGTCCACGCTGCTCACCCGGATGTACGGCCCCCTGACCTCGCTGTCCAACGTGCGGGTGGACATCATGACCGCCCTGGTGAGCTTCGAGCGGATCTTCGAGGTGCTCGACCTGCGCCCGCTGGTGGCGGAGGTCGACCGGCCCCGCGTCATACCCTCCGGTCCGGTGTCGGTCGACCTCGACGGGGTCAGCTTCGCCTACCCCTCCGCGGACGAGGTGTCCATCGCCTCGCTCGAGCAGCGGCCCGAGGCCGAGACCCAGGACGGGCACCGGGTGCTCGAGGGCGTGACCGCGACCGTGCCCGCCGGGTCCATGGTGGCGCTCGTCGGGCCCTCCGGTGCCGGCAAGACCACGCTCACCACCCTCGTGGCGCGCCTCTACGACCCCACGGCCGGCCGGGTGCGGATCGGAGGCGTGGACCTGAGGGAGGCGTCCTTCGACTCCCTGCGCCAGACCGTGGGCGTGGTGACCCAGGAGGCGCACATGTTCAACGACACGGTGCGCGCCAACCTGCTCTACGCCCGGCCCGAGGCCCAGGACACCGAGATCTGGCACGCGCTGGAGGGGGCCCGGATCGCCGACCTCGTGCGGCGGCTCCCGGACGGCCTCGACACCGTGGTCGGTGACCGCGGGCACCGGCTCTCGGGCGGGGAGAAGCAGCGCCTGGCCATCGCCCGCCTGCTGCTGAAGTCACCCGCCGTGGTGGTGCTGGACGAGGCGACCGCACACCTGGACAGCGAGTCCGAGGCGGCCGTCCAGCGGGCCCTGGACGAGGCGCTGCACGGGCGCACCTCGCTCGTCATCGCCCACCGCCTCTCCACGGTGCGCGACGCCGACCAGATCCTCGTGCTCGAGCACGGGCGCGTCGTCCAGCGCGGCACCCACGACCAGCTCCTCGCCGAGGGCGGCCTCTACGCCGCGCTCTACCGCACCCAGTTCCGCGACTGACCCGGCCACCCCGCACCGGACGCGCGGCAGGACCGCACGGGACGCGCACTCAGGCGTCCTCCTCGTCCCAGATCCGCACCTTGTGCCGGCGGGGCGGGCGGCGTCGCGCGGGGGAGGACGGCCGGGGTCGGGACCCCACCGGCACCGGCGGGTCGCCCGGCTCGGGCGCGAACTCGTCCTCGTCCTGCGCCTCGCGGCGCGCCATGACGAGGACGAGCAGGAGCCCCACCGGCACGGTGAGCCACCACTGCAGGGCGTAGGCCAGGTGGGACCCCAGGCCGGTGTCCGGCGCCGCCAGCGGCTCCGGCCGGGTGGCCGCGGCCGGCTGCTCCTCGTCCAGGACGAGGTATGCCGAGCGCAGGTCGAGGCCGGTCGCCGCCCCCAGGGCGCCCAGGTCGATCGAGGCGAGCTGTCCCTGGACCGGCTCCCGGCCCAGGTCACGCTCGGACGGCAGCAACCACCCGGTCACCGTGACCTGCCCGGCGGGGGCGTCCGGCACGTCCGGCAGCTGCTGCGCGGTGGGCGCGTTGGGTACCCACCCGCGGTCGACCGCGAGCGCGGTCCCGTCCGGCAGGGCCAGGGGCACCAGCACCTCGTAGCCGAAGACGCCCTCGTAGGGGCGGTTGCGCACGAGGTGCTGCTGGTCGGGGAGGTAGCGACCGGTCACCTCGACCCGGGTCCACCGCTGCGCGCCCGCGAGCTCGTCCTGCCGCCCCAGGGCCTCGTCGAGGGGCACCGGGGTCTGGTCGTAGTTGGCCTCGACGACCGCGCGGTCCTCGACCCTGGCCTCGTGACGGTTCCACTGCCAGGTCCCCAGGCCGGCGGTGATGACGGCGAAGAGGACGGCGAGCGCGAGGTAGCCGAGCCAGCGGGGGCGACGCAGGACCTGCCACACCTCAGCCGTCCGCCTCGGTGAGCTCGTCCACGCCGACGACCTCGAGGAGGAAGCCGCGCAGCTGCAGGAAGCCGCGCAGGTGCTCCTCGTGTCCCGGGCAGGCCAGCCAGACCTTGCGCCGCTCGGCGGTGTGCAGTGCGGGGTTGCGCCACACGACGGCTCGCTCGGCCTGCTGACGGCAGCCCTTGGCGCTGCAGACGAGCCCGGGTCCCGCCGGCGTCACGACGCGTCGGGGCCGCGTGGGGTATGCCGGTCGCTCACGACCGTGCCGGTGATGACGGCTCCGCTGCGGGCGCGGTCGGCGGCGCCCGGGTCCGGCGCGGGAGCGGTACCGAGCCCCCGGGTCGGGGCCTCGGGCGCCGACGCCGGGCCGCGTCTCTGGTCGACCGCGTTGGCGACCATGACCGCGAAGGCGGGGATGACCACGGCGAGGAAGACGGCGACCCAGGCGAGGGCATACCGCTGGGTGGTGAACGCCCAGACCGCGACGGGGAAGGACACCGTCCGGATGCCCATCGCCGTGAGGTACTGCCACATCCGGCGCTTGCGGTCCTCCTCGACGGAGCGTCGGGCGCTCGTCACCCCTTGTGCGCGACGTCGTGCTCCGGCGCGCGGGGCGGAGGAGGTGGGCACATCTCCACGATACGACTACGGTGGCCCCGTGACGAATCCCAGCGCCCCCTCCGCCCCCTCGGCAGTCCTCGTGACCGGTGGCAACCGCGGCATCGGCCTGGCCATCGCCCGCGCGTTCGCCGAGGCCGGCGACGACGTCGTCATCACCCACCGCAGCGGCGAGCCCCCCGAGGGGCTGCGCGGCGTGCGCTGCGACGTCACCGACGCAGCAAGCGTGGACGCCGCCTTCACCGGGGCGGAGCAGCTGCTCGGACGCCCGGTGGAGGTGCTCGTCGCGAACGCCGGCATCACCAAGGACACCCTGCTCATGCGGATGAGCGACGAGGACTTCGACGCGGTGCTCGACACCAACCTCGCCGGCGCGTTCCGGTGCGCGCGCCGGGCCTCCACGGGCATGATCAGGGCCCGGTCGGGGCGGATCATCTTCATCTCTTCCGTGGTCGGGCTCTACGGCTCTCCCGGACAGACCAACTACGCCGCGTCCAAGGCGGGGCTGGTCGGGCTCGCCCGCTCGATCACCCGCGAGCTGGGGGGCCGGGGCATCACCGCCAACGTCGTCGCCCCCGGCTTCATCGAGACCGAGATGACCGAGCAGCTGACCGCGGACCGGCGCGCGACCTACCTGGCCGGGATCCCCGCCGGGAGGTTCGCCCGCCCCGAGGAGGTGGCCGGGGCCGTGCGCTTCCTCGCCGGTCCGGACGCGGCCTACATCAGCGGCTCGGTGATTCCCGTCGACGGCGGGCTGGGGATGGGCCACTGAACCGGACCGGGCGACACGGGCCACGAGGCGCCGGATCCCGGCGGGGGACGCACTAGAGTTCCCCCATGCTCCTCGAGGGAAAGAAGCTCCTGATCACCGGTGTCCTCATGGACACCTCCATCGCCTTCCACGTGGCCCGGCTCGCCCAGGAGCAGGGAGCCGAGGTGGTGCTCACCTCCTTCGGCCGGACGATGAGGATCACCCAGGCCATCAGCCGCCGGCTGCCGCAGCCCGCGGCGGTGGTCGAGCTCGACGTGCAGAACACCGAGCACCTGGAGACGCTCGCGGACCGGGTGGGAGAGCACGTCGACCACCTCGACGGGGTGCTGCACTCCATCGGCTTCGCCCCGCAGGGCGCCTTCGACTTCCTCGGGGCGGACTGGGAGGACGTCGCGACGGCCATGCAGGTCAGCGCCTTCTCGCTCAAGGCGCTGGCGGTGGCGGCGCTGCCGCGCATGGGTGAGGGGGGCGCGGTCGTCGGGCTCACCTTCGACGCGCAGTACGCCTGGCCGGTCTACGACTGGATGGGGGTCTCCAAGGCGGCGTTCGAGGCGACCAGCCGCTACCTCGCCCGAGACCTGGGGCCGAAGGGGATCCGCTCCAACCTCGTCTCCGCAGGGCCCATCGCGACGACCGCGGCCAAGTCGATCCCGGAGTTCGACCAGTTCGCCCGGTGGGGCGAGCACTCACCGCTCGGGTGGGACGTCAGGGACCCGGTGCCGGCCGCCCAGGCCTGCGTGGCCCTGCTCTCGGACTGGTTCCCGGCGACCACCGGCGAGATCGTGCACGTGGACGGCGGCTTCCACGCCACCGGCTTCTGAGCCGAGGTCCCCTCCGGGCCGTCCTGCTCCGGGCCCCTCTCCTCCGAGGCCCTCCTGCGCCGTCCTACTCCGAGATCACGGTGCCCTTGCCGACGACGACGATGCCCGAGTCGGTGACGGTGAAGCCCCGGCGCCGGTCGTGCTCGTGGTCCACGCCGATGTGCACCCCGGCCGGGACCCGGATGCCCTTGTCGATGATCGCCCGGTGGATCTGGCAGGAACGCCCGACCTCGACCCGGTCCAGGAGCACCGAGCCGGTCACGTGGCTGAAGCTGTGCACCGTGACCCGGGGCGAGAGGACGCTGTCGGTGACGGTCGCCCCGGAGATGACGCACCCCGGGGACACCGCCGAGTTGACGGCGTGGCCCACCCGGTCCCCGGACCCGTGCACGAACTTCGCCGGCGGGTGCGGGCCGTAGTTGGTGAAGATCGGCCACTCCTCGTTGTAGAGGTTGAACACCGGGTGCACCGACACCAGGTCCAGGTGCGACTCGTAGTAGGAGTCGATGGTCCCGACGTCGCGCCAGTAGCCGCGGTCGCGGTCGGTCGCGCCGGCGATCTCGTTGTCCTTGAAGTCGTAGACCCAGGCGTCGCCCTTGTCGACGAACGCGGGCACGATGTCGCCGCCCATGTCGTGCTTGGACCCCTCGTTGAGGGCGTCCATCCGCACCGCCGCCTCCAGCGCCTCGGTGGTGAAGACGTAGTTGCCCATGGAGGCCAGCACCTCGTCGGGGGCGTCCGGCAGGCCGCGCGGGTCGGTGGGCTTCTCCAGGAACTCCCGGATCTGGCGGGGGTCCTCGCGCTGGACGTCGATGACCCCGAACTGGTCGGCCAGGCTGATGGGCTGGCGGATCGCCGCCACCGTGCAGCCCGCGCCGGTCTCGACGTGCTGCTCGACCATCTGGGCGAAGTCCATGCGGTAGACGTGGTCGGCGCCCACGACGACGACGATGTCCGGTCGCTCGTCGTGCACGAGGTTGAGGCTCTGGTAGATGGCGTCGGCCGAGCCGGCGAACCAGCTCTTGCCGAGCCGCTGCTGGGCGGGGACCGGCGCGACGTAGTTGCCGAGCAGCGTCGACATGCGCCATGTCTTGGTGATGTGGGCGTCGAGGCTGTGCGACTTGTACTGGGTCAGCACGACGATCTTGAGGTAGCCGGAGTTGACAATGTTGGAGAGGGCGAAGTCGATGAGCCGGTAGATCCCCCCGAACGGGACCGCGGGCTTGGCCCGGTCCGCGGTCAGCGGCATCAGCCTCTTGCCCTCCCCACCCGCCAGGACGATCGCCAGGACCTTGAGCCGACTGCCTCGTTGCGCTGCCATGGGACCAACCTAGACGTACCGTCAACCCCTGGCCAGGGGGAGGGCCAGGGGCTACGTTGAGGGCGTGCGCATCGACATCCTCACCCGCGAGTACCCCCCCAACGTCTACGGCGGAGCCGGCGTCCACGTCGCCGAGCTGACCCGCGCCCTGCGCGCCGTCGACGGGACCCAGGTCCAGGTCAGAGCCTTCGACGAGCCAGCGGACGAGCCCGGCACGACCGGGTATGCCGTGCCCGAGGACCTCGCGGACGCCAACGGTGCGCTGCGCACCCTCGGCGTCGACCTGCTCATGGCGCGCGACGTCGCCACCGGCGGTGCCGACCTCGTGCACAGCCACACCTGGTACGCCAACATGGGCGGGCACCTGGGTGGTGCGCTGGCGCAGATCCCGCACGTCGTCAGCGCGCACAGCCTGGAGCCCCTGCGCCCGTGGAAGGCCGAGCAGCTGGCCGGCGGGTATGCCGTCTCCTCCATGGTCGAGAAGGTCGCCTACGAGGGTGCGGCCGGCGTCATCGCCGTCTCCGCAGGAATGCGCCGGGACATCCTGGCGGCCTACCCCGGGGTGGACCCGGACCGGGTCCACGTCGTGCACAACGGCATCGACGCCGAGCTGTGGCAGCGGGACACCTCCGACGCCGCGGCCGAGTTCGTGCGGTCCAAGGGGGTGGACCCGCACGCGCGCAGCGTGGTCTTCCTCGGCCGCATCACCCGGCAGAAGGGGCTGCCGTTCCTGCTCAAGGCCCTGCGCGCCCTCGACGACGACGTCCAGGTCGTGCTCCTGGCGGGGGCACCGGACACCGAGGAGATCAAGGCCGAGGTCATCGCCCTCGTGGACCAGCTGCGCACCGAGCGCGGTGAGCAGGCGGCGCCCGTGGTGTGGATCGACGACATGCTGCCGCGCCACCAGGTCATCGCGGTGCTCTCGCACGCCACCGTCTTCGTGTGCCCCTCGGTCTACGAGCCGCTGGGCATCGTCAACCTCGAGGCGATGGCCTGCGGTGCGGCCGTGGTCGCGACCGCGACGGGCGGGATCCCCGAGGTGGTCGTCGACGGCGAGACCGGCTGGCTGGTGCCCATCGAGCAGGTCCAGGACGGCACCGGCACGCCCGTCGACGAGGACGCCTTCGTCGACGACCTGGGCAGGGCCCTCGTCGAGGCCTGCTCGGACGCCGAGGAGGCGCGCCGCCGCGGCGAGGCCGGTCGCGCGCGGGCGGTGGAGCAGTTCAGCTGGACCACGGTCGCCGAGCGTACGGTCGAGGTCTACCGCGCGGTCCTGGAGGGCCGGGCCCCCGACCTGCCCGAGCTCGGCTGAGGGCCCCTCAGCGCCAGCCGGCCAGGTGCAGGACGGCGGTGTTGGTCGCGTCGGCCAACGCGGTGGCGGCCACCGCCTGCAGTCGCCGCAGCGTCTGACCCCGCGAGGCCGTGGTCGCCAGATCGACCGAGTCCAGGGCGGGGTCCAGCCCGGCGTCGGTGAGCGTCAGGACGCCGGCAGCGAGGGCGATGAGCCGCTCGGCCCGGCCCGGCAGGCCGGCCGGCAGCCCCCACGGCTGGGCCTGCGACGTGCGCCGCAGCCCCGCGAGCCGCTCCTGCGCCGCGTCACCGAAGGGCACGCCCCCGGCGGCGAGGAGCGCCTCGGTGTGCGTGGCGAGCTCGGTCCGCAGGCCCAGCTCGACCTGACCGAGGTCGAGCGCCTGCGTGCGGTGGGTGGGGAAGGGCTCGGCGTCGTGCAGGGTCCAGCGCGCGGACCAGCCCTGGTCACCCGCCGGCCCGAACGGCGCGATCTCCGGCACCAGCGCCCCACCGAGGCCCGGGATGAAGACGCACTCGGCCGCCTCGCTCGCCGCCGCGAGGAGGTCGGCCGAGCCGCGCGGCATACCGGTCAGGTCACCGGGCCGGGGGAGGGCCACGAGCACGGCCCGCTCGCCCAGGCCCTGCCACATGCCCAGGGGCTCGGTCAGGCCCTCCACGTGGTCGAGGTCCGGCAGGGCGCGGTCGACGACCGTGGACACGTCGGCACGCCCGGCGAAGGCCGCGGTGGCCCACAGAGCCACCCGCACGCTCGCCGGCAGCTCGTGATCAGGCATGGGGGCGATGGTAGACACCTCGCTCCCGACTAGAGTGGCCCGCCATGAGCGATGTCCTCGAATTCGCCGGTGTCGGCGTCCGGCGTGGCACGACCGACCTGCTCAACGGGGTGGACTGGTCGGTCGAGGAGGGGGAGCGCTGGGTGGTCATCGGGCCCAACGGGGCCGGCAAGACCACGCTGCTGCAGCTCGCCTCCGGCCGCATGCACCCCACCACCGGCGTCGCCGGCGTCCTGGGCGAGGTGCTGGGGGCCGTCGACGTCTTCGAGCTGCGCCCCCGGATCGGGGTCTCCAGCGCCGCCGTCGCCGACCGGATCCCCGACGAGGAGCGGGTCAGCGACGTCGTCGTCACCGCGGCCTACGGGGTGGTCGGCCGCTGGCGCGAGCAGTACGACGAGACCGACGACCAGCGCGCCGCCGAGCTGCTCGAGGCGCTCGGGGTGGCGCACCTGGCCGCCCGCCGGTTCGGCACCCTCTCCGAGGGAGAGCGCAAGCGGGTGCAGATCGCCCGGGCGCTCATGACCGACCCCGAGCTCATGCTGCTCGACGAGCCGGCTGCCGGTCTGGACCTGCGCGGCCGGGAGGACCTCGTGGGACGCCTCAGCGTGCTCGCCGCGGACCTCGACGCCCCGGCCCTGGTGCTGGTGACGCACCACGTCGAGGAGATCCCGCCCGGCTTCACCGACATCCTCATGCTGCGGGAGGGCTCGGTGATCGCCGCCGGCCCGATCGAGCTCACGCTGACGGCGGAGAACCTCTCGGCCACCTTCGGCATACCGCTCGTGGTCGACCGGCACGGGGACCGCTGGTCGGCCCGCGCCGCGACGACGGTGGTGGCGGAGACTTCTGCGTCCGGCACGGCCGCGGCAGACACTGCGCCCCGCACCACCGCGTGAGCGTCCTCGAGGTCTGCGCCATCGTCCTGGCCGGGCTGGCGGCGGGCACCATCAACACGATCGTCGGGTCCGGCACGCTGGTGACCTTCCCGGTGCTGCTGCTCTTCGGGTACGCCCCGGTGTCGGCCAACGTGTCCAACTCCCTCGGCCTGGTGCCCGGTGGGCTGGCGGGCACCTGGGGCTACCGTCACGAGCTGCGCACGCTGGGGCCCATGCTGTGGCGCCTGGGACCGGCGAGCCTGGTGGGGTCGGTCATCGGCGCCCTCCTCCTGCTCGTGCTGCCGCCCGAGGCGTTCGAGACGATCGTCCCCGTCCTCATCCTCATCGCGCTGCTGCTCGTGGTCTTCGGCCCCAGGCTGCAGCGCTGGGCCGCCCGCCAGCACGCCGACCGCATCACCCCGGGGCGGTGGGTCGCCCTCATCGTGGGGATCCTGCTGTCCGGGGTCTACGGCGGCTACTTCGGCGCGGCACAGGGGGTGCTGCTGCTGGGCATCATGAGCATCCTGCTGCCGCTGGGACTGCAGCAGATCAACGGCATCAAGAACGTCCTGGCCACGATCGCCAACCTCGTGGCGGCACTCGTCTTCCTCGTGGTCGCCCCGGACCTCGTCGACTGGACGGTGGTCCTGCTCATCGGGGTCGGGTCCATCCTCGGCGGCGTCCTGGGGGCCCGGGTGGGACGCCGGCTGCCGCCAGCCGTGCTGCGGGCGGTCATCGTCGTCATCGGCACGGTGGCGATCGTCAACCTGCTGCTGACATGAGCGCGGCCCCGGCTGACCTGCCACCGGGAGCGGTGTGGGTCGAGGACCCCCGCGACCCACGGGTGCGCGACTACTTCCAGCTCACCGACGTGGCGCTGCGCCGGGTGCTGGAGCCGCAGGAGGGCCTCTACCTCGCCGAGTCCGACAAGGTCATCCGGCGCGCGCTGGCCTCGGGGCACCGGATGCGCTCCCTGCTCCTCACACCGCGCTGGGCGACCGAGCTCACCGAGCTGGTCCGCCCCGCCCTGGCGGACGGCATACCGGTGTATGTCGGGAGTCCGGGCGTCATCGAGGAGATGACCGGCTTCCACCTGCACCGGGGGGCCATCGCGGCCATGCACCGGCCCACCCTGCCCGGTGTGGGCGAGGTGGTGGCCGGGGCGCGCAGGGTCGCCGTCCTGGAGGACGTCGTGGACCACACCAACGTGGGCGCCGCCTTCCGGTCCGCCGCGGCCCTCGGGGTGGACGCCGTGCTGGTGACGCCGCGCTGCGCGGACCCGCTCTACCGCAGGGCGGTCCGGGTCTCGATGGGCACCGTCTTCCAGGTGCCCTGGACGCGTATCGACCCGTGGCCCGGGGGCGTGGGTGTGCTCCGGGAGGCCGGCTTCACCGTGGCGGCGCTGGCGCTCGCCCAGGACGCCGTCGACCTCGACGAGCTGGAGGCCCGGCCGCCGCAGCGCCTCGCGCTGGTGCTGGGCACCGAGGGCGACGGCCTGTCCCGCCGGACCGTCGAGGCGGCCGACCTGGTCGTCCGGATCCCCATGGGCGGGGGCGTCGACAGCCTCAACGTCGCGGCCGCCTCGGCCGTGGCGTTCTGGGCGGTCCGGCCACGCTGAGGTGGACGTGGCGGCCAGTTCGTGTGCAGTCGTGGCCCTCCAGGGGCCATAGCTGCCCACGGTGGCGGCCCGCTCGTGCAGATTCCCGTCGTGAGGCCGAAGACTGTGCGCGGGTGTGGCCCTCCAGGGGCCACGACCGCGCACAGCCGCGCTCAGGACCGCCTGTCGGTGCGGCAGGCCTCCTGTCACCGGGCCCCCCGCGCTCAGCCGTCCTGCTGGACGTCCTGCCGTGCGTCGCGGCGCCGGAACAGCCCCGCGAGGACAGCGCCGGAGAGGTTGTGCCACACCGAGAACACCGCACCCGGCAGCGCCGCCACCGGCGTGAAGAAGGTGGCCGCCAGGCCCGAGGCGAGCCCCGAGTTCTGCATCCCCACCTCGATCGCCATGGTGCGCGCCGACCGCTCGCCGACCCCGGTGACGCGGCCGACGGCATACCCGATGCTCAGGCCGAGCAGGTTGTGCAGGACCACGGCCGCGGCGACGAGCAGGCCCGCCTCGAGGAGCTGGTCGGCCGAGAGGGAGACCACGAGCGCGACGACCACGCAGATGACGAGGACCGAGAACCACGGCATCAGTGGGAGCACCCGCCGCACCAGTGACGGCAGGAGCAGGCGGACGAGCAGGCCCAGGACCACCGGCACGAGCACGATGACGACGATGGTGCGGGCCATGCCCCAGCCGTCCACCGGCAGCCGCTCGCCGACCAGCCAGAGCGTCAGGAGGGGCGTCAGCAGCGGAGACAGCAGGGTCGACACCGAGGTCATGGTGACCGACAGGGCCGTGTCGGCCCGGGCGAGGTAGGCCACGACGTTGCTGGCGGTGCCGCCGGGCACGCAGCCCACGAGGATGACGCCCGCGGCGATCTCGTCCGGGAGCCGCAGCAGGGTGACGACGAGCAGGCCCACGAGGGGCATCACCGCGTACTGCGCCGCGACCCCGAGCAGCACCGGCAGCGGGCGGCGCACGACGAGGGCGAAGTCGGGCAGGGTCAGGGTGAGCCCCATCCCGAACATGATGACGCCCAGCAGCGGGGTGATGAGTCCGGCGCCGCCGGAGACCGGGCCGGCGAAGGCATACCCGATCCCACCGGCGAGCAGGACCAGGAGCGGGAAGATGGTGACCGCGCGGTAGGCGCTGCGGTCCTCGGCCCGGGAGGTCGGCGTCGCGCCGTCGACGATGCTCATCGCGTCAGGGTGGCGCTCAGGCGGCGATCTCCAGGGCCAGGTCCGCCACGACCTCGGCACCCGGCAGCTCGGCCACCATCGCCCCGGGCAGCCGCAGCTTGCTGCGCCGCAGGCCCGACCCGACGACGACCTGCTCGCGCTGCACGACGCGGGCGTCGACGAGCACCGGCCAGTCCTCCGGTACACCGAGGGGCGTGATGCCGCCGTACTCCATGCCGCTGCGCTGCACGGCGTCCTCCATCGTCATGAAGGAGCACTTGCGCACGTCGAGACGCTTGCGCACGGTCTTGTTGACATCGGCCCGGGTATGCCCGAGCACCAGGGCCGCGCACACGCGCTCCTCCCCGGCGCGCGCCCCGGCGATGACGATGCAGTTGGCCATGTCGCGCAGGTCCCACCCCGTGGCCTCCACCAGCACGGCCGTGTCGGCGTGGTCGGGATCGATCTCGGTCACCTCGACGGCGGTGACGTCGTGACCGTCAGCCGCCATCGCCTCCAGCGCCTGCCGGACCGGCTCGGCGAGCAGGTCGGGACGGTCCAGGGCGGGGGTCCAGGTGAGGCTCACAGCTGGTAGGTGCCGGTGATCGACCCGCGGGCCAGCACGTTGCCGAGCGTCATGAACTGGGCCTTGGCGAGCGAGCTCGAGGCGTCGAGCCCGGTGTCGTCGGTGTCCAGCGCCCAGACGGTGAAGACGTAGCGGTGCGGCACGTCGCCCTCGGGCGGGGCGCAGCCGGCCCAGTCGTGGGTGCCGAAGTCGTTGGCGAGCGTCATGGCGCCCTCGCCGAGGTCGTGCCCCTCCTGCCCGGCACCGGTGGGCAGGGAGGTGACGTCTGCGGGAAGGCCGAGGACCGCCCAGTGCGAGAAGCCACCGACGACCGGGGCGTCCGGGTCGTGGCAGACGAGCAGGAAGGACCGGGTGCCCTCCGGGGCCCCGGACCAGGCCAGCTGCGGGGAGGTGTTGCCCTGGGCGTAGCCCGCGGACTCCGGCAACGGGGACCCCTCGGTGAAGTCCGTGCTGGTCACCTGCAGCTCGGCCGGCGCGGCCGGGAGGGTGTCGACGGGGTGGGGGGCAAGGGTGCGCTCCAGACTCATGCCCACGAACCTAACGCGAGCGCCGTGGGCCCGCACGTGGTGGTCAGGGTGTCGGGGGTGCGTGGCACAGTGGGCGCCATGGCGAGCGAGGGACGTCGGTGCATCATGCACCTCGACCTCGACGCGTTCTTCGCCGCCGTCGAGCAGCGCGACAAGCCCTCGCTGCGGGGCCGCCCGGTCATCGTCGGCGGTCTCGGCGGCCGGGGCGTGGTCGCCACGGCGTCGTACGAGGCGCGCCGTTACGGCGCCCGCTCCGCGATGCCCACCATCGAGGCCCGGCGCCGCTGCCCGCCCGGCACGGCCTTCCTCTCCGGCCGGTTCCCGGCATACCGCGCGACGTCGGAGGTCGTCATGGGCCTCCTGCGGGAGCGGTCAGCGCTGGTCGAGCAGGTGTCGGTGGACGAGGCGTATGTCGACCTCACCCCGCCCGAGGGTCCGCTCGGCTGGGACGACGCCTACCTCGAGCGGTGGTGCCGGGACCTGCTCGCCGAGATCACCGCGGCGACCGGCGGGCTGACCGCGTCGGTCGGCCTGGCGCCGAGCAAGATGATGGCCAAGCTGGCCAGCGAGATGGACAAGCCCGCCGGCGTGACGGTGGTGCGGCCGGGTGAGGAGCTCGAGGTGCTGCACGCCCTGTCGGTGCGGGCGATCCCGGGCATCGGGCCGGCGACGGGGGCTCGCCTGCACAGCTTCGGCGTCGACACCGTCGCCGACCTAGCCCGGATGTCCGAGCCCGACCTCGTCTCGATCTTCGGCACCGCCCAGGGCAGCGCCCTGCACCGGCTCGCGCGGGCCGAGGACGACCGCCCGGTGGTCGTCGAACGGGAGGCGAAGTCGATCTCCGTGGAGGAGACCTTCGAGACCGACGTGGTCGACCGGGGTCGTCTGGAGTCCGAGCTGGGGCGCATGTCGCAGGGTCTCGCGCGGCGGCTGGAGAAGTCCGGGGTCTTCGCCCGCACCATCACGGTCAAGGCGCGTCAGCACGACTTCACCACCCAGACACGGTCGGGGACGCTGCCCTTCGCCACGGGTGACGCCGGGATCATCCTGCGCGAGGGCCGGCGGCTCCTCGGCTCCGTCGACGTCACCAGCGGGCTGCGGCTGCTCGGGCTCGGCGTGGCCGGGCTGACCGCGCACGCCCAGGAGGAGCTCACGCTGGACACGGCCTACCCCGTGGCGGGGGCCGTGGAGCTACCCGACGTGGACGGGTCGACGGTCCTCGAGGACGGGGTCGCTGAGGCGTCCTCCGGCGTCGCGGAGGAGCCGCGGGCGGTCCCAGGACGCCTGCTGTCGGGGTGGCGCACCGGGCAGGACGTGCATCACGACCAGCACGGGGCCGGCTGGGTCTGGGGCAGCGGCAGGGGTGTGGTGACGGTGCGCTTCGAGGGCCCGCGCACCGGCCCCGGGCCGGTGCGGACCTTCGCGGACGACGACCTGGCGCTGCAGCAGGCGGACCCGCCGGAGTGGCGTGACGACCCGCGCGGGCCAGGGTGACGCCGCCCCACCGGAGTGGCGAGATGCACCCTCGGAGCGTGCTAGCCTTGACGGTCGTTGCGCACTTCCCACAGGTGTCGCAGCAACACCCTTGTCCGGGTGGCGGAATGGCAGACGCGCTAGCTTGAGGTGCTAGTGCCCTTAACGGGCGTGGGGGTTCAAGTCCCCCTCCGGACACGTCGTCCTCGTGAGGACGTGAAGGCCCCCGGACCACCGGTCCGGGGGCCTTCGTCGTGCGGCTCACACCCGCAGGTGCGTCCTCCTGCGCAGGTCCTGGTGACGCAGGCGTTCCCCAGGGCACGCACGCTCCGTGCCGGCGGGGAGCGCCCGTCGGCCCCGTCCGACCCTCTCCTACGATATGAGGTGACAGTTCGGTCACGTCCGGTCGGAGGACCATGGCTCTGGGCAGCACGACCCGCCGGACCCGATGAGGTCCGCCGACCTCCGCGTCCGTTACTGGCGCATCGTCCTCTTCTTCGGGCGGGTCACGGCTGGCTTCATCTGGTGGGAGATCGTGCTGCGCCGCCTGGGTCTGCGCCGGCTGACCGAGAGAACCCGGACCGAGCGGGCGCGGCGCACGGCCGTACGGTTCCGGGCACTGGCCGTGTCCATGGGCGGCTTGATGATCAAGGTCGGCCAGTTCCTCTCCGCCCGCCTGGACGTGCTGCCGCCGGAGGTCACCCAGGAGCTGGCCGGGCTCCAGGACGAGGTGCCGGCCGAGGACGTGGCCGCCATCCGGGCCGTCGCGGCGGCCGAGCTCAACCGACCGGTGGACCAGCGCTTCGCCTGGTTCGAGGAGACGCCGCTCGCGGCGGCCTCGTTGGGACAGGTCCACCGCGCCCGGCTGCGCCCGGCCGAGGCGGAGGAGCTGGGTTTCGCGGACGTCGTGGTGAAGGTGCAGCGCCCGCACATCCAGCAGGTCATCGAGGTCGACCTGGCGGCGCTGCGGCGCGTCGGTGGCTGGATGGAGCGCTACCGGCCCATCCGGCAGCGGGCCGACGTGCGGGCCTTGGTCGAGGAGTTCGCCACCACCACCCTGCAGGAGGTCGACTATGTCGCCGAGGCGGTCAACGCGGAGACCTTCGCGGAGAACTTCGCGGACGACCCGAGGGTGGGCGTGCCCGTTGTGGTGTGGGAGCTCAGCAGCCGTCGGGTGCTGACCCTGGAGGACGTCTCGGCCATCAAGATGGCGGATACCGCTGCGATCTCCGCCGCCGGGATCGACCGCGGCGAGGTCGCCCAGGTCCTGGCGCAGACCTTCCTGCAGCAGATCTTCACCGACGCCTTCTTCCATGCCGACCCGCACCCCGGCAACCTCTTCGTCACCCCACGACGCGGCACCGGGCCGGACGCCCCGGACACCCCGGACTGGACCCTGACGTTCATCGACTTCGGCATGGTCGGCCACATCCCTGACGAGCTGCGGGCCGGTCTGCGCGAGATCCTGGTCGCGGTGGGCCTGCGGGACGCGAACCGCTTCGTCGACGGGCTGACCCGGCTGGACCTGCTGCTCCCCGGAGCCGACCTCTCGCTGATCGAGTCCGCGGCCGAGCAGGTGTTCGACCGCTTCGGCGGCCTGCGGATGGACGAGCTCCAGGAGATCCCTCCCGAGGACCTGGTGCGCTTCGGCCTGCAGTTCCGTGAGCTGCTGCGCGACCTGCCGTTCCAGGTGCCGGAGAACCTGCTCCTGCTGGGTCGCTCGATGGGCATCCTCTCTGGCATCTGCACCGGCCTGGACCCCGAGTTCGACGCCTGGGGGACGATCACCCCCTACGCGCGTCGGCTGCTGGACGAGGAACGGCAGGGACTGCCTCGGACCGTGGCCGAGGAGGCCATGGCCCTCGGCCGACTCGCGCTGGTGCTGCCGGGCCGGGCGGACCGGGTCCTCACCCAGGCGGAGCGGGGCGAGCTGGTGGTCCGGACCCCCACCCTGAACGCCCAGGTGGCGCGGGTGGAGCGGTCGGTGGCACGGCTGACCTCGGTGCTGGTCTTCGCCGCCCTGCTGCTGTCCGGGGCCGTCCTGCACTCCTCGGACGAGGTGCTCGGTCGGCTCCTGATGGCGGCGTCGCTGCTGCCCCTCGGCTGGTCGTTCGTGAGCGGCATCCGTCGCGGGCTGTCCTGACCCAGAGGTGGCCGCAGGTGGAGCCGTAGCCTGCGACGGCCCAGACCGGGCCGGGCCACCCGAAGCGGGTGGTGCCGACCTCCTCCACCAGGGTGACGCTGTTCATGACCTGTCACCGCTCTCGAGGGGAGGACCGATGAACCCCGTCCTGGCCTTCGTCGTCGTCATGCTGGTCTGGACCGTGAGCGACCTCGTCGCGAAGAGGACCCAGTCGCTGCTGTCGTCACTGTTCGTCGCCTCGATCATCTTCCTGGTGGGCTTCCTCACCGACATCTTCCCCGAGGACCTGCTCACCAGCTCCTCGCTGCTCGGGCTGGCTGGGGTGGTGGTCGGCTTCATCATCGTGCACCTCGGCACGATGATCAGCCTCGAGGACTTCACCAAGCAGTGGAAGACGTTCCTCGTCGGGGTGGCCACGGTGCTGGGGATCGGGGTGTCCCTGCTGGTCGCGGGTCTCGTCTTCGGCCCCCGGATCAGCGGCACCGCCGCGGACGGGTATGCCCAGGCTCTCGACTTCATCGTCGCCGGCACCGGCTCGCTCAGCGGCGGGACCATCTCGGTGCTCATCGTGCAGGAGGCCGCCCTCGGGGTCGGGCTGACCAGCATCGCGATCTTCCCGGTCCTCATCGCCGCCCTGCAGGGGCTCGTCGGGTTCCCGCTCACCTCGCTCATCCTGCGCAAGGAGGCCGGGCGGCTGCGGGAGGAGTACCGCGCCGGTCGTCTCGCCGCGCCCGCGGTCGCGGATGAGGCCGAGGTCGCGACCTCACGCCTGCCGGCCGCGCTGCAGACCACCCCCGGCACCCTGGTGGTCGTCGGGGTCGTCGTCCTCGCCAGCCTCGGGGTCGACAACCTCACCGACGGCATCCTCAACACCTTCGTGGTGGCGCTGCTGCTCGGCATCGCGCTGCGCACCACTGGCGTCCTGCGTCCCTCGGTGCTCTCCGGCATCGACGCGCTCGGCCTGATGATGCTGGCCATCATGATCCTCGTCTTCGCCCCGCTGGCGACGGTCGAGCCCTCCGACGACGCGGCCCTGGCGCTCCCGCTGCTGCTGGCCTTCCTCTTCGGGGTGGTGGGGATCGCCGGTTTCGCGGCTCTGGTGGGCACGCTGGTGGGCTACAGCGTGCCGATGTCGGTGGCGATCGGCCTGACCTCGCTGTACGGCTTCCCCGGCACGATGATCCTGTCCCAGGAAGCGGCCAAGGGCGCGGGGGAGAGCCCCGAGGAGGTCGCCGCGATCGAGGGTGAGATCCTGCCGAAGATGATCGTCGCCGGGTTCTCCACGGTCACCATCACCTCGGTGGTCGTGACGAGCATCCTCGCCGGCGCCATCGGCCGCTGAGAATCACGGAGCCCTCGCGCATGGTCACCTCGACTCCGGCGGAGCGGCCCTCCCGGCTGCACCTGTGGGGGATCCGCGGCTGGCTGCTCGGTGGTGTCGCGGTGGGGGCGTCGGTCGTCGTCGCCGTCCTGGGCCAGGTCTCCGGACTGGCGGTGCCCCTGGTGATCGCCGTGGTGCTGGGCGCGTTGTTCGCACCGGCCGTCGACCTGCTGGCCCGGTACCGGGTGCCCCGGTCGGTCGGAGGGCTGCTGGTCATCACCTTCCTCGGCGGGGTGCTGACCCTGTCCGGCTGGCTGATGGTGGTCGGTGTCGCGGAGCAGGCGCCGCAGATCGGCGCGTCCATGGCGGCCGGCCTCGACGCGGTCGAGGAGTGGCTGGGGACGCGCGGCGTCCCCGTGGTCGAGGGGTCCCTGCGCGAGCAGGCCGCCGAGCTGGTCTCGGCCTCCCTCGGGGGCGCGTCCGCCTACCTCCCGGGCCTGCTCACCGGGACCGCATCCTTCGCCCTCGGCACCGCGGTCGGCACCTTCCTCGTCTACTACGTGATCACCGACTGGCACGCGCTGACCGCCTGGGTGGCCCGGCACCTGGGTCCGGACCCGGAGCTGGGGTCCGGGATCGTGCTGGACACGATCGGCGCGGTCCGCACCTACTTCGGCAGCCTGACCCTGTCCGCCCTGCTGACCGCGGTCCTCATCGGTGGCGCCGCGCTGGTGCTGGACGTGCCGCTGGCACTGACCATCGCCGTCATCACCCTGGTCACCTCCTACGTCCCCTACCTGGGGGCCATCTTCTCCGGCGCCTTCGCCACCCTCATCGCCCTGGGCGCCACCGACGCCCGCACCGCGCTGCTCATGCTGCTGGTCGTGCTCGTCGTGCAGAACGTGGTGCAGACGATCGTGCTGACCCGCCTCACCAGCACCGCACTCCGGCTGCATCCCATCGTCACCCTCGGGGCCACGATCGTCGGGGCGGCGCTGGCCGGTGCGCTGGGCGCGATGCTGTCCTCACCCGCGGTCGCCGTCTGGGTGCTCGTCCTGGGACGGCTACGGCGCTACGAGGAACAGGCTCAGGAACGCCGGACCGGCGGTGCGTAGAGCAAGGGCCACGGCGCGAGCGCCGCCAGCAGCAGCATCACCAGGGTCAGCGTCACCGGGCTCATGGCTGCCCGGCGTCGAAGCCCGTCGCCAGCTCCACCAGCAGTCGCGCACCGAATCCGGTCGGCCCCTTCGGCAGCCACCGGGTGCCGGCCTCGACCTGCGCCGTCCCGGCGATGTCGATGTGCACCCAGGGGTGCCGTCGACGAAGTGCTCGAGGTACAGCCCGGCCGTGATGGAACCGGCATACGGGCCACCGAGGTTGGTCATGTCGGCGACGGTGGAGTCCAGCTGTGAGCGGTAGCGGCGGATGAGCGGCAGCTCCCAGACGGGTTCGTCGGTCGCCTCGCCCGCGGACCGGACCAGGTCCACCAGCCGCGGGGAGTTCCCGAGCACGCGGGCGACCTCGGTGCCGAGCGCGCGCAGGCACGCCCCGGTCAGGGTGGCGATGTCGACGATGGCGTCCACCCCGTCCTCCACGCACAGCGCCAGGGCGTCGCACATGACCAGCCGCCCCTCGGCGTCGGTGTTCATCACCTCGACGGTGGTGCCGTTGCGGGTGACGAGCACGTCCCCGAGCTGGACGGCCGACCCCGAGGGCATGTTGTCCGTGCACATCAGGTATGCCGTCACCCGGCTCCGGCAGCCGACCTCACGCAGCGCCGTCATCGCCGCCAGCACGGCCCCCGCGCCCGACATGTCGTTCTTCATCTGGGAGTGCGAGGCGTCGCTGGGCTTGAGGTTGATCCCCCCGGGGTCGTACATGTGCCCTTGCCGACGAGACCGAGGTGGCCCTCGGACCCACCGCCCTCGGGCACGTACGACAACCGGATCATCCTGGGCGGCTGGACGCTTCCCCGGTTCACCCCGAGCAGGCCCCCGCAGCCCATCTCCTGCAGCTCTTCCGTGCCGGACACCTCCACCTCCAGGCCGGCGCCCGGACCCAGGGCCAGGGCCAGGTCGGCCATCGCGGTGGCGGTGAGCATCCCTGCCGGGCAGGTGGCCAGGTCACGGCTCAGCATCGCCACCCGGGCCATCAGCCGGCCACGGTCGGCACCCTCGCGGACCGCGGCCTCCTCGCCGGCCGGTGCCACGAGGGTCAGCGTGGCGACGTCGACCACCTCGGTCGCGCTGCTGCGCAGGCTGAACCGGTAGCGCGCGAGCAGCACCCCCTCGACGACCGCCGCTGCGGCAGCAGCCGGGCCGAGGCGTTCCGACACCGGGACCCGCGTCGCCAGCTGGGCGTCGAAGGGCACCGCCGAGGCGAAGGCCGCGGCCGCGTCCCGGACGCCGGCCGCGTCCAGCTCGTCGAGATCGCCCACCCCCACGGCGACAGGGACGGGCATACCGCCACCCGGGAACGGCAGCGCGTGTCCGACCGTGGGCCGGAACCCGGCCCGGCGCAGGCCCTCGTGGTCCACCCCCAGGAGCGGTGGCACCGGGTGCGTGCTGGTGACCGGCACGCTGACGGCCTCGATGCCGTCGAGCGGGTCGTCGTGGGCCACCACCCGGACCTGGACGGGATGCTGCAGGGAGGGGGCGACGGCGCTCACGCCGGTGAGGGTGTCCATGATGGCCAGCGTCCTCCGCCCCGCAGCAGCGGTGCCTACCCGTTTCGGGTGGTCCGCGGCGGCCGGGACCTGGTCAGCATGGGGCCGCGAGGGTAAGGTGCCCGCCGCCCGGCGGCGCAGCGTCCTGGGCGATCCGTCCTGAGTGCCGCCGGTCACACTCCGAACACGGACGCCACGTCATCACCGTCGACAGCGCGAGCACGCACGCCGTTGTCGCCCGCCCACGTCCGAGCCCTGCCCTGGCCGTGGTCCAGACGTGGCTCAGCCTGCAGAGCGGGGGTCGAGCGGCAGCCAGGCGAGGACCTCCTGGATCACCTCGTCCCAGTAGGCCCAGGTGTGGTCGGCGGGTGCGTAGCTCTCGGTGACGTCGAGGCCGCGTGCCCGGGCCTGCGCGACGAACCGCTCGGAGTGCCCCAGCAGGACGTCCTGGGTCCCGGAGGCCACGAACAGCTGCGGCAGCGCGTCGACCTCGGCCTCGGCGAGGAGGTGGAGGAGGTCGCCCGGGGTGCCCGTGACCGGCTCGTCGCCCAGCACGAGCCGCAGCGTCTCGTCGCGGTCGCCTCGGCGCACGAGGTCCCCCAGGTCGAGCGCGCCCGACAGCGAGGCGGCGGCGGCGAACCGCCCGGGCTGGCGCAGCGCCAGCTGCAGCGCGCCGTAGCCGCCCATCGAGAGCCCGGCCACGAAGGTCCGTTCGCGCGCGGTCGACACCCGGAAGAGCCGGGCGACGATCTCCGGCAGCTCCTCGGAGACGAAGGTCCAGTAGCGCCCGCCGTGCCGCATGTCGGTGTAGAAGCTGCGGTGCACCGCGGGCATGACGACCGCCAGCCCGAGCGCCTCGGCATACCGCTCGATCGAGGTGCGTCGCGACCAGATGGTGTCGTCGTCGCTCAGCCCGTGCAGGAGGTAGAGCACCGGCGGCGGCTCGTCCGAGGGTGGCGGCTCGTCGGTGCCGATCCGGGTCTGCACCCGTTGCGGCAGGACCACCGTCATCGAGGTCGACAGCTCGAGCGCGTCGGAGAAGAAGTCGCACCGGATGAGGGCCATGGGTGTCTCCTGGGTCTGGATCTGGTCCGGGTCTGGATCTGGGTCGGGGTATGCCGAGGGGTCAGGTCCGAGGGTAGGCGCCGGTCAGGTCTGGACGACCGCACCGAGGGACTCGGCCACGGCGAGCGCGCCGGCCAGGTCCAGGATGGTGCCGCGCAGGGCCGCGTCGGACAGGTCGGCGCCGCCGAGGCTCGCCCCGCGCAGGTCGGCACCCTCGGCGCGGACACCCCGCAGGACCGCGCCGGACAGGTCGGCGCCCTCCAGCGAGGCCTTGCGCAGGTCGGCACCGGCCAGGTCGGCCTCGGTCAGGCGCAGCCGTGAGAGGTCCTGGTCGCGCAGGTCGGCGCCCCGCAGCGACACGCCCCACCACGACCCGCCGGTCACGGTGATCGGGCGGAGGTCGCAGCCGGAGAAGCTGCTGCCGTCGAACCGGCAGCCCTCGAGGGTGGCGTCGAAGAAGGAGGTGTCGGTGAAGGTGCAGGCGGTGAACGCGGTCTGCCGGTGGACCGACGCGTTGAGCCGGCAGCGGTCGAAGGTGCAGCCGACGAAGCGGCAGCCGGAGGTCACCGCCTCGGTCAGGTCGACCTCGCGGAAGAGACAGTCCGTCCACGCCCGGCCGGTGAGCTCGACGGCATACCAGTCCTCGTCGAGGACGGTCTCACCCACGACCTCGGGGTTGCCGGCGCTCACGACAACGGCTGGCAGTCGTTGCCGCACCCCGTCGCCGAGGGCGGGGAGCCGGGGCGCGGGCGCCGGTGCAGCACGGCGTGGCTGGGCTCGACGTGGAGCTCCTCGCCGACCAGGCTGGCCTCGCCGTCCACGACCAGGGCGTAGCCACCCGGCTCGGCGGGGGGCAGCAGCAGCGTGACGGCGGGTCGCTGGGGGACCACGCGACGCGCCGTGCGCCCCGGGGTCGACAGGACCACCACGTCGCCGCGCATCGACACCTCGACCTCGCCGACGTGCGGCCGCCCGTCGCCGGGCAGCAGCAGGTAGGCCGTCGGGTGCCTCGTCAGGGCCTGCTCCAGCTCGGCCAGGTCGACCACGATGCTCATGAGCCCATCATGCCCGCCTCCCCTGACACACTGTCGGCCATGGGCACGACGTCGGCACGCACCACCGGTCTGCTGCTCGCGGCGGGCGCCGGGCGGAGGTTCGGCGGCCCCAAGGCGCTGGCGACCACCGCGGGGGTGCCGTGGGTGGTGAGCTCGGCGCAGGTGCTGCTCGACGGCGGGTGCGGTGACGTCCTCGTGGTCACGGGCGCGCAGGCGCAGCAGGTCGAGAGCCGGCTCGCGGAGGCGTTCCCGGGGGACCCGAGGGTGGCGACGACCTTCTGCGGCACCTGGGAGGAGGGGATGGGGGAGTCGCTGCGAGCGGGGCTCGTGTCGCTGGTCGCGCGCGGGCGCACCGTGCCGCTGGTCGCGGTCGCGCACCTCGTCGACCTGCCGGACGTCGGTGCGGACGTCGTCGCCCGCCTCCTGGACCGGTCGGGAGCAGGACCCGCGGACCTGGCGCGGGCGGCATACCGAGGCGTGGCCGGTCACCCGGTGCTGCTCGGGCAGGACCACTGGCAGGGGGTGCTCGCGGAGGCGCGCGGCGACCAGGGGGCCCGGGCCTACCTGCGCCGCGCCCGGCCCGAGCTGGTCGAGTGCGGCGACCTCGCCCGGGGCAGCGACGTCGACCGACAGGAGGAACGGACCTGAACAGCCGTCCCCGACGGACGTCCGCCACCCTGCGCGAGCGCCGGTGCCTGGTCGGGCGAGACCTCAGTCGGCAGGCCCGGCCGGACCGCTGACCGGCGACCAGCTGCGCCGCAGCAGGCCGATCGCCTGCGGCAGGTCCAGGCCCGATGCCCGGGCGGCGCGCACGAACTCCTCGGCGGCCACCCGGCCGGGCTGCGTCGGTGCCAGCTCGTCACGCACGAGGGTGCCCCCGCGGCCGCGGGTCTCGACGTGACCCTCCTCCTCGAGCTGCCGGTAGGCCTTGGCCACCGTGTTGGTCGCGATCCCCAGGTCGGCAGCCAGCCGGCGCACCGGGGGCAGCCGGTCGCCCGGCATCAGCGCACCGTCCTGGATCCCCTGCACGACCTGGTCGACGACCTGCTCGAAGACCGTGGTGGACGAACCGGGGTCGACCGCGAAGCTGAGGCTCACGCCTGCAGGGTACGCCCGCGGCGAGGCCCCGCCGTGGACAACGACTGGCCGGTCGGCGATGCTGCCGGTATGCCGAACCCCGCCCTGGCCAGCCCGGACACCCTGCGCGCCGCCCTGGCGGAGACGGCATACCTCGCCGACGACGGGCTCGCGACGGTGACCTGGCTCGCGCACGCCCTGCAACGGCCGCTGCTGCTCGAGGGGGAGCCCGGGACCGGGAAGACGGCGCTGGCCGAGGCGATGGCGCAGCTGCAGGGCGTGCCGCTGATCCGGCTGCAGTGCTACGAGGGGATCGAGGCCAGCCAGGCGCTCTACGACTGGGACTTCCCGCGGCAGATCCTGCACCTGCGCGCCGTCGAGGCCCTGGCACGGGACACCTCGGACGGGTCCGGGGTGGGTGAGCTGGAGGCCGAGCTGTTCGACGAGCGCTTCCTGCAGGCCAGGCCCGTCCTGCAGGCGCTGCGCGCCTCGCCGTGCGTGCTGCTCGTCGACGAGATCGACCGGGCGGACGACGAGTTCGAGGCGTTCCTGCTCGAGGTGCTCTCGACCTGGTCGGTGAGCATCCCCGAGCTGGGGGTGGTGGCCGCGGACACCCCGCCCTTCGTCGTGCTCACGTCCAACCGCACCCGAGAGCTGCACGACGCGCTCAAGCGTCGCTGCCTCTACCACTGGATCGAGCACCCCGGGCTCGACCGTGAGCTGGAGATCGTCCGGGCCCGGCTGCCGGAGGTGGAGCAGACCTTGGCCCGCGAGGTGGTGACGCTGGTCCAGCAGCTGCGCGCCGACGACACCATGGTCAAGCCTCCCGGGGTGGCCGAGACGCTGGACTGGGCGCGGGCGCTGACCGCGCTCGGTCAGAGCCGTCTGGACCCCGAGGTGGCCGCCACGACGATGGGCGCCGCGGTGAAGTACCGCGAGGACGCCGAGCGGGTCCGCGTCGCCCTGGACCGCATGCTCACCCGCTGAGAGGTATGCCGTGACGCACGTCGAGGGTCGGGGCGCGGGGCCGAGGGTGGTCGAGGGGTGGGGCCCCGGGCAGACGCTGGGCGGGTTCGCCCGGGCCTGCCGGGCGGCCGGGCTCCCGGTCACCGCCGACCGGGAGCGGACCTTCCTGCGCGCCTGCGCCGCCACGGGTCTGCGGGACCGCGCGGGGGTCTACTGGGCCGGGCGGGCGACGCTGACCGCGTCGCCGGCCGACCTGGAGCCCTACGACCGGGTCTTCACCGGCTGGTTCGGCGGGCGGCCCATGCACGCGGTCAGCCGCGACGAACCGCCGGCACCCACCACCGTGCAGGCATCGCTCGAGGAGCCGACGGCGCAGGGGGAGGGGGAGACGCAGGACGACGTCGTGCGGGTCACCGCGTCGGCGCAGGAGGTCCTGCGCCACCGCGACGTCGCCGGGCTGTCGCCGGCGGACCGAGCCGCCCTGCGCCGGCAGTTCGCGACGCTCACGGTGCGCCCGCCCACCCGGCCGGCGCGGCGGCATACCCGGTCGCGGCGGGGGGAGGTCGACGGGCGGGCGACCGTCCGGGCACACCTGCGCAACCTCGGGGAGCCGACCCGGATCCGGTTGCGCGACAAGACCATCCGCCGTCGTCGGGTGGTCCTCCTCGTCGACGTGTCGGGGTCGATGAGCTCCTACGCCGACAGCCTGCTGCGCCTCGCCCACCGGATGGTGCAGGCGGCACCGCACACCACCGAGGTCTTCACCGTCGGGACGCGCCTCACCCACGTCACCCGGGCGCTGCGCGAGCGCGACCCCGACCGGGCCCTGCTCGCGGCCGGGGAGGCGGTGCCGGACTGGTCCGGCGGGACCCGCCTGGGCGAGGCCCTCGACGTCTTCCTGCGGCGGTGGGGACGTCGGGGGATGGCGCGTGGGGCCGTCGTGGTCGTGCTGAGCGACGGGTGGGAGCGCCAGGCCCCCGAGCTCCTCGGCGAGCAGCTGCGCCGGCTGCGCTCGCTGGCGCACCGGGTCGTCTGGGTCAACCCGCACCGCGGCAAGGACGGGTATGCGCCGGTGCAGGCGGGCATCGTCGCCGCCCTGCCGCACGTCGACGACCTGGTCGCCGGCCACTCGCTCGCGACCTTCCAGGAGCTGCTGGACCTGCTGGCAGAGGCCTGACTCAGCGGGTGGCGTGCTCCCGGCTCGGTGAGGTGCGCAGGCGCTGGATGCGGCCCTCCAGGCCGGGGTGCTGCTGCAGCAGGTTCCACAGCCACCCGGTGCGGCGCTTCACCACGTTGGCTTCCGCCAGGGTCTCCAGCGCAGCCGCCAGCCGGTCGGCCCCCACGGTCCGGACCGCGTAGTCGTCGGCCCGTTTCTCCAGGGCGATCCCCACGACGCCCTGGAGGACGAGCACCAGCACCGGCAGGACCGCGAGCAGCACCGTGAGCACCGCCCACAGCGGGACGGCCGCGACCACGTCCTCGAGCTGGTCGCGACCCAGCCACGCCGCCCCCAGCAGCAGGACGACCGGGAGCACGACCACCCCGGCCTTGACGAGGAGGTGGTGGCCCTTCCCGTGACCGGCCTCGTGGGCGATCACCGCTTCGAGCTCGTCGTCGCTCATGACCTGCAGCGCGTGGTCCGTGATGAAGACGTAGCGCAGCTGCGGGAGCACGCCGCTGATGGCGGCGTTGACGACCTTGCCGCCGCGGGTGTCGATGAGGCGTAGGTCCCGCACCCGCAGGTCGTGCTCCTGGAGGGCGTCGAGCAGCCTGGACCGGTGCGGCTCGGGCAGCGCGCGGGTGCGCATCATCCGGCTCATGAGCATCGGCCCCAGGACCGCGAGCAGCAGCATCACCAGCGGCAGGAAGACGAGGTAGGCACGGGTGTCCCACGCCATCGCGGCCCCACCTCCGGCGCCCACGAGGAGACCGATCAGCCCGAAGACCAAGAGGGCGCGGCCGGTCTCGCGGAACGCGCCGCCGGTGGTCTGCTCCGTCTCGCGCAGCTCGCGGTCCGCCGGCACGACGGCGAGCAGGAGCGCCGCGATCACCAGCCAGAACGGCAGCAGCGCGAGCCCGAGGCCAGCCACCGTCTGTAGCCAGGCCGGCGCGTCCGGGACGGTCAGGAGGAGCAACGTCTCTGCTCCGTCGCGGCCGCCCAGCAGCGCCCCCGCGACGACCCCGCCCATCGCGACCAGCATGGCGACCATGGCCGCGACACGGAGCCGGTGCACGCGGACGGCGGGGTCCTCCGGGCTCGCCACCTGCCGACGGGCGAACGCACGGAGGACCAGGAAGACGAGCACCGGGAGCGCCACCAGCAGGACGAGGGGGAGCGCCATCGGCCACCAGGGCTGGTTCCACGAGACGTCCTCGCCATCCAGGACGATGTCCCCGTCGTGCCGATCCACCTCCCCGACCGCCGTGGCCCATCGGGGCAGCGACAGGTGCACCTCGCCGCTGTCGGAGAGGGCGCCCCACTCCTCCGCGACGCCGGCCGACACGGTGGAGCGCAGGCCGGTCCCCTCGCCGACCAGCGTGGTCACCCGGACCCGGACCGTGTCCGGCCCGGAGTTGTCCACGACCTCGACGTCCTCGACCGGCAGGTCCCGGGCGGAGGCGTGCTCGCGCACCCGCGCCTCGGCATCGGCGTGGGAGACGTCCTCCGGGAAGACCACCGTCACCCGGTCCCGAGACCCGAGCTCGTCGTGGAGGACGACCGCACCCGGTCCGTAGTCGTCGTGCGTGGCGTGCGCCGCTCCGGCGGGGTGAAGGACCACCAGGGCCAGCGCCAGGGCGAGGGCCCGGACCACGGTGGGGAGGACGGGCGAGGGCGGGGCGGGTCGCAGGCGCGCACGGCGGTGTCTCGGCATACCGGAGAGATATCAGGTCTGACCTGCGGCGTCGCGGTCAAGCGCGCCGCCCGGGCACGCCATCCGCGCCGAGCGTCCCGGGAGAGTCGGGGAGGGCGCCGACTCCCACGGGACCTTCGCTGGGCGGGAGTGGCCGCCGAGGTCGCAGAGCGTCCCCGTATGCCCTACGGTCCTGCCCATGCACGAGGTCCACTCCGGCGGGGCCGAGCCGGGATGAGCACGCCCCGCCCCGACGCGGAGGACGACGACGCGCCCCCGCCCGGCGCGGGGGACAACGAGCGGCTCGGCCGCACGGAGACCACCGACGAGCGGATGGACCGCAACTTCGTCGACCTCCTGCAGGAGCTGCGGGTGCTGCAGACCGGCACCCAGATCCTCGCCGGGTTCCTGCTCACCCTGCCTTTCCAGGCGAGGTTCGCCGACCTGGGCGCCTACCAGCGCGGCCTCTTCCTGGTGGCCGTGTGCCTGGCGGTCGCGACCACGGCTGTGCTGGTCGCGCCGGTCAGTGCGCACCGTGTGCTCTTCCGGCACCACCTCAAGGAGCAGCTGGTCCTGGTCTCGCACCGGCTCACGCGCGTGGGTCTGGTGCTCATGGGTCTGACCATGGCCACGGTGCTGTGTCTCGTCGTCAGCATCGTCGTCGGGGACGTCGCCGGCGTGGTCGCCGCCCTCGTGGCCGTCGCTCTCTTCGGCGGGGTCTGGGGCGCGGTGCCCTACGCCGTGCGTCGCGCAGCGGGCGGGCGCAGCTGATGCCGGCGGCCCGGATCGTGGCACGATCAGCACATGCGTGACGTCCTGGACCGGCTGCTCCCGTGGTGGGAGGACGACGAGCAGGTCGCGCTCGCCACCGTGGTGGGCACCTGGAAGTCGGCGCCGCGCCAGCCGGGTGCGGCCATGCTCGTCGGGGTGGACGGGGAGGCGGTCGGCTCGGTGTCCGGCGGATGCGTGGAGGGCGCGGTCTACGAGCTGGGCCAGGAGGTCATGGCCACCGGGACACCCGTGCTGCAGCGCTACGGCGTGTCCGACGACGAGGCGATGGGGGTCGGGCTCACCTGCGGCGGGATCCTCGACATCTACGTCGAGCGGGTCTCCCGCGCGGACTTCCCCGAGCTGGGGGACATCACGGCCGACATCGCGGCCGGCCGCCCGGTCGCGGTGGCCACCGTCGTCGCCCACCCTGACGGGACGCACCTGGGCCGGCGGCTCGTGGTCCGCCCCGAGCCGGAGCCGGTGGTGGGCAGCCTGGGCAGCTCCCGCGCGGACGCCGCCGTCGTCGACGACGCCCGCGGCATGCTGGCGCAGGGCCGGACGGCCACGCTCGAGTACGGCCCCGACGGCGAGCGCCGCGGCGAGGGCATGCGGGTCTTCGTCGCCTCCTACGCACCGCGACCCCGGATGCTCGTCTTCGGGGCCATCGACTTCGCGTCCGCGGTCGCCCGGATGGGCAGCTTCCTCGGCTACCGCGTCACGGTGTGCGACGCGCGGCCCGTCTTCGCGACCCGCAGCCGCTTCCCGGACGCCGACGAGGTCGTCGTCTCCTGGCCGCACCGGTATGTGGAGGCGCAGGTCGCCCAGGACGCCCTCGACGCGCGCACGGTCGCCTGCGTCCTCACCCACGACCCGAAGTTCGACGTCCCCCTGCTCGAGGTCCTGCTGGGCGAGGACGCGCCGGACCTCGCCTACATCGGTGCCATGGGCTCGCGCCGCACCCACGAGGACCGCCTGGCCCGGCTGCGGGAGGTCGGGCTGGGGGAGGACCAGCTCGCCCGGCTGCGCAGCCCGATCGGCCTGGACCTGGGAGCCCGCACCCCGGAGGAGACCGCGGTGAGCATCGCCAGCGAGATCATCGCGCTGCGCTGGGGCGGGCGTGGCGAGCCGTTGCGCGAGACCGAGGGCGCGATCCACCGACACCAGGGCTGAGGCGCCCGAGCGCACCGCCTGACCTCCTCGTATCGGTTGCGCGGCACCCCCCGCCACGGCAGGATCAGCAGGGACAACGATGTCCCCTCATCCTCCGGACGGAGAGCCGTATGAAGATCACCGTGACCGTGGACGGCACCACCTACACCGACGAGGTCGAGCCCCGCACCCTGCTCGTCTACCACCTGCGCGAGACGCTCGGCAAGACCGGCACCGTCGTCGGCTGCGACACCAGCAACTGCGGCGCCTGCACGGTGCTCATGGACGGGCGCAGCGTGAAGTCCTGCAACGTGCTCGCCGTCCAGGCCGACGGTCGCGAGGTGACCACCATCGAGGGGCTCGCCGACGGTGAGACGCTCACCCCGGTGCAGGAGGCCTTCCGCGACTGCCACGCCCTGCAGTGCGGCTTCTGCACACCGGGCATGATCATGCAGGCCACCGACCTGCTCAGCAGCAACCCGAGTCCCACCGAGGACGAGGTCCGGCACGGCATGGAGGGCAACCTCTGCCGGTGCACGGGCTACCACAACATCGTCAAGGCGGTCCTGCAGGCCTCGGGCCAGTCCGCCACCAGCGGAGGTGAGCAGTCGTGACCGCCGTCGACGACCGGCCCCAGGCAGCGTCCACGCACGAGGTCGGCCGTGACCGGAGGCGCAAGGAGGACCAGCGCCTCATCACCGGTCGGACGAAGTGGACCGACAACCACGTGCTGCCGGGCATGCTGCACCTGGCCATGGTGCGCAGCCCGCTGGCGCACGCCCGCATCACGGGCATCGACACGACCGCCGCCCGGCAGGCGCCGGGCGTCATCGCGGTCCTCACCGGTGAGGACGTCAAGGACCTGCAGGGCTCGCTGCCCTGCGCCTGGCCCATCACCGAGGACCAGAAGGCGCCGCCGCACCCGGCGATCGCCGTGGACCGCGTGGCCTTCTCCGGGGAGGTCGTCGCCGTCGTGGCCGCGCGCTCCTCCGCCGCGGCCCGCGACGCCGCCGAGCTGGTCGACGTCGACTACGAGGACCTGCCGGCGGCCCTGGACCTGCGGGCCTCCGCGAAGGACGACATCCTCGCCCACCCCGACCTCGGCACCAACCGCTCGGCCACCTGGGTCTTCGACTCCGCCGAGGCGGGCACCGGGTCCAGCGTCGAGGACGCCATCGCCGCGGCCGACGTCGTGGTCGAGCGCGAGTTCCGCCAGCAGCGGCTCATCCCCGCCTTCATGGAGCCCCGCTCCACGGTGGTGGACCCGACCGGCGAGCAGTTCGTCATGTGGTCGGCCACCCAGGTGCCGCACATCCTGCGCCTCATGCTGGCCATGACCCTGGGCGTCGACGAGGGCAAGATCCGCGTCATCGCCCCGGACGTCGGCGGCGGTTTCGGCGGCAAGCTGCAGGTCACCCCGGAGGAGATCATCACCTTCCTGGTGGCACGGCATACCGGCAAGCCGTGCAAGTGGACCGAGACCCGCAGCGAGTCGCTGCTCTCGGCGCACCACGGCCGAGACCAGTGGCAGAAGCTCACCCTGGCGGCCCAGGCCGACGGCACCGTCACCGGGCTGAAGGTCGAGCTGCTCGCCGACATGGGCGCCTACCTCGGGCTGGTCACGCCGGGCGTGCCGATCCTCGGGGCGTTCATGTACAACTCCATCTACAAGTTCCCCGCCTACCACTTCTCCTGCACCAACGTCTTCACCAACAAGACGTGGACCGACGCCTACCGCGGCGCCGGCCGCCCGGAGGCGACCTTCGCCATCGAGCGGATCATGGACGAGCTCGCCCTGGAGCTGGGGCGCGACCCGATGGAGGTGCGCGAGCAGAACTGGATCACCCACGAGGAGTTCCCGTTCACCACCGTCTGCGGGCTGGAGTACGACTCGGGCAACTACGAGGCCGCCACCGAGCGGGCCAAGGAGCTCTTCGGGTATGACGAGCTGCGGGCCGAGCAGCAGCGGCGCCGGGAGAGCGGCGACCGGGTGCAGCTGGGCCTGGGCATCTCCACCTTCACCGAGATGTGCGGGCTGGCACCCTCCCGGGTCCTCGGCTCGCTCAACTACGGCGCGGGTGGCTGGGAGCACGCCTCGGTCCGGATGCTGCCCACCGGCAAGGTCGAGGTCATCACCGGCTCCTCGGCGCACGGCCAGGGCCACGAGACGGCCTGGAGCCAGATCGTGGCCGACCAGCTGGGCGTGCCCTTCGAGGACGTCGAGGTGCTCCACGGCGACACCCAGATCAGCCACAAGGGCCTGGACACCTACGGCTCGCGCTCGCTGGTGGTCGGCGGCCAGGCGGTCATCAACGCGGCCAAGAAGGTCATCGAGAAGGCGCGGCCGCTCGCGGCCTACCAGCTCGAGGCCAACCCGGACGACCTGGAGTTCCGCGACGGGAAGTTCACCGTCAAGGGCGCCGGCGCCGACCAGGAGGGTGTCGGGCTCGCCGGCCTGGCACTCGCGGTCTTCGCCGCCCACGACCTGCCCGAGGGGATGGAGCCGAGCCTGGACGCCGACGCGACCTTCGACCCGGTGAACTTCTCCTTCCCGCACGGCACCCACCTGTGCGCGATGGAGGTCGACACCGAGACCGGTGCCACGACGATGCGCTCCTACGTCTGCGTCGACGACATCGGCAACGTCGTCAACCCGCTCATCGTCGAGGGGCAGGTGCACGGCGGGCTGGTCCAGGGCATCGCCCAGGCGCTGTGGGAGGAGGCGGTCTACGACGACCAGGGCACGCTGGTGTCCGGCTCGTTCGTCGACTACACGCTCCCGACCACCGCGGACACGATCAACTTCGTCACCGACCGGACCACCTCACCGGCCACCTCCAACGACCTCGGGGTCAAGGGGGTCGGCGAGGCCGGCTGCATCGCGTCGACCCCGGCCGTCGTCAACGCGGTCCTCGACGCGATCCGGCAGTTCGGCGTCAAGGACATCGTCATGCCCTGCACCCCGGAACGCGTGTGGCGGGCCATCCAGGACGGCACCGCCGGGGCCATGAGCGAGACGGCGGGGGCGGCCGCGGGCCACTTCGCCGAGGGTGAGCCCAACCAGGACCCACCCGGAGCCGGGGCGGCACCCGCCGCCGGCACGACCCAGGAAGGCGGCCAGGCATGATCCCCCCGGAGTTCGACTACGCCGCCCCGGCCACGGTGGCCGAGGCGCTGGAGCTGCTCGCCGAGCACGGCGACGAGGCCAAGGTCCTCTCCGGCGGGCAGTCGCTGCTGCCGGTCCTGCGGATGCGGCTCAACGCGCCGGGCATCATCGTCGACATCTCCCGCATCGAGGAGCTCAAGGGCGTCACCGAGGTCGGTGACGCGATCCGCATCGGTGCGGGCGCGACCTACCAGGACGTCCTCGACTCCGCGCTCGTCCAGGAGCACCTCGCGCTGCTGCACACCGCGCTCAAGGAGGTCGCCGACGAGCAGATCCGGCACCGGGGCACCGTCTGCGGGGCCCTGGCGCACGCCGACCCCGCCGGCGACGTGGGCGCCCCGGTGCTGGCGCTGGAGGGTCGCATGGTCATCCAGGGCCCGGACGGCGAGCGGACGGTGGACGGCGCGGACTTCTTCGTCGACCTCTTCGAGACCGCCGTCGGCGAGGGCGAGCTGCTCACCGCCGTGGAGATCCCCAAGCACACCGGCTGGGGCGCTCGCTACGAGAAGTTCGTGCGGGTCTCCCACCAGTGGGCGATCATCGGCATCGCCGCCGCGGTGCGCACCGAGGGCGGCACCATCGCCGAGGCCCGGGTGGGCCTGACCAACATGGGCTCGACCCCGCTGCGGGCGCGTGCCGTCGAGGAGGCGTTGGTGGGTCAGGAGGCCACCGAGGAGGCCGTCGCGCAGGCGTGCGCCCAGGTCGCCGAGGGCACCGACCCGCCGTCGGACCTCAACGGGCAGGCGGACTACCGCAAGCACGTCGCCGGGGTGCTGACCCGGCGGGCCGTGCTCGCGGCGGCAGGAGCCTGACCCGATGGCGATGGAGCTGCACCACACCTTCACCGTCGACGCCCCGCCGGAGGCCACGTGGGCCCTGCTGACCGACCTCGAGCAGGTGGGCGGCTGCTTCCCGGGCGCGACCGTCACCTCGGCCACCGAGGAGGAGTTCACCGGCAACGTCAAGGTCAAGCTCGGTCCGATCGGCGTGACCTACCAGGGCGAGGGCAGGTTCGTCGAGCGCGACGACGAGGCCCACCGCGCCGTCATCGAGGGGATCGGCAAGGGCCTGCGCGGCCTCGGCAACGCCTCGGCCAGGGTCGTCCTGCAGCTCGAGCCGGAAGGTAGCGGCACCCAGGCCGACGTGGTGACGTCGCTCACCATCACCGGCAAGCCGGCGCAGTTCGGCCGCGGGGTCATGCAGACGGTGTCGGACAAGCTGCTCGGCCAGTTCGTCGAGTGCATCGAGGGCAAGCTCACGTCATGAGGTCCCGGTGAGCGACCAGCCGGGTTCCGGGCCGGTGCGTGCTGACGGCATGCACCGGCTCGGCCCGTCGTCGTCCGGCGACCGGTGGCAGCAGGCCCGCTCGACCTGCACCGCGTGCGGTAGCCAGGGCCTGCTCGACGAGGGCTACCTGTCCGACACCGGTGAGGGCGCCAAGGGCTTCGTGCGCTGGGTGCTCGGCGCCCGGGACACCAGCTTCTTCGGCGGTCTGAGCTCCCTCGGTGCCGAGCGCTTCCTCGTCCGCGCGTTCCGGTGCCGCGAGTGCCGCCACCTCGAGCTCTTCGCGGAGGAGCACGAGTAGGCGAGGCGAGCTCCGCTGCCGGGGGGATCCTCTCCGCGCCGGTCGGTCGGGCCGTGGCTAGGGTGGCGGTATGACGTCCACCCCTGAGGACCTAGGCCCGTCCAGCACCGCCGAGGAGGAGGCGGTCCGGATCTGCAAGGAGCTCATCCGGATCGACACGAGCAACTACGGCGACGGCAGCGGGCCGGGGGAGCGGGCCGCCGCGGAGTATGTCGTGGAGCTGCTCCGCGAGGTCGGGCTCGACCCGCAGGTCACGGCGCCGGCGGACCAGCCGGAGCGCACGAGCGTGGTGGTCCGCACCCCGGGCCGCGACAGCTCGCGTCCCGGCCTGGTGCTGCACGGCCACCTCGACGTCGTGCCCGCCGAGGCCGCGGACTGGTCGGTCGACCCGTTCGCCGCGGAGGAGAAGGACGGCATGATCTGGGGTCGCGGCGCGGTCGACATGAAGGACATGGACGCCATGCTCCTGGCCACCCTGCGCCAGCTCGCCCGCTCCGGAGAGGTGCCCCCGCGCGACATCGTCTGGGCGTTCTTCGCCGACGAGGAGGCCGGGGGCACCCAGGGCGCGGGCCACGTCGTGGCCGAGCACCCCGAGTGGTTCGAGGGGTGCACCGAGGCCATCAGCGAGGTCGGCGGCTTCTCCATCACCCTCCCCGACAAGGCGACCGGGGCGCCCACCCGCGCCTACCTGCTGCAGACCGCGGAGAAGGGCATCGCCTGGCTGCGCCTGCACGCGCGCGGCCGGGCCGGCCACGGCTCGGTCCCCAACGAGGAGAACGCCATCGTCCGACTGGCGGAGGCCATCGCCCGGATCGACGCCCACCCGTGGCCGAGGACCTACATCGCCTCGGTCCGTGAGCTCTTCGACGGCGTCTCTCAGGTCACGGGAGAGTCCTGGGACGAGGAGGGCGTCGAGGACATGCTGGCGCGGCTCGGCGGGGCACGCCGTTTCGTCGAGGGCACCCTGCAGGACACCTCGAACTTCTCCATGCTCTCCTCGGGCTACAAGATGAACGTCATCCCCCAGAGCGCCTCGGCCTCGCTAGACTGCCGCTTCCTGCCCGGGCACGAGGACGAGCTGCTCGACACCATCCGGGAGCTCGCGGGCGAGCACGTCGAGGTGGAGATCGAGCACAAGGACGTCGCCCTCGAGGCGCCGAGCAGCGGTGAGCTCGTCGACTCGATGAAGCGGGCCCTGCTCAAGGAGGACCCCGGCGCCCACGTGCTGCCCTACTGCCTGTCCGGCGGCACCGACAACAAGCACCTGTCCCGCCTGGGGATCACCGGCTACGGCTTCGCCCCGCTGCGGCTGCCGGAGGAGCTGGACTTCGTCGGGATGTTCCACGGGGTCGACGAGCGGGTGCCGGTGGACGCCCTGCGCTTCGGCACCCGGGTGCTGGGTCAGCTCATCGCCGACTGCTGAACCGCCGCCGGGCGGCACCCGCCCGGGCCTCAGGCGGTGCGGCGCACGCGGATGATCTTGCGGCGCAGCAGCACCCGCCGGGCGCCCCCGAGGTAGACGCGTACCCGCGCCAGCTCCCAGGCGCCGTACTCGGCGTGCTCGGTCAGCGTCTGCCGCACCTCGCCGCGGCCCTGGTCGCGGTGGAAGGTGAGCTCTCGGTACTCGTACTCGACCATCGCGACCCAGCATAGGCACCCCGGGCCGGGGCGGACGGCATACCCGCCCGTCAGCAGTGATTTCGCGCTACCGTCACCCCATGACCGCTGACCCGCGCGCCGCCCTGACCGCACTCGTCGCCGCCCTCGAGACGCACCTGGAGACCGCAGCCGTCAGCCGCGGTGACGACGACCCGGCGGTGGTCGAGGCCTACGAGCGGGTGGCCGAGGCGTTCACCGCCTACGACGACGCCCTCATGGACGCCTACGGCGAGGTCACCCCGCTGGAGGTCTACGACGACGACCTCGCGAGCGACGACGACGATGACCGGGATGACGACGACTTCGACGACGACGACGATGACGACGATGACGACGATGACGACGACGACGACGAGGATGAGGACGACGACGAGCTCGAGGAGCCCGGGGCCGACGAGGATGACGAGAAGTACTCCGGGCTCGACGACGAGGCCTACGACGTCGACGAGACGTCGCGGGGCTGACGGGTGCGTCTCGGGCTGAGCTGCGGGTTCTGGGGGCAGGGTCGCGACGAGGACCACCTCGCGCTGGTGCAGCGGGCCGACGAGCTCGGGGTGGACGTCGCCTGGGTGGCGGAGGTCTACGGACCGGACGCCGTGAGCATCCTGTCCTTCCTGGCCGCCCGCACCTCCCGGATCGGGCTGGGCGCCGGGGTCATGCAGATCCCCGCCCGCACTCCCGCGGCCACCGCCATGGCGGCGGTGAGCCTGGACAGCCTGTCCGGAGGCCGCTTCCGCCTCGGCCTGGGGGTGAGCGGACCACAGGTGTCGGAAGGCTGGCACGGCGTCCGCTTCGCCAAGCCGCTCGCCCGGACCAGGGAGTATGTCGAGGTCGTCCGGACCGCGCTCGCGCACCGGACGGTGACCCATGAGGGGGAGTTCTTCACCCTTCCGCTGCCCGACGGCCCGGGCAAGGCGCTGCGGCTGACGCACCTGCACCGTCCGAGCATCCCGATCTACCTCGCCGCGGTCGGACCCAAGAACCTCGAGCTGGCGGGCGAGATCGCCGACGGATGGCTCGGCGTGTTCGTCGCCCCGGACTTCTTCCCCGAGCAGCGGGCCCAGCTGCAGGCCGGCCTCGACCGGCGCGACACCCCGCCCGAGCACCCCTTCCAGACCGACGCCACGGTCGCGCTGGCCGTCGGCGACGACCTCGAGGCCTGCGCCCGGACCGTCAGCCCCTACCCGGCGCTCTACGTCGGGGGGATGGGCAGCCGGGAGCAGAACTTCTACCACCAGCTCGCCAGCCGCATGGGCTACGAGGCCGAGGCCGACCGGGTGCAGGAGCTCTACCTCGCGCGACGCTACGGCGAGGCAGCCCGGGCGCTGCCGGCCCAGTTCGTGGACGACACCAGCCTGCTCGGGGACGTCGACCGGATCACCGAGCGCATGCGCCGCTACCAGCGCGCCGGGATCACGACGCTGACCGTCGCGCCCTGGGGCGCCGACCTCCGGGCCCGGATGGACGCCCTCGAGGCCGCCGTCGAGGCCCATGCGCGGCTGGAGGCCGAGCTCTGATGGCCATCTGCATCCTGCTCCGGCACGGCCGCACCCAGGCCAACGCCGACGGCATCCTCGCCGGCTGGACGCCGGGCCTCGGGCTGGACGAGACCGGAGCCGACCAGGCCCGGGACGCCGGTTCACGGCTGGCCGCCACCCCGCTGGCGGCGGTCGTCGCCAGCCCCCTGCAGCGGTGCCAGGAGACGGCCGCGGCGGTGCTGGCCGCGCAGCCGGCGGACCGGCCGGTGCAGCGGCATACCGAGGAGCGGCTGGGCGAGGCGAGGTACGGCGCGTGGACTGGCCGACCGCTCAAGGAGCTGGCCGAGGAGCCGCTGTGGCGGCAGGTGCAGGACCAGCCCTCCGCCGTGACCTTCCCCGCGGACGAGGCGTTCGCCCACGAGTCGATGGCGCAGATGGCGGCCCGGGCCGTCGAGGCCGTCACCGAGTGGGACGCCCGGGTCGAGGCCGACCACGGCCCCGGCGCCGTCTGGGTGGCGGTGAGCCACGGCGACGTCATCAAGTCGATCCTCGCCGACGCGCTCGCGACCGCGCTGGACGACTTCCAACGCATCGTCGTCGACCCGGCCTCGCTGAGCCTCGTGCACCGCACGCCGGGCCGGCCGTTCGTGCTGCGCACCAACGACACCGGCAGCGACCCGGTGGACCTGTCCGGTCTGGTGGCGCGCCTCGCCACGGTCGGCGCGACCGGCGACGCCGAGGTGGGTGGGGGCGCCGGGAGCGAGGACGTAGGCTGACCCTCATGGCTGAGCACGTCTTCGACCCGCCTGAGCGCTGCGTCGCCGGCAGCGTCGGACCGCCCGGAGGGCGCACCTTCTTCCTGCAGGCCAGCGACTCCCAGCGGGTCATGACCGTCTCCCTGGAGAAGGAGCAGGTCCGGCTGCTGGGGGAGTCGCTGGCGGAGATGCTGGACGACGTCGCCGGCCCGGAGGGCACCGAGGAGGCCGGGCGTGCCTTCGTCGACAACGCCCCCCTGGACACCCCCATCGAGGACGACTTCCGCGTCCAAAGGCTCTCGGTCGCCTGGGAGGCCGGCCGGCGGCGAGTGGTCCTCGAGGCCTACGACCGGCCCGGCGCCGAGGACGTCGCCGAGCTGGAGGCTGACGACGAGGGCCCGGACGTGCCCTGGGCGGGTCTGCCGCCCCAGTCCATCAAGGTCGTGCTCGAGCCCGGCCGTGCCCGGGCCTTCTCGATGCGCTGCACGGCCTCCATCGAGGGGGGCCGACCGTCCTGCCCCTTCTGCGGGCAGCCCTTGGACCCCACCGGACACATCTGCCCCCGCGCCAACGGCTACCGCCGCTGACGTGGACGACGATGCGGCCCTGGAGCTGCTGCATACCTCGACCGTCGAGCCGGTCGGGGTGCTCACCCAGGCGTCGAACCTGACCCTGCTGGTCGACCTCACCGACGCCCAGGGGGAGCCCAGCGGCCACCGCGCCGTCTACAAGCCGGTCAAGGGGGAGCGACCGTTGCACGACTTCCCGCCCGCGTCCCTGGGGCAGCGCGAGGTGGCGGCCTACCTCATCTCCCGGGCCGCGGGCTTCGACCTCGTCCCGCCGACCGTGCTGCGCGACGGCCCGCTCGGCCCGGGCTCGGTCCAGTGGTGGGTCGAGCAGGATCCGCAGCGGCTGGCCGACCCGGCGGCCGGGCTGGTCGACGTGGTCGTCCCCGAGGACCTGCCGGACGGATGGTGCCCGGTCGTCCAGGCCGAGGACGAGCACGGTCGAGCCCTCGTCGTCGCGCACGCCGACGACCCGGGCCTGCGGTCGATGACGGTGCTGGACCTCGTGCTCAACAACGCCGACCGCAAGGCCGCCCACCTGACCCGCGACACCCAGGGCCGGCTGCGCGGCTTCGACCACGGGGTCAGCCTGCACGAGGAGGACAAGCTGCGCACCGTCCTCTGGGGCTTCGCCGACGAACCGCTCCCGTCGACGGACCTCGCGCGGCTGGAGGCGCTCGCGCACGCCCTGGCCGACGCGGACGGGAGCCTCGCCACCCAGCTCACCGCCCTGCTGTCCGACGTCGAGCGGGAGGCGCTGGCGGCCCGGGTCCGCCGGGTGCGCGACGAAGCCACCTTCCCCGCGGCACCCACGGACCGCTACCCGCTTCCCTGGCCCCTCTGGTAGGCCGGGGCGCACGACCCGGCCGGTGGCTGCGACGTCGGCGCGGACGGTTAGGCTCCCGCAGGTGAAGACCTGGTCGCCCACCGCCCTGCCCCGGCTGCCGATCGAGCACGACGGGACCCCCGTGCGCGTGCACGACACCGCGGGCGACCGCCGCGTCGAGGTCGCCGGCTCCGAGGGGCGGGCGCGGCTCTACGTGTGCGGCATCACGCCCTACGACGCCACCCACCTCGGGCATGCCGCGACCTACGTGACCTTCGACGTCCTGCAGCGTGCCTGGCGGGACGCCGGGCTGGAGGTCACCTACGTCCAGAACGTCACCGACGTCGACGAGCCGCTGCTGGAGCGGGCCGAGCGCGACGGGGTCGAGTGGCAGGAGCTGGCGCGTCGCGAGATCGACCTCTTCTTCGCCGACATGGAGGCGCTGCGGGTGCTGCCCCCGGACCACTACGTCGGGGCCGTCGAGGGGATCCCGGACGACGTGCGCGCCGTCGAGCAGCTGCTCGGCGACGGCACCGCCTACCAGGTGCCCGTGTCGCAGGACCAGGCGCTGGCCGAGGGGGCCGGCGGGGCCGACGTCTACCTCGACCTCTCCACCCAGCCCAGCTTCGGTGCCGTGTCCGGATGGTCCCGCGAGGAGATGATGGAGGTCTTCGCCGACCGTGGGGGTGACCCGGACCGGGTCGGCAAGCGCGACCCGCTCGACCCGCTGCTGTGGCGTGCGGGCCGGCAGGGCGAGCCGCACTGGGACGGAGGCTCGCTCGGGCGGGGCCGCCCGGGCTGGCACATCGAGTGCTCCACCATCGCCCAGCGCTACCTCGGCCCGGGCTTCGACGTCCAGGGCGGCGGCACCGACCTCGTCTTCCCGCACCACGAGATGAGCGCGGTCCAGGCGGCCGCCCTGTGCGGCGACGACTGCTTCGCCCGCGCCTACGTGCACCAGGCCATGGTCGGGCTGGACGGGGAGAAGATGAGCAAGAGCCGGGGCAACCTCGTCCTGGTCTCCGCGCTGCGCACCGCCGGGGTCGACCCGATGGCGATCCGGCTGGCGCTGCTCGGGCAGCACTACCGGACGGAGTGGGGGTGGACCGACCAGATCCTCCGGGAGGCGAGCGAGCGCCTCGACCTGTGGCGTCGGGCCGGCGACATGGCCGCCCACGAGTCGGTCACCGAGCTCGGGGTCACGACCGTGCGCCGCCTGCGTGAGCGGCTGGCCGACGACCTCGACACGCCGGGAGCCCTGGACGCCGTGGACGACTGGGCCACGACCGTGGTCGCGGGCGAGCCTGTCTCAGGCCTGGTCGTGGAGGCGGTCGACGCGCTGCTCGGGGTGCAGCTCTGAGCGCAGCGAGCGCGCCAGTCTGCCCAGGTCGGCCGGGCTGAGGCCCTCCAGGCTCGGCAGCTGCACGGCTCCCGGCAGGGGCGGCACGGCGACGGTGTGCGGCACCACGAGGGTGGGCACGCCCGCGGCCGTCGACGCCGTGGCGCCGGTCGGGGAGTCCTCGACCGCGAGCGCCCGCTCCGGGGCCACGCCCAGGCGGGCCAGCGCCTCGAGGTAGGCCTCCGGGTGCGGCTTGCCCCGGCTCACCTGGTCCCCGGTGACCACGGCGTCGAAGGTCCCGGCCGGCAGCTGCTCCACCAGCACGTCCGCCAGCTCGGTCCAGGACATGGTGACCAGGGCGCACGGCACGCCCCGCTCCCGCAGGGACGCCAGCAGCTCCCGCGCCCCGGGCCGCCAGGGCACGTGGGCGCGGGTGCGCTCCACGACGCCGTCGAGCAGGCGGCGCACCACCTGCTCGGGCTCACCGCGGACCGGCGTCCGCTCGAGGATGATGCCCGCCGAGGTGAGCAGGTCCTGGCCGACGAGGTCGTGGGCGTCGGCGTCGGTCCACGTGCCGCCAGCCTCCTCGACCAGGACGTACTCCTCGGCGATCCACGAGGGCTCGGTGTCGACGATGGTGCCGTCCATGTCCCACAGCACGGCGGCGGGCAGGTCCTCGGGTCGGCTCGGGCGGGCGGGGTGGCGCGTCACCCGCACCACGCTAGTCGAGGCGGTCTAGGGTGGACCAACGGCGCTTCCGAGCGAGGGCGCGATGCTTCCGAGCGAGAGGGTGAGGCCCGTGATCGAGCTGCAGGACACCGGTGAGCTGCGTGACCCGATCGTCATCGCCGCCTTCGAGGGCTGGAACGACGCCGGCGAGAGCGCCTCGAGCGTGGTGGAGCACCTGGCGCAGGTGTGGGACGCCGAGGTGGTGGCCGCCGTCGACCCGGAGGACTACTACGACTTCCAGGTCAACCGGCCCCAGGTCCTCAGCGTCGACGGGCGGCGGATGATCCGCTGGCCGACCACCCGGGTCCTGCTGGCCCGCAACACCCCGCTGGGGCGAGACGTCCTGCTGGTCCTGGGCATCGAGCCGTCCGTGCGGTGGCGCACCTTCGCCGGGGACCTGCTCGACTACCTCCTGGCCCGGGACGTCCAGCTGCTCGTCGTCCTGGGCGGGCTGCTCGCGGACGTGCCCCACACCCGGCCCATACCGGTGAGCATCAGCTCCGAGGACGACGAGCTGCTCGAGGGCAGCGAGGAGATCGAGCGCAGCACCTACGAGGGCCCGACGGGCATCGTGGGCGTCCTGGTGGACGAGGGGCGGCAGCAGGACCTGCCGGCGCTGTCCTGCTGGGCGGCGGTGCCGCACTACGCCGGTGGCCCACCCTCACCCAAGGCCTCCCTGGCGCTGCTGGGCCAGCTCGAGGAGCTGCTCGACTGCGTCATCGACGACACCGCGCTCGCCGAGGCCGCCCGGGCCTGGGAGCGCGGGGTGGACGACCTGGCCTCGACCGACGACGAGGTGGCCGACTACGTGCGCCAGCTGGAGGAGGCCCAGGACACCGCCGAGCTGCCGGAGGCGTCCGGCGACGCGATCGCCAAGGAGTTCGAGCGCTACCTGCGGCGACGCGACGACGGCTCACCCCGCGGCTGACCGCGGGTCCAGCGCCAGCGCCGTGGCGCCCGCCGGCAGCGGCGGGGGCGTGCCGCCCCAGGCGGGGCAGACGGCTCGGTGCGCGCACCAGGAGCAGGCCCGTGAGGGTCGGGCGCGCCAGTCGCCGGTCCTCGCCACCTGCTCGATCGCGGCCCAGAGCGCCCGGACCTTGCGCTCGGTGGCGAGCAGGTCCGCCTCGCTGGGGTCGATCCACAGGACCGTGCGGTCGCGCAGGTAGACGAGCTGGAGCCGGCTCGGCAGGACGCCGCGGCTGCGCCACAGCGCCAGCGCGTAGAACTTGAGCTGGAACAGCGCCCGGCCCTCGAAGGTCTCTGAGGGAGAGCGCCCGGTCTTGTAGTCCACCACCCGCAGCCGGCCGTCCGGCGCCTCGTCCAGCCGGTCGACGTAGCCGCGGATGACGAGGCCGTCGAGGTCGGCCTCGACGTAGAGCTCACGCTCGGCCGGCTGCAGCCGGGTGGGGTCCTCGAGGGCGAACCAGCTGCGCAGCAGCTCCTCCGTCCCGCCGCAGGCGTCCTCGGCCAGCTCGGCCAGCACCGGGTCGGCGAGCAGCAGCCGCTCCCACTCGCCGGGCACCAGGTCGGTGGCCGCCTCGAGGGTGCGGTGCCCGGGCGGCAGGTCGAAGAGGCGGTCCAGCACGGCGTGCACCAGGCTGCCGCGTGCGGCGGCGGCGCTCGGCGGTTCCGGCAGCCGGTCGACGACGCGGAAGCGGTAGAGCAGCGGGCACTGCATGAAGTCGGTGGCGCGCGAGGGGGACAGGGCCCGGGCAAGGTGCTCGGTGACCGCCTCCATGGTCGGCACTCTACGCTCGGGGGATGGAGCGAGCACCCGGCTGGCGTGTCGGCACCCTGTCCGGCATCCCGATCTACCTCGGCCGCAGCTGGGTGCTGGTGGCGGTGCTCATGATCGCGCTCTTCGGCCCCACGGTGGAGCGCACGCTGCCCGGTCTGGGCGCCTGGAGCTACGCGGTGGCGTTCGCCTTCGTCGTGCTGCTGCTGGTGTCCGTGCTCGTGCACGAGGCCGCGCACGCGCTGGTCGCGCAGGGCGTCGGCTTCGGGGTCTCCCGCATCGTCGCGGACTTCTGGGGCGGTCACACCGCCCACGACGGCGCCGGCGGCACCCCCGCGCGGAGCGCGGCGGTCGCGGTCGTCGGGCCGCTGGCCAACGGGGTGCTCGCGCTGCTCGGCTGGTGGGCCATGGGCGTGCTCGACACCACGGGGGTGCCGTTGCTCCTGGCGTATGCCTTCACCTGGGCCAACTCCTTCGTGGCCGTCTTCAACCTCGTCCCGGGGCTGCCCCTGGACGGCGGGTTCCTGCTGGAGTCGCTGGTCTGGGGCGTCACCGGCAACCGCCATCTCGGCACCATGGTGGCCGGGTGGTCCGGCCGGCTCGTCGTGGTCCTGGTGGCGGTCGTGCTCCTGGTGCCGCCGCTGCTGAACGGCGACCGGGTGCCCTGGACCCGGGTCGCCTGGGTGGCCCTCATCGGCGTGTTCCTCTGGCAGGGCGCGAGCCAGGCGATCCGGCTCGGCCGGCAGGGGATGCGCGCCTCGCGACGCACCCTCGCCGAGACCGCGCACCGGCCCGGGGTCGTGGCCGCGGACGCGCTGCTGCACACCGTGCCGTGGGCCGAGCACCCGCTCTGGGTCGTCGTCGACGGCGAGGGCCGCCCGGACGGTCTGGTCGACCCGCCGGCGCTGCAGCAGGTGCCCCGGGAGGCGTGGCCGAGCACGCCCGCCGCCGCCGTCGCCGTCCGGCTCCCCGCCGGATGGGCGGTGCCCCTGCCGCCGCAGACCCGGCTCGACGCGGTCATCGAGGTGATGCGCCGCTCCGGATCGGGGGTGGTCGCGCTGCTCGACGAGCAGGGGCGGCCCTGGGGTGTGGTGAGCACCCACGACGTCACCGGCAGCCGCTCGTAGACTGACCCGATGACCAGGCCGACGGGCGCCGACATGCGGCGTGGACCCTTCCGGGCGGGCGACCGCGTCCAGCTGACCGACCCCAAGGGGCGTCTGCACACCATCACCCTGGAGCCGGGCAAGGAGTTCCACACCCACCGGGGCCACCTGCGCCACGACGACGTCATCGGTGCGCCCGACGGCACGGTGGTCCGGCACACCTCGGGCGCCGACTACCTCGCGCTGCGGCCGCTGCTGTCCGACTTCGTCCTGTCGATGCCCCGTGGGGCCCAGGTCGTCTACCCCAAGGACGCCGGGCAGATCGTCACGTATGCCGACATCTTCCCGGGCGCGACCGTCGTCGAGGCGGGCGTCGGCTCGGGCGCGCTGTCGCTGTCCCTGCTGCGTGCGGTGGGGGAGTCGGGCCGGCTGCTGAGCTTCGAGCGCCGGGAGGACTTCGCCGACATCGCCCGCGCCAACGCCCGGGCGTTCTTCGGCCTGGACCACCCGGCCTGGACGGTCACCGTCGGTGACCTCGTCGACGAGCTGCCCCGAGCGGTGGACCCCGGCACCGTGGACCGGGTCGTCCTCGACATGCTGGCGCCCTGGGACTGCCTCGGGGTGGTCGCCGACGCGCTCGCCCCGGGCGGCGTCCTCATCTGCTACGTCGCCACCACCACCCAGCTGTCGCGGGTGGCGGAGGCGGCCAAGGCGGCCGGCGGCTGGACGCCGCCGCAGGCCTGGGAGTCGATGAACCGCGGCTGGCACCTCGAGGGGCTGGCCGTGCGCCCCCAGCACCGGATGCACGGGCATACCGGCTTCCTGGTGACGCTGCGCCGGCTCGCGCCCGACACCGAGGCCCACCTGCGGCGCACCCGCCCCGCCCCCGGCGCCTACGGCGAGGACTACGTGCCCGCCACCGGTGAGTGGAGCGCCGCCGACGTCGGTGAGCGCCCGGTCTCGGACAAGAAGCTGCGGCGCACCCGCCGCGACGCGCAGAGCACCGCCGACCGGGTGACCGGCGACGGGACCGACGGGGAGGAGCAGGCATGACCGAGGCGTCCTCGCGCGAGCGCCACCTCGAGCAGCAGGTGCAGTCGCTCAGCAGCCGGGTGAGCGAGCTCAAGGGGCAGAACGACGCGCTCACGACCACCCTGAAGAGTGCCAAGCAGCAGATCGTCGGGCTGCGCGAGGACCTCGACGCCCTCGCCTCCCCGCCGCTCGCGATGGGACAGGTGCTGCGCCTGGTCGGCGACGGCACCGCGGACGTCTCGCTGTCCGGGCGGCGCATCCGCACCCAGATCTCCTCCGAGGTCGACACCGGCGACCTGCGGCCCGGCCGGGAGGTGCTGCTCAACGAGGCGCAGGCCATCGTCGGGGTGGCCGACTACGAGCGGGCCGGCGACGTCGTCACCTGCAAGGAGGTGCTCGAGGACGGGCGCCTCAGCGTGCTCGTCCGCGGCGAGGACGAGCGGGTCGCCCGGCGCGCCGGCTCGCTCGCCGAGGCCACCGTGCGGGTGGGCGACGCGCTGCTGCTGGACCCGCGCAGCGGCTTCGTCACCGAGCGCATCGAGCGTCCCGAGGTCACCGAGCTGATGCTCGAGGAGGTGCCGGACATCTCCTACGCCGACATCGGCGGCCTCGCAGGGCAGATCGAGCAGATCCGCGACGCCGTCGAGCTGCCGTTCCTGCACGCCGACCTCTACGCGGCCCACGACCTGCGGCCGCCCAAGGGGGTGCTGCTCTACGGCCCGCCGGGGTGCGGCAAGACGCTCATCGCCAAGGCGGTCGCCGCCTCGCTGGCCCGGCAGGCGGCCGAGCAGCGGGGGCTGGCCCCGGGCAGCGCGCGCAGCTACTTCCTCAACATCAAGGGCCCCGAGCTGCTCAACAAGTACGTCGGGGAGACCGAGCGGCACATCCGGCTCATCTTCCAGCGGGCGCGGGAGAAGTCGGCCGAGGGCGACCCGGTGGTGGTGTTCTTCGACGAGATGGAGTCGCTGTTCCGCACTCGCGGCTCCGGGGTGTCCTCCGACGTGGAGACGACGATCGTGCCGCAGCTGCTCGCCGAGATCGACGGGGTGGAGCGGCTGGACAACGTCATCGTCATCGGCGCCTCCAACCGCGAGGACATGATCGACCCGGCGATCCTGCGACCCGGCCGCCTCGACGTGAAGATCAAGATCGAGCGGCCGGACGCGCAGGGCGCTCGCGACATCTTCTCCAAGTACCTCACCCCCGGCATACCGCTGCACGACACGGCGCTGCAGGCGCACGGCGGGGACCGGGAGGCGACGGTCGCCGCGCTCATCGACGGCGTCGTCGACCGGATGTATGCCGTGTCCCCCGCCAACGCCTTCCTCGAGGTGACCTACGCCGGGGGTGACCGGGAGGTGCTCTACTTCCGCGACTTCGCCTCCGGCGCGATGGTGCACAACATCGTCGACCGGGCCAAGAAGCTCGCGATCAAGGACTCCCTCACGCTCGGGGAGCGGGGGCTGCGCGAGCGGCACCTGGAGCAGGCCTACCTCGATGAGTTCAGGGAGAACGAGGACCTGCCCAACACCACCAACCCGGACGACTGGGCACGGGTGTCGGGCAAGAAGGGCGAGCGGATCACCTACATCCGCACCCTCGTCGGTGACGCCTCCGGCACCCAGCCCGGCCGCTCGGTCGACCTCGGCGAGCGCTGAGCACGGTGCGCCGCCTCGGGGACGTGCTGCTGCTCCTCGTCTTCGCCGTCGCCGGGCGGTCCAGCCACGAGCTGGGCCTCACCCCGCTGGGCGTCCTCGCGACCGCGTGGCCCTTCGGGGTGGGCATGGCCGTGGGGTGGATGCTCACCTGGCGCGCGCGACGCTGGTGGGTGGAGGGCCTGGCGGTCGGCGGGATGGCGCTGGCCGTCGGGATGCTGCTGCGGGTCCTCACCGGGGCCGGCACCGCGCCCGCCTTCGTGATCGTCGCCGCCGTGGTGCTCGTGGGGGGTGCGCTGGGTTGGCGGGCGGTCGTGCAAGCGCTGTCGGTGCGCAGGCGTAGGGTCTGAGACATGACGGCGGGTGCGGACGAGAAGGCCACGACGGCCTCCGCACCCAGCACCCCCACCACGGCGATCATCGTCGTCCTGTCGTTGTGCGGGACCCTGGTCTCGCTGCAGCAGACGCTGGTCCTGCCGCTGCTGCCGGTCTTCCCGGAGATCCTGGACACGACCAGCGACAACGCGTCCTGGCTGGTCACCGTCACGCTGCTCACCGCCGCCGTCGGTACCCCCATCGTGTCCCGCCTGGCCGACATGTTCGGCAAGCGACTGCTGCTCATCGTCTGTATGTGGGCGGTCATCGCCGGGTCGGTCGTCTCGGCGCTCAGCTCCGAGTTCGCGCTGGTCGTGCTCGGCCGCGGCCTCAGCGGGCTGGGCGCCTGCCTGGTGCCCGTGGGGATCAGCATCATGCGCGACCACCTCCCGGCGGACCGGGTCGGCTCGGGCGTGGCGCTCATGTCGGCGACGCTGGGCATCGGCGGCGCGATCGGTATGCCGCTGGCCGGCGTCATCTACGACAACCTCGACTGGCACGCCCTGTTCTACGTCTCCGGCGGCTTCGCCGTCGTCATGCTCGTCGCGGTCTACCTCGTCGTCCCCGAGTCGACGGTCAAGACCCGGGGGCGCTTCGACTACCTGGGGGCCGCCCTGCTCTCGGTGGCGCTGACCTGCTTCCTGCTGGCGGTGAGCAAGGCCGGCACCTGGGGCTGGGCCTCGCCGTTGACCCTGAGCCTGCTGGCCGGTGCGGGCCTGGTCCTGGCTGCGTGGGTGCCGTGGGAGCTGCGCGCCGGCCAGCCGCTGGTCGACATCCGCACCTCGATGCGCCGCACGGTGCTGCTCACCAACGCCGCCTCGGTCCTCATCGGCTTCGCGATGTTCGCCAACTTCCTCACCTCGGCCCAGCAGGTGCAGATGCCGGCCGACACCGGCTACGGCTTCGGGCTCTCCGCGGTCTCCACCGGTCTGGTCCTGCTGCCCAGCGGGCTGCTCATGGTGGCCATGGCGCCGGTGTCCGCCGGGCTCATCCGCCGCTACGGCGCCCGGTCGGTGCTCATCGCCGGAGCCGTGACCATCGCCCTGGGCTTCATCGGCCGCTCGCTGCTGCACCGCAGCGTGCTCGAGGTGGTCATCACCTCGAGCATCGCCTCGCTCGGCACCGCCCTGGCCTTCGCGGCCATGCCCACGCTCATCATGCGGGCCGTGCCGATCACCGAGACCGCGTCGGCCAACGGGCTCAACACCCTCCTGCGCTCCATCGGCACGTCCTCGGCCTCCGCGCTCGTGGCCGCCGTCTTCGCCGCCTCGATGACCGCCACCGCCAGCGGCGTCCCGGCGCCCTCGTTCGCGGCATACCAGCTCATCTTCTGGGCCGGCGCCGCGGCCTCCCTCGGGGGCGGCCTCATCGCGGCCTTCATCCGGCGCCCGCAACGGGTGAGCGTCGAGGAGCCGGGCTCAGCCCCGGCCCCGACGGGGGAGCGGACCGAGGTCAAGCACGCGGGGATGGGTGACCTGCCCGAGCTGCTCGTGCGCGGGCGGGTCGTGGGGCCCCGCGGCGGCCCGCTGCGGCAGGCGGTCACCACGGTGCTGCGCCCCGACGGCACCCACATCGACTGGGGGCGCACCGACAACGACGGGCGCTACACCCTCGCGCTGCCCGAGCCGGGGGCCTACCTGCTCGTCGTGTCCGCGGACGGCTGGGCGCCGCAGTCGTGCCTCGTCGACCTGGCCGTCGGGCACGAGGAGGACGTGACGATGACGCGACGGCTGCTGCTCTCCGGGCACGTGCTCGACGACGGCCGCCCGCTGGGCGGCGTGCTCGTCTCGCTCATCAAGCACTCCGGGGAGTACGTCGCCACCGCCCACACCGACCCCGACGGCTACTACGAGGTCGGGCTGCCGCCCCCGGGCCGCTACGTCCTCACCGCCGTCGACCACGACAACGGCCGCACCCGCTCCCGGGCGCTCACGGTCCTGGCCACCTCCACGACCCTCGACCTCGACCTGGTCACCGGCGTCCCCCGGCCGCGGGTCGACGCCTGAGGAGGGAGCGACATGGGCGTGGGCAGGGTCATGGGGATCGAGACCGAGCTCGGCATCACCAGCACGCAGCGGGACCCCGCCGGGCAGCCGGTGACCCCGATGGTGCTCTCCGGGCAGGTGGTGCGGGCGTATGCCGCGGGCGCGCCCGCCGGGGCGGCGCTGCCCGCGGCCGCGGGGTGGGACTACGCCGACGAGACGCCGCTGCGGGACGCGCGCGGCTTCGAGATGGCCCGGGCGCTGGCGCACCGCTCGCAGCTCACCGATGTCGAGGACCCGACGATCGCCACCTCGGTGCTGTCCAACGGGGCCCGGTTCTACGTCGACCACGCCCACCCGGAGTACTCCAGCCCCGAGGTCACCGGCCCGCTCGCCGCGGTGCGCTGGGACCGGGCGGGGGAGGAGGTCGCCCTCGCGGCGGTCCGCACCCTCGCGCAGGAGGGCCTGGACGTCCGGCTCTACAAGAACAACGTCGACGGCAAGGGCGCCTCCTACGGCACCCACGAGAACTACCTCGTGCCCCGGTCGGTCCCCTTCGACCGGCTGGCCGCCCACCTCATCCCCTTCCTCGTCGCCCGGCCGGTGATCGCCGGCGCCGGGCGGGTGGGGCTGGGCCAGGCCAGCGAGCGCCCGGGCTTCCAGCTCTCCCAGCGGGCCGACTACCTCGAGGCCGAGATCGGGCTGGAGACCACGCTGCGCCGGCCCATCGTCAACACCCGCGACGAGCCGCACGCCACCCCGCACCTGCACCGTCGTCTGCACGTCATCGTCGGGGACGCGACGATGGCCGACGTCACCACCTACCTCGCGCTCGGGTCGCTGTCGGCGGTGCTGCGGGTGGTCGAGACCCACCCGCACCTGCTCGACGGGCTGGCCCTGGCGCGCCCCGTGGCCGCGGCCCAGCAGGTCAGCCACGACCCGACGCTGCGGGCGACCGTCGAGCTGGCCGACGGCCGCCACCTCACCGGGCTGGACCTGCTCGAGGCGCACCTGGACGCCGCCGAGCAGGCCGCGGCGTCCGGGCACGAGGCCTGGGCCGAGACGGGCGAGGCACAGACCGGGCCGCTGCTGCGCCGGTGGGGGGAGGTGCTGGACACCCTGCGCCGGGACCCCACCGGGGCGGCCGGGCAGGTCGAGTGGGTGGCCAAGCAGCAGCTGCTCCAGCGGTTCGCCGAGCGTGCGGGGACGGGCTGGGAGGACAATCGGCTGGCGGCCATGGACATCCAGTGGCACGACCTGGACCCCGACCGCGGCCTGGCCCGCAAGCTGCGGGCCGCGGGGCGCCTGGAGCGCCTCGTCGGCGAGGAGGAGATCGCGCACGCCGTCACCCACCCGCCCGAGGACACGAGGGCCTGGTTCCGCGGAGAGGTGGTCCGGCGCTACGGCGCTGGCGGAGGAGTGCGGGCCGCCTCCTGGGACTCGGTCGTGCTCGCCGACGAGCGGGGCCGGCTGCGGCGGGTGCGGATCGAGGAGCCGACCGGCGGGCGCCGGGACCGGGTCGCCGACCTGCTGGACCGGCATACCGACGCCGCCGGGCTGCTCTCCGAGCTGGTCAGCGAGGACGTCTGAGCCGCGACCGGCCTCCATGCCGGCGACGACGCTCTGCCCTAGGATCGAGGTATGTCGCAGCAGCAGTTCGACCGCCGACGGGACAGCGGTGCCGGGGACGGCCCGGACCCGGACGCCACCCCGGCCCCCGCCGCACCGGCGGCGCAGAGCGCCGAGCGGGACGAGGCGCTGGACTCCCTGCTCGACGAGATCGACGGGGTCCTGGAGACCAACGCGACCGAGTTCGTGCACGGCTTCGTGCAGAAGGGCGGCCAGTGACGGTGCCGCCATGCTGAGCCGCATCATGGGCGTCGAGACCGAGTTCGGCGTCAACGCGACCTTCGCCGGCCCCTCGCGGCTCTCCCCGGAGGAGGTCTCCCGTTACCTCTTCCGCAAGGTCGTGGCCTGGGGCCGCTCCTCCAACGTCTTCCTGGGCAACGGCTCGCGGCTCTACCTCGACGTCGGCTCGCACCCGGAGTACGCCACCGCCGAGTGCACCGACCTGCTCGACCTCGTCGCCCACGACCGGGCGGGCGAGCTCGTGGTGCAGGACCTCGCGGAGGACGCCGAGCAGCGGCTCGCGGCCGAGGGCCTGGACGCGACCGTCTACGTGCTCAAGAACAACGTGGACTCCCGGGGCAACTCCTACGGCTCGCACGAGAACTACCTCATCGAGCGGCGTACCCGCATGGAGCGCCTCACCGACACCCTCGTGCCGTTCCTCGTGACCCGCCAGCTGGTCACCGGCGCCGGGCGGCTGCACGTCGTCGAGCAGCGGGCGACCTACCTCGTCTCCCAGCGCGCCGACCACATGTGGGAGGACCTGTCGTCGGCGACGACCCGCTCGCGGCCCATCATCAACACCCGCGACGAGCCGCACGCCGACCCCGAGAAGCACCGGCGCCTGCACGTCATCGTCGGCGACTCCACGATGAGCCAGACCACGACGATGCTGCGCCTGGGCACCACCGACCTCGTGCTCAAGATGCTGGAGGCCGGCACCGTCGTGCCCGACCTCGTCCTCGCCAACCCCATGCAGGCGATCCGCGAGGTCAGCCGCGACCGGACCGGGCGGACCCCGCTGGCGCTGCGCCGCGGCGGCACCATCACCGCCCTGGAGCTGCAGCGCGAGCTGCTCGACCTGACCACCGGGTATGCCCGGGGTGCCGGCCTAGATGAGCACCCGGTGCACCGCGACGTCCTGGAGCTGTGGGAGCGCGGGCTCGAGGCGATCGAGACCGACCGGCTGGACCTCGTCGACACCGAGATCGAGTGGGTCATGAAGAAGAAGCTGCTGGACTCCTACGCGCAGCGGCACGACCTCGAGCCGTGGGACCCGCGGCTGCAGCAGCTCGACCTGGCCTGGCACGACATCCACCCGCGGCGCGGGCTCTCCCGCATTCTCGAGCGCTCGGGCGCCGCGCGGACCGTGGTCGACGAGGCCCGGATCCGGACCGCCACGACCGTGCCCCCGGACACCCGGGCGCGGCTGCGCGGCGACTTCGTCCGGACCGCCGCCGAGCACCGCCGCGACTTCACCGTGGACTGGGTGCACCTCAAGCTCAACGACGCCGCGCAGCGAACGGTGATCTGCAAGGACCCGTTCGCGGCGCAGGACGAGCGGGTCGACGCCCTGCTCGAGCACATCCGCGCCACCAGCGGTGCTCCCACGAAAGGTTCAGGGTCACCGGGTTAGGCTGGCCCGGACGCTTCCCCGATCTGCAAAGGACGCACCTGTGCGCTCTTCCCGCCTGCGCTACCTCGCGGCTGCCGCCGCACCCCTGATCTTCCTCGCGGGGTGCAGCCCCGAGTCGGCCGACGAGGGCTCGGACGACGCCGCGACGAGCAGCGCACCCGGCGACGACGCCGCCGCGACCTCGGCCGCACCCAACGGCGACCTGGCCGATGTCGGCGTCGACACCGAGGGCGAGGCCCCCGCCCTGACCTGGGACGGCGAGCCCTTCGCCGAGGGCGACCTGCCGTTCGTGGCCGGATCCACCGAGGCCCGCACCCTCACCGAGGGCGACGGCGACGAGGTCGAAGACACCCACGAGGTGCGGGTGAGGTACCTCACCGTCAACGGCACCACCGGCGAGCAGCTGGTGTCGACCTTCGAGAACGACGAGGCGGTCACCCTCGACCTCACCGACGAGACGCTTTTCCCGGCCTTCCGCGACCAGCTGCCCGGCACCATGGTCGGCGACGAGCTGCTCCTGGCGATCCCGGCGGCCGACGCGTTCGGCGAGGCCGGCAACGAGCAGCTCGGCGTGGGCCCGACCGACACCATGCTCTTCTACATGGTCGTCGAGGACACCGGCGAGCCGCTCACCGAGGCGCAGGGCGAGGAGGTCGAGCCCGAGGAGGGCCTGCCCACCGTCACCATGGGCGACGCCGGGCCGGAGATCGACGTCGAGGGCGTCGAGGCACCCGACCAGCTCATCACCCAGCCGCTCATCCGCGGCGAGGGCCCCGAGGTCGTGGCCGGGCAGACCATCCGGGTCCACTACACCGGGGTGAAGCTCTCCGACGGCGAGGTCTTCGACAGCTCCTGGGAGCGTGGCGAGCCGACCGAGTTCCCCATCGGCGTCGGACAGGTCATCACCGGGTGGGACGAGGGGCTCGTCGGCCAGACCGTCGGCTCCCGGGTGCTGCTCGTCATCCCGGCCGAGGAGGCCTACGGCCCGGCGCCGGAGGAGACCGAGGGCGAGACCGCGGCCCCCGGCAACGAGCTGGCCGGCGAGGACCTCGTCTTCGTCGTCGACATCCTCGGCGCCTCCTGACCGGCACCGCTACACCCCACCGAGCGCCGCACCTGGTTGGCTGACGCCCCACCGAGCGCCGCAGATGGTTGGCTGACGCCCCACCGAGCGCCGCACATGGTTGGCTGACGGCCCACCGGGCGTCGCACCTGGTTGGCTGACGGCCCACCGAGCGCCGCACCTGGTTGCCGGCGCACGGCATACCCGACCTCGAACGAGAAGGAGCACATCATGACCGAGTCCGCTTTCGGCCGCGTCCAGAAGGCCAAGCCCGAGATCGACTTCCCCGGCGACGAGCCGCCCGCCGACCTACAGGTCGAGGACCTCGAGGTCGGCAAGGGCGCGGAGGCCACGCCCGGCTCGACGATCTCCGCGCACTACGTGGGCGTGTCCTGGTCGACCGGCGAGGAGTTCGACGCCTCGTGGAACCGCGGCGAGCCGCTCACCTTCACCGCCGGCGTCGGCCAGGTCATCCAGGGCTGGGACCAGGGCCTGCTCGGGATGAAGGTCGGCGGTCGCCGCAAGATCGTCATCCCGCCGCACCTCGGGTATGGCGACCGCGGCGCTGGCGCTGCCATCAAGGGTGGCGAGACGCTCATCTTCGTCGTCGACCTCATGGACGTGCGCTGACGCGTCCACCGGCGCCACCCGGCGCACCGCCCTCGGCCCAGGCGTTCATGTGAACGCCTGGGCCGACGGCTGTCGGCGTGTCGTCGGCTCAGGCGTTCACGTGAACGGCTGAGCCGATCAGGACGGGGGTGTCGTCAACCCGCTTCAGGTCGAGCGGATGAGCCGCTCCCGGTCGCGCTCCAGCTTCGTCATGATGGGCGTCACGAGCACGCCGTGCAGGACGACGGAGAAGACGATCGTGAAGACGCAGGTGGCCCACAGCCAGCGCTCCCCGGTCCAGGTCGTCTCGGAGAGGGCGTAGGCGATGTAGAAGAGCGTGCCCACGCCGCGGATGCCGAAGAAGGCGGTGATGAGCCGCTCGCGCCGGGCCAGGGGGCGCAGCTTCTCGTCGCACATGCGCCAGCGCCCGGGGCGCAGCGCGATCCACCCGGCCAGCGGCCGGATGACCAGGACCAGGGCGACGCCCACGAGGACGCCGCGCCAGTCGAGGGACTCCAGCGCGCCGTCGGTGAGCGCGATGCCCACGAAGAGCAGGACGAGGAGGGTCAGCAGCCGCTCCAGCCGCTCGACGACGCCGTGCATGTGCTCGTGGAACTCGTGCCGCCGCGCCTGGGCCCGCATCGTCATGGCGCAGACGAAGACGGCGAGGAAGCCGTAGCCCTGGGCGACCTCGGCCACGCCGTAGGCCAGCAGCATCGCCGCGAGGGCCAGCAGCGACTCACCCTGCTCGGCCAGCCGCAGCGCCTGCTGCCGGGTGCGGAACGCGAGGTAGGCCATGACCCAGCCCACGGCGATCCCGACGAGCAGGCCGATGGTGATCTTGCCCACGAGCTCCCACGCCAGCCAGCGCAGCCCCCACTCCGCTGCCGACCCCATGGTCATGAGGAAGATCGCCGCGTAGACGAAGGGGAAGGCCAGGGCGTCGTTGAGCCCGGCCTCGGAGGTCAGGGCAAAACGGACCTCGTCGTCGTCGCTGATCTCGTCGTCGTGCAACTGCTCGGCCATCGACTCATCGCTGTCCGCCTCACGCCTCGTGATGACCGGGCCGCCGACCTGCACGTCCCCGGCGAGGACCGGGTCGGTGGGCGCGAGCACGGCGCCGAGCAGCAGGGCCGGTGCGGCACCCAGTCCGAGTCCCCACCAGCCGAGCAGGAAGACGCCGGCGATGGTCAGCGGCATGGCGATGCCGAGCAGCCTCCAGGTCGGCGACCAGGTGCGCCAGGAGCCGCGGTTGCGGAAGGACAGCGGCCGGTCCAGCGCCAGCCCGACCCCCATGAGGGCCACCAGGACGGTGATCTCGGTGACGTGCTCGATGGTGTCGCGCTGGTCGGTGGGGTCGAAGGCGAAGCTCGAGCCGAAGGGGAGCAGCCCCACCAGCATGCCTACGAGGATGAGGATGACCGGCGCGGACAGCCAGGCACGGGTGAGCAGGCTCGGCAGCGCGACCGCGAGCAGCAGCACCCCGCCGCCCAGGAGGAAGACCAGGTCGGAGGTCATGCCGGTGCCTCAGTCGGCCCGGGGTGCGGCGCCGGGGGTGGAGCCCGGGGTGGGGGCGCTCGGTCGCCGGGGTGCGTCCCGCGGGCCGCGGTCGCGGGTCCCGTGGGGAGGATGCGCCGTGACGTCGAGGTATGCCGTGGGCGCGGGCAGGGTCATGGCCCTCAGCCTAGGTGACCGGCGGGCGAGCGGCGCTCACCGCTCCCTCTGGTCCCGCGCGTCACTGAGTGCGGAGACGTGCACCCGGGCCGGGGTTATTTCCGTGTCCGCCGGGTCTTTCCCCGCAGTGTGGGAGCCGTGGTGCTGAGGTGACGGGCGGGCTCGGGACGGTCGACGACGAACGGGCGGTATGACGACGAGCGGGCGGTCTACCGTCGGCCCGGGTTCAAGCCGTGCCGTCGAGGAGCCGGGCGGCGTGGCGGCCGGCAGCCGCGGCGGCCAGGAAGGCGGCCGGGTCGTCCTCCAGGCCACGGCCCATCGTCGACAGGGGGACCGGTACCTGCGCGAGCGCGTCCGGCAGGCCCTCGGTGGCAAGCTCGACCAGGCGCAGGTGCGGCGCGGCCGCGACCAGGTCGCGCGCCTGCCGGTGGACGAGCCCGAGGCACTCGCGCAGCGCGGGTGCCCCTGCCGGGTCTCCGGTGCCGGGGAAGGACCTGTCCCGGGGGGATCCGGTACCCGCGAAAGAGGTCTCCGCCGCACCTGCGTCACCCGTTGGCGGTGCCAGCACGGGGACGGGCAGGTCGGCGGGGTGGGTGAGGACCCGGCCGAAGGCGGTGGCGCTGTGGTGGGACAGCCCGCGGTGCCGCTCGCGGGCGTCGGCCTGGGAGACCCGCAGGCCGGCCACCGGGCGGCCGCCGAGCACGGCGGCGGCATTGAGCGCCTCGCCCGCGGCCACGCCGGAGAAGCCCCACCGGGTGTCGGTGCCGAGGTTGCCCGGTCCCTGGATCACGACGGCCAGGTCGGCCCCGACGACGTGCCGGGCCGCGAGCAGCGCGGTGTGCACCGTCACCGCCTCCAGGTCACCGCCGAAGGCCTGCCCCGCGGTGATCGTGCTGGCCAGCCACCCCGCCTCGCGCAGGCCGGCGACGGTCCGCGACCAGGCCAGCGGCAGCGCGGCCCCGTCGGTCATGACGTACGCGACCCGGGCCGCGGGCCGCTGCGCCCGGACCCCCGCGAGCACCGCCGGGAGCGCCGAGTGCAGGTCGGTGGCGAGCACCGGCATACCCTCCAGGTCGTCCGCCTGGGCGAGGGTGGCGTGGTGCTCGCCCTCGGGGTCGTCCACCCCCAGCACCATCGGCTGCAGCGGGGCGTAGCGGCCCTTGACCAGGTGGCCCGGCTCACCTGCCGCGCGGTCCGGCCAGGCGTCGGGACGGTCGGGGAGGGCGACGACGAGGGCATACCCTCCCGTGCCGAGGCCGCGCTCCAGCGCGGTGACGTTGAGCAGGACCCGGTCACCCGTCGCGGCGCTCCCGACGAGGTCGGGGTAGCCCAGCGCCCGCACCCGCTCGCCCCCGACGTCGACGCCGAGCACCTGCACGCCGGTCCACCCCGGCAGCAGCTCGTGCACCTCACCCTCGCGCCACGTGATCACGACAACCGAGCCTATCGATGCCCGGGTCGCGGGAGGTCGGACGGTAGCCTGCGAGGCATGGCGAAGAGCACGAGCACCGGCCCCAGCCCGGCCGCGGCCAAGACCGAGCGGCTGCTCAACCTCGTCATCGCCCTGCTGCACACCCGCCAGCCGCTGAGCCGCGCCAAGCTGCGCCAGGCCGTCCCGGACTACGCGCGGAGCACCCCCGAGGCGTTCGAGCGGATGTTCGAGCGGGACAAGGACGAGCTGCGCGCCCTGGGCATCCCGCTGCGCACCGAGCCGATCGACGCCTTCTTCGACGACGAGCCGGGCTACCGCATCGACCAGCGCGAGTACGCCCTGCCCGAGATCGACTTCGCCCCCGACGAGCTCGCGGTGCTCGGGCTCGCGGCGCGCGCCTGGGGCCAGGCGAGCCTCGCCGGCCCGGCCGCGCAGGCGCTGCGCAAGCTGGACGCCGCCGGGGTGGTGCGCGACGAGTCCTCGGTCGCCGGGATCGAGCCGCTGCTGCACACCCCCGACCCCGCCTTCGAGCCGGTCCGCGACGCCGTGCTCGAGCACTGCCCGATCACCTTCGACTACCGCGGCGGCTCCGGCGACCTCGCGCGCCGCCACGTGCAGCCGTGGGGGCTGACGAGCTGGCACGGCCGCTGGTACCTCACCGCCCACGACCTCGACCGCGACGCGCCCCGGGTGTTCCGGCTGGACCGTGTCGTCGGCCTCCCGCAGCGCGCCGGCCGGCCCGGGGGGTATGCCGTGCCCGAGGACCTCGACGCGCTCGCCATGATCCGGCGCAGCGCGGGGGAGGACGGCGAGCGGTCCACGACCGTCCGCCTGCTGGTGCGCGACGGGGCGGCCGCCTCGCTGCGGCGGCGCGCCCGCGAGAGCGCTGCTGGCGGCGACGTGCCTGAGGGCTGGTCGCGGCTGGAGCTCGACGTGGGGTCGCTGACGCCGCTGGCGCGCGAGGTCACCGCGGCCGGGCCGCACGTGCACGTAGAGGCACCGGCCGAGCTGGCCGAGCAGGTCGCCGAACGACTGCGCGCGGTGCTCGCCGCGCACGGGGGAGGAGCGGCCTGATGGCGACCTACGAGAGCGCCACCTCCCGGGTGGCCCGGATGCTGACGATGGTGCCGTGGTTGCTGCACCGGCAGGGCATCGACCTCGCGACGGCGGCAGCCGAGCTCGGGGTGAGTGAGAGCCAGGTCGTCGAGGACCTGCAGGTCCTCTTCCTGTGCGGGCTGCCCGGTCACTACCCCGACGACCTCATCGAGGCCTCCTGGGAGGGTGGGCGCGTCTTCGTCGGCAACGCCGACACCATCGCCCGCCCCCTGCGCCTCGGCCGGGACGAGGCCCTGGCCCTCATCGTGGCGCTGCGGGCGCTCGCCGACACCCCGGGCCTCGCGGAGCGGGACGCCATCGACCGGGCGCTCGCCAAGCTGGAGTCCGCCGCCGGGGAGACCGCGCGGGCGGCGGCCGCCGTGCGCGTCGACCTCGAGCAGCCGGCCGACGACGGGATCGCCGCGGCCGTCCGGGCCGGGCTGACCGAGCGGCGCCGGCTGCACCTGCGCTACACCTCCGGCAGCCGGGACGAGACCACCGAGCGCGACGTCGACCCGCTCCGGGCGCTGTCGGTGGACGGCCGGTGGTACCTCGAGGGCTGGTGCCACCGCGCCCGGGGCGTGCGCCTGTTCCGGCTCGACCGGATCGAGGCCGCGCAGGTGCTGGACGTGCCGGCCACCCCGCCCGAGGACCTGCCCGAGCGGGCCGTCGGCAGCGGGGTCTACCGGCCCGACCCCGACGACCAGGCCGTCACCCTCGACCTCGACCCCGGCTCGGCGTGGGTCGCCGAGCAGGTCCCGGCCGAGGAGGTCGAGCCCCGTGGCGACGGCTCGGTCCGGATGGTGCTGCGGGTCGCCGACCCCCGCTGGCTCATCCGGCTCGTGCTGCGCGAGGGCGGGGGAGTGCGGGTCGTCGAGCCGGCGGCGCTCGTGGACGCCGTGCAGGAGGCCGCGCGCACGGCCCTGTCGGGGAACCTGTCGCCAGGCCCGGCGTTAGACTGACCACGCACCCCGGTGCGCCGCCACGGCGGCGACACCTCTACCGAGAGCGAGTGAGCCCACCATGCGTCTCCAGGCCTGGCACATCGTCGTCCTCGTCGTCGCCTTCCTCCTGCTCTTCGGGTGGAAGAACCTGCCCAACATGGCCCGCTCCATGGGTGAGTCGATGCGTGTCTTCAAGTCCGAGGTCGACCAGATGAAGGACGAGGGCGAGGCGCGCAAGACCGAGAAGGACGCCGAGCGGCCCGCCCTCGACGACCGCAAGGACCACGACGCCGACACCGCCCGCGAGGAGTACGACGCGATGAAGCGGCGTGAGGGCGGGGCCGGCACCACCGGCACGACCGGCGCCTGAGCGACCGCGCGACACGGCATACCCGACGGTGACCCGAGCGGCCCGCGCCCGACGCGCGAAGGACCCCGAGGGGCGGATGTCTCTCGGGGACCACTTCCGTGAGCTGCGCAACCGGCTGACGATCAGCGTGCTGGCGATCGGGGTGCTCTCGGTCGTCGGGTGGTACTGGTACGACGAGATCATCTCGGTCGTCACCGCCCCCATCGACGCCGTCGCCGCCGAGCGCGGGGACGAGGCCGTCTCGCTGCGCTTCCAGAACATCACCGAGCCGTTCGCGATGCAGCTGCGGGTGGCGATCTTCAGCGGCATCCTGCTCGCCAGCCCGATCTGGCTGTGGAACATCTGGGGCTTCCTGCTGCCCGGGCTCACCCGCGCGGAGAAGAAGATCGCGCTGTCCTACTTCTTCATCTCGATCCCGCTGTTCTTCGCCGGGGCGGCGCTGGCGGCCTTCACCTTCCCGCGCCTCGTCGCGATCCTGCTCGGCTTCACCCCGGAGGGCATCGCCAACCTGCCCGGGGCCAGCGAGTTCCTCACCCTGTGGCTCTACTTCATGCTCGCCTTCGGCCTGGCCTTCCTGCTCCCGGTCGTGCTCGTCGCGCTCAACCAGATCGGCATCCTGTCCGCCCGGCTCATGCTGCGCAGCTGGCGGGTCGTGCTCTTCGGGATCCTCGTCTTCTCCGCCTTCATGACGCCGGACCCCAGCGCCTGGACGATGCTGGCGATGGCCAGCCCGGTCTTCGCGCTCTACTGGTGCGCGGTCGGCGTCGCCTTCCTCATGGAGCGGCGGCGGGAGAAGAAGAACCCCGGCCGGTATGCCGGTCTCTCGCCGGACGAGGCGACCCCGCTGACATGAGGTATGCCCTCGTGCACGGCCGCCGGTCCGGCCGTGGCGGGGCGGCCGCGGTGGGGGAGGCCGCGACCGGCGCCCTGCGCGCGGCCGGGCACGACGTCGTCCAGGTGACAGCGGGCACGCTGGAGCAGGCCCGGGCCGCGAGCGCCGCCCTCGTGGCCGACGGGGTCGACGTGCTGGTGGTCGCCGGCGGGGACGGGCTGGTCAGCCTGGGGGCGGACGTCTGCTCGGGGACGGGTACGGCGCTGGGCATCCTGCCGGCCGGGACCGGCAACGACAACGCGCGCAGCCTGGGGCTGCCGCCGGACGGTGCGGGCTGCGTCCAGGTGCTGCTGGCGGGGCGGACCCGCACCGTCGACACCCTGCTCCTGCCCGAGCTGGACCGCCGGGTGCTGGGCTCGGTCTGCGGCGCGCTCGAGGCGCGGATCAACGCGCGGGCCAACCGGATGCCCCGGCGGCTGGGTGCGACGTCCTACACCCTGTCCGCGCTGGTCGAGATCGCGCTGCTGCGCCGACAGCCGCCGCTGCACTACCGGCTCACGGTGGACGGGCGGCCCCGCGAGCTGGACGCGCTCGTCGTGGTCGCCGCGTCGATGCCGTTCTTCGGCGGCGGACTGCCCATCGCCCCCGCGGCGGACCCGGCCGACGGCGCGCTCGACCTCGTCCTCGTCCGCCCCGTCTCCCCGGCCCAGGCCCTGGGCGTGCTGCGCGCGCTGCGGGCGGGACGGCATACCGGGCATCCGGCGGTCGAGGTGCACCGCGCCCGAGAGGTGCGCGTCGAGGGACCGGACGACGTCGTCGCGCACGGAGACGGCGAGCCGCTGGGGCCCCTCCCGCTCACCGTGCGCGTGGACGCCGCGAGCCTTCGGGTGGTCGTCCCGGGCTGACGTAGCCTGGGTGGTATGCCCAGCCCCGCCGAACGCTACGCCGCCTCGCGCGCCCGGGCCTCGCGTGCCGCCACCCCTGCGGGGCGGTTCACCGAGACCCTGGGCCTGGAGCTCGACGACTTCCAGCGCGAGGCCATCGACGCCGTGCAGGAGGGCGCCGGGGTGCTCGTCGCGGCGCCGACCGGTGCCGGCAAGACCGTGGTCGGCGAGTTCGCGGTCGCGCTCGCCCTGGAGACCGGGCGCAAGGCGTTCTACACGACCCCCATCAAGGCGCTGTCGAACCAGAAGTACCACGACCTCGTGGCACGGCACGGGTCCGCCAACGTCGGGCTGCTCACCGGGGACGCGTCGATCAACGGCGAGGCACCGGTGGTCGTCATGACCACCGAGGTGCTGCGCAACATGATGTATGCCGCGTCCCCCACCCTGACCGGGCTCGGCTTCGTCATCATGGACGAGGTGCACTACCTCGCCGACCGGTGGCGCGGCGCGGTCTGGGAGGAGGTCATCATCCACCTGCCCGAGTCGGTGCAGGTCATCTCGCTGTCGGCGACGGTCAGCAACGCCGAGGAGTTCGGCGACTGGCTGCGGCAGGTGCGGGGGCGGGGCGATGCGGACTCGCTGCGGGTCATCGTCTCCGAGCACCGGCCGGTGCCGCTGTGGCAGCACATGATGGTCGGCCAGCGGCTCTACGACCTCTTCGTCACCGACGGGCTGCGGGCCGTCCCCGGGGTCGACGGGACGACCCGGGTCAACCCCGAGCTGCTGCAGGGCATCTCCGCCGCCGAGCGCTCGGCCCGGGCCGACGGCGGCTGGCGGCGCGACGACGCCGGTGGCCCCCGGGGCCGGCGGGGCGACCCACGTGGCCGCGGTCGCTCGGGCGGGGGGCGCTCGGGTGGCGGGCGCGGGGGCGGCGGACGCGAGCAGCGGGGGTCACGGCATACCGGGCGGTCCCGTCGCTACGACGACGCCCGGGGCGCGGGCGGCGGGGGCACCGGCGGTGTGGGAGACGCGGGCTTCTCCCGCGGGTCGCTGCCCGGGGGCGTGGCGAGCCGCGCGCAGGTCATCGACCGGCTCGACCGCGACGGGCTGCTGCCGGCCATCACCTTCATCTTCAGCCGGGCCGGGTGCGACGGCGCCGTCCAGCAGCTGCTGGGCCGTGGCACCCGACTCATCCCCGAGGAGCAGGGCCAGACGATCCGGGCCCTGGTCGCCGAACGGGTCGCCGAGGTCGACCCGGCCGACCTGGGGGTGCTGGGCTACCACGACTTCGTGGAGGGGCTCTCCCGCGGCTACGCCGCGCACCATGCCGGCATGCTGCCGCTCTTCCGCGAGGTCGTCGAGGAGCTCTTCACCGCCGGGCAGGTGCGCTCGGTCTTCGCGACCGAGACGCTCGCGCTCGGCATCAACATGCCGGCCCGCACGGTGGTGCTGGAGAAGCTGGTGAAGTTCAACGGCGAGGAGCACGCCCCGGTCACCCCGGCGGAGTACACCCAGCTCACCGGCCGGGCCGGGCGCCGCGGCATCGACGTCGAGGGCCACGCCGTGGTGCTGTGGCGCCGCGGGACAGACCCGATGGACGTCGCCGGGCTGGCCTCGACCCGGACCTACCCGCTGCGCAGCTCCTTCCGGCCCAGCTCCAACATGGCGGTCAACCTCGTCGCGCAGTACGGTCGCGACCGCGCCCACGAGCTGCTCCAGGCGAGCTTCGCGCAGTTCCAGGCCGACCGGTCCGTCGTCGGGCTCACCACCCAGATCCGCTACAACACCGAGGCGCTGGAGGGGTATGCCGAGTCCATGGTCTGCGACCGTGGGGACTTCCGGGAGTACGGCCGCCTGCGTCACCAGCTCTCCGAGGTCGAGAAGAAGGCCGCCCGCACCCGGCAGGCCCAGCGGCGCAGCGACATCGGTCAGGCGCTGGAGGAGCTCGAGCGCGGTCAGGTCATCCAGCTCGACGGCGGGCGGCACGGCACGATGGCGGTGGTCGTCCGGGGCGCCCGGGGCGCCGGCCCGGAGCCGACGGTCGTCACGTCCAGCGGTCGGGTGCAGCGGCTGACCATCCCGGGCTTCCGGGACGTCCCCGAGGTCATCGGCACTCTCACGGTGCCCAAGCACTTCAACGAGCGCAGTCCCAAGGCGCGCAAGGACCTCGCCGCGGCGCTGCGCTCCACCGTCCACGAGCCGGTGCCCGGGCGGACGTCGTCCGGGCGCGGGCGGGACGGCATACCCGAGGGGACGGCGGCACAGGTCGACGAGCTGCGGGCCGCGCTGGCCGCGCACCCCTGCCACAGCTGCCCGGAGCGCGAAGACCACGCCCGGTGGGCGGCGCGGTGGTGGACGCTGCGCAAGGAGACCGACGACCTGCAGCGGCGGGTGACCCACCGCACGAACACCCTGGCGGCGACCTTCGAGCGGATCTGCGACCTGCTCTCGGCGATGGGCTACCTCAGCGAGGACGGTCAGGAGGTGACCGGGGAGGGCCAGCGGCTGCGCCGGATCTACACCGAGCTCGACCTCGTCGCCGCCGAGGCGCTGCGCCGCGGGACGTGGCGCCGGCTCACCCCGGCGGACCTCGCGTCGGTGGTCTCCGCGCTCGTGCACGAGTCGCGCGGCGACGAGCCGGGCGACCCGCCGACGCCGAGCGTCGAGGTGGCCGAGGCGCTGGGCGAGATGGGCTCGATCTGGACCGAGGTGCAGGCCGGCAAGCTCGCGCACAACCTCACCGGCGACCGCGAGCTGGACCCCGGGATCACCTGGATGGTCCACCGGTGGGCCTCCGGCCGCGGCCTGGAGGAGGTGCTGCGCTCGGGCGACCTGTCGGCCGGTGACTTCGTGCGCCGGGCCAAGCAGGTCGTCGACCTGCTCGGCCAGATCACCCACGCGGCCGACGAGGACGTCGCCGCCACGGCCCGCCGCGCCTCCGCCGCGATGCTGCGCGGCGTCGTCGCCGCCGACCGCCTCGACTGAGCCCATCCCTGCACCGGACGCGCGTCCGGTGCGCGGTTAGAGTGCGGCCATGCCCGAGATCGTCATCTGCTCCCCGTTGCGCACCCCCGTCGGGGGCTTCCTCGGCAGCCTGGCCCCGTTGTCCGCCGCGGACCTCGGCACCCAGCTGCTGAGCGCTCTCCTCGAGCGGACCGGTCTGCAGGACGGCCAGGTCGACGACGTGATCGTCGGCAACGCGAACCCCTCCGGGGAGATCCCCGCGCTCGGGCGCATCCTCGCGCTCAACGCAGGCCTCGACTCCGCACCGGGTATGCAGCTCGACCGGCGGTGCGGGTCCGGCCTGCAGGCGGTCCTCACCGCGGCCGCGCAGGTCGCCGGCGGCGGGAGCCGGCTCGTCGTCGCCGGGGGAGCGGAGTCGATGAGCCAGGTCGAGCACTACGCGCTGCTGCGGCAAGGGGTGCGGGCGGACGTCCAGCTTGCCGACCGGCTCGCCCGCGCCCGGGCCACCGCCGGCGGCGAGCACCACCCCATCCCGGGCGGGATGATCGAGACGGCCGAGAACCTGCGGCGCGAGCACGGCATCTCCCGGGAGGCCCAGGACGAGCTGGCCCACCGCTCCCACCAGGTGGCCGCCGCGGCGCAGCGCGAGGGCCGTTTCGCCGACGAGATCGTGCCGGTGCAGGTCCCCGGGCGACGAGGCGCCACCACCACCGTGGACGCCGACGAGCACATCCGCCCCGACACGACACCCGACACCCTCGCCGGGCTGCGCCCGATCATGGGCCGCCAGGACCCGGAGGCCACGGTGACCGCCGGCAACGCCAGCGGACAGAACGACGCCGCCGCCCTGTGCGTCGTCACCACCCGCGAGCGGGCCGACGAGCTGGGCCTGACCCCGATGCTGGCCCTGCGGTCGTGGGCCGTCGCCGGCGTCGCCCCGGAGACGATGGGCATCGGCCCGGTCCCGGCCAGCGCCGCGGCGCTCGAGCGGGCCGGCCTCACGCTCGCCGACCTCGACCTCGTCGAGCTCAACGAGGCGTTCGCCGCGCAGGCGCTCGCCGTGCTGAAGGCCTGGGGGATGGAGGACCCGACCAGCTGGGAGCGGCTCAACGTCAACGGGTCGGGCATCTCGCTCGGCCACCCGGTCGGCGCGACCGGCGCCCGGATCCTCGCCACCCTGGCGCACGAGCTGCGGCGACGCGAGGGCCGTTACGCCCTCGAGACGATGTGCATCGGCGGCGGCCAGGGGCTGGCTGCCGTCTTCGAGCGGGTCGGCTGACCAGCCGCGATCGTCCTCACCCGGGAAGGCGCCGGGTCATCGAGCCGGGCGCACGCCCCCGGACCAGCAGGCCCAGACCACCTGCTCCGACGGCGAGGAACGCCGAGGCCAGCACGTCGCTGGGCCGGTGGAAGCCCAGCAGCACGACCAGCGCCCCCATCCAGAGGCTGACCACGGTGCCGACGAGTGCCGCCACGGGCCGCAGGCGGCGCGGACTGACCAGCAGCAGCGCGAGCGCGAGCGCGAGGGCCGCACCGGTGTGGCCGCTGGGCAGGGAGTTGGCCATGGCCCACGCGTCGGCGAGCTGCGGGCGCGGCAGCACGTCCTTGAGCACCTGGGTGGAGGCCACCAGCAGCGGCACCGCGACGAGCACCGCGAGCCCGGTCCGCACGTGGCGCAGCAGCGCGAGGGCACCGAGCCCGAGCGCCAGGGCGAGGAGCAGGTAGGGGTTGGGCAGGAGACTGCTGAGCAGGTCGTGCCGGGATCCGGTCACCGTCACGGCGTCCATGACCCCGCTGTCGATGCTCTGACCCCGGGTGCTGAGCACCGCGACGACGTAGACGGACACGAAGCCGAGGCCGCCGAGCAGCATCAGCCCCGCGGGCCACCCGACCGGGCGCGGGTCGTCGGCCACGAGCGGCACCGGGTCTGGCCTCGTGCTGGTCCTCACCCGACCACGGTAGGGCGCGCACCTGGGTGGCCCCTGGGTCGCGGCGCCCTCAGGGAGCGATGCTCAGGGCGGCCAGCAGGCGCGCGACCGGGTTGCCCAGGTCGTAGGTCTCGACGAGCTGGTGCAGGGTCCCGGGGTCGGCCAGCTCTCGTGGGAGGGTGAGCGGCACGTCGGCCACGGGGGCGTCGTGGGCGACGAGGACCACCCGGGGCGCGGCGTCGAGGTAGGCCGCGCCCGCCTCGAGGTTGGTCCGCCGCGCTCCCTTGATCGCCGGGTCTCCGGAGTCGACCGCCTCGCGCAGCGCGGCCAGGGTGCCGTACTGCTCGATGAGCGCAGCAGCGGTCTTCTCGCCGATCCCTTTGACCCCGGGGAGCCCGTCGGAGGTGTCCCCGCGCAGCATCGACATCTCGGCGTACGCGCGCCCGGTCGGTACGGCATACCGTCGCCGCAGGTCGGCCTGATGGATCTCCTCGGCGTCGCGCACGCCCTGCTTGGCGGTGTAGACCACCGTGACGCCGGCCCCGTCGTCCACGAGCTGGAAGAGGTCGCGGTCCCCGGTCACGACGCCCACCGGCAGGCGGCCGTGGTGCCGTGCCGTGAGCGTGCCGATGACGTCGTCGGCCTCGTAGCCCGGCGCCCCCAGCACCGGGAAGCCGACCGCCTCGAGCACCTGCCGCAGGATGGGCACCTGGACCTCGAGCTCAGGTGGAGCCTCCTCCTTGTCCCCCGAACCCTCGACCAGACGGTGAGACTTGTAGGACGGGATGGCCTGCACGCGGAAGTCCGGACGCCAGTCGTCGTCCCAGCAGCAGGCCAGGTGGGTGGGGGAGAAGCGCCCCACCAGCGTGGCGACCATGTCGAGCAGCCCGCGGACCGCGTTGGTCGGGGTCCCGTCGGGCGCCTCGCGCAGGTCCTTCATCCCGTAGAACGCCCGGAAGTACAGCGAGGCGGTGTCGAGGAGCAGCAGCTGCGGCGGTGCGACGTCGACGTCCGCGGTCGCCTCGGAGGAGGTCGTCATGGGCCTCACCCTAGTGGTGTGGGTTAGCGTGAGGTATGCCTCGCAGACGCCCGCTGCTGCTCCTCGCCGGGGTGCTGCTGGTCTCGGCGGTCCTGCTCTTCGGGCCGTGGTGGGAGACGGCGGCCGGCGACAACCCGCTCACCCGGCCGCCCGGACCCGACTACGCGACGGTGCTGCGGCTGAGCCTGCCCACCCTCGTGCTCGCGGCGACGGTGGTGGCGCTGCTCATGACCTCGCGCGGCGAGCGCGGGGAGGGACGAGGGCGGGGCGCCCGGCACTAGGGTTGCCCCCATGGAGCCGCTAGATCGCCACATCGTCACCGTCCTGGCCCAGGACGGTCGGATCAGCTTCGCCGACCTCGGTCGGCAGGTGGGGCTGTCCACGTCGGCGGTGCACCAGCGGGTCAAGCGGCTGGAGGAGCGCGGCATCATCACCGGCTACCGGGCCGTCGTCGACTACGCCTCGGTCGGGCTGCCCCTCACGGCCCTCATGTCGGTCACCCCCTTCGACCCCTCCGACGACGACGACATCCCCGAGCGGCTGGCCCACATCGAGGAGATCGTGGCGTGCTGGTCGGTCGCCGGCGACGAGAACTACGTCCTGCTCATCCGGGTGCCCCGCCCCCAGGACCTCGAGGAGCTGCTCGGCCGGATCCGGCAGGAGGGCTCCTGCTCCACCAACACCACGATCGTGCTGTCCACGCCGTGGGAGGACCGCCTCGGCGCCCTGCCGCACGAGCTCCCCACGACTCCCTGACCCGGCCCCGGTGCCCCGGGCCCCGCGTGCCTGACCGAGGGCGCTGTCAGCGGCCCGGACGCGCGATCCGCGCGACCGAGGCGTGCGTCAGTCGCTGCAGGTCCGCCGGCGCCAGCTCGAGGTCCAGGCCGCGCCGGCCCCCGCTGACCAGCACGGAGGCATACCCCGTCGCGGAGGCGTCCAGGACGGTGGGCAGCGCTCGCTTCTGCCCCAGCGGGCTGATGCCCCCGACGACGTAGCCGGTCACGCGCTCGGCCACCCGCGGGTCGGCCATGGTGACCTTCTTCGTCGCCAGCGCGCCCGCCATCGCCTTGAGGTCGAGCTGGGCGACGACGGGGACGATCCCGACGGCCAGGCCGCCGTCCACGGCGACCAGCAGCGTCTTGAAGACCCGCTCCGGCTCGACGCCCAGGGCCTGCGCCGCCTCCAGCCCGAAGGACTCGGCCGAGGGGTCGTGCTCGTAGGCCCGCACGGCATACCGGACCCCGGCACGGTCGAGCGCGACCGTCGCCGGAGTGCCCCCGGACTGCTTCTTCGTCGCCACGACGTCAGGGTATGCCGACGCTCACCACCGAGCGTCGCGAAGGGTTGCCCTGCGACCCACCGAGCGTCGCGAATGGTTGCCCTGCGGGCCACCGAGCGTCGCGAATGGTTGCCCTGCGACCCACCGAGCGTCGCGAATGGTTGCCGCTCAGGCGAGCTGGTCGACCGAGGCCCGGCGGGAGGCCGCGGCGGCCTCCTGCGCCTTCTCCTGCTGGCCGGCCTCGTCGGTGCCGTGCACCTCGGCGGCCTCGCGACGCCACCAGTCCTGGCCGCTGGTCGGCAGGGTGTCGATGGGGTCGTAGTAGACGTACTCGGCGCTGGTGACGTCGACGTCCTCACCCTCGATGGAGGTGCGGTAGTTCTTGCGCCAGTAGGAGATGCCGCGCTCGGTGTCGTAGGTGTCGACCTGGTGGACCCAGCGCTTGCCGACGAAGGGCACGTCGCAGACGATGCGCGGGGTGGCGAAGCCCGGGAGGTAGCCCAGCATCGAGTGCTGCAGGTGCTGGGCGTGGGCCAGGGAGACCCGCCAGTGCTCGCTGAACGGGATCATGTCGCACATGTAGAAGTAGTACGGCGTGATCATCGCCTCGTCGGACATGGCGAAGCACAGGTCCAGCAGCTGCGCGGACGTGTCGTTGACCCCGCGCATGAGCACGCCCTGGTTGCGGACGTCGCGGATCCCCGCCTCCAGCATGACCTTGCTCGCCTCGGCCACCAGCGGGGTCACCGACTGGGCGGCGTTGATGTGGGTGTGGATGGCCAGCCCGACACCGCGCTCGCGGGCCTTGCGGGCGACCCGACCGACGCCCTCGACGGTGTCCGGGGCGAGCCAGTGCTGCGGCATACCCATGAGCGCCTTGGTCGCGAGCCGGACGTCGCGGATGGAGTCGATGTCGAGCAGCTGGTCGAGCCAGGACTCGAGGTTCTTCCACGGCATGTTCGCGACGTCCCCGCCGGAGACGACGACGTCGCGCACCCCCGGGGTGGCGCGCAGGTAGTCCAGGATCGCGGTGTGCCGGTCCACCGGCTTGCCGGCCAGCTTGAGCTTGGTGACGGTCGGGGTCGAGTTGCCCACCAGGTCCATCCGGGTGCAGTGACCGCAGTACTGCGGGCAGGTGGGGAGCATCTCCGCGAGCACCTTGGTGGGGTAGCGGTGGGTCAGCCCCTCGGCGACCCACATGTCGTGCTCGTGCAGGCTGTCCCGGGTGGCGTAGGGGTGGCTGGACCAGTCGGTGCGCCGGTCGGAGAAGACCGGCAGCATGTAGCGGCGCACGGGGTCGGCCAGGAACGCGGCGGTGAAGTCGGCCCCCGCGGCCGGCATCCGACCGTCGACCCACGTGGGCTCGCTGACCATGGTGTTGAGCATCTGGGGCGGCAGCAGCATGGACATGGTCGCGCGCTGCTCCTGGTCGCGCTGCAGGTCGGCGTAGAACTCCTCGGCGAGCAGTGGCCCCATGACCGTCCGCAGCTGCCCGATGTTCTTGACGCAGTTGACCCGTTGCCACTGCACGTCGGCCCACTGCTGCGGCGTGACGTCGGCCCAGCCGGGGAAGCGGGTCCAGTCCGGCTCCACCAGCTCGCGGCGACGGTAGATGTAGGGCTGCTCGATCTGTGCGCTCATGGCGCCATGCTACGGATGATTTACGGCGTATGCGAGCACCAACAGGATGATTTCTTGCCGAAACCCCGATCGGCCGGATGATGTGGTGGTCTCACCCACCCGCGGCCGATCCCGCTCGGCGGCGCCCTCACCAGCACGGTCGTGGGCGGCGTGTCGTCGCCGACACGCCGAGGTGGGGTAAAGATCTCCCCAAGCCCGATCGCAGAGGACGGCCGACTGACCTGCGAACTCTCGTATCATCGCAGGTCACAGCGATGTTGACACTCGTCGCGCGGCCACCTACGTTCTAGTGCTGTCCCTCGGGCGTCGACGCGCCCGTCGGGGGAGCCAGGGCCCCGAGCACCGAGTAGACAACGGGACCGTGCCGGCCGCCAGCCGCGTACGGACCGGCCCCAAAGGTGCCGGGGTCCGGCTATGTCCGGAGGGGTCCGTACGCTGGAGGCGTGCCTTGGCCGCTCCGACTCCTGCTCGCGCTCCTGGGCGGCGTGGCCCTCTGGCTCGCCTTCCCCGACCACGACCTCTGGCCGCTGGCCATGGTGGGGGTCGGGGCGCTGGCGTCCGCCACGGCAGGGGTGCGGGTCCGGACCGGGCTGGCTGCGGGGCTCCTGCTCGGCCTGGCGTGGTACACCCCGATGTTCGTCTGGGCCAGCACCTACGCGGGCATCATGCCCTGGGTGGCCATGAGCATCGCCTCGGCGCTCTACCCGGCCGCGCTGGGCGGTTTGCTCGCGCTGCTCCAGCGCTCGGGCGCCGTCCGGCCGGTCGTGGGCGCGGCGGCCTGGGTGCTCATGGAGTATGCCCGCTCGGTCACGCCGTTCGGCGGGTTCCCCTGGGCGCGGCTCGGGTTCAGCCAGGCGGACAGCCCCCTGCTGGGCGCCGCGAGCCTGGTCGCCGTCACCGGCCTCGGTTTCCTGGTGGCCCTCGTCGGCGGTCTGCTCGCCCGCGCGGTCCAGTTCGCGGTCGGCGCTGGCGCTTCCCGGAGCCTGCCCCGCGCAGGGGTGCTCGCGGTCGTCGCGGTGGCCCTGGCCCTGGCCCCGGCCGCCTTGCCGCGGCCCACCGACGGGGAGCCGCTGGACGTGGCGGCCGTGCAGGGTGACCTCCCGCCCGACTTCACCCGGACGCTGAGCGCCGAGCGCGGCACCATGCTCGAGCGCTACACGTCGATGACCGAGGACCTGGCGGCCGAGGTGTCCACCGGGGCGGGGGGACCACCCGACCTCGTGCTGTGGCCCGAGGGCGCGAGCGACCTCGACCCCTTCTCCCCGAGCGAGGGGGACGCCGCGGTGCAGCGGATGATGACCGGCGTCGACGCCCTGGGTGCCCCGGTGGTGCTCGGGGCGGTGTCCTACGGCACGGGGGAGGCGCCACGCAACATGGTCCTCGAGCTGCAGCCGGGCGAGGGCGTGGACGACACCTACCAGAAGGTCTACCTCGCCCCGTTCGGCGAGCGGATGCCGCTGCGCCCGCTCGTGCGGCACCTGTCCGAGTGGGTGGACCGCATCCCGGACTGGGAGGCGGGCACCGAGCCCGGGCTCATGGACGTCGAGCTCGCCGACGGCCGGAGCGTCCGGTTGGGGTTGGGCATCTGCTTCGAGGTCGTCGTCGACCCCGCGGTGCGCGACGTGGTCGCCGGGGGAGCCGAGCTGCTCGTGGTCCCCACCAGCAACGCGTGGTTCGGGGAGGGCGACCAGTCCGCCCAGCACCTCGCCACCTCCCGCGTCCGTGCGGTCGAGTACGGCCGCTCCGTGGTCCACATCAGCAACGTCGGGATCTCCGGGCTCATCAGCCCGGACGGGGTGGTCCACGAGCCGACCGAGCTCTTCACCCAGGCGGTGCTGCGCGACGAGCTGCCGCTGCGCACCGCCCGCACCCCGGCCTTCACCACCGGCCCCTGGGTGGTGCCCGCCGCCGCCGTCCTCGTGGTGCTCGGACTGCTGGTCAGGCGCCGTCACCGCGCCGATTAGGCTGCTCGGATGACCTCTCGTGGCCCGCTGCACCGCGTCTGCGTGTGCATCCCGACCTACCAGGAGCGCGCCTCCCTCCCCGAGGTGCTGCGCCGGGTCCGCGGGGCCGTCCCCGACGCCGAGGTCCTGGTCGTGGACGACGCCAGCCCGGACGGCACCGGTGAGCTGGCCGACCGGATCGCCGCCTCCGACCCCTACGTCCACGTGCTGCACCGACCCGGCAAGGAGGGCCTCGGGCCGGCCTACCTGGCGGCCTTCGACTGGGCAGCCCAGCGAGGCTTCGACGCCGTGGTGGAGATGGACGCCGACGGCTCGCACCAGCCGGAGGAGCTGCCCGCCCTGCTCGCCGCCGCCGAGCACGGACCGGGCGCCGACGTGGTCATCGGCTCGCGCTGGGTCGAGGGGGGCTCGGTGCACCGCTGGCCCTGGCACCGCCGGCTCCTCTCGGTCGGCGCCAACACGTATACCCGGCTCGCGCTGGGTCTGCACGTCCACGACGCCACGGCGGGGTTCCGGGTGTACCGGCTGCCGCAGCTGACCGAGCTGGTCGCCGGTCCCGTGGCCTCCCAGGGCTACTGCTTCCAGGTGGACCTCACCCGCCGTGCCGTGGAGGCGGGTCTGCGCGTCGTGGAGGTGCCGATCGCCTTCGTCGAGCGCGTCGAGGGCTCCTCCAAGATGACCGGCGACATCGTCCGGGAGGCCGTGGTGCTGGTGGGCGTGTGGGCGTGGCAGCGCCGGACGGGTCAGCTCAGGGAACACCTGGCCGGGCGGGACCGTTCTCGATGGCACCACCTCGAGGAGGCCACGTGAGCACGACCGCACCTTCTGGCAGCAGCGCCCGACGCCGTCCGGTGCTGAGATGGGTCCTGCTCGCCTTCGTCCTGCTCCCGCTCGTCGAGATCGCCGTCCTGGTGGCGGTCGGACGCAGCATCGGCCTGTGGTGGACCCTCTTCCTCGTCGTGGCGGTGGCCGTCCTCGGCACCTGGCTGGCCCGGCGCGAGAGCAGCCGCACCTACCGTGCGCTGCAGCAGGCGCTGAGCTCGGGCCGGATGCCGGCGGACGAGGTCACCGACGCGATCCTCCTCACGGTCGGCGGGCTCCTGCTGCTCCTGCCGGGGTTCGTCAGCGACGTCCTGGCGCTGATCCTCGTGCTGCCCTTCACCAGGCCGGCGGCACGTCGTCTGTTGCAGGCCCTGGTGGCCAGCCGGGCCCTGACCGTGGTCGGGGGACCGGTCGGACCCGGAGGTCGTCGCCCCGGCCGCCCACCCGGGGCCGGCACGGTCATCGACGGCGAGATCGTGGACGAGCACCCGCCACCGTGGGACGACGACACGCGTCCGTCCCTCGGTCGGTGAGGCGCTGACTGGTCAGCGCCTCACCGGGAGCGCTATCATGAGATGTTCCCCCCGCACACCGACCACCGCACCACGCTGCATCCGGGACGGCGGACGGACAGGGAACACGGGGCGGTCGGTCGACGTTGACACCAGTCAACAGGGCGGTCACAGGTCCAGGTCTGTCGGCCGTCCACCGAACGCGACAGCGAACGATCACGCGTGTCCGATGACACGATGGGAGTGGAACACATGGCAGAGAGGTCCCTGCGCGGCACCAACCTCAGCTGGCTCTCCTTCGAGAGCGACGAGGGCGTCACCTTCAGCGACCGAGAGATCAGCCGCTACGTCTGCCCGGACGGGCACGTCAGCGAGCTGCCGTTCTCGGTGGAGGCGGAGATCCCGCCGATCTGGGAGTGCCGTTGCGGTCTCGACGCCAAGCTGGAGAACGGCCCCGAGCCCGAGCTGAAGGCGACCAAGCCGCAGCGCACCCACTGGGACATGCTGCTCGAGCGGCGCTCGGTGCCCGAGCTCGAGGAGCTCCTGGAGGAGCGGCTGGCCCTGCTGCGCGAGATGCGCGGCGAGAAGCCCCGGCGCAAGCGCAGCGCCTGAGGCACGACATACCCGTCCGGTGAGGGCGTGGCCCGCGAGGTGCGGGTCACGCCCTCTCCGCGTCCGCCCTCACACCTTGCGCGGCTGCTCGTTGCCGGCCATCGCGATGCCCTTGCGCATATCGACGCGGGTGAGGATGAGACCCCCGACGACGAAGAAGGCGATGGTGACCAGGATCGCCGGGCGGTAGGACCCGGTGAGCTGGTAGGTCAGGCCGAAGGCGAGGGTCCCGAACCAGCTGGTGCCGCGCTCCATCGCCTGGTAGAAGCTGAAGTACTCCGACTCCTTGCCCGTGGGGACGAGCTGGGAGTAGAGCGAGCGGGACAGCGCCTGGGTCCCGCCCATGACGGTGCCGATGAAGACGGCGCAGACGAGCCAGATCGTGAACGCGCCGGTGGGCACGAAGTAGGCGAAGGCCACCACCAGCGTCCACATGACCAGGCCGGCCAGCACGGTGCGCTTGGCTCCGACCCGGCCGGCGATGACCCCGAAGACCAAGGCACCGCCGAAGGCGACGAACTGGACGAGCAGGATCGTGATGATGAGCTGGCTGGTGTCGAAGCCCAGGGCCTCGCTGCCGTAGAGGCTCGCCGAGGAGATGACCGTCTGGATGCCGTCGTTGAAGAACAGGTAGGCGAGCAGGAAGAGCAGGGTGTGCGGGTAGCCGCGCAGGTCGCCGAAGGTGTCCCGCAGCTGGGTGACCGTGCCGCCGAGCACCCCGGCCGAGCGCTCCACCGGGGCTGCCGTGGTGCCCCGGATGCGACGCAGCCCGATGACGGGGATGAGCGTGAAGACCGCCCACCACAGGCCGGCCGACAGCAGGTTGAGGCGCACGGCCATCGTGTAGGAGATGCCGAGGGACTCGTGGACCGTCATGAGGCCGAGGTTGAGGGCCAGCAGGATGCCGCCGCCGAGGTACCCCAGCGCCCAGGCTCTCGACGACACCCGGTCGCGGTCGTCGGGGGAGGCGACCCGCACGAGCAGGGCGTCGTAGACGACGGTCGAGGCCCCCAGGCACAGGTTGGCCACGACGATGAGCAGCACCCCGAGCTCCCAGTTGCTGCCCTCGAGGAAGAACATCGAGGCGGCCGCGGCGGCGCCGACCCAGGCCAGGCCGCCGAGGAGCCAGGTCGGGCGGGGGTGGCGGTCCGCGACGGCCCCGACGAAGAGCAGCACCACCGCCGACACGAGGGTCGCCACGGTGATGGTGTAGGGCGCCACCGACCCGACCGCCACGGGGACCCCGAGCACGGACAGCATCTGCTCGCAGGTCTGGCCCTCGGCCAGGTCCGGGCAGGCGTCGGCCCGGGCCAGGGCGGTGAGGTAGGGCGCGATGAGGACGGTGCCGGTGGTCGTGACGTAGGCGGAGTTGGCCCAGTCGTACCACCCGAAGGCGCGCTGGTGGGAGCGGGTGCGCTCGGACGCGGGGTCGGCCCGGGCCACCGGGGGAGCTGTCATGGCGCCCATCGTAGGGACCTCACGGCGCAGAGCGAGGAGGCTCGAGGGGGGCGGTTCGGGTTGCGCCGACCCGGTGAGGGGGTGAGGCTGAGGGGGTTGCCGAGGAAAGGAGCAGACCATGGGTCTCGGAGACAAGGTCTCGAACAAGGCCGAAGAGCTCAAGGGCAAGGCCAAGGAGGGCGTCGGCGACGCCACCGACAACGAGCAGATGCAGGCGGAGGGCCAGGCCGACCAGACCGGCGCCAACGTCAAGCAGGCCGGCGAGAACGCCAAGGACGCCTGGAAGGACGCCACCAGGTAGTCGCGGCTTCCTGCGGCGCCACGCGCCCTCCATGACGACGCCCCCGGCCCGATGGTCGGGGGCGTCCGTCACGTCTGGGGTCGACCGTCCTGGTCACCGTCCTCCCGGTCCCGGCGCAGGATCGGCGGCAGCAGCCGGTCGCGCAGCGAGGCGGCGAGCTCGCTGGTCCGGTCCAGCAGCGCGACCCGTGCTGCGCCCTGCTCCCCCTGGGCCTGGAGGTAGGCCCGGCGCGCGCGCAGCTGGAAGATGGGGGCTGCGCTCTCGGCCCGCTCCGCGGCCCGCCGTCCCTCGGCGGTGACGTTGCGCAGGTCGTCGGTGTGCAGCTCGCCGGTGCGCAGGTCCAGGTGCTCGCTGCCGAACCGCAGGAGGGTGAGCGCCGAGGCGAGCACGGGTACGGCGAGGAACGCGCCGAGAACGCCCCACAGGGTGCCGCCCGCCGCGACCCCCAAGAGCACCACGACGGGGTGCATCGACATGACGCGGCTGTGCATGAGGGGCGCGACGAAGGTGCTCTCGGCTTGCTGGACCACCACGACGATGACGAGCACCCAGAGGGCGGTGACCCAGCCCTGCGACACCAGCGCGACGAGCACGGCGAGGCCACCGGCGACGAAGGCACCGACGATGGGGATGAACGCCAGGAAGAAGGTGATGACGGCCAGCGCGAAGGCCAGGGGCACCTGGAGCAGGACCAGCCCGAGGCCGATGAAGACCGAGTCGACGGCGGCCACGACGGCCTGCGCCCGCAGGAAGCCACCGAGCGTCACCCACACCCGCGCCAGCGCCTCGGTGAGGTACAGACCGGCGGTGCGGCCCACGGACTTGCGCAGCCAGGGCAGGAAGCGGTGCCCGTCCTTGAGGAAGAAGAAGGTGAGCACGAGCACGAGCACGGTGGTCACCAGGATGGATCCGACGGTGGTCAGCGTCGACAGGGCGCCCTCGGCCAGCACGCTGGCCCGGGACTCCAGCCACTCGGTGGCGCGGTTGACGTAGTCGTCGAGCTGCTCGCTCTGCAGGTTCGCCGGGGGACCGGAGAGCCACTCCAGCACGATGTCGGCGCCCTCGGTGACGTTGTCGGCCACCTGGCGCAGCTGGCTTCCCACCCCCGGGGCGATGGCGGCGACGATCCCGCTGAAGATGCCGAGCGCCGACACCAGCACCGTGGCGGCGGCGAGCCCGGCCGGCCAGCGGTGCCGACGGAGCCAGCGCACGAAGGGCCACAGCACCGAGCTGACGATGAGCGCGAGAATGATCGGGAGCACCCCGACCCAGACCCGCCCCACCAGGTAGAGCACGACCGCGACCGCGGCGACGACGAGCAGGAAGCGCCACGACCAGGCAGCCGCGCTGCGCAGTCCCTGGAGGATGAGGTCACCGCGGTCGACGGTGGGCGGCACTGCGGGAGCGTCCTCGTTTGGCTCCGCCGGCGGCTGGTCCTGCGGGGACGTGTCCGCGGGCTCGGCGTGCAGCGGCTGCAGGTCGGGGTCGGTGTCCAGGGAGGGCGCGTCCTCGGCCTGGCCCGGCTGCTCGTGCGTGCTCATCATCCCCTCCGGCCCGGGGTGTCGTGGACCGTGATGGTGCACCCCACGGTATGCGTCGCGCCGGGCGGGACACGCAGGCCCCGGTCGCCGGTGGCCGCGGTCTCCACGCACAGGAACCCGGGCCAGGCGTCGTCCTGCAGGTCGCTCATCTCGGCGGCCTGCTCGGGCCCGGGGTTCCACACGACCGTCTGCGTGCTGCCCTGCGTCTCCAGGACGAGCCGCCGGTCCCCGTCGACCACCTCGACGTGCGGCTGGCCGGGGGAGTCCACCACGGCGTCGGTCGGGCCTTGGATCCGCAGCGGCCCCTGCAGGCGGCCGCGCCGGCCGGTGGTCTTGTCGAGGTAGCCCGCGCCCTCCAGACCGAGGACCTGGGTCTGGAGCACGTCGTGGACCGCGAGGTAGGTGTGCAGCGCGACCTCGACCGGCAGCACCTCTGCGCCCGGGTTCGTGACCTCCAGGTCCAGCCGTAGGGACGGGTGCTCGGCCGGGGTCGGCAGCGAGACGGCGTACCGCAGCCGGAACGGGCCGGGCAGGTGCTCGACGCCGGGCGAGCCGGCGACGTCCTCGTCGGTGACCGTCCAGGCCCACACCTCCGTGTCGCGTGCCGCGGCGCGGTGCCACGACGTGGTCCGGACGAGGCCGTGGCTGGGGGAGAGGGAGCCGTCGGGGCCGGCGGCGAACCAGGGGAAGCAGACGGGCACCCCGCCCCGGATGGCCTTGCTCCCGTCCAGCACGGCCGCCTCGCTGCACCAGACCACCGGCCGGCCGTCCAGCTCCCAGCTGCTCAGGTGAGCCCCGAAGTCGTAGGCGACGAGGCGCGAGGAACCGTGCACGACGGTCCGCGGGGTCGGCGACGTGGCGGAAGGCATACCGCACAGGCTACGGCGCTCCACCCAGGCCCTGCCCGGCGATCCGTCGGTGCACCCGGCCGGTGAGAGGCTGGGCCCATGCGAGGCACGGCATGGATCAGCTGGCTGCGGTGCCTCGCGGTCTACGGCGTGGTCCTCATCCACACCGTCGGGGCGACGGCGACCGCGGGGACGCAGGGGGAGACGGACCCGGTGGACGGCTGGGTCGCCCGGGCGTTGGACCTGCCCCTGCTCTGGGTCGTCCCGGTCTTCGTCATGGTGTCGGGCGCGCTGGCGCTCGACCCGGCGCGCTACCCCGGGGCGGGGGAGTTCCTGCGCCGGCGCGTCGGGCGGTTGCTGCCCGCCGTCGTGCTCTGGAACCTCGTCTACCTGCTCTACCTCTCGCTGACCCGGTCCGGTGCGTGGGCGGGCCCGGCCGACGCCCTGCAGCGGGTCCTCGTCGGCCAGGTCGCCCCGCACCTCTACTTCCTCTGGATCGTCCTCGGGCTGTCCCTGCTGACCCCGCTGCTCCTGCCGTGGTTGGCCGGGACCGGCCGCCGTGCCTGGCTGGTGGCCGCCGCGGGGGCGTATGCCGTTCCGGTCCTGTCGCTGTGGCCCCTGGGGCCGGGCGGGGAACCGGTCGGCGTCACGCACGCCGCGTGGACGTGGTGGTTGCCCTACCTCGGCGCCTACCTGACCGGCTGGGCGCTGCGCGGCGTGCGGGCGCCCGACCGCCTCCTGCCCCTCCTGGTGCTCGTCGTCGCCGGGCTGTCGGTCCTGCTGACCTGGCAGTGGAACAACCCGGCCGCCCCCAGCTGGCTGCAGGACTGGGCAGGGGCGCACTACTACTCGCCCACGGTCGCGGCGCTGTCCGTCGCGGTCTACCTGCTGGCCCAGGCGCTGCTGGCGCCCGGAGGCGCCCTGTCGGTGCTGACCTCGGACCGCGTGATGGCCGTGGTGGACCCGGTCGGGCGGGCCACCCTGGGCATCTTCGCCCTGCACTTCCTCGTCCTGCTCGTCGGCACGGACACCGGCCTGCTCGGCGCCCCGGTGGCGCCGTGGCCGGTCCTGCTGGCGCGCTTCGTCGTGGTGGCGGCCGTGACGACGGGCCTGGTGCTGGTGGGGCAGCGGGTCCCGGGGGTGCGGCGGGTGCTGTGAGTCACGGCACGGGCGCCGGCACGGCGCGCAACGAGGTCGCCTCGACGTCGTAGCGGGAGGCGGACCCGGCCCCGGTCCGGAAGAAGCGCCGACGTAGGGCGCCGGTGACCTCCACGCCGCTGCCGTCCTCGAGGCGCAGCGCGGCTGCCCTCGCCCGCGCGGTCCAGCACGAGACGTCGATGGTGTCCACGCGCTGCCCCGACCCGGACGCCGCGGCGCCGCGTCTGCGCTGCCGCGGCCGCGGCACGACCACCCGCAGCTGGACGAGGACGTCACCGCTGGGCAGCTCGCGCTGCGTCGGGGCACCGCTCACCCGTCCGCGCAGGTGCACCTCGTTGGCCGGTGCCGCCGTCGTGCTCCTCATGGGTCCACGATGACCAGTGGGCGCGGCGTGGGGGAGGGGGTGCGGCAGATCTGTGGACGGACCCCGACCTGGTGGGGAGGGTGTGGACGGACGGGGGAACCCCGTGCCTCACATCTCCTCGTGCGTCTCCGGGTCCCCGTCGAAGAGCCGGCCGTCCGGCCGGCCCAGGGCGGTGATGGCCGCGACCTCCTGGTCGGTGAGCTCGAGGTCGAGCACGTCGAGGTTGGCCCGCTGCCGCTCCGGCGTCGCGGACTTCGGCAGCGGCATCACCGCCCGCTGCAGGTGCCAGCGCAGGATCACCTGGGCGGGGGAGACGCCGTGGCGCTCGGCGGGGCCGGCCACCGCCGCGGCGTCGTACTGCGCCTGCCGCTTGCCCAGCGGGCTCCACGCCTGGGTGAGCACGCCGAGCTCCTGGTGCACCTCCAGCAGGTCCGACTGCGGGAAGAGGGGGTGGCACTCGACCTGGTTGAGCACCGGTGCCTCACCGGTCGCGCGGATGACCTCGTGCAGGTGGGCCGCGGTGTAGTTGCTGGTGCCGACCCACCGGACGAGCCCCCGGTCCCGGCACTCCAGCAGGGCCTGGACCGCCTCGACGTAGCGGCCCTGCGAGGGGTTGGGCCAGTGCACCAGCGCGACGTCCACCTGCTCCAGGCCGAGCCGCTCCAACGACTCCTCCACGGTCTCGATCGCGACGCCGCGCGCGTGCGCCCGCCCCGGGATCTTGGTGGCGACCAGCACCTCGGCGCGGGGGACCCCGCTGCGGCGCAGCGCCTCACCGACCTCGCGCTCGTTCTCGTAGTTGACCGCCGTGTCGAGGTAGCGGTAGCCCGCCTCGAGGGCGGACACCATGGCCCGGACGCCCTCCTCGTCGCGCAGGGGGTAGGTGCCGAAGCCGACGTGGGGGAGCGTGCTGCCGTCTGGAAGGGTGTGCATGTCCTCACGCTAGGGCGCCGGCCGCCGGACCGCAGCCGGTGGGTCCACCCGGGCGGACCCACCGACGTCGGGCGGGGTCACATGAGCGCCGAGGTGAGCCGGCAGACGTTGTCCAGGTAGCGCTGGCGCCACGGCCGCCCGGCCCACTCCTGCAGGGTCAGCACCCGGGACGCCCGCCGGTAGGCCTCGTCGTTCTCCTGCAGCCGGGCGACCAGGTCGCCGCCGAAGGCCAGCAGCATGATCTCGTAGGTCAGGGCGAAGGAGCGGAAGTCCATGTTGCTGGACCCGATGACCGCCACCCGGTCATCGATCGTGAGGTACTTGCCGTGCAGCACGGTGGGGGCCGGGTAGAGGTGGATGACGACACCGGCCTCGAGCAGCACCTGGTAGTAGGAGCGCTGCGCGTGCCCCACCAGGAACTGGTCGGCCTCCTCGCCGACGAACAGCTCGACCTGCACCCCCCGGTAGACGGCGCTGGTGATCGCCGCCAGCAGGGCCTCGTCGGGGACGAAGTAGGGGCTGGTGATGGCGACCCGTTCGCGCGCCAGGTGGACGAGGGCGACGAACTGCCGCCAGTTGGGCTCGGTGGGGAAGCCCGGCCCGGAGGGCACCAGCTGCATGGCGTGGGCGGCGCCGCCGGGCACGAGGTCGGGCTGGTCGGGCAGGTAGCGCTCCTGGTCCAGGCTGAGGTTCTCCGCGGTCTCGGTGAACCAGTCGGTGATGAAGACGGCCGAGAGCTGCCCGACGACGTCCCCGCTGACCTGCACGGACACGTCGCTCCACGCCCGGCCGATGCGGGCGTTCTTGGCGCTGCCGTAGGCGGGGTCGATGAGGTTGTGCGAGCCGGCGAAGCCGACCCGGCCGTCGACGACCAGCAGCTTGCGGTGATTGCGCAGGTCCGGTCGCTGCCACTGCCCGCGCCACAGGTTCAACGGCATCATGTAGTGCCACCTGATCCCGGCCGCCTCCATCCGCGCGCCCAGCTGGCGACGGCCCGGGTACTTGCGGGAGCCGAGCTGGTCGAGCAGCAGGCGCACCTCGACCCCGCGCCCGGCGGCGCGCTCCAGGGCGGAGAAGAGGACGTCGGTGCTCTCGTCCCACGCGACGATGTAGAACTCCACGAAGACGAAGTCCTCGGCCTCGTCGACCGCGGCCGCCATCGCCGTGAAGAAGTCCGTGGTGTCCGGGTAGACCCCGTCGCACGACCCGCTCACGCAGGACAGCCCGGTGAGCCGGCGGTTCATCCGCAGGACCGAGGCCAGGTCCTCCTCGGGCTGGATCTGCGGCAGGTCGGGCAGCGTGTCCGCGTGGTCGGCGAGCAGCTGGTTGGCCCGGTGCTGGATGTCGTGCCGGCGCCCGGCGACGAACTTGCTGCCGATGAGGAAGTAGAGCGGGAACCCCAGCACCGGGATGAAGAGGATGAGCAGCAGCCAGGCCGAGGACGCCCCTGGTCGCCGGTTCTCCGGAACCGTCCCGATGGCCCAGATCTTCAGGCCGTACTCGACGGCGAGCACCACCCCGGAGATCACGTAGGCGGTGGCGGTAGGCCCGTCCATGGCCGGAGTCTAGGGTGCTGCAGGGTCCTCGCGCTGCTGCGTGCTCGGCGCGTCCGCGGGGGCACCCGCCTCGACCGCGTCGCCGGCGATGCCGTTGTGCGGGATGAGGGTGCCGGTGACCTCGTGGTGCGGCCAGTCCAGGGTGTGCGGCACCGTCTGGGTCACGTAGTTCGGGGTCTCCCGCGCGTGCACCTCGGTGGGGACGACCGGCAGGTTGGTGTGCGGGGGGTTGGCGGTCCAGGCCGCGGTGAACATCACCCACCGCAGCCCCAGGTTGATCCACACGATGAGCGTGACCAGGACCGCGAACGAGGCGAAGACCGGGTTGTCCCAGGCACCGATGACCTGCGTCCCGGCCAGCCGCAGCAACCCCCATCCGGCCGCCCCCAGCAGCGCGCCCTTCCACCAGTCGGGGGAGGGCATGCGCACCTTGGCGGTCACCCGGAAGAGCAGGTAGAACACCACGGCGTCGACGACGAAGGCGGCGACGACCGCCGCGAGCCGGATGAGCAGGCCGCTCGTGCCCCGGCTCACCTCGAGCTCGCCGAGCACCGCGCGGGCCAGCACGGCGGACCCGCTGAGCAGCGCGGAGGAGAGCAGCACCGCGAGGCTGAGCAGCAGGATGCCCACGGCGTCCCAGCCCTTGCCCCGGAAGGGCCGCATCGGCGCCCCGGTGAGCCCGAACATCGACCGGATGCTGTTGCGCAGCCCGGTCATGACGTTGGTGGCCGTCCACAACAGGACCGGGATCGAGACGAGGGTGGCCAGGGTCAGCGAGCGCTCCAGGACGAGCAGGTCGGGATCGATGATGCCGCCGTTGCTGCCGTCGTCCACCAGCCCCGGGAAGGCGGTGTTGATCGCCCGGACCACCCGGTCGAAGAGCTCGGGCTGGCGGCCCAGGACCGCGCGGAACCCGTTGACGCCGATCGTCATGAGGGCGATGAGGGAGACCAGGGCCGAGATGGTGACGCCCCCGGCCGACAGGTTGCCGCGCACCAGCAGGTAGCGCACGAAGGCCCGGACCGGGCGCGAGGTGTCCACGCGGTGGATGGCGCGCCAGAAGAGGTTGCGCTCGACCCCGTCCTCCTGGACCTCCGCCACCCGTCGTCCTCCTTCGCTGACCGTCCGCACCTGCGGCACCACACGGTATACCGCGCGGCGGGCGGCGCCGCGCCCGTTCCGGTCCACGCCGGGCACCGCGGGCGCGCCGTGCTGGACAGCGCGGGTCACCGGGGGTCGAATGGCGGCATGGACGCAGCAGAGCGGGACCAGCGGGCGGCGCAGCCGTGCCGACGGATCGTCGACGGCTCGCTGCAGGCGGCCGACCCCACACCCGGGATGAGCCGGCGGGTGGCCGAGCACGCGGCCGGCATGTGGACCGGCACCGTGGACACCGAGCCGGGGGCGGTCACCGGTTGGCACCACCACGGTGAGCACGAGACCACGCTGTATATCGTCTCCGGCACGTTCCGGCTGGAGTCCGGTCCCGGTGGCGGCGAGGTCGTCGAGGCCGGGCCGGGCGACTTCGTGCGGGTGCCCGCCGGGGCGGTGCACCGGGAGTCCAACCCCGGGGACCAGACCTCCCGGGCGGTGGTCGTGCGCTGCGGCAGCGGTGCACCCACGGTCAACGTGGACGGCCCGGCCACCGCCGCGGACTGAGCCCGAGAGCCGGCCCCCGTTGAGCCTGCGACCCGCTGACCGCGGAGGCCCTGGTGGATCTGGTCACCGGGCAGGACGGGGACGAGGCCCGGGACGCGCTGGGTCGCTCCGCCACCGCCGGGGTGGCCGAGGTCGTCGCCGGGCTGATCTCCGCGGCGCCGGGCTTCCGGGGGTTCGCGAGCTCGCCGGAGGCCCGACACATCGGCGTGCCGGACCCGGACGGGCAGATCGCCCGGCGGCGTCCACGGGCAGAGCCGCCGTACCTGCCGGGGACGACGGCCGGCACCCGACGCTGAGGCGTCGTGCGCACCGGGCGAGGTCGCCACTCCCGGAGGCGTCGTTACAACGCCGATAAGTCACATTATGTCAAGTGACGGTGAGAGCGGGCCTCCCCTTCCGACCAGGAGGACGCGGGACCCAAGGCCATGGCAGCCACGCCGCCGCAGCTCAAGAGGTGGCGGCGGTGGCGAAGTCGTCGGCGAAGGTCACCAGGAGGTCCAGCGCGGCGGCATCACCGGTCATGGTGATCACGCCGCCCTCGATCTGCTGGTAGCAGACCGCCGACGTCCCGCCGGAGTTCAGCCCACAGCTCCCGGTGCCCGCCTCGGTGTTGTCGGTCTCGATCTCGGCGACGAGGTCCTCGTAGGGCGAGCCGAGCACGTTGGAGTCGACGGTGACGTACTCCCCCGTCTCCATCTCGTAGATCACCGCGGGTCCGCTGTCGTCGGCGAGGGTGAACTCCCCCACCGTCTCCGGCGGGGCGTCCGTGACGCCGGCGGGCAGGGTGTCGACCGACACGTCCTCTCCGGAGTCCTCGGAGTCGGCGGGCGTCGTCTCCGCCGCGGTGTCCTCGGTGGTCTCCTCTGCCGTCTCCTCGGTGGTCGTGTCCTCGGTGGGCTCCTCCGCCGGGGCCTCCTCTGCGGAGGACTCCGCCGTCGCCGTGTCGTCCGTAGCCGGGTCCTCACCCCCGCACGCCGACAGCATCAACGCCACAGCGGCGGCGACCGCAGCACCAGGTCCGTACCTACGCATACCCATGATCTGACATCCTCCCCACTAGGAATACCTCCCGTGACCGTTGCGGCCACCCCGTCACCCTAGGCACAAGCAGTCGCGGGAGCGACACGACGATGCACGTCACCTACCCCGTGGGGGCATCAGTCGGTAGCCGCTGCCGCCAGGAGGGAGGCGAGATCCTCGGGCCTGGACCACATCGGCCAGTGGCCGGTGGGCAGGTCGACGTAGGTGAGCGCGCGGTAGTCCGGCAGCGCCTTGAGGAAGGCCACGCCCTGCTCGGCGTAGGACCGGAAGTCGCTGGCCGGGAAGGACGTGCAGATGACCGTCCCAGGGACGTCGTGGCGGGCGTCGTCGGTCAACCGCACCGGGGTGCTCACCACGAGGCCCGGCTCGGGCACGGCGCGCTCCCGGAAGGTCGCGAGCTGCTCCTCGGTGAGGTCGCGCATCGACCCGCCGGCGAGCTCGTCCTCCCACCGGTCCTCCAGCACGAGCACGTCGGCGGAGAAGTCGGGGTCCATCGCCGTGCCGTCCGCCGAGGGCGCGGTGTCCACCCAGACCATGTGGTCCACGAGGTCGGGCCTCTGGTCCAGGACCAGCGTCCCCGGGATGGCCGCGCCGCTGTGCACGGCCAGCACGCGCCGGTCCGCCGACGGGTCGAGCGCCGCGAGGATGGCGTCGGCCTGGTCCTGCGGGCTCACGACGGCGCGGTTCGGGTCGTCGTGACCCAGACCGGGCAGGGTGAGCGCGTCCACGGCATACCCCCGCTGCGCGAGCGAGCGGGACACCTCTTCCCACGCCCACTCCCCCAACCAGAACCCCGGAACCAGCACCATCTGCGTCCTCATGGCAGCGAGTATGCCGCGCCCCCCGGACATCTGCCGTCCGCGACCCTAGGGTGGGGTCATGAGCACGATCTTCACCAGGATCATCGAGGGCGAGATCCCCGGGCACGTCGTCTGGACCGACGAGGTCTGCGCCGTCTTCCTCGACATCGAGCCGCTCACGCCCGGCCACGCGCTCGTCGTGCCCCGGGCGGAGGTGGACCACTGGGTCGACCTGCCGGAGGACACCACCGCCCACCTCATGCTGGTCGCGGCCCGGGTCGGCCGGGCCCAGCTGGAGGTCTTCGCGGCCGACCGGGTGGGGGTCATCGTGCAGGGATTCGAGGTCCCGCATGCCCACGTGCACGTCTTCCCCACCTCCGACCCCGCCGACTTCGACCTGGGCCGCAAGGGCCCGCGGGACGAGCACGACCTGGCCGCCGACGCGGCGGCGCTGCGCGAGGCGCTGAGCCGCCGGTGAGCCCGCCCGAGGACGGCGGGGACTTTCATCGCGAGGTCGACGACCCCTGGGACGAGGGGTATGCCTTCACCGGCCCGGTGGAGGCGCACGGCAGGGGCCTGGACTTCGGCCTGCTGCTGCTGCGCCTGGCAGCCCTGCCCCTCGTGGTCCAGGGGGCCCGCGCGGCGACCGACATGTCGACCTTCACCGCACAGGTGTCGCAGACGACACTCGGCTCGGCCGCACCAGACGTCGTCGCCTGGGGGGTCATGGTCGGCCTCGTCGCGCTCCCGGTCCTCGTCGCGGTCGGTCTGTTCACCCGCCCGGCCGGCTTCCTCCTGGCCGCGCTCATGGCCGCCGTCTGGTCGGTGGCCGTCCTCCTCGGTGAGGACGACACGCTGCTCGTCGATGCCGGCGGGTTCAGCGCGCAGAGCGCCCTGCTGCTGCTGGGGATCACCCTGCCCCTGGCCTTCACCGGGGCCGGCCGGTTGTCGGTGGACAGCCTGCGCACCGCCGGTCGTCCCTGAGCGGACCTCCCCCGCCCACCGCGGCCGCCCGTAGGCTGGCGCTCGTGCAGTGCGACTACTTCGACGCGGGGGTCTGCCGCTCCTGCACGCTCATGGGCGAGCCCTACCCCGCCCAGCTGGCCGGGAAGCAGTCGTCGGTGGCCACCACCCTGGCGTCGTGGGTCTCCCCCGGCGCGTGGTCCGCGCCGGCACCGAGCCCCGAGTCCGGGTTCCGCAACAAGGCCAAGCTGGTCGTCGCGGGCCGCAAGGGCGCCCCCACCGTCGGCATCCTGGACCGGGCGGGCCGGGGGGTTGACCTGCGCGGGTGCGGCCTGTACGAGCCGGGGCTGCACACCGCTGTCCTCGACCTGGCCGAGCGGCTGCCGACCACCGGCCTGACCCCCTACGACGTGCCCACCCGCCAGGGCGAGCTCAAGCACGTCCTGCTGACCCACTCCCCCGCCGGCGAGCTCATGGCCCGCTTCGTGCTGCGCTCCCCCGGCCAGCGCCGACGGGTCGTCGAGCTGGTCGACGACCTGCGCGCGGGTGTCGGCCCGGCGGGTCCGCGGCTGCGGGTGGCGAGCCTCAACCTGCAGCCGGAGCACAAGGCCGTGCTCGAGGGCGAGGCCGAGGAGGTGCTCACCCCCGACCGGACGCTCCCGGTGCAGGTCGCCGGTCTCACCCTGCACCTCGGCACCCGCAGCTTCTTCCAGACCAACACCGGTGTCGCCGCCGCGCTCTACCGTCAGGTGGCCGCCTGGGTCGACGAGCTGGGCCCCGGGCGCGTCTGGGACCTCTACTGCGGCGTCGGCGGGTTCGCGCTGCACACCTCGGCGCCGGGCCGCGAGGTCGTCGGGGTCGAGCGCTCCGCGGAGGCGGTCCGCAGCGCGCTGCGCAGCCGCGAGGACCCTGCCCTGCGGGGTCGCGCCGCGGACACCACCTTCGTGGCCGGTGACGCCACCGCCCACGCCCGCAGCGCCCGCCCGGCCGACCGGCCCGACGTGCTCGTGGTCAACCCGCCGCGACGGGGCGTCGGCGCCGAGCTGGCCGACTGGGTGGAGACCTCCGGCGTCCCGCACGTGGTGTACTCCAGCTGCGCCGCGACCAGCCTGGCGCGCGACCTCGCCCGGATGCCGTCCTACACGGTCCGGCACGCCCGGCTGTTCGACATGTTCCCCCAGACCGGTCATCACGAGGTCGCGCTGCTGCTCGACCGGCACGCCTGAGGGTGTCCAGGCCGCGGTCGTCGACCTCGCGCCGGGCTCTGCCATGATGGTGACCCCGCGACATCCCCGACGACGAGGAAGTGCCAGACCGATGCCGAACACCTTTGAGGCCGTCCCCTCCGCCGGCCACGAGCGCAGCACGGCCTTCCTGGCGGTCGAGCAGCCCGAGCAGCGGCTCGAGGACTACATGGAGCGCTCGCAGATGCACCGCGGCTCGCTGCGGGAGCAGGACGGCTACACCGTCCCCTTCCGCGACGGCGGGCAGGTCCGCATCACCGTGCGCGGGGAGGACGCGGAGTCGGCCGGGCTGCTGTTCGAGGTCGATGCACCCACCGAGGAGCGGCGGACCTACATCGAGGGCGAGGTCGAGAACGAGCTCGGCGACGGGAGCGACAGCCTCACCTGGGAGCGCGACTGAGCCCCTGGGGCGCGGCCGACGGCCCCGGCCTCCTCAGCCCTGGGCCCGCCCGGCGAGTCCGCTGAGCGCGTCCTTCAGCTGACGTCCGCCACCGCGGTTCCACGGCATCCGCATGAGCGCCTGCCCCATGGCGCAGGTGTTGCTGAGCGCCGCGAAGGTCAGCCCGCCGCCGATCCCGGCGGCCACCCACTTGGCGCCCGGTGCCACGGTGCTCGCCAGGACCGAGGTCAGGACGACGCCCCCGGCGACCAGGCGGACCTGCCGTTCCAGCTCCCACGGCCCCGCGGTCTCGCGGACCTCGCCGCCGGTGCCGGACCAGGACTGGATCCCCCCGGTGAGCACGTGCATGCCGGTGCCGCCGGTGCCCGCCAACACCTGGGCGGCGGCGCTGGCCCGGGTCCCGGACCGGCACACGAGCACGACCTCCTGATCGAGGTGGTCGGCGACCGAGCGGGCGTGCTCGGTCAGCGTGGCCAGGGGGATGTTGTAGGAACCGGGCACGTGCCCGGCGGCGTACTCGCCGGGCGTGCGCACGTCGAGGACGCGGGGGGCGGCGTCGCCGGCCAGCCACGTGCGCAGCTCACCAGCGCTGACCTCGACGGGGTGGGCGGGGGTGGGCGTGGGGGCAGTGCTCATGCTGGAGGAACTCCTCGTGATGGTGGGGCGGTGTTCGGACCGGCGCCGGGTTCGACGGGCCGGACGGACGGGACAGGGACGGGCGGGGACGGGCGGGGACGGGGACCGGTGGGCAGGGACGAGGCCGTGCGGGGCCCGCGGAGGGCTCAGGCGTCGTCCGCGACGACCGGCAGCCCGCAGGAGCGGGCCTGGTCGAAGCTGTCGTCGACCGCCACCGCGTTCCGCCCGGAGGCGGAGACCACGGAGGCGCCCACCGACGCACGGTACCCACCGGCGCAGTGCACCCAGACCTCGCCCTCCGGCACCTCCGCGACCCTCCGGGCGAGCTGGCCCAGGGGGATGTTGAGGGCCCCCTCGACGTGCCCGGCGGCATACTCGTGCGGGTTGCGGACGTCGAGCACGCGGACCGGGCGGTGGTGGCGCACCTGGGCGAGGTCGGCGAAGGTCGCCTGGCGCAGGGTGGCGAGCGGGGCGTCGGTCCAGTCGCCGGGTGCCCCGGTGCTCTGCCCGGCCAGCTCGTCGATGCCGATCCGGACCAGCTCGCGCTGGGCCTGGCTCACCTGCTCCGGGTCCTCGCCGAGCAGGGTGAGCGGGGTTCCCCAGGGGATCATCCACCCGAGCCAGGTGGAGAACTGCCCGTCGAGGCCGATGTTGAGCGTCCCGGGGACGTGGCCGGCCGAGAAGGCCCGGCGATGGCGCAGGTCGACGACCCACTCACCCGCCTCGAGGCGCTGGCGGAGCACGTCCTTGTCGGCCCGCTCGGGCAGCTCGAGACTGACCTCCTCGGGGCCCTTGGCGTTGGCCGGGCCCATGTGGGCGTAGTAGGCGGGGAAGAGGTCGAGGCCGTCGAGGACCTCGCGCACGTAGTCCTCCACGTCCTGGCGCAGCACGGGGTTCTGGGTCAGCTCCTGGCCGATCGTGGACGCGTCGCCCTCGGTCTGGGTGGCCGAGCAGAAGGACCCGAAGCCGTGCGTGGGCATGATCTGGGCCTGCTCGGGCAGCTCCTCCGCCAGGCGGTGCGCGGAGGCGTGCTGGTGCCGCGCCAGGGTCTCGGTGTGGGCCTCACCCAGCAGGTCCGGCCGCCCGGTGGAGCCGAACAGCAGCGAGCCGCCGGTGAAGACGTAGGGGTCCTCGCCCTCGAGCGCGTAGGACAGGTGGGTGAAGGTGTGCCCGGGGGTGTGGATGGCCCGGACCCGCAGCGACGGGGACACCTCGACCAGGTCGCCGTCGCTGATCGCCGCGCGCTCGAAGCCGACCGGGTCGTCCGCGTTGACGTGGTAGTCGGCGCCGGTCCGCCGGGCGAGCTGGTAGCCACCGGTGACGTAGTCGTTGTGGATGTGCGTCTCGAAGACGTGGGTGATCCGGACCCCCTCCTGCTCGGCGAGGGCCAGGACACGGTCGATGTCGCGCTGCGGGTCGACGACGAAGGCCACCTCGCCGTCGTGCACGAGGTAGCTGCGGTCACCGAGGGAGGCGGTCTCGATCGGCAGAACCGTGGGGGTGGTCATCGGTACTCCTTGCTGACGGGTCACGTTCGCTGCTCCGGCGTCACCGGATACCCCCCAGGGTATACCACGTGACGACGATATGCCCCCCGGGGTACCCTGGTGGGGTGGAACTCGCCCCGGAGACCGTCAAGCCCTCGATCACCCGACTGCGCCGCGCCCACGGACAGCTGGCGGCCGTCATCCGCATGCTCGAGGAGGGTCGGGACTGCGAGGACGTCGTCACCCAGCTCGCCGCGGTGAGCAAGGCCCTGGACCGCGCCGGCTACACCATCATCGCCAGCGGTCTGCGCCAGTGCCTGATGGAGGAGGACGGCGAGGTCGACACCCAGAAGATGGAGAAGCTCTTCCTGTCCCTCGCCTGAGGTCCGTCGTCCCCGGCGGGTCCCCGGGCCCGGGCGCCACGGCGCCGGACCCGTCACTGGAAGGGCGCGGGATCCCCCGAACCCACCCGCAGCACCTCGGCATACCCCTGGGAGAGATCGACCACCGTCGTGGGCTCGCAGCCCGTCTGGTCCCCGTCGACGACGACGTCCACCTGGTGGTCCAGGCGCTCCTTGACCTCCCAGCCGTAGCCCAGCGGCTCGTCCTCACCGGGCATGAGCAGCGTGCTGGTCAGCAGCGGCTCCCCCATCTCGGAGAGCAGCTGGCGGCAGATCGGTGCCTGGGGGATGCGGACGCCCACCGTCTTCTTCTTGGGGTGCAGGAGACGTCGCGGCACCTCCTTGGTCGCCGGGAGGATGAAGGTGTAGCAGCCGGGGGTGGCGGCCTTGACCGTCCGGAACACCGCGGTGTCGAGCTGCACGAACTGACCGAGCTGGGAGAAGTCGGCGCACATGAGGGTGAAGTGGTGCCGTTCGTCGAGCTGGCGGATGGAAAGGATCCGCGCCTTGGCGTCCGGGTCGTCCAGCCGCGCACCCAGGCTGTAGCAGGCGTCGGTGGGGAAGGCCACCAGCCCGCCCTCGCCGAGGACCTGCGCCACCTGCCGGACGAGCCGGGGCTGGGGGTCGACCGGGTGGATGTCGAGGAAGCGTGCCATCGTCCGACTCTAGCCATCCGGCGAGGCCCGGAACAGGGGCAGGACGGTCGGCCGCCGGGCTGCGGTCAGCCGGCCGGCAGGAAGTGGCGCAGCGTCGCCGTGAACGCCTCCGGCTGCTCGGAGTGCACCCAGTGCCCGGCACCCTTGATGGTGACCTGGACGGTGCGGGGGAAGAGCGCCCGCATCGGGCCCTCCTGCTCGGGCGTGATGTAGTCCGACTCGCTCCCACCGACCCACAGGACCGGCTCCTCGAAGGTCCGCCCGCCGTGCGGGACGTCCCCGGTGATGGTGCCGAGGTCGCGCAGCAGCACCTCGAGGTTCGGCTGCCAGCCGAAGGTGTGCGTCTCGGGGTCGCGACGCAGGTTCTGCAGCAGGAAGCCGCGCAGCATGCGCGAGTCCACGGCACCGGCCAGCTCGGCGTCGGCCTGGCCGTGCGAGCTGATCGCCTCGAGGTCGATCGCGAGCATCGCGGAGATGAGGTGCTCGAACTCCCCCACCTGCCCAGCCCCCGTGGGGCTGACGTCGACCACGACCAGCCGGTCGACGAGCTCCGGTGCCGTGAGGGCGGCGGTCATGGCGGTCTTGCCGCCCATCGAGTGTCCGACGAGGTGCACGGGTCCGTCGGCCGCGAGGACCCGCAGCTGCTCGACGAGCAGCCCTGCGGCGGTCGAGTAGTCGATGCGCTCGGTCCACGGGGACCCGCCGTGGTCGGGCATGTCGAGCAGGACGCACCGCAGGTCCGGCTGCAGGGCCTTGGCGATGCCGGTGAAGTTGCGGCCCCGGCCCAGCAGGCCGTGGCAGAAGACCACCGTGGGTCCGTCGTCACCGATGACGGTCTGGGCGAGCGGGCCTGTCGGGGCGTCGGGTGCGGAGGTCACCCGACCAGCCTAGGACGACGGCGGGAGCGGCCGACGCATGGCCGACGTCGCGTGCTTGTGCGCGAAGCCGAGTCGCTCGTAGAGCCGGGTCGCCCCGGTGAGGCTGGCGGAGTCCACGTCCAGCTCGATGACGTCGAAGTCGCCGCTGCGCTGCGCCTCGTCGATGGTCCGGGCCAGGGCGGCGGCGGCGATCCCGCGCCCCCGCGCCTCCGGGACCGTGCCGAGGATGGTGACGTAGGCCTCGCGGTCGACCCACTGGCCGACCATGACGTAGGCCAGGACCTGCCCGGCCAGCTCACCGTCCCGGGCCCACGCCAGGGTGGACACCCCGGGCCGGGAGCTGCGCGAGGCCCAGTGCTCGTGCCAGTGCTCGGGTGACTGCTGCCCGGACCCCCAGTGGTCGCGGAAGGCCGCGTTGTGGGCCAGACGCACGGCCTCCTCGTCCTCCGGCCGGGGCGCGCGCAGCTCGACACCCTCGACCGGCCCGATCGCCGGGGCGTCGGTCACCGGGCGCGTCAGCAGGTTGAACCAGCGCGCCACGGCATACCCACGATCGGTCAGCAGCTGCTGCGCCGAGGAGTCCTTCCGGCCGCCGCCCGCGGACAGGTAGCCAGGGACCCCGGGATGGCGCTGCGCCACGAGCTCGGTGGCCCGCGGCTCGAGCCGGTCCAGCAGCTCGGTGCCCAGGCCGCGCCCCCGGTGGTCGGCGTGCACGCCGCCCCCGAGGTAGCCCCGGGCCTGGCCCTCGTGGTCCGTCGACGGCGGGGCGAGCGCGAGGCCGTAGCCGACCATGGTCTCGCCCTCCCAGACGGCCCAGGAGTCCTGGGCGGGGTCGTGCCCGGGGGTGCGCAGCTCCTCCGCCAGGTCCTCGGCGGACAGGAACTCCTCGGTCCCGTCGACGACGGCCAGGTGGTTGACCAGCTCGGCCCAGGCCGAGACGTGCGCGTCCTGCAGCCTGCTCCACCGGTATGCCGTGCCCGGCGCCTTGTCCTCGTCCATGGTCCTAGCCTGCCCGACGGCACCGACGGACCTCCACCGGTTTGTCCGGTGACGTCTGCGACCATGGGGGCCATGCGTGACCTGTGGCACTACATCGGGATCACCCCGGCCGGGGCGATCGCCGTGGTGCTCAGCACGGTCACCATCTACTTCGTCTTCGGCGCCGTGCTGCGGCTGTGGGGACAGCGCCTCTACTCCAGCCCGCGCAGCCTCGACCTCGCCATCGTCACCGTGCTCGGCGCCATCGTCGGCCGGTCCACGATGGGCCACGTGCCGACCCTGACCGGAGGGCTCATCGCGCTGGGCACCCTGGCCACCCTGGAGGTGCTCTTCCGCAACCTGCGCCGGCTGCCGCTGCCCCAGCTGGACGAGCAGTCGCGCGCCCGTGCAGCCGTGCTGGTGGTGGCGGGGAAGGTGCAGACCGACACGATGCGGACCTACGGACTGACGACGCCCATGCTGTGGAGCGCCCTGCGCCAGGCCGGCGTCAGCCACCTCGCCCAGGTGGCCCTCGTGGTCCTGGAGCCGAACGGCCAGATCTCCGTGGTCCGGGCAGGTCAGCCGATCCACCCGCGGGCCCTGCTGGGGGTCAAGGGGGCGCACCGCGTGCAGGAGCACCTGCGCGGCGCCGGCCACCTGCACACCGGGCACGCCGAGCAGCCCCGCGCCGCCCACCCCTCGGAGCCGACGCCCGGCTCCTCACCCCGCAGCGTCCCGGCGCCCGGTCAGGGCGTAGCCGACCAACCCCAGGGCGAGGACGGCCAGACCTCCGGCGACGGCGGGCCCCGGTAGGGCGAGGGCCAGCGTCAGGCATCCGGCCAGGCCGAGCACCGGCACCCAGGGGGCGCCGCGCCACTGGCCCCGCAGGGTCAGGGCGCTGGCGTTGGCGACCGCGTAGTAGAGCAGCACCCCGAAGCTGGAGAAGGCGATGGCGCCGCGCAGGTCCGCGAGGAGGACCACCAGGAGGAGCACCGCCCCCACCACCAGCTCGGCCGTCCGCGGCACCCGGCGGGGCCCGGAGAGGGCGGCCCACGACCTCGGCAGGTGGCCGTCCCTGGCCATGGCGACGGTCGTCCGCGAGATGCCGAGCAGCAGGTTGAGCAGGGCACCGAGCGCTGCGAGCCCGGCCACCACCCGGACCACCCCCTCCCCCGGACCCGGGAGGGCGACCGCCGCGAGGTCGGCCACCGGGGCCGACGAGCCCGCCACGGACTCCACCCCCAGGCCCCGCAGCAGCCCCACGGCCAGGAGCAGGTAGACCACGAGGACCACCGTCAGCGAGACGACCACCGCGCGAGGGATCGTCCGCTCCGGGTCCCGGACCTCCTCGCCGAGGGTGGCGATCCGGGCGTAGCCCGCGAAGGCGAAGAAGAACAGGCCCGCACCCTGCAGCAGGCCGAGGACGTCGTCACCGACCGTCACCGGGACGGTCCCCTCGGTCGGCGCTCCGGGCAGGCTGGCCGCGACGAGGACCCCTAGGAGGGTGGCGAGGACGACCCCGACCACCACCCTGGTGACCCCGGCGGACCGCTGCACCCCGGCGAGGTTGAGCGCGGTCACCGCGACCACGGCGACGACGGCCGCGACCCTCTCCCGGCCTGGTGCCAGGTAGGCGGCCGCCGTCATCGCCATGGCGGCGCACGAGGCGGTCTTGCCGACGACGAAGGTCCAGCCGGCGAGGTAGCCCCAGAGCGGGCCCAGCCGCTCGCGCCCGTAGACGTAGGCACCGCCGGCCGCGGGGTGGCGCGCCGCCAGCGCCGCGGAGGACAGGGCGTTGCAGGTGGCGACCGCCCCGGCGAGGAGCACCGCGACCAGGACCGACACGCCGGCGGCCTGCGTGGCCGGGCCCCAGACCGCGAACACGCCGGCCCCCAGCATGGCCCCCAGCCCGACCCCCACGGCGTCGCGCAGGGTGAGGGTGCGCAGCAGGCCACCACCCACGTCACCCGTGCCGCCCGGGAACCGGCCATCCGACGGCATACCGGTGCCCTGGGTCAGCGGATCTCGAAGTCGACCTGCGTCGGCAGGGCGACCGTCCGGGACACGGTGCACAGCCGGTCGCGGGACTTGGCGACGGCGTCCGGCAGCCGGTCGCGCGCCTCCTGGCCGCCCTCTCCGTCCGGGAAGTCCACCTGGACGGTCACCGTGACCGGCCCGAGGTGGTTGCCGTCGGCGTCCCGCAGCTTCTCGGCCCCGGCCGAGATCTCGAAGGACGACGGCTCGGCCTTGCGCGAGGTGAGCAGGTCGACGTCGATGCCGGAGCAGCCGGCCACCGCCACGAGCAGGAGCTCGACCGGGGAGAAGGCCGTCCCGTCCTCGCCGGCGCCCATCCCCACCGGGATCGACCCGCCCCGGGCGTTCACCGCCTCGAACTGGCCGGGCCCGGTGCGGGTCAGGGACACGGAGCGGTAGCTGTCATCAGGCATGTGGGTAGTGTGCCAGGAATGGATGACCCCACCAGCGAGATCCCCGGCCCTGCCATCCCCCCGCACCACCTCGTCCTGATCCGGCACGGCGAGACCGAGTGGTCGCGCTCCGGCCAGCACACCGGCCTCACCGACCTCCCCCTGCTCCCCGAGGGCGAGCGGGCCGCCAGCGGGCTGCAGAAGGTGCTGGCGGGGCGGACCTTCGCCCACGTGCGCTGCTCGCCGCTGCAGCGCGCCCGCAACACCGCGCAGCTCGCGGGCCTGCAGGTCGACGAGATCGACGAGGACCTGAGGGAGTGGGACTACGGTGGCTACGAGGGGCGCAGCACCCCGGACATCCGCCGCGAGCTCGGCTACCGGTGGAACGTCTTCCACCACGGGGTCGTCCCCGGCGACACCCCGGGCGAGACCGTCGAGCAGGTCGCCGGGCGCGCCAGCGTCGTGCTCGAGCGGTTGTGGCCGCATCTCTTCGAGGGTGACGTGGCCCTCGTGGGCCACGGGCACGCGCTGCGCATCCTCACCAGCGTCTACCTGCGGCAGGCGCCGCGGTTCGGCCAGCACCTGACCTTCGAGGTCGGCTCCGTGGCCATCCTGGGCCACCACCGCGAGCAGCCCACGGTGGAGGCCTGGAACCACCGTTAGGCCGAGCGCTCCGCGGCCGGGGCCGCGCCCTGGCGGTCCCCGCCGGCCAGGGCCTGGACGTCCGGCACCTCCCACAGGTGCACGGGAGTGTTGTCCTCGGAGTGGTCGAGGTAGTGCCCGAACATGGCCCGCAGCGCCTCCGGGCGGGAGTAGCCGGCCGCCTCGTAGGCCTCGGTGACCGCCACCTGCCAGCTCGCCCCGTTGGTGCGCGCCCGGCAGCGGCCCTCGATGACGGACAGGTAGTGGCTGCGGACCTCGCGCCGCAGGCCCAGCGCGGCCAGACCGTCGTCGGCGACCGACAGCAGGTGGTCCGCCACCAGGTCGACGGCCGGCAGGGTGCCGACGCCCGGCCAGACCTGGGTCGCCGCGATGCCGTGCTTGGCGGCCTCCCGGAAGTTGCGGTCCGCGTCCGCGAAGGACATCTTGGTCCAGATCGGGCGACCGCTGGTCGTGAAGGACTCCAGCAGCCCGTAGTAGAAGCAGGCGTTGGCGACCGTGTCGACGGCGGTCGGGCCCGCGGGCAGCACGCGGTTCTCCACCCGCAGGTGCGGGACACCCTGGGTGGTGTCGTAGATCGGGCGGTTCCAGCGCCATACCGTGCCGTTGTGCAGCTTGAGGTCGAGCAGGTGCGGCACCCCGCCGGCCGCGAGCACCGCCTTGGCGTCCTCGTCCGAGGTCTCCGGCAGCAGCGCCGGGAAGGACCGGACGTTCTCCTCGAAGAGGTCGAAGATCGAGGTGATCCAGGTGCGGCCGAAGTAGGCGCGCGGGCGGACGCCCTGGTGCTTGAGCTCGATCGAGCGGGTGTCCGTCATCTGCGTGAAGAGGGGGATGCGGGTCTCGGCCCACAGTCGCTTGCCGAAGAGGTAGGGCGAGTTGGCGCCGACGGCGATCTGCAGGCTGGAGATCACCGTCGCGGCGTTCCAGTAGACCGGGAAGTCCAGCGGTGTGACCTGCTGGTGCAGCTGGACCGAGGTGCACCCCGACAGCGGCCCGATGGTGTCGTGGTAGCTCTCGACCCGCTCCCCCGTCGGCCCCTCGATCTCCAGCTCCAGCCCTTCGCCGCGCTCCCGGATGAGGGAGTCGTTGAGCGCGGTGTAGCGCACCCCGTCGGACAGCCACGGCTCATCGAAGAGCTCGGCCTGCAGGGTCGGGACGACCCCCACCGAGGCGACCCGGCAGTCGTGGCCGCGGGCCGCGTCACCGGCGCGCCGCAGCGACTGGGACAGCCAGCGCTCGAGCCGCACGGCCTGGTCGCCGGCCATCGGCCGCGGGGGCACGTTGAGCTCGATGTTGTAGCGCCCGACCTCGGTCTGGAAGTCGCCCTCACCGATGTCGGCCAGCACCTCACGGTTGCGCAGCGCCGGGTCCAGGGTCTCCTCGTCGACGAGGTTGAGCTCGATCTCCAGACCCATCTGCGGCCGGGTGAAGTCGAACCGGCTCCCCTCGAGCATCTGCTCGAAGCAGTCGAGGTCGTCGCGGACCTTGGCGCGGAACGCCAGCCGCTGCTCCCGCGTGAACTCGCTGTGACTCACCTCTTGGCCCATGCGCTGAATCCTCACACACTGTGGCGTCCACCACCACCACCAGCGCTGGGCGCGGGGGCACCGCCCCCGCGGGTCAGGACTCGAAGTCCTCCGGCGGGGGGCAGGAGCAGACGAGGTTGCGGTCGCCGTAGACGCCGTCGATCCGGCGCACCGGAGGCCAGTACTTCCGGTCCGGGTCGACACCCTGGGGGTAGGCCGCGCTCATCCGGTCGTAGGACGCGTCCCACTCCCCCGCGAGGGAGAGCGCGGTGTGCGGCGCCCCGCGCAGCGCGCTCGCCTCGACGCCGCCCTCGGACTGCGCCGCCTCGTCCATCTCGCCGCGGATGGCGATCATCGCGTCGATGAAGCGGTCGATCTCGGCGAGGTCCTCGGACTCGGTGGGCTCGACCATGAGGGTCCCCGCCACCGGGAAGGACATGGTGGGGGCGTGGAAGCCGTAGTCGATGAGCCGCTTGGCGACGTCGTCGACGCTCACGCCGGTGGCCTTGGTCAGGCCGCGCAGGTCGAGGATGCACTCGTGCGCCACGAGTCCGTGGTCCCCGGTGTAGAGCACCGGGAAGTGCTCGTGCAGCCGTCGGGCGACGTAGTTGGCCGACAGCACGGCGACCTGCCCGGAGCGGGTGAGCCCCTCCCCGCCCATGAGCCGGATGTAGGCCCACGGGATCTGCAGGATGCCGGCCGAGCCGAAGGGGGCCGCGGAGATCGGTCCGGGACCGCTCGCCGGGCCGGCCTGCTCGTCGAAGGGGTGGTTGGGCAGGTAGGGCGCGAGGTGCTCGCGCACGGCGACCGGACCGACCCCGGGGCCGCCGCCGCCGTGCGGGATGGTGAAGGTCTTGTGCAGGTTGAGGTGGCTGACGTCCCCGCCGAACTCGCCGGGCTTGGCGATCCCGAGCAGGGCGTTGAGGTTGGCGCCGTCGACGTAGACCTGGCCGCCGGCCTCGTGCACCAGCTCGCAGAGCTCGGTGATGGTGTCCTCGTAGACGCCGTGCGTCGACGGGTAGGTCACCATGATCGCCGCGAGCTGCTCCCGGTGGGTGTCGATCTTGGCGCGCAGGTCCTCGAGGTCGACCTCCCCGGTGCCGGTGCTCTTGACGACGACCACCTTGAGGCCGGCCATCACCGCGCTCGCGGCGTTGGTGCCGTGGGCGCTGGCGGGGATGAGGCAGACGGTCCGCTGCTCGTCGCCATGGGCCAGGTGGTACCTGCGGATGGCGAGGAGCCCCGCGAACTCCCCCTGGGCGCCGGCGTTGGGCTGCAGGGACACCCGGTCGTAGCCGGTGATCTCCTCGAGCCAGCCGCACAGCTGGTCGATGAGCTCGCGGTAGCCCGCGCTCTGGTCGGCGGGCGCGAAGGGGTGGATCGAGCCGAACTCCGGCCAGGTGACCGACTCCATGGCCGTGGTGGGGTTGAGCTTCATGGTGCACGAGCCCAAGGGGATCATGCCCCGGTCCAGGGCGTAGTCCTTGTCCGAGAGCGTGCGCAGGTAGCGCAGCATCGCCGTCTCGCTGCGGTGGCTGGAGAACACCGGGTGGGTGAGGTATGCCTCGTCCCCGGCGCGGGAGAGGTCGCCGAACAGGGCGGAAAGGTCCTCCCCGGAGGTCGGCTCCCCGGTCCCGTCGTGGGCGGACAGCCCGTCGGGGTCGGCCCCGAACGCCTCCGCGACGGCCCGCAGGTCCGCCGTCGTCGTCAGCTCGTCGACCGACAGCAGCACCGTGTCGTCGTCGACCCGCCACAGGTTGATGCCGCGCTCGAGCGCCGCGGCGAGCACCTCCTCGGCCCGGCCGGGGACCCGCACCTGCAGGGTGTCGAAGAAGCGGTCGCCGGCGAGCTCGAGGCCGGCCCCGGTGAGCACCTCGGCGAGGGCGGACGCCTGGTCGTGCACCCGCCGCGCGATCCGGCGCAGCCCCTCGGGACCGTGCCAGACGGCATACATCGAGGCCATGACGGCGAGGAGGACCTGTGCCGTGCAGATGTTGGACGTCGCCTTCTCCCGCCGGATGTGCTGCTCCCGGGTCTGCAGCGCCAGGCGGTAGGCCTGCTTGCCGTCGACGTCCTTGGAGACCCCGACGAGGCGACCCGGCAGGGTGCGCTCCAGGCCGTCGCGCACCGCGAGGTAGCCCGCGTGCGGGCCGCCGAAGCCGAGCGGCACCCCGAGGCGCTGGGTGCTGCCGACGGCGACGTCGGCGCCCCAGCGGGAGGGCGGCGCGAGCAGGGTGAGCGCCAGCAGGTCCGCGGCGGCCGCGACGAGGGCGCCGGCCTCGTGCGCCGCGGCGCTCAGGTCGGCGAAGTCGCGGACCTGGCCGTCGGCGCCGGGGTACTGCACCAGGACACCGAAGACCTCGCGGTCCCCCGCCGCGGCGCGCAGGCCCTCCGCGTCGGTGACCCCGCCGAGGTCGGCGGTCACGACCTGCCACCCGATGGCCTCGGCCCGCGCCCGCACGACCGCCTCGGTCTGCGGGAAGACGTGCTCGTCGAGCAGCAGCACCGCGTCCTGGGCGACCTTGCTGGAGCGTCGCATCAGCGCCATCGCCTCGGCGGCCGCCGTGCCCTCGTCGAGCATGGACGCGCCGGCGACGGCCAGGCCGGTGAGGTCGGTGACGACCGTCTGGAAGTTGAGCAGCGCCTCGAGGCGGCCCTGGGAGATCTCCGGCTGGTAGGGCGTGTAGGCGGTGTACCACGCCGGGTTCTCGAGGATGTTGCGCAGGACCACCGGCGGCGTCTGGGTGCCGTAGTAGCCCAGGCCGATCATGGGGGTGACGACGGTGTTGCGACCGGCGAGCTCGCGCAGCTCGGCGATGACCGCCTGCTCGCTGGCCGCGGCCTCGATCGCCAGCGGCGCCGCGCCGCGGATCCCCTCGGGGGTGGCCGCCTCGACCAGGCCCTCGAGGCTGTCGTAGCCGACGACCTCGAGCATGCGCTCGACGTCCTCGGGACGGGGACCGACGTGACGGGCGACGAAGTCGGGTGAGTGGTGGCTCATGGACGGAGGGCTCCTTCGGGCTCGGGCCTGCGCTGGCACCTCCCCCTCTGCCGGTCCCGCGCACGGGACGTTCCAGAGTTGCCTGCTTCGCGTGGTCCCGGGCGCCTGAGAGCTTGGTGGGGAGTATGCCCCTTCGGCGCCTCACCGCTGCAGGGAGAGGACTCTCCCACGCGACGTCGTCGGCGTGCCCAATCTAGCATCGGTCCCGCCGAGGTCGACGCCCCGGCGGGCCCGCGGGTCAGGAGGTCTTGCGGGCGCGGCGGCGGGCGGACAGCTCGTCCCCCGGGTGCTCTCCGACCGGGGCGTCGGCGCGCTCGCTGGGCAGCTGGGCGAGCTGCCCCTCGACCTCGCGCCAGACGCTGCCGACGGCGATGCCGAACACGCCCTGACCCCCGCGCACCAGGTCGATGACCTCGTCGTCGCTGGTGCACTCGTAGACGCTCGCCCCGTCGCTCATGAGGGTGATGTGCGCCAGGTCCTGGACTCCACGCTCGCGCAGCGCCGTCACCGCCACCCGGATCTGCTGCAGCGACACCCCGGTGTCGAGCAGCCGCTTGATGATCTTGAGCACGAGGATGTCGCGGAAGCTGTAGAGCCGCTGCGTGCCCGAGCCGGAGGGGTTGCGGACCGACGGCTCCAGCAGGCCGGTGCGGGCCCAGTAGTCGAGCTGGCGGTAGGTGACGCCGGCCGCGCCGCAGACCGTGGGGCCGCGGTAGCCGATGCCGTCGTCCAGCGCAGCGGTGTCCTCGGTGAAGAGCAGCCCCTGCGAGGCGGCCGCCTGCTCCACCGGGCGTCCGCTCGACCCGCCCGGCGCGTCTGCTCCAGCGTTCACCGGTCCTCCTCGCAGTTGTGACTCGTGTGACTGGGGTGCCGCATGGGCACGGGTCGACGGTATGCGCAGGGGCACCCCTGGTCAACGACGCCACGCCGGGACATCAGGGGCGGTCCTCGTCGGTGCCGGGTTCCCCGGGCGACTCGAAGTCCTCAGCAGAGACCTCGTCGAGGAACTCCCGGAAGCGCTCCACCTCGTCCTCCTCCTCGACCGCCATCGTCACGCCGACGTCGTCGAGCAGCTCCTCCGTGGTGCGGATCGGGGTGGCCGCCCGCAGCGCGAGCGCGATGGCGTCCGAGGGCCGGGCCGACAGGACGGTCCCGCCGTCGAAGTGCAGCTCGGCGTGGAAGATGCCGTCCTGGAGGCCGGTGATGCGCACCTCCTCCAACGTCCGTCCCAGCGCCCCGATCATCGTGACCATGAGGTCATGGGTGAGGGGTCGCGGTGGCTCGACGCCCTGCTGGGCGTAGGCGATCGCGGTGGCCTCCGGGGCACCGATCCAGATGGGGACGTACCGCTGCCCGTCGCGTTCGCGCAGCAGGACGATCGGGCTGTTGTTCGGCATCTCGACCCGGACACCGAGCACGTCGAGCTCTCTCACCCCGCCACGGTACCGCTCCCGGCCCGCGCGCGCCGGGCCGGAGGTGCCCGGCGGGTCCGCGCGATCAGCGCTGCGCGAGCCCGGAGCGCACGAGGGCGACGTGCAGCGAGAGCGTGTGCGCCAGCAGCTCGGCCTCCCGGTCGGCCGGGTCCGGGCCGGAGGCGCCTCGGGCGCGCCGACGACGCAGCGGCTCCAGGAGCTGCTGGGTCAGGCCGATCTCGCGGTCCGCCGCCACCCGGAAGAGCCGCAGGTGCCGGGCCTCCAGCCCGTAGCGGGACAGCGCCACCGCGGCCTCGGCCACGTCGACGTCGTCGGCCTGGTGCTTGCCCCCCGAGTCGGTGCGCAGCAGACCGAAGGCCTTGAGCTGGGCGTAGGCCGCGGCGTCGAGGCCGGTGCGCTCGCGCAGCTCCAGCGGGGACAGGCGGACCGCCCGCCGCCGGCGCAGCGCCCCGGCGCTCAGGTCGGCCATCGGGACGCCGGTCGAGACCTCGGCGGGCGGGGCCGGCGCCGGGGTGGCCGGGGTCGCGGCAGGCGCGGGTGTGGTCAGGCCCGGCACGTCCAGCCCGCGGTCCAGCCGGTCGAGGGCGTCCTTGATGACCTTGAGCGGCCAGAACCGGTCGCGCTGGGCGGTGAGGACGAAGCGCAGACGGGCGATGTCGGCCTCGGTGAAGTGGCGGTAGCCGGAAGCGCGGCGCTCGGGGCTGATGAGCCCCTCCTGCTCGAGATAGCGGATCTTGGAGTCGGTGAGGTCGGGGAAGTCGCCGTGCAGCTGCTTGAGCACAGCACCGATCGAGACCCCCCTCGAAGGTCCGGCCGGAACGTCGTCGTGGGCCGCCGAGCTCACGACCGACCGCGGTAGTAGACCAGCCGGAACTTGCCGATCTGCACCTCGTCGCCCTGGTTGAGCGGCATCTCCTCGATCCGCTGCCGGTTGACGTAGGTGCCGTTGAGCGACCCGACGTCACGCACGGCATACCCGTCCTGCTCCTTGACGAACTGCGCGTGCCGACGGGAGACGGTGACGTCGTCGAGGAAGATGTCGCTGTGCGGGTGACGCCCGGAGCTCACCTCGTCGGCGTCCAGCAGGAAGCGCGCCCCGGAGTTGGGCCCGCGCAGCACGATGAGCAGGGCCGTGCCCGGCCGCAGTGCGTCCACCGTGCGCTGGTCGTCGGCGGAGAGCCGGGGCGCCTCGTCGTCGAAGGAGTACTCGGCGGCGGGGAGGTCCACGCCACCGGGCAGGCGGGCCGTCGTCGGGTCGGCACCCAGGTCGTGATGCTCGCGGTCACGATCGTCGCCACTCATGGTGCGGACCTCCTCGTCGGTGGGGTGGGCGTGCTGACCGTCGACCGGTGGTCGACGGTGGTGGCCCAACTCTACGTCAGGCCACAGACACCTCAGTCGAGCTGGCTCTGGTAGGCCTCGGCGTCCATCAGCCCGTCCAGGACGGAGGGGTCGGCGAGCTTCAGCTCGTACATCCAGCCGTCACCGTAGCTGTCGGTGTTGACCAGCTCGGGGGTGGCGTCCAGCAGCTCGTTGACCGCCGCGACCTCGCCCGCGAGAGGGGCGTAGATGTCGCTGACCGACTTGGTCGACTCCACCTCCCCGCACGAGTCCCCGGGGGCCACGTCCTCGCCCACGGTGGGCAGCGAGACGTAGACGACGTCGCCGAGCGCGTCCTGGGCGTAGGCGGTGATGCCGACCCGCACCACCCCGTCCCCCACGTCGCGGACCCACTCGTGGTCGGTCGTGTAACGCAGGTCATCGGGGTACTGCAAGGTGCTCATCGCTCTCCTCGGACGGACGTACCGGTCGCCGTGCGTGTCTCGGACGGCAGTGGCCTGCCGCGACCTAGGGGGCCTGGGTCGGCGGCACAGGCTGAGCGTAACGAGGCTCGCTCGGCTCGTGCAACGCATCGATGAGCACCGTGTCCGCCTCCACCACGGTCACGTCGGCGCCGGCCCCGCGCAGGGAGTCGGAGAAGCCGCCGGGGATGGCCATGGCTCCGGCGAGGGTATGGGCGTCCCCCACCGCGGTGATGGTGTAGGGGGTGCTCAGTGCCTGGCCGTCCAGCAGCACCTCGCCCTGCTCGCCGGTCCCGACGTAGGAGGAGGCGACCACCCGCACCGTGCCCACCTGGATCGCCTCGGCGCCCGCGTCGCGCAGCTCCTGGATGCCGTCCAGCAGCATCGTCTGCGTGATCACCCCGCCCTCGTCCTGCACGAGCACGGTGATCCCGGGTCCCTCGACCGGGACGGTGCCGGCCAGGATCTGGTAGGACTGCAGCCGCTGCCGCGCCGCCTCGCGGGCGGCCTCGTCGCCCTCCGCGCCCAGCAGCCGGGACCGGTCGTCCTCCAGCTGGGCCACCTCCACGCCGAGCTCCTGGGCCCGGGTGGTGACGTCGTCGAGCAGCGCCACCAGCTCGGTCTCCCGCAGCTGCTGCAGCCCGGCCTCCTCGGTGACCCGGGCCTGGGCGACGAGCGCGACGCCGAGCGAGGCGGTCAGCAGGGCGGCGACCAGCTGGCCCCGCGTGGGATGGAACCGGCCGAAGGCGCGCAGCCGGCGCCGCGCCTCCTCGCGGCTGGGCAGCGGGCGGCGGCGCAGCCGCGAGAGCCGGCGCCCCGGCCGGCCCGTCGGAGGGCTCTGGTCGGGGGGCGCAGGGTCGGGGGGCGCAGGCTCGGGGTCGTCGGCCACTCAGGCCCCCAGCAGGTGGCGTCGGATGGCGGCGACGTTGGAGAAGATCCGCAGGCCCAGCACGACCACCACACCGGTGGACAGCTGCGCCCCCACACCCAGCTGGTTGCCGAGGAAGACGATGAGCGCCGCCACGACGACGTTGGAGAGGAAGGAGATGACGAAGATGCGGTCGTTGAAGATGCCCTCCAGGGAGGCCCGGGCCGCGCCGAAGACCGCGTCCAGCGCGGCGATGACGGCGATGGGGAGGTAGGGCTGCAGCCAGGACGGGACCTCGGGGCTGACGACCAGCCCCAGGACGATGCCGACCATCAGGCCGAGGACGGGGATCACCGGGGCTCCTCACGGGTCGGGGTCGAGCTCGGCAGGTCGCCCTGCTCGGGGGTCTGGGGCGCGAGCTCGGTGGGGATGCGACCCTCGCGGGTGCTGAGCCGCGCTCCGGCCCCGACCACCACCTGCTCCTGGGGCACGACCTCGGAGCGGAGGCCGAACTGCCGGTCCAGCTCCCGGAGGTAGGCGCCGGTCATCCCGGAGGTCAGCTCCTCCTGCAGGGCCTGCGGGTCGCCGATCGCGCGGACGACGTAGGGGGGCGTGAGGCCGCGGAAGTCGACGATGATGGCCTGGCCGGCGAACCGGATCGCGGAGGTGCTGGTCAGCCGGTGCTCGTTGATGGCGATCGCCTCGGCGCCCGCGCTCCACAGCCCGTTGACGACGAGCTGCAGGTCGCGCGAGGTGACCCGCTCCAGGTCGCCCTCGTCCCCCGGTGCCGCGTCGGTCGCGCGGTCGGCGTCCCGCAGGGTGACCTCGACCCCGGGCCCCTGGAGGGCCACGCCCCCGGCCCGTAGCTCTGCGGCCGCCAGCCGGGACCCGCTGCCGGTGGTCTGCAGCGACTGCTCCTCGGCGCCCCGGATGTCGGCCCGCAGGCTCGCGACCTGCTCGCTGCGCTCGTCGCCCAGGGCCTGCGCGGCCTCGATCCGCTCGATCAGCTGGTCACGACCGGCCGCCTCGGCCGGGTCGGGCGTGCGGAGGGTGGCGGCCGTCACGCTGAACAGCAGACCCAGCGCCACGGCGGTCCCGAACATCAGCCACGTCCGCGTGCCGGAGGAGGGCGCCAGACCCGAGGCGAGCCGGTCCTGCGCCGCGGAGGAGTAGCCAGGGCCGACCGGCGGGTCGAGGACCTGCTCCAGGAGTGCCATCGAGGCCGCCGGGTCGCGCTCGACCGGCGGGTCTGCCGGGGCCTCGGGCCCGAGCCGGCGCATCAGCCGGTCACCCCGGCCCGGCGGCGCTGACGCACCATCCCCGCGACCTGCCAGCCGTAGACGAGGCCGGTCACCCAGTAGAGGACGGTGCCCCACCACAGGAGGGCCCAGCCGGAGGCCAGGCTGAGCACGCTCCACCAGCCCGGCACGTGGCCCAGCAGCACCAGCGGGAAGCCGCCGAGGAGGTTGAAGGTGGCCGCCTTGCCGATGAAGGTCACCTCGGGGATCGGGAGGTGGTAGTGGCGGACCACGGGATACATGAGCACGATGAACAGCTCCCGGGCGAAGAGCACGGCGACCAGCCACCAGGGGATGACCCCGACGGCGGCCAGCCCCAGCAGCGTGGCCGCGATGTAGAGCCGGTCGGCGATCGGGTCGAGGACCTGGCCCAGCCTGCTGGTCAGCCCGTAGCGGCGGGCGATCTTGCCGTCCGCGAAGTCGGACACGCCGGCCACCACGAGCACCAGCGCCGCCCACCCCAGCTCGCGCTCCACCAGCGCCCAGACGAAGACGGGCACCAGCGCCAGCCGGACCATCGACAGGAGGTTGGGCACCGTCCACAGCCGGTCGGTGACCGGCAGCACCCGCTGTCGGCCGGCCCCTCCGGAGCTGTCCCCCTGGACGTCGGTCATGGCCCGAGTGTAGGCGCTGCGGGGCCATCCCCCCGAGGCGCGACCCGCCCGTCCGCAGGGGTGTGACTGGTCTGACACCGGCGGCGTCGCAGGCGGTGACGCCGGCGTCAGGGCGCCGAGCAGTTGAGGCGCGACTGCACCGGGTATGTCGTCACATCGCCCTGGCGCGCGACATCACCGCTGCAGTCGCGCACCACCGGACGCAGGATCGGGACGCACCGGACGTCCGGACGAACCAGAGGTGCGTCAACGGCGCCTCGCACGCGGTGACGGCGGCGCCAGACGGCCGAGGAGCCATACCCCCAGCAGCGCGATGCCGACACCATGGAGCACGGCGGCGGCGCTCCCCACGACCAGCGCCGGGGGGCCGAGCTGGTCGACGTAGCCCTGGAGCACCTGCAGGACGACGGCCGCCGCCACGAACAGGGCGCCGACGCCGGCGGCTCGTCCTGCCGGCGCACCCGTCGGCAGCCGGACCAGGTCCCAGCGGACGGCGAGAGCGAGCGCCGCCAGGACGGCGCCCAGGCCGAGCAGCAGCGAGGAGAGCAGGACGGTCAACCCGGCCACCGCGAACAGCCCCTCCCGCAGCGGGGTGGACGGGGTGGGCCGCCAGAGGGCCACCGAGGGCAGGCTCAGCAGGAACCCCACCACCAGGATCGCCCCGACCCACACCCATACCCTGCGCATGAACCCCACCCTAGGGGCCACCCCGTCCGCCGGGCGCGGCGATGAGTCCCGGGGGCGGCCACGGTCATACCACCACCAGCGCGCCATCCCGGTGCGCGGAGAGCGGAGGGAGACCCCCATGATCCACCTCGGGCACTGCCTGTGGTTCGACGACCAGGCGCAGGAGGCGGCCGAGTTCTACTGCTCCGTCGTGCCGGGCTCACGCGTCCTGGAGGTGAGCCGGTACGCCGCGGACACGCCCTCGGACAAGCCGCTCGGCTCGGTGATGACGGTCGAGTTCGAGCTCGCCGGCGTGCGGTACACCGGCCTCAACGGCGGGCCGCACTTCACCCCCGACGAGGCCTTCTCCATCGTGCTGCGCACGGACACCCAGGAGGAGACCGACCACTACTGGGCGGCGCTGCTCGAGGGTGGCGGGCAGGAGAGCCAGTGCGGCTGGCTCAAGGACCGCTACGGCATCTCGTGGCAGGTCTACCCGACCGAGCTGGACGAGCTGACCACCCACGAGGACCCCGAGGTCGCCCGCCGGGCGACCGAGGTGATGCTCACCCAGCGCAAGATCGAGATGGGCCCGATCCGCGCGGCCGCGCTCGGCGGGTGAGGACCGGCCGGCGCGGGGTCGGTGTCGTGGTGCCGGTGGTCAACCCTCGGCGCGCGCCAGCGTCAGGGTCTCGCCGCGGGCGCCGCCCATCCAGACGTCCTGGCAGGCGCGCGCCATCTCCGGCAGACCCTCGACGATCTCGCCGAACACGTTGCCGGGCACCCAGCCCTGGTCGCCGTTGATGAGCAGGTTGTTGCGCCCGTAGAACACGGCGAGGTCGACGATTCCGCCCTCCCCCGCCGCGCGGTGCTCACGCTCGGTCTCGTAGCCGTAGGCGGGGTTGCCGAGGTCGGCGCCGTCGAAGGTGAACCAGCACACGTCACCGGGGATGGGGGTGATGGTGGTGTTCTCCTTGCCGGGGTCGTCCCCCAGCCGCGGCACCAGGGTGTAGATCTCGTTGCGGGCGTACTTGCCGTGGAACACCGGTGCGCTGAGCGGCAGGGCGTCCCAGACCGCCGCGCAGGTCCGGGGCGCCTCGTCCTCCAGCAGCCGCGCCCGGCAGGTGACGGCGCGGGTGTCCAGGGTGATGGTGATGAAGCGGCTCATGGGTGCTCCTCGGTCCGGTCCAGCAACGGGGGTATGACGTCGCGCCAGCGGGTGCGCTCCTCCAGCGTGCGTCCCACCCGGAGGGCGAGGGCGTCGGCGTGCCGGGCGGTCACCAGCTGCACCCCGACGGGCCGGCCGTCGTCGGTCAGCCCGGCGGGCACCGACAACGCCGGCTGCTGGGTCATGTTGAAGGGGTAGGTGTAGGGGGTCCACGACGTCCACAGCTGGTCGGGGGCCTCGGGCCCCTGCTGGCTGCGGTCGAAGGCGGGACCCGGCACGGTCGGCGTGAGGAGCACGTCGTGCTGCTGGTGGAACCGGCCCATCCGACGCCCCAGCTCCATCCGCACGGCGGTGGCGTCGAGGTAGTCCGCGGCGCTCACCCCCTGTCCGTAGGTGCGGATCGCCCGCCGGAGGCCGGGGTCGACCTGCTCGAGGGCTCCGTCCCCGTAGGCCTGGACGACCTTGTCGGCGCCGGTGAACCACAGCGTGTGGAACGCCTCCAGGCAGCCGGTGCCGGCCAGCTCGGGGTCCACCTCCTCGACCATGGCCCCGGCGGCGGCCAGCACCTCCGCGGCCTCGCGCACGGCCCGGTCCACCGCGGGGTGGTTGACGACGTCGTCCCCCAGCCCGAGCCGCGGGGACACCGCCACCCGCACCCCCTCGACCCCGTCCTCGAGCCCGTCCAGGAAGGAGCGCGGCGGCTCCGGCAGCGCGGACCAGTCGCGGGGGTCCGGCACCCCGATGAGGTCGAGCATGAGGGCGGCGTCGGCGACCGAGGTGGTCATCGGACCGGCGTGGGCGAGGGTGCCGTAGGGGCTGGCCGGGTGCAGCGGCACGCGGCCGTAGGTGGGCTTGATCGCGACGGTCCCGGTGAAGGCGGCCGGGATCCGCACCGATCCCCCGCCGTCGGTGCCGACCGACCAGGCGCCCATCCCGAGGCCGACCGCCGCGGCCGCTCCCCCGCTGGACCCGCCGGCGGTGAGCGCCGGGTCCCACGGGTTGCCCGTCGCACCGTGCCGCAGCGAGTCGGTGGTGCCCTTCCAGGCGAACTCGGGCGTGGCGTTCTTGCCGAGCAGCACGCAGCCGGCCGCGCGCAGCCGGGCGACCGCGGGTGCGTCCTCGGGCCAGTCCGACCCGGTCCCGGGGTCGATGAGCAGGCTTCCCCGCAGCGTCGGCCAGCCGCGGGTGAGCAGGATGTCCTTGATCGTCGTCGGTATGCCGTCCGCCGGACCGAGGGGACATCCGCTCTCCCAGCGGCGGGTCGACTCGCGGGCCGCACGCATCGCCCCCTCGGCGTCGACGAGCACCATCGCCCGCACGAGCGGGTCGAGGGCCTCGATCGCGGCCAGGGCCGCCTCGGTGGCCCGCTCCGGCGTGGTGGTGCCCGCGGCGTAGCCGGCCGAGAGCTCGAGGGCCGTGGGGCGGGACGGGTGGCGCGGACCGGACCCGTCCCGGGGTGCGGACGTCATACCGTGTCCTGCCCGGTCCGGGAGCGGGGCACGTAGCCCAGCTCCTTGTCGACGACCCCGGTCAGCGGCTCGCCGGCCAGGAAGCGGCGCGCGTTGGCGACGAACTGGTCGGCGAGAGTGTCCCGCCAGCCGACGACGTCGCCGGACAGGTGGGCCGACAGCACGAGACCGGGCGTGTCCCAGACCGGTGACCCCGCCGGCGGGGGCTCCTCCTCCAGCACGTCCAGCGAGGCGCCGCCCAGGTGTCCCTGACGCAGCGCGGCGAGGAGGTCCTCCTGCACGACGCTCGCCCCGCGGCCGATGTTGACGACGTGCGCGCCCGGTCGCATCGCCGCGAACACCGCGGCGTCGAGGAGGCCGGTCGTGGCGGGGGTCAGGGGTGCGGCGTTGACGACGTGGTCGGCCCAGCCGACGTGCTCGGTGAGCGAGCTGCTCGCCACCACCTCCCCCAGCTCGGGGTCGTCCGCGACGGCGCGTCGACCCACCGCCCGGACCTCGCACCCCACCGCGCGCAGCAGCGTGACGGTCGCCCGGCCGATGCCGCCGGTGCCGATGACCATCACCCGCTGGCCGGCCAGCAGCGTGGTCTCCCGGTGCTGCCAGCGGTGCTGCCGCTGCAGCTCCCGGCTCTCGTGGAGCCGTTTGGCGTGCGCGAGCACGCTGGCCAGGACGAACTCGGCGATGGGCCGGTCGAAGACCCCCTGCGCGTTGGTGACCGTGACCGGCGAGCGCACGAGCGCGGGGAAGAGCAGGCTGTCGACACCGGCCGCCGCGACGTGGATCCACTCCAGGGCGTCGGCGGCGTCCCAGGCCTGCGCGACGGCCGGGGAGAAGAAGTCCCAGAGGAAGAGGACTTTCGCCCCGCCGAGCGCCGGCGCGAGGCCGTCGGCGTCCACGACCTCGAGCTCGAGGTCGTCCTCCAGGTCGGCGAGCTGGGGCGGCGGGTCCAGACCCGGCGCCGTCAGCACCACGGCTCGTGCGCGAGATCCCGTCACACGGTGACGGTAGAAAGGCCGTGTCGGATTGTCAACAATCCTGATCGTCAGGCAGGGTGGGGCAGGTGCGTGAGATCCGCGAGGACGGGATCGGCGTGATCGTGCCCTACGACTTCGCCCTGGACCGTGAGCTGTGGCGGTGGTGCCCCGTGGGCGCCACCCTCCACCTGACCCGCACGCCCCACCTGCCGCTGCCGGTGAGCATGGCCCAGGCGCGGGCGGTCCGGGCGCCCGGGGCGGTCAACCAGGCGACGCATGACCTGTCGGCCGTGCTGCCGGGTGTCGTGGCGTACGCCTGCACGTCGGGCAGCTTCGTCGCCGGGACGCAGGGCGAGCAGGCGCTGCGCGAGACCGTCCTCGAGGCCGGTGCCCCCGCGGCCGTGACGACCAGCGGCGCCGCGGTCGGCGCCCTGCGGGCGCTCGGCGTCGACCGGGTCAGCGTCGTGACCCCCTACGACGAGGACGTCACCGAGAGCCTGGGACGCTTCCTCACCGCCGCCGGGATCCAGGTGGTCTCCGCCGGGCACCTCGGGCTCAGCGGGGAGATCTGGACGGTCCCCGAGGAGGTCACCGCCGACCTCGTGCGGCGCACGGTGTCCCCGGACGCCGGGGCCGTCTTCGTCTCCTGCACCAACCTGCGGACCTACGACCTGCTCGCCGACCTCGGAGCCGAGCTCGGCATACCCGTCCTCAGCGCCAACCAGGTCACCCTGTGGCTCGCCCTGGCGGTGCTGGGCCGCGCGGCCGTGGGCCCCGGGCAGGCGCTGCTCGACCGGCGCCCCGACCTCGGGGACAGCGGCATCCTCAGCACCACCGAGACCTGGCAGGGAGCACCGTGAGCGAGCTGACCGAGATCACCACGGCCGAGCAGACGGCCCACCCGCACACGCTGCGGGCCGAGCACGAGGAGCGGCTGGCGCGGGTGCAGGACGTGCTGGCCGGCCGTGGCCAGGACGCGCTGGTCGTGACCGACCCGGCCAACCTCTACTACCTCACCGGCTACAACGCCTGGTCGTTCTACATGCCGCAGGCCCTGCTGGTCCCGGCGCGGGGCGAGGCGCACCTGGTGCTCCGCGCGATGGACGCCAAGGGCGGGCACCACACCGCCACCCTGCCGCCCGAGCAGATCCACGGCTACCCCGAGCACTACGTCCACCGGCACGACATCCACCCCTGGGAGTGGATCGCCCGGCGTGGACGCGAGGTCGGCGCGCTGCCCACCGGACCGGCGGTCCTCGCCCTCGAGCTGGACGCCCACTACTTCAGCCCGCGCGCCTACCTCGCCCTCGGTGCGTGCCTGCCGCAGGCGCAGCTGGTCGACAGCCTGGAGCTGGTCAACTGGCTCCGGGTGGTCAAGTCGGAGACCGAGATCGCGCTCATGCGGGCGGCCGGGGAGGTGACCGTGCGGGCGATGACCGTCGCCATCGACAGCCTGCGGGCGGGGGCCCGCCAGTGCGACGTGGTCGCCCAGATCCAGCAGGCGCAGGCCCACGGCACCGAGGCGCTCGGCGGCGACTACCCCGCCATCGTGCCGATGCTGCCCAGCGGTGAGACCGCCGGCACCCCGCACCTGACCTGGGTGGAGGAACCGCTGCGCCACGGCGAGGCCACGACGGTGGAGCTGGCCGGCGTGCACCGCCGCTACCACGTGCCGCTGGCGCGCACGGTGAGCCTGGGGCCTCCCCCGGCCCGGCTGGCGCAGACCGCCGAGGCCACCGGCCTCGGGCTGGAGCAGGCGCTCGCCGCGATGCGGCCCGGCAGCACCACGGCCGACGTGCACGCCGCCTTCACCCGCACCATCTCCCGGTACGGCCTGTCCAAGGAGTCGCGCATCGGCTACTCCATCGGGATCGGCTACCCGCCCGACTGGGGCGAGCGCACGGTCAGCCTGCGCGCCGAGGACCACACCGTGCTGACCCCCGGCATGTGCTTCCACGTCATCCTCGGGATGTGGATGGACAGCTGGGGTTATGAGACCTCCGAGTCGGTGCTCGTCACCGACGGCCCGCCCGAACTGCTCGCCCCCCTCGACCAAGGACTGGTGACCCACCCATGACCTCCGCCGCCACGACCCGCCTCCCGCTGGCCTCCCGGACCGACCTGCTGGTCGGCTCGGTCATCGACTCCAGCACCTCGCTGCTGGCCCGGCAGACCCACGACATCGTCCGCTTCGCCATGGGCAGCCCGGCGGCCGAGGCGATCCCCACCGAGGCGCTCGCCGAGGCGGCCCGGACCGAGCTCGGCACGCCCGCGTCCTACGACTACGCGGCCACCGAGGGCGACCCGGGGCTGCGCGCGGCCCTGCTGCAGATGCTGGAGGGGACGACCGACGCCACCACGGACGAACGCCTCACCATCACCGCCGGCGGCATGCAGGGGCTCGACCTGGCCGCCAAGCTCTTCATCGACCCGGGCGACCTCGTCACCGTGGAGTCGCCCACGTACACCAACGGCAGCGCGACCGCCCTGGCCTACCAGGCCGAGCTCGCCGAGATCGAGGTCGACGAGGACGGGATGTCCATCGACGCCCTGCGCGCCGCCGTCGACCGGGCGGGCCGCTCGCCCAAGGTCATCTACACCGTGCCGACCTTCCAGAACCCCTCCGGCACCTCGATGTCGCTGGACCGCCGCCACGAGCTGCTGGAGCTGGCGCGCTCCTGGGGCAGCGTCGTCCTCGACGACGACCCCTACGGCATGCTGCGCTTCGCGGGGGACCCGGTGCCGAGCCTGCACGAGCTCGCCGACGGCGACCCGCTGGTCTTCTCGGTGAGGACCTTCTCCAAGATCGTCGCCCCCGGGCTGCGGGTGGGCTGGGTGGACGCCGACCCCTCGCTGGCCCAGCTGCTCATCCACGCCAAGCAGTCCATGGACACGTGCACCAACCTGCCCGCGCAGCGGCTCGTCGCTGCCTTCCTGCGCTCGGGTCGGCTGGAGGAGCACCTGGCCGTGCAGCGGGAGGAGTACCGCCGGCGCAAGGACGCCATGCAGCAGGCGCTCACCGAGCACTTCTCCGGCCGGGCGACGTGGACCGACCCCGAGGGAGGCTTCTTCCTCTGGGTGTCCTTCGACGAGGAGGTGGACACCGAGGCGCTCTTCGAGACCGCCCTGGCGGAGGGGGTCGCCTACATCCCGGGCAACGCCTTCTCGCCCGCCCGCCGCTTCCCGCACGACCTGAGGCTGTGCTTCGCCTCGACCCCGACGGACCGCATCCACGAGGGCGTGGCGCGGCTGGCGCGCGCGGTGGACCTCGCCACCGGCCGATGACGGGCGCTCCGCCCGCCGGCACCGAGCAGGAGGTGCTCGCCCGGATCACCCCCGACCGTCTGGTGACCCTGGCGCAGGAGCTCGTGCGGGCCCCCGGCGCCAACCCTCCGGGTGAGGAGGCCGCGACGGCGGAGGAGCTGACCCGCCTCGCCGGAGGTCTGGGGCTGCAGGCCGTGCTGGAGGAGGTCGAGCCGGGCCGGCCCAACGTCGGCGTGCGCCTCGACGGCGGCGACGGACCCGGCCTGCTCTTCCTGGGGCACACGGACGTCGTCCCGCCCGGCCCCCTGGAGGAGTGGGGCGTCGACCCGTATGCCGGGACCCTCGCCGAGGGCCGGATCGTCGGCCGCGGCAGCGCCGACATGAAGGGCGGGCTCGCGGCGGTCCTGGTCGCGATGGCGGCCGTCCGCGAGAGCGGGGTCCGGCTCAGCGGCCCGGTCCGGCTGGACGCGCTGTGCGACGAGGAGCAGAACGGCATCGGCATCCGCCGCTACGTGCAGCAGCCGGCCCCGCCGCTGCTGGGGTGCGTCGTGGCCGAACCCACCGACCTGGCGACGGTCGTGGCCGCGCGAGGTGCGTCATACCTGCACATCGAGGTGCGCGGGGTCGCCGCCCACGCGGGGCGGCCCGCGGACGGGCGCAACGCGATCAGCGGCGCGGCGCTGGTCGTCGCGGACCTGGACCGGTGGCAAGAGGAGCTGGCGGCGACCGCGCACGCCCTGGTCGGCCCGGCCACCGTCAACGTCGGCGTCATCCAGGGCGGCACGTCGGGCTCGGCGGTGCCCGACCTGTGCCGCGTCGAGGTGGACCGCCGGCTGCTGCCCGGGGAGCCGATGGAGACGGTGGTCGAGACGGTCAGGGAGAGGCTCGGCGCCCTCGACCTGGAGTCGCGCGGGCTGAGCTGGTCGGTGAGCTCACCGATGGACATGCCCGGCTTCGAGACGGCGCCGTCCGAGGAGGTCGTGCGGGTGGTCGACGCGGCGATGGACGGGGCCGGGCGCGGCCCGGTGCCGCTGCAGGGGTGGACGGCCGCCTGCGACGGCGGCTTCGTGGCGCGCGAGTGGGGCATCCCGGTGGTGGTCCAGGGCCCCGGCTCGGTGCACGAGCAGGCCCACCGGCCCGACGAGTCGGTCGCGGTCGCTGAGCTCGTGGTCGCCGCCCGCGGCTACGCCCGCACGATCCTCCACCTCCTCGCACCCGACCCTCGTGGGTGACGTACCGGACGCGCCGTGGGCACGGCGCGTCCGGTACGGCTTCTACCGAGCGTCCGCAGCGGGGGGTATGCCGTCGGCCAGCAGCTCGGCCAGGTGGCGGCCGCGGCGGGGGGTGAGGTCGGCGATCTGGGTGCGGCAGGAGAAGCCGTCGGCGAGGACCTCGGTGGAGGCGTCCGCCGCACGGACCTCGGGGGCCAGCACCCGCTCCCCGATCTGCCGCGAGAGGTCCGCGTGCCCGTCCTCGAAGCCGAAGTTGCCGGCGAGCCCGCAGCACCCCGAGTCGGGCACCCGCGCCCGGACCCCGGCCCGCTCCATGAGCGCCCGGTCGGCGTCGAAGCCCAGGACCGCGTGCTGGTGGCAGTGGACCTGGACGAGGGCCTCCCCGCCGACCTGCGGCGGCTCCCACCCGGGGGCCACCTCGGCGAGGGTCTCGGCCAGCGTGCGCACCTGGCCCCTCGCGAGCCTCGCCAGCTCGTCGTCGGGCAGCAGGTCCACCGCCTCGTGCCGGAAGAGCGCGGTGCAGCTGGGCTCGAGCACGACGACCACCGCCCCTGCCCGCAGGGCCGGGCCGATAGTCGCCAGGGACCTCCGCAGGACCCGCTGGGCCACCCCGAGCTGGCCGGTCGAGACCCAGGTGAGGCCGCAGCACACCGGCCCGCGCGGCAGGTGCACCTCCATCCCGGCGTCCTCGAGCACGGCCACCGCCGCCCGGCCCACCTCGGGCGCGAGGTAGGTGGTGAAGGTGTCCGGCCAGAGCAGGACCGGGGTCCGTCCCTCCCCCCGCGCCGGCGTGTGCTCCCTGGCGAACCAGGACGTGAAGCTCCGGGCGGCGAAGGTCGGCAGCTCCCGGTCGGCGGCGACGCCCCCGGCGCGCCGCACCAGACCGGCCAGGCGCGAGCCGGTCAGCGCGTTCGTCGCCCGGGGGGCGAGCGCCGCACCACGGGCGAGCGCCGGCAGCCACCCCATCGACCAGTGCGAGCGCGGCCGCGCCCAGGGCCGCCCACGGTAGAACTGGTGGGTGAACTCGGCCTTGTAGGTCGCCATGTCGACGTTGACCGGGCAGTCGCCCACGCACCCCTTGCAGGACAGGCACAGGTCGAGTGCGTCGTGGACCTCCTGGGCCCGCCACCCGTCGGTGATGACGTCGCCCTCCATCATCTCGAAGAGCACGCGCGCCCGGCCCCGGGTGGAGTCCTTCTCCTCCCGGGTCACCTGGTAGCTCGGGCACATCACCCCACCGGAGGTCTGCACGCACTTGCCCACCCCGACGCACCGTCGCTGCGCCTGGGCGAAGCTCCCGCCGTCGGCCGTGAAGGCCAGGGTGGTGCGCTGCGGGAAGCCCTGGGCGTGGCCGTGCTGGCGCAGCGACGCGTCGACCGGGGGCGGGTCCACGATGACGCCGGGGTTGAGCCGGCCCTGCGGGTCCCAGACCCGCTTGACCTGCGCGAACAGCGCGGTCGCATCCGCGCCGTACATCCGCTCCAGCAGGCCGCCGCGCGCCCGCCCGTCGCCGTGCTCGCCCGAGACCGACCCGCCCAGGGAGACGACCAGGTCGGTCGCCTGCTCGACGAAGCCGCGGTAGTCCCGCACCCCGGCATCCGTGACCAGGTCGAAGTCGATGCGCAGGTGCATGCAGCCCTCGCCGAAGTGTCCGTAGGACGCCCCCGAGTAGCCGTAGCGCGCCATGAGCTCGTCCAGCGAGGTGAGGTAGTCGCCCAGCCGCTGCGGCGGGACGGCGGCGTCCTCCCAGCCCGCCCACGCCTCGGCGCCGTCGGCGCGCCGCGTCGCCAGCCCGGTGCCGTCGCGCCGGCAGCGCCACAGCACCGCCTGCGCGCCGGGGTCGGTGACGACGGCCGCCGTGCTGCCGGGTATGCCGTCGCGCACCGCCTCCGCCACGTCCCCCGCCCGGGAGCGCGCCTCGGTCTCGTCCGCGCCGCCGATCTCGACGAGCAGCCACATGCGCCCCTCCGGCAGGCCGGCGCGCTGGGCGGCGCGGCGGGTGTCGTCCGGCAGCCGCTCGACGAGCGTGGCGTTGATCGACTCCATCGTCAGCGGACCGTGCGGCAGCACGGTGGGAACGCTGCGCGCGGCCGACACCGCGTCCGGGAAGCCCAGCGTGAGCAGGACCACCGCCGGCGGCGGCTCGGCGAGCGCGACGGTCGCCTCCAGCGTGGTGGCCAGGGTGCCCTCGCTGCCGCACAGGAGCCGCGCCAGGTCGACGCCGTGGTCGGGGTGCAGGTGCTGGAGGGCATACCCCGAGATCTGCCGGGAGAAGGTCCCGAAGCGGCGGCCGATGAGCGTCGCGTTCTCCTGCCCGATGCGGCCGAGCTCGGCGTGCACACCGGCCAGGGCCGGGTCGGGCGGGGTGGACTCCCTCGGCCCGGACCCGCCCGGGCCGAGGGAGTCCACGCGGGCCTGCTCCCCCGCCGCGGTGAGCACCCGCAGGCTGCGCACGTTGTCGGCCGTGGTGCCCCACGCGACCGAGTGGGCGCCGCAGGCGTTGTTGGCGATCATCCCGCCGAGGGTGCACCGGCTCGCCGACGACGGGTCGGCGCCGAAGGTCAGGCCGTGCCGCTTCGTCGCCGCGACGAGGTGGCCGAGCACGACCCCGGGCTGGACGGTCGCCGTCCGGGCTCCCGGGTCGATGTCGAGCACGCGGTTCAGGTGGCGCGAGACGTCGACGACCACGCCGCCGAGCGCGTTGCCGGCCATCGAGGTGCCGCCCCCGCGCAGGGCGACCGGCGCCCCCGCCTCCCGGGCCAGCGTCAGGGCCGTGAGGAGGTCCTGCTCGTCCCGCGGCACGACGACGACGTCGGGCACCACGCGGTAGTTCGACGCGTCGGTGGCGTAGAGCGCCCGCGAGAGCGCGTCCGCCCCGACCGACCCCCGCACCTGGGCCTCGAGGGTCCGGGCGAGCCGGGCGACGTCATACTCCATCTGTCCTCCTGACGATGATTGTCTACAATCTACGCACCAGCCGGCCGAGGACGACGGCCGCCGTCGACAGGGGTGAGCGTGAGCACGATCGGGATCCTCTACCCCGGGCACAGCGCGGAGGACGACTACCCCTGGGTGGAAGGGGTCCTGCGAGGGGCCGGGTGTGTCGTCCGCCTGCCGGTCGCGCACACCAGCGTCGGGGAGGACGCGCACCGCGTCGACGCGCTGCTCGACCTGGGCGGCGCGGCACGGCTGGCCGAGGGCGCCGACCGGCTGACGCGCCACACCCCCTGCGACGCGCTGGTGTGGGCGTGCACGTCGGGCAGCTTCGTCTTCGGCTGGGAGGGGGCGCACGACCAGGTGGCCGGGCTCGCCGCCCGCACCGGGCTGCCGACGACCTCGACGTCGCTCGCCTTCGTCCGGGCCGCGCACCGGTTGGGCCTGACGCGGGTCGCGGTCGCGGCGTCCTACCCGCACGACGTCGCCTCGGCCTTCGTGACCTTCCTGGCCCGCGCCGGCGTCGAGGTGACCTCCCTGGGCAGCCACGACATCCTCACCGCCGCCGAGGTCGGCACCCTGGGCCGCGAGCAGGTGCTCGCCCTCGCCGACGGCGTCGACCGCACGGGGGCGCAGGCCGTGCTGGTCCCGGACACCGCCCTGCACACCCTGCCGTGGCTGGAGGCCCTGGAGGCCCACCTCGGGACCGTCGTGCTCACCGCCAACCAGGTGAGCCTGCACGACGGTCTGGCGCTGCTGGGCGAGGTGCCGGCGGTGCCGGGGCTGGGACGGCTGTTCGCCGAGCCCCGTCGCCCCGGACCGCAGGACGGGGCAGCGAGGTGAGCGACCCCCGGACCGACCTCGGCGCCCCGGCACTGCGCCCGGTGCCGCGGGAGTCGACGCCGAGCATCGTCGCGGCGCGGGTCCGCGAGGCCATCGCCAGCGGCGAGATCGCCCCCGGCAGCCAGCTCGGTGAGGTGGAGTACGCCGCGCGCCTCGGCGTGAGCCGCGGCCCCCTGCGCGAGGGGCTGCAACGGCTCTCCCAGGAGGGCCTGCTGGTGGCCCACCGCAACCGCGGCCTGTTCGTCGTCGAGATGACCGACGACCGGGTCCGCGACCTCTACCTCGCCCGCGCCGCGGTCGAGCGGGCCGCGGGCGACCGGATCCACGAGACCGACCCGCATCAGGCGAGCCAGGCCCTGCTCGCCGTCGTGGACGACATGGCCGCCGCCGCGGCCACCGGTGACGTGCGCCAGGTGAGCACGGTCGACATCCGCTTCCACCAGGTGCTGGTCGACCGGGCACGGAGCCCGCAGCTGTCCCGCTTCCACGCCACTCTGCTCACCGAGACGCGGATGTGCATCCACCTGCTGGAGCCGACCTACGCGGTCGACGAGGAGCGCGTCGGTGAGCACCGGGAGATCGCCCGGTCCTTCGCCCGGGGCGGGGCGCGCCGCACCGACGCCCTCCTCGTCCGGCACATGCGGGACGCCATGCACCGGCTCACCGGCTCACCCCGGGGCAGCCTCGGCCCCGAGGTGGCCGGGGCTCAGCCCTCCTGAGCGGACCGCGGCCCGGCGATCCCGACGTACTTCAGCTCGAGGAACTCCTCGATCCCCACGGCGCCGCCCTCGCGGCCCAGCCCGGACTCCTTGATGCCCCCGAAGGGCGCGGCGGGGTTGGACACCACGCCCTGGTTGAGACCGACCATGCCGGCCTCCAGCGCCTCGGCCATCCGCAGCGCCCGGTCCAGGTCCCGCGTGTAGACGTAGGACACCAGCCCGAACGGCGTGTCGTTGGCCAGCCCCACGACCTCCTCCTCGGTCGTGAACGGGGTGAGCGGGGCGACCGGACCGAAGATCTCCTCGCTGCCCATCCGGGCCTGCGGGGAGACGTCGGTCAGCACCGTGGGCGGGTAGAACCAGCCGTCGCCGTCCGGGGCCTCGCCACCGGTGAGCACCTGGGCACCGCGGTCGACCGCGTCCTGCACGAGCTCGCGCACCTTGTCCAGGGCGGCCTGGTCGATGAGCGGGCCGACGGTGACGCCCTCCTGGGTGCCCGGGCCCATCGTGCGCCGCGACATCTCCTCCGCGAGCCGCTCCCCGAAGGCCTGCACCACCGACTCCTGCACGTAGATCCGGTTGGCGGCCGTGCACGCCTCACCCATGTTGCGCATCTTGGCGGCCATCGCCCCGGCGACGGCGTCGTCGAGGTCGGCGTCCTCGAAGACGATGAAGGGAGCGTTGCCCCCCAGCTCCATCGAGGTGCGCAGGACCCGCTCGGCCGCCTGCTCGAGCAGGACCTTGCCGACCTTGGTCGAGCCGGTGAAGGACAGCTTGCGGGCGAGCCCGGAGCGGATCATCGGCTCCATGACCTCGCCGGCACGGGTGGTGGTGACCACGTTGACGGCACCGGAGGGCACCCCCACCTCGGCGAGGATGTCGACCAGGGCCAGCATCGACAGCGGCGTCTGGTGGGCCGGCTTGATGACGCTGGTGCAGCCGGCGGCGATGGCCGGCCCGATCTTGCGGGTGCCCATCGCCATGGGGAAGTTCCACGGGGTGATGAGCAGCGAGGGCCCGACCGGCTGACGGAGCAGCAGGAAGCGTCCGTCACCCGCGGGGGACCTCTGGTAGCCCCCCTCGATGCGCAACGCCTCCCCGGCGAAGTGGCGCAGGAACTCCGCGGCGTAGGTCACCTCGCCCTTGGCCTCGGCCAGCGGCTTGCCCATCTCCAGGGTCATGACCAGGGCCAGCTCGTCGGCGCGGTCCATCACCGCCTGGTAGGCCGCGTTCAGCCAGTCCGCCCGCTGCCGGGGCGAGCTCGCGGCGAGCTCGGACTGCGCCTGCGCGGCGGCCTCGAGCGCGCGCATACCGTCCTCGGCTCCGGCGTCGGCGACGCTCGCGAGGGTGTGGCCGGTCGCGGGGTCGAGCACGTCGAAGCGTTCCCCCGACGTGGCCGGTTCCCACCGGCCCCCGATGAAGAGGTCGGTCGGGACGCGGTCGAGGGCGGGGTCGTGGTCCTGCCTGTCCTGCGACGTCTGGTCGGGTGATCCTGCGGCGCTCACGACGGCCTCCTGGTGATGCGGTACGTTCGGATTGTCAACAATCTATCAATCGCAGGAGTCGACCGTGGCGCACCTCAGCCCGATGCTCAAGCAAGCCACTCCCGTCATCGCCGACCGCGGCGAGGGGGCCGTGATCTTCGACGAGCAGGACCGCCGGTACCTGGACTTCACCGCCGGCATCGGCGTGACCAGCACCGGTCACGCCCACCCCGACGTGGTGGCGGCCGCGCAGGAGCAGGTCGCCAAGATCATCCACGCGCAGTACACCACGGTCATGCACCGTCCGCTGCTCGACCTGGTCGAGCGCATGTCCGAGGTGCTCCCCGAGGGCCTGGACTCGATGTTCTTCGCCAACAGCGGCTCCGAGGCGGTCGAGGCCGCCCTGCGCCTCGCCCGGCAGGCGACCGGCCGGCCCAACATCGTCGCCTTCCACGGGGGGTTCCACGGGCGCACCGTGGCGGCCGCGTCGCTGACGACCTCGGGCACCAAGTTCCGCTCCGGCTTCGCCCCGCTGATGCCGGGCGTCGCGGTCTCCCCGTTCCCGAACCCGACGCACTACGGCTGGAGCCAGGAGCAGGCCACCGACTTCGCGCTGCGCGAGCTGGACCACCTGCTGCAGACGGTGACCGCACCCCAGGACACCGCGGCCTTCCTCGTCGAGCCGGTCCTGGGCGAGGGCGGCTACGTCCCCGCCTCGGCAGAGTTCCTCGCCGGGCTGCGCGAGCGGGCCGACCGGCACGGCATCCTGCTCGTCGTCGACGAGGTGCAGACCGGGTGGGGCCGCACCGGCCGCTTCTGGGGGCACGACCACTTCGGCGTCTCCCCCGACGTGCTCATCACCGCCAAGGGCATCGCCTCCGGCTTCCCGCTGTCCGGGATCGCCGCGTCCCAGGAGCTCATGGGTCGGGCCTGGCCCGGCTCCCAGGGCGGCACCTACGGCGCCAACGCGGTGGCCTGCGCCGCGGCGCTGGCGACCCTGGACGTGATGAAGCGCGAGGACCTCGTCGGCAACGCCGCGGCGCGAGGTGAGCAGCTGCGGGGGCGCCTGCGCTCCGCGGCCGACGGCTATGCCGCGATCACCGACGTGCGCGGCCTGGGCCTCATGCTCGGCTCCGAGTTCCGCACCGCGGACGGCGAGCCCGACGGCGCCACGGCGACCCGGGCCCAGCAGGCCGCGGCCGAGCACGGCCTGCTGCTGCTGACCTGCGGCGCCTGGGGGCAGGTGGTGCGCTTCATCCCCGCCCTGGTCGTCACCGAGGAGCAGGTGGACGAGGCCGGTGACCTCTGGCAGAAGGCGCTCGCCTCGGCCCTCTGACGCCCTGCGTCCCCCGGCCCGGAACGACTCGAAGGACGCGACTGCACCGGGTATGTCGTGGAGTCGCCCTGGCGGGCGACATGTCCGCTGCAGTCGTGCACCGACAGGTCGGGTCGGCACGACCGGAGCCCGTGACCACCTCAGGGTGGTCACGGGCTCCGGTCGTGGGTCAGGACCCGGTCGTGGTCAGGACCCGGTCGTGGGCTGCTTGCTCTGGGCCTCGGCGTCGTCCTGCTGCGCCGCGGGGACGCCGTTCTCGGCCTCCTCGCGCTGCCGCGCCGCCTCCTGACGCTGCCGCTCGTCCTCCTCCTCGACGATCGCGATCTGCTCCTGCGGGGTGACCGTCGGGTCGCCGCGTTCCACCCGCTTCTTCTCGGCCCGCAGCCCGGCGAAGAGGGCCGGGATCATCGCGAAGACGAGGATGAAGATCGGCAGCCCGACGACGGTGATGACCTCCTGGAGCGCCGGGATCGCCTCGTCCCCGCCCAGGACGATGAGCAGCGCGGCCAGGGCGCCGAGGCAGACCGCCCAGAACACCCGCTGCCCGACCGGCCCCTCGTCGTTGTCACCGCTGCACAGCATGTCGATGACCAGGGCCGCGGAGTCGGCCGAGGTGGCGAAGAACAGCGCGACGATGACGACCACCAGGCCCTGCAGGAGGGTAGTCAGCGGGAAGTTCTCGAAGAAGGTGAACATCGCCAGCGGCACGCTCTCGGCGACCGCGGCCGAGATCGGGCCGCCGTCCCCACCGATCCCGTCGATGTCCATGGCCGACCAGCCGAAGATGACGAACCAGACGAGCGTGAACAGCGAGGGCGCGACGAGCACGCCGGCGACGAACTCACGGACCGTGCGGCCGCGGGAGATGCGGGCCAGGAAGACGCCCATGAAGGGTGCCCAGGTGACCGTCCAGGCCCAGTAGAAGACGGTCCACCCGGCCTGCCAGCCCCAGCCGTCGGCCTGGGTGGCGTTGGCCAGCGCGTCGTTCCAGAAGGCCAGCGAGGGCAGGGCCGCCAGGTAGTTGCCGGCGCTCTCGATGAGCGAGCGGAGCAGGAAGACGGTCGCGCCACCGGTGAAGAGGACGAAGAGCATCATGCCGACGGCCATGCCGATGTTGAGGTTGGACAGCCGCTTGATCCCCTTGTCGAGGCCGACGGCCACCGACACGGTCGCCACCGCGGTGAGCACCGTGATGACGAGGACCCGGACGAGGACGCTGTCACCGACCCCCGTCAGCTCGGACAGGCCGGCGCTGATCTGCGAGGTGCCCAGGCCCAGGCTGACGGCGAGGCCGAAGAGCGTGCCGAGGACGGCGAAGACGTCGATGGTCTTGCCGATCGGGCCGTGGATGCGCTCCTTGAGGAAGGGGTAGAAGACCGAGCTCACGCGCATCGGGAGGTCGTAGCGGTAGATGAAGAAGCCGAAGGCCAGCCCGGGCAGCGTGAAGATCGCCCAGGTGTGCAGCCCGAGGTGGTAGAGCGCGACGTTCATCGCGTCCTCCGCGGCCTGCGCGCTGTAGGGCTCCACCCCCGGGAAGGGCGGCGTGCTGAAGTGCGAGATCGGCTCCGCGACGCCCCAGAACATGAGGATGGTGCCGATACCGCCGGCGAAGAGCATGGTGAACCAGGAGACCTTGGTGTAGGCCGGGACCTCGTCCCCCTTGCCCAGCCGGAGGTCGCCGTACTTGCTGCTGGCGATCCAGATGAGGAAGATGAGCCACACGGTGACGCCGAAGATGAAGAACCAGCCGAGGTTGGTCGTCACCCACGTGCGGGCTGCGGCGAAGCCGTCCCCGATACTGGCGGGGAAGATGAGCAGCAGGGCCAGGATGAGAACCATCAACCCGGCTGAGGTGAAGAAGATCTGAGGGTTGGTCTTCAGACCCAACCGGCGTGCGAGGTCGTCCACGGTCGTCTCCTTGGGGTCGCGCACGGGACAGCGCAGTATGCTGATTGTCTAGTTGTCGACAACGCGACCTTAGCGAGAAGGTCACGCCGTGGCTACCTCCGCGCCCGACCGGACGGCAACGAATCGGCAACGATGTGCGGCCTGCGGGTGCCCTCTCACGCCTCGTCGTCGGCCAGCTTGGCGTAGCGGAACGCCGCCCAGAAGTCGCCGCGCACGTAGCGCTCCTCCTCTTGCACGACCAGGTCCCAGGGCCGGGTGCGCCCCTGGGACAGGGCGTGGGCGACGAGGCTGCGCCGATGTTGGCTCGCCAGGACCTCGGCCTCGAGCGCCCCGAGGTCGTAGCGGCTCTCGAGCTCGGCCCGCATGGCCGCCGCGTCCCCGGCATACCCCTCCTCCTCGACGACGTTGCGCAGCTCGTGCGGGTCGGCGTCGAGGTCGTAGAGCTGGTCCGGGTCCCCCGGGCAGAGCACCAGCTTGAGCCCACCGCGGACCAGGGTGACCTGCGGGTGGTGGGTCCCCTCCGCGAGATACTCCACGACGACGTCCCGGTCCTGCGGCGCGGCCCCCGCCGCCTCCCGCCGCGCGCTCTCCAGCAACGAGACCCCCGCCCGGGCGCCGCCGGCCGGGGAGCCGCCCGCGCCCGAGAGCTCGACCAGCGTGGGCAGCACGTCGAGCAGGCTCACCGGGTTGGCGTACCGCCCCGGCCGGACCAGGTCGGACGGGCCGCGCAGGACGAGCGGCACCCGGCTGCTCCGCTCGTAGGGCGACATCTTGTACCAGAGGCCCCGCTCGCCCAGCATGTCCCCGTGGTCGCTGGTGAGCACGACCACGGTGCTGTCCGCCAGCCCGAGGACCTCCAGGCGTGCGAGGAGGGCGCCGACCATGTCGTCGACGTAGCTCACAGCGGCGTAGTAGGCACGCCGGGCCCGGGCCACCGCCTGCCGGTCGGGGTCCTGACGGTCGAAGCCGCTCATGGTCCGGAGCCGGTGCGTGTGCGGGTCCTGGGCGACGTCCGGCGCCTGGGGGTGGGCCGGGTCGGGGAGGGACACCCCCGCGAAGCGCTCCCAGTGCTCCCGCGGCGGCTCGTAGGGGTCGTGCGGGTGGATGAACGAGGTGACCATGAGGAAGGGCTGCGGACGGTCGCCGGCCCGACGCGCCGCCTGGTGGGCTCGGGCCCGGTCGTCGAGGTGCCGCAGGCTGCGGAAGAGCACCTCGTCGTCGAAGTCCTGCTGCACGGTGGCGGCAGCGGCGCCGGCGGTGAAGACCGGGTCGGCGGCGTGGTACCACTGCAGCCGCTGGTCCAGCGGACGGCCCCAGTCGGGGACCATGTCGAGGTCCGCCGGGTAGACGTCCGTGGTCAGGCGCTGCTCGAAACCGTGGTGCTGGTCCGGCCCGATGAAGTGCATGCGCCCCACGAGCGCCGTGTGGTAGCCGGCCGACCGCAGCAGGTGGGCGAAGGTCGGCACCGAGGCCGGGAAGTCGTCGCCGTTGTCGAAACACCCGAGCTCGGAGGGCATGAGCCCGGTCATCATCGAGGCCCGGGAGGGCGCGCAGAGCGGGGTCGTGCAGTAGGCGCGGTCGAAGACCGCACCCTGCTCGGCCAGCGCGTCCATGTGCGGGGTCAGCGCCGCCTCGTCGCCGTAGGCGCCCAGCGCCTGCGGGGCGAGCTGGTCGGCCTGGATGACGACGATGTTCGGTACGGTCATCGGTGCGTCGTTCCTGTCGGTCGTCCGGTCCTGGAGGTGGTTCGGTGGGTGCCTGCTGCGGTCCCGGCCGCCCGGACCCCGGTATGCCGTCGCCCCGGCCCGCGACGTCGTCGCCCGGGAGGGCGGACCCGACGGTGGTCGCCCGGCTGGCCCGGCAGGCCCCCGTCCGGCTCACCCTCGTCGGGCTGGCCGGCGGGACCTTCCGGATGGGCAGCGAGGACACCCTGGCCTACCCCGAGGACGGGGAGTCGCCGGTCCGCGACGTGCACGTGGACCCGTTCGCGCTCTCCCCCACCACCGTCACCGTGGCGGCGTTCGCGGCCTTCGTGCAGGAGACCGGGCACCGCACGGACGCCGAGCGGTACGGCAGCTCCTTCGTCTTCGTCGGCCTGCTTTCCCCGGGGCACCGCGAGTCCGCCCCCGCCGTGCGCGCCGCCCCGTGGTGGCGGCAGGTGGCGGGAGCGACCTGGCTGGCGCCGGAAGGACCCGGGTCCAGCGCCGAGGACCGTCCGGACCACCCCGTCACCCACGTCTCGCTGGCGGACGGCCTGGCCTACGCCCGGTGGGTGGGTGCCCGCCTGCCCACCGAGGCGGAGTGGGAGCTCGCGGCGCGCGCGGGCCTCGACCAGGAGCCCTACCCCTGGGGCGCCGTCCGGGAGCCCGGTGGACGGCCCCGGATGAACACCTTCGAAGGCACGTTCCCGGACCGGCCCACCGCCCCGGTAGGGACGGTGCCCGTCGACGCCTACCCCGCGAACGGCTACGGCCTGCACAACATGACCGGCAACGTCTGGGAGTGGACGGCCAGCCCCTTCGGCGCCGGCAGCGAGGACCCCGTGCTGCGCGGAGGGTCCTACCTGTGCCACGCGTCCTACTGCCGCCGCTACCGCACCTCCGCCCGCACCGCGGCCACCGCGGACAGCTCGCTCGGTCACACCGGGTTCCGGTTGGCGGCGTCGTCCCGGGCCGCGCCCTCGGCGTCCGGGGACTGCTCCGGCTCGGCGTCGTCCTCGGGCTCGGCACCCTCCGGCACGGACCCGGCGGTCCATCCGTCGCCCCACTCGCCGGTCTCGTAGTCGTAGTCGACCGGGTCACCGTTCTCGTCCGTGCGGCGGTACCACTCCGTGTAGTTCTCGTGCTCGGAGTCGACCTCGGCCCCGGCGCCACCCCCGGGGCGGGCGTGCACGACCTCGAGCGCGAAGTCGTCGCCGTACTGGTCGACGCCCTCGACGACCGCGTTGCGCACGGCGTTCTCGGCATACAGGTGGCGCAGCGTCAACGGGTCGGTGCGCAGGTCCCGGAACCAGGCCACGATGATCAGCAGCATCACCAGCGCGAACGGCACCGCGGTGACGATGACCAGCTGCTGCAGCCCCTCCAACGCGGTCGCGTCCCCGAGCGAGAGCATCACCACGGCGATCCCCGACATGACCAGACCCCAGAACACCACCACCCAGCGGCGGGGGTTCTGGTCGCCGTTGCTGGCGAGCATGCCCATGACCACCGAGGCCGAGTCGGCCGAGGTGATGAAGAAGATCGAGAGCACCACGATGACGACGAAGGGCAGCCACCCGACATAGGGGAGGTTGTCGAGCACCGCGAAGAAGACCTCTGCGGGCGCCAGGTCGGCGCTCATGCCCGGCAGGCCCTCGCGGTACATCCAGATCGAGGTGCCGCCCATGATGCCGTAGGCGATGAACAGCAGGGACGAGGGGATGAGGATGGTCCCCAGGAGGAACTGCCGGATGGTCCGTCCCCGCGAGATGCGGGCGATGAAGATCCCGACGAAGGGCGACCAGGAGATCCACCACGCCCAGTAGTACACGGTCCACGCGGACTGGTAGGCGGCGGTCTCCTCTCCCCAGGACAGCGAGCGCCCCATCATGTCGAACATGGAGCCGAGGTACTCCATCATCGCCGAGGGCAGCAGGTTCATGAGGAACAACGTCGGCCCCAGGAAGAGCACGATCCCGACGATGCCGACCGTGAGCACGATGTTGATGCTGGACAGGTAGCGGATGCCGCGGGCCACCCCGGAGACCGCGGAGATGATGAAGCCCACCGTGAGGACCAGGATGATGACGACCAGGACGGTGTTGGTCAGCTCGTCGACGCCGGAGACGATGCTCACGCCCGCCCCGATCTGCATGGCGGCGATGCCGAGGGCGGCGGCGGTACCGAAGAGGGTCGCGATGATCGCGAAGATGTCCACCAGCTTGCCGGCGAAGCCGTCGGCGTGCCGGGCGCCGAAGAGGCTGCGGAAGATGGAGGACATGAGCAGGCTGCGCCCGCGCCGGTATGCCGCGTACGCCACCGCTCCCCCGACGAGGGCGTACATCGCCCACGCGTGGAAGCCCCAGTGGAAGTAGGTCTGCGCCATGGCCCGGTGCAGCGCCTCGGTCGACTCCGCCTCGTTCGTCAGCGGGGGCGGGGTGACGAAGTAGGTGAGCGGCTCGGAGGGGCCGAAGAAGAGCACCCCGATCCCGATGCCGGCCGCGAAGAGCATCGCGACCCAGGCGAAGGTGCTGAACTCCGGCGTCTCACCGTCCTTGCCCAGCGGGATCCGGCCGTAGGGCGAGAAGGCGATGATGAGCAGGGCCACCAGGATGATGATCGCCACGCTGTTGAACAGCCAGCCCAGGTTGGTCGTCGCCCAGGAGAAGGCTGCCGCGGAGACCCGGGCGACGCCCTCGGAGTCCGCCACGCCCCAGATGACGAAGGCGACGGTGAGCACACCGGCCAGCGCGAAGACGGTCTTGCTCAGGCTGTAGCGACGCCGCTGCTCGTCCACCGAGATCCCGGGCACGAGGGCGGGGTGGATGTCGTGCGGGTACGTCGGGCGCTGGTAGTCCAGCTTGCCCAGGGAGGCGCCGGCGCGGCGGCCGGCGCGCCTGGCGTCCTCGGCGATCGTCGTGCGGGGCGGTCGTCGGTCCTCTGACATGAGGGTGGCCTTCTCGGGGTTCGTCGCGGTGTCGAGACCCAGACGCACAGGTGGCGCGCCGGGCGGAGGTCGACCGCCCGGGGGACGGCGTGGGCCGAACCTTAACAGCGGCTCTCGGGGCTGTCACCCGTCCGAGGGGCCCCGGACACGACGAAGCCCTGGCGAGAGAAGGCCTCTCACCAGGGCTTTTCGTCGGGATGACAGGATTTGAACCTGCGACCCCTTGACCCCCAGTCAAGTGCGCTACCAAGCTGCGCCACATCCCGTTGTTCTGTTGTCCGCCCGGCTGGGCGAGGATCAGGTTAGCCCATCGGTGCCCGGCTGACCCAATCCCCGGGTAGGTCAGCGGCGGCGCTTCTCCCGCACCCGCACCGAGATCTCGATCGGGGTCCCGGCGAAGCCGAACTGCTCGCGCAGCCGACGCTCCAGGAACCGCCGGTAGCCCGCCTCGATGAAGCCCGAGGCGAAGATGACGAACTTCGGCGGGCGGGTGTCGGCCTGCGTCGCGAAGAGCACCCGCGGCTGCTTGCCGCTGCGCACCGGGTGCGGGTGCCCGGCCACGACCTCCCCGAGGAAGGCGTTGAGCCGGGCCGTGGGGATGCGGCGGTCCCAGGAGGCCAGCGCGGTGTCCAGGGCGGGCACCAGCTTGGCGACGTTGCGCCCGGTGGTCGCGGAGATGTTGACCCGTGGGGCCCAGGTGATCTGGACCAGCTCGCGCTCGATCTCGCGCTCGAGGTAGTAGCGCCGCTCCTCGTCCAGGGTGTCCCACTTGTTGTAGGCCACGACCAGCGCCCGCCCGGCGTCCACGACCTGCTGGATCACCCGGATGTCCTGCTCGGCGATCGGCTCGGACACGTCCACCAGGACGACGGCCACCTCGGCCTTCTCCAGCGCGGCCTGGGTGCGCAGCGAGGCGTAGAAGTCGGCGCCCCGCGTCTGGTGCACCCGCCGGCGGATGCCCGCGGTGTCGACGAAACGCCATACCCTCCCGTCGTCACCGAGCTCGATCAGCTCATCGACCGGGTCGCGGGTGGTCCCGGCCACGTCGTCGACGACGACCCGGTCGGTCCCGGCGAGCTTGTTGAGCAGGGAGGACTTGCCGACGTTGGGGCGCCCGACGAGAGCGACCCGCCGCGGTCCCCCGCGCTCGCCGACCCCGGCCACCGCCGAGGTCTCCGGCAGCACGTCGAGCAGCGCGTCGAGGACGTCGCCCGAGCCGCGCCCGTGCAGGGCGGACACCGGCCACGGCTGCCCCAGGCCCAGGCTCCAGAGCATCGCCGCGTCCGCCTCGAAGCGCTGGTCGTCGACCTTGTTGGCGACCAGGACGACCGGCTTGCCCGAACGCCTCAGCAGCCGGACCACCTGCTCGTCGGTGTCAGTCGCCCCGACCGTGGCGTCGACGACGAACATCACCGCGTCGGCCAGCTCCACGGCGACCTCGGCCTGCTCGGCGACCCGCAGGTGGATGCCCCGGGCATCGACCTCCCAGCCGCCGGTGTCCACGACGGTGAACCGGCGACCAGACCACTCCGCGTCGTAGGCGACCCGGTCGCGGGTCACGCCGGGCACGTCCTCGACGACCGCCTCGCGGCGCCCGAGGATGCGGTTGACCAGGCTGGACTTGCCGACGTTGGGCCGGCCGACGATCGCGACGACCGGGCGGCCACCCGCGGCGGCCTCCTCGTCGAACGGCAGCTCGCCGCGCTCGACCAGCGCCTGGTCCTCCGCGGAGAGCTCGAAGTCGACGAGCCCCGCCCGCAGCGCCTGCTCCAGCGCCTCGTCCTGCTCGCTGGGCTCGAGGTCGGGCAGCGCGTCGGGGTCACCGCCGGTCCACTCGACCTCGACGTCCCCGTCGTCGTGCGGCCCGCTCATGCGCTCTCCTGCCCGGCCTCGGCGGTGCGGGCGTCGTCGCGCAGCCGCACCTGTCGCTTGATGCGGCCCAGCATGCCGACCATGCCCCGCATGCGCAGCGGGGACACCGCCTCGGCCAGGCCGAACCGGTAGGGAGCGTCGTCCGGGACCTCGAGGACCTGCCGGGCCGACAGCCCGTCCAGGCTCTCGTGCAGGATCCCCGCGAAGCCGCGGGTGGTGGGCGCCTCGGGCGGGGCGTCGAAGAACAACCGGACGGTGTGCTCCGGGTCGTCCTCGACCTCGACCGCGAGGAAGAGGGGCGACTGGCACTCGTCGACCCGCTCCATGGTGTCCAGGCTGCCGTCGTAGCGCTCGGGCAGGGCCGGCAGCTCGCGCGAGAGCTCCAGCAGCAGCTGCAGCCGCTCGGGCTGGCTCACCGCGTGGAAGTCCTCGGCGAGCTCGGCCATCGCCTCGGGCAGATCGGTGCGCTCGGTCTCCTCAGGCATCCCTCACCGCTCCACGGGCACGCCGACGGAGTTGCCCCACTCGGTCCAGCTGCCGTCGTAGTTGCGCACCTTCTCGAAGCCCAGGAGGTGGGTGAGCACGAACCAGGTGTGGCTCGAGCGCTCACCGATCCGGCAGTAGGCGACCACGTCGTCGGACGCGGAGAGCCCCTGCTCCTCGAGGTAGAGCGCCTCGAGCTCCTCGCGGGAGCGGAAGGTGCCGTCCTCGTTGGCCGCGCGGGCCCACGGCACGGACGCGGCCCCCGGAATGTGCCCGCCCCGCATGGCGCCCTCCTGCGGGTAGTCCGGCATGTGCAGGAGCTCACCGGAGTACTCACCCGGCGAGCGCACGTCGACCAGGGGTGAGCCCAGGTGGTCGAGCACGTCGGCCTTGAACGCCCGGACGGCGCTGTCGTCGCGGTCGACGACGGGGTAGTCGGCGGGGGTGACCTCAGGCACGTCGGTGGTGAGCTCGCGGCCCTCCTCGACCCACTTCGCCCGGCCGCCGTCGAGCAGCCGCACGTCCTCATGACCGAACAGGGTCATCACCCATAGCGCGTACGCCGCCCACCAGTTGGACTTGTCGCCGTAGATGACGACCGTGGTGTCGCGGGCGATGCCTCGCTCGGACATCACCTGCGCGAACCGCTCGCCGTCGACGTAGTCCCGGGTCAGGGGGTCGTTGAGGTCGGTGTGCCAGTCCAGCTTGCGGGCGCCGGGGACGTGCCCGGTGTCGTAGAGCAGGACGTCCTCGTCGGACTCCAGGACGACGACGTCCTCGTCGTCCAGGTGCTCGGCCAGCCACGCGGTGGTGACCAGGCGCTCGGGGTGGGCGTAGGCCTCGATCTTGTCGCTCGTGCTCGTGCTCATGGGTGCTCCTCAGGCGTCGGGGTCAGGGGTATGTGGTGCCTGCGGCTCGGCGCGCGGCGTGACCTCGCCCCGGACCAGGGCGAGCACGGCCGCGACGACCTCGTCGAAGGTCAGGTCTGAGGTGTCCAACGTCACGACCCCGTCCGCGGCTTCCATGAAGGCGCTGACGGTGGAGTCCTGCTCGTCGCGGCGGACGATCTGGTCGCGGGTGGCGGCGACCTGGTGGGCGTCGGCGCCGCCGTGCAGCTCGGTGGCCCGTCGGGCCAGACGGGCCTCCTCCGAGGCCGTCAGCAGCACCCGGTGCTCGGCGTCCGGGGCCACGACGGTGGTGATGTCACGGCCCTCGGCCACGATGCCGCCGCGGGCCTCGCGCTGGGCGCCGATGACCTCCCGCTGCCGCCGGCGCAGCTCGGCGCGCACGTCGAGGTTGGTCGCGACGGCGGACACCTGCTCGGTGACCCGCTGCTCACGGATCGCGCCGGTGACGTCCGTGCCGGCCACCGTGACGCTCTGGTCGTCGGGGTCGGTCGGCACCGCGAGCGGCAGGTCGCGCGCCGCCTGGGCCACGGCCTCCCCGTCGTCCAGGTCCAGGCCCTGTTCGAGGCAGTGCCACGCCAGCGCGCGGTACATCGCCCCGGTGTCGAGGTAGGCCAGGCCGAGCTCTCGGGCGACCGCCCGAGACACGGAGGACTTCCCGGACCCTGAGGGCCCGTCGATGGCGACGGTGAGAGGCGGTGCGGACACGCCGCCACCCTACCCGCCGGGGGACCCTCGCCCGCCCTACTCCCCCGCCGAGCGGTAGAGCTGGGCGACCTCCTCGGCGGAGAGCGCGCGGTACTTGCCCGGACGCAGCTCGGCGAGCCGGACCGGCCCGATCTGGACCCGGGAGAGGGCCTCGACGGGGTAGCCGACCTCCTCCATCATCCGACGCACGATGTGCTTGCGGCCCTCGTGCAGCACGACCTCGACGATGGAGTGGCCCGGGATGTCGTCGACGAGGCGGAAGCTGTCGGCCTTCGCCAGCCCGTCCTCGAGCTGGACGCCGTCACGCAGCTGCTTGCCGACACCGGGTCCGACGACGCCGTGCACCTGGGCGACGTAGGTCTTGGGGACGCCGAAGGCCGGGTGCTGCAGCTTGTGCGCGAGGTCGCCGTCGTTGGTGAGCAGCAGCAGCCCCTCGGTGTCGACGTCGAGGCGGCCGACGTGGAAGAGCCGCTGGGACAGGTGCCCGACGTAGTCGGTCAGGCAGGGACGGCCCTCGTCGTCCTCCATCGTGGAGACGACGCCGGCCGGCTTGTTGAAGGCGAGGTAGACCTTGTCCGTGTCCACGACGACACGGTCGCCGTCGACGTGCACGGTCTGCCTCGACGGGTCGACGCGGACCCCCAGCTCGACCACGACCTGCCCGTCGACCTCGACGCGGCCCTCCTCGATGAGCTTCTCGCAGGCCCGGCGGCTACCGAAGCCGGCGCCCGCCAGCAGCTTCTGCAGGCGCACGCCCTCCGGGCTGTGGACGTCGCGGGACGCCGGGTCCGGCGGGGTGCTGGGCCGCCGGCGGCGCGGAGGGCGGCTGCCCCCGGCCCGGCGGGGGCCCGCGCCGCCCCCCTGGGAGGGCACGCCGGGGCCGCCGCGGGCGCCCCCGGAGCGCCCACCGCCGGAGCGGCCACCCCCTCGGGATGCACCCGCGCCGTGGCCCTTGCCACCGCCGCGGGATCCGGGTCGCTGCTGCTTGCCGTTGCTCATGCGAGTCCTTCCGATGCGAGCTCCTCGAGCACCTCGGCCGAGGGGAGATAGGGGGCCAGGGCCGGCAGGTCGTCCAGGCTGTCCAGGCCCATCCGCTGCAGGAACAGGTCCGTCGTGCCATACAGCACCGCGCCGCCGGTCGGGTCCTGCCCGGCCTCGGTCACCATGCCGCGGGCCAGCAGGGTCCGCACGACGCCGTCCACGTTGACCCCGCGGATGGCGCCGATACGGGCGCGGCTGATGGGCTGCCGGTAGGCGATGACCGCCAAGGTCTCCAGGGCGGCCTGGGTCAGCCTCGCCTGTTGGCCTCCCAGGAGGAACTGCTCGACCACCGCTGCGTATTCCGGACGGCTGTAGACCCGCCAGCCCCCACCCAGCCGGCGCAGCATGAACCCGCGCTGACCCTCGGCATACTCCTGGGCGAGCGCGTCGAGCGCCGCACCGACCTCCTCCAGCGACAGCTCGAGGGCGCCGGCCAGCGCCTCCTCGGTGACCGGCTCGTCGACGACCATGAGGACGGCCTCGATGGCCGAGCGCACGCCGCCGGGCAGGCTGCGCACGTCGATGCCGGGCTGGTCCTGCTCATCGGGCCGGCTCATCGGCCACCTCCTCGTCGAACTCCGCCCCCACCGGGGCGACGTCGCCGCCCTCCGGGCCGGTCCAGCGCACCGTTAGCTCCCCCAGCGCCTCGTCCTGCTCCAGCGCCACGACGGTGTCGCGGAAGAGCTCCAGGAGGGCCAGGAAGCGGGCCACGATCACCAGCGTCGAGTCGGCGTCGGCGACCAGGTCGCGGAAGCTGGCGCTGCCGCGTCCGCGGAGCCGGGACACGACGATCGAGGCCTGCTCGCGCACCGACACCTGCGCGGCGTGCAGGTGCTCCACACCGACGGTCGGCGGTGGCTTGGGGATCATGGCACGGCCCGCGATCATCGCCAGCTGCTCCGGCGTGATCGTCAGCACGAGCTCGGGCAGCAGCGAGGCGAAGCGCTCCTCGATCCCGACGTCCCGGGCGAAGATGCGTCCCTTGCCCTCCATCTGCAGGCGCAGCTCGTCGGCGACCTGCTTGAAGGCGCGGTACTGCAGCAGCCGGGCGAAGAGCAGGTCGCGGGCCTCGATGAGGGCAAGGTCCTCCTCGTCGTCCTCGCGGGCGCCGGGCAGCAGCCGGGCCGCCTTGAGGTCGAGCAGGGTCGCGGCGATGAGCACGAACTCGCTGGCCTGCGACAGGTCCCACTCCCCCTCCCCCTCCTGGGCCGCCCGGAGGTAGGCGACGAACTCGTCGGTGACCCGGGCCAGGGCGATCTCGGTGACGTCCAGCTTGTGCTTGGCGATGAGGCCGAGCAGCAGCTCGAACGGGCCGGAGAAGACGTCGAGGTGCACCTCGAACCCGGCCCTGCCCGACACCAGGACCCCGCCCGGCGTCTCGGGCCCGGTGCTGGTGGCGGGGGGCGTACCCACCTCGCTCAGGGTGCGCCGCCGCGGGAGACGAGCTCGCGAGCGAGCTGGCGGTAGGCCTCCGCGCCCGAGTGCGTGCTGGCGTAGGTCGTGATCGGCTCGGCGGCGAGCGTGGCGTCCGGGAACTTCACCGTGCGGCTGATGACCGTGTGGAAGACGGTGTCGCCGAAGTGGTCGACCACGCTGCGGACGACCTCGCGCGAGTGCAGGGTGCGACCGTCGTACATCGTCGCGAGGATGCCGTCGACCTCCAGGCGCGGGTTGAGCCGGTCGGTGATCTTCTCGATCGTCTCGATGAGCAGGGCCACCCCTCGCATGGCGAAGAACTCCGTCTCGAGCGGGATGACGACGCCGTGCGCAGCGGTGAGGGCGTTGACGGTCAGCAGGCCCAGCGAGGGCTGGCAGTCGATGAACACCACGTCGTAGTCGTCGAGCACCGGGCGCAGGACGCGGGCCAGGACCTGCTCGCGCGCGACCTCGCCCACGAGCTGCACCTCGGCGGCCGACAGGTCGATGTTGGTCGGCAGGATGTCGATGCCGGGGACCCGGGTGGGCTGGATGACGTCGCGCACGTCGTGGCCACGCTCGACGAGCAGGTTGTAGATGGTGACGTCGAGGTCGTGCGCCCGGACCCCGAAACCGACCGAGAGCGCGCCCTGCGGGTCGAAGTCGACCATGAGCACCTTGCGGCCGTACTCCGCCAGCGCGGCGCCCAGGTTGATGGTCGTGGTCGTCTTGCCGACGCCGCCCTTCTGGTTGCACATCGCGATGACGCGGGCCGGGCCGTGGCTGGCCAGCGGCGGTGGCACGGCGAAGTCGGGCAACGGGCGGCCGGTGGGGCCTGTCTGCCCCACGCCCGAGGTCTCGGTACCGGGCAGCCGGTCGTGGGTCACGTGGTGTCTCCAGGTGCGTGGTGGTCGTGGTCGGCGTCCCGCCGATCGATCCGACCCTAATCCACGCCTCCAGGAGAGGGCCATCTGCCTGCACCTCGACCTGAGGTTGAGACTCCCGCCCCCGGACGCGCGCCCCGAGCACGGGGATGGGCCTGGGCGTACACCTCTCGCAGGTGCTGCGTCGACACGTGGGTGTAGATCTGGGTCGTCGCGACCGAGGCGTGGCCGAGGAGCTCCTGCACGACGCGCACGTCCGCGCCGCCGTCGAGCAGGTGCGTGGCGAAGGAGTGGCGGAGGGTGTGCGGCGAGATCTCGCCGCGCAGGTCCGCCCGGTCGGCGGCGGCCTTGATCGCGGTCCACGCCGACTGCCGGGAGAGCCGTCCGCCACGGGCGTTGACGAAGACAGCCGGTGTGCCGGCGCCGCGCCGAGCCAGTGCGGGCCTGCCCCGGACCAGCCAGGCGTCGAGGGCGTCCCGCGCGTAGCGCCCCATCGGCACGATCCGTTCCTTGCGTCCCTTGCCGAACAGCCGCACCACCCCATCGCCGCCCTCGTCCCCCCGCCCGAGCTCCAGGTCGTCCACATCGAGGGCGATCGCCTCGCTCACCCGGGCGCCGCACCCGTAGAGCATCTCCAGCAGCGCGCGGTCCCGCAGCGCGGCGGGCGTGTCCCCCAGGGCGGCCGCCTGCAGCAGCCGCTCCACGTCATGCACGGTCAGCGCCTTGGGCAGCCGGCGGGGCGGCGTCGGCGGGGTGACCTCGCGGGCGGGGTCTGCCGGCGCCTGCCCCTCGACCGCGAGGAAGGTGTGCAGGCCGCGCACCGCCACGACGGCCCGTGCCGCCGATGTCGCCGCCAGGGGCTGGTGCTCCTGGTCGCCGGAGCGCAGGTGGGCCAGAAAACCGGTCACGTGCTGCTCGCGCACCTCGCTCGGAGTCCGCACGTCCAGCCCGTCGAGGTAGCGCAGGTAGCGGTCCAGGTCCCGCCGGTAGGCCCGCAGCGTGTGCTCGGACCGCCCGCGCTCCACCCTCAGGTGGTCCAGCCAGTCGCCGACCGCGCGCGCCAACGGGGTGCGGGGGGTGCTCTCGGAGGCGGACGTGGTCACGGACGAGATCTTCTCAGGTCACGGCATACCGGCGGGTGCCTGCCGCGCGTCCGGTGCGGTCCTGCCGCGCTGCCGGTGCGGGCGGGGGGAGACTGCCCTCATGCGCTGGTATGCCGAAGCTCCCGCCCGCCGTTCCCGCCAGGTCGTCGCCGACCTGCTCGTCCTCGGCTGGGTGGTCGCCTGGGTGTTCGTCGGCCGCCTCGTCTTCGACCTCGTCATGACGCTGGCCGCGCCGGCGGTCCCGCTGCGGGCGGCGGGGACCGGCCTCCAGAGCCGGATGGAGGAGGTGGCGGGCCGGGTGACCGAGATCCCCCTGGTCGGCGACGAGCTGGACACGCCCTTCATCGGCGCCGCCGGGGTGGGGACCGACCTGGTCAGCGCCGCGGAGCGGCTGGAGTCGGGGGTGCGCACGGTCGCCTGGCTGGTCAGCGTGCTCTCGACCCTGACGCCCGTCCTCATCGTCCTCCTGCTCTGGCTGGTCGTCCGCCTCTCCTGGGTGCGCCGCGCCCGGTCCCTCGGCCGGGACCTGCACGACCCGCGGTCCCAGGAGCTGCTCGCCCTGCGGGCCCTCGTGCACCAGCGCCCGCGCCGCCTGCAGCAGGTCCTCGACGACCCGGTCGCCGCGTGGCGCTCGGGCGACCCGGTGGCGCTGCGCACCCTGGCCGACCTCGAGCTCGCCGAGGTCGGGCTCCGGGGCGGCCCCCGCACCGAGTAGCGGCCCGGCTCAGCCGTGCCGTCGCCGCAGCACCCGCTCGACGTCGGCCAACCCCAGGTCGCGCGAGCGCAGGAGCACCAGCAGGTGGTAGACGAGGTCGGCGGACTCCCCCAGCAGCGCGTCGTCGTCCTGCGCGACCGCCGCCAGCGCGGTCTCGACGCCCTCCTCCCCCACCTTCTGCGCGATCCGGCGCACGCCGCCGGTGAACAGCGTGGTGGTGTAGGACCCCTCGGGCAGCTCGAGCTGCCGCCCCCGCACGACCTCGTCCAGCTCGTGCACGAACGACCCGGGTCGCGCCCCGGGGTCGAAGCACGTCTGCTCGCCCGTGTGGCACGTCGGACCGGAGGGGATGGCGTGCAGCAGCAGGGTATCCCGGTCGCAGTCGAGCTCGACCGCCTCGACCCGCAGGACGTTGCCGCTGGACTCCCCCTTCGTCCAGAGCGCCCCGCGGCTGCGGCTGTGGAAGGTCGCGAGGCCGGTGTCGAGGGTCACCCTCAGCGCCTGCTCGTCGAGGAAGCCCACCATGAGCACCTGACCGGTGCGGGCGTGCTGGACCACCCCGGGCACGAGGCCGCCGGCCTTGGCGAAGTCCACGTCCGTGACCCCGAAGCCCACCATTCCCGGCGCTCGGTCGGTCTCGGGGCCCACCATTCTCGGCGCTCGGTCGGTCTCGGGGCCCACCATTCTCGACGCTCGGTCGGTCCCGGGGCCAACCATTCCCGGCGCTCGGTCGGTGGGGATGCCCTCGTCCGGGGCGCCGGCGCCGTCGGCGCCGTCGGCGGCGTGCGGGGAGTCGCTCACGAGGCCTCCTGCGTGGGGGTGGGGGACGCGTCCAGGCGCACCTCGACACCGGCCTGCGCCAGGGTCCGCTTGAGCGCGGGGATCGGGATGGACCCGTCGTGGAAGACCGTGGCCGCCAGGGCCCCGTCGACGTCGGCCTCGCGGAAGACGTCGACGAAGTGCGCAGGCGCCCCCGCACCGCCGCTGGCGACGAGCGGCACCGGGCACACCTCCCGGACCGCTGCCAGCTGCTCGAGGTCGTAGCCGTCCCGGACGCCGTCGGAGCCCATGCAGTTGAGCACCACCTCGCCCGCCCCGAGGTCGACGACGCGGCGCACCCAGTCCAGGGTCGTCACCTCCAGCGCCCGCGTGGCGTCCGGGCTGCCGGTGAACTGCCGGATCCGCCACTGCCCGTCCTCGTCCCGCAGGCTGTCGACGCCGACGACGACGCACTGCACCCCGAAGGCCTCAGCGAGCTCGCCGACCAGCTCGGGGCGCTGCGTGGCGGGGGTGTTGACCGACACCTTGTCGGCCCCGGCGTGCAGGACGGCCCGGGCGGTGGCCACCGAGCGGATCCCGCCGGCGACGCAGAACGGGATGTCGATGCTGCGGGCGACGCGCTCCACCCAGCCGACGTCCACGCCGCGCCCCTCGGGGCTGGCGGTGATGTCGTAGAACACGAGCTCGTCGGCGCCCGAGGCGGCGTACCGCTGGGCGAGCTCGACGATGTCCCCCATGTCCCGGTGGTCGCGGAAGCGGGTGCCCTTGACCACCCGGCCCGCACGGACGTCGAGGCAGGGGATGATGCGGCGGGCCAGCGTCATACCTGCTCCTCCTGGACCGCGTCGCCGACGGTGAGCCGGCCCTCGAGCAGCGCCTTGCCGAGGATGATCCCGGAGCACCCGTGCTTCTTGGCCGCCCGGACGTCGTCCACGGACCGCGCCCCGCCCGAGGCCTGGAGCTCCAGCGCCGGGTTGGACCGGGTGAGCATCGTGTAGAGGTGGAAGTTGGGCCCCGAGAGGGTGCCGTCGCGGCCGATGTCGGTGCACAGGACGTGGCGCAGACCCGAGCCCTGGTAGTGGTGCAGGGTGGTCGTGAGGTCCTGCTCCCCCACCGAGGTCCAGCCCGAGGTGGGCAGCACCCAGCGTCCGTCCTCGCCGATCCTGGTGTCGAGGGCGACGGTGATCCGGTCCGGCCCGACGCGGTCCAGCCAGTGCGCGACCGTCTCCGGCTCACGCACCGCCAGCGAGCCGACGACGACCCGCTCGGCACCGGCGTCGAGCAGCTGCTGCACGTCCTCGAGGCTGCGCACCCCTCCCCCGGTCTGCACCCGCAGCCCGGTGGTCTCCACGATGGTGGTGAGCGTCTCGCCGAGGGTGTAGCCCCCGGCCCGCGCCGCGTCGAGGTCGACGAGGTGCAGCCAGGCGGCGCCGGAGCGGGCGTAGTTCTCGGCCACCGCCACCGGGTTGTCGGTATAGCGGGTCTCCTGGTCGTAGTCGCCCCGCAGGAGGCGGACCACGGCCCCTCCGCGCACGTCGATCGCGGGGTAGACGGTGAACGGTCCGGTGTGGGTCACGTGGATCTCTCCGGTGTCGGTGCGGGGGCGATGCGTCGTGTCATCCTTCGACCTCGTGCAGGAAGTTTCGCAGAAACCTCGCCCCGAGCGCGGAGGAGCGCTCCGGGTGGAACTGCGCGCCCCACCGCCGGCCCGAGCGCACGACGGCGCTCCACCGGCCCCCGTGCTCGGTCGCGGCCAGCGTGGACGCCCCCGACGGGGCGGCGTAGGAGTGGACGAAGTAGGCCCGCTCGCCCTCCTCGATACCGGTGAGCAGCGGGTCCTCGACGAGGTCGACGAGGGAGTTCCAGCCCATGTGCGGCACGCGGACGCCGGGACGGGGAGGTATGCCGCGCACCTCGCCCGGGACCAGGCCGAGGGTCTCGACCCCGCCGTCCTCGGCGGAGCGCTCGAAGAGCAGCTGCATCCCCAGGCACACGCCGAGCAGCGGCGCCTCCACCTGGTGGAGCACGTCGACGAGCCCGAGCTCGCGCAGCCGGCGCATGCCCGCCCCGGCGGCGCCGACACCGGGGAGGATGACCCGGTCCGCGGCCAGGATGTCGCCGGGGTCGGCGGTGAGCCGGCTCGTCGCGCCGAGCCGTTCGAGGGCGTAGCTCACCGAGCCGATGTTGGTGCCGCCGCCGTCGACGAGCGCGACCCTCACAGGACGCCCTTGGTCGAGGGCAGCTCGGCCGAGTCCCCCTGCCGGGCGATGCCCATCCGCAACGCGCGGGCGACCGCCTTGAAGCCGACCTCGATCATGTGGTGGGTGTTGCTGCCGGTGACCGACAGGTGCAGGGTGCAGCGCATGGCGTCGGCGAAGGAGCGCCAGAAGTGCTCGACCATCTCGGTGGAGAAGTCACCGACGCTCTCCCGCTCGAAGCTGCCCTCGTAGGCGAAGTAGGGCCGCCCGGACAGGTCGAGGGCAGCGGTGGCCTGCGCCTCGTCCATCGGCAGGGTGAAGCCGTAGCGGCCGATGCCGCGCTTGTCCCCCAGGGCCGTCCGGATCGCCTCGCCGACCGCGAGCGCGACGTCCTCGACGGTGTGGTGGTCGTCGATGTGCAGGTCGCCCGCGCAGGCGACCCGCATCCGGAAGCCGCCGTGCTTGGCCAGCTGGTCGAGCATGTGGTCGTAGAAGCCGATCCCGGTGGAGATCTTGCTGCCCCCGGTGGCGTCGAGGTCGACCTCGACCGTGATGCTGGTCTCGGAGGTGGCCCGCTCGACCCGGGCGGTGCGCGGGGCGTCGACGAGCTCGTGCGCGATCTGCGCCCACCCGACCTCGGGCAGCAGGTAGCTGCGGATGCCGAGGTTGTCGCCGAACTCCCGGTCGGTCGGCCGGTCGCCGACCATGACCGAGCGGTCCCAGTCCACACCGCGGTCCTTGAGCAGGTGCACGACCATGCCGATGCCGGGCTTGCGGGTCCACGGCGCCTCCGGCCCCCCGTGGTGCGGGTCGATGTAGACGTCCCGGAAGGTGACGCCCTGGCTGGTGAGGACCTGCGTGACCAGGCCGTGCGCGGCGTCGAAGTCGGCCTGCGGGAACGACTCCGTCCCCAGGCCGTCCTGGTTGCTCACCATGACGAGGTCGAAGCCTGCGTCCTGGATCCGCAGCAGCGCCGGGATGACCCCGTCGACGAAGGCCACCTTCTCGAGCGCGTCCACCTGCTGGTCGTGCGGCTCGGTGATGATCGTCCCGTCGCGGTCGACGAAGCAGATCGGGCGGGGGCTCATGCGGGGGTCTCCTCGGTCGGGGTGGGTCGGGGGGTGGTGAGGTCGGCCAGGGCGCTGCGCAGGGCGGTCATCTCCGGGCCGGTGCCGATGGTGATCCGCAGCGCGTCGTCCAGGCCGGGGAGGTGGCGCATGTCGCGGACCACGATCCCGGCGGCCTCCAGGGTATGCAGCAGCGCGTCCGGGGCGTCACACCGCACCAGGAAGAAGTTGGCCTCGCTGGCGTAGACGGTGCGGACCTCGTCCAGGTCGCGCAGCCACCGCCCGACCTCGTCCCGCAGGCGCAGGACGTCGCCGACGTGCTCACCGGTCGCCTGCCGGGCCTGTGGCGCCAGGGCCCGCAGCGCGAGCGCGGTCACCGGCTCCGGCATCGGGTACGGGGCCTGCACCCGGCGCAGCACCGCCGTGAGGTCGGGGTGCGCCAGCGCGATGCCGACCCGGGCGCCGGCCAGGGCGTGCGCCTTGGACAGGGTGCGGAGCACGACCAGCGTCGGGTGCTCCTCCAGGAGTGTCACGGCCGAGCGCTGGGCGGCGAACTCGCCGTAGGCCTCGTCGACGACGACGACGGCCTGGTCGGCGAGCTCCTCGGCGAGCCGGACCACGTCGCGCAACGGCACCACCGACCCCGTCGGGTTGCCCGGCGAGGCGAGGAAGACCACGCGGGCGCCCCGCTCCCGGGCGGCCCGGGCGACGGCGGCGGTGTCGACGTGCCAGCGCAGCCCGTCGTCCACCTGCGGCACGTCGACCACGGGCACGCCGTGCAGGCGGGCGGACACGGCATACATCCCGAAGGTCGGGGAGGTGATGACGACGCCGTCCCCGCCCGGGCGGCACAGGCTGCGCACCAGCAGCTCGATGGCCTCGTCGCTGCCGCGGCCGACGACCACCCGGTCGGGGGTGGTGGCCCAGAGGTCGGCGAACGCCTCCACGAGCTCGGCGGGCTGCGGGTCCGGGTAGCGCCGCGAGGCGCCCGAGGCGTCGGCGGGGTTGCTCACCCCGGACTCGTTGGCGTTGAGCCAGATGCGGTCCGCCGTGCCCGTGGGGGTGCTGGTGCGGGCCGAGGAGTAGCCGGCGAAGCCGCGAAGGTCCGGCCGCAGGAGGTCGACGGGGAAGGCGAGCTCCTCGCGCGCCGGGCTCACGTCGCCGCCCCCTCGGACAGACGGGCGAGGCGACGGGTCACCGCGCGCTGGTGGGCGTGCAGCGCCTCGGCCTCGGCGAGGGTCACCGCGCAGGGCCCGACCGCAGCCAGGCCCTGCGCCGTGGCCTGCTGGACGGTCATGGCGATCTGGAAGGCCGAGACGTTGACCCCGCCGGTGAAGCGCGCGGCGCCGGCCGTCGGGAGGACGTGGTTGGTGCCCGAGCAGTAGTCGCCCAGCGTCTCCGGCGTGTGGTCCCCGAGGAAGACCGACCCGGCCCGGTCGATGCGGTCCACCCAGTCCTCGGCGTCGCGCAGGGCGAGGATGAGGTGCTCGGGGGCGTAGTCGTTGGAGACCTCCACCGCCTGGTCGAGGTCGGCGGTGACGACCAGGCGCGAGGACGCCAGCGCCTTGCGGGCGATGTCGGCCCGCGGCAGCGACTCGACCTGCTCGGCCACCTGGGCGGCCACCTCGGACGCGAGCTGCGGGCTGTCGGTGAGCAGGACGACCTGGCTGTCCGGGCCGTGCTCGGCCTGCGAGAGCAGGTCGGCCGCGACGAACTCGGGGTCGGCTCCCGCGTCGGCGATGACGAGCACCTCGGAGGGCCCGGCCGGCATGTCGATCCCGGGACCCCCCTCGGCGGTGCTCACCTGCCGCTTGGCCTCGGTCACCCAGGCGTTGCCGGGCCCGAAGAGCTTGTCGCAGGCCGGGACCGACGCGGTGCCGTGGGCCATCGCGGCGATCGCCTGGGCTCCCCCGACGACGAAGACGTCCTCGATGCCGCACTCGGCCGCAGCCGCCAGCACGGCCGGGTCGGCGGTGCCGTCGGGCCGCGGCGGCGTGCAGAGCACGACCTCGGGGCAGCCGGCGAGCTGGGCCGGCACGCCCAGCATGAGCGCGGTGCTGGGCAGCGGGGCCGACCCCGCCGGGACGTAGAGGCCGACCCGGCGGATCGGGCGGACCACCCGGCGGCAGACGACGCCGGGGGCGGTCTCCACGGCATACCCCTGCTGCACACCGGCCTCGTGGAAGGTGCGGATCCGGCCGGCGGCCTCGGCGATCGCAGCGCGCAGCAGCGGGTCCAGGGCGGCGACCGCGGCGTCCCGGTCGGCCACGGGGACGCGGAGCGCGGCCGGCCGGGCGCCGTCCAGGCGGGCGGTGAGCTCGCGCAGCGCCTCGTCGCCACCCTCGCGCACCTGCTGGAGGATCTGCGCGACGCCGGCGGTGACCTCCGGCCCGGCGGCAGCGGTCCCGCGCCGCAGCGCCTCGCGCCGCTGGGTCTCGTCGAGCTCGGCCCAGGTGAGGATGTTCATGCCAGCATCCCCTCCACCGGCAGCACCATGAGGTTGTGCGCCCCGCAGCGCTTGAGGTCCTCCAGCCGGGCCCACGAGACCGGGCCGTGCACGAGCATCTGCAGCGCCACCTCGTCGCGCCCCTCCACGGCCATGACCGTCGGCTCGTGGCCCTCCGGCAGCAGCCCGAGGACGGTGTCGAGACCGCTGCGCGCGGTGCGCAGCATGAGGAGGCGGGACTCCTTGAGCTGCACGGCCCCGTCGAGCCGGCGCAGCAGCAGGTCGGCGATCTCCTGGCGCCCGTCGTCCAGGGTCCGCCCCGGCCCGGCGATGACGGCCTCGCTGTGCAGGATCGTCGTCACCGGGGTGAGCTGGTTGGCCCGGAGGGTGCCGCCGGTGGAGACGAGGTCGCACACGACGTCGGCCTGGCCCAGCCGCGGGGCGATCTCGACCGAGCCGTTGAGCACGATCGGCTCGGCCTGCACGCCCTGCTCGGCCAGCCAGCGGCCCAGGGTGTGCGGGTAGGACGTGGCGATCCGCAGCCCGGCCAGCTGCTCCGGCCCGGTCCACTCCTGCTCCTCGTCGATGGCGATGTCGAGGCGGCAGGTGCCCCACCCCAGCTGGCGCCACTCGGTGAGCTCCACCCCGCGGCCCTGCGCCTCCCGGGCCAGGCCGTGCTCGACGAGCACGTTGCGCCCCACGATCCCCAGGTCGCACACGCCGTCGGCGATGAGCCCGGGGATGTCGTCGTCGCGCACCAGGAGCAGGTCGACCGGCAGGCTCTCGCCGTAGCAGAACAGCCGGTCCCGGCTCTCCCGCCAGGTGAGCCCGCAGGAGGCGAGCAGCTCGCGGGCCGGGTCGCCCAGGCGGCCGGACTTCTGGATCGCCACGCGCAGGCGCTCGCGGGGCTGGGCAGGCGGGGTCATCAGGGCCTTTCGGGAGGATCAGGGCTCCCGCACCGTCTGGGTGCTCGGGAGGTGGGGCTGGTGCCGGGGCGGCGCACGCCGTCGGGCGCCTCAGGCGGGAGGGGCGGACGCCGGATGCGGGCGGCGATGCTCCAGAGCGGCACGGTAGCCGCCGGCGCCACCCTCCACACAGCGGGCGATCCGCCCGACCGTCGTCACGCTCACGCCCGTGACGTCGTGGATCTGGCGGTACGACATACCCTCGGCGAGCAGGGGGACGACCGACCAGCGGTCGGCCAGGGCCTCGATCTCGGCCGGGGTGCACAGGTCGTCGAGAAAGGCGTCCACGGACGCAGGGTCACGCAGGGCCGCGAGGACCTCGGCGAGGTCGGCCCGCACCCGCGCACGGGTCGCGACGGCCGCGCCGTGGGTGTCCCGCTGCTTCATGCGCGTCCTTCCGATCTCGACCTGCCGGGGCTCCGAACCACCCCGGGTGTATCAACGTGTTATCACGCTAACACGCACTGGCTCCCTCCCCAAAGCGCCGTGCGAGGATGCCCGGGTGCACCGCCGACTCGCGCCCCTCGCCGCCAGCCTCCTCCTGCTCACCGCCTGCGGGGGCGAGTCGTCCCCGGGCCTCCAGCCGGAGGGCGAGACGTCCGACGCCTCCCCGGCGCCCCTGTCGTGCGACGAGGCTCCGGAGCCGGCGGCCGACGTGACGACCTACGGCCCGCAGGACCTCCCCGAGCCGCTGAGCGGGACCGAGACGGTGACGGCGACGCTGGAGACCACGTGCGGCGAGGTGGAGCTGGAGCTGTATGCCGAGCAGGCGCCGCAGACGGTCGCGTCCTTCGCCTTCCTCGCGGAGGAGGGCTACTGGCAGGACAGCCCGTGCCACCGGCTCACGACGAGCGGGATCTTCGTGCTGCAGTGCGGTGACCCGACGGGCACCGGTCAGGGCAGCCCCGGCTACGGCTACGGCATCGAGAACGCCCCGGAGACCGGGATGTACCCGCCCGGCACCCTCGCGATGGCCCGCACCCAGGACCCGGAGAGCAACGGCGGCCAGTTCTTCGTCGTCTACGACGACACCCAGCTGCCCGTGGAGGGCGGTGGCTACAGCATCTTCGGGCGGGTCACCGAGGGCCTGGACATCGTGCAGGGCGTCGCCGCCGAGGGCACCGACACCGGCGGCGGCGACGGGGCGCCCGCCCAGCCGATCAGCATCCTGTCCGTCACGCTCGACGGCTGACCGCACCGGACGCGCGGGAGGACTGTCCGGCTCAGACCAGGGGCTGCGCCAGCTCGACCCGCAGGGCGCTGACGACCTCCTCGCGCGGCACGGTGAACTGGTCCTGGCGGCGTAGGTCCTTGAGGGTCACCGTGCCGTCGGCGACCTCCTGCGCCCCCAGCAGGGCGACGAAGCGGATGCCGGCGCGGTCGGCATACCGCAGCTGCTTGCCGAGCTTGCCGCCGTCGAGGACGGCCTCGGTGTTGATGCCGCCGTGCCGCAGCTGGGAGGCGAGGGCGAGCTGGTCGTCGAGGAGCTCGGGGTCGACCTGGGGCACCAGGACCTGCACGGTCGACTCCCCCGCCGAGGCGTCGATGAGGCCCGCCTCCCGCAGCTGCCAGAAGAGCCGCGACAGCCCGATGGAGATGCCGACCCCGGGCAGCCGGGACCTGGTGTACTGCCCGGCGAGGTCGTCGTAGCGTCCGCCGGAGCAGATCGAGCCCAGCTCCGGGTGCTCGTCGAGGGTCGTCTCGTAGACGGTGCCGGTGTAGTAGTCCAGCCCGCGCGCGATGGAGAAGTTGAGGCAGTAGTTGCTCTCCGGGACACCGAGGGCGCGGACCAGGGCGAGCACCTCGCGCAGCTCGGTGACCCCCTCGGCCAGCGCGCTGCTGCCGGTGGATCCCGCCTCGACCTCCGCCAGCCGGGCCAGGGCGTCCTCGTGCCCCGTGGAGCGGGTCTGCACGAAGGACAGGATCCGCTCCACGACCGACTCGGCGAGCCCGAAGTCCTCCCCGGTGAGGGTGGTCCTCAGGTAGTCCGCGCCCCGCTTGTCGAGCTTGTCGACCTCGCGCAGGACCGCCGCCTGGACGTCGCCGTCGGTGATGCCGAGGTCCTCGTAGAACCCCCGGAGCAGGCGGCGGTTGTTGATCTGGATGGTGAAGGTGCCGATCGCCAGGTCGGTGAAGATCGCGTTGATGATCGCGGGCGCCTCGGCGTCGTGGCGGACCGACAGCTCGCCGGAGCCGATGATGTCGACGTCGCACTGGTAGAACTCGCGGAACCGCCCCCGCTGCGGCCGCTCACCACGGTAGACGCGCTGCATCTGGTAGCGCCGGAACGGGAAGGTCAGCTGGTGCTCGTGCTCGGCGACGTAGCGCGCCAGCGGCACGGTCAGGTCGAAGCGCAGCGCCAGGTCCGGGAGCCCCTCGTCGCCGTCCTGCGCCCGCGACTTCTCCAGCGCCCCGGTGGACTGCACGAAGTAGACCTGCCGCTCGGTCTCCCCGCCGGTCTTGGTGAGCAGCACGTCGGAGCGTTCGAAGACCGGCGTCTCGATCGGCAGGAAGCCGAAGCGCTCGTAGCCGGAGCGGATCGCGTCCAGCATCCTCTGGAAGGCGACCTGCTCGGGCGGCAGCAGCTCGAGGACACCGGAGGGAGTGCGCGGGGAGATCACCGCAGGAGTCTATCGAGCGGTATGCCGTGCCCCCGCCGCCCGGGCACGACACGGGCACGGGCGCGTCCGGCCGACGCGAGGCATAGTGGAGGCCATGAGCACCGCTGCCGCCGCCGAGCCGCCCTCCCTCGCCCTGGCCACGGAGGGCGGCATCACGCCCGCCCAGCTGCGGGAGGTGGGCAGCCAGCTCCAGCGCTTCCTGCTGGAGTACGAGTTCGGGCTGCGCGAGGTCGAGACCAAGATCGAGATCCTCCGCGACGAGTTCGCGCACATGCACGACTACAACCCCATCGAGCACGTCTCCAGCCGGGTGAAGTCGCCGGACAGCCTGCGGGAGAAGGTGCTGCGGCGCGGGTTGAGCCTGGACCTCGAGACCATCCGGCGCGAGATCACCGACATCGCGGGCATCCGGGTGTCGTGCAGCTTCGTCACCGACGCCTACCGCATCTTCGACCTGCTGACGCAGCAGGACGACCTGACGATCCGGCGGGTGTCGGACTACATCGCCGAGCCGAAGGAGAACGGCTACGCGAGCCTCCACGCGATCGTCGAGATCCCGGTCTTCCTGTCCACCGGACGGGTCGACGTGCCCGTCGAGGTCCAGCTGCGCACGATCGCCATGGACTTCTGGGCCAGCACCGAGCACAAGATCCACTACAAGTACGACGGCAACGTGCCGGAGGGCCTGCTGACCGAGCTCAAGGACGCCGCGACCAGCGCTGCCGAGCTGGACGCCCGGATGCAGCGGTTGCACCGCGAGCTGCACGGCACCGGCCCCGACGCGCAGGCGTAGTCCTCAGCTGCGGGGCGAGAGCCCGGCGAGGTGGGGGTTGGTGGCCCGCTCCCGCGCCATCGTCGTGGCCGGTCCGTGGCCTGGGAGCACGAGCGAGGAGTCGGCCAGCGGCAGCACGACGTCGCGCAGGCTGCGCCGCATCGCGGCCCCGTCGCCGCCCGGCAGGTCGGTCCGACCGATCGAGCCGGCGAAGAGGACGTCGCCGGAGATCACCGTCCGGTCCAGCTCCTGCGCGGGTATGCCGTCGGGCACCCCCGTGGTGGTGAACAGGACCGAGCCCTCGGTGTGCCCCGGTGCGTGCACCACCCCGATCCGCAGACCGGCGATCTCGAGGTCCTGCGCGTCGGCCAGCTCGACCACGTCCTCGGGCTCGGTCCAGGTCGCGCGGCGGCCGAACTGCTGCTCCATGGCCAGGACCAGCTCCGGACCCAGGGAGGACAGCGGGTCGCGGAGACGATAGCGGTCGTCCGCGTGGATGTAGGGGCTGACCGCGGTGGTGCCCGCGCAGACCGGGGTCACGGCATACACGTGGTCCAGGTGCCCGTGCGTGAGGAGGACGGCGGCCGGCCGCAACCGGTGCTCGGCGAGGAGGTCCTGGACCGCTCGCTCGACCCCGATGCCGGGGTCGACGACCACGCACTCCTCCCCCTCGGCGGGGGCCACGACGTAGCAGTTGGTGGCGAAGGCGTCGGCGACGATGCTGCGGACGAACATGGCACCGACCCTACGCACCGTCACCGCCCGACCTCGTCCCGGCCGCGGACCGGTGCGTTGGGTAGGGTCGAGGCGTCAACGCCATGTCGAGGCGGCCCCGATGGCCGCGCTCGCGGTCCCTATCCGAGAGGCCACCACCGTGTCCGAGCAGACGCCCTCCCCCACCGAGCCCGACGACCAGGGTGCCGAGCCCGAGGTGGCGGCGACCCAGGACGTCGAGCCCACCGGTGCGCCGGACACCGAGCAGCCTGAGGCGGCGGCTGAGCCCGACGCGCCCGTCGAGCCTGAGGCACCCGTCGAGCCCGAGGCACCCGCCGAGCCTGCGGCACCCGCCGAGCCCGAGGCGCCCGTCGAGCCCGAGGTGCCCGCCGAGCCGGAGCCGGCCGCACCCGCCGAGCCCACCCCAGCGCCCCCGCGGCCGGCGGCGCCCTCGCCGGCCATGTTCGCCGCGCGGAGGCCGGCCGCCCCACGGCCGGCCGGTAGCGCTGCGGCCGCGTCCCCCCAAGCCCACCCGGACCCCACCGAGTCCATGAAGCACGGGCGGGTGGCCGAGGACGGCACGGTCTTCGTCACCCTCGCCGACGGCACCGAGCGCGAGGTCGGCTCCTACCCCGGCGCCAGCGCGCAGGAGGCGTTGGCCTACTTCGCCCGGAAGTACGACGAGATGCTCGCCTCCGCAGACCTGCTCAAGGCGCGCCTCGCCGGCACCGAGGTGTCGGCGCACGACGCGCGCCAGTCCCTGGCCCACCTCAAGGAGCAGATCGGCGAGGCGCACGTCGTCGGGGACCTGGCCGCCCTCGAGTCCGTCGTCAAGGAGCTCGAGGCCGAGGTGAAGACCCGCTCGCGCACCGAGCAGGAGGAGCGGCTCAAGGCCAAGGCCCAGGCCGCGCAGGAGCGGGAGGAGCTCGTGGCCGAGGCAGAGCAGCTCGCGGCGACCGACCCGGGCCGCATCCAGTGGAAGCAGAGCAGCGCCCGCGTCCGCGAGCTGCTCGACGAGTGGAAGGCCCACCAGCGCTCCGGGCCCCGCCTGGACAAGGAGGCCGAGAACGCCCTCTGGCAGCGCTTCAGCCACGCCCGGTCGGCCTTCGACAAGATGCGCAAGACCTGGTTCGCCCAGCTGGACGAGGAGCACGGCCAGGCCAAGGCCACCAAGGAACGGCTGGTCCGCGAGGCCGAGGCCCTGTCGGCGAGCAAGGACTGGGGGGCGACGGCGGGAGCCTTTAAGCGGCTCATGCAGGACTGGAAGCGGGCCGGCCGGGCCTCCCGCGCCGACGACGACGCCCTGTGGGTGCGGTTCAAGGCCGCCCAGGACTCCTTCTTCGACGCCAAGGACGAGGTGGTGGCCGCCGAGGAGGCGGAGTTCTCCGAGAACCTCAAGGTCAAGGAGGCCCTGCTGGTGGAGGCCGAGGCCATCACCGTCGACGAGGCCCACCTCGACCAGGCCAAGGCCGAGCTGCGCCGGGTCCAGGACCGCTGGGACGCGGCCGGCAAGGTGCCGCGCGGCGACATCAAGCGGGTGGAGAACCGGTTGCGCGCCGTGGAGCAGAAGGTCCGCGACATCGAGGACTCGCAGTGGCGGCGCAGCGACCCCGAGCTCGACGCACGGGCCAGGTCGATGGTGGACCAGCTCGAGCGGGCCGTGCAGGGTCTGGAGTCGGACCTCGAGGCTGCCCGGGCGGCCGGGGACGACCGCAGGATCAGCGCCCTGGAGTCCGAGCTGGCCACCAAGCAGCTCTGGCTGGACTCGGCCCGCGGGGGTCTGAGCCGGTGAGCTCCCTCACCCGCCTGGCGACCGAGGTCGCCGAGGTCGCCGACGGCCTGTGCGCCTACCTCGACGCCTCTCCCTCACCCTTCCACGCCGTGCAGACCGCGGCCGGGCTGCTGACTGCCGCCGGTTTCGCCGAGGTCGACGAGGTCGACCCGACCCCCACGGCGCCGGGGCACTACGTGGTCCGCCGCGGCGGGTCGCTGATCGCCTGGTCGACGGCGCACCTGCCGGCCGACCGGCCGGCGCACACGGCATACCGGGTCGTCGGCGCCCACACCGACTCCCCGAACCTGCGGGTCAAACCGCACCCGGACTGGACCCGGGCCGGATGGCGGATGCTGGGCGTCGAGGTCTACGGCGGTGCGTTGACCAACTCGTGGCTGGACCGCGACCTCGGGCTCTCCGGGAGGGTCGCCGTGCGGGACGCCGCCGCCCCCGGTGGCGTCCGCCAGCACCTCTGGCGCTGCGACGACCCGCTGCTGCGTGTCTCCCAGCTGGCCATCCACCTCGACCGGACGGTGCGCACCGAGGGGCTGCGGCTCAACGACCAGCAGCACCTGGCGCCCCACTGGAGCCCCGGGGGTGGGGCCGAGGGCGGGTTCAGCGACTGGCTGGCCGCGCGGGTCGAGGTCCGCCCCGAGGACCTGCTGGGCTTCGACGCCATGACCCACGACCTCACCCCGGCCCGGCGCATCGGTGGTGACGGCGAGCTCATCGCCTCGGCGCGCCTGGACAACCTGGCGACGTCCTACGCCGCCGTCCGGGCGCTGCTGCAGGCGGTCGCCGAGCCGGGCGAGGCGACGACGCCCACCGTGCCGGTCATCGTGCTCTTCGACCACGAGGAGGTCGGCAGCACCTCCGAGCGGGGCGCCCAGTCCACCCTCCTGCCCGCCTGGCTCGAGCGGATCGTCCTGGCGGCGGGCGGCACCAGGGAGGACTACTGGCGGGCGCTCGCGGGCACCGTCGTGGCCTCCGGCGACATGGCGCACGCCACGCACCCCAACTACCCCGAGCGGCACGAGCCCGAGCACCCGATCCTCATGAACGGCGGGCCGGTGCTCAAGGTCAACACCAACCTGCGCTACGCCACCGACTCGCCCGGCGCGGCCGCCTTCGCCCTCGCCTGCGAACGGGCGGGGGTGCCGATGCAGACCTTCGTCACTCGCTCGGACCTCCCGTGCGGGTCCACCGTCGGGCCGACGACCTCGGCGCTGACCGGCGCCACCACGGTCGACTTCGGGGCCCCGGTCCTGTCGATGCACTCCACCCGCGAGATCTGCGGCTCCCTCGACCAGGCCGGGTATGCCGCGGCCCTGGCCGCCTTCCTCACCCCCGCCTGACCTCCGCCCCGCCCGCCCTACCTGCCTCCTGTCCCCGTGGTGTGGCGGGGGCGGGGCTCAGGCGTGGCTGCGCCGGTGCGGGTCCGTGCTCGTCGTGCCCGTGACCCGGTAGGCGTCGAGCACGGCCGGGATACGCCGCACCGCCCGCAGGACGGACTCGAGGTGCGACGGGTCGGCCATCTCGAAGGTGAACTTCGACAGGGCCACCCGGTCGCGGCTCGTCTGCACCGAGGCGGACAGGATGTTGACGTGCTGCTCGGAGAGCACCCGGGTGATGTCGGAGAGCAGCGCCGAGCGGTCCAGGGCCTCGACCTGCATGTTGACGAGGAACAGGCTGCTGGCGGTCGGCGCCCAGGCGACCCGGATGATGCGCTCGGCCGACTTCTCCTGCAGGTCGGCGGCGTTGGTGCAGTCGGTCCGGTGGACCGAGACCCCCTTGCCGTGGGTGACGAAGCCGAGGATCGGGTCGCCCGGCACCGGCGTGCAGCACTTGGCGATCTTGACCCAGACGTCGTCCGCCCCGACGACGGTCACCCCGGGGTCGGCGTGGGCCACCCGACCGCGCCGCGGGCGCGTCGCCTCCGCGAGGTCCTCCTCGGTGCCGTCCTCCCCGCCCAGCGTGGAGGTCAGCTGCTTGACGACGTGCTGGGCCGAGACGTGGCCCTCCCCCACCGCCGCGAAGAGCCCGTCGATGTCCTTGTAGTTGAGCCCCTGCGCCACCGCGGTGAGCGTGTCGTGGCTCATGAGCCGCTGCAGCGGGGCGTTCTGCTTGCGCAGCACCTTGGCGATCTCGTCCTTGCCGGAGTCGACCATCTCCTCGCGCCGCTCGCGGGTGAACCACTGCCGGATCTTGTTGCGGGCGCGGGCGCTCTTGACGAAGCTCAGCCAGTCCCGGCTCGGCCCGGCGTCCTGCGCCTTGCTGGTGATGATCTCGCAGACGTCGCCGTTGCTGAGCTCGGAGTCCAGCGACACCAGCTTGCCGTTGACCCGGCCGCCGACGCAGCGGTGCCCGACCTCGGTGTGGACGGCGTAGGCGAAGTCGACCGGCGTCGCACCCGCCGGCAGCGCCATGACGTCCCCGTCCGGGGTGAAGACGTAGACCTCGGCCGCGCCCATCTCGAAGCGCAGCGAGTCCAGGAACTCGCCAGGGTCGGAGGTCTCCTGCTGCCAGTCGATGAGCTGGCGCAGCCACTGCATACCCTCCAGGGCGCCCGGCGCGCCGTCCGCGCCGGCGGTGGCGCGGGAGCCGTCCGGCCCCTCCTCCTTGTACTTCCAGTGGGCCGCCACGCCGTACTCCGCCCGCCGGTGCATCTGGAAGGTGCGAATCTGGATCTCGACCGGCTTGCCGCCGGGGCCGATGACCGTCGTGTGCAGCGACTGGTACATGTTGAACTTCGGCATCGCGATGTAGTCCTTGAAGCGCCCCGGCACCGGGTTCCACCGGTTGTGCAGCGCGCCGAGCACCGCGTAGCAGTCCTGGATGGACTCGACGAGCACCCGCACCCCGACCAGGTCGTAGATCTTCTCGAAGTCGTGGCCCCGCACGATCATCTTCTGGTAGACCGAGTAGTAGTGCTTGGGTCGGCCGGTGACCGTTGCCCGGATCTTCGCGGTGCGCAGCTCCTCGGAGATCTCCCCGCGGATCCGCGACAGCATCTCCTCGCGGGCGGGGGCGCGGTCCGCGACCATCCGCACGATCTCGTCGTAGACCTTGGGGTAGAGCTGGGCGAAGGACAGGTCCTCCAGCTCCCACTTGATGGTGTTCATCCCCAGCCGGTGCGCCAGCGGCGCATAGATCTCCAGCGTCTCGGAGGCCTTGCGGGCGGCGCTCTCGGCCGACACGTAGCGCCAGGTCCGGGCGTTGTGCAGCCGGTCGGCGAGCTTGATGACGAGGACCCGGATGTCGCGCGCCATCGCGACGACCATCTTGCGTACCGTCTCCGCCTGCGCCGCGTCGCCGTAGGTCACCTTGTCGAGCTTGGTGACCCCGTCCACCATCATCGCGATCTCGTCACCGAAGTCGCGGCGCAGCTGCGGCAGCGAGTATGGAGTGTCCTCCACCGTGTCGTGGAGCAGCGCCGCCGCGATGGTCGAGGGCGTCATCCCCAGCTCGGCGAGGATCGTCGCCACCGCCAGGGGGTGGGTGATGTAGGCGTCACCGCTCTTGCGCTGCTGGCCCTTGTGCATCTCCTCGGCGACCGCGTAGGCCCGCTCGATGAGCGCGAGGTCGGCCTTGGGGTGGGTGGCCCGCACCGAGCGCAGCAGCGGCTCCAGCGCCGGGTTGGCCGTGGTGCGGGTCCCGCCCAGCCGGGCCCACCGGGGCCGCAGCCCGCCACCCGCCCGTGCGGGCGGTGTGGTGGCTGCGGGCTCGCTCATGCACAGATCATAGGCGCTGGCCGGAGCGCACCAGCAGCCCGGTGAGGCGCGTGGGCCGTGCGCTCAGACGCTGGTGAGGCAGTGCAGGTCGTAGCCGCCCAGCCGACCCCGGCCGCCCAGCGCCTCGATCTCCAGCACCAGCTCGATGGCCGCCACACTGGCCCCGCACCGCTCGATGAGCTCGCAGGTCGCGGCCAGCGTGCCCCCGGTGGCGAGCACGTCGTCGACCACCAGCACCCGCTCGTGGTGGGAGACGGCGTCCTGGTGGATCTCGAGGGTCGCCGTGCCGTACTCCAGCGTGTAGGACTGGCTGTGCACGGCCGCCGGCAGCTTGCCGCCCTTGCGCACCGGCACGAAGCCGACGCCGAGGGCGTGGGCCACCATCGAGCCGAGGATGAACCCCCGCGCCTCGATGCCGGCGACGACGTCGACCTGGCCGCGTCGCCGGTCGACCGTGTCGGTGACGATCCGGTCGCGCAGCCCGCGGTCGAGCAGCACGGGGGTGAAGTCCTTGAAGACCACCCCCTCCTCCGGGAAGTCGGGGATGTCCCGCATCCCGGCGAGGACGTCCCTCGCCAGCTGCGCGTCCGGGGTCGCCACCTGACCGGCCACGGCCTCAGCGTCCACGGCGCTTGCGCTTCGGCTGGTTGCGCGGTCCGCGCTGGGCGTACGGGTGCAGCTGGCGCCCGGGCGCCTGCTCCCCCCGCGCGGCGGTGGCCGCGCCGGAGGGCGCCGGGTCCTGGGGTGCGCCCGCCGGGGCGCCGACCAGCGCGCCCTCCGCGTCCTCACCCTCCAGCAACTCGTCGTCGGCGTGCGTGGAGGAGCGCTCCTCGCGACGCTCGCGCCGGCGGGTCACCTGCGCGTCGTGCCGGCGGACCACCAGCTCGCCCTCCCGCAGCTGCACGAGCAGCGGGGTGGCGATGAAGATCGAGGAGAACGTGCCGACCGCGATCCCGATGAAGAGCGCCCACGACAGGTCGACCAGCGTCCCGGGCCCGATGAGGGTGACCCCGACGACGAGGATGACCGCCACCGGCAGCAGCGCGACCACGGAGGTGTTGATGGAGCGGACGAGGGTCTGGTTGACCGCCTGGTTGGCGGCCTCGGCATACGTCTGCCGCTTGGTGTCGAAGGCGTGGTCGGTGTTCTCCCGGACCTTGTCGAAGACGACGATGGTGTCGTAGATGGAGTAGCCGAGGATGGTGAGGAAGCCGATGACCGAGGCCGGCGACACCTCGATGCCCACCAGCGCGTAGATCCCCACGGTGAAGAGCACGTCGTGCACCAGCGCGACGAGGGCGGCGACGGCCATCTTCCAGGTGTGGAAGTAGAACGTCAGGACCAGCGTGACGAGGGCGAGGAAGACCGCCAGGGCGATGGCCGCCCGCTGGGTGACCGTCTCCCCCCACGACGGGCCGACGAACGAGCTCGTCACGGCGGACGTGTCGACGCCGAAGGCCTCGGCGAGGTCCGCTCGGGCCGTCTCGGCCTCGGTGTTGTCCAGCTCGCCGGTCTGCACCCGGACGGTGTCGTCGCCGATGCGGGTGATCGTGGTCGTGCCGCCGGGGTCGACCGCCTCGAGGGCGTCGTCGGCGGTCTGCTCGTAGTCCTCCATCTGGGCGGTGCTGACCCCGCTCACCCGCAGCTCGGAGCCGCCGCTGAACTCGATGCCGAAGTTCAGCCCGCGGCCGACCAGGCCCACGAGCGAGATGATCATGAGCACGGCCGACAGGGAGTACCAGAAGCGGCGACGACCGACGATGTCGAAGGACCGGGCGCCCGAGTAGAGGTCGTTGCCCATCCGGGAGAAGCGCGACATCAGACCACACCACCTTCCAGCTCTTCGCGGGTATGCCGTCTGCGCCCGGGGGCGATGACGTCCGGCTCACGCACCCGGCCGCGTCCGAGGTAGGCCGAGCGCTTGGCTCCGAGCCGCTCGGGCTCCATCCCGGACCACTTGCGGCCCTCGCCGAAGAAGCGGGTGTTGGCCAGGATGCTCACCAGCGGGTGGGTGAACATGAAGACGACCAGGAGGTCGATGACCGTGGTCAGCCCCAGCGCGAAGGCGAACGCCCGCACGCCGGACTCGGACAGCAGGTAGAGGACCGCCGCGGCCAGCAGGTTGACGACGTCGGAGATGATGAGCGTCCGGCGGGCGCGCTCCCACCCGGTGTCCACGGCATACCGCAGCGGACGACCGGCTCGGACCTCGTCACGGATGCGTTCGAAGTAGACGATGAAGCTGTCCGCCGTGATGCCGATGGCCACGATGAGGCCGGTGACCCCGGCCATGGTGAGCCGGAAGTTGTTGGCCCACCCCAGCAGGGTCACCGAGCCGTAGGCGAGCAGCGCGGCGATGATGAGCGAGCCGATGGCGACCAGGCCCAGCGCGTGGTACTGGACCAGCATGTAGGCGAACACCAGCAGCAGACCGATGATCCCGGCGACCACGCCCCAGCGCAGCTGCTCGCCACCCAGGGTGGGGCTGATCTGCTCGGAGGTCTGGACCTCGAAGCTCAGCGGCAGGGCGCCGAACTCGAGCTGGTTGGCCAGCGCCTGCGACTCCTCCGGGGTGAAGTCACCCGAGATGGTCGCGGTTCCGCCGGAGATGACGCCGTTGACGGTCGGGGCGGTGATGACCTCGCCGTCGAGGATCGTGGCGAAGCGGTTCTGGGCCTGACCCTGCGGGTAGCCGTAGAGCCGGGAGGTGATCTCCGCGAAGGTCTGGCCGCCCTCGCCGTCGAAGGTGAGGTTGACCTGCCAGCGGCCGGTCACCGCGCCGCCCTGGACGGTCTCGGGGCTGGCGTTGGCGGTGGTGACGGCGCTGCCGGTGAGCTCCACCGGGCCGAGGATGAACTTCTCGTCACCCTCGGCGGAGCAGGCGACGGTCGGCTCGTCGGCCGGGGCCGCCGCGACCTCGCCGGCGACACCGGGGGCCGAGCAGTCGAGCGCGGTGAACTCCTCGGACAGCTCGGGCGTGATCTGCTCCAGGCTGGAGGGGTCGGCGGGCGGGGCCGTCTCGTCCGCCGGCGGGGCCGTGCTGTCGGCGTCGTCGCCGGCCGGCACGCCGGGCGCCTGCGTGGCCGCGTCGTCGGTGTCCCCCGCGGAGACCGGCTGGCCGGCGAGCGGGTCGTCGGCCGCGCTGACCCCGGCGGCACCGTCGAGCCGGGTGCCGCCACGGTTGCCCTCGGTCTGCTCGGCCTCGTCTCCCGACCCGTCCCCGGAGGACCCGTCGTCGACGCTGTCCTCGCCGCCCTCGGACTGCTGAGCCTCCTGCTCGGCCTCCTCGAGCTGCTCCTGCAGCAGGCTCGGGGGGAGCGGGAGGGTGCGCTGCGGGGGCACCTCGGCCTGCGGCCCGGTCGGCTGGGCGACCAGCACCGGGCGGAACTGCAGCTGGGAGGACCGGCTGAGCGCCTCGACCTGCTCGGCCGAGGGGTTGCCGGGGATGGCCACGGAGACGTTCTGTCCGCTGCGGGTCACCTCCGCCTCGGTGACGCCGCCGCCGTCGACGCGACGGCGGATGATGTCGATGGCCTGCTCGAGCTGCTCGGCCGAGACCGACGCGCCCTCCTCGGTCAGCGGCTCCATGACGATCTGGCGGCCGCCGGCGAGGTCCAGGCCCAGCTGGGGGGTGAGCGAGGCGGCCGGCTCGGCCCACAGCCGGGCACCGCCGATGCTGGCGAAGAGCAGCAGCGTGATGAGCAGCAGGCTCATGAGCGTGCGGAACGGACCGCGCAGCCGGGCGTTGCGGCGGCGGGGCGTGCCGCCGCGGCCGCGGCCGGAGCCGCCCCGCTGCCGGCGTCCGCCGCCGTCGGCGTCGCCCGCGAGGTCCTCGTCCCGGCGCGGGGCCGGGGTGGACGTCGTCATCGCTGCGGGCCCGCGTCGCCGTCGCCGTCCTCGGCCCCCGACTCGGCCGCACCACCCCGGGCCGTGCCGCCGCCACCCACCATGGAGATGGGCAGGATCGCCCGGCGCTGGAAGCGGAACACCGAGCCCCCGGCCTCCAGGTGGACCACGTCACCCTCGATGGCGCGCACGACGCCATACATGCCGGAGGTCGTCATGACCTCCTGGCCCGGCTGCAGCTGCCCCTGCGCGTCGGTGACGGCCCTGGCCCGACGACGCTGGTTGAACATGAGGAACAGCAGGAAGAGGATCGGCAGTGCCAGGATGAGCAGCGTGAAGCCGGAGCCTCCCGCGCCCGCAGCGGCGCCGGTCGCCAGTGTCATGGAGTGACCCTTCAGAAAGCGTGTCTCGTGGGGCGCCGGTGCGACGCCGTCGTCCCGCTGCGCACGCTGACGCGCGCGGCAGGCACCCGGGGCAGTCTAGGTGAGTCTTCTGGGGCGGCCAAAGAGGCCGGTATGCCGTGTCGGCCTCCCTCGTTTCCCGCGCGACCGGGAAAGTCCCGCCCCGGCGGCAGAAACACGGTCACCGTTCTCCGCCCGACCGGGAAAGTGCCGCCCGGGCAGCAGAAGCACGGTCACCGTTCTCCGCCCGACCGGGAAAGTGCCGCCCGGGCAGCAGAAGCACGGTCACCCCCCGAGCGGGAGCGTGCCTGCGTCGGGGTCCTCTCCGCCGAACCGGCCCGGCGAACCGTGGCCGGGCACGGCTCCCCCGGCCTCCGGCGGTGCGGTGAGGCCGAGGTGCTGCCACGCGGCGGGGCTGGCGGCGCGTCCGCGGGGGGTGCGGATCATGAACCCCTCGCGGACGAGGTAGGGCTCGGCCACGGTCTCCACGGTGTCGGGCTCCTCGCCCACGGCCACCGCGAGCGTCGACAACCCGACCGGGCCGCCGCGGAAGCGGGTGCACAGCGCCTCCAGCACCGCCCGGTCGAGCCGGTCGAGCCCCAGCTCGTCGACGTCGAAGAGCGCCAGCGCCTCGTGGGCGGCCGCCTCGTCAACGACGTGCTGTCCGTGGACCTGCGCCCAGTCACGGACGCGGCGCAGCAGCCGGTTCGCGATGCGTGGGGTGCCGCGCGACCGGGAGGCGATCTGGGTGATGCCCGCCTCGTCGGCCTCGATCTCCAGCAGCGCCGCGTTGCGGTGCAGGATGGTCACGAGGTCCTCGGTGGCGTAGTAGTCGAGGTGCCCGGTGAAGCCGAAGCGGTCGCGCAGCGGCGCGGGCAGCAGCCCCGCGCGGGTCGTGGCCCCGACGACGGTGAACGGCGGCAGCTCCAGGGGGATGGCGGTGGCGCCCGGGCCCTTCCCGACGATGACGTCGACCCGGAAGTCCTCCATCGCGAGGTAGAGCATCTCCTCGGCCGGCCGCGACATCCGGTGGATCTCGTCGAGGAAGAGCACCTCGCCCTCCACCAGCGAGGACAGCACGGCGGCCAGGTCACCGGCGTGCTGGATGGCGGGGCCGCTGGTGATGCGGATGGGCTGCTCCAGCTCACCGGCGATGATCATGGCCAGGGTGGTCTTGCCCAGCCCGGGCGGGCCGGAGAGCAGGACGTGGTCGGGCGGGCTGCCGCGTCGCCGGGCCGCCTCGAGGACGAGACCGAGCTGGTCGCGCACCCGGCGCTGGCCGGGGAACTCCGACAGCCGGCGGGGGCGCAGGGCCGCCTCGATCCGGCGCTCCTCGTCGGTGCCCGAGGGGTCGACGACCCGTCCGCCGTCGGGGTGGGCCTCCGGCGGCACGTCGACCTCGTAGGACCCGTCGCTCGCCCCCTCCTCGGCGCCGGTCACCGGCCGAGCTCCCGCAACGTCGCACGCAGCAGGGCGGCCACGTCGGTGGGCGCGTCGTCCCCCTTGGTCACGGCGCTGAGGGCGCCGTCCGCCTGCCGGGTGGTCCATCCCAGCCCCTGCAGGGCCTCACGCACCTGGGTGTGCACCGCGTCCTCGCCGGACCCACCGCCGGGTGCCGCACCCGCCCCGCCGGCCAGACCAGGCTCGACGCCCATCGCCAGGATCTTGTCCTTGAGCTCCAGGACCAGTCGCTCGGCCGACTTGCGCCCGATGCCCGGGACCTTGGTGAGGGCCACGAGGTCCCCCTGGGCCAGCGCGGCCCGGACGTCCCCGGGCGAGTGGACGGACAGCATGGCCAGCGCCAGCCGGGGACCGACGCCGCTCACCGTCTGCACCTGCTCGAAGAGGGCCTTGGCGTCGGCACCGGCGAAGCCGTACAGCGTGAGCGACTCCTCCCGGACCACGAGGGTGGTCTCCAGGGTCAGCTCCTGGCCGGTCCGGCAGCCGGCGGCGGTCTCCGGGGTCGTGTGCACGAGCAGGCCCACCCCCCCGACCTCGACGACGACGTGGTCGAGGCCGACGTGGCGGACGGGTCCGCGGACCGAGGCGATCACCGGGGGTTCCTCCTGCTGACGGTGGTGGGACGGCCGCCCGCGCGCGCCGAGGCGCGGGCGTTGGCCGAGCGGGCTGCGGTGCGGTGCTCGGCGTGCAGCTGGGCGAGCCGGTTGGGAGCCGCCCGGGACGCCTGGTCCTCGGCGTCCTGGAGGCGGTTGCGGTCCCCGGCGCCGTCGTCGGCCCGGACCCGGGCCGCCCCTCGCCAGAGGTGACAGATCGCCAGCGCCAGCGCGTCCGCGGCGTCGGCCGGTCGGGGCGCCTGCTCGAGGGTGAGGATACGCGTCACCATGTGGGTGACCTGGGCCTTGTCCGCGCGGCCGTTGCCGGTGACGGCGGCCTTGACCTCCGAGGGCGTGTGCAGCACCAGGGGCAGCCCGAGCCGGGCGGCGGCCAGCATCGGCACGGCCGACGCCTGCGCCACGCCCATGATGCTGCTGTTGCGGGTGCTGGCGAAGACCCGCTCCACGGCCACCGCGTCGGGCCGCGTACGCGCCAGCCACTCGTCGATCTCGGTCTGCAGGGTGAGCAGGCGCTCGGCCGGCTCGTCACCGGGTGGGGTACGGACGACGCCCACCTCGACCAGCCGCAGCGAGCGACCCGGGAGCCCCTCGACGACCCCCAGACCGCAGCGGGTGAGACCGGGGTCGACGCCGAGCACGCGCATACCGCTCCCGTTCGCTGGTGTGGACAGATGTTCGGACACCACGCTACAAGTCCGGACGCCCCGGCCCGCGCGCGACACACCCACCGAGCAGAGCTCGAGAGCACGGCGTGGGCCTCGCTCCGCTCGGGCGACCTGCGTGCCTCGAGCAGTCAGGCTCGCTGCGCTCGCGACTCCTCAGTCCTCGGCGTCGAGCTCGGCGAGGACCTCGTCGGGGATGTCGGCGTTGGAGTAGACGTTCTGGACGTCGTCGCAGTCCTCCAGCGCGTCGACGACCCGGATGACCTTCTTGGCGCCGTCGGCGTCCAGGGGCACCTGCATGCTGGGGACGAAGGTCACCTCGGCCGAGTCGTAGTCCATGCCGGCGTCCTGCAGCGCCGTCCGCACGGCCACGACGTCACCGGCCTCGGAGATGACCTCGAAGGACTCGCCCACGTCCTCGACCTCCTCGGCGCCCGACTCGAGCACGATCTCGAGCAGCGAGTCCTCGCTGGCCTCCCCGCTCTCCTGCTCCTTGGGCACGACGACCTGGCCCTTGCGCTCGAAGAGGTAGGCCACCGAGCCGCTGTCGGCCATCGACCCGCCGTTGCGGGTCAGGGCGGTGCGCACCTCCATCACCGCGCGGTTCTTGTTGTCGGTGAGGCACTCGATGTAGAGCGCGACGCCCCCCGGGGCATACCCCTCGTAGACCAGGGCCTCGTAGCTCGCGCCGCCCGCCTCCGCGCCGCTGCCGCGCTTGACGGCGCGGTCGATGTTGTCGTTGGGCACCGAGCTCTTCTTGGCCTTCTGGATGGCGTCGTAGAGGGTCGGGTTGCCGGCCGGGTCTCCCCCACCCATCCGGGCAGCGACCTCGATGTTCTTGATGAGCTTGGCGAAGAGGTTGGCCCGCTTGGCGTCGATCGCGGCCTTCTTGTGCTTGGTCGTCGCCCACTTGGAGTGGCCACTCATCGTTGCTCCTCGATCTGTCGACGTGCGGGTCAGGTATGCCGTGCCCGTCCCGGTCGGCGCGGCACAGCTCCTCAGGCTACCTGCCGGGGCGGGCCGCCCCGACGGACCCGACCGACCCGGCGGGAGCCTCGGGAGTCGGCCCGGGGCCGGTGACGAGATCACCCGCCACTCTTGCCCCAGGCACATCGCGTACCGCATAGTAATGAGCGCCGGAGCAACGTCCCTGCTCAGGCACCCCTCCCATCCTCCTGGAGTCATCGTGCGACGACCGTCCCTCGTCGGCCTCACCCTCGCTCTCGTCCTCTCCCTCACCGGTGCGCCGGCCACGGCCGCCCCGCAGGAGCAGGACGCGGCGCAGGACGCCCTCCCCCACGCCCAGCAGGCCGAGTCGGCCGAGCCCGTGCAGACGCCCGAGGAGCTCGGGGAGACCACGGTGGTCACGGACAGCTCCGTGCTCCCGGCCCCCGTGCCCGGTTCCGAGGTCTACCCGGTGCCGGCCGACGGCAGCTACGACATCACCGGCGGCGGCTTCGGCCACCGGATCGGCATGTCGCAGTGGGGGGCCCACGGTGCCGGTCTGCAGGGCCTGTCGCACGATCGGATCCTCTCCTTCTACTACCCCGGTACCCGCCTGGAGACCTGGGCGGCCTCGGACATCTCCGTGGGCATCACCATCGACCACGACGGGATCACCCAGGTGGCGCACCGCAGCGGGCTGCGCGTCGGCGCCGCGGCGGGCGGCACGACCTACGCCCTGCCGTCCGGACGCAGCCAGTGGCGGGTCCGCGCGACCGGCGGCTCGGCGACCTCCTGCGTCCTGCAGGGGTATGACGGTTCCTCCTGGTCGACCTGGTGGCCCTCGGGCATGTCCCGGCGCTGCCCGGTGACCTTCAGCTCCCCCTCCGAGAAGACGGTCGACCTCGTCCTCCCGGACGGCTCCCGGCGCATCTACCGCGGGGCCGTCACGGCCACCCACCGCGGCAGCACCGCGCTGGCGACCGTCAACCACCTGCCGCTGGAGCACTACCTGCGCTCGGTGGTCGCCGCGGAGATGGGCCCCTCCTTCCACCCCGAGGCGCTGCAGGCCCAGTCGGTCGCTGCCCGCACCTACGCCGAGCGCAGCGCCAGCACCAGCTACTACGACATCTGCGACACGACCGCGTGCCAGGCATACCGGGGCCGTGGGGTGCGTCGCGGCGACGGCAGCATCACCTCCTACGAGTACTCCGCCAACACGAGCGCGGTGAACGCGACGTCGGGGCAGGTGCTGACCTTCGCCTTCCCGAACGGACGCCGGCTGGCGACGACGATGTACTCCGCCTCCACCGGCGGTCAGACGATCGCCTCGGGCAACGGCCACGACTACCTCACCGCCCAGCGGGACCCCTACGACGCGGTGGCGGCCAACCCGCGGCACCGCTGGAGCGCCTCGCTGCCCCGCACCGCGCTGCAGCAGCGCTACGGCATCCACCGGGTGGAGCGCATCCAGGTGCTGACCCGCGACGGGGTGGGCGCCTGGGGTGGTCGGGTCCTCACCGCCCGGGTGGAGGGCTTCACCGCCGCCGGGCAGTACACCTGGGCCCACGCCACCGGCACGGGTCTCATGCTCGCCCGCTACTGGCCGACGTGGTCCGACGGCCTGTCCTCGGACTACTTCACCTTCGCCTCGCCCGCCCCGGCGCCGACCGGACCGGTCCGGCTCGGCGGCACCGACCGCTACGGCACCGCGGCGACCGTGGCCGAGCAGTGGTCCCCCGGCCTCGAGGTGGTCTACGTGGTGTCCGGCCAGGACTACCCCGACGCCCTGGCCGCCTCGGCCCGGGCCGGGGTCTACGACGCCCCGATCCTGCTCAGCCGGGCGGACGACCTGCCCGGCGCCACGCGACGCGCGCTGACCCGGCTGCGCCCGGACCGGCTCGTCGTCCTCGGTGGCACCGGGGCCGTGAGCGGAACGGTCCTCACCGAGCTGCGCTCCTACGCCCGTACCGGCCGGGTGGACCGGGTGGCCGGGACCGACCGGTACGCCACCGCGGCCGCGCTCTCGGACTACTACCCCTCCCGCGTCGACCGGGTGCTGCTCGCCAGCGGGCAGGCGTTCCCGGACGCGCTGGCCGGGGCCGCGGTCGCCAACGGCGAGCAGGTGCCGCTGCTCCTGACGCGGGGGGACGAGCTGCACCCCAGCACGCGACGCGCGCTGGAGCGGCTGCGTCCGCGCGAGGTGGTCGTCCTGGGCGGCGACGGTGCCGTCTCGGCGTCGGTCCTGCGCGAGGCGGGTCGCTACGCCTCCGCCGGGGCCCAGCGCTGGGCAGGCACGGATCGCTACCGCACGGCGGCCAAGATCGCGGCGACTTTCCCCCGGAGCACCGAGCCCTCGTTCGTCGCGCTCGGCACCGACTTCCCGGACGCCCTCGTCGCGGCCGCCCTGGCCGGTCGGCACGACGCCCCGTTGGTGCTGACGCGCGGCGACCGGGTGGTGCGCGGTGCCGACCTGGCGCTCACCCACCTGCGGCCGGGCTCGATGTACGTCCTCGGCGGCGACGGCGGGATCACCGACACCACGATGACCGCCCTGGGGCGCTACCTGCGCTGAGATCGCCGGCCGAGGCGACCCTCGCCGGCGGGCACCACGGCATACCGTCGCCACCACGCCTAGGCTCGGGTCGTGCCCTCCTCCCCCGACGGCGTCCTGCTCCGCCCGCGAGCGGACGAGGACGTCCGCGAGCTGGCGCGGCTGCTGCTCGCCCAGCAGCCGACGACCGGCTACCCCATGCGGAACCCGCTGCCGGTGCCGGCCGAGCAGTTCGTGGCCCGGCCCCGCGATCTGGCCGCGTGGGTGGTGGAGGTCGACGGGGCGCTCGCCGGGCACGTCGCGGTCGACCGGGTCGAGGACGGTGAGATCGGCCGGGGCTTCCTCGCCGCGACCGGTATGCCGCTCGCCCGGCTCGGCTCCGTGTCCACGCTCTTCGTCGGGCCGGGTCGGGCGGGGCTCGGCCTGGGCGGCCGGCTGCTGGACACCGCCGTCGACTGGGCCCGCCGGCAGGGGTTGATGCCGGTGCTCGACGTCTTCCCCGGCCACGCGGCCGCGCGGGCGCTCTACCTGCGCCGGGGCTGGCGGGACGTCGCCACGCTGCGGCCGGGCTGGGTGCCCGACCATGCGGACGACCTGGTCCTCATGATCCTGCCGGACTCAGCCTGAGCAGAGCCGGACGAAGAGCGCGTGCACCCGGTGGTCGCCGGTGACCTCCGGGTGGAAGCTCGTGGCGAGCAGGTGGCCCTGCCGGACGGCGACGGGGTGGCCCTCCACCGCGGCGAGGACCTCGACCTCGTCGCCGAGCCGCTCCACCCACGGCGCGCGGATGAACACGGCGGGGAAGAGGCGGTCGGGGTCGGGGAGCCCGGCGATCTGCAGGTCGGTCTCGAAGCTGTCGACCTGGCGCCCGAAGGCGTTGCGTCGCACGGTCATGTCGATGCCGCCGAAGGTCTGCTGCTCGGGATGCCCGTCGAGGATCTCGTCGGCGAGCTGGATCATCCCCGCGCAGGAGCCGTAGACCGGCAGCCCCTCGACGACGAGGCGCCGGATCGGCTCGTGCAGCCCGAAGATCCGGCACAGCCGGTCGATGGTCGTCGACTCGCCGCCGGGGATCACGAGGCCGTCCAGGCCCCCCAGCTCGCGGGGCCGGCGGACCAGGCGCGGGTCGGCCCCGCAGGCGTCCAGCGCGGCGACATGCTCGCGCACGTCCCCCTGGACCGCGAGGACACCGACGACGGGGCGGCGGCCGTTGGTCTGCTGGTCGCCGGCCTGCTGCTCGGGCCCTTCGTGCGACTGGTGCTCGTCGCCGGCCTGCTGGCCGGGCTCTCGGCCCGACTGCTCCTGGTCGGCCTCGCTCACCAGCCGCGCTCGGCGAGCCGGTGCGGCTGCGGGATGTCGTCGACGTTGATCCCGACCATGGCCTCGCCGAGACCGCGGGAGACCTCGGCCAGCGTGTCGGGGTCGTCGTGGAAAGTCGTGGCCTTGACGATGGCCGCGGCCCGCTGCGCGGGGTTGCCGGCCTTGAAGATGCCGGAGCCGACGAAGACCCCCTCGGCTCCGAGCTGCATCATCATCGCGGCGTCGGCGGGGGTGGCGATGCCGCCCGCGGTGAAGAGCACCACCGGGAGCTTCCCGGCCCGCGCGACCTCCTTGACGAGCTCGTAGGGCGCCTGCAGCTCCTTGGCCGCGACGTAGAGCTCGTCGTCGGCCAGCGACGAGAGCCGGTTGATCTCGCCGCGGATCGAGCGCATGTGGGTGGTGGCGTTGGAGACGTCGCCGGTGCCGGCCTCGCCCTTGGAGCGGATCATCGCCGCCCCCTCGGTGATCCGGCGCAGCGCCTCGCCCAGGTTGGTCGCGCCGCAGACGAAGGGCACGGTGAAGGCCCACTTGTCGATGTGGTGGGCGTAGTCGGCCGGGGTGAGCACCTCGGACTCGTCGACGTAGTCGACCCCGAGGCTCTGCAGCACCTGGGCCTCGACGAAGTGGCCGATCCGGGCCTTGGCCATGACCGGGATCGACACCGCCTCGATGATGCCGTCGATCATGTCCGGGTCGCTCATCCGGGAGACCCCGCCCTGCGCCCGGATGTCGGCCGGCACCCGCTCCAGCGCCATGACGGCGACGGCCCCCGCGTCCTCGGCGATCTTGGCCTGCTCGGGGGTGACGACGTCCATGATGACGCCGCCCTTGAGCATGTCGGCCATGCCGCGCTTGACGCGGGTGGTGCCGGTGGTGGGCTGGGTGGGCTCGGACATGCCTGGGGGGCCTCTCGTGCTCGGTCGGGTGGGTGGGTGCGGAGTGCGGTGCAGTGGCGTCGGGGTGCGGTGCGGGTGGGGGCGCCCGCCCGCTCAGTCTACGGACCGCTGGCGCGCCCCCGGACCAGGTATGCCGCCCCCCGCTCCCCGCTCCCCGCTCCCCGCTCGCCGCTCCCCCGCCCCGCACTCCCCGTCCGCGTCCTGAGCAGAGGAAGGCTCCCGAGGCAGGGGTTCCAGCGCCTGCTCAGGGAGCCTTTCTCTGCTCAGGTCCGGCTGGTCGGGCCCAGCGCCTGCTCAGGGAGCCTTTCTCTGCTCAGGTCCGGCTGGTCGGGCCCAGCCCGACGCCGGGAGCGCTTCACTGCTGAGGCGGGCCGAGCGGTGGTGAGCCCCGGCATACCCCTGTGCGTGTCGTCGTGCACATGCGTGCCCAGGGGCCCGTTCCCAGCCTCGGTCCGCAGCCTGAGCAGAGAAAGGCTCCCGAGGCAGGGGTTCCAGCGCCTGCTCAGGGAGCCTTTCTCTGCTCAGGTCCGGCTGGTCGGGCCCAGCGCCTGCTCAGGGAGCCCTTCTCTGCTCAGATCCGGCTCGCCCAGCGGGCGGCGGAGGCTCGCCGGTATGCCGTGGACACCGGCGCGACCCGTGGGTGCGCCGGCGGGCGCTCAACCCGGCCAGGCGGCGGCGAGCTGGTCGCGGACGTCGGCGAGCAGCTGCGGCAGCGCCTTGGTCTGCCCGACGATCGGCAGGAAGTTGGCGTCGCCCATCCAGCGCGGGACGACGTGCTGGTGCAGGTGGGCCGCCACGCCAGCCCCCGCGACCTCCCCCTGGTTCATCCCCAGGTTGAAGCCGGCCGGGTTGCTCGCCGCCTGGATCGCTTGGAGGGCCGCCTTGGTCAGCGCGGTGAACTCGGCCGTCTCCTCGTCGGTGAGGTCGAGGTAGAGCGGGACGTGCCGGTAGGGGCAGACCAGCAGGTGGCCGGGGTTGTAGGGGAAGAGGTTGAGGATGACGTAGCAGTGCTCCCCGCGGTGCACGATGAGGTCATCCCCGCCCGCGCCCGTCGTCGCCGCGCAGAACGGACACCCGTCGCCCGCGTCGGCACTGGGGCGCTCGCCGCGCACGTAGGCCATCCGGTGCGGCGTCCAGAGCCGCTCGAACCCGTCCTGCGACCCGGCGAAGGAGGTCGCGTCCTCCGGCTGCAGCTGCCCCGTCATGGCACGCAGTCTAGGGCCGCTCTCATCGCCCCCTCACCTGCGTCCGCGAGGCTGGGCGCGACCGTCGCCCGAGGAGGACGTATGGCCGACCCCCGCACCGATCGCGGTCCGCTCGCCCTCTTCGTGCTCGGCAAGCCGCCGTCGTCCTCGAGCATCTTCCCGGAGGTGTTCGCCCTGCTCGGGCACCGCGGCGTGCGGGTGGAGGTATGCCTGCCGCACGACGGGCAGGCACCCCCACCTCCCGAGCAGGTGTCGTTGGTGGTCCACCGGGGTCTGCGGCCGGGCGCCCTGGGGGTCGTCGAGGACCTGGCGGCCGCCGGCGTGCCCGCCGTCGACCCGGTGCCCGCGGTCCGGCTGCTGCAGCGGCACCAACGGCTGGAGGAGCGGCTGGCGCGGGCCGGGCTCCCGGTCCCCCGCTCGCGCTCCGTGCTGACCTGGGCCGACGTCCTCGCAGATGCCCGTGAGGAGCAGCGGGTGGTGAAACGGCGCCGTCGCGGTCGAGGCCGTGGCGCGGAGGTGCTGGCCGGCCGCGCGGGCGACCTCCCGCCCGAGCCGCCCTTCCCCGGGCCCTACATCACCCAACCCTTCGTCCCGAACGACGGGCTGGACCGCAAGCTCTACGTCATCGGTGACCGCGTCGCCGGACTCCTCAAACCGTCCCCGCTGGTGGGTGGGCACGTGGAGACCGGCCGGCCCTTCCAGGTGCCCGCCCCCCTCGAGGCGCTGGCCCTGGCCGCCGCCCGCACCTGCCGCCTGGACCTCGCCGGCGTCGACGTGGTGCTCGGGCCCGCCGGGCCGGTGCTCGTCGACGTCAACGCCTTCCCCGGCTACCGCGGGGTGCCCGGGGCTCCGCAGGCCCTGACCGACCTCGTCGCCGACCGGGTGGGAACAAGCCGGTGACCGCCGTGAGTTGGCCCCAGCATGGACGACAACCAGCCCCAGCACGACCTGCGCGACGCCGCGATCGGTGACCCCACGGCATACCTGCCGGAGAAGAGCGAGTGGGTGGCCAGCCAGCTGCGCGACATCGACGCGGCGGGCGACACCGCGGCCGCCACCATCCAGGACCGGCCGGTGATGGTCATCACCATGCGGGGTGCCCGCAGCGGCCTGCTGCGCCGGGTGCCGCTGATGCGGGTCGAGCACGACGGGGCCTACCTCGCGGTGGCCAGCAAGGGCGGGGCCCCGGAGCACCCGGCGTGGTACTACAACCTCGCCAAGAACCCGGACGTCCTGGTCCAGGACGGCACGAGCCAGCAGGCGCTGCGGGCGCGGGAGCTGGCGGACGGGCCCGAGCGGGACGCGTGGTGGGAGCGGGCCGTGGCGGCGTTCCCCAGCTACGCCGACTACCAGGAGAAGACGGACCGGCTCATCCCGGTCTTCGTGCTCGAGCCGCTCGCCTAGGCCTGCGTCGGTAGCGAGACCGAGCGCACCTGCCGCACGCTCGCGCGCACCGCGTCCAGCACGGGGGCGGGCAGGGTGACGTCGTCGGCGACCTCGACCCGGTCCGCGCCCCGCTGCCGGGCCCAGCCGACGACCTGCCGGACCAGCGCGAGGCATACCGCCTCCTCACCCGCCCCGGTGGCCGGGCCCAGCGCAGAGAGCACCAGCAGCCGCGGGGCGGTGCCGGGCAGGTGCGGCAGCATGGTGCGGCGCACGAGCGCCATCCCCACGTGCTCGCCGTCGTGCTCGGCGACCCAGGCCGGCAGGTCCGCCGCGCGCGGGTGCCAGGCGCTGGCGAAGGCGCGCACGTGCTGCGGCCGGTCGGGGTCGGGGTCGGTCCCGGCGCGCAGCAGGACCTGCTTGTGCAACGCGCCCAGGAGCAGTGCCTCGTCGTCGTTCACGACCCGCACCCGGACGACGTCGGCCAGCTCGCCCAGCGTCGGCATACCGCCCTCCTCATCCCTGGGGTATGCCGTGATCCTAGCCATCCCCGACCGTGCCGGTCGGCGTCCGGCCCAGGTCAGACGGGGTCGGGTCGGGCGGGACGGCGCCGCGACTCAGACCTGCACGCGGTCGCGGACGGCGGCGGCGATCCGCTCGACCGCCTCGTCGACCGGCACGGAGTTCTCCTGCGATCCGTCACGGAAGCGGAAGGACACCGCGCCGGCGTCCCGGTCCTCTCCCCCCGCGATGAGGATGAACGGCGCCTTGGACCGGCTGGCGTTGCGGATCTTCTTGGGGAAGCGGTCGTCGCCGCGGTCCACCTCGACCCGGATGCCGTGCTCCCGCAGCCGCCCGGCCACCTCGTCCAGGTAGCCCTCGAACTCTTCGGCCACCGGCACCCCGACCACCTGGACCGGCGCCAGCCACGGGGGCAGCTGCCCGGCGTAGTGCTCGATGAGCACCCCCATGAAGCGCTCGACCGAGCCGAGCTTGGCTGAGTGGATCATCACCGGCTGCTGCCGGGACCCGTCTGCGGCGGAGTACTCCAGCCCGAAACGCTCCGGCTGGTTGAAGTCGTACTGCACGGTCGACATCTGCCAGGTCCGGCCGATCGCATCCCGGGCCTGCACCGAGATCTTCGGCCCGTAGAAGGCGGCACCACCCGGGTCGGGCACGAGCTCCAGTCCGGAGTCGCGGGCGACCTCCTCCAGCACGGCGGTCGCCTCGGCCCACTGCTCGTCGGTCCCGATGAACTTGTCCTTCTTCTCCCCCACCTCGTCACGGGTGGACAGCTCGAGGTAGAAGTCGTCCAGGCCGAAGTCGCGCAGGACCCCGAGCACGAAGGTCAGCAGGTGCCGGATCTCGCCGGGTGCCTGGTCGCGGGTGACGTAGGAGTGCGAGTCGTCCATCTCCAGGCCGCGCACCCGGGTCAGGCCGTGCACCACCCCGGACTTCTCGTAGCGGTAGACGTGCCCGAACTCGAAGAGCCGCAACGGCAGGTCGCGGTAGGACCGCTGCTGGCTCTTGTAGATGAGGTTGTGCATGGGGCAGTTCATCGCCTTGAGGAAGTAGCGCTGCCCGTCCTCCTCCATCGGCGGGAACATCGTGTCCTCGTAGTACGGCAGGTGGCCCGAGGTGTGGAACAGCCCTTCCTTGGCCACGTGCGGGGTCCCGACGTACTCGAAGCCCTCGTCGATGTGCCGCTGGCGCAGGTAGTCCTCCATGACCCGCTTGAGCACGCCGCCCTTGGGGTGGAAGACGGGCAGGCCGGCGCCCAGCTCCTCGGGGAAGGAGTAGAGGTCCATCTCCGCGCCCAGGCGGCGGTGGTCGCGCTTCTCGGCCTCGGCGAGACGGTCGAGGTAGGCCTTGAGCTCGTCCTTGGACGGCCAGGCGGTGCCGTAGATCCGCTGCAGCTGCGGGTTCTTCTCGCTGCCCCGCCAGTAGGCCGCGGCGCTGCGCATGAGCTTGAAGGCGTTGCCGATGATCTTGGTGCTCGGCAGGTGCGGGCCGCGGCACAGGTCGCCCCAGACCGTCTCGCCGGTCCGGTCGAGGTTGTCGTAGATCGTGAGCTGGCTGCCGCCGACCTCGACGCTCGCGCCCTCGGCGGCGTCCTCGGAGGCGCCGCCCTTGAGCCCGATGAGCTCGAGCTTGTAGGGCTCGGCGGCCAGCTCCTCGCGGGCGGCTTCGTCGTCGACCTCGCGGCGGGCGAAGGTCTGCCCGGTGTTGATGATGCGCTGCATCGTCTTCTCGAGGCGCTTGAGGTCGTCCGGGGTGAACGGCTCGGCGACGTCGAAGTCGTAGTAGAAGCCGTCGCGCACCGGCGGCCCGATGCCCAGACGGGCCTCGGGCCAGGTCTGCTGCACGGCCTGCGCGAGCACGTGCGCGCAGGAGTGGCGCAGTACGTCCAGCCCGTCCGGCTCGGTGACGAGCACCGGCTCGACGACGTCGCCGTCGGCCAGCTCGTGGTGCAGGTCGCGCAGCTCGCCGCCGATGCGCGCGACGACCACCTGCCGGTCGTCGGCGAAGAGGTCACCCGCCGTCGTGCCCTGGTCGACCGCTCGCTCGCTGCCTGCGACACTGACGGTGATCTGGGTGGACACGCTGGGGCTCCTCGGAGGTGGGGGTATGACGTGCGCCGCGCGCGCCCGTCGGTCGCCCAACCCTACCCGCCGGATCGCGGCTGCCGGCACCGGATATCGGGGCGCGCACGGCGCGAAGAGGGGCCCGGGCCGCAGCACCTAGGGTGCTGGTCGTGGGCGCAGTCGAGGACCGGGAGCCGCCGGACGGCATCACCAAGCACTTCACCGTGGCCGTCTTCGTCGTCCACGCCAGGCACGTCCTGCTGCACCCGCACCCCAAGGTCGGTCTGTGGCTGCCGCCCGGTGGGCACATCGAGCCGCACGAGCTGCCGGACGACGCGGCGCGGCGCGAGACCCACGAGGAGACGGGACTGGAGGTCGAGCTCGTCGGCTCCCCCGGCATACCGCACGACGCTCCGGGCTCCCCCCGCCAGCTCGTGCGCCCCGAGGGCATCCAGGTGGAGGACATCTCGCGGGACCCGCCGCACCAGCACATCGACCTCATCTACTTCGCCGTCCCCCGACCGGGCTGGTGGCCCGGGCCGGACGGCCTGCCCCAGGTGTCGGACACCTACGGGATGCTCTGGCTGACCGCAGACGCGATCTCGCGGCTGCCCCTCACCGCGGAGGTCTCAGCCTGGGTGCAGCGAGCCCTACACGTTGTCGTGGACTAACTGCTACAGTATGTAGTACCAAGTTGGACACGTCGAAAGTAGGCATCATGAGCTCCGCCACAGCTTCGGCCACCACCACGGCCACCCCCCTCACGGCACGGGGCGAGACGCCCCTCCCCGCGGCAGGTGCCTGGATGCTGGCCATCACCCGCATCGCCTTCGGCTTCTACTTCCTGTGGGCGTTCCTGGACAAGACCTTCGGCCTGGGCTACGCGACCCCCGGTGAGAACGCCTGGGTCAGCGGCGGCAGCCCCACCACCGGCTACCTCAGCGGTGTCGAGGGTCCGCTCGCCGGCTTCTACAACGGCATGGCCGGCATGGTCGTCATCGACTGGCTCTTCATGCTCGGTCTGCTGGGGATCGGCGTCACCCTCATCACCGGCGCCGGAGCCCGCGTAGGCGCCCTGGCGGGAGCGCTGATGTACCTGTTCATGTACGGGGCGGCCATCCCGACCGTGAACAACCCGTTCCTCGACGACCACCTCACCGGCGCCCTGGTGCTGCTCACCGTCGCCGCCATCCCGGCCGCGTGGAGCACGTTCGGTCTCGGCGACTGGTGGGCGCGGACCGCCCCTTCCGCCCTCCGCTGACCAGCGCGAGCGCACCACGACAGCCTCGGCCACCGGCCGGGGCTGTCGTGTGCCGCCTGGCACCCTCGCGGGAGCGGGTCAGGCTCTGGTGGGGGCTGACAGCTCGACCAGCCGGCGTACGGTCCGGAGGTTGCGGGCGGTGCCCGACACTCCGAGGGCGCGCCCGACGGCCGCGTCACTCATCTGCGGCCGACCCGCGCCCCGCGCATACCGCAGGTGCATCTCCCGGCCGATGACGTCCCACCGGTCCTCGCCCGTCGGGAGCTCCCGGGCAGTCGCGACGGCCTCCGGGGCGGGCTCCTCACCGAGGAAGCACACGTAGGAGAACGCGGGGTCGACCACCTCGAACGGGTGCCCACCCAGGGCCGCGGAGACCTCGTCGTGCGATCGGCTGATGACATCGCGGAAGAAGCCGCAGTGCTCCTGGACGGCCTGCTCGAGGGCGCGGTCGAAGGCTTGCGCCTCCCCCGAGACGGTGCACACCATGTTTCCCGACGCGATGTAGGTCACGACGTCCGACGCCCCCAGGGATGCCGCAAGCTCGCGCCATCGGGCCATGGGCAGCTTCGCGGTGCCGCCGACGTTGACCGCTCGCACCAGGACCACCCGTCGCTCCACGCCCTGAACGTACCTCCCCGCCCCGGTGTCGCGTCAGCCCCGCGCCTCGATCCGGTGAAGCGCCACCTCGCTCAGCGCACCCTCAGCGACGGTGCAGGTCAGATAGGTGCAGTACGGCATACGCCGCCGGTCCGTGGGCGATCCCGGGTTGAGCAGGCGCAGACCCTCGTGCTCGGTGTCCCACGGGATGTGGCTGTGCCCGAAGACCAGGACGTCCAGGTCGGGGTATGCCGCGCGCATCCGTTCCTCGCGCCGCTGCTTGGCGCCGGTCTCGTGCACCACGCCCCACCGCATACCCCCCAGCTCCACCCGGGCCACCTCGGGCAGTCGGCGGCGCAGCTCCGGGCCGTCGTTGTTGCCCCACACGGCGACGAGCCGGGTGGAGCGCCTCTCGAACTCCTCCAGCAGGTCAGGGGTGACCCAGTCCCCGGCGTGGACCACGACGTCGGCGGCGGCCACCTGCTCCCACACCTGGGCCGGCAGAGCCTTCGCGCGCTTCGGCACGTGGGTGTCGGCGAGGAGAAGGAGGCGCAGGCCCTGACTCACCCGACCTCGGGGGTGCCGGTGCTGCCCTCGTCGTGGATCTCGTGGGCCATCTGCTCCAGGTCGCCGTCGTCGACCTCCACCTGGGCCTGCTCCATCCCCTCCTCGAGGTCCTCCCGGATCGTCTCGGGCTGGGCACCCTCGTCCCAGCTCTCGACCCGCTCCACGACGTGCTCCGCGGCCTCCTGCCGCGCCTCGGACTCCTCGGACCCGGCGTTGCTGCTCTGCTGCTCAGTCATGCCGCCACCGTAGCCACTGCCGAGCCGGTCCGCCCTCCGACGGGTCCCGCGTGACGATCGCCAGCGCCGGCAGACGAGGCGCACCCGGGCATCGCTCGACGCCGCCGGGTCGTTGACGGTCACGTCGCCGTTGCTGTCGAACCCACGGACGACGATGACGTGCCCTGGCTGGAGGGGATGGGCATCCAGGCCGTGCGTGGACGCCCATCCCCTGTTGAACGTGCCGCCGACGGCATGGACGGTGGCGGCGACGCGGAGGCTACGACGATTGACCCAGGGGGCGGGCCTTCGGGCGCGACATAATCATCACTTATGCGAATGCCAAGACGATGTAGAGTTGGCGGGTGGGCGAGACGCTCTGCTCGCTCCACCGGATGAGCCCTGGACGCCGCGCCAGGACTCACACTCCCAGGAGAAGCGATGACCGTCACCGACACCCTGCTCGCTCACAACGAGGCGTATGCGTCACAGTTCAGCGGTCCGCTGCCGCTGCCTCCCTCGAAGCACGTGGCCGTTCTCGCCTGTATGGACGCACGGCTGGACGTCTACCGGGCGTTGGGGTTGAACGAAGGGGAAGCGCACGTCATCCGCAACGCCGGCGGTGTCGTCACCGAGGACGAGATCCGATCCCTGGCGATCAGCCAACGACTCCTGGGAACGAGGGAGATCATCCTCATCCACCACACCGACTGCGGGATGCTGACCTTCACCGACGACGAGTTCAAAGAATCCATCCGCGTGGAGACCGGCCTGCGCCCCCCGTGGGCGGCCGAGGCGTTCCCCGACGTGGAGGAGGATGTTCGCCAGTCGCTTGGCCGTGTCCAGTCCAGTCCCTTCATCCCCCACAAGGAGTCGGTTCGCGGTTTCGTCTTTGACGTCGCCACCGGGCGGCTCCACGAAGTGACGTCCCTGAGCTGACACACCACGAACTGCCGCATCGAGGATGCGTCCGGCACCGAGATCTCGTCGAGGACGGTCCCTCAGTCAGGCGGCCTTTCGAGTCTCGTGCGCGTACCTGTCCGCCCATAGCCTCCATTGCCACAGCGTCAGCGCCACGAAGCTCCCCGTGCCGGCGACCACGGCAGTCTTGCTGTGCTGGTAGCTGGCCACCATGGCTCCCACGAGCGATGAAGTGGACGCGGCCACCAGGAGCAGGACCTTCGGCTCAGACGTGGGATCCCGAGTCCAGGATTCCTCACCGAGGATGGCCCGGGTCGCGAACGAGGACGCGTCGTGAGCCGGCGGCGTCATGACCGGGTTGACCGCGAACCAGGCGCCGATGGGAAGGTACAACCACCATCTCCGGGTCCACGGTGGCACGAGAAGCAGAGGCGCGCTCAGCAACCTGGACCAGGCGCTGACGGGATGAGCGTGCCGCTGGAACACGCGCGCGTAGGGGCCGACCTCGGAAGCCACGACTCCAGCCTGACACCTGGTCACCGCCAGGTCACCTGGGCGCACGACTCTGTCGCGAGTAGTAGCCATGGGTGAGACAACCACGATCCGCATCAGCCGGGACACCCACGCCCGCGTGACTCAACTCGCTGCCCATCGACACGAGACCATCGACCAGACCGTGAGTAAGGCGATCCGAGCACCCCGTCAGGACGCCATGGCGCGAGACCTTGCGGCCGACCTCACCGACGCAGACCGCACGCGCCTAGATGCTGACACCGGGTGACGTCGTCGAGCTCGATCTTGGGACGCCCTCGGGCAGCGAGACGGGACTGCAACGGCCAGCATCGTGCAGGGGGTGTCAGTCGGCATGATCAGGCCGCGCTCGCGAGACCTCGGACACCGGGACCGTGCAGTTCATCGAGGACCGCCGTCGTCCGGCCGGTGGCGAGGAGCAACAAGGCCAGCGTTGAGCCGGTCACCTCGGGTCCAGTGCCGGCGGCCCAATGGGTGTCGGTGGCACGTAGCGACAGTCCGCCCAGACGGGTGCGTGCCCGGAAGCGCCACCCCATCGCCCATACCCGCTCCAACCCTTGCTGCGCCTGCGCAGCCGCGACCGGCAGGTCTCGACCCAGGGGACGAGCGACGTCCTGGCCATGAACGATGAGGTCAAAGAGCAGGTTGCGCGGGTCCGGCACGGGGCGGGAAGGTATCCGGTCAGCAGCGTGGCGCCTCAAGAGTGCCACGAGTTCCTGAGGGTCCCGTTGCCCCTCCTGGATCCCGATGAGCATGTTGATGCCGTTGATGTCGAACCTCGCTCGTGGGGCGACGGCGAGCATCTGTCGGGCTGTCACCCGGGGCACTACCGAGACGTGCCCGACCACATCGCGTACCCGCCAGCCGGCACAGAGCGAGGCAGCGTCCCATTGCTGCGCTGACAACGTGTCCAGGAAGTCCGCGAACTCCATGCGCATCGTTCTCACCGTCGACCAGTACTGATCGTCCATGGCAAACCATCCTCTAGAAGTCCGAGACTCGGACCAAGTGTAGTCCGGTTCTCGGACTATGTGCAAGGATGGTCCGATGACCGACACCACGGCAGCAGATGACGTCAACCTCGGTTTGCTGCTCTTCATCCCCTACCGCTTCATGGAGTCCGCGGTGATGACGGCCCTGAGGGAGCAGGGTCATGAGCTGACCCTTACCCAGGCCAGAGTCTTCCAGCGCATCGATCCGCAGGGGACTCGCATGGCAGATCTAGCCCGGGCTTCGCAGCTTCCCAAGCAGACGATCGGCTCGGTCGTGGACCAGCTGGAGAAGAGCGGATATGTACGCCGGGTCCCCGACCCGCACGACGCCCGGTCCCGGCAGGTCCAGATCACCGAGCGCGGCGACCAGCTCGTGGCGGCCAGCATCCCGACGGTCCGTCAGGTCGAGGCGGCATGGCGCGACCATCTGGGCCCTACGCGCTCCCAGCAACTCGTCGAAGCGCTGACCGAGCTGCGTCACATCACCGACACCCACCTGAGTTGAGTCCCGCATGGTGGTGTAGCGCGGTCGTTGTCCTCGTCCCGGTGCTGCACGTGGGTGCGGCCACCGCGTGATCCTTCCCGGGGAGGACGCACCGGTCGGCGGACGAAGACTGGTGCGCGGAGGGACCCCCGAGGCCGATCGCACCCTCGGCGCCATGGCCTGGCCCCACCTCATGCACCTCTTCGACTGCACAGCAACGCGGCGTCGGTGACCATCCTTGCGAGGGACAGACCTCGTACACGCGAGCGGGTCGACCGGGGGGAGGCCTGGCGCCCGACCCCGGGAATATCGCGGGGGACATCCCTCTTGCTCACGTGGTGAGATCAGCCCCCGTCGCAGCGCCCCCCGCCTCCTCCCGGCCCCGCACCGAACCCTCCCCGCTGGGCCGGCTGCTGCTGTTCGGGGCGCTCGTCGCGATCGGTCCCCTGACGATCGACATGTACCTCGCCGCCTTTCCGGCTGTCGTGGACGACCTGTCCACGACCGAGGCCACGGTCCAGCTGACGCTGACCGCGACCCTGGTCGGGCTTGCCACCGGCCAGTTGCTCATCGGAGCGTTGTCGGACTCCTTCGGCCGGCGCCGACCGTTGATCGCGTCGCTGAGCCTCTACGTCGTGGTCTCGGCGGCGATCGCGGTCTCCTCCTCGATCGAGGTGCTGCTGCTGCTGCGCTTCGTGCAGGGCTTGACCGGTGCGGCCGGGATGGTGCTGTCCCAGGCCATGGTCCGCGACCTCTACAGCGGCTCCCGGATGGCGACCTTCATCTCCCGGCTCTTCCTGGTGGTCGGCGTGGCCCCGATCCTGGCGCCCACGCTGGGCGCCCAGTTCCTGATCTTCGGCAGCTGGCGGACCATCTTCTGGGCGCTGGGAGCCTTCGGGCTGCTGCTGGCGGTACTGGCGCTGGTCCTCGTCAAGGAGACCCTGCCCCCCGAGCGACGCCGTCACTTCGGTCCGCGGACCCTGTGGGCGAGCTACCGGGTGCTGCTCTCGGACCGACGCTACGTCGGCCTGGTCCTGACGGCGTGCACCGCGATGGGCTGCCTGTTCGCCTACATCTCCAGCGCGACCTTCGTCTTCCAGGGGCTGTACGGGATGAGCACCCAGCAGTATGCCCTGGTCTTCGCCGCGGGCGCAGGAGCGCTCACCGTCACCAGCCAGGTCAACGGATCTCTGGTGCGCACGGTGCACCCGGCCGCGGTGCTGCGGGTGGCGCTGCCCTCGATGCTGGCCATCGCCCTGGCCCTGCTCACCGCCGCGCTGGTGGACCTGAGCGTGTGGGCCATCGTCGGCGGCATCGTCCTGCTGATGGGCTCGGTGGGCTTCGTCATGCCGAACAGCCCGAGCATCGCCCTGGCCGACCACGGGGAGCGGGCCGGAGCGGCTGCCGCTCTGCTCGGGGCGACGAACTTCGTCTTCGGCGCGCTCATCTCCCCCGTCACCGGGCTGTTCGGGGTCGACTCGGCGGTGCCGATGGCGGCCATCATGGTCGTCTGCGCCACGGCGTCGCTGTTCTTCTACACCGTCCTGGCCCGCCCGCAGGACATCCTGCGGGACATGCCCTGGGAGTGACCCGCACCCCATACCCCAGCGGGTGTGGCCGAGGGTCAGCGCCCCGTGCCGATCTCACCGAGGTGGGTGTGGGTGAAGCGGTCGGTGAACTTGAGCCCGTACCCCAGTAGACGATCGATGGCGATGTGGAAGGCCCACGACAACGCCACGAACTCGGCCCACCTGGCGTCGTCGGCCACCATCCAGGTGAGAGCAAGCAGCCCGACCGGCCCGAGGTAGCTGTGGCCCGCGTTGTACAGGATCGCCCCCAGTCTCGGCGACGCGAGGTAGCCCAGCATGGAGAGATCCCAGACCAGGAACACCGCGATGAGCCACCAGCTGCCGGCTGGTGGCAAAACCGTCAGTCTCGAGCGGCCAGGATCGGGACGCCATCACCTGTGAGCTCGCCGGGAGCGGTCGGTCGACCGGATACGGCGAGCAGCAGGGCGATGGCAGGGCCACGGACCTCCGGGCCGTCACCGATGTGTCGTCCTCCGGGATGCGAGCAGAGACGGAGGCCGCGGACGCGCTCTCTGCCCCCACCGAGACCAGCGCTGGCCCCCGCCATGTACTCCAGCGCGGTCGTCACGTGCTCGACCGGATAGGGGCGGCGGATGCCCAGGGGACGCCGGATGTCCTCGCCGTGCACGTAGGCCTCCACCAGCCTCGTCTCCACAGGTCCCGGTGGGCGGTCCCTGCGGTCCATTGCCGCGCGGAACGCGTCCAGCGTCTGGACGGGGTCGGGGGCCTTGCGCTTCGCCACTCCGTCGTCGTTCGCGCGGTCGAAGTCGAAGCGGGCGCGGACCATCTGACGCACGAATCCGAGTCGGGTCGTGCGTGCCGAGTCGGTGAGATGGGCGACGACGTCGTGCACCGACCACCCACGGCACAACGACGGCGTCTCCCACTGGTCCGGAGTGATGCCCTCCAGGTCGGTCACCAGCGTGCGTCGCTCCTCGTGCACGGCCTGCCAGATCACGGTTCGATGATCCACGTCGGTCTCCTCCAGCTAGGTTGCACGGCCGCCCTCTCGGGACGTCAGGATGCAGACTGCCCGGCCGGCCACGACTCATCACCACCCCTGCAGGCGCTGCCAGGGCCTGACCAACGGAACAGCGGCCCCCTCAGTCGTCGATCTGCGCCCTGCCCTCTCGCTGCAGGGCAGCCAGCCCGGCTCGCATGGCCTGCAGCGACTCCGGAGTGTGCCCGATCCACCCGACCACCTCGCCGACCACGCGCAGCGGCTCCCTCGCCTCGTTGACCCCACCCACGCTATCCCTCTGCTCTCCGACGGCGTCGCGGATGACCTACCGCTGACCCACCGGCGCATCGGGGTCATCTCGTGTCGAGGCACCCGGGTCGTCCTCGGCCGGTTCGTCGTACCGGCTGTAGATGGCAGCCATGGTCCGGTCGGGATCGATCCGCTCCAGGATCGCCGAGGTGATCGCCGTCAGCTGGTCGATCTGGGTGGTGGTCAGAGCATCGATGACGGCGCCGCGGACGGCGGCGGCATGGCCCGGAGCAGCTGCCTGGACCACACCCCACCCGGCGTCGGTCAGGCTCGCGTTGGTGGCGCGGGCATCCTCAGGACACGGCATACGGGCCACCAGGCCTCGACCCTCGAGACGCCTGACCACGTGCGAGAGCCGCGGCAGGGTGGCGTTGGTCTGGGCTGCGAGAGCGGTCATCCGCAGCGTGCTGCCCTCCGCCTCGGAGAGCATGGCCAGCGTGTAGTACTCGAAGTGGGTGAGCCCGCTGTCCCTGCGTAGCTGCGTGTCGAGCACGCCGGGGAGCCGCTCCAGCACGGCTGCCAGGCGGACCCATGCCGCCCGCTCCGGATCGGTCAACCAGGTCGTCGTCATCGCATCAGTATGGCCGATGGTTGACGGAACAACCTCCACGACCATGGAGACGCCTATCGGTTGTAGCAACAACTGTATGCTGCTACTCTCGATGTGTTAGTTGACACGACAACTTCTGAGGCCCGCCATGACCGCCGATTCCCGCACGACGCCAGCTCAGGGTGCGATCACCCCCTCTCCGGTGCGCACCGACCCCAGCAGCGACCTCCTCCTGCCCGACACCACCGCCATGGACGCCGTCACCCTGCACGTGGCTGACCTCCCGGGTATGAGCGCCTACTACCGTGACGCCCTCGGGCTCGAGGAGCTGCCCGGCGAGGCCAGCCGCACCACCGTGGACCGTGGCTCCCCCGCCGTCGGACCGGCTGCCACCAGCGTCCTCGGCCGCGGACGTGACGCGCTCGTCGTCCTCGTCCACACCCCCGGGCTCCCCGCCCCGGCGCCCGGCCAGGCGGGCCTGTTCCACACCGCTCTGCTCTTCCCCGACCGTGCCGCCCTCGCGGACGTCGTCGCCCGCGCAGCCCGACACCCCCGCTCGGTCTTCGTCGGCTCTGCCGACCACCTGGTGTCCGAGGCGTTCTACTTCACCGACCCCGAGGGCAACGGCATCGAGCTGTACTGGGACCGCCCCCGCGAGGAGTGGACCTGGCAGCAGGGCCGGGTGGTGATGGATGCCCTCCCCCTGGACCCGCAGGACTTCCTGCGGGACCACCGTGGGGGGCAGGCCCCCAGCACCGCCGAGGTGGGCCACGTGCACCTCAAGGTCGGGGACGTGCCCACCGCCCGAGCCTTCTACGTCGACGCCCTCGGCTTCGAGGTCACCGCGCAGTGGAACGGCGCGATCTTCGTGTCCGCCGGTGGCTACCACCACCACATGGCCATGAACAGCTGGGGCAGCCGCGGCGCAGGCGCCCGGGCCGCCACGATCGGACTCGGGCAGGTCTCCATCGTCGTCCCGACCACCCAGGACGTCGACGCCCTCGCCGAGCGACTCCGGCACCACGACATCCCCGCAAAGCACGACGGCCGCACCCTGCGCTTCGAGGACCCGTGGCGCAGCCTCCTCGAGGTCAGCGCCGCCGGGTGACGACCTCGGGGCGAGGCGTGCCAGCCACGCGGAAAGCCCCTCGTCCGCGTCGGCGCAGACCAGGGGCCTCATACCTCACCCCGAACCGGGTGGACGCGAAGGGACCCGAAATGGACGAGCGCGGAACTGCTGCACGATCTGGTGACACCGTCGCATGATCGTGCAGTAGTCATCGACCCATCTATTCAGGCGCGGCGACCCAGCAGTCGGGGGCGGCTAGGGTCGGGGAATGAGTTCACGCGATGCGCCACCAGCACGTCGGAAGGCAGCCGCGATCACGGTGTCGGACCGGTCCTCGGACGGGCTTCGCGACGACGAGTCGGGCCGCCGCCTCGTGGAGGCTCTTCGGGAGATCGGGTATGCCGTCGAGGCCCCTGTGGTCGTCCCCGATGGGGTGGAGTCGGTCGCGGGGGCAGTGCGGGCGGCCGTCGCCGACGGCGCCCGGCTCGTCGTCACGACCGGCGGCACCGGCATGGGCCCTCGCGACCTCACCCCCGAGGGGACCCGGCAGGTCATCACCCGGGAGAACCCGGGCATGGCCGAGCTGATGCGCCGGGAGGGATCCCGGCAGACCCCCTACGCCGCGGTGTCGCGCGGAGTGGTCGGGGTCGTCGACTGGCCGGCCGAGCGCGGTGTCGGCGGCACCCTCGTCATCAACCTCCCCGGCCGCCCGGCGGCCGTGACCCAGGGCATGCAGGTCATCGGGCCGCTGCTTGCTCACCTGGTCGATCAAGTAGTGGGGGGCGACCACTGATGATCCGGGACCCGCTGGTCGACAGCTACGGCCGGGTGCACCGGGACCTGCGCATCTCGGTGACCGACCGCTGCTCGCTGCGCTGCACCTACTGCATGCCCGAGGACGGCGTGCCCTGGCTGCCCCGGGCGACGATGCTCACCACCGAGGAGGTCGTGCGCCTCGCCGACGTGGCGGTGTCCATGGGCATCGAGGAGGTCCGGCTCACCGGCGGCGAGCCGCTGCTGCGCCGTGACCTCGTGGACGTCGTCGCCGGACTCGCCGCGCTGGACCCGGCGCCCGAGATCTCGATGACCACCAACGCCATCGGCCTGGCCAAGAACGCCGCCTCCCTGCGGGAGGCGGGCCTGACGAGGGTCAACGTCAGCCTGGACACGCTGCGGCGCGACGTCTTCATCGCCCTCGCCAAGCGGGACCGGCTCGCCGACACCCTCGCCGGGGTCCACGCCGCCGCCGCGGCCGGGCTGGTCCCGGTCAAGATCAACACCGTCCTCATGCGCGGGGTCAACGACGCCGACGAGGACGTCGTGGCGCTGCTGACCTTCGCCCTCGAGCACGGCTACGAGCTGCGCTTCATCGAGCAGATGCCGCTGGACGCCCAGCACGGGTGGGACCGCTCGCAGATGATCAGCGGCGCAGAGATCCTGGCCAAGCTGCGCACCGGTTACGACCTCACCGCGCAACCGGACGAGGCCCGCGGCAGCGCACCGGCCGAGCTCTTCGACGTCCGGCCCCTGGGCGCCGCGCCCGGCAGCGCACCGCTCGGCACCGTCGGCGCCATCGCGTCGGTGACGATGCCGTTCTGCGGCAGCTGCGACCGGGTCCGGCTGACCGCCGACGGCATGATCCGCAACTGCCTCTTCGCCGCCGGGGAGACCGATCTGCGGACCCCCCTGCGCGAGGGCGCCTCGGACGACGAGCTGGCCGCGCTGCTGCGGGCCTCGATCACCGCCAAGCTGCCCGGGCACGGCATCAACCAGCCCGACTTCCTGCAGCCGCCCCGGCCCATGAGCGCCATCGGCGGCTGAGGTCCGTCAGCCGCCGGCGAAGGGCGGCAGCACGTCCAGGACGGCGTCCTGGCCCAGGCGAAGCGATCGGTCGCTGACGTAGCGGCCTTCGATCAGCACCGTGCTGCGCGAGAGCACGCGGCCGAGCCCGGCGCCATGCAGCTCGGCGAGCTGGTCGAGCAGGCTGCCTAGGTCTTCGGCGGGCACCTGCTCGCTCTGGGTGCCGGCCGCTTCAGCCGCAGCGGCGAAGTACCTCACGGTCGCCACCATCTATCCCTTCGTTTGCGGTTCGTCCGTCGTCATCGGCCCACCCTGCAGGCGATGTTCCCAGTCCCGGGCGTCGGCCCAGGTGTCCACGTCCCCGAGGTACTCCCGCCCGGACTCCTCGTCCTGCCAGCGCAGGTCGGCGACGAGACGGCGGACCGAGAGGTCGCGTACCTGCCCCAGCTGGCCCAACGCCCTCTCCAGCGAGACCCGGCGGTAGACGGCCAGCAGCCACTGCCGGTAACCCTGAGCGTCCTGGTGACCGACAGCGTCGACGTGCTCCGCCGCGACGTCCACCGAGGCGCGCAGCGCGGCCAGCGCGACCGCGGCACCGGGCTGGTCGACCGCGACGACTGCCACCCAGTCGGCTGACCGGGCACCGGCCTGTCCTCCGCTCGGGCCGTGGACGCCCGCGTCGCCCTCGGCGCCGCCGCGCAGCGCCGCCAGTCCCGCGGCGATGCCGGCGACCGGGCCCCCGTCGGGGGGCTCCTCCACCGTCCGGAGCACACCCGCTGGCACAGGAGTGTCGCCCACGACCACCACCCCGCCCCCGAGCAGCGGCTGGGCGTCGAGCACCCGTGCCAGCAGCGACCGGCCGCCCACCTCCAGCGCCGCCTTGTCCCGGCCCCCGAGCCGCGTTCCGCGGCCGCCGGCCAGGACCAGGAGGTCCACGACCTGTCCGGGCACGGTCAGGAGTCCGGCAGCGAGAGCGTGAGGAGGCAGACGCTGTCCACGGCGGCGGTGACGTCGTGGCGCGAAGTGGGTATGACGCGCGCTGTGCCGGTGGGCAGGGCCCACGACGTCCCGTTGCTGGAGAGGACTACCCGGCCGGAGAGGCAGAGCAGGGAGGCCGGACCGGGCGCGTCGTGCTCGGGCAGACCGCCACCGGCGGGCAGGCCGAGCAGGACGAGGCTCTGGCCGGGCTGGCGCACGACCGCCCGCACCGCTCGGCCGCGACCGGTGGAGCGGGCTTCTTCCAGAAGCGCCTCACCCGCGGCGCGCAGGTCGACGACCGACGAGGGGTCCTGGGCGCGGGACTGATCGGGGTCGTCGAGCACGGGGTGCTCGTTCATTGGACCCGCTCCCAGCCGCGCTTCTGCGCGCGGGTTCCGGTCGCCGTCCCAGGCCGCTCGTCGCGGCTGCGGTAGACGATGTAGGGCCGGGTGACGTAGCCGATCGGCGCGGAGAAGACGTGCACCAGGCGGGTGAACGGCCACATCGCGAAGAGCAGGAAGGCCAGCAGGGCGTGCAGCTGGAAGCCGATGGGTGCGCCCTCCATGAGCGAGGCGTCGGGCTGGAACCAGAAGATCTGACGGAACCACGGCGAGACACCGTCGCGGTAGTTGTAGTGGTCGCCCGCGATGCCCAAGTTGAGCAGGGTGCCCGCGATGGTGTTCCACATGCCGAGCACGATGACCACGGCGAGCACGGCATACATCACTTTGTCGTTGACCGTCGTCGCGCGGAAGACCGGCCCGACCGTACGTCGCCGATAGACCAGGATGGCCAGGCCGACGAGGCAGGCGATGCCCGCCGGCAGCCCGCCGAGCAGCGCCACGACGTGGTAGAGCTCCTGGCTCATCCCGGCCCGCTCGGTCCAGCTCTGCGGCACCATCAGCCCCATGAAGTGCCCGACGGCCACGAAGAGGATGCCGAAGTGGAACAGCGGGCTGCCGATGCGCAGCAGCCTGTCCTCGTAGAGCTGGGAGCTGCGGGTGGTCCACCCGAACTTGTCGTAGCGGTAGCGCCAGAAGTGACCCACGACGAAGGTCGCCAGACAGATGTAAGGGAAGATCACCCAGAGGAAGGTGCTCATCGAGGGGCTCCTACGGGGATGGTCGGTCCGAGGGACTGGGTATGCGGCGCGCCGCCGGCGGGCGCGCACCCATCGGTCGGGGGCGTGCGAAGAACGTCGAGGGCGGGGTCCATCGCGTAGGGAGCGTCATCGATCCCGACGGTCTCCTGCGGCGGGCCCTGCGCGATGAGCCGGGCGAGCGCCTGCTCGTCGTCGCCGTCGAGCGCGGGCAGGGTGGCACGCACCGCGCCGACGACATCGAGCCACGGCGAGCCACGGCGGTCCAGCGCGCGGCGCAGCAGCTCGACGCCCACCCGGTGGTCGTTGAGCACCTTCCACGCTGTCTCTGGCGCGACCGTGGCACCGAACTCCAGGACGACGGGAAGGTAGTCAGGAAGCTCGCTGTCCGCATCGTCGAGCTCGACCCCGTGCTGGCGGTAGAGCTGCTTGAACTGCACCAGCGCCACGCCCCGGTTGCGGGTGTCCCCGTGCAGGAAGTAGGTCAGGTGCAGCGCGCACTTGCGGGTCACGTCGAAGGTGTCGACGTAGTCGCGCTGCAGCTCCGGTAGGCCGACGGCCTCCGCGTGGTCGAGGAACCGGCCCAGCGGCTCGCCCGCCGCCCGCGGGAGCCCAGCGACGACCTCCCGCAGCACGGTCAGACGCCCGGGCAGGTCCTCCCCCGGGTAGTCCAGCAGCAACGAGCACAGCTGCCAGGTATCGGCCTGGGCGCGCGCGTCGAACCGGGGGCTGGTCCGCCGGTGGCGCCGCCAGGGCATCATCGCTGCGGCCCTCCGTCGGCGCCGGCCACGTTGTCCGGCCGGGCCTGGCCACCATCCAGCAGCGACCGGTCGTCCATGGGCTGCTGCGAGGTGCCGCCACCCGCCGAGACCTCCACGCCCTCCTCGCGCTGGGGGAAGAGGCCCTCGGGCATGCCGCGGCCGTCCCAGTTGAGCAGGTTGACGCGCCCGCGCTTGGCACCGCCGGAGACGAGGGTGTCGGCGCCGGCGCGCTCCTGCAGCATCATGAGGTTCTCCACCGCGACCGGGGTGACGGCGCCGCGGCCCGAACCCTCCCCGAACGGGCCGGAGGAGTCGAGCAGCTCGTCGTCGAAAGAGGTCACCGGGCAGTCCGTGGCCAGCTCCTCCAGGGCGTGCGCCTGCTCCCCGTGCGCAGTCGGGATGACGTAGCGGTCGCCGTACTTGGCGATCGCGAGGAGACGGAACATCTCATACATCTCCTCCTCCTCCATACCGACGGCCTCGGCGATGTGCGCCTGGGGGTCGCGACCCAGGTTGATGTCGCGCATGTAGGACCGCATGGCGGCGAGGCGGCGCAGCACCGCCTCGACCGGCCGGGTGTCGCCGGCGGTGAAGAGGTTGGCGAGGTACTCCACCGGGATGCGCAGGGCGTCGATCGCCGCGAAGAGGTTGTCCTTGTCCTCGGCGTCGTAGCCGGTGTCCTTGATGACGTCGACGACCGGCGACAGCGGCGGGATGTACCAGACCATCGGCATCGTGCGGTACTCCGGGTGCAACGGCAGGGCGACCTTGTAGTCGGTGATGAGCTTGAGGACGGGCGAGCGCTTGGCCGCCTCGATCCAGTCACCGGGGATGCCCGCCCGCTCCGCCTCGCGCTCGACCGCCGGGTCGCGGGGGTCGAGGAAGACGCTGCGCTGGGCCTCGTAGAGGTCGTGCTCGTCCTCGACCGCAGCCGCCTCGAGCACCCTGTCCGCGTCGTAGAGCATGAGGCCGATGTAGCGCAGCCGGCCCACGCAGGTCTCGGCGCACACGGTCGGGATGCCGACCTCGACGCGCGGGTAGCAGAAGGTGCATTTCTCGGCCTTGCCGGTCTTGTGGTTGAAGTAGACCTTCTTGTAGGGGCAGCCGGTGACGCACATCCGCCAGCCGCGGCACTTGTCCTGGTCGACCAGCACGATGCCGTCCTCCTCGCGCTTGTAGATCGCGCCGGAGGGGCAGGAGGCCGCGCAGCTGGGGTTGAGGCAGTGCTCGCAGATCCGCGGCAGGTAGAACATGAAGGTCTGCTCGAACTCGAACTTCACCTTGTCCTCGATGCCTTTGAGCATCGGGTCCATGGCCGCGTGCTCGGTGGAGCCGCCGAGGTCGTCGTCCCAGTTGGCCGACCAGGCGATGTTGATGTGCTTGCCCGAGATCAGCGACGTGGGCCGCGCGACGGGGAAGGTGTCCTGCGCCGGGGCGTTGAGCAGCGTCTCGTAGTCGTAGGTCCACGGCTCGTAGTAGTCGTTGATGCTCGGCATCTTGGGGTTGGAGAAGATGTTCAGCAGCTTCGTGAGCCGGCCGCCGGCCTTGAGCCTCAGCCGGCCGTTCGCGGTGACCTCCCAACCGCCCTTCCACACCTCCTGGTCCTCATAGCCGCGCGGGTAACCGAGCCCGGGCCGGGTCTCCACGTTGTTGAACCAGACGTACTCCGTGCCCTGCCGGTTGGTCCACGCCTGCTTGCAGGTGACCGAGCAGGTGTGGCACCCGATGCACTTGTCCAGGTTCATGACCATGGCCATCTGTGCCATGACGCGCATGTTCTCTCTCTTCCTCAGGTCGGTCTGTCGTGCGTCGGGCGGTTCAGTAGGTCACCGGGGCGGTGCGCCGGCGGATCACCGTGACCTCGTCACGGTTGCTGCCGATCGGCCCGATGTAGTTGAAGAAGTAGGAGAACTGGGCGTAGCCGCCGACCATGTGGCTCGGCTTGAGCAGGATCCGCGTGAGGCTGTTGTGGATGCCGCCCCGCTTGCCGTCGGTCTCGGTCAGCGGGACGTCGATGAGCCGGTCCTGGGCGTGGTGCATGAAGACCGTGCCCTCGGGCATCCGGTGGCTGACGACAGCCCGGCAGGCGACGACGCCGTTGCGGTTGACCGCCTCGATCCAGTCGTTGTCGCGCACCCCGATCTTGGCGGCGTCCACGTCGGACATCCAGATCGTCTGGCCGCCCCGGGAGAGCGAGAGCATGAACAGGTTGTCCTGGTACTCGCTGTGGATCGACCACTTGCTGTGCGGAGTGAGGTAGCGGACCGCGACCGCGACCGCGCCCTCGTGCTCGCTCTGCCGGCCGACGGGGTCCTCGCCGAAGAGCGTGGTCATGTTCAGCGGCGGACGGTAGGTCGGCAGCGACTCCCCCATCCCCTGCACCCAGTCGTGGTCGAGGTAGAAGTGCTGTCGCCCGGTCAGGGTGTGGAACGGCTTGGAGCGCTCGATGTTGATCGTGAACGGTGCGTAGCGCCGCCCACCGCTCTCCGAGCCGGACCACTCCGGGGAGGTGATGACCGGCACCGGCGCCGCCTGGGTGTCAGCAAAAGTGATCTGCTTGCCCTCGTGCTCCGCAGAGAGGTCGTGCAGCTGGGTGCCGGTCCGCTTCTCCAGGAACCGGAAACCCTGCGTCGCCAGGTGGCCGTTGCTGACACCGGACAGGTGCATGATCGCGTCGGCGACCTGGATGTCGGTCTCGATCCTCGGCTGCCCGTCGGCGACGCCCCCGTGGACGGTGCCGTTGCGCTGGCGCAGGATGTCGACCTCGCGGCCGACCTCGTACTTGACCCCCTTGGTCAGCATCCCGACCTTCTCCAGCAGCGGGCCGATCGAGGTCATCTTGTCGTAGACGGCGGTGTAGTCGCGCTCGACCTCGGCGACCACCGGCATCGTGCGGCCCGGCACGGGCTCGACCTCGCCGGTGCGCCAGTCCTGCACCCGGCCGTGCACGGTCGCCATCGCCTCGGGGGTGTCGTGCCACAGCGGCTTGGTGACCACGTCCTTGCGGGTGCCCAGGTGGTCGACCGCCAGCTCGGAGAACCGCCTGGCGATCGCCTTCCACGCCTCCCAGTCGCTCTTGGCCTGCCACGGCGGCGCGATGGCCGGGTTGAAGGAGTGGATGAAGGGGTGCATATCCGTGGTGTTGATGTCGTGCTTCTCGTACCAGGTCGCGGCCGGCAGCACGACGTCCGAGAACAGCGTCGAGCTGGTCATCCGGAAGTCGAGGGTCAGCAGCAGGTCGAGCTTGCCCTCACCGGCCCGCTCGGGCCAGACCACGTCCAGCGGCCGGTGCTCCGGTGAGGCCTCCACCGCCCGCACCGCGTTGTCGGTGCCGAGCAGGTGCTTGAGGAAGTACTCGTTGCCCTTGGCGGACGAGCCGAGGAGGTTGGACCGCCACAGCGAGAGGATCCGCGGGTAGTTATCCGGGTTCTCGGGGTCCTCGACCGCGAACCGCAGCGTGCCGTCCTTGAGCTGGCTGGCCACGTACTCACCGGCGGCCATACCGGCCTCGGCGGCCTCGTCGGCCACCTGCAGGGAGCTGCGGTCGAACTGCGGGTAGGACGGGACCCACCCCAGCCGGACGGCCTGGGCGAGCAGGTCCATGGTGGAGCGCCCGGTGAAGGCGCCGGTCGAGCCGTTGACCGCGTCGGCGTCGAAGGTGTCGTAGCGGTACTGGCTGGTGTGGACGTACCAGTAAGACGTCTGGTTCATGTGGCGCGGCGGCCGCACCCAGTCCAGCGCGAAGGCGAGGTGCTGGAACCCCATGATCGGGCGGACCTTCTCCTGGCCGACGTAGTGCGCCCAGCCACCGCCGTTGCGGCCCTGGCAGCCGGTGATCGAGGTCAGGACCAGGAGGGCGCGGTAGATCTGGTCGGAGTGGTACCAGTGGTTGATGCCCGCGCCCATGAGGATCATGCCCCGACCCTGGGTGTCGATCGCGTTCTGCGCCCACTCGCGGCCGATCCGGATGATCTGCTCGACAGGGACGCCGGTGATCTCGGCCGCCCAGGCGGGGGTGGCGGGGGCCGATGGGTCGTCGTAGCCGGACGGCCAGACACCGGGCAGCCCGTCGCGGCCCACGCCGTACTGGGCGAGCATGAGGTCCAGGACCGTGGTGACCAGCCGGTCGCCGACCCGGCGGACCGGCACGCCGCGACGCTCCAGCACCTGCTGGCCCTCAAGGTTGTCGAAGCGCGGCAGCGCCACCTCGACCGCCTCGCCGGTGTCGCTGTAGAGCGAGAGCACCGGGCGGATGTCGCCCAGGTCGAGGTTCCAGCGGCCCTCGCCCTCCTCACCGAACCGGTGGCCGATCGAGCCGTTCGGGATCGCGACCTCACCGGTCGCCCCGTCGAGGACCGCCGGTTTCCACATGGCGTTCTCGCTGCCGGACTCGGGGTGGTTCTCGAGGTCGCCGGCGACGAGGAACTTGCCGGGACGAAAAACTGCTCCGTGCTCACTCCGCTCGCCCGTTCCCTCTGTTCCGGTGAACGAGGCTCCTTCGTCGCCGTCCACCGGGTCGAGGGTCACGAGGTAGGGCAGGTCGGTGAAGTGCTGGTTGTAGTCGGTGAAGAACTCGACCTGGCGGTCCACGAAGAACTCACGCAGGACGACGTGCCCCATACCCAAGGCGAGCGCACCGTCGGTGCCGGGGGCAGAGGCGACCCACTCGTCGGCGAACTTGACGTTGTCGGCGTAGTCGGGCGCCACCGCGATGACCTTCTGGCCGCGGTAGCGCGCCTCGACCATCCAGTGGGCGTCGGGGGTGCGAGTGAGCGGGACGTTGGAGCCCCACATGATCAGGTACCCGGCGTCCCACCAGTCGCCGGACTCGGGGACGTCGGTCTGGTCGCCGAACATCTGCGGCGAGGCATTGGGCAGGTCGGCGTACCAGTCGTAGAAGGACAGCATCGGCGCGCCGATGAGCTCGTGGAAGCGGGCGCCGGAGGCGTAGGACACCGGCGACATCGCCGGGATCGGGGAGAATCCGGCGATCCGGTCCGGGCCGAAGCGCTTGACGGTGTAGACGTGCGCAGCGGCAACCAGGTCCACGACCTCCTCCCAGGTGGCCCGCACCAGACCGCCCTTGCCGCGCGCCGCCTTGTAGGCCTGTGCCTTCTCCTCGTCCTGGACGATCGAGGCCCACGCCAGCACCGGGTCGCCGTACTGCTGACGGGCGGCTCGGAACATCTCCAGCAGGGTGCCGCGCACGTAGGGGTAGCGCACCCGGGTCGGGCTGTAGGTGTACCAGGAGAAGGCCGCCCCTCGGGGGCAGCCCCGCGGCTCGTACTCGGGACGGTCCGCGCCTGCCGAGGGGTAGTCGGTCTGCTGGGCCTCCCAGGTGATGATCCCGTCCTTGACGTAGACCTTCCAGGAGCAGGAACCGGTGCAGTTGACGCCGTGCGTGGAGCGAACCACCTTGTCGTGGCTCCAGCGGTCACGGTAGAAGGAGTCGCCGCTGCGTCCGCCCTCCAGGCTCAGTGTCCGGCGATCCTCCGAGACCCGTCCCCGGGTGAAGAACCTGCGGGTACCGACCAAGGCATCGCTGAGCGGGCCGTCGAGGCGGGCAGAGGTGGTGTCGCTCATGCAGGGTCTCCTGGTGCGTCGGCGGGGATGTCGGTCGGGGTCGCGGGGTCGTCGGCCGGAACGGCGCGCGCAGAGGCCTCCCAGCGCGCGGGTCCGGGCTCGATGGGCTCGCCCGGCGGAGTACGGTCGCGCAGCAGCACCGCATGGCAGGTGGCAGAGGCCACGAACGGACGCAGGCTGACGCCAGCCTTGGCCTCACCGGCCACCTCGAGGGCACCCTTCAGCAGCCCCCGGTGCACGCCGCAGACGACCTCAGGAATCTCTCGGGCCAGGTCGAGGAAGGGGCAGTCACGTAGCGTGATGCGTACGTCCCCCTGCCGGCCGGACATCTCCAGGTCGGGGGTGTAGCCCCACTCCTGGAGCAGGTCGACCACCGCCCCCACCTTGCCCACCCACTCACCCGTGGTGCGGGCGGGCTCGGCCAACGGCTCGGCGCCGTCGGCGCCCAGGCGTTGGCGCACCCACAGCGCCCCTGCTTCTTCCGGGGTGGGGCTCTCACCCTTGGCGGGGTCCAGCGCGCTGGCCAGCACAGTCGCCAGGACCTGGTAGGGGCCCTCGATCGCCGGCTCCGGTCCCACCTGCTCTACTGCCGAGGCGACGTAGCGCTTGGCTGGACGGCCGGCACCGCCGCTGCGCACGACGTGGGTCTCCACCAGGCCGCCGTCGACGAGCTGGTCGAGATGGAAGCGCACGGTCGAGCTGTGCAGCCCCAGCTCCTGGCCGAGCTCGGCGGCCGTGAGTCCGGTGTCACGGGTGGGGCGGCCGGGCACCGCCAGCGGTGGCAGGGCCCGGAGCTGTTCGACGATCGAGCGCCGGACGGCGGACACCATCAGCGAGTCGTGCCCGCGAGACGACCAGCCGAGCTCGGTACCGGACATGAGGACTCCTTTTATCGGAGGTTGCCCGCTCAATCTAAGCCACGTGTAGCGCCCTGCGCAATCACCACCGCCGAAGACGCGATGAACCGAGAAAGTCCTGGTAGACGGGCTATTACGACATCCCGTCGTGTTCGAATTCCGTGTCACGCACGCCGCACGCCAGATCGTGCACCTGGACCTCCTACAGGGTGTAGGGTCGCCCTGTCTTCATTGTGATGAGCGCGATCCTCCAATTAGGAGAGCCCATGAGCACCACTGCTCCCCTGGCTGACCCGATGTCGGCCAAGCGGTCTGGCGCCAACCGGGTCATGTGGACCTCTACGGTGGCGTTCACGCTGATGTTCGCCGTGTGGCTGATGTTCGGGATTCTGGGCAAGCCCATCCAGGAGGAGTTCGGGCTCACGGACACCCAGCTCTCCTGGGTCAGCGCGCTGGCCGTGCTCAACGGGGCGATGTGGCGCCTGCCGGCGGGGATGCTGGCGGACCGCATCGGTGGTCGCAAGGTGATGACCGCCATTCTCGTGATCACTGCGGTGCCGGCCTTCCTGGTCAGCCGGGCCGACAGCTACGCGATGCTGCTGGTGCTGGCGTTCCTCGTCGGCTTTGCGGGCAACGCGTTCAGCGTGGGCATCGCCTGGAACGCCGCTTGGGCACCGCGCGAGCGGCAGGGCTTCGCGCTCGGGCTCTTCGGTGCCGGCAACGTGGGCGCCTCGGTGACCAAGTTCATCGGCCCCCCGATCATCGCAGCCACCGCCGGCACCACGGTGGTCCTGGGCCTGCAGGGCGGCTGGCGGCTCATCCCCGTCGTCTACGCGGTCCTGCTACTCCTGATGGCGGCGGCGCTGTGGGTCCTCACCCCCGCCCGGGACAGGATGCCCGGGGCCACTAAGCCGATGCGAGAGATGCTCGCGCCGCTGTCGCAGGTGCGCGTGTGGCGGTTCAGTCTCTACTACGTGGCGGTGTTCGGCGCCTATGTCGCGCTGTCCGCCTGGATGCCGCTCTACTACATGAACAACTTCGGCGTCTCGCTGGCCGCGGCCGGCCTGCTCACCGCGGTCTTCATCTTCCCTGCCTCCTTGCTGCGGCCCGTCGGCGGCTGGTTCTCCGACCGATGGGGTGCGCGCCGGGCGATGTACGGCACGTTCTTCCTCATGCTGCTGACCTCCGGCATCCTCATGATGCCCAACGGGCACGTCGTCATCAACCACGCGGACGGGACTCAGACGGAGCACCTGGGCTACGCGATGCATGTCGTCCCCTTCACCGCCCTCCTCTTCCTGCTCGGATGTGCCATGGGCGTGGGCAAGGCCGCGGTCTACAAGCACATCCCCGAGTACTTCCCCGGCAGCGTCGGACCCGTTGGCGGCCTCGTCGGCATGCTCGGTGGCTTGGGCGGCTTCTTCCTCCCGCCGCTGTTCGCCTACACCACGGCCTGGTCCGGCTTCCCCACGTCCACCTTCTTCGTCATCTTCCTGCTCACCGCCGTCTGCCTGGTCTGGATGCACCTGACGGTCGTGCAGATGCTGCACGAGCGCTCGCCCGAGCTGTCCGTCGACATCGAGGCACCAGCGCCCGCGCCTGAGCCTGCGCCGGCGGCAGGCCCCGCCGCCGCGCCCACCGACGCCCGTACCGGCACGACCCTGGAGGAGACCCGCGCATGAGCACCGTCGACGACCGCCGCACCGGAGGGGAGTGGCTGCAGTCCTGGGACCCCGAGAACGAGCAGACCTGGGACAAGGGCCTGGCCTGGCGCACCCTGTGGATCACCACGTTCTGCCTCACGCTCGCCTTCGTGGCCTGGTTCCTGCCCAGCGCCATCATCCCCAAGCTCAACGGCCTGGGCTATGAGTTCACCAAGGGCCAGCTCTACTGGATGGCCGCCATGCCCGGGCTGTCCGCCGGCCTGTTCCGCCTGGTGTGGATGGTCCTCCCGCCCGTCATGGGCACGCGCAAGATGGTCAGCCTCACCTCACTGCTGCTCATCGCCTCAACCCTGGGCTGGGGTGTACGGGTCCAGGAGCCCTCCGCGCCCTACTGGGAGCTGATGGTCCTGGCTTTCCTGGCCGGCATCGGCGGTGGCGCCTTCTCCGGCTTCATGCCCTCGACCTCCTACTTCTTCCCGAAGAGGATGCAGGGCACGGCTCTGGGGCTGCAGGCCGGGATCGGCAACTTCGGCGTCTCTCTCGTCCAGCTGCTGACCCCCTACCTCATCGCCATCGGCGCCCTAGCGGTGTTCGGCGGCAACCAGCAGCTTCAGGTGCCGGGTCAACCACCCACTGAGGTCTGGTACCAGAACGCGGCGTTCGTGTGGATCCCGCTCATGGTTGTCGGGGCCGCCCTCGCCTGGACGATGCTGAAGTCGGTACCGATCAAGGCCAACATCCGCCAGCAGTTCGACATCTTCTCCAACCAGGACACCTGGTGGATGACGCTGCTCTACATCATGACCTTCGGGACCTTCTCGGGACTGTCCGCGCAGTTCGGCCTGCTCATGGCCAACCTCTACGGCATCGGCAACGAGGCCATCGTGCGCGGGACCGGACCGGACGCCGAGCTGCTCGTCAGCGGCTACGACGTGCCCGACGTCGTCGCGTTCGTCTTCCTCGGCCCGCTCATCGGCGCCGGCGCCCGAGTGCTGTTCTCTCCGCTCACCGACCGGATGGGCGGCGCCGTCTGGACGCTGATCTCCGGACTGGGGCTCATCGCCTCGATCGCGGTGACCATCCCGGCGCTGACCCCGGACACCAGCTCGGCCGAGGCGCTCAGCGGCGACTTCCGGCACTTCCTCCTCGGCATGCTCGCCATCTTCCTCTTCGCCGGCATCGGCAACGCCTCGACCTTCAAGCAGATGCCGATGATCTTCGAGCGCCGGCAGGCGGGCGGGGTCATCGGGTGGACTGCCGCGATCGCCGCCTTCGGCCCGTTCCTCTTCGGGGTCGGCCTGACGATCATGAGCCCGACCCTCTTCTACCTGATCGGCATCGCCTGGGCCGTGATGTGCGTGGCGATCACCTGGATGCGCTACGCCCGCCCAGGCGCCCCCAAGCCCGGCTGACCGGCCGCCGCCCCACCTGCCTCACCCTTCCCACCACCGTCCACGCGCGAACACCGGAGGATTCCCATGACCCACACCGAGCTCCGCCTCACCCAGGTCCGCGAGGGCGGCTGCGGCTGCACCGACGAGGGAGTGGCCATCAGCTGGGACTACCGGGTCCGCGGCCCCGAGGCCTGGACGTTGCGGTTCACCCGCGCCTCCTGAGGATGTGCACCTACTGCGGTTGCGAGTCGATCGGGGTCATCGGCCGGTTCATGGCCGAGCACACCGAGATCATCAACGCCTCCGGCGAGCTGCGCCGGGCCTGCGAGGGCCGCAGCGCCCCGCAGGTCGTGGCGGCCGTCGACCGGGTCGAGGCGCTGCTGCACCCGCATACCCGCGACGAGGAGACCGGGTTGTTCGCCGTGCTGCGCCGCCAGGAGGAGTTCACCGAGCACATCGACAGCCTCTGCGCCGAGCACACGACGCTCGACGCGCAGCTCGAGGCGATCCGGCGGGCCGAAGCCGACGCCGACCCCGTGCTCGTCGACACCTTCCTGCACGACCTGCGCCACCACATCGACCGGGAGGACAACGGCCTGTTCCCCGCCGCGGCGATCGCTCTGGATTCTCCCGACTGGGCCGAGGTCGACGAGGCGACGCCGGCACCGGCGCCGCCGGAACTGGCACCGGCACCACCAGCCAGGTCATGGGAACAGGTCCCGGACCGATGATGAGCACGGGCAGTAGCCTGACCGACCGGAGCCCACGCTGGGCCCCGGTGCTCATCCTCGGCGGCGGGCTGGCCCTCGTGGCCGGCCTCGACGCCGCGCTCACCCTGTCCGGTCTGCCCGCCCCCGTCGGCAGCGCGCGGCTCGCGGTCCTGCACGGGCCACTCATGGTGCTGGGCTTCCTCGGCACCGTCATCGCCCTCGAACGGGCCGTGGCGTTGCGCACGACCTGGCCCCTGCTCGCGCCTGCCCTGCTCGGTGCCGGCGCCCTCGCCCTGATCCTGCTGCCCCAGCCCCTGCTCGGACGCCTGCTGCTCGTGCAAGGCATGCTGCTGCTCGTCGTGGTCTACCTCGCGCTGTGGCGGCGCAACTGTGACCTGCTCGTGTCGGTGCAGGCCCTCGGCGCGGTGCACGCCGCTGCGGCCGGGCTCCTGCTCACCCGCGTAGAGGTGGCGACCGTGGTGCCGCTGCTCATCGGCTTCGTCGTGCTGACCATCGGCGCGGAACGCGTCGAGCTGGCCCGTCTGGCGATGCCGGGCGGTGCCGAGGCCACCCTGATCGCCCACGCCGCAGGTCTCACCGGCGCCGCCCTTGCCGCCGTGCTGTGGCCGGCGACGGGTGGGCGCCTGCTGGGCGTGTCGCTCCTGTTCCTGACCGCCTGGCTCGTGCGGCACGACGTCGCCCGCCGGCTGGTCCGCACGAGCGGCCTCCCGCGCTTCGCGGCCGCCGCGCTCCTCACGGGCTACGCGTGGCTGGCGGTCGCCGGGCTGGGCCTGGTGCTCCTGGGGTCGCCGGCCGTCTCCGCCGCCGGCTACGACATCGTGGTCCACACCACCTTCCTCGGTTTCGCGATGTCGATGATCCTGGCCCACGCCCCGGTGATCCTGCCCGCCGTGCTCCGGGTCCGCCTGCCCTACACGGCAGCGATGTGGGGCCCGCTGGTCCTGCTGCACGTCACCCTGCTCGGCCGGGTCCTCACGGTGGGCGTCGGCACGACGGCCGGCTGGCACGCCGCGCTCGTCGGCAACGTCGCGGCCGTCCTGCTCTTCGTCGCCGTCACGGTCCTCACTGCGGCCGGCGCACGGCGCCGCCCGACCGGGCGCGCACGCCATACCAGACACCCCTCCCCCACGACCGAGGACCACGCGCCCGCATGTCCGCCCTGACCAGCCCTGCAGCCACCACCCCACGACCCACCGGTCCCGCCCGCCCGGGCGGCGCACGCGGCCGGTGGCCGCTGCGCGACTACCCCGGCGTGCTGTGGATGGTGCTGGCGGTTGCCACGACCCTGGTGCACCCCTTCGTGCCCGGCTCGCGCTGGCTCATGGTGCACCTGGTGCTGCTCGGCGCCCTGACGCACTCGATCATGGTGTGGAGCACCCACTTCACCCAAGCGCTGCTGAAGACCGCGCCCGGCCTCGACGACCGGCGCCAGCAGAACCGCCGCCTGGTGCTGCTCCTGGTCGGCACCACGACCACCCTGATCGGCGTGCCCACGGCGCAGTGGTGGGTCACCGCGACCGGGGCGGCCCTGGTCACCGCCGCCGTCGTCTGGCACGGCGTCCAGCTCTTCCGCCGGTTGCGCGCGGCGTTGCCGGGCCGGTTCCGAGTGACGGTGCGCTACTACCTCGCGGCCGCGGTCTGCCTGCCGGTCGGCGTCGCCCTGGGCGCCACCCTCGCGCTCGGACTCGACGACTCGACGCACGGGCGCATCCTGCTGGCGCACATCACCGTCAACATCCTGGGCTGGGTCGGGCTGACCGTCACCGGCACCCTGCTCACCCTGTGGCCGACGATGCTGCGTACCCCCATCGGGCCCGACGCGGAGCGGCGCGCGCGACAGGCTCTTCCCGGGCTCTCCGGAGCGATCGCGCTGCTCGTGGCGGGCGCCCTGGCCGACCTGCGCTGGGTCACCGTCGCCGCGCTCGGCCTGTATGCCGTGGCGCTGGTGTGGTGGGCCTCCGCGGTCCTCACGCCGGCCCGGACCGCACGCCCGCGCGAGTTCGCCCCTGCCTCGGTCGGTCTGTCGCTGGTCTGGTGGCTGGCCGGCATCATGGTCGTCCTCGTGCGGCTGTCGACCACGCACAGCTGGGCCGAGTTCACCGCCGGCTTCGGCACCACCACCGCGATCCTCGTCGTGGGGTTCGCGGCCCAGCTGGTGCAGGGGGCGTTGTCCTACCTTGTCCCGTCGGTGCTCGGCGGTGGCAAGACGGTCGTGCGCGCCGGTCAGGCGTGGTTCGACCGCTGGGGCACGGCGCGGCTGGTCGTCATCAACGGCGGCCTGCTTCTGTGCCTGCTGCCCGTCCCGAGCATGGTGCGGGTGATCTTGTCCGCCCTCGTCGTCCTCGCCCTCGCGGCCTTCGTCCCGCTGATGCTCGGGGGGATCCACGCCGCGGTACGCGCCAAGAAGGAGGTGGAGGCGGCCCGGGCCCGGGGGGAAAGCCCTGGCCGGGCAGCCCCGACGCCCGGGACCCCCGCCGGCGCGCCGGACCGGATGCCCTCGGTCTGGTCCGGCGGGCAGCTGGTGGCCGCGGTGTCCACGCTCGTGATGGCCGTGTCGGTCGGCGTCGCGCTCGACCCGGCCGCAGCCGGGCTGCCGGCAGGCACACCGGCCGGTGGGGCCGCCGAGGTCGTGGCGACCGGCAGCACCACCACCGTGCTGGTAGCCGCGGTCGACATGCGCTTCGAGCCCGCCCGCATCGAAGTGCCCCGCGGCGACCGCCTCGTCATCGAGCTGACCAACACCGACCCCACCAACGTGCACGACCTGCAGGTGCTCGGCGAGCGCACGCCCCGCCTGGCACCCGGAGAGTCGGCCACGCTCGACCTGGGGGTCGTCGGGGAGTCGGCGCAGGGCTGGTGCACCATCGTCGGCCACCGGCAGATGGGCATGGTCCTGGACGTCGTGGTTGCCGGGGAGGACGGGGCGCCCGTCGCCTCGGTCGACCACACAGGGCACGACGCCGAGGGTGCCGACGCCGCCGGCCCAGCCGTGGTGCACCTGAACCCCCAGGCCTCAGTGGCCGCCCCGGCCGACCCGGTCCTGTCGCCGGTGACGACGACCGCGGGCACCACGCACCGGCTCACCCTGCGGGCGACCGAGGAGGAGCTCGAGGTCGCTCCCGGTATCACCCAGGTCCGCTGGACCTTCAACGGGCAGGTGCCGGGGCCTACGTTGCGCGGCAATGTAGGCGACGTCTTCGAGGTGACCCTCGTCAACGACGGCACGATGGGTCACTCGCTCGACTTCCACGCCGGGGCACTGGCCCCCGACGAGCCGATGCGCACCATCCCACCCGGGGAGTCCCTCGTCTACACCTTCACCGCGCATCGGGCCGGAATCTGGATGTATCACTGCTCGACCATGCCTATGACCAGCCACATCTCGGCCGGCATGCACGGTGCGGTCATCATCGAACCTACTGAGGGTCTGCCGCCGGTGGATCGGGAGTACCTGATCGTCCAGTCCGAGGTGCACCTCTCCCCCGCCACGGGTCAACAGGGCGCGCCCGCGGCCGAGGTCGACGCCGTCGCGGCCGCCGCGGACCGGCCGACCTTCGTCACCTTCAACGGCATCGCCAACCAGTACGACGAGCACGTCCTGCACGCCGAGGTGGGTGACCGCGTGCGCCTGTGGGTGCTGGACGCCGGCCCGAGCCGGTCGACCTCCTTCCACGTCGTCGGCGGCCAGTTCGACACCGTCTACGCCGAAGGGACCTGGCGCCTCGGGGGCCCCGAGGGCCCGGCCGAGGGCGCAGGGGCGCAGACGCTCGGCCTGCTGGCGGCGCAGGGCGGCTTCGTCGAGCTGACCTTGCCCGAGGCGGGGTCCTACCCGTTCGTCTCCCACGCCATGGCCGACGCCGAGCGCGGTGCCCACGGGGTCATACAGGTCTCTGCGCGGACCGGGAGCTAGGGGCACCCGGCTTGGCACGACGGCTTCTCCCGCGCGGGGCAGCCGGGCACCCTCCCTCTTCTGCGACCCGCCCGCCTCCAAGTCGTCGACCGCGCCGGGATTGACGGCACCACCGGCCGCAACGACGACCTCCTGGGCCTCGACCCTGACGCAAGCCCCGCCTACCGATCGGACACACCGGTCGCGCTCTCACGACGGCAACCCACGCCACGACGCGGCTCGCGCCACGGATCGTGGCGGCTCGGGGTTGAGGTGGGACGCCTGCACAGCGTGAGACACACGTGAGTGGAGGCGGCGGAGCTCGACCTTCAGCCTCTTTACCTGTGCAGATGCTAGAGAGCATGCCGTATGACAGCACCGTGACCCACCCTGAGGAGCACGCGTTCACACTGGCACCGGCGCGAACAGCCGCCTGATGCCCGGCCCACGACGCTGGACATCAACCGACCAGGCAACCAGGTTGTGTACCTACCCCCTGTCACCGATCGGTGCGGCAGTCACAGGTGGCGCCGAGCCCCGATGCCGACCGGGTTGCCGAAGACGTCATCGAGCGCGGGCGTGGCCTTGCGGACCTTGACGACGCCGCGGCCCGGTGCCTGCCCGGTCACTCTGCGATCCGTGCGCCGAGATGCACGCAAGATGCACGCCGGACCATGAAGTAGGCGATAAAAAAAGACCCCAGACCTGCGTATTCGCAGGCCAGGGGCCTCGTGGCTCGTCAGAAGTGAGGTGGACGTGAAGGGACTCGAACCCCTGACCTCTCGCGTGTGAAGCGAACGCTCTAACCAACTGAGCTACACGTCCGGACGTGCCCGCGGGCACGAGGAGGCAGTCTAACCTCCCCGTGCCCGAGCGGCGAAATCGCCTCAGCTGGTGCTGGCGGCGGTGTAGACCTGCTGCTCGACGTCACCGAAGTAGGGGCCGTACATGACGTCCCTCTCCCCTTGGTAGCCGAAGGAGTTCACCGAGTTCAGCACGCCTCCGGTGATCCAGCCGCCGCCGCTGGAGCCCCCGGTCATCGAGCACGGCAGCCGGTGATCGGTGGTGCCCCGGGTGTCTTGCCCGGCGACTCCGGAGCAGCGCCACAGCTCCTGACCGTCGTAGGGGTTGGCGGCCGGGTAGCCGAAGGCGTCGAAGGCGAGGCCGTAGCCCTGGTTGAAGGCGATCGGGTAGTCGCCGGTGACGTCGGTCAGGCTCTGGCCACCCTGCTCGGCCATGACGGCGAAGCCCACGTCGTGGTTGAAGTCGCCGCTGTTGACCCAGGCCCCGGGGGCGACGAGCGACTCGGCCACCCAGGTGCCGTAGGGCCGGTCACCGTTGTCGTAGGCCGGGACGAAGGCGAAGTTCGTGGCGTAGGCGCCCGGGCCCTCGTTGAGGCAGTGGCCGGCCGTGGTCACCACGTCGCCGTTGACGCTGTCGGTCGCCGTGCCGGAGCACACGTAGTTGGCGCCCCCGAGGGTGAAGAACACCTTGCCGAGCTCGGCCTGGGCGGGCGCCCGCACGGCCTGCGCCGAGCTCGTCGACCCGCCCGGCTTGCCCTTGCCGCCGGGCTTGGCCATCTCGCGCGGGATGGCGTTCTTCATCCGCTCCGGGGTCCAGTAGGCCCGGACCTCGGCCTGCGCCGACCTCGTGGAGGCTGCAGCGTGCTTGGCCACGGCCTGGTCCTGACCGTCGCCCTCACCGTTGCCGGGTGCGGCTCCCGCACCGGTGGCACCGACCATGGACAGGGCCACGGCGCCGGTGCCGATGAGGGCCAGGGTGCGCTTTCCAGCAGGACGCATACGTCTACTCCTTGTGAGAGGGACGGACGCCGTCGCTGGCGTCCTCTCTCGAAAGTAGCCACGTCACGCTGAAGTTGTAACCGCTTACAGGTCAAGTCTCCGTCAAGGTTGGGTCAAGGATCGAGGGTCCGCGCCGCCCGCTCGGCGAAGACGCGGAGGGCCCGCTGCGCCATCGGGCCGGGCTGTTCCCCCAGGTCACGGGGCGCCAGCCCGGGCACGGCCAGCTCCTCCCCGCTGGTCAGCAGCACCGGGTCGTGCACGTCCAGCCGGTGCAGCGCGGTGAGGTCGCGGATGCTGCTCGACAGCCAGATCTCGTCGGCCTCGGCCAGCGCCGACAGCGGCAGCGGCTCCTCGACCACCTCGACCCCGTCCTCGCGCAGCCACTCGACGACCAGCCCGCGGGTGACCCCGGCCAGCGGCCCGGAGCCGAGGTCCGGGGTGCGCACGGTGTCGCCGGTCACGACGAAGACGTTCGTGCCGGTCCCCTCGCACAGCATCCCCGCGGTGTTGGCCAGGATCGCCTCGGAGTGCCCGCGCGCCTTCGCCGCCGCCAGCGCCACGACGTTCTCCGCGTAAGACGTCGACTTCACCCCGGTCAGCGCCCCCCGCTCGTTGCGGACCCACGGCACCACGAGCGCCGAGGTCGTCGCAGGGATGGGGTCCTGCTCGACCGCGGTGACGACATACGTCGCCGCACCCGGGACCCGGTCGCTGCCGAGCGGCCCGAGCCCGGCGGTGACGGTGTAGCGCAACCGGCCGAACGGCATACCTCCCTGCGAGAGCACCGCGGCGATCCCCTCCCCGATCCGGTCGCGGTCCAGGGGCTCCAGGCCGAGCGCCGCGAGCGAGCGGTCCATGCGGTCGTGGTGCCGGGTGAGCGCGAAGACCTCCCCGTCGACCACCTTGCACGTCTCGAACACTCCATCGCCGACGGTGATCCCGTGGTCCAGCGCCCGCACCGAGCCCTCCGGCCCGACGAGCGCGCCATCGACCCACACCCGCACCGCGGAGAGTCCACCAGCAGCGGTCAGCGAGCTCGACGTGTCCATGGACGCAGCGTAAGGCGTGGCTATCGTGGGACCCGTGAGCACCTCCCTGTATGTCGCGTCCGCCGAGCCCCGCTCCGGCAAGTCGGCGGTGGCGGTCGGGCTCCTCGCCCAGCTGTGCGCCCTCGGCGGCCGGGTCGGCGTCTTCCGTCCCGTCGTGCAGGACCGGGAGCAGGACCCGCTGCTGCACCTGCTGCACCCGCTGTCGACGTCCGCCTCGACCGTCGAGGACGCCGTCGGCGTGACGTACGACGACCTTCACCACCGGCACGACGCGGCCATCGGCGAGATCGTCGACCGCTTCCACCGGTATGCCGCCGAGCACGAGCGGGTGCTCGTCGTCGGCTCGGACTACACCGGGGTCACCGCGCCCACCGAGTTCTCCACCAACGCCGCGATCGCCGCGCACCTCGGCGCGCCGATGCTGCTCATCATCCCCGCCGCGGGCCGCAGCGTCGAGGACACGGCCACCGCGGCCGCCGTCGCCGTGCAGGAGGCACTCAGCCGGCACGCCTCGGTGGCGGGCGTCCTCGCCAACCGGGTCGACGACGACCTCGACGAGGTGTCCGCCGCGGTCCGCGACGCGGTGGCCGAGCAGATGGCCGGCACCGGGAGCGACCCTGCCGTCCTCGCGATGCCCGCCGACCCGCTGCTCGCCGCCCCCACGGTGGGCGACCTCATGGCCGCGACCGACGGCATCCTCCGGGCCGGGGACGAGTCGCTGCTCGAGCGCGAGGCCACCGGGCTCATCGTCGCCGGCATGACGATGCCCAACGTCCTGGACCGGCTGCGCGAGGGCAACGTCCTCATCTGCCCCGGCGACCGCGAGGACGTGCTGCTGGGCGCCATCCTCGCCCACCGCTCCTCGACCTTCCCCTCGCTCGGGGCGATCGTCCTCAACGGCGGCCTGCGGCCCAGCGAGCAGGTGTCCCGGCTCGTCGAGGGCCTCGCGGTGGAGCTGCCGATCATCGGCTGCGAGGGCGGGACGATGCGCACCGCGATGACGATGCACGACGTCGTCGGGCGCATCACCCCCCGCTCGCAGCGCAAGATCGAGCACGCCCGGTCCCTGGCCCAGCAGCACGTCGACATCACCCGGCTGCTGCCCGTCGGCGACGACGCCGACCGACGGTCCGCCGTGGTGACCCCGCTGATGTTCGAGCACGGGATCATGGCCCGCGCGCGGGAGACGGGTTCGCACGTCGTGCTGCCGGAGGGCGGGGAGGACCGCATCCTGCGGGCGGCCGACACCGTCCTGGCCCGCGGGGTCGCCCGGCTGACGCTGCTGGGTGACGAGGCACAGGTGCGCGAGCGGGCCGCGGCTCTGGGCCTGCGCCTGGACGCCGCCGAGGTCGTCGACCCGCTCACCAGTGACTGGCGCGAGGAGTTCGCCCGGACGTATGCCGAGCTGCGGGCGCACAAGGGCGTCACCCTGGAGCAGGCGCAGGACATCGTCACCGACCCGGCCTACTTCGGCACCCTCATGGTGAAGACCGGGCGCGCCGACGGCATGGTGTCCGGGTCGATCACCACCACCGCGCACACCATCCGGCCGGCGCTGGAGGTGATCCGCACCTCCCCCGGCGTCTCGGTCGTCAGCTCGGTCTTCTTCATGTGCCTGGCCGACAAGGTCCTCGTCTACGGCGACTGCGCCATCAACCCCGACCCGGACGCCGAGCAGCTCGCCGACATCGCGATCTCCTCCGCCGCGACGGCCGCCCAGTTCGGCGTCGAGCCACGGGTGGCGATGCTGTCCTACAGCACCGGCGGGTCGGGCAGCGGTGCCGACGTCGACAAGGTGCGCGCGGCGACCGACCTGGTCCGCGAGCGGGAGCCTTCGCTCCTGGTCGAGGGGCCGATCCAGTACGACGCCGCGGTCGACCCCGCCGTCGCCGCCACCAAGCTCCAGGACTCCCCCGTCGCCGGCCGGGCCACCGTGCTGGTCTTCCCCGACCTCAACACCGGCAACAACACCTACAAGGCGGTGCAGCGCAGCGCCGCCGCGGTGGCGGTCGGGCCGGTGCTGCAGGGCCTCAACGCCCCGGTCAACGACCTGTCCCGGGGGGCGACGGTCCGCGACATCATCAACACCGTCGCCATCACCGGGATCCAGGCGGGGGCGGACCGATGAGCGGCGACGCGGCCAGCGCCGGGAGGGGCGCCCGGAGTGGCGCCGGGGGCGGCGACCCGGTCGTGCTGGTCGTCAACGCCGGCTCCTCGTCGGTGAAGTACGAGCTGCTCGACCCCCACACCGGGGCCTCGCAGGCCAAGGGGCTGGTGGAGCGCATCGGCCTGAGGGACGGCGTGGCGCGCCACACCGTGGGCGGGACGACCCACGAGCAGGTGCTGGACGTCCCCGACCACGCGGCCGCGCTGGAGCTGGCGACCCGCGCCTTCCAGGAGCACGGGCCGACCCTCGCCGAGGTCGACCTGCTGGCGGTCGGCCACCGGGTCGTCCACGGCGGCGCGGAGTTCGCCGACCCCACGCTCATCACCCCGGAGGTGCTCGCCACGATCGAACGCCTGGTACCCCTGGCGCCGCTGCACAACCCCGGCAACCTGGCCGGCATCGCCGCCACGCAGGATGCCTTCCCCGACGTGCCGCAGGTGGCGGTCTTCGACACCGCCTTCCACCAGGGCATGCCGGAGGCGGCCGCGACCTACGCCGTGCCGCGGCAGTGGCGCGAGGAGCACCGGGTGCGGCGCTACGGCTTCCACGGCACCTCCCACGCCTATGTCTCCCGGCGGGTCGCCGAGCTCCTGGGCCGCCCGCTGGCGGACGTGCGCAGCATCGTGCTGCACCTGGGCAACGGGGCCAGCGCCACGGCGATCGACGGTGGCCGCAGCGTCGACACCTCCATGGGCATGACCCCGCTCGAAGGGCTGGTCATGGGGACCCGCGCAGGCGACCTCGACCCCGGGGTCGCCGGGCACCTGGGACGGGTGGCCGGCCTGTCGACGGAGGAGGTCGAGCGGGCGCTCTCGAGGGAGTCGGGGCTGCTCGGGCTCACCGGCTCCGCGGACTTCCGCGGGGTGATGGCCCGGCGGGCGGACGGGGACCCGGCGGCGGTGCTGGCCTTCGAGGTGGTCGTGCACCGGCTGCTGCGCTACGTCGGGGCCTTCGCCGCCGTGCTCGGCCGGCTCGACGCCCTCGTCTTCACCGCGGGGGTCGGCGAGAACAACGCCGAGCTGCGCGCGGCCGTGCTGGAGCGTCTGGCCGGGTTCGGCGTGCTCCTGGACGCACCCGCCAACGCCGCCGCCGACGGCGAGACCCTCATCACCACCGCGGACAGCCGGGTCGCGGGCTACGTCATACCGACGGCCGAGGAGTGGGAGATCGCCCGCCAGGCCGCCGCCCTGGTCACCCGCCCCTGACCCCTCCTCCCCCCTCCCCCCTCTGCCCCCTCCTCCCCTCCGACCGAGCGCCGCGAATGGTTGGCACACCACCCACCGGGCGCCGCGAATGGTTGGCACACCACCCACCGAGCGCCGCACATGGATGGCAGACCGCCTGCCGAGCACCGTCTGTGGCGGGACGTCGTCCTCGCACCACCCAGCACGGCGCCCGGTGGACGCCGGAAGAAACCATTCACGGCGCTCGGTGGCCCCAGGGACAACCATTCACGACGCTCGGTGGCACCAGGGGCAACCATTCACGGCGCTCGGTGGGTATGCCGCCGGGCCGGATCGGGTCGGGTCAGGAGATCCGGTGCGCCGGGGCGCTCGGCGTGGCTCGCAGGAGGTGCGGGGGCTCCAGCCCCTCGGCGAGGAAGGCCTCGTGCACCGCGGCAGCGACGTCCTCGACGTCGCCCCGCCGCACCAGGGCCAGCGCCGAGCCACCGAAGCCGCCGCCGGTCATCCGCGCACCGGCCGCCCCGGCCCGCCGCGCGGCATCGACCGCGAGGTCGAGCTCACGGCAGGAGACCTCGTAGTCGTCGCGCAGCGAGACGTGCGAGGCCACCATGAGGCGGCCCACCTCCTCGGCGTCTTCCGCGCCCAGGGCCGCGACGAGGTCGAGCACCCGGGTGTTCTCGGTGAGCACGTGCCGCACCCGGCGCTGCGCCTCCTCGTCCCCCTCGAGCCGGTCCAGCACCCCGTCCACGTCCGTGTCGTGCAGCTCACGCAGGCTGGAGACCCCGAGGACGCGGCAGGCGCGCTCGCAGGTGTCCCGGCGCGCGGCGTACTGCCCGTCGGCGAGGCTGTGGTGGGCCCGGGTGTCGATGACCAGCACCTCGTGATCGGGCAGCGTCCACGACACCGGGGTGAGCGAGAAGTCGTCGCAGTCGATGAGCAGGGCGTGCCCGTCCACCGCGCGCAGCGAGACGGTCTGGTCCATGCCTCCGGTGGCCGCACCGGCGTAGTCGTTCTCCGCGCGCACGCACGCCTGCGCCAGCTCGGCCCGGTCGACCGCCGCCAGGCCCGGTACCAGCTCCGCGAGGGCCAGGGCGCCGGAGCAGGACAGCGCGGCCGAGGAGGACAGGCCCGCGCCGAGCGGCACCCGGCCGTCCACGAGGATGTCGGCGCCGACCGGCCCCGCCGCCCGCTCCGCCAGGATCGCGACGACGCCCGCGACATAGGCCACCCAGCCGCCCGGGGACCCCGCCCGGATCTGCGCCACCTCGCCCTCCCAGGCCTGTCCGGGCGCCTGCCGGGACACCACCCGCAGCCGCCCGTCCGGTCGGGTCCGCACGGCGCAGTAGGTGCGGTGGGCGAGCGCGAACGGCAGGCACCACCCGCCGTTGTAGTCGGTGTGCTCGCCGATGAGGTTGATCCGCCCGGGGGCCGCCCACACCCCGTCGGGCGCACCTCCGATCTCCTCCGCGAACGCCGCCCGCAGGCCCGGCTCGACGTCCTCGTCGGCCGTCGCCGGCGACCACATCACCTCGTCCGTCACAGTCCCACCCTCTCCAGGTAGTCGTTGCGCAGCGCCCCGCGCGGATCCATGCGTGCCGCCAGCTCGAGCATCCGGCCCCGCTGCGGGTAGAGCTCCTCGATGCGTCCGGCCAGGGCGCGTTCGTCGAAGAGCTTGCCCCAGTGCGGCCGTGCCCCGAGCGGGTCCAGCCCCTCCTCGATCCGCGGGAGGAGTGCCTCGACGGCGGGCTGGTCCCGCCGCCAGGTGACGTGGAAGGCGACGCTGTCCTCCTGCGCGGGGTCGAGCCACTGCCGGCCGCACGACACGGTGCGCATCTCCGCACTCAGGGCCAGCCCGGCGAGCTCGCCCGCCATCCCCCGCAGCCGCTCGAGGGCCGGGCCGACCGAGCGGCGCGGCAGCAGCCACTCCGACTGGAGCTCCTCGCCGGCCGAGGGGGTGAACCCCATCCGGAAGTGCGGCAGCCGGTCCAGCCAGGGGCCGGGCACGCCGCCCTGCTGCGTGCAGTGCTCGGGCCGCCCGCCCCGGATCATGTGCCGCGGCCCGTCTGCCGGCCGCAGCCCGAGGGCGTCGACACCCGGGACGCCGGACCCGGTCCGGGGCTCGTCCACCCGGTCCTTCACCCATACCTGGGTCGTCCGGTCCGGGTCCCGCCAGTCGGTGAAGACCGAGACGCTCGTGCCCAGCCCGGTGACGGCGTCGAGGTCCTCCACCACCTGGTCCCAGGTCAGGCCCTCGTAGACGGTCTGCGCCACGTCGTAGGTGGGCTCGACCTCCAGCTCCACCACGGTGACGGCGCCGAGCATGCCGAGCGACACCACGGCGCCACCGAAGTCGGGGTCCCCCCGCTCCAGCCGCACCTGCTCTCCCCCGGTGGTGACGACCTCCACGGCGGCGACGCCCTCGGCCAGCGACGCCGCGCCGTCGCCCGACCCGTGGGACCCGGTCGCCACCGCCCCCCCGACGGTGATGTGCGGCAGCGAGGCCATGGCGTGCAGCGCCCACCCCTCCTCCTGGATCCGGGCCCCCACCTCGCCGTAGGTCAGGCCCGCCCCTGCGCGCACGACGCGTCGCTCGCCGTCGACCTCGAGCTCGGCCGGCAGCCGGCGCAGGCCGACCAGGGTGCCCGTCGTGTCGGCGACCCGGTTGAAGGAGTGCCGCGAACCGAGGACCCGGACGCGCCGCGCCCCGGCCATGACCTCGGCCAGCTGACCGATGCTGGTCGGCTCGACCAGCTCACCGGCCGAGTAGTCGAGGTTGCCGGCCCAGGTCCGTCCCGGTGCTGGTGCCATCCGCTCAGCCTACGCCCGGGCCGCGCGCCAGATCTGGCCGTGCTCGGGGTGCAGGGGCTGCATCGGCAGGCCCACCTCGGCGAGCACCCGGCCGGGGAGCACGACCCCGTCCACCGCCCACGGCACCACCCCGGGGCCCGCGCGCAGCGGCTCCTGGCCGGGCCGCTCCACGGTCACGCGGTAGCGCGCGTCCGGGTCGAGGCCGGGCAGCCGCACCCGGTGCGGACCGGTGGTGGCGGGCCGGGCCAGCGCGGCGATCTGGTAGAGCGCCTCGGACCGGTCCTGCGCCACCGTCCCGTGGACCCAGGTCACCTCGTCGTGGTGGTCGCCGTTGACGACCCGACCGGTATGCAGCAGCTCACGGTGCGCGCGGTGAAAGTCGACCCACGCCGCCAGCTCGGCGAGCTCGGCCTCGGTGCAGGTGGCCAGGTCCCACTCGATCCCCAGGTGGCCCCACAGCGCCGTCCCGGCGCGGAAGTCCAGGTCGTGGCGGCGGCCGGTGGTGTGCGAGCGGCCCGAGGCGATGTGCGTGCCGACGAGCTCGGGGGGCAGCAGGAGCATGGTGCCGCGCTGGATCTGCTGCCGCTCCAGCGGGTCGATGCAGTCCGAGGCCCACACCCGCACGGTCCGCTCCAGGATCCCCAGGTCGACGCGACCGCCGCCGGCCGAGCAGGACTCGATCTCCAGGCCGGGGTGGGCGGCCAGCAGCTCGTCCATGAGCCGGTAGACCGCGAGCGTGTGCGCCCGCACCCCCGGCTCCCCGCCCGGGGTGTGGCCGGCGTCGTTGAGGTAACGGTTGTGGTCCCACTTGAGGTAGGCGATGTCGTAGCGCTCCAGGAGCGCCCGCAGCTGGTCGCGGACGTGGGCGTAGGCGCCCGCGTGACCCAGGTCGAGCACGTGCTGCTGGCGCGACTCCAGCCCGCGACGGCCCCCGGCGGAGAAGATCCACTCCGGGTGCGCCCGCGCCAGGTCGGAGTCCAGGCTCACCATCTCCGGCTCCACCCAGAGGCCGAACTCCATCCCGGCGGCGTGCACGTGCTCGATCAGCGGGTCCAGCCCGTCCGGCCACACGTCCGGCGAGACCACCCAGTCGCCCAGGCTGCTCGTGTCGTCCCGGCGCCCCCCGAACCACCCGTCGTCGAGCACGAACCGCTCGGCCCCCACCCGCGCACCCCGGTCGACGAGGTCCGTCAGCCGGTCCAGGTCGTGGTCGAAGTAGGTCGCCTCCCAGTTGTTCAGGGTCACCGGGCGGGGCCGGTCGGGGTGGTGCGGCCGGCTGCGCAGCCAGGCGTGGAAGCGCCCGGCGACCTCGTCGAGCCCGGTGCCGTGCGCGGCATACAGCCACGGGGTGGCCAGCTCCCCGCCTGCGCCCAGGCGCACCTCGCCGTGCTCGAGCCGTTCCCCCGACCCCAGGACGCGCGAGCCGTTGAAGAGCCGCTCGGCGTAGGTGGTCTGGTTGCCGCTCCACCCCAGGTGCACCGCCCAGACCTGTCCGTGCCCGAAGCCGAAGCCCGGCTCCCCCGCGCACAGCAGGTGCACCGCGTCCAGGCCGGTGCGCCCGGTGCGCACCTCCCGGCTGTGCACGCCGACGTCGAACGGCTGGCGCTGCGGCACCCGCTCCATGGTGTGGCGTCCGGCGAAGTCCAGCAGCTCCCCGGCCCGCTCGGGCACCGGCAGCGCGACCCGGACGGCACCGACGTCGTACGTCTCCTCGCCGGTGTTGGTCAGGGTGGCCCGGGTGCGCAGCAGCCCGCCCGGGTGCAGCTCGAGCTCGAGGACGACGGCGAGGTATGCCGTGTCGTCCGCCGCGCGGACCCGGACCCGCTGGGTGCCGTCCGGGGCCGTCGACACCGCGGCGGGCCCCTGGGTGCGGAAGGCGGGCGACCAGTCCCGTCCCTGCCGCGACCCCTCGACCCCGGGGCGACCGAGCCAGGCGCGGGCGTGCTCGGGCAGCAGGCTGACCTGGTCGGCGAGGTCGAACGGGCTGTCGCCGCGGGCGACCCGCCCGGCCGTGGTGACCCCCGCGAGGTCCTGCTCGTCCAGGTCACCGAGGTCGGCGCCCCAGTGGCGGACCACCGGGAGCAGGTCGTCGGCGAGGTCGAGGACGAGGGAGGTGCCGGCGGCGCGCAGGTGCAGCAGGGAGGTCACCGCCCCACCCCACTGCACCGGGACCACCGGTGTCCAGTCGGACCCCGGACCCAACGTTCATGTCGCGTCCACCCACCCGCAACGTCGCGTCGTTAGCGTCGCTGCGTGGCTAGGGAGCTGGAGTTCATCAAGGGCGTCGACAAGCTGCACGCGTTCTACACCGAGCACGTGCGGATGCTGGCCCACGCCTACGACCTCAGCGACGAGGATGCCGCCCGCATCCTCGACCGCTTCGACTTCAAGAACGTCTCCCGGTCCATCCTGGCGCCGGCCCGGGTGGACCTGTTCGAGGCACCGCCCGAGCTCTGAGCCGGCACCGGCGGCGTGGTCCACCTCCCGGTCGGTGGGTGCGGCGCCACGTAGACTGGGGCTCCTGTCCTGACGGGCCCTCGCCCGCGGACCGCTCCCCGCCCTCCACCCGGGACGCCGATGACCACTGCTGAACCAGGCCCGACCCGACGGTCCGCTCGACTGCACGGGCTGGACGTCGCGCGCGGCCTGGCCATCGTCGGGATGATCGTCGTCAACGTCGGGCCGATCCAGGTCGACTCCTTCCTGCAGCGGCTCTACCTGCTCCCCTACGGCCGGGCCTCGGTCCTCTTCGTGACGATCGCCGGGATCGGCATGGGCTTCTTCCTGCGCGGCCGGACCGGGCCACGCCGGTGGCGCGAGCTGTCCTGGCGCATCGTCCTGCTCCTGGTCCTCGGCCTGGTGCTGCAGACCCTCACCAGCAGCGTGAGCGTCATCCTCACGACCTACGCGCTGCTGTTCCTCCTCGCCCCCCTGGCGTGGCGGCTGCCCTCCCGCCGGCTGCTGCTCGTGGCCGGTGTCCTCACCGTGGCCGGACCGCTGTGGATCGTCTGGCACGACCTCGAGGTCCACGGGCACGCCCAGGGAGCCGTCAGCCTGCTGACCCCCCGGGACGAGGTCGTCCACTCGCTGCTCATCGCCGGGCCCTACCCGCTGGCCAGCTGGTCGGTGCCCTTCCTCGCCGGCCTGTGGCTGTCCCGCACCGCCCTCGGCGACCCCCTCGTCCAGCGGCGGCTCATGCTGTGGGGTGCGGTGACCGCGGTCGTCAGCTTCGTCGTGGCCGACCTCACCTACTCCGCCCTCGGGCCCGAGGCGGACGTCGGCTGGACCCGCATCCTCACCGGCGTCGCGCACGGGCAGATGCCGCTGTGGATCGTCAGCGCGACCGCGGGCGCCTGCTTCGTCGTGGGCGCGTGTCTGCGCTGGGGGGTGCGGGGCCGCCTCAGCCGCTGGCTGGCGAGCGGGGGCACGATGGCCCTGACCCTCTACGTCCTGCACGTGCTCGTCCTGGCGCTCATCAAACCGGAGGAGGGGTTCCCCTTCCTCGTCGGCGTGCTCACCGCCACCGTGCTGTGGACCGGGCTGCTCGCCCTGGCCGTGGCGTGGCAGCGCGGCGGCAGGAGCGGGCCGCTGGAGCGCCTGTTGCGCACGCCGTGGCTGCGTCCGGCCACCCCCACCCACCGACCCTCGCAGGAGCGCCTGTCGTGACCCCCCGCCATACCCTTCCCGCCGCCCTCGCGGCGCTCGCGCTCACCGCCTGCAGCGGCGGCGAGCCGGCACCGGAGGCGGGGCCGACCACGGCGGCCGAGCCCCCGGCCGCCACCTCCAGCGCGCCGCCGGACGACGCCCCTGCCACCACCGAGCCCGCTCCCGCGGAGGCCGCGCCCAGCACCACCGCGCCGGAGCCGCCGCCGGAGCCTGAGCTCGGCGCCAGCGGGGTGAGCGCGGGACACCCCCTGGCCGCGGAGGCTGGGATGCAGATGCTCGAGCAGGGCGGGTCGGCGGTGGACGCCGCGATCGCGGCGGCGTTCACCGACGCGGTGACCCAGCCGTCCTCGTCGGGCATCGGCGGCGGGGGCGTCACGATCGTCGCGGCCGACGGCGAGGCGGTCAACTACGACTACCGCGAGGTGGTCAACGCCGAGGGCCAGGTCCCCGAGGACGGCCTCGGCGTGCCCGGCTTCGTCGCCGGCATGCAGCGTCTGCACGAGGAGCACGGCGAGCTCCCCTGGGCGGTGCTGCTGGAGCCGGCCATCACGGTCGCCCAGGACGGGCACCCCGTGTCGGACTTCGTCGCCGAGGCGCTGCGGACCCCCTTCGGCGAGGCGGCCACGAGCGACCTGCCGCACTTCCGGTCCGGCGGGGCTCCGTTGCAGGCCGGCGACCTCCTCGTCCAGACCGACCTGGCCGCGACCATGCGGACCCTGGCCGAGGAGGGCGCGTCGTCCTTCTACACCGGCTCCCTGTCCGAACGGGTCGCCGGCGTCCCGGGGCTGGACGCCCGCACGCTGCAGGACTACGAGGTCCAGGTGTCCGCCCCCGCGGCGGGCGGCCTGGGCGAGGACATCCTGCTGTCCGGGGCCCCGCCCCTGCCGGGCGCCGCCATCGTGCAGATGGCGCAGATCGCCGAGGCCGGTGGCATCGGTGACGTCGACCCCGACTCCGCCGAGTTCGTGGACCGGCTCTCCCAGGCCTGGCTGGTGGCCGACCGGACCGTGCAGGAGGAGCTGGGCGACCCGGCGTTCGTGGACGTGCCGGTGGAGCGCATCACCGACCAGGAGGCGAACGCCGCGCTGGCCGCCGACGTCTACGACGGGGACGGCGGCGTGGCGGCGGTCGCCGACCCCTACGACAGCGCGCCCAACACGACCCACATCTCGGTGGTCGACGAGGACGGCGTCGGGGTCTCGATGACCAACACCCTCACCAGCTTCTGGGGCAGCGGGCGCTACCTGGACGGGTACTTCCTCAACGACCAGCTGTCGCGGTTCTTCGCGATCGGCGTCTCGGACGCCAACCAGCCGGAAGCGGGCCGACGCTCGGTGTCGTGGAGCGCCCCGTCGATGGTGGTCGACGAGGACTACCGGCCGGTGCTCGTCGTCGGCACCCCGGGCGGCCGGCAGATCCCGAGCACCACCGCCTCGGTCGTGCTGCGGTGGGGCCTGCACGGCGAGCCCCTGGACGCGGCCGTCCCGGCGGGGCGCTTCCTCCTCAGCGACGGTCGGCTGCGGCTCGAGGAGCCCGCGCTCGCCGACGAGCTGCGCTCGATGGGGTATGCCGTGGACGTCGCCGACCCGGCGCAACGCTCCAGCTTCGGCTCGGTGCAGGCGCTCGCGGTCGACTGGGAGCGGGGGACCGTGGCCGGTTTCGCCGACGACCGTCGGTCGGCCGGCTTCCTCGTCGACTCCCCCTGAACGGCTGAGCCCCGGGGCGTCCCCCGGTCAGACCTGCGGGCCCGCCCGGCCGAGCCGGAGCTCCAGGACGTGCTCCGTCGGCGCCGTGAGCCGCGCCCGCGCGCTCGCCGCGTCGCCGTGGACGGCCACGACATACTCCCCGGGGCTCGGCAGGTCCAGCTCGAAGGTGCCGTCCGCACCGGTGAGCAGCGCGATGTCGGGCAGCGGGACGGGCCCCGCCTCCAGCGCCACGCGGGCGCCGGGGACGGGGCCGCCGTCGGCGTCGAGCACGACGCCACGGATCCGTGCGGTCATCCGGCCGGTCAGCCCTTCCAGAGCTTGAGGTTGTCGAACACGGGCTTGTTGATGCGCGTCCCGCTGTTGCTCCCGGACCCACCGTAGGCGTGGATCGCCACGGCGTAGCGGCCTCCCTCGTGGAACACGTAGACCCCGCTTCCGCTCTGCCCGCCGGCCGTGTCCAGGGTGTAGTACACCTTGCGCGCGCTCAGCGCGGCGACGCCGCTCCAGTGGTACCACTGGGTGCCGGAGGGCTTGTCGCCCGGGTAGCCGGACAGGTTGAGGCTCTTGGCGTTGAGCGTGGCGTCCGACCAGTTGGCGAAGCCCAGCCAGCCGGTGGCACTGCCCTTCGGCTCGGTGAGGAGCAGCGCCCCGTAGTCGAACTCGTGGTCGGGACCGGTGGTCCAGCCGTGGACGCTGCGCAGCTGGGCACGGGGCACCAGGAACCGGCCGTAGGGCAGGCTCGCGCCGTTGCGCCCGGGCATGACCTCGATGCTGCGCACCCACCCGTGCCGCTGGGTGCCGGGGGCGTGGATGAACACGCAGTGACCGGCGGTGATGATGCTGCTCGGGCCGTTGAACCACCCGGTGCCGATCCACTGCGAGCCGTCGTTGGCGGTGATGAGCAGCGAGCAGTGGACGCGCCACGGGTAGCTGCCGGTGGCGGTGATCTGGACCCGGTTGTCCGGGCCCTGGACGGTCTCCGCGTCGACCGGGGGGCCGTAGGTGGCCTCCCCGACCGGCCGCAGGCCCGACGTGTCGGGGGCCTGCTCCACCGCGCCGAGCGCCTGCGCCATGACGGCTGCGACCGGCTCGATGTCCAGCCCGGCGGCGGCCTCCTCGTGCGCGCCGTCACCGGCTCCCGGGTCCTCGGTGAGCTCCTCGGTGCCGACCTCGTCGGCCGGCTCCGCCTCCGGCGCCACCGGCTCGTGCGGGTTGATGTCGTGGTGTGACATGGGTTCTTCTCCTCCTCGGGCGCACCGGCCCCTGCGCCGGTGCATGATGAGAGGAGTCGGGTGGGCGCCGTCAGATACCCGGCGCCGCAGGCCAGGGGGCCCCGCAGGCTCCGGGCCGGTGACTCAGAGGTGCGGCTGCACCAGCTCGACGTAGCGCCGGGCCATCGTCGCGACGACGTCCGCCCCGGGGGCGGCCCACACGTCGGCGTGGAAGATCTCCACCTCGACGTCGCCCGCGTAGCCCGTCTGCGCGACCTGTCGGGTGAAGGCCGGGAAGTCGATGTGCCCGTCGCCCATCATCCCCCGGCTCAGCAGCGCGTCGGCCGGGAACGGCGTGATCCAGTCGCACACCTGGTAGCTGACGATGCGGCTGCCGGCCCGGGCGATCTGCTGCTCGACGCCGGGCTCCCACCAGAGGTGGAAGGTGTCGACGACCACGCCCACCGTCTCGGGGTCGAGCTGCTCGGCGATGTCGAGGGCCTGGCCCAGGGTGGAGACCACGCCACGGTCGGCGGCGAAGATCGGGTGCATCGGCTCGATGCCGAGCCGCACGCCGTGCTCGGCCGCGACGGGCTGCAGCGCGCCGATGGCCTCGGTCGCCCGTGCCCTGGCTCCGGGCAGGTCCGTGTCGCCGTCGGGCAGGCCTCCGGGGACGAGCACCAGGGTCGCCGCACCGAGCGCGGCGGTCTCCCGGACGGCCTCCACGTTGGCCTCGTGGGCGGCGGCGACCGTCTCGGGGTCGGCGCCGGTGAAGAAGCCACCACGGCACACCGAGGAGACGCGCAGCCCCGCGTCCCGGACCCAGCGGACGGCCGTCTCCAGACCCACCTCGGCCACCGGCTCGCGCCAGACACCGATCGAGGGCAGCCCAGCGGCCAGGCACCCGTCGATCGCCTCGCGCAGGGACCAGCCGGCGCAGGTGCGCTGGTTGAGCGAGAGCCGCGCCAGCCGCGGGTCCCCGGGCTCCGGTGTCGGCACCGAGGCCGGGCGCCCCGAGGGCACGTCGAGCGGGACGGTCCCCGTCTGCGCCGGCGTCACGGCGTCAGCCCCGCGCCGGCGAGCCACGTGCGCATCCGCTGCGCCGCCAGGTCGGGGTCCGGGAACAGCTGCGCCTCGTCGGCCAGCTGGAAGAGGGTGGAGAGGTGCACCGCGCTGCGCGCCGACTGCAGACCACCCACCATGACGAAGCCAGGCTGCTGCCCGGTCAGCCAGGAGAGGAAGGCGATGCCGGTCTTGTAGTGGAAGGTGGGACGCTCGAAGATGTGCCGGGACAGCGCGAGCGTCGGCGCCATCTCCCGGTCGTAGGTCTCGAGGTCCCCCTCGTCGAGCGCCGCCAGGGCCGCGGAGGCGGCGGGAGCGATGGCGGCGAAGGCTCCCAGGAGGGCGTCGGAGTGGTACGTGCCGTCCCCCCTGATGAGCTCGGGGTAGTTGAAGTCGTCCCCGGTGTAGAGGCGGACGCCCTCGGGCAGGGCCGCCCGCAGCCCGACCTCGTGCTCGGCCGACAGCAACGACACCTTGACCCCGTCGACCACGTCGGCCCGGTCGTGGACCAGGCGCAGGAACGCCTCCGTGGCCGCAGGCACCTCGCTGCTCCCCCAGTACCCGGACAGGGCGGGGTCGAACATCTCCCCCAGCCAGTGCAGGATCACCGGCTCCTGCGCACGGTCCAGCACCGGGTCGAGGACGCTGCGGTAGTCCGCCTCGCCCTCGGCGGCGGCCGCGAGCTGCCGCGAGGCCATGACGATGACCTGCGAGCCGGTGCCCTGGACGAAGTCCAGCTGCTCGAGGTAGGCGTCGCGCACCGCCCCCAGGGTCCTCGCGTCCGGGGCGTGGTCGGTCCCGGCGCCGCTCGCGATGCGGGCGCCCAGCTCGGCCGCCTGGGCCGCGCTGCGGGTGACCAGCTCCTGCACCGCCGCCCAGTCCAGCCCCATGTTGCGCTGGGCGGTGTCCATCGCCTCGGCGACACCGAAGCCGTAGCGGAACAGGCTCCGGCGGAAGGCGAGGGTCGACTCCCAGTCGACGCGGGCCGGTGCACCCGGGGTGTTGTCACCGTAGGGGTCGGCCACGACGTGGGCCGCCGCGAAGGCGACCCGGCTGGTGTAGGGCTCCGGGTGCTCCTGCCACTCCCTCGGGGCGTGCAGGGTGACCTCGCGCCAGCGGCCGTCGGCCCCGGGCAGCGCGACCCTGTCCGACCCCGTCGTGGTGGGCGCCCGCCGCGCGGTGGCCGTGCTCACGCCACCGGCTCCGTGGCGCGCAGCTCCTCCATCGACGCCTCGTCCGCGGGAGGCGTCGCGAGCTCGGCCAGGTCGACGCTGCGCCGCTCGGACGACGACCGCAGCCCCGCCTCGACCAGCTGGAGCCCGCGCACCCCGGCGGCGAAGTCGTAGGCGTGCGGCCGGCCGGCGTGCACGTCCATGAGGAACTGCTCCCACTGCGCCCGGAAGCCGTTGCCGAACTCGGTGTTGTCGGGGATCTGGGCCCACTGCGCCCGGAAGTCCTCCTCGGTCGGCAGGTCGGGGTTCCACACGGGCTTGGGGGTGCTGACGGCGGGTTGGATGCGGCAGCCGAACAGGCCGGCCACGGCCGACCCGCGGGTGCCGTCCACCTGGAACTCGACGAGCTCGCCGCGGTCCACACGCACCGCCCAGGAGGAGTTGACCTGGGCGATGACCCCGCCCGCCAGCTCGAAGATCGCGTATGCCGCGTCGTCCGCGGTCGCGCGGTACTCCCGGCCCTGCTCGTCCCACCGGGTCGGGATGTGGGTGACCGCGCGGGCGGTCACGGACTCCACGGCGCCGAAGAGGTTCTCCAGCACGTAGTTCCAGTGGCAGAACATGTCGAGGACCATCCCGCCGCCGTCCTCGGCGCGGTAGTTCCAGCTGGGTCGCTGGGCAGGTTGCACGTCGCCCTCGAAGACCCAGTAGCCGAACTCGCCGCGGACCGACAGGATCGTCCCGAAGAAGCCGGAGTCGATGAGGCGCTTGAGCTTGATGAGGCCGGGCAGGTACAGCTTGTCGTGGACCACGCCGTTGATGACGCCCGATGCCGCGGCGGCGTCCACCATCTCCTGACCGTCACCGACCGTCTCGGCGATGGGCTTCTCGGTGTAGATGTGCTTGCCCGCGGCGATGGCGCGCAGGATGGCGCCCTTGCGCTCGCTGGTGACCTGGGCGTCGAAGTAGACGGTGGCGCTCTCGTCGGCCAGCGCCGCGTCGAGGTCGGTCGTCCAGTCCTTCACGTCGTGCCGGCGAGCCAGCTCCTGCAGCTTCTCGGCGTTGCGCCCGACGAGGACGGGCTCGACCTGGATGCGGTCGCCGGAGGGCAGCTCGACCCCGCCGGCGTCGCGGATGGCGAGGATCGAGCGGACGAGGTGCTGCCGGTAGCCCATCCGGCCGGTCACGCCGTTCATGATGATGCGGGTGGTGTGGGTGGCCATGGTGTCAGGTCCTTTCGGGGGCGGGGCTGCTCAGCTCGGGTGAGCGCGCCCCGGAGGGGGTGGGGTCCTCGGCGGGGTCGGCGCTGCGGGCGCCCCCTCCCCCGAGGTAGAGCTCGGCGAGCTGCGGGTCCTCCAGCAGCTCGGGGGCCGGTCCGGTGATGTGGACCCGGCCCAGGTCGAGCACGCAGCCGATGTCGGCGGTCTCGAGGGCGCGCCGGGCGTTCTGCTCCACGAGCAGGACCGCGATCCCGGCCTCCCGCATCCGCACGACCTGCTCGAACACCACGGAGGTGGTCTTGGGGTCCAGGCCCATGCTCGGCTCGTCGAGGAGCACGACCTTGGGGCTGACCATGAGCGAGCGGGCGAACTCGACCTGCTTCTGCTGGCCTCCGGACAGCGCGCCGGCCAGGGCCGCCCACCGGTCGGCGACGACGGGGAAGAGGTTCTTGACGAACTCCACCCGCTCCTGCACCTGGGCCTTGTCCTTGACGGTGTAGGCCCCCAGCGAGACGTTCTCGGCGACCGTCATCTCCTTGAAGACGCTGTGACCCTGGAGCACGTGCGAGAGCCCGTGCCGGATCATCGACTGCGGACCGGCCCCGGTGACGTCCTCGCCGTCGACGACGATGGAGCCCGAGCGCGGCGCCAGCATGCCGCTGGCGACCTTGAGCACGGTGGACTTGCCGGCGCCGTTGGGGCCGACGAGGCAGACGACCGAGCCGGCCGGGACCTTGACCGTCAGCCCGCGCAGCACCAGGGCGGCCCGGCCGTAGCCGGCCTCGATGTCGTTGAGCTCGAGAAGGTGGTCAGACGCCAAGGTAGGCCTCCAGCACTCGGGGGTCCTGCTGGACCTCGGACGGCGTGCCCTCCGCGATGGGGGCACCTCGGTCGAACACGACGATGTGGTCGGACAGACTCATCACCATGTCCATGTTGTGCTCGACGATGATGAAGGTCCGCCCCTCGGCGTTGAGCTCCTTCACCAGCGTGCCGATGCGGCCGATGAGGGCCGGGTTGACCCCGCCGGCCGGCTCGTCGAGCAGGATCGTGCCGGGCTCTCCCATGAGCACGCCGGCGAGCTCGAGAAGCTTCTGCTGGCCGTAGGAGATGTCCTGGGCCAGCGAGCCCTCGAGGTGGTCGATGCCGACCCGGCGGAGCAGCTCGCGCGCCCGCTCCACCTGACGGCGGTTCTGGCTCGACCCCACCAGCTGGCTCAGCCCCGCGGGGCGGACGGCGACGAGGAGGTTCTCCAGCACGGTCATCCGGGGGAAGGTGCGGCACAGCTGGAAGCTGCGCCCGATGCCGGCGGCACAGATGCGGTGCGGCGCTCGTCGGGTGATGTCCTGGCCCCGGAAGCGCACCGTGCCGGAGTCCGGCGCGATCATGCCGGTCACGATGTTGAAGAAGGTCGACTTCCCGGACCCGTTGGGGCCGATGAGGGCGTTGACCTTGCCCTCGTGGAAGGTCACCGTGGCGCCGTTCACGGCCTGCACGCCGCCGAACGCCTTGGACAGGCCCTCGGTCTGCAGGCTGGGGCGCACGTCCTGCTGCACGCTCATGATCGTCCCTTCCCGGTCGTCGCGTGGCGCGGGTCGTCGACCGCCTCGCGTTCGGTGGAGGCCTCGTTGTTGGCCCGACGCTCGGCGTCGATCGCCCGGTTGCGCTCGAGCAGCTCCGCAGCGCTCTCCTCCCGGATCGAGGTGGCCGCGGGGCGCAGCCGGTGCACGAGCCCGAGCAGGGCGGGCACCACCCCCTCGGGCATGAAGAGGACCACGACGGCCAGCAGCAGGCCCAGCGCCACGAGGTGGAACTGGCTGTCGCCGTACTGCGCCTTGAAGACCTCCATGGCGTAGCCGACGACCACCGCACCCACCACGGGGCCCACGAGCGAGCGGATGCCGCCGAAGAGGGACATGAGCACCATGTAGGAGCCGGTGAGGATGGAGAACTGGAAGACCGGGTCCAGGTTGCCGAACCAGAGCGCATACAGGCCACCGGCCAGGCTGGTGAAGAACGCGGAGATGACGAAGACGACCAGCTTGTAGCGGAACGTCGGCACCCCGAGCGCCTCGGCCTTGTCCTCGTCCTCCCGGATGGCCTTGAGCCCGGCGCCGAACTGCGAGCGGTCGATGAGCCACCACACGAGGAGGGCGATGCCGATGAGGACGAGGAAGAGGAAGTAGAACCGGGTGTGCTGCTCGGGCCGCAGCACCGAGCTGTCGAACGGCCGCGGCACGCGCAGACCCTCCGACCCGCCGGTCACCGAGGCCCAGCTCTGGAACACCAGGAGCAGGATGAGGACGAGGGCGATGGAGACGATGACGAAGGAGGCGCCGCGGACCCGCAACGAGGCGATGCCGATCGGGACCGCCAGCAGCGCGACGACGACCGCCCCCAGCACCAGCGCCACCCAGGGGTTGATCCCGGTGTGCGTGGTGAGCAGCGCCACGGCATACCCACCCAGACCCGAGTAGGAGGCGTGGCCCAGGGAGATGTAGCCGGTGAATCCCCCGACGAAGTTCCAGCCGACGGCGAACGCGGCGTAGCTGGCGATGACGACGGCCACCGACAGGATGAAGGCGTCCGGCGCGAGCCAGGGCACCATGAGCGCGAGCACGATCGCCACGACTCCCAGCCCGGCCTTGGCCAGGCCCAGCCGCCGGTCGAAACGCTCACCGGCGCTGTCGTCCGGGCGCCCGGTGGCCGGTGCCGTGGGGGTGGGGGTGGCGAGGTCAGAAGCGTTGGGCAAGGCGACCTCCGAAGAATCCCTGCGGACGGACCATCAGGGTGATGAACAGGGCGAGGTAGAACACCGTCTGGGCCCAGGTGGTGCCCAGCGGGATCTGCAGCAGGCTCTGGCTGAGGCCGAGGACCAGGGCGGCGATGGCGGCGCCCGGGATGCTCCCGAGCCCCCCGACGACGATGATCGCCATGAGCGGGCCGATCCAGTGCCAGTGCAGCGAGGGGTAGATCGTGGAGTCCAGCGCCAGGGCGGTCCCGCCGATGGCCGCGGTGGCGAGCCCCAGGCCGAAGCCGTAGCCGGCGACCTTCTCGGTGTCGATGCCCAGCAGCGCGGCGGCCTCCTTGTGCTGGATGGTCGCGCGCAGCGCCTGGCCGAAGCTGGTGGCCTTCATGAGCAGGTACAGCGCCAGCAGGCTGACCGCCGCGAGCCCGAACGCCACCAGCTTGACCACGGCGATGTTGGCCCCAAAGACCTCGAGGCTCGCGGTCGAGTAGCTGAGGCTGATCCGCCGCTGCGTCCCGGTCCAGACGAACCCGAGCATCCCCTCGATGATGAGGGCGATGGCGAAGGTCAGCAGGACCGACATCATCGTCAGGGTGGCGGGCTTGAGCCGGGACAGCAGGAAGCGCTGCATGACCACGCCCAGCAGGAAGAACAGCGGCACCGTCGCGACGAGCGAGAACAACGGGTCGATCCCGGTGGCGCGGTTGAACGCCCAGGCGAGGTAGGCGGCCAGGATGAGGAACGCCGAGTGGGCGATCATCACCACGCGCATCACCCCGAAGTAGAGGGTCAGGCCGGCGGCGAGCAGGGCGTAGAGGCCGCCGAGCAGGATCCCGAGGATCACCGCCTGGGTGATGAGGGCCGTCACGAGAGGTTCCCTTCTGAGCGGTCGTGGGCGGGGGGCAGGAGGAGGGCGGGGATCACCAGTCCTGCTTGGGGTAGGACAGCTCGGCGTCGCTGGCGTCCTCGGGCAGGACGATCTTGATCTCGCCGTCCTGCCACTGCTGGACCAGGTGGGCCGCCTGGGGGCGGCCCTCGGCGTCCCAGGACAACGGGCCCACCACGGTGTCCACGGTGTTCTCGCGCAGCCAGTCGATCATCGACTGCTGGCACTCCGGGCTCGGGTCGGCGCAGTCGTTGGCCTCGGCCGCGGCCGCGACCACCTGCATGGTGGTCCAGGCGTTGGCCTCGTCCTCGTTGGGCGGGTTGCCGTGCTGCTCGGTGTAGAAGTCGACGAACTGGGCGTTCGACTCGTAGTCCGCGTCCGGGGTGTAGCCGGTGGGCGACAGGATGCCCTCGGTCTGCCCGATGGCCTCCGGGAACTCCGGGTTGGTGGGCGCGGTGGAGAAGGCCGCCAGGCGCGGCTGGTAGTCCAGCTGCTGCAGGGCGACGATGAGGTTGACCGCGTCCTGGTACTGCGTGCCACCCACGAGGATGTCCGCGTCGGTGTTGGCGATCTTGTTGGCGATGCTGGAGAAGTCGGTGGTGTTGGGCGGGTAGACCTCGTCGGCGACGGTCTCGATGCCGCCCTCCTCCAGCTTCTCCTTCAGCCCGTAGGCGGTGCCCTGGGCGAAGGGGTCGTCCATGGACGCGTAGGCGGCCGTGGTGGGGCGCTCCCCCTCCGGCATGGCGAGGATGTGCTCGGCCAGGTAGTTGTAGTGGTCGTTGGCGATGGCGGGTGCGGCGTAGAAGAGGTTGTCGAAGCCCTGGGTGAAGACCTCCTCGGCGGCGCCGGCCGGCTCGACGAAGAGGAAGCCGTAGTCCTGCGCCACCTGCGCGGCCGGCACCACCAGCCGGGTGGAGAACGGGCCGACGACGATGTCCACCTGGTCCTGGTTGATGAGCTTCTCGTAGTCGGAGGCGACCCGGTCGGCGTTGGACTGGTCGTCGTAGATGATGAGCTCCACGTCACGCCCCAGGAGGCCGCCGTTGGCGTTGGTGTACTCGGCCCAGGCCTCGTAGCCGCGCTGCACCCCCTTCCCGGGCTCGGAGAAGTCACCGGTGAGCGGCAGCGAGATGCCGATGGTGACCGGGCCCTCGTCCCCCTCGCCCTCTTCTCCCTCGGCAGAGGACCCGCCCCCACCACCCAGGCCGCAGGCACTGAGCGTGAGGGCTCCGGCGGCGGCCACGGCGAGGGCTGCGCGACGACGGGCCGGGCGACTGACCGTGGCCGAGGTCCCCCCGGCCTGGTCGACGGACATCGGGACGGATCGGCGGGTGCTGTGCTTCATCTGGCGCTCCTTTGCGGCCCACGGGGAAGGTCAACCGATTACGCAAACGTTTGCACAAACGATTGCGTTGTACGATAACGTGCGTCTTGGGCGTTGGCAAGGAGGTACGTGCGCGGGTCTGCCGGGACGCACCAGGCCCGCCGACCAGCAGGCGCACCACGAGGACGAGGAGTCGATGATGACCGGAGCGGCGGCACCACGGTTGGTGGACATCGCGCAGTCGGCGGGTGTCTCGGTGGCCACGGCCTCCCGGGCGCTGAGCGGCCGCCAGGGCGTCAGCACCGCTGTCGCCGAGCGGGTCAAGGAGATCGCCGAGTCCCTGGGCTACATCGGCAACGTCCACGCCCGGTCGCTCGCGGGGGGCACGAGCTCCAGCGTGGGTCTGGTCGTGCACGAGGTGGCCGACCCCTACTTCTCCGAGATCGCCAGCGGCGTCATGCGGGTGGCCGGCCAGCGGGGGCTGTCGGTCCAGATGTGCCACAGCGGGCGGGACCCGCAGATCGAGCTGCGGCAGCTGCGGACCCTCATCGCGAACCGGGTCGGGGTCATCGTCGTGGCGGGGTCGGGCTACCTCGACCCCGAGGCGGAGCGCAGCATCCACCGCGAGCTGACCCGCTTCACCCAGGCGGGTGGCCGCGTCGTGGCGATCGGCCGCCACCAGCACGCCACCGACGCCGTGCTCCCCGCCAACACCGACGGCGCGCAGGCCGTCACCCGCCACCTCCTGGCGCTCGGCCACCGCCGCGTCGCCGTCATCACCGGGTCGCTGGGCCTCACCACCGTCGCCGACCGTCTGACCGGCGTGCACCGGGCGCTCGCCGAGGCGGGCATCCCCCGTGAGGACGTGCCCGTCATCGAGGCACCCTTCACCCGTGACGGCGGCAGGACGGCCACCCTGGAGATGCTGGGCGAGCACCCCGGCAGCACGGCCGTGCTCGCGCTCAACGACGACATGGCCATCGGTGCGCTGTCGGTGCTGCGGTCCCGGTCCCTGCGGGTGCCGGAGGACATGTCGGTGACCGGCTTCGACGACGTCCCGGTGGCCGCTGACCTCTCCCCCTCGCTCACCACCGTCCGGCTGCCCATGCAGCAGATGGGCGAGAAGGCGCTGGAGCTCGCGCTGCGCCCCGCGACCAAGCGGCCCCGCCGGGTCGTCATGCCGGCCACCCTGGTGGAGCGGGACTCCAGCGGCCCGCCGCGACGCTCCTGAACGGTGCCGCGCACCGCGTCGGACGTCGCGGGGGTGCCGTCAACCCCTCCTAGTGGGCGTGGTCCTCGGACAGCCGCCGGGCGCGCTCCTCGCGCACCAGCTCCCACGTCCGGACGATCCGCGGTGCCGTCATGATGACCAGGCCACCGACCATGTTGAGCAGGGTGACCCACCAGAACCACCCCAGCCACTGGCCCACCGAGATCTCCGCACCGGCCTGCATGGCGCCGAAGATGAGGACCGAGGAGAGCGCCCCGTGGTGCATCTCCAGGCCGACGACCAGGAGCCCGCCGATGAGCGAGATGACGGCCGTCATGACGTCGGAGCTGGTGCCCTGGTTCATCCGGGTCATCAGGGTGATGGTGCTCCCCGCGAGCAGCGCCAGCGCGATCGTCTCCATGGTGAACCCGGCCGTCACGTAGTCGACCGCGGAGCTGGTGAGGTCCTCGTGGAACTGCGGGAAGGCATACACCACCAGCCACATGAACAGCCATCCCCCGGCCAGGTTGGTCACCAGGGTGACCGACCACAGCCGGAAGAGCTGGGCGAAGGTGCCGTGCCCGGCCAGGACGGCGTTGACCGGGAGCATGAAGTCCTCGGTGAACAGCTCGGAGTGCGCCAGCCGCAGCGCCAGCAGGCCGATGCCGAAGGCCAGACCGGAGAGCAGCGTGCTGCCGGTGGCGTGCATCACCGCGAGCATGGCCATGATGCCGAGCCCGACGTCGATCCCGCCGAAGAGGCCGGTCACCACCAGCCCTCGGTGGGTGCGCTTGAGCCGCTCCTCGCCCTCCGAGACGGTCGCGTTGAACTCCTCGTGCAGCTCCTCCTCGAGGCGACGCTCCACTCCCCCGACCTCGACGGTCTCGTAGTGGTCGCCCTGGCCGCCGGCCTCCGGCTCGGTGCTCTGGTCCAGGTCGCCGTCCTGCGAGCTCATCGGGTGCGGGCCTGGGCAGCTGGAACGGTCATCCCCCCATCCTGCCTGCTCCACGCGGCCACCCGAGCCACCCGATGCCGGGCGCGGCGGGGCCGGCCGTGGCGCACGCGCGGAGGCCCCCGGTGGTGGTGGGCGGAGCACCACCACCGGGGGCCTCGTCAGGGCCGTTCAGGGGCGACTCAGGAGCAGCTCACCGCCTCGTGGTCGACCTCGTAGCGCTCGTAGTGGCCCACGCCGTCGTAGAACGCGTAGCCCGCGACGGTGACGGTGCCGGACTCGAGGGAGCCCTCGCCGGAGCGGAACACGTGGTAGACGGCCTTGCCGTCCTTGACGTTGGTCCACTTCTTGTCGCCGAAGGCGGTGGTCGCCCGGATGTCCACCCGGTGACCGTCCTCGTTGACGACGTGCACCGCGACCACGGCGGTCTTGTTGGAGCACTGGGCGTTGGTCGAGATCCGCAGGTCCACCTCGTCGGTGGGGGCAGCCGGAGGCACCAGCGTCAGCGCCGCGGTGTCCGACGCGTTCCCGTGACCCTTCGACCGGACCGACACCTTGATCGTGTAGTCGCCCGGGGTGAAGCCGGAGACGTCGAACGAGGTGGCGAAGGTGCCGTCGGTGACCGGGACCTCCCGCCCGACGACCTTGCGGCCCTCGGCGTCCTGGAGCTCGGCATACACCGCCTCGACGTCCTGGCGCCAGCCGGTGCTGCCCGGGGTCGCCTCACCCGTCACCTCGACGGGCTCGTCGGTCGAGACCTCGCCACCACCACCGGTGATGGTCACGCTGGGTTGCACCACCGGGACCTCGGCGCTGTCGCCGGTGACGGAGAGCCCGCGGATCCGGCCGACGTTGTCGAAGGAGCCGAAGCCGACCCGGCCGGAGCCGAAGGTGTCGTCCGTGGCGGTGAGCAGCGGCCGCTCCAGACCGTCCAGAAAGACGGCGATCCTGCCGGTGTCGGCGCAGTGCACGAGCCGGACGTCGTGCCAGGCGTCGTCGGTGACCGCGGGCGGGGCACCGATGGTGCCGTCCCACTGGTCGTCGATCCGCTCCCGGTCGGCGCCGTTCACCTTGAAGATGCCGTTGTGCGCGTAGATGGTGTTGTCCTGCGACAGGTGCGCGTAGTAGTACTCCGTGTCCGACTGGTAGCCGAACACGAGGATGACGTCCCTGTTGTTGACCGACACCGGCTCGTCGAGCCGCACCTGCGCGTCCATCACCAGCGAGCCCAGCTCGGGGCCCTCGGTGAGCACGGCGTACTCGAACGGCCGGCGGATGCCGTCGTCCGGGTTGTCGCCGGCCTCGGCCAGCACGACCGCGTCACCGGGGAACTCCCACTTCTCGGGGGTCCGCGGCGCCCAGTTCGAGGCGTCCATGACATCGGTGATGACCGTGTCGCCGGGGGTGCAGCCCGGGTCGAACACCGGCTGCTCCTCCGGCACCTCGAACAGCGCGTACTGCGCCGCCATCTGCTCGGCGGTCGGCACGGCGTCGAGGAACATCAGGTCGTCCATCCGGCAGTCGCAGGGGTTCCGCTCCTGGGTGTCCTGGGGGAAGCTGCCACCGATCTTGATCCCGGCGGGGTCGGTGTCGGACGTGGCTCCCGAGCCCCAGCGGTTGGACGCGGTGTAGTCGCCCTCGAGGGGCTCACCGTTCATGTAGAGCGCCATCTCGCCCTCGACGAAGTCGAAGGTGGCCGCCAGGTGGACCCACTCGCCCTGCTCCAGGATCTCGTCCCAGGGCAGGTCCGCCGCATAGGTCCACGAGCTCGCCCCGTCGACCCGGCGGCCGAGGGCCACCAGCTTCTGCTCGCCGCCCACGTCGATGACCTCCAGCAGCGCGCGCACGCCGTGCCCGTCGGAGTCGCCGGAGAGCACCCCCGCCAGGCCGATCGCGTTGTAACGGTCGTCCGGGTCGGCGGTGTTGGAGTTCGGGGCCGGCAGCTCCCCGGTGGGCTTGAACCAGCCCATGACGGTGGTCTGCTCGGCACCGGCGAACCGGGACAGGCTCTGGACCCCGTCCGCGTCGTAGATCCCGGCCTTCCAGTCGTCGTCGGAGGCCTGGTCCGGGCTGAGCTGCTGCGTCTGCAGCGCCTCGCCGGCACCGGGGTATGCCGCGTCGGCCACCCGCATCTCCACCCCGCCGTTGACGAGGTCGATGTCGGTCCCGGACGGGCCCTGGTCGGCCTCCTGCGTGGCATCGCCCTCGACCGGGTGGTCGAAGTCGTAGCGGGCCACGACGTCGGCGGCGATGTCCTCCAGGACGAAGGGGGAGGACAGGACGTCCTCCCGGGCGCCGGTCACCTCCCAGACCTTGCCGTCGGCCTTGGAGACCAGGTAGAGCTCGCCGTCGGCGTCCGAGCCGAAGCGCAGGTCGACCCGGCTGTCACCGACGAGCTCGGCGAAGGTGGTCTCCTCGCCGTCGGCGAAGACCTTGAGCTGCTCGATCTCGGCGAGGTCCTCGAGGTCGCCGTCGTTGCGGTTCATCTCCTCGGCCTCGGTGGAGAGCACCCAGCCCCGGACCAGGTCCGTGAAGAGGTACTTGCCCTGCAGCTCCTCGATGTCGCCGCGGTAGACGAAGCCGCCGTTGAGCGCCACGCCCGCGTCACCGGTCTGCCCGGGGTCACGGTTGTGGTCGTAGGCCGCCACCGGGTAGGTGAAGTCGAACTGCTCGGCGTCGTCCTCGGGCAGCGGGAAGATCTGCCGGTTCTGCGCCACGAAGGGTCCCTCGCGGTCGGACCAGCCGAAGTTGTCGCCCGGCTCCACGGCATACACCGACTCGACCTGCCACTCGCCGATGTGCCCGAGGTACATCGTGTTCTCGCCCTCGGGGTCCCAGCTGAGGCGGTGCGGGTCGCGCAGACCGACGGCGTAGATCTCGCCGAGCGCGCCCTCGGTGTCCACGAACGGGTTGTCGGCGGGGATGCCGTACTGCCCGTTGTCGCTGTCGTCGCCCATCGGGTCGATCCGGAAGATCTTGCCGTGCGGCGTGGCCAGGTCCTGCGGGTTGTCGTTGCCGACACCGTTGCCGCCGTCACCGGAGAGGATGTAGAGCATCCCGTAGTCGGGGTCGCCCGGGCTGACGGTCGGGTTGAAGGCGATCTGCTGCAGGGTGTGCACGCGGCCCGCGAACGGCACCCGCATGAGCTCGCGGCTGGTGCCGGAGAAGACGTCCGCGGCGGGGTCGTCGGCCGTCCACTCGGTGACGACGCTGTGGTAGCCCACACCTCCGAAGGCCGGGAAGTCCGGCTCGTCCTCGGTGAGCGCGCTGCCGGCCTCGGTGTGCACCGTGTAGAAGATGCCGTTCTCGGCATACTCCGGGTGGTGCTCGACGAAGCCGAACCCGGTGCCGAGGCCCGCGTGGTTGTGGAAGTTGTCGACGAACTGGTCGCGGACGTTGAGGTAGGGGCTGAAGTCCCCGGTCTCCTTGTCCACCAGGTAGAGCATCTCGTTCATGTCCGGGATCGCCAGGCGACCGGAGCCGTCCGGGACCTCGTCGAGGTGGGTGATCCGGTTGTGCCGGATGAGCCGCTGGTCGCTCGCGGCCGGGGTCGTGGACGACTCCGGCAGCTGCACGAGCTCCTCGACCTCGATGCCCAGGACCGACGGCTCGGGGTCCGGGAGCGGGTTCAGCAGCGGCTGCTCGGGGATCTCGCCGGCCTCGCAGTCGGCGGGGTTGCCGCTCGGGATGGCGAGGTTCTCCCCCGCGGTGTCGATGCCCACGTCATCCAGGTAGAGGTCACCGGGGCTGCGCGAGCCGTTGATCCAGAAGAAGCGGTCCAGGGCGCCGGAGACCGGGACGCGGAAGTCGAACTGCTCCTCGGCGCCGTCCGGGAGCCTGGTCTGCTCCTCGTAGGGGCCGCCCTGGCTGTAGACGGCGACCTCGTCGGCGTCGTTGTCGGCGACGATCCAGACGCACTGCCAGGAGTCCTTGCCCCAGATGCCGACCGACTCGAAGTCGCCGCCGTCGCGGGCGCGCAGGATGTCGTCGTTCTGGTTGTTTACGTAGGCGCGGCTGTCGGTGTAGGTGCCGGGGACGTCGACGTCGGTGACCCCGAAGGAGGTGTCGACCGTCTCCGTGCGCAGGAACTGGAAGAACAGCGTGCCGGTGTCACCGTCCTCGATGGCCGGGATCTCGCGGTAGGTCTTCTCCCCGGGCCCGTTGAGCTGACCCACGAAGTTGTTCTGGTTGAGCGGGTCCTGCACCACCGAGGCGGCCGCCGAGCCCACCCAGCCGTCCTGGCCGTCCAGCGGGCCGGGGGTGTAGGTCTCGAAGTCGAGCAGGGCGGTGAAGTCGGCCGCCTGCTGGTCCGTCCCCCCGGCCTCCTGCGTGGCCGGCTGGACCGCCAGGGCGGCGGGAGCGAGGCCGGTGATGCCGACCGTCGTCGCGAGCGTAAGGGCTGTCCATCTCCGGGACCGGAGTGGTCGGAGCCGTGACGTCATTGTCTCTCCTTGCGTGCGTAAACGTTTGCGTCCTTGCCCTGACAGGTATAGGTCACCGCCTCGGGGGCTCACAAGGGTTTGCGTGAATTTACGTCCGACACCGGTCGCGCCGGTGCGCTGTCAGCTCGCCGGTCGATGCCGCACGCCACCGGTCGCCAGGAGCAGCACGCCGCCGAACGCTGCGCCACCGAGCAGGACGAAGGCGCCGGGCAGCCCCAGACCCTCGGCCAGGAGGCCCAGGACGACGGGGCCGGCCCCCAGCCCGACGTCGACGAGCACCCCGAAGGTCGCGCCGACCGCCCCGGGGCGGTCGGCGGGCAGACGGTCGGTCAGCACCCGGAAGAAGGCCGGGGTCAGCAGGACCGTCCCGAGCGCGAGCACCACGGCCCCCATCCCGAACGCGACAGCGCCCCGGCCGGCGCCCAGCAGCACGAGGCCACCCCCGGTCAGGGCGAGGGCGAGCGCGGACAGCCGGGTAGCGGCATACCGGTCGGTCAGCCGGGCGAGCAGCAGCCGACCGACGACGACCACGCCACCGTAGAGGGCCAGTGGCCAGGCGGCGCCGTCCAGGCCCACCTCGCGGGCCCGCAGCGCGGCGAACCCGAGGAAGCCCGCGGAGCCCGCGACCCCCACCGCGAAGGCCAGTCCGGGCAGGCGCACCGGGTGCGGGAAGAGCGCGGTCGGGCCTGTCGGAGACAGGCCCGGGGGTCGGCCCGGCAGCGCACTGCCGATGACCGCAGCGAGCAGGCCGAACCCTGCGACGCCGAGCCAGGCGGTGCGGTACCCGCCCAGCGCGAGCAGCCCCTCACCGATGGCGGGACCCGCGGCCACACCGATGAACAGCGACAGGGAGCTGTAGCTCAGCGCCTCCCCGCGCCGCGCCGACGGGGTGATGTCGAGCAGGGCGGCCATCCCGGCGACGAAGACCACCGCCTCGGCCACGCCGGTGAGCACGCGCAGGACCAGCAGGACGGCCAACGAACCGACCAGCGAGTGTGCGAGCAGCACGCCGGAGAGCAGGAGAGCCCCCACGACGAACGGGCGGCGCGGCCCCCACCGGTCGACCAGCCGCCCCGCTACCGGTCGGAGCACGAGTGCGGTGAGGCTGAAGGCGGCGACGGTGAGGCCCACGGCGAGCGGTCCGGCGCCCAGCCGGTCTGCCGCGAAGAGAGGGACGAGCAGGATGAGCGCCCCGATACCGACGAAATACGCGAGCTCGGCGAGGACGAGGGCGACGAAGGCTCCCGTCAGGAGGCGACCACCCGACGGTGCACCCTCTGCAGGCGCCGCAGCCACCCGGGAAATCTAGCAGCGGGAGACCGGCGTCGGCCGCACCGTGGACCGGCCCGGACTGCGGGACTGCGGGTGGTCCCGCCCGGCCTGGGTAGGGTCGCCGATATGGAGAGCGCACGCCGCCTCGTCGAGGACGCCCGGACCCTGCTCGTCGACTTCGACGGGCCGCTGGCCCGGCTGTTCCCGGGGTCGTCCTGGGCCGAGCTGGGCGACCGGGTGCGGGCGGAGACGCACCGGCTCGGTGGCCCGGAGCTGGCGCAGCGGCTGGAGGGAGAGGCCGACCACGTGCAGTGCCTGCGTCTGGTGGGCGAGCACGCCCCCCGCCTGCTCGCACCCCTGGAGGAGCTGGTCACCGAGCTGGAGCTCGACGCCGCCTCCAGGGTGTCCCCCCGCCCCGGGGCACTGGCCCTCATCGACCGGACCCTCGAGCGCGGTGGCTCGCTCGCCGTCGTCACCAACAACACCCCGGACGTGGTGGCGCGCGTGCTGGACCGCGCCCGACCGGGCACCGGTGGCCGGCTGCACGTCGTCGGACGCTCCGCGGGTCGGGTGAGCGACCTCAAGCCGGAGCCGGACCTGCTGCTCCGCGCGCTGCGCCTCCTCGACGCCCGGTCCGAGGGGGCGGTCTTCCTCGGCGACTCGGTGACCGACGTGCAGGCCGGCCGGTCGGCCGGCGTGCCGGTCGTCGGGGTGGCCGAGGACGAGGGCCGGCGTCAGGAGCTCCTGGCCGAAGGGGCAGTGGGGGCGGTGGAGGGGGTCGGCGACCTGGTGCCGCCGGCCTAGCACCGGAGGCCTCAGCCGGGGGCCACCGCGATGACGGCCAGGAGCACCAGCACCGCCACCGGGATGAGGGCGGTCTCGGCCCGGTCGACCAGGAGCATCGTGCGGGCTACCGCGGGACGCAACCGCGACAGCGCGACGTCCCTCGCGGCGGTCGTCGCCCGCAGCCACCGCAGCCCGATCGCGACCGAGACGACGTGCGGCAGCCCGGAGCTCATGCGTCGGCGCGCGTGGTGCAGGTCGGCACGGGCGACCGGCAGGGCCGCCACCACGCCCAGCGCGGTCGAGGCCACCCGCAGGCCGAGGGCGAGGACCACCCCCACGAACGGGCTCAGCAGGGCGGCCACGATCTCCGGCACCGTGGCGAGGTGCAGCTCGCTCGCGTCCTGGGTCGTCCCGGTCCACACCACCCACGCCACCCCGAGGACGAGGCAGGGGATCCACAGCCGCCGGACGACGCGCACCACGAGCAGTGCCCAGGCGTCGGACACACCGCCCACGGCCCGGCCCGCCAAGGACTCGACCTCGTCCGTCACGGCCGTCGGGACCGGCTGCCTGCGGCTCCGGCCCTCGGAGTTGCGACGGACCCAGCCTGTCACCTGTCTCACCTCCGTCACCTGTCGTCGACACGCTGCTCACCCCTCCGCAGGAGAAGATCACCGGTCACGACCATAATGTGGAGGATGGGTGAGCAGGCGAGGACCGCACCGCGGCGGGTCGAACGGGTGGCCGACACCCGGCTCCCGACCGACCACGCGACCTTCCGGATGACGGCATACCGCGACGACACGGGGATGGACCACGTCGTCCTCAGCCTCGGCGTGAGCGACGACGACGGCCCCGACCTCCCGCCGCCGCTCGTGCGGGTGCACTCCGAGTGCCTCACCGGGGACGCCCTCGGGTCCCGCCGCTGCGACTGCGGCGAGCAGCTCCAGCAGGCGCTGCACCTCCTGGCCCGCACCGGCCGGGGCGCCGTCGTCTACGCCCGCGGGCACGAGGGCCGGGCGATCGGCCTCGCGGAGAAGCTGCGGGCCTACGCCCTCCAGGACCGGGGGGTCGACACCGTCGACGCCAACCTCGCCCTGGGGCACCCTGCGGACGCCCGCACCTACGACCACTGCGCCGCGATGCTGCTCGACCTCGGGATGCGCCGCGTCCGGCTGCTGTCGTCCAACCCGGCCAAGGAGCTGGCCCTCAGCGCCCTCGGGATCGAGGTCGTGGAGCGGGTGCCGCTCGTCATCCCGGACCGCGAGGAGAACGCCTTCTACCTGGCCACCAAGCGGACACGGATGGGGCACGACGAGGCCGACCAGGACGAGTGGAAGCAGCTGCTCGCCGGGCGGATCCCGGCGTCCGGTGAGCTCGCCCACCGCTACGGCGACCTCAACCGGGCCGACGGTCCCCTCGTCCTGGCCCAGCTCGGCCAGAGCCTCGACGGCTTCATCGCCAGCCGCACCGGCGACGCCGCCTTCGTCACGGGTGAGGAGGACCGCGAGCACCTCCACCGGCTGCGCGCCCTCGTGGACGCCGTCGTCGTGGGCGCCGCCACCGTGGCCTGCGACGACCCCCGCCTCACCGTCCGCGCGGTGAGCGGGCCGCACCCCGTCCGCGTCGTGCTGGACCCGCGGGGCGTGACCCCGGCCGACGCCTCCGTCCTCACCGACGGCGCGGCGCCGACGCTGTGGGTCCTGGGGGGCGAGGCCCCCGTCGGCCCGGTGGGTGAGCACGTCGAGGTCGTCCGCTGGCCCGACGTCGGGCCCATGGAGCCGCGTGCCGTGCTCGACCTGCTCGCCTCCCGCGGCCTGCACCGGGTCCTCGTCGAGGGTGGTGGACGGCTGGTCTCGGCCTTCGTCCGGGCCGGGGACGTCGACCGGCTCTACCTCACCACCGCGCCGGTGCTCATCGGTGACGGGGTGCCGGGACTGCGGGTCGCCGGCGAGGACCTGCTGTCCGACGCCCTCCGTCCGCCCGCACGCCGCTATCAGCTCGGCGACGACATGGTCACCGAGCTGGACCTCCGGCGCAGTGTCGCCGGGCCCTCGGGGCTGGCCGCCGACGTCCCGGACGCCAGCTGATGTCGGCGCAGGCTCCCACGACGCGGCTCCGCGGCGGCGGGGTGCTCGAGTCGGCCGTCGTCCTCCTCCCGCTGGCGCTGTGCGTGGGCCTGGTCACCCGGGTCGGGCCCGGTGTCGGCGTGGGCGTCCTCGCGGTGGCCGTCGGCCTCGTGGTGCCGGTCGTGGCCACCGGAGCACTGGTGCGGCGTCGCCCCGCGTCGGTGAGCCCGCCCGACGTGGTCACCCTCGCCCGGGTCGCGCTGACGGGGGTGGTGGCGACCGCGACGGTCCTCGTCCTCGCCAGCCAGCTGCCCGCCCGCACCTGGGCCGTGGCGCTGGTGGTCGGGGCCGCGCTGCTGCTGGACGCGGTCGACGGGTGGCTGGCCCGAGCGACGGGTACCGCGAGCGCGGCAGGGGCGAGGCTCGACATGGAGTCCGACGCCGCCCTCCTGCTGGTGCTGTCGGTCCTGGTGGGCGCGACGCTGGGCTGGTGGGTCGTGGCGATCGGAGCCATGCGCTACGTCTTCGTGCTCGCCTCCTGGGTGCGCCCGGCCCTGCGGGAGGAGCTGACGCCGAGCCTGGCACGCCGGACGGTCGCCGCCGTCCAGGGCATCGCCCTGTGGATCGCCCTGGTGCCGGTCGTGCCTGCTCCGTGGGCCGCGGGTGGCGTCGCCCTCGCCCTCGTGGGACTCACCGCCTCGTTCGTCCGCGACGTCGTCGACCTGGAGTCGCGCGGGTGAGCGCCGGAGCCGGGACGGCCCTGGCCTACTGGGCCACGGCGCCGGGCCAGGGCGAGCTGCGCCGGGAACAGCTGCCGGAGCCGGGGCCGGGCGAGGCCCTCGTGCGGGCGTCGTTCACCGGCATCAGCCGGGGCACCGAGCTGCTGGTGCGCCGCGGCGGCGTGCCCGACTCGCAGGTCGACCGGATGCGGGCACCCTTCCAGGAGGGCGATTTCCCCTTCCCGGTGAAGTACGGCTACCTCTCCGTCGGGGTGGTCGAGCACGGGCCGCGGGAATGGGTCGGGGCGCGGGTGTTCTGCCTGCACCCGCACCAGGACCGGTATGTCGTGCCCGTGCGCGCCCTCACCCGTGTCCCGGACGAGGTGCCCTCGCCCCGCGCGGTCCTCACCGGCCCGACCGAGACGGCGCTCAACGCCCTCTGGGACGCCCCGCCCTGCGCCGGCGACCGCGTGGCCGTCGTCGGCGCCGGGCTCATCGGCGGAGCGCTCGCGCTGCTGCTGCGCCGCTTCCCGCTGGCCCGCCTGCAGGTGGTGGAGGCCGACGCCGCCCGGCGCCGGCAGCTGGCCGACGCGGGACTGGACGCGGTGCCTCCGGAGGAGGCGCGGGACGACTGCGACCTGGTCTTCCACGCCTCCGCCAGCGAGCCGGGCCTCGCGCTGGCGCTCTCGCTCGCCGGGGACGACGCGGACGTCGTCGAGCTGTCCTGGTTCGGCTCCCCCGCACCGCAGGTGCCGCTCGGCGAGGACTTCCACTCACGCCGACTCCGGCTGGTCGCCAGCCAGGTCTCGCGGGTCGGGGCGGCCCGCCGTCACCGCCGCGACCCGGCGGCCCGGCTCGGCACCGCACTCGAGCTGCTGTCCGACCCTGCCTTCGAGGTCCTCCTCGGTGGGGTCCGTCCCTTCACCGCCGTCACCAGCGCGCTCGACGAGCTCGAGCACCACGAGGACCTCGCCGGGTGCGTCCTGCTGTCCTACCCCGACGCGGACGGCACCGAGCGCGGCGCCCCCGCCCGACACACCTGACCCCCTGACACGAGGAGCACGATGTTCGGACTCACCGTCACCGACCACGTCATGATCGCCCACAGCCTGCCCGACCCGTTCTTCGGGCCGGCCCAGGGTCTGCACGGCGCCACCCTGGTCGTCGAGGCCACCTGGCGCCGCCGCGAGCTGGACGAGCACGGGGTGGTGGTGGACATCGGCGAGGCGGGAGGCCATCTCGCCGCGGTGCTCGACCCGTTGCGCTACCAGAACCTCGACGAGCACCCCGACTTCGCCGGCCGGCTCAGCACCACCGAGGCCGTCGCCGCCCACGTCGCGCACGCGCTGGCCGACCGCGCCGACCCCGCCATCGACGGCATCGGCGTCGTGGTGCGCGAGCATCCGCAGGCCTGGGTGACGTATGACCTCGACCTCCGCTCGTGAGGGCGCCCCCTCGCGGGCGCTGATCCTGCCCGGAGACCTCGCCGGACCCAGCGGGGGCAACCACTACAACGACCGGGTCGCCCGCGAGCTCGCCGCGCGCGGGCTCGCGGTGACGGTCGAGCGCCTCCCCGGGGCCTGGCCACGCCCGGCCGAGGCGGACCGATCGGCGCTGCGCGAGGTGCTACGACGGCATACCGACGTGGTCGTCGACGGGATCATCGGCTCGGCCGCGCCCGAGGAGCTCTCGTGGGCCCGTGCGCACGGCGTGCGGGTCGCGGTGCTGGTGCACCTGCCGCTGCCCGCCGAGGGCGGCACGAGCGCCGGGGAGCAGCGGCGGCTCGAGGACGTGGAACGGGCGGCGCTGCACGCCGCGGACACGGTGGTCGCGACCAGCGGCTGGGCCCGGGACGACCTGCTCCGGCGCTACGGGCTCGCCGGCGTGCGTTCCGTGCCTCCCGGCGCGGATGTCGCCGCGTCGGCGCCCGGGAGCACTCCCCCGCACCTGCTCTTCCTCGGGGCGGTCACCCCCCGCAAGAACCCTCTCGTCCTGCTCGACGCGCTCCGGACGGTGGTGGACCGCCCCTGGACCGCCTCGCTGGTCGGGCCTCCCGGCCCGGACGAGGGCTACGTCGCGACCGTGCGGGAGCGCGCGGCCGGGCTCGACGGTCGCGTCCGGCTGGTGGGCCCGTGCCGCGGCGAGGACCTCGAGCAGGTCTGGAGCGCCACCGACCTCCTGGTCCTGCCCTCCCGCGCCGAGACCTACGGGATGGTGGTGACCGAGGCTCTCGCGCACGGCATACCGGCCCTCGTCCCGGCCCGGACAGGGGCCGTCGAGGCGCTGCACGGGTCCGGCGAGCGGGACGGTCTGCCGCCGCCGGGCACCACCGTCGACGCCACCGACCCGTGGGGCTGGTCCACCGTCCTGGCCCGGTGGCTGGACGACGGCGACCTCCGGCGCGCCTGGCGGGGGGCCGCGCTGGCCCACCGGGATAGACTCCGCGGGTGGGCCACGACCGCGACGGACTTCACCCAGGCGCTGCGGTGGTAGCCCGTCCGGTGCCGGCCGACTGGCTGGCGCTGCGACGCCGCGCCGACCACCGTGCCCGCGAGGACGCCCGCGACCTGCTGGAGCTGCTGACCGACCATCTGCGGACCCGCGGGGGCGACGAGCTCGTGGTGGTCGACGTGGGGGCGGGCACCGGCTCGAACCAGGCCTGGCTCGCGCCGCGCCTGCCCGGCCGGCAGCGGTGGGTCCTGGTCGACCACGACGCCGACCTCCTCGAGCACGAGCCGGCGGCCGAGGCCGACGACCGCATCACGACCGAGCGCGCCGTCGCCACCGTGGAGGACCTGCCAGCTCTCCTCCCGCGAGACGGTGCGGTCCTGCTCACCTGCGCAGCCCTGCTCGACCTGCTGTCCGAGGCGGAGATCGAGACGCTGGCCGACGTGGTCGCACCGGATGCGGCGCCCGGTGCGGCGGCCCTGTTGAGCCTGAGCGTCACGGGCGAGGTCGCGCTCATGCCCGGCCACCCCGCCGACACGGCCGTCACGGCCGCCTTCGACGCGCACCAGCGGCGCGAGGGCCGGCCCGGGCCGGACGCCGCGGAGGTGATGGCCCGGGCCCTGCGCCGGCGCGGGGCCCGCGTGGAGCTCCGGGCGACGGACTGGGTCCTTGCGGCTCAGGACGAGCCGCTCCTGCGCCGTTATCTCGACGACCGCGCCGCGGTGGCGGTCGAGCACGACCCCGAGCTGGCTCCCGTGGTGCGGGAGTGGCTCGAGGAGCGGTCCCGCCAGCTCGAGGCGGGCTCGCTCCGGGCGCGCGTCGGTCACCTCGACCTGCTGAGCCTGCCCCCCGAGACCGTCGACGAGGGTGCCGGGGCGGCACCGCGGAGCCGGTGAGCGACAGCCTCGTCGCCAGCCGGCCACGGCCCCACCGCGGGCGCCTCGTGGTCGGGGCGACGCTGCAGGTGGTCCTCACCCTGGGTCTGCTGGGCCTCGTCGTCGCCCAGTGGGGGCTCAGCCCCTTCGTCACCGCGGCCGGCGCCCTGCCCTGGTGGGCGGTCGCGGTCGGCCTCGGCCTGGGGGGCGCAGGGGTCGTCCTGCAGGCGCTGCGCTGGCGGCTCGTCGCCCGGCACCACCGGATCTCCCTCCCTGTGGGCCCGTCCGTGGCCCGCTGCTGGCAGGCGGCCTTCCTCAACAGCGTGCTGCCCGGAGGCGTCGCCGGCGACGCGCTGCGCGCGGCGGACGACAGCAGCGACGCCCAGGCGCCGGACGGCCGGGGCGCGCTGGCCAGCGGCTTCGCCGCCGTGGCCGCCGAGCGTCTGGTAGGGACCACCGTGGTGCTGCTCGCCGCGGCGGTGGCCCTGCTGGGGCCGGTCCCCCTGGTCGGGGTCGCCTGCCTGGCCGGCGCCGCCGTCACCGCGGCCGTGGCCTGGCGGTGGCTGCGGGTCCTGCCGCTCCGGGACCTCGCCCTCGTCCTGCTGCTGTCGGTCGCCGGGTGGGCCGCCTTCGTGGCGATGTTCGTGCTGGCCGTCGTCGTCGTGGCGCCCGAGGTGGAGGTGTCCCTGGCACCGGGACTCGCCACCGTCTCCGTCGCGGCGATGTCGGTGCCCATCACCGTCGGGGGGTGGGGGACGCGCGAGGCTGCCGCGGGATGGATCTTCATGGTGCGCGGGCTCGACATGGGCACCGGGGTCACCGTCTCGATCGGCTACGGCATCCTCGCGTTGCTGTCCACGCTCCCCGGTGCCGCGATCCTGGCCGTGCGCACCGCCCCACGGCTGCGCGAGGTGGGCCGGGCCCGCAGCCGTCGCGACATCCGGTGACGCCGCGTCGGTCCGTCGCAGTGGTCAGCGCGGTGTACCCTGTCCCGAGCCTCCAACAGAGCGGGCGTGTCGCCGCACTGCCTTGGGAGCAGCATGACCACGACGACCCCCCGTCGGGACCGTCCCCGTATCGCCGTCGCCACCGTCGTCAACCGCGAGCACGAGGCCTTGTTGGGCCAGGTCGACGGACTCGCGATGAGCACCTGGCCACCCGACGTGCACGTCGTGCTCTCGGTCAGCGACCGCGAGCTGACCCGCAACCGTCTTCCAATCCGGTCCGACCGCTGGGAGACACGGGTGCCTCGGCTGAAGCTGCCGGGCGGGACCCCCGGATGGGAGGGCGACGCCCTCCTGCGCGCCATGGACACCGCCGCGGACAGTGGCGCCGAGGTGCTGGTCTTCATGGCGGTGGACAGCATCCCTACTCCTGGGCTGCTCCAGGCCTATGCCGAGCACGCCAGGGACGTCGACGGAGCCCGACCCTCCGTGGTGGAGGCCGAGGTCGTCGGTCTCGCACCACCTGGCCCCCTCGGCTACCCCGTCTCGAGCGAGCTGGAGGGGTGGGCCGCCACGGACGACGGCGCCGACGACGATCCCTGCCCGGTCCCGGCATCCTTCGCCCTGCTGGCGAGGCACTGGGGCCAGCTACGGGACTCCTGGCGCCGGCTCGCGCAGGACGGCGCAACCCCCGTCCTGCCCGCCGACGCGGCGACGGCGGCCGCCGGCTCGAGCAGTCAGCTGCGCGGGGCCACCGTCTACCGGCAGCACCCGGCCGCCACCACCGCGCGCTACCTGCACGGACGGGGAGACCGGCTCATCGACGAGGGGGACGGCACACAATCGGTGTCGGCATGAGGCGCTGGGTGGGCCGGACACCGTCCGCCGCCGGGGTCGCCCGGGTCGCCCGGGTCCGGCATACTGGCACCCCCATGAGCGCAGTCCAGAGCGACCTGCCCCGCCGCACGGCCGAGATGGCCCGGATCGTGCACGGCGAGCCGACCGTGGCGCTGACGGCCGAGGTGGTGGTGGGGCTGGCCGTCTCCCTCGTCTCGGGGTGCGACGCGGCGGGTGTCTCCCTGGTCCGCAAGGGCAGGGTCACCACCGTCGCCTCGTCCCACGACTGGTGCGCCGCCGGCGACCGGTGGCAGTACGAGGAGGGAGAAGGCCCCTGCCTCGAGGCCATGGAACGTCACGAGTTCCTCATCGAGAGCACGGACCTGCGCGCCGAGGTCCGCTGGCCCCGGTGGACGCCCAGGGTGGTGGACGAGCTGGGGGTCCGCTCCATGCTGTCCTACCGTCTGTTCACGAGCACGAGCCTCGTCGGGGCCCTCAACCTCTACTCGTTGACTCCGGACGCCTTCACCACCGAGGACCACGCGGAGGGCCTGATCCTCGCCGGCCAGGGCGCGCTCGCGCTGTCCTCGAGCGAGAAGATCGAGAATCTCCAGCTGGCGATGGACCGCCGCACGACCATCGGACAGGCGCAGGGTCTGCTCATGGAGCGCTTCGACCTGGACAGCCAGCAGGCCTTCGACGTCCTGGTCCGGCTGTCCCGCGACAGCAACAGCAAGCTCTTCGACGTCGCGCAGTCGATCGTCTCCACCCGACGGTTGCCGGCGCAGCCGGTCCCGCGGGGCTCCTGAGCCGTTACCCCTCACGCCTCGATGACCACCGGCACCACCAACGGGTTGCGGCGGTGCGTGCGGAACGCCCATCTGGAGACGGCCCGCGCGATCCGCTGCTCGAGCTCGTGCACGTCGCCGATGCCCTGGGAGGCCGCCTCGGCGAGCGCCTTCTCGATCGCCGGGATCGCGGCGTCGAACATGCGCTCGTCGGTGCCCAGACCGCGCGCCAGGAAGTCAGGCGTCTCGGTGAGCTTCCCCGTGTCCACGTCGACGAGGGCGACGACGGTCACGGTGCCCTGCTGGCTGAGGGTGAGCCGGTCGCGCAGCTCGTCCTCGGTGACGTCGCCGACGTTGCCCGCCGAGACGTAGACGTAGCCGGCGCGGACCTTGCCGCTGACCTTGGCCCGCCCCTGCACCAGGTCGACGACCATGCCGTCGTCGACGACGACCACGTTGTCCGGGTGCATCCCGGTGGCGATGGCCAGGTCGGCGTTGGCACGCAGGTGTCGCCACTCACCGTGGACCGGCATGACGTTGCGCGGCCTGATGATGTTGTAGCAGTAGACGAGCTCGCCGGCGCTGGCGTGGCCGGAGACGTGCACCTTGGCGTTGCCCTGGTGGACCACCTTGGCGCCCCAGCGGGTCAGTCCGTTGATGATGCGCGAGACGGCGTTCTCGTTGCCGGGGATCAGCGAGCTGGCCAGCAGGACGGTGTCGCCCTCGCCGATCCGGATCTGGTGGTCGCGGTTGGCCATCCGCGACAGCGCGGCCATCGGCTCGCCCTGGGAGCCGGTCGAGACGAGCGTGACCTTCTCGGGCGGGAGGTTGTCCAGCTCCTTGACGTCCACGACCAGCCCGCGCGGCACCACGAGGTATCCCAGGTCCTGGGCGATCTTCATGTTGCGCACCATCGAGCGGCCGACGAAGGCGACCTTGCGCTGGTGCGCGGCGGCCGCGTCGATGACCTGCTGGATGCGGTGGACGTGGCTGGCGAAGCTGGAGACCACGATCCGCCCCGGCGCGGTGCGGAACACGGTGTCGATGGCTGGGGACAGGTCCTTCTCCGCGGTGGTGAAGCCGGGCACCTCGGCGTTGGTGGAGTCGACCATGAACAGGTCCACGCCCTCCTCGCCCAGCCGGGCGAAGGCCCGCAGGTCGGTGATCCGGTCGTCCAGGGGGAACTGGTCCATCTTGAAGTCGCCCGTATGCAGCACCGACCCGGCCGGGGTGCGCACCATCACCGCCAACCCGTCGGGGATGGAGTGGTTGACCGCGACGAACTCGCAGTCGAAGGGACCCAGGGTCAGCCGCTCACCCTCGGCGACCTGGGTGGTCCGGGGCTTGATCCGGTGCTCCTTGAGCTTGGCGCTCACGAAGGCCAGGGTGAGGCGCGAGCCGACGACGGGGATGTCCCCCCGCTCCTTGAGCAGGTACGGCACCCCTCCGATGTGATCCTCGTGGCCGTGGGTGAGGACGACCCCGACGACGTCCTGCCACCGGCCCTCGAGGAAGGTGAAGTCGGGCAGGATCACGTCGACGCCGGGCTGGTGCTCCTCGGGGAAGAGCACGCCGCAGTCGATGATCAGCAGCTTGCCGCGGTGTTCCAGCACGGCCATGTTGCGGCCGACCTCGCCCAGGCCGCCGAGCGCCACCACCCTCAGGCCGTTGCGGGGCAGGGAGGGCGGGGCGCCCAGCTCGGGGTGCGGATGGCTCAACGGATCTCCTCGGTCTCGTGCTGCGGAAACACCGAAGCCCCTGACCGATATACCTGCTGGTCAGGGGCTTGTTGGTGGACGATACTGGGATCGAATAAGTTCCACCGCCAAAACCCGATACTGACGCTGACCTGCGGAAAGGGACTCTGACCTGCATGTACGGTGAACAGTATCGCATGACATGGGAGGACTTAAATCGACACCGATGTACTCTGATCCTGCACGTATCCTGCACGAGAGGAAGCACATGCCTGGTCGCAAGAAGCGTGGCTTCGGCCAGTTGCGCCGCCTCCCCAGTAAGCGATGGCAAGCGTTCTACACGGGGCCAGACGCTAGGTTGCACTACGCCGCGACCACCTTCGAGACCGCCGAAGACGCCGAGGCATGGCTGGCCGCCGAGCGTCGACTGACAACGGGCAATGAGTGGTCATCGCCCAAAGAGCGCGTGAGCATCCGACATCAGCGCGAGGCCACCACCCTCGCAGCTTACGTCGAGAGATGGCTGAGGCATCGCGAGCTCAAGCCACGCACCCGAGAGCACTATACGCAGCTCTTGGAGCGGCAGATCCTCCCTGCCCTTGGCGCGCTTCCACTGACGGCGATCACGCGCGAAGTGGTCGGCGACTGGTATGCCGACCTCGATCCCCAGAGACCGACGATCCGTTCACACGCCTACGGCCTGCTCCGCACCATCATGGGCACCGCGGTACTTGACGAGAAGATCGCGGCAAACCCCGTGCACATCCGGGGTGCTGGGAACGCCAAGCGCGCCACCAAGACCGAGCCTGCAACCCTCGAACAGCTCGCCAGTCTGGTGAGCGCTATGCCGGAGCGCTATAAGGTCATGACACTGCTCGCCGCGTGGTGCGGACTGAGATTCGGTGAGCTGACGGAACTGCGCCGCAAGGACGTCGACCTGACGAGCGGCGTCGTCAAGGTGCGCCGTGCCGTGACCCGCGTTGGTGGGAAGTTCGTCGTCGGCACTCCAAAGTCTCAGGCCGGCATCCGAGACGTGGCGATCCCCCCGCACCTGCTGCCCGCCGTGCGTGAGCACTTTGCCGCGAACCCGACAGGCCAGGACGGCCTGCTGTTTCCGGCTGCTAGCGACCCTTTGAAACACCTGGCCCCCGCCTCGCTCTACACGGTGTTCTACCGGGCCCGCGACGTCGCCGGCAGGCCTGATCTCCGCTGGCATGACCTGCGCCACACCGGCGCAGTGCTCGCTGCTCAAACGGGCGCGACGCTGGCCGAACTCATGGGCAGGCTAGGGCACTCCACCCCAGCCGCAGCGATGCGCTACCAACATGCTGCGAAAGGTCGCGACGCTCAGATCGCTGCAGCCCTTTCCGCCATGGCACAAGGCGACCCAGGATGATCTGGTGCGTCGACGCTGCTGGTGGGTGCCAGCGGCGAGAGGAGGGAGAAACTGCTCGCCAGTGCTCTGACCAGCATCAATACTCGCTCCACTCCCCCTGTGTCAGCCCGGTGTCAGATTGAAGCGCCCCAGGTTTGATGCCGCATCCTTGTGAGTTGGAAGGATGCAGTTCATGCCGAAGAAGATCGATCCGAAGGTCAAGGAGCGGTGCGTGCGTCTGGTGCAGGAGCACCGGGGCGAGTACTCCTCGCTGACCGCGGCCGCTGAGGCCGTCGCTCGCCGAGAAGGCCTGGGCAAGGAGACCGTGCGCCGCTGGGTGGTCCAGGCCGAGGTCGATGGTGGCCGGCGCCAGGGCGCCACGAGTGAGGAGCTGGCCGAGATCCGCAAGCTGAAAGCGGAGAACCGGCAGCTGCGCGAGGACGTCGCGATCCTGAAGGCCGCGACCAGTTTCTTCGTGTCAATGGCACGCTGATGGGGTCCGGTCGGGTTCGCTCCTTTTTTCGCTGCTGCGGCGGATCCCCGTCGTTGGCTGCT
>NZ_CANKYH010000001.1 GCF_947487915.1 uncultured Serinicoccus sp. | reverse complement strand
CGCCGGGGTCGTCGGGCTGGACTCCGGAGGGGGCGCCGGGGTCGTCGGGCTGGACTCCGGAGGGGGCGCCGGGGTCGGCTCCCGCGGGGCCGGATCCGGCGGTGTGGGCGCGGCGGGGTGCCGGCGGGGGCTGCCCTCCGGCGGGGCGGCGCGGGATGAACATCCAGCGCGACAGGGGCCCGCCGTGATCGCCGGCTCCGGGGTGGTCGTCGTCGTCGGTGAGGAGGGCGTCGGGTCCTCGTGCGCCGAGGGCGTCGTAGAGCGCGCGGTTGAGCACGTCGCGCTGCTCGTCCGGGTCGGGTGGTGGCGGGGGGTCGGCGGTGCGGCCCGGTCCGGACGCTGACGGCCGCGTGGTCGGTGCGTAGTGGCGGTAGTCGTGGGTGCGGGTGGTGGTCGTGTGACCGAGCAGGGTGGTCCAGGTCAGGTCGCGAAGGTCGTTGATGCGGGCGGTGGCCCAACCGAGCGTCTTCAGCTGGTGCGGCCGCCTGCCGAGGGCGACGAGGTTGGTCTCGGCCGTCGGCCCGCCCAGCGGCTGCCCCTCCTCGTCCGACCCGCCCCAGGGGCTGACGTGGTCGAGATCGCAGGTGGTGCCAGGGTGCCGCGTGCCGGGAGCGCGCGAGTGGACGTCGGCCGCGAGGACCTGCCGACGCATGTCCGCGTCGGGCCGGTAGGTGGTGAGGGTGCGTTCGACGAGGCGCCCGTCGGCGGGGTCGCTCAGGATCCGGCTCAGGGTGGTGTCCGGCGTCAGGGCGAGCTCGCGCGCATGGCCGGGGGTGAGGGCTGCGGGATGTGCTCCGAGCAGGTGTGCCACGTCGCGGCCGGACCGCTCGTCCTCCCCGACATGGGTGCACGCCGGGCTGCCGGTGAGGGTGTCCCAGGGCAGCACCACCTGGAGCTGGACGGTCGGCATGCCCGTGATGACGCGGGCGATCCTGTCCAGGTCCGGCACCTGCAGGTCGCGCCACCCCGACGAGTCGTCTTCGTCGGGCAGGGGAAGCTGCCCGTGGACGAGCAGAGCAGCGGTGATGTCGGCGCGGAGCTGGTCCAGGGTGCGGAGGTCGCCGTGCTTGCGCAGGAGGCGGGCAGCCCGCTCGATGCGGGAGTGTGCGGCGACGATGGAGATGAGGGGTCCGGTGACGGACAGCGTGGCGGTCCCGTCGGCGTCGACGACCACGCTGGCGCGGCGCTGGCGGTAGGCCTCCCGGCGTCGGTCGCGTTCGGCCTGGACGTCCACCCCCTCGGCACGGGTGGCCTCGCGTTCCAGCGCGGCCCGGTAGTCCGCGGCGTGCCACGGGCTGTCCCTCAGAAGGTCGTCGGGAGTGAGGCGTTCGGGTGCGGCCGTGGCGGCCTCGGTGCCGAAGAGGGACTCTGCGACCAGGGACGCGTCGTCGGAGGAGAGTCGTGCGCAGCGGCGCCAGAAGTCGCGGACCATGCCCCACGTGACGTCACCCCTGTCGAGGGCTCCCAGCACCGGGGTGCGGACACCCCTGGGTGCACAGGCGACACCCACGAGGTGCCGCGCCTCGACGACCCCCAGTCCGAGGGTGGCCTCGATCTCCGCGCACGCGGCTCGCTTGGCCTCGGACCTCCACGCCCGTCGTTGCGCGTCGGTCAGCTCCTCCACGGTGGCGAACCCCTTGTCCGCGAGCAGCGCCGCCCCTGTGGTGGCGACCACGATCCGCGCGGCCTCGATCAGCCGCGCGTCCAGCCCGGCCCGCGCGGCGCCGATCACCCCCAGCACCCCGAGGACGGCATGATCCGGCTGCTCGTGTGACGACTCGACCACCGATGCGGCCACGACACCCACCTCCCCCGAGGATCTGCTCCATCCCGCCGGCCCGGCGGGTTCCTCCCAGTCTAGTCGAACACATGTGCGAAAGCAACCGTTCCAGGCTACGCGCCGCTGTGCCATCTCGCCGGACATCGGTGACGCTGCTCCCGCGGCCCGTTGGGTCGACCCCACCTCGGGTGGCGTGGGTCCCGGGGCGAACTACGCTGACCAGGTGAGCGACACCACCCACTACGACCTCGTCATCATCGGCACCGGCTCCGGCAACTCGCTGGTCACCCCCGAGCTGGAGGGGCGGCGCATCGCCGTCGTCGAGGGCGGGGTCTTCGGCGGCACCTGCCTCAACGTCGGCTGCATCCCCACCAAGATGTTCGTGTACGCCGCGGAGGTGGCCTCCACGATCCGCGACGCCGCGCGGTTCGGCATCGACGCGAGCCTGGACCACGTGCGGTGGACCGACATCCGGGACCGGGTCTTCGGTCGGATCGACCCGATCAGCGACGGTGGCCGGGACTACCGCGTCGACGGGGAGCACACCGAGGCCTACCTCGGTCACGCCCGGTTCGTGTCCGACCACGAGCTGGAGATCGAGATCACCCGCCCCGGCGGCCACCACGAGCTGGGCTCGGTGCACCGCATCACGGGCGACCAGGTCGTCATCGCGACCGGTTCGCGACCCCACGTCCCCGACGTCGTCCTCCGCTCGGGGGTGCCCTTCCACACCTCGGACACCGTCATGCGCCTGCCCGAGCTGCCCGCCAGCCTGGTCATCCTCGGCGGCGGTTACATCGCCGCCGAGTTCGCCCACATCTTCTCCGCCCTGGGCGTGGCGGTGCGGATCGTCACCCGCGGCGACGGGCTCCTGCGCGCCCTCGACGCGGAGCTGGCCGCCGCCTGGACGGACCTCGCGCGGGCCCAGTGGGACGTCCGCACCGGGGTCGAGGCCGTCTCGCTCGAGCAGGGGGAGTCGGAGATCGAGCTCACCCTGTCCGACGGCTCGACGGCGAGCGGGGAGGTGCTCCTCGTGGCGACGGGACGCACCCCGCACACCCACGACCTGGGGCTGGAGCACACCGGGGTGGCCACCCACGACGACGGACGGGTCGTCGTGGACCGCTTCGGCCGCACCGGCGTCGCCGGCGTGTGGTCGCTGGGCGACGCCTCCTCCGAGCACCAGCTCAAGCACGTCGCCAACCACGAGGCCCGGGTGGTCGCCCACAACCTCGCCCACCCCGACGACCTGCGGGCCTTCGACCACCGGTTCGTGCCCGCCGCCGTCTTCACCCACCCGCAGATGGCCTGCGTCGGACTCACCGAGGCCCAGGCGCAGGACGAGGGGTATGCCGTGACCACCAAGGTGCAGCGGTTCGGCGACACCGCGTACGGCTGGGCGATGGAGGACACCACCGGGCTGCTCAAGGCGGTGGGCGATGCCGCGACCGGGCGACTGCTCGGGGTGCACGCCATGGGCCCGATGGCCAGCACCCTCATCCAGCCCGCCATCCAGGCGCTGAGCATGGGCCCGTCGGTGACCGCCCACGAGCTGGCGCGGGGCCAGTACTGGATCCACCCGGCGCTGTCCGAGGTGCTGGAGAACGCGCTGCTGGGCCTGCACGTGCCGGGGGACGTCGGGGACGCCACGTAGCATGACCCCATGCCCGACACCATGACGACGACCGGTACCGCGCTCGAGCACCGGGTCCGCGACCTGGGGCTCGCCGAGCAGGGACGCCACCAGATCCGGCTCGCCGAGCACGAGATGCCCGGCCTCATGGCCCTGCGCGAGCGCTTCGCCCACGAGCAGCCGCTGGCCGGTGCCCGGATCGCCGGGTCGCTGCACATGACCGTCCAGACCGCCGTGCTCATCGAGACCCTCGTCGCGCTCGGGGCGCAGGTCCGCTGGGCCTCCTGCAACATCTTCTCCACCCAGGACGAGGCCGCCGCCGCGGTGGTCGTGGGCCCGCACGGCAGCCCGGAGGAGCCGCAGGGCGTGCCCGTCTTCGCCTGGAAGGGGGAGACGCTGTCGGAGTACTGGTGGTGCACGACCCAGATCATGCTGTGGCCGGACGCACCCGGCCCCACGCTCATCCTCGACGACGGGGGCGACGCCACGCTCCTGGTGCTCAAGGGTCGGGAGTGGGAGCGGCAGGGGGCCGTGCCCAGCCCGCAGCAGGAGGACCCGGAGGAGTGGAAGGTCATCCTGGAGACCGTGCGCGCCTCCCTGGCGCAGGACCCGCAGCGCTGGACCCGGGTCGCCGAGGGCATCCGTGGGGTCTCGGAGGAGACGACCACCGGGGTGCACCGGCTCTACCAGCTGCACGAGGCCGGAGAGCTGCTCTTCCCGGCGATCAACGTCAACGACGCGGTCACCAAGAGCAAGTTCGACAACACCTACGGCTGCCGACACAGCCTGATCGACGGCATCAACCGCGCCACCGACGTGCTGATCGGCGGCAAGGTCGCGGTGGTCTGCGGCTACGGTGACGTCGGCAAGGGCTGCGCAGAGGCGTTGCGCGGTCAGGGTGCCCGGGTGATCGTCACCGAGATCGACCCCATCTGCGCGCTCCAGGCCGCGATGGACGGCTACCAGGTCGCCCGCCTGGAGGACGTCATCGGCTCGGCGGACTTCGTCATCACCGCGACCGGCTGCAAGGACGTCGTCACCCCGCAGCACATGGCCGCGATGAAGGACAAGGCCGTGCTGGGCAACATCGGGCACTTCGACAACGAGATCGACATGGCCGGCCTCGCCCGGGTGCCGGACGTGCAGCGGGTGGAGATCAAGCCGCAGGTGCACGAGTGGACCTTCACCGACGGGCGCTCGATCATCGTGCTCTCCGAGGGCCGCCTGCTCAACCTCGGCAACGCCACCGGGCACCCGAGCTTCGTCATGTCGGCGAGCTTCGCCAACCAGGTGCTGGCCCAGATCGAGCTGCACACCCGCATCGAGTCCTACCCGCTCGGCGTCCACACGCTGCGCAAGGAGCTCGACGAGGAGGTCGCGCGGCTGCACCTGGCCTCGGTCGCGGCCGACCTGACCGAGCTGACCAAGGAGCAGGCCAGCTACCTCGGGGTCGACGTGGCCGGCCCGTTCAAGCCGGAGCACTACCGCTACTGATGCTGGTGCAGGGGCACAGACGCAGGAGGAACCCGTGAGCGCTCGAGTACTCGTGGTCGACGACGACCAGGCCCTGGCCGAGATGCTGGGCATCGTGCTGCGCAAGGAGGGCTACGAGGTCGCCAGCTGCGCCGACGGGGGACGCGCGATGCCGATGTTCCGTGAGTTCCGTCCCGACCTCGTCCTCCTGGACGTCATGCTGCCGTCCAAGGACGGGATCGAGGTATGCCGTGAGCTGCGCGCCGAGTCCGGGATCCCCGTCGTCATGCTCACCGCCCGCACGGACACCAAGGACGTCGTGCTGGGCCTGGAGGCCGGCGCCGACGACTACGTCGTCAAGCCGTTCAAGCCGCAGGAGCTGCTGGCCCGGATCCGGGCGCGGCTGCGCCGCACCGACACCGGCGACGACACCCGGTTGCAGGTGGGCGACGTCCAGATCGACGTGGCCGGGCACGAGGTGACCCGGTCCGGCGAGCAGATACCGCTCACCCCGCTCGAGTTCGACCTGCTCGTGGCGCTGGCGAGCAAGCCCACACAGGTCTTCGACCGGGAGTCGCTGCTGGAGCAGGTCTGGGGCTACCGCCACGCGGGCGACACCCGGCTGGTCAACGTGCACGTCCAGCGGCTGCGGAGCAAGATCGAGAAGGACCCGGAGAACCCCCAGATCGTGGTGACGGTGCGTGGCGTCGGATACAAGGCCGGGCACCCCTGACGAGGGCGCCACCGGGCGGCGGGTGCTGACCTGGTGGCGGGGTTCGTTGCGGGCGCGCGTCGTCACCTCGACGGTCCTGGTCGGCACCCTGCTCGCCCTCCTGCTCGGCACCCTGCTCTACCAGCAGGTCTCCCGCGGGCTGGTAGAGCAGGCCGTGGACAGCGCGGAGCGGGACGCCTCCCAGCAGGTCGCCAACGCCCAGCGGGCCTTCGACTCCACCGACCGGCGGGACGACAGCGGACTGCGGGGTCTCGCCGAGGAGCAGATCCAGTCGATGAGCGGCCCCTCGGCCGCGGACGGGCGGCGGGCGCTGCTGCTGCCCGCCCTCGACAACACCAGCGGCGTGGTGGAGCGCATGTCCACCGGGGTCCTCGCCGAGGACGTGCCCGACGCGCTGCGGGAGGCGATCGCCCAGGACCCGGCCAACCAGCAGGTCATGGTGGTCCCCGTGTCGCTCGGCGAGGGGCAGGAACGCACGCCGGCCGTGGTGGTGGGGTCGCGGGTGTCGTTGCTGCGCGCGGGTCCCTACGACCTCGTCCTCGTCTACCCGCTGCTCCGCGAGCAGGAGACCCTCGACCTCGTCCGCCAGCTCTTCCTCCTCGGCGGGCTGGGGCTGCTCGCCCTGGCCGTCGGCCTGGCGCTCCTGGCGACCCGCATGGTCACCCGGCCCGTGGAGGAGGTCGCCAAGGCGTCCCAGGAGGTCGCGCAGGGGCACCTCGACGAGCGGCTGCCCGTCGTGGGCAACGACGAGATCGCCCAGCTCGCGACCTCCTTCAACACGATGGCCGACTCCATCCAGCACCAGATCCGCGAGCTGCGCTCGCTGTCCCAGCTGCAGCAGCGCTTCGTCTCCGACGTCTCGCACGAGCTGCGCACCCCGCTGACGACCATGCGGATGGCCGGCGACGTGCTGCACGCCTCGCGGGAGGACTTCGCGGCGCCGGTCGCGCGGTCCGCCGAGCTGCTCGACCAGGAGATGGACCGGTTCGAGGAGCTGCTCGCCGAGCTGCTGGAGATCAGCCGCTTCGACTCCGGGGCCGCCACCGTGGAGCGCCACGAGGAGGACATCCTGCCGGCCGTCCTCTCCGCGGTGCAGGGGGTGCAGACCCTCGCCGACAAGGTGGGCACGGTGCTGCGGGTGCACGTGCCCAGCGACCGGGTCGAGGTCTGCATGGACGGTCGCCGGGTCTCGCGCATCCTGCGCAACCTGCTGACCAACGCGGTCGAGCACGGCGAGGGGCTGCCGGTGGACGTCACCGTGGCCAGCAACCCCCAGGTGGTCTCGGTCAGCGTGCGCGACCACGGCATCGGGCTGACCGAGGAGCAGCGCCTCCAGGTCTTCGACCGGTTCTGGCGGGCCGACTCCGCCCGCGCCCGCACCACCGGCGGCACCGGGCTCGGGCTGGCGATCGCCCAGGAGGACGCCCGCGTGCACGGCGGGTGGCTGCAGGTCGGCAGCCGGCCCGGCGAGGGCGCGTGCTTCCGCCTGCTGCTGCCCCGCGCCCATACCCACGTCATCGCCGACGAGCCTCCGGAGGTGCCCTCCGGGCCCGGGCCGGTCGGTGGCGCCACCGCCGCCCGGGACGCCGAGGTACCACCCGTCGTGCTGGCGCTGGACACGAGAGAGGACGACTGATGCGCACCCCCCTGGTCGCGGTGCTCGCCGCCACCGCACTCATCACCGCCGGCTGCTCGGGGCAGCTCCCGACCAGCTCCGCACCGCGGGCCGGCCTGCCGGTCTCCCAGCAGTCCGAGCGCGAGGTCGACCGTCTCCTGCCCCCCGCCCAGCCTGGTGCCGGGCCGGTCGAGGTCGTCGAGGGGTTCCTGCGGGCCAGCGAGGGCTTCGCCGGGGACGACGACGTGTCCCGCTCCTACCTCGCGTCCGAGCTGGCCAGCAGCTGGGTGCCGACCGCCACGGTCGTCGTCTACGAGGGCGACGCCGAGCTCACCCTGCTCTCCGAGGACGAGGTGAGCGTGGAGCTCGACGTGGTGGGCCGGGTGGACGCCGAGGGGCGGCTCACCGAGCAGGCCCCGCAGACCTCGACCCAGACCTTCGGGCTGACCGAGGTCGACGGCGAGCCGCGCATCAGCACCTTCCCCGACGACGCGGGGCTGTGGCTCTCGGACACCGCCTTCGAACGGGTCTTCCGGCCGACGGTGCTGTCCTACCTCAACACGCAGGAGGACGTCTTCGTCCCCGAGCTGCGGTGGCTGGCCGACAGCGAGGGCCTGCCCACGGCGCTCACCCGCGCCCAGCTCGGCCCCCTGCCCGGCTACCTGGAGGGTGCCGTCAGCACGGCCGCGAACGAGTCGGTGCGGCTCGCGACGCCGGCCGTGCCCGTCGACCCCTCGACCCTGGTCGCCACCGTCAACCTGCAGGGCGCGACGCTGGCCCAGGACGAGACGCGGGCCGCGGGGCTGAGCAGCCAGCTGGCGCACAGCCTGCTGGGGCTGAGCTCGGTGGCCGGGGTGGACGTGCAGGCCTCCGGCCAACCCCTGCTGCTGGACGGCTCCGAGGGCCCGATCACCGCCGCCACCGAGCTGCCCTACGCCGAGGTGGACCGGCAGGTCTCGCAGGTGCTGCTGCGGGTCGGGGAGGAGCTCATCCTCGTGGACCCCTCCCAGTACGCCCTGCGCGACCTCGACGTCCCCGACGACGTGGTCCTGCCGCAGGTCGAGCTGCGGTGGACGGGCCTGGCCGCCACGGAGGGGCTGGGCGACCTGGCCGCGGTCTCCGTCGACGGCACCGCCTTCCGGCGGTGGCGGGGGGAGCGGGTGCACACCAACGAGGGCATCGGTGACGACCTCGGTGCTCCCGCGGTGGACCCGCAGGGCGCGTTCTGGGTCGGCGGCGTGCACCGCAGCAGCCAGACGCCCCGCGTGTGGGTGGTCGACGCCGCGCAGCTCGACGCCGTGGCCCGGCCCGTCGAGGCCGACTGGCTCGAGGACGAGGACCGCGTCGAGGCGGTGTCGATCTCGCCCGACGGCAGCAGGGCCGCCCTGGTCGTGGGCCCGGCGGCGACCGAGGAGACCGAGGAGGCGCCGGTCCACCGCCTGCTGGTCAGCGGCATCGTCCGGGACAACGCCGGCCGTCCCCGGGGGCTCACCACCCCGCTGCCGGTGGCGACCCACCTGCGCGACGTCTCCGCCGCGCACTGGAGCGCCGCGGGCGAGCTGGTGCTCGTCGGGCAGCGCCAGGAGGACCTCGAGCCGCAGGCCTTCCGGCTGGAGCTCGGCGGATGGCTGGAGCCCCTGGGCGAGCTCCCCGGTCTGGTCGACGCCGTACCGGTGCCGCGGGTCACCGGCGTGGAGGTCATCGCCCGCACCCAGGACGGCGGGGTCTACGTCCCGGAGGGACAACAGGGCTGGCAGCCCGTCCGCAACGGGGACCAGGTGGTGGTCCCGGGCGGCTGAGGCGCCGCGGCGTCAGGCGCAGCAACGTTGTGGACAGCCGCACGGCCGGCCCGGGGGTGCGACCCTGGGGTATGCCGTGGCGGCCGGGGGAGGACCTGCGTGCCCTGCTGGAGCTGGTCGCCCCGGCAGGGTGCGCCGGCTGCGATCGGGCGGGGCACCGTCTCTGTCCGGACTGCCTGGGGCAGCTGCGCGCGACGGGCCCACGCCCCTGGTGCCCCACACCCTGCCCGCCGGGCTTCCCGCCCACCTGGTCGGGCCCGGCCTACCAGGGCGCCCTGCCCTCCCTCGTCGTCGCCTGGAAGGAGCAGGACCGGGTGGACCTGACGGCGGCCCTCGGGGACGTGCTGCGTGGCGTGGTCGCCGCCGCCGTCGCGGGTTCCTCGGAGCACCGGGACGCCCTCCGGGCCGGCCGCCCGGTGGCCGTGGTCCCCGCGCCGTCGGCCCCGGCCAGCACCCGCGTCCGGGGCCGCTCTCCGGTGCGCGAGCTCGCCGTCGTCGCGGCCGGGACGCGGCGCGCCGTGGTCCCGGCCCTGGTGCTGACCCGTGCCGTGGCCGACCAGTCCGGGTTGTCGGCCGGGCAGCGGGCGGCCAACCTCGGCGGCGCCGTCCGGGTGCGCCCCACGTCGGTGGGCGCTCTCGTGGGCGTGCCGTGCGTCGTCGTGGACGACGTCGTCACCACCGGCGCGACGCTCGCCGAGTGCGCCCGCGCGCTGCGTGAGGTAGGGGCGGCAGGGGTGGTCGCGGCCACCGTGGCGGCGACCGTCCGCCGCGGGCGCGCCGACCCCTAGCCCGCCCTACCGTTCACGGTCGAGCCGGACTAGTGTGGGTTCATGAAGCACCTCGCGAGCAGACGTGAGGGGGTGAGGCCGGTCGAGAGCAGGCGCCGTCGCCGACGCCATACCCCGAACCACATCGTCTTGCATGGAGGTTATTGATGGAACTCAGCGTGACTGGTCGCAAGAGAGACGTGCCCGAGCGCTTCCGCCGCCACATCGAGGACAAGCTGGACAAGGTCCCTCAGCTGGCCCCCCGGGTCCGTCGCACCGACGTGGTGCTCACCCGCGAGACCAACCCGCGCCAGGCCAAGGAGGCCGAGCGCTGCGAGATCACCTGCTACGTCCACCGGACCGTGGTCCGGGCCGAGGCCGCGGCGGACGAGGAGTACGCCGCGCTGGACCTCGCCATGGGCAAGCTGGCCGAGCGGCTGCGCCGGCTGGGTGACAAGCGGCGGGTGTCCCACACCGGCAAGCACCGTCTTCCCTCCGTCGCCGAGGCCACCTTCGGACTGCCCACCGACCCGCTCGCCGAGCAGGACGCCGACGAGGAGCAGGAGCCCGGGCGCAGTCCCGAGGAGGCCGTCGACGAGGACCTGCAGACGCGCGGCAACAGCCCCATCGAGATCCGCGAGAAGGTGCACGCGTCCCCGCCCATGACCGTGGGCGAGGCGCTGTCGCAGATGGAGCTGGTCGGCCACGAGTTCTTCCTCTTCCACGACGCGGACGCCGACCGGCCGAGCGTGGTCTACCGCCGCCGCGGCTGGTCCTACGGCGTGCTGCGCCTGGACCGCGTCGAGGCGGACGGCGACACCGACGGCGACGAGCACGCCGGACAGCACGGCACGGGGGAGCGGACCCAGGCGGTCGCCTCCTGAGACCAGGGCCCGCACGGCCCCGACGCACCGGCCCCGGGGACCACCCGCACGTGGTGGCCCCGGGGCCGGTGCGTCGGAGGTCCCTGGCAGGGTGGTCCCCGTGCTGACCCTCACCCCGGCGCAGGCCCGTCGTGTCGCGCTCGCCGCCCAGGGCTTCGGCCGGGCCAGACCGGAGGACCCCGGCACCCGCCAGCTCACCGGCGTCCTGGACCGCCTCGGTGTCGTCCAGATCGACAGCGTCAACGTCCTCGCCCGCAGCCAGTACCTGCCGTTCTTCTCCCGCCTCGGCGCCTACGACACGGCCCTGCTGGACCGCATGCGGGACGGCGCGGGGGTGCGCGGCGGCGCCCGCGCGGGTCGCCGCATGGTCGAGGTCTGGGCGCACGAGGCGTCGCTCGTCCCGCTGGCGACCTGGCCCCTGCTGGGCTTCCGGATGCGCCACCCCCGGGTCCTCGCGCGTCGCGAGCAGCTGCGGGACCAGCACCCGGGCCTGCTGGAGGCGGTCGGCGAGGTGGTGGCGGAGCACGGGCCGCTCACCGCCCGCGAGGTCGAGGTGCACCTGCCCCACGGCGCGACGCGCCGCAACGACCACTGGGGGTGGAACTGGTCGGCGGTCAAGACCTCGCTGGAGTCGCTCTTCGCGACCGGCGAGCTCACCAGCGCCGCGCGGACCAGCCAGTTCGAGCGACGGTATGCCTGCACCGAGCGGGTCCTGCCCCCGGAGGTCCTGCGTCGCGCACCCGGTGAGCCGGACGCCCCCGACGAGCTGGAGTCGGTGGTGGAGCTGCTGGCCGTCTCGCTGCGGGCGCACGGGTTGGGCAGCGCACGCTGCCTCGCCGACTACTTCCGGGTGCGCGGGCCGGTGGTGGCGACCGCCCTCACGAGGCTCGAGGCGCAGGGCCGGGCCGAGCGGGTGCACGTCCACGGCTGGGACCGGCCGGTGTGGCTGGACCCCCGGGCCCGACGACCTCGGCGGGTCGAGGGTGCCGCCCTGCTGAGCCCGTTCGACTCCCTGGTCTGGCAGCGCGAGCGGGTGGAGCAGCTCTGGGACTTCCGCTACCGCCTGGAGATCTACGTCCCCGCGCCGCAGCGGGTGCACGGCTACTACGTCCTGCCCTTCCTGCTCGACGAGCACCTCGTGGGGCGGGTCGACCTCAAGGCGGACCGGGAGGTGGGGGTGCTCCGCGCGCGGGCCGTCCACTGGGAGCAGGGCACCGACGTGGCGCACGCCGCTCCCCGGCTGGTCGCCGAGCTGGAGACGATGGCCGGCTGGCTGGGCCTGGGAAGGGTCGACCTGCCGATCTGAGGAGGTCACCCGCCGGGTCGGCCGTCCTCACCCCGGGGCAGCCACCTCCTGCGCCAGCAGGTCGAGACGCACCAGGTCCTCGACGGTGCCGTCGCGCAGGACCTCGGCCTGACGGTCCCGTCCCACCTCGCGGAGCCCCGCCGCGACCGCGACGCGCTGGCTGGCCAGGTTGCTGCCCGCCGCCTGCACCCAGACCCGCCGTAGGCCCAGGCCCTTCTCGGCCTCCGGTGCGAGGGCATACCGGATGACCGCGCGCACCGCACCCGTGGCCACGCCGCGGCCGCGGGCGTCGGGGTGGGCCCAGTAGCCGATCTCCCCGGGCGTCCCCGAGGCGGCCGCCTCGGTGAGGCTGACCGCGCCCAGCACCCGGTCGTCGGCCGCGTCCGCCACTGCCCAGGTGCGGCGCTCGCCGCGCTCGCAGGCCTCGGCGCAGCTCTGGAGGAAGGCCGCCGCCTCCGGCTGGCCGTACGGGTCGGGCAGCTGGGGGAGGTACTGCCGGGTGAGCGGGTCGGTCACCGCCTCGACGATCCGGTCCTCGTCCCCGGTGCGCCACGGGCGCAGCACCAGGGGGTCGGCGCGCAGCGTCGGGACCCCCGGTCGTGACACCGGCGGCGGGCCCGGTGCCGTGCCGGAGGGCGCGGGTGGGTGCTCGGCGGCCGCGACGGCAGGGGGAGGACCCGGCAGCTCGGCGGACCCGGCGGCCTCGTCGCCGAGCAGCGCGAAGCGGGCGGTGCCGTGCCTCTCGCCCCCGGCGGCGTACACGCACGACAGCGGCTCGGTGACCGTCCACCGGAAGCCCGCGCGCAGGAGCGCGCGGTGCGAGGCGTCGTTGCGCTCGTCGGTCTGGGCCGCGATCCGGTGCACGCCGAGCTCTGTCACGGCATACCGGGTGACCAGGCGCAACGCCCGGGTCACCGCCCCCCGCCCGCGAGCGGTGGGGAGCAGCCAGTAGCCCACCTCGGCGCACCCGTGGGCGAAGGGGTCCAGCAGGTCGAAGAGGGAGATGCCGCCGAGGGCCACGTCGGAGCGGGCGTCGGCGATGCACCAGGTCAGGCTGTGCCCGAGCAGGGCCGACTCGAGCCGGGCCCCCGTCCAGGCCCGCACGGACTCCTCGCCGGACCCCGGCAGGACCGGGCCGAGGAACTGCCGGGCCACGTCGTCCACCGACACCAGGGCCGCCGTGTCGTCGGCGTCGGCCCGCCACGGACGCAGTCGGACGTCGCCGTCCGCCTCGGTCAGCACCGGGATCTCCCGCCACGGGTATGCCGGCTCCCGCGGGTCGTCCCGGTGCAAGGTCGCGATCCACCCGTCGCGAGGGGCGGTGTCCTGGTCCCACCCCGGCACCAGTCCCCGGACCGGCACCGGCACGGAGAACCCCAGCCGCCAGGAGACCCGTCGGGAGGCCCAGTGGCCGACCTCCGCGCGCCAGCGCGCGAGGACCACGTCGTCCTCGTCGAAGGCGTGGTCGAGCGCCAGGCCGAGCGCCCGCGTGGCGACCCCGCGGCCACGGTGGTCCGGATGGACGGCATACCCGACCTCGGCGCCCCCGTGGCCGTCCGGGCGGTACTCCACCAGGCCGGCCGGACGCCATACCTGATCCGCGTCCGGCCCGGTGGCCCCCTCGGCGGACTCCTCGACGACCCAGCGCCGTGGGGCCCACCGGTGCCGGCCGGCCCACCCGTCGCGGGCGACCGCCACCCACGCCCGTGCCGCGCCCGGGTCCCGGACAGGGACGGCGTCGCCCCACCTGCGCGCCTCCGCGTCGGCCCCCAGGTCCACGAGCAGCGCGACGTGCCCCTCGTGCGGCGGGACGATCCGCCACCCCTCCTGCTGGCGCACCGGCCCTACGCTCGATGCGGCATCCTCAGCCATGCCCGTTAGCCTAGACGCGTGCCGAACCTGTTCGAGAAGATGCTGCGCGCCGGGGAGAAGTCCGCGCTGCGCCGACTGGAGACCGTCGCCAAGCAGGTCAACGCCCTCGAGGAGGACTTCGAGGGCCTGTCCGATGGCGAGCTGCGCGAGGAGACCGACCGGTTCAAGGCGCGGCTGGCGGACGGCCAGACCCTGGACCAGCTGCTGCCCGAGGCGTTCGCCGCCGTGCGGGAGGCCAGCAAGCGCACCATCGGCAAGCGCCACTTCGACGTGCAGATCATGGGCGGCGCCGCGATGCACCAGGGCAACGTCGCGGAGATGCGCACGGGCGAGGGCAAGACGCTGGTCGCGACCCTGCCGTCCTACCTCAACGCGCTCACCGGTCGCGGCGTGCACGTCATCACCACCAACGACTACCTCGCGCAGTACCAGTCCGAGCTCATGGGACGCGTGCACCGCGCCCTCGGTCTGGAGACCGGGTGCATCCTGTCCTCGATGACGCCCTCGCAACGCCGTGAGCAGTACGCGATGGACGTCACCTACGGCACCAACAACGAGTTCGGCTTCGACTACCTGCGCGACAACATGGCGACCTCGCTCAAGGACCTCGTGCAGCGCGAGCACCAGTTCGCGATCGTGGACGAGGTCGACTCCATCCTCATCGACGAGGCCCGCACGCCGCTCATCATCTCCGGCCCCGCCGACCAGCCGACGAAGTGGTACACCGAGTTCTCCAAGGTCGTCCGTCGGCTGGAGCGCGGCGAGGCCGCCGACCCGTTGCGCGGGATCGAGTCCAGCGGTGACTACGAGGTCGACGAGAAGAAGAAGACCGTCGGGGTGCTCGAGCGCGGCATCGAGAAGGTCGAGGACTACCTCGGCATCGACAACCTCTACGAGTCGGCCAACACCCCCCTCATCGGCTACCTCAACAACGCCATCAAGGCCCGGGAGCTGTTCACCCGCGACAAGGACTACGTCGTCATGGACGGTCAGGTGATGATCGTCGACGAGCACACCGGCCGCATCCTCCCGGGCCGCCGCTACAACGAGGGCATGCACCAGGCGATCGAGGCCAAGGAGGGGGTCGAGATCAAGAACGAGAACCAGACCCTGGCCACGGTGACCCTGCAGAACTACTTCCGGATGTACGACAAGCTCGCCGGGATGACGGGCACGGCCCAGACCGAGGCCGCCGAGCTGCACCAGATCTACAAGGTCGGTGTGCTGTCGATCCCCACCAACAGGCCGATGATCCGGCAGGACATGCCGGACCTCGTCTACCGCACCGAGGAGGCGAAGTTCGGCGCGGTGGTCGACGACATCGTGGAGCGTCACCGGGCCGGGCAGCCGGTGCTCGTCGGCACCACCTCGGTCGCGAAGTCGGAGTACCTCTCCGACCAGCTGCGTCGGCGCGGGGTGAGGCACGAGGTGCTCAACGCCAAGCACCACGAGCGGGAGGCCTCGATCGTGGCCGAGGCGGGACGCAAGGGCGCCGTCACCGTCTCGACCAACATGGCCGGCCGCGGCACCGACATCATGCTCGGGGGCAACTCGGAGTTCCGTGCGGTGACGGCGCTGCAGGCCCGCGGGCTGGACCCGCACGAGACCCCGGAGGAGTACGAGGCGGCGTGGGACGAGGCGCTCGCCCAGGCCGAGGCGTCCGTCGAGGCCGAGCACGAGGAGGTCACCGAGCTCGGCGGTCTCTACGTCCTCGGCACCGAGCGGCACGAGTCGCGCCGCATCGACAACCAGCTGCGGGGCCGCGCCGGCCGTCAGGGCGACCCGGGGGAGTCCCGCTTCTACCTGTCCCTGCAGGACGACCTCATGCGGATGTTCAACGCCGCGCTCGTGGACCGCGTGATGTCGACGTCGGGGATGCAGGACGACGTGCCCATTGAGTCCAAGATCGTCTCCCGGTCCATCGCCAGCGCGCAGAGCCAGGTCGAGGCCCAGCACTTCGAGACCCGCAAGAACGTCCTCAAGTACGACGACGTGCTCAACCGCCAGCGCGAGGTCATCTACGCCGAGCGGCGCCGCGTGCTCGAGGGGGAGGACCTGCACGAGCAGGTCCGCCACTTCGTCAACGACGTCGTCGGCGACTACGTCACCAGCGCGGGGGGTGCCGGTCTGGCCGACGGCATCGACCTCGAGGCGCTGTGGCAGGAGCTCGGCCGCGTCTACCCGGTCGGTCTGCACATCGAGCAGATCGTCGAGCGGGCCGGGAGCCGGGCCGGCGTGACCACCGACCTGCTCGTCGAGGAGCTCACCAGCGACGCCCAGCACGCCTACGACGAGCGCGAGGCCGAGCTCGGCGAGGAGGTCATGCGCGATGTGGAGCGACGTGTCGTGCTGCAGGTCCTCGACCGCAAGTGGCGCGAGCACCTCTACGAGATGGACTACCTCAAGGAGGGGATCGGGCTGCGCGCCATGGCGCAGCGTGAGCCGCTCGTGGAGTACCAGCGTGAGGGCTACCAGCTCTTCCAGGCGGTCATGGAGGCGATCAAGGAGGAGTCGGTGCGACTGCTCTTCCACGCCCAGGTGTCCGCGGCCGGAGGCCCGCAGGCCCAGCAGCCCGCGTCGCGGCAGGGGCTGACCTTCGTCGCCCCGGGTGAGAGCGGCGACGTCCAGGCCAGCAGCGTCCGGGCGGACGGCAGCCACAGCGACGGCGCGCCCAACGGGTCGGCGCCGACCGACCAGGGGCAGGGCCAGGGCAACCGGGCCCAGCGCCGGGCGGCGGCGCAGCGGGGCCGCAGCTGACCGGCTCCGGACGACCGGGCACCTAGCCCAGCTCCAGGGCGGTGATGACCCACCGCCCGTCGACGCCGCTCATGCGCAGGGCCAGGGCTCGGACCCTGCCGTCGAGGTGCACGACCGCCGCGACCTCGCACACCCCGTCGGCGGGGTGGCAGGCCAGGAGGGCGCGGACGACGGGCGGGCCGCTGCGGCAGCGGCCCCGCCGACGGGCCAGCGTCGACCGGCGGGCGACGCGGTCGCGCACCTCCGGGGCCAACCAGCGGGAGAGCTGGTCGACGGGCCGGGTGCCGGCGCAGATCTCCAGCAGGGCCCGGACCATCCGGTCCGCCCAGGGGCGGGCCTCCGGGAGGTCGTGGGTGGCGGTGGCCTGCGGGCCGAAGTAGCTGTCGTAGGCCCCGTGCCGGAAGTCGACCGCCAGGGTCCCCTGGACGTAGTCGTCCCCGTGCGGGGCGGCCTGCGCCTCGGGGTGGGTCCAGTCGGCGCCCTCGGCAGGAGGCTCCGGGACGTCGACGACCCGCAGGTGCAGCACGCCGGGGGTCGGGATCGGGGTCGGGGTCCTTGTCACCTCGTTCACCGTCCGTCCTCCGCGGTGCCGGGCACGGTGAGCTCCTGGCCGGGGAGGATGAGGTCCGGGTCCGGGCCGATGGTGGCGAGGTTGGCGGCGTACCAGCGTGGCCACTCCTGCGCGATGTCGGCGGAGGTGGCCTGGGCTCCGAGGTGCCGGGCGGCCAGGTCCCACAGGGTGTCGCCACGCCGGACGACCACGTGCTCCGGGAGGTCCCACTGCCCGGCAGCGCGTCCGCCCACGAGGTCGACCTGACCGCGTGCAGGGGCCTCGGCGGGGACCGGGCCCGGGGTCCACCCCGGGAGGGGCACATCCCCGGGGTCGGGGGGCGAGGGCATCGGCCCGCCCGGTGCGGCCTCGCCCGTCTCGGCGCGGTGGTCGTCGGCGCGGTCGTCCGCACCGTTCGGGGCCGTCGCACAGACCGGCGCGGCGGCGGCACCGGGGCCTCCGGCTCCCGTCGCGAGGAGGACGAGCAGCGCCGTGGCGACGCGGACCGAGGGCGAGGTGGGCGGGAGCGGGCGCGCGGATCCGGCGGCCGGACGCACCCGCCAGGCCGCGACGAGGAGCACCGCGGCGACCCACAGGAGCAGGGCGGTCGCCAGGGTGAGCATGGCCCCCAGCACGGCCGCGCCCGGGTCCGGGGTCCCGCGGGTCGACCACGTGGTCACGGCCTGCCGGCCGAGCACCCCCGCCGCCACCAGCGCGGTGGTGGCGGCGACACCTCCCCAGGCGCTGGCCCGCCAGCCGACCGGCGGGCCCCCGACCCGCCTCCGTGTGGTGTCCATGGCGTCCCTTCTCCGGCGTGCCTCTGGGGCACGATGCGTTCGTTTGCGTTCATGAGCGTCCGATGACGGCAATTTACGAGCGGTCCGACGGGGCGTCAAGACCTGTGGATGACGGGCGGTGAGGTGCGGTGCCGCCTGGCACCATGGGGGTATGCGCTGGGAGCAGCTCTTCGCGGACCTCGAGGGCCAGCAGGCGGACTGGGCACGGCGGGAGAGGGCGGCCGAGGCCGCCGAGCACACCCGCGCCGAGCACGGTCGCGTCGTCCTGGGGGACCGGCTGGCTGCCGATGTCGGGCGGGTGCTGCGCCTGGGGGTCCGCGGGGTCGGTGTCCTGGAGGCCAGGCTGGTCGACGTGGGCCCGGACTGGATGCTGGTGCACGAGGTGAGCTCCTCCTCGCACCAGGAGCGTCTGGTCGCGACCGCAGCCTTGCTCTCGGTCGAGGGGCTCAGCGGTCGGGTGGACGACCGGCCACGCCGCTACGGCCTGCGTCACGCCGTGCGCGCGCTGAGCCGGGACCGGGCTCGGGTGCGGGTGTTCGACCAGGGTGGGGACCACCTGAGCGGCACCGTGGACCGGGCGCTCGCCGACCACCTGGACCTGGCGCGGCACGCCGACGACGAGCCGCGCCGACCGGGCGCGGTCCGGGGTGTGGTGGCCGTGCCCTACGGCACCATCGCCATGGTCCAGCGGCTCTGACCGGGGGCAGGGTGGTGCCTCAGGGCCGTCGGCTCAGGGGCCTGGCCATCGACTCAGGGGCCGTCGCCCAGGTGCAGAGACTCGCGGGTGCGGGTGTACATGCGCTGGATGTAGGCCTCGAGCTCGGCGGCCTCGACCCGCCAGACGCCCCGTCCGCCCAGCTTGACCCCGGGCAGGTCCCCGGACCGCACCAGGGCCTTGACCTGCGACAGGGACACGTTGAGGGTGTCCGCCACGTCGGTGAGGGTCAGGAATCTGGGCCCGGCCACGCGGGTCTCCTCTCGTCGGTCCTGACCACGATGGTACGGATTCCTCCCCGCGTCCCGAGGGGCCTGTGGACGACGAGAGGTGAGGTGGGGGCCCGGGGCGCTATCGTGCCGTTCGGGCCGACAGGGACGAAGGGGGCCTCGAGATGGGACCGACAGCGACGACGCAGGACGGGCCGGGGCGCACCGCGCGCCGGTTGCAGGCGCCCGGGTGGCGTGACCTGCGCCTGGTGGTGGGGGTGCTGCTGGTGGTGCTCTCGGTAGCAGGTGGTGCCCGCCTGGTGTCCGGCCTCGACGACACCCGGCCGGTCTACGCGGCGGCGCGGGACCTGCTGCCCGGCCAGCCGCTCTCTGGCGCTGACCTGGTCACCGTGCAGGTACGGCTCGGGGACTCCGCGGAGCACTACCTGGACGCCACCGACCCGGTGGCGGGCGGCACCTACCTCGTGCGCCGGGTCGCGGCCGGGGAGATCGTGCCCGCGGCAGCGGTCGGCACGCAGCGGCAGGCGCTGGACAAGACGGTCAACGTCCCGGTGGACGCCTCGACCGTCGCCGGTCTGCAGGTCGGGACGGAGGTCGACGTGTGGGTGAGCCGGCGCGACCCGGAGGCCGCGGGGGAGGTCTACCGCGACCCCGAGCTGCTGCTGCCGGGGGCCGTCGTCGACCGCGTCACCGACCAGGCCGGCGGGCTGGGCGCGTCCCTGGGGCGGACCCCGGTGGCTCTCGTCGTCCCGGCGGACCGGGTGGGCGACGTCATCGCGGCCGTGGACCAGGACGCTCGGTTGACCCTGGTCCCGGCGCCCCGCAACCAGGGGGAGCAGGGCGGGTGACTCGTCCGCTGGTCACCGCCGTGGCCCCCCGGTGGGAGAGCCAGGTCGCGGCCCTGCTGGCCGGGTCCACCCAGGCGCGGCTGGTACGCCGATGTGCCGACCTGCCCGAGCTGCTCGGCGTCACCCGGGCGGGCCTGGCGGACGTCGTCCTCGTCTCGCACGACCTGCGCGGTCTGGACCGGGACGCGGTGCTGGACCTCGGCGCCGCCGGCGCGCACGTCGTGGGGGTGCACCCGCGCGACGACCCGGAGGCGGCCCGCACCCTGCAACGGCGCGGCGTCATCTCGGTGCTGGAGGTGGAGAGCAGCACCCCGGACCTCGACGCGGTGCTCGCCTCGCTGGGGCGGGCGGACCCCTCCGACGACGTCCGCGGACCGACCGGGTCACCAACCGGGTCCGCCACGCCCGGGCCCGCCGAGCACGACCCCGGCCCCGGACGGTTCACCGACCCGGCCGCCCTGCTCGTCGAGACCGGTCCCGAGGGTGTGCGGCAGGACGACGCCGGGCCGGGCCCGACCGCCGGGACGGAGCAGGAGGACCTGCCCCGGCAGGACGGCTCGCCCGAGGGTGAGGTCGTGGTGGTGTGGGGGCCGCACGGGAGCACCGGCCGCACCACCGTGGCCGTCAACCTCGCCGCCGAGCTGGCGTCCGCGACGACGCAGGTCCTGCTCGTGGACGCGGACACCTACGGTGCCGGCGTGGCGCAGGCGCTGGCCGTGCTCGACGAGTCGCCCGGGGTCGCGGCTGCCGCCCGCGCCGCCGACCAGGGCACCCTGGACGCGGACCACCTCGTGCGCCTCGCCCCTCGGGTGCGTCCCGGGCTGCTCGTCCTCACCGGGCTGCCCCGCGCCGACCGGTGGACCGAGCTGCGGGAGAGCGCCCTGGCCGACATCTTCCAGCAGGCCCGGTCCGTCGCCCGCTGGGTGGTGGTCGACGTCGCGCCGACGGTGGAGCAGGACGAGGAGCTGTCCTTCGACACCAGCGCACCGCGGCGCAACGGGGCCGCGTTGTGCGCCCTGGAGGAGGCCGACCGGGTGCTGGTGGTCGGCACCGGCGACCCGGTGGGCCTGCAGCGGCTCGTCCGTTGCGTCGACCAGCTGCCCGGTCTGACCCGGGCGAAGGCCCAGGTGGTGGTGACCCGCGTGCGCCCCGGACCGGTCGGCCCGGAGCCTGGCCGTCGGATCACCGAGACCCTGCGGCGCTTCGCCGGTGTGGGCCAGGTGCACCTGGTCCCCGAGGACCGCGACGGCGTGGACGCGGCCCTGCTGCACGGGCATACCCTCGCCGAGTCACGCCCCTCCAGCCCGGCACGGGAGTCGATCCGCACCCTGGCTCATCTGGTCAGCGGTCGTCGCGGCTCCGTGGACGCCTCGCGCTCGCGCTGGTGGCCGCGCCGCCGGACCCGTACCTGAGCTGCGCCCCGTCGCCCCACCCGCCGGGACCCGGCCGACGTCTGACACCATGACGGGGAGGCCGCTGCCGGCGGCCCGGCCCGGTGACCCTGACGAGGAGGTCGGCGATGACGACCGTGCGGTGCTACGTGCCGTTGACCGGCGACCAGCTGGCCGCCCTCGCGCAGGACCGTCGCCTGGCCGGTCCGGTGCGGGCGACGGCGGTGACCGAGGTGCTGCGGGCCCAGGAGCCTGGCGCGGACGGGGACGAGCTCGAGTACGCCGCCACGCAGGTGGCCGCCGAGGACGCGGTGCGCTCCGGCGTCCCGGTGGTGCTGGCCGCCGTCGACGCGGACTCCGCGCTGGTGACCGCCGCTCCCGTGGACGACCTGTGGATCGAGGTGGCGTCCGTGGACCTGCCCCGGGTCGCGGCCCTGCACCTGGGCGACGACGTCGTCACCGGCGACCCCTCGCTGCTGGCGGACCACGACTCCCGGGACATCGAGCTGTCGTGGTTCGACACCACTGAGCTGGACCACGTGCTGGAGCTGGTCCGGCGGGCCGAGCACGCCGGACGGGGCCCGGCACCGACCGAGCGACCGACCGACCCACCGACCGACTGACCGACCCACCGCGAGGAGATCACGCCATGGATGGCATCGTCGACGTCCCCAGCCCGCTCAACGAGCCCGTGCTCGGCTACGCGCCGGGGAGTGCCGAACGAGGCGCCCTCGAGGCAGCGCTGGCCGAGCTCGCGGCCAGCCCGGTGGACCTCCCGCACGTCATCGGCGGCTCTCCCGTCGTCGGGGGCGGCGCCGCGATCGACGTCGTGCAGCCGCACGCCCACGCCGAGGTGCTCGGGACGATGCGGGACGCCACCAAGAAGGACGCGCGCGCGGCCATCGAGGCGTCCCGGGAGGCAGCGCCGGCCTGGCGGGCCATGTCCTTCGAGGAGCGGGCCTCGATCTTCCTCAAGGCGGCCGAGCTGCTGGCCGGGCCGTGGCGCGCCCGCATGAACGCCGCCACGATGCTCGGCCAGAGCAAGACCGCCACCCAGGCCGAGATCGACTCGGCCTGCGAGCTGGCCGACTTCTGGCGCTTCAACGTCCACTACGGGCGGCAGCTGCTGACCGAGCAGCCGATCCGCAACTCGCCCGGCACCTGGAACCGCATCGACCAGCGTCCGCTGGAGGGCTTCGTCTACGCGGTGACGCCCTTCAACTTCACCGCGATCGGTGGCAACCTCCCCACGGCCCCGGCCCTCATGGGCAACGTCGTGGTCTGGAAGCCGGCGCCGACGCAGCAGCGGGCGGCGAGCCTGATGATGGACCTGCTCGGCGCGGCCGGCCTGCCCGACGGCGTCATCAACATGGTGACCGGCACCGGGCCGGCCGTCTCCGAGGTGGTCCTCGAGAGCCCCGACCTGGCCGGCATCCACTTCACCGGGTCCACCGCCGTCTTCAACATGCTCTGGCAGGGGGTGGCCTCGAACCTCGGGACCTACCGGTCCTACCCCCGCATCGTGGGCGAGACCGGGGGCAAGGACTTCGTCGTGGCCCACCCCAGCGCCGACCCCGAGGTGCTGCGGACCGCCCTCGTGCGGGGAGCCTTCGAGTTCCAGGGCCAGAAGTGCTCCGCGGCCTCGCGGGCCTACATCCCGGCGTCGCTGTGGCGGACCCTGCGCGACGACCTCGCGCAGACGACCGAGGGCATCCCGGTCGGTGATGTGCGGGACCTGTCCAACTTCATGGGCGCCGTCATCGACGCCAAGGCCTTCGCCAAGCACCGTGACGTCATCGAGCGGGCGCACGCGGACTCGGGCGTGGAGGTCGTCGCGGGCGGCACCGTGGACGACTCCGTCGGGTGGTTCGTGCGCCCCACCGTCGCGGTGGTCGAGGACCCCACGCACCAGATGCTCACCACCGAGTACTTCGGCCCCATCCTCACCGTCCACGTCTACCCGGACCGTCAGTGGTCCTCGATGCTGGACCAGATGGAGTCCGTGGCGCCCTACGCCCTCACCGGTGGCGTCATCGCGCAGGACCGGTCCGCCGTGGGGGAGGCGGTGGAGCGGCTGCGCTTCGCGGCCGGCAACTTCTACATCAACGACAAGCCCACCGGCGCGGTCGTCGGCCAGCAGCCGTTCGGCGGCGCGCGTGCCTCCGGAACCAACGACAAGGCGGGTTCTGCGGCCAACCTGCAGCGGTGGATCAACACCCGGGTCATCAAGGAGACCTTCGTCCCGCCGACGGAGTACCGCTACCCGCACATGGGGTGAGCGGTCGGGCGTGAGTGGTCGGGCGTGAGGGGTCAGAGCGGCTGAGCGACCGGCCCCCGGGCGCTCAGCCCTCGGCCAGCCACTCCCGCGCGACCCGCTCCTCCAGCTGGACGATCTCGCGCATCCGCTCGGCGACCATCGCCTCCACGCGGCGTCCGAACAGCGGGACCCGCGCCTCCAGGTCGCCGTCGACGACGTGGTCGGTCACCTGCGGTTCGGAGCCCCGCCGCAGGTGGATGCCGCCGGTGAAGGTGATCGGCAGCCCCGGCATCTCCAGGCTCATCGCGCCCTCGCGCTCGCCGTCGGCGTCCGGCGACCCCCAACGCACCGTCTCGACCACGAGCAGCCGGGGGCCGACGAGCCCCTTGGCCATGTCCGGTATGCCGTCGCTCGGCAGGTGCCGCTGCGTCGTCACGGTCGTGGTGCCGTCCGGCGCGGTCTCGACCTGCACCGTCTGGTCCAGCGACCCCGAGCGCTCGCAGCGTCGGACCTGATAGGCGTGGTCGGTCAGCATCTCGAAGGTGCGCTGCGGGTCCGCGGGGTGGCGGATCGTCTCGGTGATCCTCATGGCCTCACCGTACGTCCTGGCCGCCCGGCTCGGGGAGCGCAGCGCGCCATCGACGGTGCAGGCCGTGCAGCCGCCGCAGGACGACCCCCTTGTCGGCCCGGGTGAGGGCCCCGCTGCGGGTCCGGTCGGCGACCCGGTCCAGCAGGTCTCCGAGCTCGGTCATCACCGTGGCGGCCTCCTCCACCCAGGGTGCCGGATGGGGGAGCAGCTCCCCGGCCAGGGCCCGCAGGCGCCCTGCGGCGGCCCGGCAGCCGGCGTGGTCGGGCAACCGGTCGGCCCCCCCGATGGCCCCGACGACCAGGGGCTGCGGCCGGGGCCGGTCGCGGTCGGTCGCGGCGTCCGCCAGGACGTGGGCGACGCCGTCGAGCAGCGCCTCCACGAGACCGCTGGCCTCGGACCACCCGAGGTCGGGCGCCAGGGCGCTCACCTCCTCGGCGGCGCGCAGCAGCACGGCGGGACGAGACCCCGCCCCCGACGGCTGCCGGGCAGCCGTGGGCCCGGGGGGCCGGTCGATCCCGGTCATGGGCCCACCCTAGGGGGCGCGCGGGGCCGGTCAGGGGGTTGTCCCCAGGCGGGTGCGCAGGCGGGGAGCCGAGTAGGGTGGCCGAGCAGGCGCACGTCGGGGTGCGCCGGACGCCCGCGACCCGAGGAGTGCACGCGCACGATGACGTCGACCGACACGCTCACCGACCGGTTCTTCCACCACCTGGCCGCCACCGAGCTGGCCGGTCGCCAGCAGGAGCAGCGCGAGGCGATGGCGGGCTCGATGGCCGAGCTGTCCGAGGGGCGGGACGCGGGCCGCGCGGCCATCCGCGTCCTCAACCCCACCCTCGACTCCGGTGGCTGGACGAGCCGCCAGACGGTGGTGCAGGTCGTGACCGACGACATGCCCTTCCTCGTCGACTCGGTGCTGGGCGAGGTCAGCCGGCACCGGCTGTCCGTGCACCAGCTCCTGCATCCGCAGGTCGTGGTGGACGAGTCCACCGGCGACGTGCTCGACCTCGACCCGCAGGACGTCGGTGAGGGGCAGCGGGTCGAGTCCTGGATCCACGTCGAGGTCGACCGGGTGCCGGAGCCGGAGGACCGGGCCACGCTCGAGGACGACCTGGGCCGGGTGCTCACCGATGTCCGCCGCGCCTGCCGCGACTGGGGGACGATGCGCCAGCGCGCCCGCGCCATCGTCGACGAGCTCGAGATCGGTCCTCCCCGGTCCGTGGACCGCGACGAGATCGCCTCGACCGTGGACTTCCTCACGTGGATCGACGACCACCACTTCACCTACCTGGGCTACCGCAGCTACGACCTCGTCGAGACCGACGACGGTCTCGCGCTGCAGGCCGTCGCAGGCAGCGGTCTGGGGATCCTGCGGGACGCGGCCGACGACCCGGCGCCCACCGTGCTGCGGCCGGAGGCGGCCCGCACGGCACGGGACCCCCGGCTGCTCACCGTCACCAAGGCCAACACGCGGGCCACCGTCCACCGGTCGGTGCCCCTGGACTACATCGGGGTCCGCCGGTTCGACGAGCGCGGACAGGTCGTCGGTGAGCACCGCTTCCTCGGCCTGTTCACCCAGAGCGCCTACGCGGAGTCGAGCCAGCGTCTGCCGATCGTCGGCGCCAAGGTCAAGCAGGTGCTCGCCGAGTCCGGTTTCGCTCCGGACAGCCACTCCGGCAAGGACCTCCTCAGCGTCCTGGAGGCCTACCCGCGCGACGAGCTGTTCCAGGCTCCGGTGGAGCACCTGGCCGCGACCGCCGGCGACGTGGTCCGTCTCCTCGAGCGTCCCGCGGCCAAGGCCTACGTCCGGGCGGACGAGTTCGGCCGGTTCGTCAGCGCGCTCGTCTACCTCCCCCGTGACCGCTACAACACCGCCAACCGGCTCCGCGTGCAGACCCTGCTGGAGGAGACCTACGGCGGGGAGTTGGCCGACTACGCCACCCGGGTCGGGGACGGGCCGCTGGCGCAGCTGCACTTCGTCATCACCGTCCCGCGGGACAAGGACCTGCCGGAGATCGACCAGCGCGAGCTCCAGGAGCGGCTGACCGCCGTGACCCGGACCTGGGTCGAGGGGCTCGCGGACGCCGTCGCCGCCCACGTCGAGGACGAGGGGGCCACCGGCGACCTCGTGGCCCGGTTCGCCGACGCCTTTCCGGAGGCCTACAAGGAGGACTTCGACGGCGAGGCCGCCTATCTGGACCTGCAGCGTCTGGGGGAGCTGCACGGCAGCGACGCCTCGGCCCGCCCGCACGTCTACCGGGCCCCGGGGGAGGCGCCGACCGAGCGACGGCTCAAGGTCTACCGCTCCGAGGAGATGTCGCTCACCCATGTCCTGCCGGTCTTCGCCGACCTCGGCCTGGAGGTCACCGTCCAGCGGCCCTACGAGCTGGACGGCAGCAACGAGGACGGCTCACCCGACTACATCTACGACTTCGGGTTGCGGGCCCCGACGGAGACGGTGTGGGACGGGGGAGAGCACCGCACGGAGGACGAGGTGGCGGCGGCGTTCGAGGACGCCTTCACCGCGGTATGGGGCGGGTCGGCCGAGTCCGACACGCTCAACTCCCTGGTCCTCACGGCCGGCCTCGACTGGCGGCGCGTGGTCATCCTGCGCACGCTGGTCCGCTACCTGCGCCAGGTGGGCACCTTCAGCCTCGACTACCTCGAGGAGGCGCTGGTCACGAACCCCGACATCGCCCGGCTGCTCATCGAGCTGTTCGAGGCCCGGTTCGACCCCGACGCCCACGGCGCGGACGAGGAGCGGGCCGCCCGCACCCAGGAGGTGGCCGAGGACATCGCGAGGGCGCTGGACGAGGTCGCCAGCCTCGACCAGGACCGCATCCTGCGCTCCCTGGTGGCCGTCGTGCAGGCCACCCTGCGCACCAACTTCTACCAGCTGGGCACCGACGGCCGGCCCCAGGCGTGGGTGAGCCTCAAGCTGCTGCCGCGCGAGCTCGACCTGCTGCCCGAGCCCCGCCCGGCGTTCGAGATCTGGGTCTACGCCCCGCGGGTCGAGGGCAGCCACCTCCGGTTCGGCCCGGTGGCCCGCGGCGGACTGCGCTGGAGCGACCGGCGCGAGGACTTCCGCACCGAGGTGCTCGGTCTGGTCAAGGCGCAGATGGTCAAGAACGCCGTCATCGTCCCCACCGGGTCCAAGGGTGCCTTCTTCCCCAAGGACCTGCCGGACCCGGCGGTCGACCGCGGCGCCTGGCTGGAGGAGGGGAAGGCGGCATACCGCACCTTCATCAGCGGCATGCTGGACGTCACCGACAACCGCGTCGGCACCGACATCGAGCCGCCGGAGCGGGTGGTGCGCCACGACGGGGACGACCCCTACCTGGTGGTGGCCGCGGACAAGGGCACGGCGACGTTCTCCGACATCGCCAACGGGGTGGCGCGCGACTACGGCTTCTGGCTCGACGACGCCTTCGCCTCGGGCGGCTCGGCCGGCTACGACCACAAGGGCATGGGCATCACCGCCCGTGGCGCGTGGGAGTCGGTGAAGCGGCACTTCCGGGAGCTGGGGCTGGACACCCAGAGCACGGAGTTCACCGTGGTCGGGGTCGGTGACATGAGCGGCGACGTCTTCGGCAACGGCATGCTGCTCTCGGAGCACATCCGCCTGGTCGCTGCCTTCGACCACCGCCACATCTTCCTGGACCCGGACCCGGACGTCGCGAGCTCCTACGCCGAGCGCCAGCGCCTGTTCGAGCTGCCGCGGTCCAGCTGGGCGGACTACGACACCTCCCTCATCAGCGAGGGCGGGGGGGTCTACCCCCGCTCGCAGAAGTCCATCCCCATCACCGCGCAGGTCCGCGAGCGGCTCGGCCTGGACGAGGGCGTCAGCACGATGACGCCGCACGAGCTCCTGCGGGCCATCCTGCTGGCGCCGGTGGACCTGCTGTGGAACGGCGGCATCGGCACCTACGTCAAGGCCTCCACGGAGACCGACCTGCAGATCGGCGACCGCGCCAACGACCCCATCCGGGTCGACGGGCGGCAGCTGCGGGCCCGCGTGGTCGGCGAGGGTGGCAACCTCGGTCTGTCCCAGCGGGGCCGCATCGAGGCCGCGCTCGCCGGCGTCCACGTCAACACCGACGCGATCGACAACTCCGCCGGCGTGGACACCTCCGACCACGAGGTCAACATCAAGATCGCGCTCACCCCGTTGGTGCAGGAGGGGGTCCTGTCCCTGGAGGACCGCGACGAGCTGCTCGCCTCGATGACCGAGGAGGTGGCCCGCAAGGTCCTGCGGCACAACTACGAGCAGAACGTGCTCCTCGGCAACGGGCGCCTGCAGAAGGGGGTCATGGCCACGGTCCACCAGCGCCTGATCCGCTACCTCGGTGAGCACGCCGGACTGGACCCCGAGCTGGAGTTCCTGCCCGACGAGAAGGAGTGGGCGCGGCGCGAGGAGGCGGGGACGGGCCTCACGGCACCCGAGTTCTCGGTGCTGGTGGCCTACGCCAAGCTCGGCCTGAAGACCGAGCTGAGCGAGACCGAGCTGCCCGACGACCCGGCGCTGCTCGACTCCCTGCTGCACTACTTCCCGGGGCCGCTGCGCGAGCGGGCACGGGAGCAGATCCTGGAGCACCCCCTGCGCCGGGAGATCGTCGTCAACGAGATCGCCAACGCCATGGTCAACCGGGGCGGCGTCTCCTTCGCCTTCCGGGCCCAGGAGGAGACCGGCGCGACCGTGGCGCAGATCACCCGGGCCTTCCACGTGGTGCGCTCGGTCTTCGGGCTGGCGGACTACACCGCCGCCGTGGAGGCGCTGGACAACCGGGTGCCGACCGACATCCAGACCGAGCTCTACCTCGAGGTGCGGCGGCTCCTGGACCGCGCCACCCGCTGGTTCCTCAACAACCGCTCGCTGTCGACCGGCATGGACGAGGAGATCGAGCGGTTCGCCGAGCCGGTCCAGGAGCTGGTCCCGCGGCTGGGCGACCTCCTCCAGGGCCACGAGCGTGAGCGGTGGGCCCAGCGGGCGGAGTGGGCCAGGGCCAACGGCATACCGGAGGACCTCGCGCAGCTCTATGCGTCCCTGCTCGACAGCTACTCGCTCCTGGACGTCGCCGAGCTCGCGGGCGAGATCGACCGCGACGTCATGGAGGTCGCCGAGATCTACTTCGGGGTCTCCGAGGCCTTCCGCATCGACGACCTGCTCACCCACGTCTCCCACCTGCCGCGGGAGGACCGCTGGTCCTCCCTGGCGCGTGGCGCGCTGCGGGACGACCTGTACGGCGTCATGCGCGGGCTGACCCGCACCGTGGTGGAGCGCACCGGGACGCAGGAGGCCGAGGACTCCCTCGAGCGGGTGCGAGAGTGGATGGCGGAGAACCGGGAGGCTCTCGTGCGCACCAGCCAGGTGCTGCGCACGGTCAGCGGCATGAGCCAGCCCGACCTGGCCCCGCTCTCGGTGGCCCTGCGGACCCTGCGCGGACTGGTCCGGCAGGGATCCGCCGACTGACCTTTGCGACAATCGCCTCGTGGCTGTTCTGCGGGAGACCCTGTCGCGCTCCTCGATGTCGGGTGCCGACATCGACTGGGTGCACCGCCTCGTCGGCGACTGGCAGATGCTGGCGGACCTGGCGTTCGCCGACCTGACGCTCTGGCTCCCGGTCCAGCGCGACGACGTCGCCGACCCGCATCTGTCGCCGTGGTTCCTGGCCGCCCACGCGCGGCCCTCCACCGGGCCGAACTTCTACCACGACGACGTCATCGGTGAGGCCCCGGGAGCGGCGCGCGAGCGCCTGCTGACGCAGGTGATGGAGACCGGCCGCTCCTCGACCCCCGACGAGGTGGGCTACGTCCGGGAGCAGTACGTCCCGGTCGTGCGCACCGGCCGCCCCATCGCGGTGCTCATCAGGCATACCGACCTGCAGAACATGCGTCAGCAGGGGGGCCTGGAGGTCAACTACCTCCAGATCAGCCAACAGCTGTTCTCCATGATCGCCGAGGGTGCCTTCCCCATGGACCACGTGGCGACCGGGGTGGGCCGGGGCACGCCCCGGGTCGGGGACGGTGTGCTGCGGCTCACGGCCGACGGGCTCATCGACTACGCCAGCCCCAACGCCGTGTCGGCGCTGCGCCGGCTCGGGCACACCGATCACGTGGGCGGCGCGGACCTCGCCCAGATCGTCTCGACGCGGCTGACCCCTGGGGCGACGGTGGACGAGACGGTGCCGCTGGTCCTCACCGGCCGGGCACCGTGGGGGACCGAGATCGAGACCTCCTCGGTCAACCTCACCCTGCGCTCGGTGCCGCTCACCCACGGAGGGCGGCGGGTGGGCGCGCTGCTGCTCATGCGCGACGTCAGCGAGATCCGTCGGCGCGAGCGTGAGCTGCTGAGCAAGGAGGCCACGATCCGGGAGATCCACCACCGGGTCAAGAACAACCTGCAGACCGTGGCCGCCCTCCTGCGGCTGCAGTCCCGGCGGCTCGACGACCCCAAGGCGCAGGAGGCGCTGGCGGAGGCGGGGCGGCGCCTGTCCACGGTCGCGCTGGTGCACGACACGCTGAGCCAGGCGTTCTCCGAGCGGGTCGACTTCGACGACGTGGCCACGCGCATCCTGCGGGCCACCGTGGAGGTCGCCTCCACGCAGGCGGTGGTGGAGACCGAGCTGGACGGGTCCTTCGGCCTGCTGCCGCCGGACGACGCCACGCACCTGGCGATGGTCCTGGCCGAGCTCGTCCACAACGCGGTCGAGCACGGGTTCGAGGAGGGGGAGCGCCCCGCCACGGCGTCTCGGGTCGTGGTGAGCGCCGCGCGCACGCGGGACGAGCAGGGGACCGACGTGCTGGAGGTGAGCGTCGCGGACAACGGGCGGGGCTACGCCCCCGAGGCCAGCGCCCGGCAGGGAGCAGGCCTGGGCACGCAGATCGTCGAGGCCCTCATCAGCGACCTGCGCGGACAGATCGGCTGGGAGACGACGGAGCCGCACGGGACCGTCGTGCGGTTCACCGTGCGGCTGCGGGGCTCCGCCACCGGTTGAGGGTCACGGCCTCCTCCGGTGACGGAGTGCTCAGGGGTGGTCGGGGGTCAGCTCGCTCGTCGCGCGCGCGCCTTGCGCCGCTTGAGCGCCCGGCGTTCGTCCTCGGACAGCCCGCCCCACACACCGGCGTCCTGCCCAGTCTCCAGCGCCCACTTGAGGCAGGTGTCGATCACCGGGCAGGTGCGGCAGACGGCCTTGGCCTCCTCGATCTGCTGCAGCGCCGGACCGGTGTTGCCGATCGGGAAGAAGAGCTCGGGGTCCTCTTCCAGGCACGCCGCGCGGTTGCGCCAGTCCATCAGTGTCTGCTCCTTGGTCTGCGCCCGTTCAAGGGCGTCCTCTCGTCGTCGCCCACGTCCGGGGTCCAGGGGTGTCCGGCGGGCGACGACACCTCTTTGTTCCGTCTGCGTGAGCGGTGCCGGATCAGGGTATGGCGCCGCTGTCTCTGCTTGGGCCAACGCCAGGCCCAAGGACAGTGTTCCCGATCTTCCCATCGCGACACGCCGTAGCACAAGGGTGAACCGCCGACCGTGCCGCGTGAGCCGGTGAGGGATCAGTCACACCCGTCCCACGACGAGGGGGCCGCAGCGGGGGTGCAGCGGGGGCCACCGGGGCCGCTGCGTAGGGTGGGAACGATCCGGATCCGTCGCTCTGAAGGAGTTCCTGTGCCCAGTCCCCGACCGTCCCTGGCCATCGTCGGTGCCCGTGTCGTCCCGGTCGAGGGCGAGGTGATCGAGGACGGAACGGTGCTGGTCCGCGAGGGACGCATCGCCGCCCTGGGGCCACGTGCCCAGGTCGACGTCCCGGACGACATGGAGGTCGTCGACGCGGCAGGCTCCTGGCTGCTCCCCGGTCTCGTCGACGCCCACGTGCACCTCGGCGTGTGGGAGGAGGGGGAAGGCTGGGCCGGCCTGGACGGCAACGAGACCACCGACCCGGTCATGGCCGCCGCCCGGGCCATCGACGCCATCAACCCGCGCGAGCAGGGCTTCGACGACGCCCTCGGGGCGGGGGTCACCACGGTCAACGTCAACCCCGGGTCGGCGAACCCGATCGGGGGCCAGGCGGTGGCCCTCAAGACCTACGGCCGCTACGTCGACGAGATGGTGCTGCGCAACCCCAGCGGCATCAAGGCCGCGCTCGGGGAGAACCCCAAGCGCGTCTACGGCGAGCAGAAGAAGACCCCGGCCACCCGGCTCGGCGTCGCCCTGGTGCTGCGCAAGGCCTTCGCCGCCGCCCGGTCCTACCAGGCGAAGGTCGCGGCGGCCGGGGACACCCCGGTCGAGGCGGACCTCGTCAGCGAGGCCCTCGTCAAGGTCCTCGAGCGCGAGATCCCCTGGCGGCAGCACTGCCACCGGGCGGACGACATCGCCACCGCGATCCGGCTCGCCGAGGAGTTCGGCTACCGGCTCGTGCTGGACCACGGGACTGAGGCATACCTCGTCGCGGACCTCGTCGCCGAACGCGACATCCCGGTGCTCTACGGCCCCATGATCGTCAGCCGCTCCAAGGTCGAGGTGCGCCACCGGAGCCCGAAGGCGCCCGGGATCCTCGACCGGGCCGGCGTCCAGGTGTCGATCATCACCGACCACCCGGTGGTGCCCATCGACCACCTCATCACCCAGGTTGCGCTCGCCGTGCGCGAGGGCATGGACCGGGACGCCGCGCTGCGCGCCGTGACCGTCAACCCGGCCCGGGTCCTGGGCGTCGAGGACCGGGTCGGCTCGCTCGTCGTGGGCAAGGACGCCGACCTGGCCCTGTGGTCCGGGGACTGGCTCGACCTGCAGTCCCGGGTGCTGAGGACGTGGATCGACGGGGTCGAGGTCTACGCCTACGACCAGCAGAGCGGCACCGGCACCGTCCGCCCCCGCTGAACCGTCCGCCCCCGCTGACCGGGGCCCCGCCGCCCGGATGGGCCGGGGCTCGGTGGCCGCACCTCCAGGTGCAGACGCGTCCAGGCCCCGGTGCTCGTTCCCCAGACTTCCGTGCGCCCTCGGTGGGAAGTCTGTGCAGGGGATCGCAGCCTGAGCACGTCATCGGCACCCTGTGCATGCCGTCTACCGCATGCACAGGGTGCCGTAGGCATGCACAGGGTCCCGTGGGCGTGCACAGGGTCCCAAGGCAGGCACAGCCGGGCCCCGGCGGCCCCGGTCAGTGGCCGGGTGTGACGAGGTGGGCGTGGGTGGGGGCCCGGACGCAGTCGGGGCACAGCCCGTGACCGGGTATGCGGTCGAACAGGCAGCAGCCGGCGCGCAGGAAGGCCTCGTCCGCCCGCTCCATGGGTCCGCCGGTCCCGGGCGGCAGGCCCGCCCGGGACCGGGTGGCGCCACCGGGGGCCAGCCCGGGCGCGGTCAGCACCAGGCGCACCACCGCCCAGGCGGTGGCCGCGGCCCCGGGCCTGGCCGTGGCCAGCACCCGCGCCGCCCCGACGAGGCTGGAGGCGGCGTTGCTCAGCAGCACCCGGGGTGGGACGCGACCCACCCGGGAGCACGCCGCGTCCAGGTCCGCCAGGCTGCCGTCCACGACGGTGCGGGCGAGCTCGGCGGCGGTCTCGCGCGGTCCGGACACGGTGCACCACGGCGTCCCCTCCGCCAGGGCCAGCGGCACGTCCCCGCGGTGGCCGGGGGAGCCGAGCAGGTGGCGCGAGCGCAGGTCGGGCACCGCTCCGTGCAGCACCGCGGCCGCCAGGCCCACCGACCACAGGCGCGAGGCGAGACCGACCTGCAGAGCCGACATCGCCACCTTGCCGTCGACGTCGGCCGGGTCCTGACCGGTGCCCTGCGCCAACGCACGCCGCACCTGGTCGAGTCGCGCCGCCAACGGCGCATCCCCCAGCAGCTCGTCGAAGGGGACGGCGTCGGTGCCCGTCGCGTCGGTGAGCACGAAGAACCCGCCGAGCCGTGCCAGGTCGGCCCGCACGTCCTGCGACCGACTCATCGCTCGCCCCCACCCGCGCGGCCGGGCTCCCGTGGGGATGCCCGTTCCCATGCCCGGGTCGCGGCACGAGGCGGGTCGAGGGGCGACCGCTCGCCGGGCCACGGTCGGGCGGCGCAGCCGGGTGCCCGGGTCAGGACGGGTCCCGCTGCGCCAGCACCGCCCGGGCCGCGGCGAACCGCGCGATGGGGACGCGGTAGGGGGAGCAGGAGACGTAGCTCAGCCCGAGCTCCTCGAACAGTCCGATGGAGGCGGGGTCGCCCCCGTGCTCCCCGCACACGCCCAGCTTGAGGTCGGGCTTGGTCGCCCGCCCGCCCTCGGCGCCGAGCCGGACCAGGCCCCCGACCCCGTCCCGGTCGATCGACTCGAACGGGTTGTGCGGGATGACCTCCTCGGAGACGTAGGCGGAGAGGAAGCCGCCCTCGGCGTCGTCCCGGGAGATGCCGATCCCGGTCTGGGTCAGGTCGTTGGTGCCGAAGGAGAAGAAGTCGGCGTGCTGCGCGATCTGGTCGGCCACCACGGCGGCGCGGGGCAGCTCGATCATCGTGCCGATCGTGACGTCGAGCTCGGCGCCGGCGCTCTCCAGCTCCTCGGCGACCGCGCGCTCGACGACGGCGCGCTGCGCCTGCAGCTCGGAGGCGTAGGCCACCAGCGGGACCATGATCTCCACGCCGGCCGTCTGGCCCTCGCGCTCGCGGACCGCCAGGGCCGCGCGGATGATGGCCCGGGTCTGCATCTCGGGGATCTCCGGGTAGAGCATGGCCAGCCGGCAGCCGCGGGTGCCGAGCATGGGGTTCTGCTCGTGCAGGCGCTTGACCTGGCCCAGCAGGGTCCGGGCCGTGGTCAGCTCCCCGGCGTCGCCGCCGGTGAGCTCCAGGCGCTGCACCAGCAACGACTGCTCGACGAGGTCGGGGAGGAACTCGTGCAGCGGAGGGTCCAGGAGCCGGACGGTGACCGGCAGCCCCCGCATGGCGGTGAAGATCGCCTCGAAGTCCTCCTGCTGCATGGGCAGGATGGTCTCCAGCGCCGCAGCGCGGTCCTCCTCGGTCTCGGCCAGGATCATCCGTCGGACGGCCGGCAACCGGTCGGCCGCCATGAACATGTGCTCGGTGCGGCACAGGCCGATCCCCTCGGCCCCCAGCTCGCGCGCCTTGGCGGCGTCCTCGCCGGTGTCGGCGTTGGCCCGCACCCCCAGTCGGCGTACCTCGTCGGCCCAGGTGACGATGGCCTCGAAGTCCTCGTTGATCTGCGGGGGCACCAGCTCGAGGGCCTCGCCGTAGACCTCCCCGGTCGAGCCGTCGAGGGTGATGAGGTCGCCCTCGGAGAAGGTGTGCTCACCGATGGTGAGGGTGCGGTCGGCGGTGTTGATGCGGATGCCGCTCGCCCCGGCGACGCAGGGCTTGCCCATGCCACGTGCGACGACCGCCGCGTGCGACGTCATACCTCCGTGGGCGGTGAGCACCCCCTGGGCGACGATGACGCCGTGGATGTCGTCCGGCGTCGTCTCGTAGCGGACGAGGACGACCGGCTCCCCGGCCCCGCCGCGGGCGGCCGCGGTGTCGGCGTCGAAGACGACCTCGCCCACGGCGGCGCCGGGGGAGGCCGGCAGCCCCTTGGTCACCGGGCTGCGGCCGTGCTCGGGGTCGATGGCGGGGTGCAGGAGCTGGTCCAGCTGGCCGGGCTCGACGCGCTGCAGCGCCTCCTCCTGGGTGAGGACCCCCTCCCGGACGAGGTCGCGGGCCACCCGGAGCGCGGCGGCCGCGGTCCGCTTGCCGTTCCTGGTCTGCAGCAGGTAGAGCGTGCCCTCCTCGACGGTGAACTCGATGTCCTGCATGTCCTTGTAGTGCGACTCGAGGTCGTGCATGGTCTGGACGAGCTGGGAGTATGCCTCCGGCAGCACCGTCTCCATCTCGGCGAGCGGCTTGGGGGTGCGGATCCCGGCGACGACGTCCTCGCCCTGCGCGTTGACGAGGAACTCGCCGTACAGCTCCTGCGCGCCGGTGGACGGGTTGCGGGTGAAGCAGACCCCCGTCGCGGAGGTGTCGCCCCGGTTGCCGAAGACCATCTGCATGACGTTGACGGCCGTCCCCAGGTCGTCGGGGATGCCGTTGGCCCGGCGGTAGACGCGGGCGCGCGGGGTGTCCCAAGAGTTGAAGACGGCCGAGATCGCCCCGCGCAGCTGGTCACGGGGGTCGGTCGGCAGGTCGCGGCCCAGCTCGCGGCGGGAGACCTCGAGGTAGGTCTGCACCAGCTCCTGGAGGTCCTCGGTGCTGAGGTCGGTGTCCTGCTCCACGCCCCGGCGGGCCTTGAGCGAGGTCAGCTCGTCCTCGTAGGCGTGCGGCGCGACCCCCTCGACGACCTCGCCGTACATCTGCAGGAAGCGGCGGTAGGAGTCCCACGCGAAGCGCGGGTTGTCGGACTCGGCGCCCAGGGCCTCGACGGTGTCCGCGCCGATACCGAGGTTGAGGATGGTGTCCATCATCCCGGGCATGGAGACCACGGCGCCGGAGCGGACGGAGAGCAGCAGCGGCCGCTCGCCCCCCAGGGTGCGTCCCGTGCGCTCCTCCAGCCGCGCGAGCGAGGCGAGCACGTCCTCCCACAGGCCCTGTGGCCACTCGCCGCCGGCCTCGGTCGTGGCGATGCAGGCCGCGGTGCTCACGGTGAACCCGTCGGGGACGGGGATGCCGAGGCGCTTCATCTCCGCCAGGTTGGCACCCTTGCCGCCCAGGAGTCCGCGCATCTGCGCGTTGCCCTCGGACATGTCGTAGAGGTAGGTCTGTGTCTCTCCGGCCATCTCTGCGCTCCTCGCGGTAGGGGCGGGGCCCCGTCGCCCCGTGCCGTCCTGTGGGACGGAGCCTACCGGGAGAACGAGGAGCCGCCGGAGGCCGCCTCACGGCGCCGCTGCACCACCTCGATGACCCTCCCGGCCGCCTCCTCCAGGGCCAGGTCCGTGGTCTCGATGACCGGGCAGCCGAGGCTGCGCTGCAGCTGGGCGACCTCGTCGAGCTCGTCGAAGATCTTCACCAGGTCGGTGTAGCCGTCGCGGTGGTTCTGGGGGCTGCCCATGGCCCGCACCCGCCGACCGCGGATCTGCTGCAGCCGCTCAGGGTCGATGGTGAGGCCGACGATCTTCCACCGCTGCACCTCCTGCAGCTGCTGCGGCGGGGCGATGCCGGGGACCAGCGGGATGTTGGCGGTGCGGTAGCCGAGGTAGCCGAGGTACATCGACAGCGGCGTCTTGCCGGTGCGGCTCACCCCGATGAGCACGATGTCGGCCTCCCGCAGGTGGTTGGACAGGTTGCCGTCGTCGTTGGCGATGGCGAACTCCATCGCGGCGACCCGCTTGAAGTAGTCCTCACCGACCCCGACGGGGCGCACCACCCGCTCCGGCGCCTGGCCGGTGACGGCGGACAGGGCGGTGACCGCCGGCTCGAGGAGGTCGGCGTGCGGCAGCCCCTGCTCCTCGCACAGCTGGGTCACCCGGACGCGCAGGGCCTCGTCCATCACGGTGGAGAACACGACGGTGCGGACCTGCTCGGGCCGCATCCGGGCGAAGGAGTCGTGCAGGCCGTCCAGCGAGGACTGCCGGGGGTGCCGGATGATGCGCACGTCGTGGTCGGCGTACTGGGCGGCGGCCGCGCGGGCCACGCGGGCGGCGGTGTCGCCGGTGGAGTCGGCGATGATGTGCAGCTCGACCGGGGGGCTCGACATGCTGATGAGGGTATGCCCTGACGTCGTCGCCGGCGTCGCGACGGTCCTCAGAGCCGACCGCGGTGGTGCACGTCCTCCGAGAGCCGGATGACGGCGTAGTAGAGCTCCAGGCTCATGCGCACGAACGCCAGGTAGACCAGCCCGATGACCGGGGAGGCGAGCAGGAGGAACAGGCCCACGACGACGCTGGCGCCCCCGTCGAACATCGTGACCAGGCCGCTGATCGCGAGGCCGATCGTCAGGAGGGCGACCAGCACGGTCGCGATGACGTAGACGATCTTGACGATGCTGGGGGTGATGAAGGTGTCGAAGTTGAAGTCGAAGAGCGCCTTGAGCCCTGCCGGGGCGGCCGTGCGCTGGGGCTGGTCGGGGTTGCCGTAGGGCTGCTGTGAGGTCATACGCACCACGGTAGTACCATCCCGCCCCTCGCGTCACGCACCAGATGTCACACTTCGCGTATGCAGCCCGCCGCCCCCGCCGTCGACGTCGCCGCATCCCGCCACCCGGTCGTGGCGGTGGTGGGGCCGACGGCGACCGGCAAGTCCGACCTGGGGGTGCAGCTCGCGCTCGCGCTGGACGGGGAGGTCGTCGGGGCGGACGCCGCGCAGCTCTACCGGGGGATGGACATCGGGACCGCCAAGCTCACGACGGCGCAGCGACGGGGGGTGCCGCACCACCAGCTCGACGTGCTCGACGTGCGCGAGGAGGCCAGCCTCGCGGCCTACCAGCAGGCGGCCCGGGCGGACGTCACGGCGATCCGGTCCCGGGGCCGCGTCCCGGTCGTGGTCGGCGGGTCCGGGCTCTACGTCCGGGCGCTGCTCGACCGGCTGGAGATCCCGCCCACCGACCCCGAGGTCAGGGCCCGGTGGGAGGGCGAGCTGGCGGAGCGCGGCGTCGAGGCGCTGCACGAGGAGCTGGCGCGACGGGATCCCGACGCGGCAGCCCGGATCGAGCGTCGCAACGGACGACGGGTCGTGCGGGCGCTGGAGGTCGTCGAGCTGACCGGGCGGCCCTTCAGCGCGACCCTGCCGACCCGCGACCTGCTCGAGCCCACCGTCCTGCTGGGGCTGCGGGCCGACCGCGAGGTGCTGGACCGGCGGATCGCCGACCGGGCGGCGCGGATGTGGGCCGACGGGCTGCTGGCGGAGGTCCGCGGGCTCGAGGCGGCGGGGCTGCGCGCGGGCCGCACGGCCTCGCGGGCGGTGGGCTACGCCCAGGCGCTGCGCCAGCTCGACGGCGAGCTCGGGGAGCAGGAGGCGGTCGAGGACACGGCGGCCGCGACCCGTCGCCTGGCCCGGCGTCAGCAGTCGTGGTTCGGCCCCGACCCCCGGGTCGTCTGGCTGGACCACGACGACCCGGCCCTGCTCGAGCGCGCGCTCGGCGTGGTCGCGCGTGCCGCCGGCACGGCAGGATGAGCGCCATGGAGCTGGTCCCGCTCGCCGCCCCCTCGGCGTCCCCCACCTCGGACTCGGCGCTGCTGTCGATGTTCTGGATCGGCTGCGTCCTCGTGATCTCACCGGTCGTGGTGCGGGCCTCGCGCGGGCTGCTGCCGGACGTCGTGGTGCTCCTGGCCCTGGGCTGCCTCATCGGGCCGAGCGTGCTGGCGCTCGCGGAGGTCGGGTCCGGGGTCGGGCTGGTGCGCGAGCTCGGCCTGGGGCTGCTCTTCCTGCTCGCCGGCACCGAGATCGACCCGGCCACGCTGCGGGCCCGTCAGGGACGGCAGGCGGCGCTCACGTGGCTGCTGTGCCTCGTGCTGGCCCTGGGCCTGGCCTGGGCGCTGGTCCCGGACGAGAGCCTGGCCGCCGCGACCGTGCTGGCCATCGCGGTCACCTCCACCGCGCTGGGCACCCTGCTGCCGATCCTCAAGGACCGCGGCCAGCTGGACTCCCCGCTCGGGACGGCGGTGCTCACGCACGGGGCCGTGGGCGAGCTCCTGCCGGTCGTGGCCATGGCCCTGCTCCTCTCGACCCGGTCGACCTGGGTGTCGGCGGGTGTCCTGCTGGCCTTCTTCGCGGTCGCCGCGCTCGTGGCGGTCGTCCCGCACCGCGTGGTGATGCGGGTCCCGGGCATCCGGGCGGCCCTGGTGGAGGGCGCCGACACCACGGCCCAGACGGCCATCCGGGTGACCTTCTGGTTGCTGCTGACGCTCATGGCCGCGGCCAGCGTCTTCGAGCTCGACGTCGTGCTCGGGGCCTTCGCCGCCGGTTTCATCATCCGGGCCGTCCGTCCCCGCGGTTTCGAGGCCTACGAGGAGCGTCTGGAGGGCGCCGCCTACGGCTTCTTCGTGCCGGTGTTCTTCGTCACCTCCGGCATGAACGTCGACGTCGCGGCGGTCGTCGCGCAGCCGCTCCTGCTGCTGGTCCTGGTCCTCATGATCCTGGCGCTGCGCGGCCTCCCCGTCTGGCTGCGTGAGCGGTTCACCCGGACCGGCTCCGGGCTCACCGACCCGGCCGACCGGCGGCGGCTGGCGCTCTACGCGGCGACCGGGCTGCCCATCATCGTGGCGGTCACCGAGCTCGGCGTCTCCCGCGAGCTCATCCCCGGCGAGGTCGCGGCGGTGCTCGTCGCCGCCGGCGCCGTCACGGTGCTCGTCTTCCCGTTCCTCGCCCGCCCCGCCGCGAGCAGGCGCTCAGCCCCGGCCGACGCGTAGCACCCGGAAGCCCTTGCTGCTGGCCTCGCGGCTCACCCGCACCGGCCCCATGGCACCCGGCAGGGTCGAGATCAGCCACGTCTGCAGGGAGTCGGCACCGAGGTTCTTCTGGACGACGAGGTATGCCGCCGCCTCCTCCTGGTCCGACAGCCGGGGCAGCCAGGTGAGGAGCAGGTCGTGCAGCGCCTGCTTGCCGACGCGGATCGGAGGGTTGGACCAGACCAGGTCGAAGCGCACGTCCGGGTCGACGTCCTCCGGCCGGGTCACCAGCACGTCTGCGCGGTCCAGCAGCTCGGCGTTGCGCCGGGCGAGGTCGAGCGCCCGCTCGTTGACGTCCACCGCATGCACCCGGGCGCCGGGGGACTCCAGGGCCAGCGTCAGCGCGAGCGGTCCCCAGCCGCACCCCAGGTCGAGGAACCTCCCGTGCGCCGGGGGTGGCGGCGCGTGCTCGAGCAGGACCCGGGTCCCCCTGTCGATGCTGTCGGGCGAGAAGATGCCGGCTGCGGTCACCAGCTCGTGCTCGCGGCCGGCCAGCCGCACCCTCAGGGGACGCAGCGCGTCCGCGGAGGCGGGCCGCGCGGAGAAGTAGTGGTCGGCCGGCTGCTGGGGGCTGTCGTCCGTGCTCATCGGCGGTCAGTCTCCCACGGCGGCCGGGCCGGCCGAGGCAACAAATCGGTGGCCCGCGGCGTTGACCTGGTGAGAGGCTGGCGGGGAGCCGGCCGCAGGCATACCGTCTGCACGACCTGAAGGAGATTATGACCGCACCACGCACCGACCCGACCGGCACCGAGGGCGGCCGCCTGCTCGACCGCCGCGCCGAGGCCCTGATCGACGACGACGCGATCGACCTGCGCGAGGGGGACTGGGGCAGCTGGGGTGAGACGCCCGAGGGCGCGGACCCGGACGAGCGCGGGGACCTGGACCGGGACGGCGACCAGCTGGACCGGGAGGAGCGCGCCGCGCTGCGCCGCGTCGCCGGTCTGTCCACCGAGCTCGAGGACGTCACCGAGGTCGAGTACCGCCAGCTGCGCCTGGAGCGCGTCGTCCTCGCCAGCGTCTGGGAGGACAACGGCCAGACCACCCTCGAGGACGCCGAGAACTCGCTGCGCGAGCTCGCCGCGCTGGCCGAGACCGCGGGGTCGACCGTGCTCGACGGGGTCATCCAGCGTCGGCAGAAGCCGGACCCGGCGACCTACCTGGGCAGCGGCAAGGCCGCCCAGCTGCGCGAGATCGTGGCCGCCGAGGGGGCCGACACCGTCGTCTGCGACGGCGAGCTCGGCCCGTCCCAGCGGCGCGCGCTGGAGGACGTCGTCAAGGTCAAGGTCATCGACCGCACCGCGCTCATCCTCGACATCTTCGCCCAGCACGCCAAGAGCCGCGAGGGCCGTGCCCAGGTGGAGCTCGCGCAGCTGCAGTACCTCCTTCCGCGCCTGCGTGGCTGGGGCGAGTCGATGTCGCGGCAGGCCGGTGGCCGGGTCGCCGGGGGTGAGGGCATCGGCTCCCGCGGCCCCGGTGAGACCAAGATCGAGCTCGACCGCCGCCGGATCAACACCCGCATCTCCCGGCTGCGCCGGGAGATCACCGGGATGAAGACGGTCCGCGACACCAAGCGCTCCTCGCGTCGGGCCCACCGGGTCCCGAGCGTGGCGATCGTCGGCTACACCAACGCCGGCAAGTCCTCGCTGCTCAACCGCCTCACGGGTGCGGGCGTCCTCGTCCAGAACCAGCTCTTCGCCACCCTGGACCCCACGGTCCGGCGCACCGAGAGCGAGGACGGGCGCGGCTACACCCTCTCCGACACCGTCGGGTTCGTGAAGCGGCTGCCGCACCAGCTGGTCGAGGCCTTCCGCTCCACGCTGGAGGAGGCCGCGGACGCCGACGTGCTGCTGCACGTCGTCGACGGCTCGCACCCGGACCCGGAGGGCCAGGTGGACGCCGTGCACGCCGTCCTCGCGGAGATCGACGACGGCGCCGCCCTGAACATCCCCGAGGTCGTCGCGGTCAACAAGGCCGACCTCGCCGACCCCGAGGTCGTGGACCGGCTGCGCCGGGCCTACCCGCGGGTGGTCGTCGTCTCGGCGAAGACCGGGGACGGTGTCACCGAGCTGCTCGAGGCGGTCGAGGCCGCACTGCCGCGCCCGGAGATCCTCGTGGACGTGCTGCTGCCCTACGACCGGGGCGACCTCGTCGCCCGGCTGCACGACGAGGGCGAGATCCTCACCGAGGAGCACACCGCCGAGGGCACCCGGGTGGAGGCCAAGGTCGACCCCGACCTGCACGGCCAGCTGAGCGGCTACGCGGTCTGAGGGCGCGTCCCGCGTTGCCCCGAGGTGCGGTCAGCCGCCGGAGCTGAACCTGTCGGAGGCGAGATCGGTCTCGCCGTCGGCGATGGCCCGCACGATCAGGTCGGCCACCACGCCGGGTTCCAGGCCCTGGGGCAGCCGCGGGGCCTGCCCGTGGATGGCCCGGTCGACCAGGCCGGTCTCGGTGTGCGGCGGGCGGACGTCGAGCACCTGCACCTTGGCCCGCCGCAGCTCGCCGGCGAGGGCGCGGTCCAGCGCCGTGAGGGCGGCCTTGCTCGCCGAGTAGGCGCCCATGCCCGCCATCGGGCGCTCGGCCAGGACCGCGCTGAGGTTGACCACGAAGCCCTGCGACTCCTGCAGCAGCGGCAGCAGCCGGCGCAGCAGGAAGGCCGGCCCGATGACGTTGGTCGCGAAGACCTCCTCGATGACCTCGTCGGGGGTGTCCACGAGGGACCCGAACGCGGCGACCCCGGCGGCGTTGACGACGCCGTCCAGACCGCCGAGGTGCTCCCGCGCGGCGTCGGCGACGAGGTCGCCGGCCCCCGCGTCGACGAGGTCCGCCACGACGACCGGCGCGTCCGGGCCGCCGTCGCGCAGGCGCTGCTCGTCGCGGCCGACGAGCAGCAGACGGGCTCCCTGGTCGGCGAGCTGGTGGGCGATGCGCGACCCGAGGGCGCCACTGGCACCCACGACGGCGACGCGCAGGTCGGCGAGGTCTCGCTGCGGCATACCCCCACGCTAGACGGGCCCGACCCCGGCGTCGCGTCGGCAGGTCGTCGGGACGCCGCGCGGTGTGCCACGCTTCGGTCGTGAGCACCGCAGAGCACGACCGCCTCGCCGACTCCGACGACGCGCGCGCCGCCTGGCGCCGGTGGGGCCCCTACGTCTCGGCCCGGCAGTGGGGCACCGTGCGCGAGGACTACAGCGCCGACGGGGACGCCTGGGCGTCCTTCCCCTTCGACCACAGCCACCTGCGGGCCTATCGCTGGGGCGAGGACGGGCTGGCCGGCGTCTGCGACGTCGACGGCTTCCTCAACCTCGGCCTGGCGCTGTGGAACGGGCAGGACGACCGGCTCAAGGAGCGGCTCTTCGGGCTCACCAACCCGCAGGGCAACCACGGGGAGGACGTCAAGGAGTACTGGTGGGCGCTGGAGGGCACCCCGACCCACAGCTACGCGTCCTGGCTCTACCGCTACCCGCAGGCCGCCTTCCCCTACGAGGAGCTCGTGCGGGTCAACGGGGAGCGTGGGGTGGCCGAGGAGGAGTACGAGCTCGCCGACACCGGGGTGCTCGAGCAGGACCGCTTCTTCGACGTGCAGGTCACCCACGCCAAGGCCGGCCCGGGCGATCTGTGCGTCGAGGTCACCGCGACCAACCACGGGCCGGACGCCGCGCCGCTGCACCTGGTGCCGCAGCTGTGGTTCCGCAACACGTGGTCGTGGGGGCTGGACGACCGCCGCCCCCGGCTGTGGGCCGGCGACGGCGGCGAGGGGTATGCCGTCGTGCTGGCCGAGCACCACGAGCTCGGTCGGGTGCAGCTCACCGCGGAGGGCGGTGCCGGGGCGGAGGGGGTGGCGCCGACCCTCGTCTTCTGCGACAACGAGACCCAGCTGGCCACGCTCTACGGCCCGGACGCCGTCCCCGACGGGGCGAGCGCCTACCCCAAGGACGCGGTGGACCGCGCCGTCGTCCACGGACAGGGGGACGCGGGCAACCCGGACCGCACCGGCACCAAGGTGGGGCTGTGGTGGGACCTGGGCGAGGTCGGCCCCGGCGGGAGCGTCACGGTGCGGCTGCGGCTGAGCGAGGCCGACAGTGGGGCGTCGCGGGCCACCTCCTTCGACGACGTCCTGGCCGCCCGGGCCGAGGAGTGCGAGGAGTTCTACGCCGCGGTCGTCCCCGCGGGCACCAGCGAGCAGGACGTGCTCATCGCGCGCCGCGCCTTCGCCGGGCTGCAGTGGGGCAAGCAGCTCTACCTCTACGACGTCCCGCGCTGGATCGAGGGAGACCCGGGCCAGCCGCCCCCGCCGCCGGGACGGCATACCCGGCAGACCGGGCGCAACACCCGCTGGCGGCACGTCAACCTCGCCGAGGTCATCTCGATGCCGGACGAGTGGGAGTACCCCTGGTTCGCCACCTGGGACCTGGCCTTCCACTGCGTCGCGCTCGCGCACGTCGACCCGTTCTTCGCCAAGTGGCAGCTGCTGCTCATGTGCCGCGAGTGGGTGATGAACCCCAACGGCCAGCTCGCGGCCTACGAGTGGAACTTCTCCGACGTCAACCCTCCGGTGCACCCGTGGGCGGCCTGGCAGGTCTACAGCATCGACGGCGGGCAGGACCGCGACTTCCTCGAGCGCATCGTGCTCAAGATGCTGCTCAACTTCCCGTGGTGGGTGAACCGCAAGGACTCCGAGGGCTCGGACGTCTTCGAGGGCGGCTTCCTCGGGATGGACAACGTCGGGCTCTTCGACCGCAGCGAGGCACTGCCGGGCGGGCAGCGGCTGGAGCAGGCGGACGCGACCGCGTGGATGGGGATGTTCTGCCTCAAGATGCTGCGGATGTCGGCCGAGCTGGCCCGGCACGACCCGGCCTGGGACGAGGTCTCGACCAAGTTCCTCGTGCACTTCCTGTCGATCGCGCAGGCGCTGGACGACTTCGGCACCCACCACACCTCGCTGTGGGACGCCGAGGACGAGTTCTTCCACGACGTGCTCGTCGACGAGGACGGCACCGCGCACCGGATGCCGGTCCGCTCCATGGTCGGGCTGCTGCCGCTCGCCGGGATCTCCCTCGTGCCCGACTGGGTGGCGACCGAGCTGCCCGACCTCACCGACTTCTTCCAGGGGTGGACCGAGCGGCGCCCCGAGCTGGCGGACGCGCTCATCCACACCAACCACCGGGGGGATGCCCGGCGCACCCTCTCGCTGGTGTCCCGCGACCAGTGGTCGGCGCTGCTGGCGCCGTTGCTCGACGAGGCGGAGTTCCTCTCCCCGCACGGCATCCGGTCGCTGTCGGCGGCGCACCGCGACGGGGTGGGTGCGCACGTCGACGGCACCGACCTGTCGCTGCGCTACGTGCCGGGGGAGTCCGACTCCGGGATGTTCGGCGGCAACTCCAACTGGCGCGGGCCGGTCTGGATGCCGGTCAACGCCCTGCTGCTGGACGCGCTGCGGATCTACGGTCGCGGCGCGGGTGCCGGGGTGGAGGTGGAGTACCCCACCGGGTCCGGCCGGACGACGGGGATGCCGCAGGTCGCCCACGAGATCGAGGAGCGGCTGGTCTCGCTCTTCCGGCCAGGGCCCGACGGGCGCCGCCCCGGTACCCCGCGCCACCACCCGCACGGGCCGCTGTGGGACGCGCACCCGACGTTCAGCGAGTACTTCCACGGTGACGACGGACGCGGTCTCGGCGCCTCGCACCAGACCGGCTGGACCGCCCTGGTGGCGCACTTCATCTGCGCGCCGGACGGCATTCCGAACCGGTAGGGCGGCGGGCGCTCCTCAGCGGAAGCGGTCGGCGGCCTGCTGGACCCGCGCGACGTGGGCGGCCCAGTCCGTGTCCTCGGCGAGGTTGAGCAGGTCGGGCCGCGCACCGATCCGTCCGTCGAGTCCCTCGCGGAGGATGTCGAGCTGGCCGGCGTGCCGGTGCGTCTCCGTGGTGAGGTGGACCAGCAGCGTGTGCAGGGTGGGGTGGCGGCGCTCCGCCGGCCACCACGGAACCGTCCCGGTCGCGTCCCGGCCGAGCTGCGCCACCGTCTGGTCCGACCAGGCCGCCGCGCGACGGTAGAGGTCGAGGACCTCCTCGAGACTCTGGTCCGGGTCGGCCACGAGGTCGGCGTCCGGGTCGGTCGCGGGGTCGTCGAGGTCCCAGGGCTCGGGCTCGGGGAAGGGGCGCCCGAGGCACGCCCCCAGGTAGCCGCAGTCCACCCAGGTCAGGTGCGTGACGACTCCCAGCATGCTCGTGCCGGTGGGGGTGAGGGGCCGGCGCGCGTCGTGCTCGCCCAGCCCCTCGACCTTCCACACCACCGAGTCCCGCCCCGCCTGCAGGTAGCGCAGCAGGGTGTCCGTGGCCTCGTCCATCCCTCGAACGTAGGGGATACCGTGCAGGTATGGCGAGGGTCACCCAGCGACGGCGCGTGCGCCGCCTCACTGCCGAGGGTGCCGTGCGCGAGCGGGCCGACCTGCTCGCCGGGGAGGAGCCGCTGGAGATCCGGGTGGGCGGCCGGTCCTTCTCGGTGACGATGCGGACCCCGGGGGACGACTTCGACCTGGCGGTCGGCTTCCTCCACGGGGAGGGTGTCGTGTCGTCCTGGGACGACGTGGGCCAGATCGACTACCGCTCCGGGATCGGGTCGGACGGTCTGCGGGACTACAACGTCGTCGACGTGCGGCTCGCCGAGGGCGTCGCACCCCCCGACCCGTCCCTGGAGCGGCACGTCTACACCTCCTCCTCCTGCGGGGTCTGCGGCACCGCCTCCATCGAGTCGGTGCGCCGCACGAGCAGCTACGACCTGGGCGCCGACCGGGCGCGCCTGCCCCTGGCCGACCTGCTGGCTCTGCCCGACCGGCTCCGCGAGGGCCAGGCCGTCTTCGACCGCACGGGCGGGGTGCACGCGGCCGGGCTCTTCGTGCCGCGCACGGACGGCCCCGGTCTGCACCTGGCGTGCCTGCGCGAGGACGTGGGGCGGCACAACGCGGTCGACAAGGTGGTGGGCTGGGCGCTGCGGGAGCGGGGTATGCCGCTGCCCGGCGCGGTCCTGCAGGTCTCCGGGCGGGCCTCCTTCGAGCTCGTGCAGAAGGCGGCGCTGGCCGGCATACCGGTCCTGTCCGCCGTCTCCGCGCCGTCCTCCCTGGCGGTGGAGCTGGCCGAGGAGGCCGGCCTCACGCTCATCGGCTTCAACCGGGGCCGCAGCCTCAACGTCTACACCGGCGGCGAGCGCGTCGTGACCGTCGAGGCCACCGAGACCTGAGCAGAGAAACCGCCCTGCGGCAGCGGTGCCTCCGGGTGGACGCCGCGTGCCGTGGGGAGAGCATCGACCGCCAGGACCGGGCTGTCGACGGCGGGCCTGGCCCGGCTGTGGACGGCGTCCCCGCGGGCGGGGGCCACGGCATACCCTGAGGTCATGCCACCGACCGCCGAGCTCGAGGACCTCATCGCGGCAGCCGTCGGCGGGGTCGGGGGCAGCGAGCGCCCCGGCCAGCTGCAGATGGCGCAGGCGGTCGAGCGGGCCGTCGAGCGCGAGGAGCACCTGCTCGTCCAGGCCGGGACGGGCACCGGCAAGTCCCTGGCCTACCTCGTGCCGGCGATCGCGCACGCCGTCCGGACCGGCAAGCCCGCCGTCGTCGCCACCGCCACGCTCGCGCTGCAGGCCCAGATCGTCGACCGCGACCTGCCGCGGATCTCGCAGGCCCTGGCCCCGCTGCTGGGGCGACGGCCGACGTTCGCGCTGGTCAAGGGCCGGTCCAACTACCTGTGCCAGCACAAGCTCGTCGGTGGCTTCCCGGACGACGACGAGGACGCCCTGCTGGCCATGGGTCAGGTGGACCGCGAGCGCTCCCGGCTCGGCGACGAGGTGGGTCGGCTGCGGGAGTGGGCCGAGCTCACCGAGTCCGGGGACCGCGACGAGCTCGTGCCCGGCGTGAGCAACCGCGCCTGGCGGCAGGTCTCGGTCACCTCGCACGAGTGCCTGGGGAGCCGGTGCCCCGTCGTGGCCGACTGCTTCGTCGAGCGCTCCCGGGAGGCCGCGGGCGAGGTCGACGTCATCGTCACCAACCACAGCTTCATGGCGATCGACGCCTTCGAGGGGCGGTTCATGCTGCCCGAGCACGACCTGCTCGTCGTCGACGAGGCCCACGAGCTCACCGACCGGGTCACCTCCACCATCACCGACGAGCTGACCGCCTCGACGGTCTCGGTGGCCTCGCGGCGGGCGGGCAAGGGCGAGGCCGCCGAGCGCCTGGCCGAGACGACCGAGCTGCTCGAGGCCGCGCTGGCCGACCTGCCCGAGGGCAAGCTCGCGGCGCTGCCGGACCGGCTGGTGACCGCGCTGCAGCTCGTCCGGGACGCCGCCCGCGCCACCCTCAGCGAGATCCGGCCGGAGAAGGGTGCCGAGGCCGACGGGTCCACCCAGGTGGCGATGGCCGCGGTCCAGGACGTCTTCGACACCAGCGAGCGGGTCCTCGGCGAGGCCGAGCTCGACGTCGTGTGGATCACCCACGACCAGCGGCGCGGCGGGGTCCTGCGGGTCGCGCCGATGAGCGTGGCGATGATGGTGCGCGACAAGATCTTCCAGGAGCGCACCGTCGTCCTCACCTCGGCGACGCTGGAGCTGGGCGGCACCTTCGACGCCGTCGCGGGCACCATCGGGCTGCGTGGCCCCGGCGCCCCGGCCTGGGAGGGCCTGGACGTCGGCTCCCCCTTCGACTACCCCGCCCAGGCCATCGCCTACGTCGCGGCGCACCTGCCGCCGCCGGGGCGCGACGGTGCCGGCCCGGCGGTCTTCGACGAGATGGAGCAGCTGCTCCGGGCGGCCGGGGGGCGCACGCTGGGGCTGTTCAGCTCGCGGCGGGCCGCCGAGGCGGCGGCCGAGGAGATGCGCAGCCGGTTGTCCGACACGGGCATCACCATCCGCTGCCAGGGCGACGACCAGCTCCCGACCCTGGTGCGCGAGTTCGCCTCCGACCCGGCGGCCTGCCTGTTCGGCACGCTCTCGCTGTGGCAGGGCGTGGACGTCCCCGGCTCGGCCTGCCAGCTCGTCCTCGTCGACCGCATCCCCTTCCCGCGACCCGACGACCCGCTGACCTCGGCCCGCACCGAGGCGATCGGCCGGATGGGCGGCAACGGGTTCATGGCGGTCTCGGCCACGCACGCGGCGCTGCGCCTCGCCCAGGGTGCGGGACGGCTCATCCGCCGGGGGGACGACCGCGGCGTCGTCGCCTTCCTGGACTCGAGGATGATCAGCGCGAGGTATGCCGGGTTCCTCCAGCGCTCCTTGCCCCCCTTCTGGCCCACCACCGACACCGCGCTCGTGCTGGGGGCGCTGCGGCGGCTGGACGAGACCGCGCCGGACCCGGTGCCGGTCGCCGAGCCCGGGGCCCGGGGTCTCGGCGGGGCCCCGCTCGTGGAGGCCGCCGGGGCGGTGCCGGTGGCGCGCTCGCCCCGCACCGCGGTGACCGGGGGACACGCCTGGACCGACGAGCAGGACGAGGAGCTGCGCGACGGCGTCGAGTCGGGTGTGGGCCTCACCGAGCTGGCCGACCACCTGGGCCTGGCGCCCGACCTGGTCACCGCCCGGCTCACCCAGCTCGGTCTGGAGCTGGAGGAGGCCGGGGAGGCGACCAGGTCGGCCTAGCCGCAGGGGTGTCGCTCAGTGCTGACGACGCCCGCGGGCCGCCAGCATCACCCCGCCGAGCCCGAGCGCCATGACACCGGCACCCAGACCGATGAGCATGGGGTCGCCGGTGCCGGGGGCCTCGCCGCCGGTCTCCGCGCCGCCCACCGGGATCTCCTGCAGCTGACCGCGCACGGCGCCGGGCAGGAACTCGGAGGTGTGGGTGTCGGCGGAGAAGCCGGCCGGGTTGGCCTCGATCTCGGCGAGCGAGAAGCCTTCGCCGGTGTCGGTGCCGTCATCGCCCTCGAGCCCGGTGGTGAACGGGCCCTGCAGGCAGCCCGCGCTGGTGCGCACGTCCCCGTCACCGGTCGGGTTGGGGAAGGCCAGGCGCGGGGGGCCGCCCTCGCCGGCGTCGGCCTGGTGGACGTGGGTCGCCGTCTTGGCGGGGCTGTCGTACTCGCCGGTGACGCCGGTGAGCTCGATGTCGTAGCAGATGATCTCCTCGTCGGAGTTGATCATGAAGGTGAACATCCCCATGGCGCCCTCCTCGCCCGGAGCGGGGTTGCCCTCGCCGTCCACCACGTTCTCCGGCGTGGCGGTCACCGAGAAGGCGGAGGTGAACGTGTCCGGCATGTCGACCTCGGTCTCGGCGGCGGCCGGCAGGGTGCCGGCGGCCACCAGGGCGAGGGCCCCGAGGCCGCTCGCGGTGGCGGTCAGGCCGCGGCGGGTCGGACGGGCGGTGTTCGTCGTCGTGCTCATGCTGACTCCCATCGTGGTCGGCCCCGCTTCAGGGCCGGTGTGCAGGGGTATACGGCGCCACACCTCCCGGCGTTCATCGCGACCCGAGATCGTTCTGCGAGACTGGTCGAACGTCGCGGACCCCGCCGACGTATACCCCTCCGACGACCAGCAGGAGGGAGTGGACCATGACCACGGTCGGCCTCGCTGTGCTGGACCGCGCTGCGCCACGGGAGGCGAGACCGCTGAGCCGACGGGACTTCGACGTCGCCCGCGCCTTCGACGAGCACGGGTCGTTGCTGCTCGGTCTCGCGGTCAACGCCCTCGGTGACCGGCACGCGGCCGAGGACTGCGTGCAGGAGACCCTGGTGCGGGCCTGGCGCGCCCGGGACACCTTCCGCGCCGACCGGGGGTCGGAGCGCACCTGGCTCATCGCCATCGCCCGACGCGTCATCATCGACAGCGCCAGGGCCCGGTCGCGGCGGCCCGTGGAGGTGCGGGCCGTGCCGCCCGAGCCGGCGCCGCAGCCAGGGGTGGACGGGCAGGTGGCCGACCGCGTCACCCTGCTGGCCGGGCTGGCCCGGCTCAGCCCCGAGCACCGCCAGGTCGTCGTGGAGGTGCAGGTGCGCGGGATGTCCTACGACGAGCTGTCCCGCCGCACGGGGGTCGGGGTGGGGACGTTGCGGAGCCGGATGTACTACGCCCTGCGTGCCCTGCGCGGGATCCTGACCGAGGAGGCCGACCATGACGACGCCTGAGGGCGACCGGGTGGAGCTGGTCCTGGCCGCGGCCGACGGGTCGCTGGACGACGTCCAGCGGCGACAGCTTGAGGCCCTGCGCGCGGTGGACCCGACCGTGGACGCGGAGATCGCCGAGCTCCGGTCGACCCTGGAGGCCGTGCAGCAGCTGGACGAGTGGGACGAGGACGTGATGCTCCTGACCCCGTCGCCGGCGGTGCTGCGCGGGGCCAAGGAGCAGATCGCCTCGGAGGAGGACGCGACTGCCCAGCCGGGCGTCGCGGACGAGCCGCAGGTGCGGCCCGGTGACGCCGACCGCGCCCGACCCGGTCGCCGTGCCCTCTTCGGGCTGGCGGCCGCCGGGCTGGTGGCCACCGGAGCCGTGGGCCAGGGCGTCGTGCGTCGCCTGCGCCCCGGAACCCCGGAGGGGGACCCGGGCACGCTCGGCGCGCTCGAGCGGACCGTGCTCGAGGACGTGGCACCAGGCGCCGAGATCGACCTCGGGGTCATCGCCCACACCTGGGGCACCGAGACGGTCTGGGTCGTCGAGGGGGCCGAGCCCGGGGTGGTCTACGACGTCGTGCTCCTGGACCGGTCCGGAGGGCGGACGGGCTCGGGCAGCTTCCTCGGCACCCGCGACCCGCTCGACTGCGAGCTCAACGCCGCGATCCTGCGCGAGGACGTCGCGGAGGTGCTCGTGGTCACGGCCGGCGGGCAGGTCTGGGCCCGTGCCCCGCTGCCCCCGGTCGGGGCCTGACCCAGGTGTGCGGGGCCTGTCCGACCCGCGTGGCAGAGTGGCGCCCATGAGCGAGCAGGAGCAGCCGGGGGAGGTCGCAGGGGTGCTGTGGCACCTCGCCGAGGAGACCGCGTGGGAGCGGGCGCTGGGCACGGGGAGCTACGACCGGTCCACCCGTGGGGCCGGGCTGGCGGAGGTCGGCTTCATCCACGCGAGCCGCCCCGAGCAGCTGCCCGGCGTGGCCCGTGCTCTCTACGCGGAGGCGACCGAGCCGCTGCTGGTGCTCGAGATCGACCCGGCGGTCCTCGCTCGGCACGGGGTGGAGGTCCGCGTGGAGCCCGGGGACCCGGCCGAACCAGGATCCGAGCACTTCCCGCACCTCTACGGCCCGCTGCCGGTGGCCGCCGTCCGGCGCGTGCGTCCGGCCCGCGTGGAGCGCGGCTGGCTCGAGCTCGGGCCCTGGGAGCCGGTCGCCGAGGAGCCGCACCGGTGAGCGGGCCACCGCCCCTGGCGCTGATCACCGGCCCGGAGGAGCTGCGGGCCGAGCGTGGCGTCGACTCGATCCTGGCCGCCGTGCGCGCGTCCGAGCCGGACGCGGAGCTGATCCGTGTGTACCCCTCGAGCTACCAGGCCGGCGAGCTGCTGGTCCACGCCAGCCCCAGCCTGTTCGGGGGCTGGAGCGTCATCGTCGTCCACGACATGGACGAGGCCGACGACGCGCTGGTCGAGGACCTGGCCAGCTATCTCGAGCAGCCCGCCGACGCGGTCACCCTCGTGGTGCGGCACAAGTCGGGCAACCGCGGCAAGCGGGTGCTGGACGCCCTCAAGAAGGGCGGCGCCCGGGTGGTGGAGGCCAAGGCCGTCAAGACCGAGCGGGACAAGCACGACTTCGTCACCGGTGAGTTCCGCGACGCCCGGCGCAAGATCGCGCCGGAGGCCGTGGGGGCCCTCGTGCTCGCGGTCGGCAAGGACCTGCGCGAGCTCGCCTCGGCGTGCGAGCAGCTCATCCGGGACGTCGAGGGCCTGGTCGAGGTCGACGACGTGACGACCTACTACGGCGAGAAGGTCGAGACGACCGGTTTCCGGGTCGCCGAGGCGGCCCTCCAGGGCGACGAGGCGACCGCGATGGCCCTGCTCCGGCACGTCATGCTCGGGGGCCTGGACCCGGTGCCCATCGTGGCGGTGCTGGCCATGCAGCTGCGCCAGGTCGGCAAGGTGGCCTCGGCCGGGCGCGGCGGCTCGGCCCAGCTCGCCCGTGACCTGGGCATGGCCCCGTGGCAGGTGGACGCCGCGCGACGCGTCAGCCAGGGCTGGGACGGCGAGCGTCTGGGCCGCGCCATCCGGGCCGTCGCGCAGGCCGATGTCGACGTCAAGGGCGGCATCCGGACGGAGGCGAGCGTCCGCAGCCCGGAGTATGCCGTGGAGCGCGCGGTGCTGGAGGTCTGCCGACAGCGCAACGGCTGATCGGCGGACTTGGGTCGGGCGCCCTCGCGCTGCTAGCCTTGGCTGTTGCGTGCGCGCTCGGTCGTGCGCGCTCGCAGGACCACCAGCACCATCCCGCGCACCGGGCATCGCCAGGTATCCCCACGCCAGTTCGCCCCGCGCGGGCGTCGCCCTCACGACATCTGACCAACGACTGACCAGGAAGTTCTCAGTGGCAAACATCAAGAGCCAGATCAAGCGCGTCAAGACGAACGCGGCCCGCACGGAGCGCAACCGCGCCCACAAGTCCGAGCTGCGCACCTTCATGCGCAAGTTCCGCGAGGCCGCCGACAGCGGTGACACCAGCAGGGCCTCGGACGCGCTGCACGCCGCCTCCCGCAAGCTGGACAAGGCGGTCACCAAGGGCGTCATCCACCAGAACCAGGCCGCCAACAAGAAGTCGGCCATGGCCAAGCGCTTCAACGCGCTCGGGGGCTGAGCCCAGCTCGCCCCGAGCACGGGCACCGGGCGTCCACCCCCACGGGGTGGGCGCCCGCTGCGCTACCATGACGGCACCATGGCGACCCGCTGCGAGCTCCTCCTTACCGGGCCGCGCTGAGCAGACGACCTACCTGCGAGCGCGGCCAGCCCCTCCTGCGTGAGGGGCTTTCGTCTGCACCGGGCACGACGACGACGACCACGTAGCGAGAACGAGACGAGAGCACACGATGAGCGAGCGCACCCCCCAGCACCGCTACACCGCCGAGCTGGCCGGCCGCATCGAACGGCGATGGCAGGACCGGTGGGAGCGGGAGGACACCTTCGCCTCCGCCAACCCGGCCGGCCCCTGGGCGACGCCGCAGGACCCGCGGCTCGCCGACGGGCGTGAGCACCGGGTGGTCATGGACATGTTCCCCTACCCCTCGGGCGCCGGGATGCACGTCGGGCACCCGCTGGGTTACGTCGCCACCGACGTCCACGCGCGCTTCCTGCGCATGACTGGCGCCAACGTGCTCTACGCCATGGGGTTCGACGCCTTCGGGCTGCCCGCGGAGCACTACGCCGTGCAGACCGGCCAGCACCCCCGGGTGACGACCGAGGAGGCGATGTCGACCTACCGGCGGCAGATGCGGATGATCGGGCTCTCGCACGAGCCGCGACGCACCTTCGCCACCATCGACCCGGACTACGTGCGTTGGACGCAGTGGATCTTCCAGCAGATCCACGACGCGTGGTACGACCCGGAGGCGGACCCCCGACCGGGGTCGGGACAGACCGCGCCGGGCCGGGCCCGGCCGATCGGCGAGCTCGTCGAGCAGTTCTCCGACGGGCGTCGCGAGGTCCCGGGCGGTCGTCCGTGGGGGGAGCTCTCGACCGCCGAGCAGGCCCGGGTGCTGGACGGCTACCGGCTGGCCTACGTCTCGGCGGCGCCGGTGAACTGGTGCCCCGGTCTGGGCACGGTGCTGGCCAACGAGGAGGTCACCGCCGACGGCCGGTCCGAGCGCGGCGACTTCCCGGTCTTCAAGCGCAACCTGTCGCAGTGGATGATGCGGATCACCGCATATGCCGACCGCCTCACCGACGACCTGGACCGGCTGGACTGGCCGGAGCGGGTGCGGCTCATGCAGCGCAACTGGATCGGTCGCTCGACCGGTGCGCAGGTCGCCTTCCCCGTCCCGACCACGAGCGGTGCCGAGGCGTCCCTTGAGGTCTTCACCACCCGGCCCGACACCCTCTTCGGGGCCACCTTCATGGTGGTGGCGCCCGAGCACCCGCTGGTCGGGCAGATCGTGCCCGAGACCTGGCCCACCGGCACCAAGGACGCGTGGACCGGCGGCGCGCCGAGCCCGCTCGCGGCGGTCACGGCATACCAGCGGCAGGCCGCGGCCAAGAGCGACGTCGAGCGGCAGACCGAGGGCAAGGCGAAGTCCGGCGTCTTCAGCGGCGCCTGGGCGACCAACCCCGTCACCGGGGCGCAGGTGCCGGTCTTCGTCGCCGACTACGTGCTCATGGGCTACGGGACCGGCGCGATCATGGCGGTGCCCGGTCAGGACGAGCGGGACTGGGACTTCGCGCTGGCCTACGACCTGCCGGTGGTGCGCACTGTCCAGCCGACGCCGGACCACCCGGAGGACCAGGCCTTCACCGGGGACGGCCCGGCGATCAACTCGGCCAACGACGAGGTCAGCCTGGACGGCCTGGGGGTCGAGGACGCCAAGGAGCGCATCGTCGCCTGGCTGGAGCAGACCGGCCGCGGTCGCGCGACCGTGACCTACCGGCTGCGGGACTGGCTGTTCAGCCGGCAGCGCTACTGGGGCGAGCCGTTCCCGGTGGTCTGGGACGAGGACGGCGTCGCGCACGCGGTGCCCGACGACCAGCTGCCGGTGACCCTGCCGGACGTCCCCGACTACGCCCCGCGCACCTTCGAGGCCGACGACGCCGACTCCGAGCCGGAGGCGCCGCTGGCGCGCGCGACCGACTGGGTGCACACGACCATGGACCTCGGCGACGGGCGGGGCCCGGTGCCGGTGCGCCGGGAGACCAACACCATGCCGAACTGGGCCGGGTCGTGCTGGTACTACCTGCGCTACCTGGACCCGGAGAACGCCGCCGCGCCGGTCGACCCGGCGGTGGAGGGCTACTGGATCGGCCCCCGCGAGGAGACCGTCCCCGGGGCGCCCGAGGGTGCCGCCGACCCGGGCGGGGTCGACCTGTACGTCGGCGGGGTGGAGCACGCGGTGCTGCACCTGCTCTACGCCCGGTTCTGGCACAAGGTCCTCTTCGACCTGGGCCACGTGAGCAGCGAGGAGCCGTTCCGGCGCCTCATCAACCAGGGCATGATCGAGGCCTACGTCTACCGCGACGCCCGCGGCTTCCCCGTGCCCGCGGCGGAGGTCGAGGAGCACACCTCCTCCGACGGCGGGCCCTCGACGTTCACCTGGCAGGGCCAGCCGGTCACCCAGGAGTACGGCAAGATGGGCAAGTCGCTCAAGAACGTCGTCACCCCCGACGAGATGGTCGAGCAGTTCGGCGCCGACACCTTCCGGGTCTACGAGATGAGCATGGGGCCGCTGGAGCAGTACCGACCCTGGGAGACCCGGGCCGTCGTCGGCAGCCAGCGCTTCCTGCAGCGCCTGTGGCGCAACGTGGTCGACGAGGACACCGGCGAGGTGACGGTGACCGACGAGGCGCTGAGCCCGGACCTGGCCAAGGCCCTGCACCGGACGATCGACGCGGTCGGCTCGGACTACGCGGCGCTGCGCACCAACACCGCGATCGCGCGGATGATCGAGCTCAACAACCTGCTGACCAAGCTCGACGCCGTGCCGCGGGCAGCGGTGGAGCCGCTGGTGCAGATGGTGGCCCCGGTCGCCCCGCACCTGGCCGCGGAGCTGTGGGAGCGGCTCGGGCACGACGACCTGACGTACGCGCCGTTCCCGCAGGCCGACCCGGCCCTGCTCGTGGAGGACTCGGTGACGGCGGTGGTGCAGGTCAGGGGCAAGGTGCGCGACCGGCTCGACGTCGCGGCCGACATCTCCGAGGCCGACCTCGAGGCGTTGGCGCTGGGCAGCGAGAAGGTGCAGCGCTTCCTCGACGGCGCACCCGTGCGCAAGGTCATCGTGCGGGCCCCGAGCCTAGTCAACATCGTCGTCTGAGCCGGCCGCCCGCCATGGACGTCGCCCTCGTCACCGACAGCGCCAGCTGCCTGCCCCCCGGGGCCGGGCGGGCGCTGTCGGTGGTCCCGTTGCACGTCATGGTCGCCGGGCGCCGCGGTGACACGCGCGAGGTCGGGCACGCGGAGGTGGTGGAGGCGCTGCGGCCGGCCACGCACCGGGTCAGCGTCTCCACCAGCCGGGTCTCGCCCGGGGAGTTCGTCGAGGCATACCGCGAGCTGGTGGGTCGCACCGGCTGCCGGTCCGTCGTGTCCGTGCACCTGTCGGGCGGGGTCAGCGGGACGGTCGAGGCGGCCCGGCTCGCCGCGGCGGAGGTCGCCGACGAGGTCGACGTGCGGGTGCTCGACTCCCGCACGGTCGGTATGACGCTGGGCTGGGCCGCCCAGGACGCCGCCGCGCTGGCGGCGGACGGCGGGAGCCTGGCGGAGGTCGAAGCCCTGGTGCACCGGCGGCTGGCAGGAGCGCGTGCCTGGTTCTACGTCGACACCCTCGAGCACCTGCGCCGCGGAGGCCGGCTCGGCCGGTCGCAGGCCGTGCTCGGGTCGGCGCTGGCCATCAAGCCGCTGCTGACCGTGGCCGACGGAGAGGTGGTGCTCGCCGAGCGGGTGCGGACCCGTGGCAAGGCGCTCGCCCGGCTGGAGACGCTGGTGGCCGACGCGGTCGAGCGGATGCGCGCCGGGGGCGGGCGGCCGCGGCTGGCCGTGCACGAGCTGGACGCGCAGGAGGCCGCCGCCGGGCTGGCGGGCCGGCTGGGGGAGCGGCTGGGTCTGGACCCGCTCGTGCTGCCCCTGGACCCCAGCCTGGGGGTGCACACCGGCCCGGGCACCCTCGGGGTCGTGGTGGCCGACGCCGGCTGAGCCCCGCCGGCCGCCACGGGCCGACCGCGGGCGCCCTCGGGGCTCGGGCGCCAGGTCGGACCGGGGCCCTCGCGCCGTCCACACCCTCCGCGGCGTGGCTGGCCCGTCCACAGATCGGCCCACCCCCCTCCCGCGCGGGGTGCGGTGCTCCTAGCGTGCCGACCATGGACTCGGGGGACATGGAGGCCCTGCACCAGGGCAGGCACCGCAGGCGGCGTGCGTCGGTGGACGCCGACCGCGGCGACCACGGCGAGCAGTGGCAGGGGGAGGAGGATCCCGACGAGCCGGAGAGCGGAGGGGACGACGAGCTCGGGAGGGGTGCCGTGGTCGGCGAGCACGTGGAGGAGGGCGGGCACCCTGGGCCCGGGGCGCACGGAGGCGAGGTGCGGCTCGTGCCGGTGCCTGGAGCGGGGCGCAGCGCCAGCATCGGGGTGGGCACCCGGTCCGTGGGCGGTCTGCTGCTCGTCGCCGTGGTCGTGCTCGCGGTGCTCGGGGGGCGGTGGTGGTGGGTCGCTCAGCAGGCCACGGCGCTCCCGGAGGCCCCCGGGCAGGAGCAGGCGGGGCCTGCGCCGTCGGGGTTCGTCGGAGGTGGTGAACCGTCGGCGACGTCCGCCGCCGGGGCGGGCAGCGACCCCGGTCCGCAGGCGGGGGTCGGGGAGCCAGGTGATGGTGAGCCAGGTGATGGTGAGCCAGGCGACGGTGAGTCGGGTGCCGGTGAGCCGGCGGCCGGGCCCGGGAGCTCCGCGGCGCCCACCCCGGACCGGCCCGTCCTGGTTCACGTGGTCGGACACGTCGCCGCCCCGGGAGTCGTCGAGCTGCTGCCGGGGGCGAGGGTCGTCGATGCCGTCGACGCGGCGGGCGGCCTCACCCCGGGCGCCGACCCGGGCTCGGTCAACATGGCCCGGGTCGTGGTCGACGGCGAGCAGGTGTGGGTGGGCGCGCCCGGCGAAGAACCCCCTCCGGGGTGGCTCGCCGGCGCAGGACGTGGGGGCCCGACGACGGGCGCGGGTGCCGGGGTCGGGGCGACCGGCACCGAGGCCGTCACGGCGCCGGTCGACCTCAACCGGGCCACCCAGGCCGAGCTCGAGGAGCTCCCCGGCATCGGCCCGGTCACCGCCGGACGCATCCTGGCCTGGCGGGAGGAGCACGCGGGGTTCACCGCCGTCGAGGAGCTGCTGGAGGTGAGCGGCATCGGCGACCGGACCCTGGAGCAGCTGGCGCCCCTGGTCACGGTCGGACCGTGAGCCGCCCGGGGTCCCCGGTGACCCCGGTGACCCCGGCGGGCGCAGAGACCGGGGGCCCCGAGACGGCGGCCCCGGCAGCGACGGCACAGACGGCCGGTGCGGAGAGGGAGGAGCCCCACGACGCGCGGCTCCTCCTGCCGGCCGTCACGGCCTGGGCGGTGCTGGTGGGGGTGCTGCCCGGCCCCGGCTGGTTACCGGCGGTGGTCGCCAGCGGCGCGCTCGCCCTGGCGGTGGCTCTCCTGGTCCTGGCCCCCGGTCCCTTCCACGGCGCGCTCGGTGGCCCGCCGGAGGGCCGCCGAGGTGGGCGCACGACGTGGTGGGCTCGCCGGGCCGAGCGGTCCGGACGGCGGGGCCGTCCGCTGGTGCCGGTGCTCGCGCTCGCGGCGGCGGCGGTGGGCCTGGTGTGCGGCGCCACCGCGCTGCACCTCGCCGTCGCCCGTGCCGGTCCGGTCGCCGGCTGGGCGCAGGAGCGGGCCGTGACCCGCGTCGAGCTGGTGGTGACCACCGAGCCCCGGGTGCTGGCACGCGCGGACGAGCGGGACCCCCTCGTCATCCTCGAGGCCCGCGTCGTCCGGGCCTCGGCCCGCGGGCAGACGGCCCGGCCGCAGACCCCCTCGCTGGTCATCGCCCACGCCGGTCAGGGCTGGGAGGAGGCCGCCTGGCGGAGCAGGGTGGAGGCGGTCGGCCGGTGGTCCCCCGCGGAACCCGGCGACCGGGCCGTCGCGGTCCTCGTGCCTCGCGGACCGCCCACGACCGTGGACCGGCCGACGGCACTGCTGCGGGGCGTCGACCACGTCCGGGACCGGTTCCGCCGGGCCGTGGACCCGCTGCCGGCGGACGCGCGGGGTCTCGTGCCCGGTCTGGTGATCGGCGACACCTCGCTGACGCCCCCGGACCTCACGCAGGCCATGCGCGACACCGGGATGACGCACCTGTCGGCGGTCAGCGGCAGCAACGTCGCGATCGTGGCGGGTGGGGTCGCGCTGCTCGCCGCCAGGCTGGGTCTGCCGCGCCGGTGGCGGTTGCCGGTGGTGCTCGTCGCGCTGCTCGGGTTCATCCTGCTCTGCCGTCCGGAGCCCTCGGTCCTGCGGGCCGGGGTCATGGGCGCGGTCGGGCTGATGGCCCTCACACGTGGCCGGCGACGGGCGAGCCTGCCGACCCTGGGTGCGGCCGTCATCGGCCTGCTGTGCCTCGACCCCTGGCTGGCCCGCTCCTACGGGTTCGCCCTGTCCACGCTCGCGACGCTCGGCCTGGTCCTGTGGGCGCGCCCGTGGGGGCTCGCGATGGCTGCGCGGTTGCCGCCCTGGGCAGCGTTGCCGGCGCGGGCGACCGCCGTGCCGCTCGCGGCGCAGGTGATCTGTGCCCCGGTCATCGTGCTGCTGCAGGGCACGGTCACCACGGTGGGCGTGCTGGCGAACCTCCTGGCGGCGCCGCTGGTGCCGCCGACCACGATCCTCGGCGTCGTCGCCGCCCTGCTGGCGCCGCTCTCCGTGCGGCTGGCGGCGGCGGTGGCCTGGCTCGCGGCGGCGCCCGCCTGGGTCATCGCCCGGATCGCCCGGGTGTGCTCGCGCCTCCCCGGCGGCACGCTGGAGTGGTGGGACGGCGCGGTGGGGGCCTGGGCGCTGGCCGCGGTGACGCTGGTCCTCCTGCTCACCTGGCGCTGGTGGTCGCACCTGCTGAGTCGTCGTCCCTGGGTGGCCGTCGCCGCGGGCTGCGCGGTGCTGGGGTGGGTGTTTCCGGTGCCCGGTCTTCACGGGTGGCCACCTCCCGGCTGGGTCGTCGCAGGTTGCGACGTCGGGCAGGGGGACGCCTTCGTGGTCCCCAGCGGCGCCGGCGGAGCCGTCGTGGTCGACACCGGCCCCGACCCGAGGGAGATGGCGGAGTGCCTGCGGTCACTGGGCGTGCGCCGGGTCGATCTGCTCGTGCTGACGCACTTCCACAGCGACCATGTCGGCGGTCTGCCGGCGGTGCTCGGTGCGGCCGAGGTGGGTGAGGTGCTGGTCACGCCGGTCCAGGAGCCCGCCGGTGCGGCGGCGTCCGTCGTGGCGGAGGTGAGCGCGGCCGGCATACCCCTGCGGCAGGCGCGTCCGGGGGACCGGTGGACGTGGGGCGACACCGCCGTCACCGTGCTCTGGCCCACGCCACGGCCGCCCGCAGGAGGGTCGGCGGCCAACAACGCCAGCATCGTGCTCGACGTCGAGGTCTCCGGGACGCGGGTGCTCATGACCGGTGACCTGGAGCCGGAGAGTGCCCGGCTGGTCGCTCGGGTGACGGAGGGTCGCGACTACGACGTGCTCAAGGTGGCCCACCACGGCTCGGCCGCGCAGGACGAACGGCTGGTGCGCCGGGCGCGCCCGGAGATCGCGCTCATCGGCGTGGGCGAGGACAACGACTTCGGGCACCCCGCCCCGAGCGCGCTGAGCCTGCTCTCCGAGGTCGGGGCCGTCGTGCTGAGGACGGACCTGCACGGCGACATCGCCGTCGTCCGCGACGCCCGAGGACGGCTCGTCCCGCACGCCCGCGAGGCAGGATGAGCCCAGGGCCGGTGACGGCGGAGCCGATCTCGACGTCGCTCGCGCTGACTTCCCAGAGGTGTCAGGGGGTGGGGGCCACGTGCGCGCACGGGGACCCGCCCAGCTCCCGCGCGCTGTGGCACAGGGCCTCCAGCGTGGCCGCGACGGCCGGCACGCGTTGCAGGTCCGGGGTCGTCACGACCTGGACGGTGCGCCGCGACGGCGGCGAGACGGGCCGGACGACCACGTCGGGGTGGGAGACGGTGCTGAGGATGAGCTGGGGGACGAGCGCGACCCCGAGCCCGGCCGCGACCAGCCCCAGGACCGCGACGTAGTCCTCGGTCTCGAAGGTCACGTCCGGGCTGAACCCGGCGCCGTCGGCCAGGGTGAGCAGGTGGCCGCGGCACCGCGGGCACCCGGCGATCCACCGCTCGGCGGAGAGGTCGGCGAGGTCCACCTCGTCCTGATCGGCGAGCTCGTGGTCCTGGGGGAGCACCAGCATGACCGGGTCGTCGAGGACGTCCATGACCACCAGCCCGGTCAGGTCGTCCTCGCCGCGGCCGGCGTCCGTGCCCTCGTAGGCGAAGGCCACCGCGAGGTCCACCGCCCCGGCCCGGACGGCCGCGAGGGACTCCGGCGGTTCGGCCTCGCTGAACTGCACCGTCACCGCGGGGTGGCTGGTGCGCAACCGGGCCAGCGCCCGTGGCACGAGGGTCGCGGACGAGGACGGGAAGGCCATGAGCCGGACGCGTCCGGCCTTGAGGCCGGCGATGGCCACGACCTCGGCCTCGGCCTCGTCGATGCGGTCCAGGATCTCGGCGGCACGCCGGGCCAGGAGACGGCCGGCCTCGGTGAGCCGCACGCTGCGCCCGATCCGCTCCACCAGAGCCGTGCCCGCCCGCTGCTCGAGCCGGCGGACCATCTGTGACACCGCCGGCTGGGTGTAGCCGAGGGAGGTCGCGGCCGCGGTGAAGGACCCCTCCTCGGCGATGGCGCGCATCACGCGCAGCCCTGCGGCGTCGAACATGCCTGCATCGTAGTCGGCCCAGCGCTGCTCACCCGAGCGACGCCGACACCACGGGTGACGTTCACGCTCCCGTCATCCTCTGCCGCTGTGCTGGGGACGTGCCTGCCGCGCACCACCACGTGCTTCCGCCGCCCCCACCCGGTGACCCGACCCTGGCCCAGCTGGAGGCCGCCCGGGCCACCGCGCACCACGGCCCTTCCGCCCTCCGACCCCGGCACGGGAGCGCCCTGTGTCTGTCCGGCGGGGGCTTCCGGGCGTCGCTGTTCCACCTCGGCGCCGTCCGACGCCTCGACGAGCTCGGCGTCCTGGGGTCGTTGCGCACCATCAGCGCGGTGTCCGGAGGGGCCGTGCTCGCCAACCTGCTCACGCACCCCGACCTGGAGTGGCCCGACCCCCTCAAAGGACCCGGCCGCGTGGGGGGCCTGGAGGAGCTGGTCGCCGCCCCGCTGCTCGACCTCACCCGGCGCAACCTGCGCACCCCCGCGCTGCTGTCCCGGATGCGGCCCCGTGGCTGGGGTCGACCGGACGCGAGCGTCGGGGTGCTGGCCGAGGGGCTGGAGCAGGCGGTCCCGTGGTGGGGCACGGACCTCCGCGAGCACGCCCGCACCCGTGGTCCCGTCGTGCTCACCGGCGCCACCGAGATCGGCTACGGCGTCTCCTGGGTCTTCGCCGACCCCTTCTCGGCCGGGCCACGAGGACGCATGGGTGACCACCGGCTCGGCCACTGCGCCCCGCCACCGGGGCTGCGCATCGTCGACGCGGTCGCGGCCTCCTGCGCCTACCCACCGTTCTTCGCGCCGCTGGAGCTGAACGGCGACGAGCTGGGCCTCGTGGGCGGTGCGCCGGACCCGGACGAGCCCGAGGACGTCCGGGCGGCGATCCGGAGGCGGATCCAGCTGGTCGACGGCGGGGTCTACGACAACCTCGCCCTCGAGCCGGTCTGGTCCGACCACGACACCGTCCTGGTCAGCGACGGGGGCGCGGTCTTCCGTGGCCGCCCTCCGGGTTCGTTGCTCTCCCGCCTGTGGCGTCTGCTGTCCATCGCCTCCAGCGGCGGACAGACCGCGCGCCTACGGTGGCTGCACGCCGGCTTCGCGCGGGGCACGCTGGCAGGGGCCACCTGGTCCCTGGAGTCCCCGGGCGACCTGGCGGGACCGACCGGGCGTGCCCTGGGGACGAGGATGCCGCAGGGACGCGCGCCCGAGGCCCTCGGCGCGATCCATCAGGTGCGGACCGACCTCGACGCCTTCAGCGCCGGGGAGCAGATGGTGCTCGAGCGGCACGGCTACCTCGTCGCCGACGCCTCCGTGCGGCGCCACAGCCCCGGGTCGGTGCTGCTGGACGCGCCGTCGCGTCCCCCGCACCCGCAGGTCGCCGGACCGACGGAGGTGGTGACGGCGCTCCGGGGCTCCGGGCGGGTCACGGCCCTCGGTCGTCGGTAGGCTCCGCGAGCCGTCCGGGCGCCCGGCTGGCAGGATGGTCCTACCATGTCGTCGCGTCCCGCCCCCGTCGCCGCCCGCGGCCGCCCCGCGCCCGCGTCCGGGCGCGCCACGGCGTGCGCCGGGTCGCCGTGAGCGTCGTGGGTCCGCTCGACCTGGCCCTGACGCTGCCACCCCCCACGCCGGTCGACCCGTTCGCGCTCGGAGAGCTGCGGGAGCTGCTCGCCGACGGGGACGTCGTCGTCCTCACCGGGGCGGGGATGTCGACAGCCAGCGGGATACCGGACTACCGCGGCCCCGACGGGACACGGCGGGTTCAGCCCATGCAGCACGGCGAGTTCGTCAGCTCCGCCGAGGGCCGGCAGCGGTACTGGGCGCGCGCCTTCGCCGGGTGGGGGAGGTTCGCAGCGGCCGAGCCGAACGCCGCCCACCGCGCGGTCGCCGACCTGGAGCGCCTGGGGCTCCTGCGGCACGTCATCACCCAGAACGTCGACGGCCTGCACCAGCGGGCCGGTAGCCGACGGGTGCTGGAGCTGCACGGCACCCTGGCGGCGGTCACCTGCCTCGACTGCGGCGAGCAGACCTCGCGCGAGCTGGTGCAGCAGTGGCTGGCCGACGCCAACCCCGACTTCCTGACCGGTCTCGACGCCCCCACACCGGTGCGGCCGGACGGCGACGTCGCCCTGCCTGAGGCTCTCGTCACCGGCTTCCGCACGCCGCGCTGCCTCGTGTGCGGAGGGGACCGGCTCAAGCCGGACGTGGTCTTCTTCGGCGGCTCCGTCGCCAAGGACGTCGTCGAGCGGGCGTTCAGCCTGGTCGAGGGTGCGAGCGCGCTCCTGGTGCTCGGCTCCTCGCTGCAGGTGATGAGCGGCTACCGGTTCGTGCGCCGGGCCGCGCGCGACGGCATACCCGTCGCGGTCGTGACCCGGGGCTCCACGCGAGGCGACACCGAGACCACCCTCCGGCTCGACGCGCTGGTGGGGGACGTGCTGCCCGGGCTCGTCGCCGACCTCGGTGGCTAGGCTGGGGCCGTCGGCCAACCGGGCCGCGACGAGGAGGTCGCCAGTGGTCACCTACGAGCAGCTGGGTGAGATGTATGACGCGGAGGTCGTCGACCAGGACGGCCACAAGGTGGGTGGGCTCGACCAGGTCTACCTGGACAACGGGACCGGCGAACCGGCGTGGGTGTCGGTGCGGACAGGGTGGTTCGGAGGGCGAAAGATCTTCTGCCCCGTGTCGAACGCCGTCATCAGGGACGGGCACATCGAGGTGCCCTACCCCGTCGAGATGATCAAGGACGCCCCGGACATCCCCTGTGACGGGCACCTGACCGAGGACGAGGAGGAAGCGCTCTACGACTACTACTCCATCGACGAGGGCCCGGCCCCGTCGGGGTGAGGGTGCGGCACCACCCCCCGACGAGGATGGAGGGGACGGGGGGCGGCGCCGCGGTCTGGGGGAGCCGGGTCAGACCCGGCGCAGGACCGCCGTCACCTTGCCGAGGACGACAGCGTGGTCGCCGTCGATCGGCTCGTAGGCGGGGTTGTGGGGGATGAGCCAGGTCTTCCCGTCGCGGTGGCGGTAGGTCTTGACGGTCGCCTCGTTGTCCAGCATGGCGGCGACGATCTCGCCGTTGACCGCGGTCGGCTGGCGACGGACCACGACCCAGTCACCGTCGCAGATGGCGGCGTCGATCATCGAGTCACCCACCACCTTGAGCAGGAACAGCTCGCCGTCGCCGACGATCTGGCGGGGCAGCGGGAAGACGTCCTCGACCGCCTCCTCGGCCAGGATCGGGCCACCGGCCGCGATGCGCCCGACCATGGGGACGTAGGAGGGCTGGGGGCGGGCGTCGTTGATCCCGGTCTCGTCGATCGTCTCGCTGGAGACCGGGCCGAGCACGGCGTCCTGCTCGCTGCGGCGGTAGCCGGAGCCCTCCTGACCGGGGGTGACCACCTCGATGGCCCGCGGCCGGTGCGGGTCCCGGCGCAGGAACCCCTTGCGCTCCAGGGTCTTGAGCTGGTGGGCCACGGAGCTCGGTGAGGTCAGGCCCACGGCGTCGCCGATCTCGCGCAGACTCGGCGGGTACCCACGCTGGTCCACCGCGTCGCGGATGACGTCGAGGACGCGTCGCTGACGGTTGGTCAGCTCGGCGCCGCCGTCGCGGTCCGGCATCTCGTGAATCGTGGCCATGCTCTCCATCCCCTCGTCCGGGCCCACCCTACCGACCGTCGCAGCACATCGGCCGCGAGCATCGTCGCTGGTCAGAGGGTATGTCAGTGGTGGGTGCTTGAGTTCCTGACATGAGATCAGCCTACGCCCGCCAGGAGCCGCAGACAAACATGTGTTCGGTCGGCGTGTCGACGTCGTCCGACAGGTGTGCTATCAATAGGACAGACGTGCTATCGGACACCTGTCCGCCTGGCACCGCCCCGAGGAAGGTGAACATCATGAGCACCGCCATCGCACACGACATCCTGAGCCCGCTGCCCGGGCCTCGCCCCGTCGCCGACGTGGCACCCCGCCGGCCGACGCACCTGCGGCTGGTCGGTGAGGACGACCGCCGCCCGTCCAGGGCGGTGCGTCGGCGTCTGCGCGCAGGCCGGCTGCACCTGACCCGCCGGGGTCGGCTCGCCGTCACGGCCACCACCGGCTTGGTCCTGGCTGCGGTCATCTGGTCGATGGTCGGTCTGCTCGGCCCGGCCGGTGCCAGCACCTCCGTGACCGTCGAGCGGGGGGAGACGTTGAGCCAGATCGCCAGCGAGCAGCTGCCCGAGCTCCCGTTGAGCCGGGCTGTGACAGCCATCCAGCGTGCCAACAGCCTGAGCACCACCTCGATCGCCGCCGGCCAGGAGCTGGTGATCCCCGGCCGCTGACCGGTGCTCACCGCCTGGGCGGTGACCAGGGTCGACGGGCCGGATCAGGGGGCCTGGTCGTCGGGGGCGTCGGCGGCGTTCACGGCGTCCCACACCACGGGGAGCTGGTCGGTGGGGATGAAGTAGCCCGACAGGTGGGGGTCGAACATCAGACCGGCGATGCCGGCGTCCGCGTAGGTCGAGGAGGAGTCGACGAGCTCGCGCGGCGTGAGGGCGATCGCCCGTAGGTCCTCGTCCGGGCCGACCATCTCGTTCTGCACCGCGAAGTGGCGGGCTCGCTCGGCGCTGGTGAAGGTCAGCAGCATCATCTGCCCGTCGATCTGGGCGGCCGCAGGGGACTCGGCGCCCGTCTCGCCCACCGCGACGAACCACCAGTGACCCAGGCCCATCGTGGCGCGCCACAGCTGGGTCATGCCGTCGTGGTCCTCCGGGCCGGTCACCCGCGCCGCGAGCACGTCCGTCTCCGTCTCCTCCGGCTCGCCCAGCCGGCCCAGCCGCGTGGTGCCGGGGGTCAGTGAGCGGTCGACGTCCTGCCGGCGGTCATCGTCCTCGCCCGCGTCGGCCCCGGTGCGGCGTTCCGCGCCGTTCTCGCCCGGACGCTCACCCTCGTAGATGGACTCCGGGCGGTGCTCGTCGTCCTGGAAGGGGAGATCTGTGGGCTCGCTCATGCCGTCCAGTCGACCACACGCCGGGCGGGAGGGCCAATCCCTCGCCTCGGGGGTCGCCCCGAGGGACTGCCATGATGAGCAGGTGACGGACAGCATCTCGGGACCCAAGGTGGCCATCGTCGGAGCGGGGTCGGTGGGCACCACTCTCGCCTACGCGCTGCTGCTGCGGGGCGTGGCCCGGCACGTCGTCCTGCACGACATCGACGCCGGGAAGGTCAGGGCCGAGACCCTCGACCTGCGTCAGGGACTGCAGTTCATGCCGGCCGCGCACGTCGACGGCTCCGACGACATCGACGTGTGCGCGGACGCCGATGTCGTGGCCGTCACGGCAGGGGCCAAGCAGCAGGCGGGTCAGAGCCGCCTGGATCTCGCGGCCTCGACGACCCGGCTCATGGTCGACCTCATGCCGCGGCTCGTGCAGGTGGCGCCGGCGGCGACCTACCTGATGGTGACCAACCCCGTGGACGTCATCACGTATGTGGCGCAGAAGGTCACCGACCTCCCGCCTGCGCGACTGTTCGGCTCGGGCACGGTCCTGGACTCCGCCCGGTTGCGGGGTCTGGTGGCGCAGGCCTGCGGGGTCGCGGTCCAGAGCGTCCACGCCTACATCGTCGGCGAGCACGGGGACTCCGAGATCCCCCTGTGGAGCAGCGCGACGGTCGGCGCGGTGCCCATCACCGAGCTGACCACCGACGAGCAGCGCGAGCAGATGGCCCACGATGTGGTGCATGCGGCCTACGAGATCATCGCCGGTAAGGGGGCGACCAACTACGCGATCGGTGCCTCCGCCAGCCGCATCATCGAGTCGGTGCTGCGCGACGAACGGCAGGTCCTGCCGGTCTCGACCCTGCTCACCGGCACGCTCGGGCTAAACGACGTGTGCCTGTCGATCCCGACCGTCGTGGGTGCCGGGGGCGCAGAGCGTCCGCTCGCTCCGACCCTGTCCGAGGACGAGCTCAGCGGGCTGCGTGCCGGCGCCGACTCACTGCGCGGTGCGGCGAGGCGGCTCGGCTTCTGACCGGGCTCGCGCCCGTGGCACCGCGCCGGTGGACTCCCACTGCTCCTCGGGCCAGCTGTGCGGGACGACGCCGCTGGGGCGTCCCGGCATACCCCTGCGCCGATCGGTCGGGATGCTGCCGCTGGACACCGCCTCCGAGGTGGGTGCGCCGTCCCGGCGCGACCCGTGGCCGTCGAGCGTGACGGTGAGCTCCTGGTCGCCCACCTCCACCTCCTCCCCGCGGACCTGGAGCGTGACCGGCCCGCCGACCTCGACCGCCAGACGGACCTGGTCCTGCTCGACGGCGACCCGCAGCCGCGAGCCGTGCCACCGCATACGCCACGTCAGGCCGGGCCAGCTGGTCGGCAGCCGCGGGTCCAGCGACAGGACGCCGCCATGGTCGCGCATCCCCCCGAACCCGGCGACCAGCGCGCTCCAGACACCGCCGGTGGAGGCGACGTGCACCCCGTCGCTGGCGTTCCCGTGGCGGTCGTCCAGATCGACGAACAGGGCGGCGTAGAAGTAGCGGAGCGCAAGGTCGTGGTAGCCGACCTCCGCCGCGACGATGGACTGCACGACGGCGGAGAGCGTCGAGTCACCGGTGGTGATCGGGTCGTAGTAGGCGAAGTCGGTGAGCTTCTCCTCGGCGGTGAAGGCGTCCCCGGCGAGGTAGAGCGCGAGGACGACGTCGGCCTGCTTGAGCACCTGGTAGCGGTAGATCACCAGCGGGTGGTAGTTCAGCAGCAGCGGCCGCTTGTCCGCGGGGGTCGCGTCGAGGTCCCACACCTCGCGCTCGAGGAAGTGGCTGTCCTGGGGGTGGACGCCGGTCGCCTCGTCGAAGGGGATGTGCATGCCGTCCGCCGCCCGCTGCCACGAGTCGACCTCGTGCTCCCCCAGATCCAGCCGGGCGACGGCTCGGGCGAACTGGGCGGGGTCGGCGACCCGGAGGCGGCGGACCGCCTCGACCGCGGCCCGCAGGTTGAGCTGCGCCATGACGTTGGTGAACAGGTTGTCGTTGACGATCGTCGTGTACTCGTCCGGGCCCGTCACCGCGTGGATGTGGAACTGCGGGGTGCCGTTGGACTGCCAGAAGCCCAGGTCCGCCCACAGGCGCGCGGTCTCGACGAGCATGTCGACACCCTGGTCGAGGAGGAACTGGTCGTCGCCGGTGGCCCGCGCGTACTTCATCAGCGCATAGGCCACGTCGGCGTTGATGTGGTACTGCGCCGTCCCGGCGGCGAAGTAGGCCGACGCCTCCTCCCCGTTGATGGTGCGCCAGGGGAAGAGCGCGCCGTACTGGGCCATCTCCGCGGCCCGCCGCCGGGCGGCCTCGAGCATGCCGTGCCGGAAGCGCAGGGCGTTGCGGGCCGCCTGGGGGTGGGTGTAGACGAGGAAGGGCAGGACGTAGCACTCGGTGTCCCAGAAGTAGTGCCCGCCGTAGCCGGAGCCGGTGAGCCCCTTGGCGGGGATGCCGTGCGACCCGGCGCGGATCGAGGCCTGGCCGAGCTGGAAGAGGTTCCACCGGACGGCCTGCTGCAGTGCGGGCTGGTCGGGCAGCTCGATGTCGGACTCCTCCCAGAACCGGGACCAGACCCGCGCCTGCTCCTGCTGCAGCACGGCCACCCCCCGGTCGACGGCACGGTCGAGGGTCCTCGAGCAGCGGTCGGCCAGCTCCTGCGGCGGCACCCCTCGGGAGGTGTGCACACTCACCAGCTTCTCGATCCGCACCGGCCGGCCCTCCCGAGCCTCCACCCGGACGACATGCTTGGCGAGGTCGTCGGTGACGCTGAGCTTCTCCGTCCAGGTGTTGTCGGTCTCGACGACGTGCTGCGCCAGGGTGGCGATCGTCATCCCCGAGTTGTGGCAGCGGTAGCCCAGCAGGAGGCGGCGGTCATGCACCTCGGCGAGGACCGGGTCGAGCACCCGGTGCTCGAAGGCCTCCGCCTGACGGGGGTCCACACCCTCCCCCATGGCCGCGCTCGTGACGTGGTACTCGTCCGAGCCGTCCTGGCGGTTGAGGATCTGGCTGGAGATGTCGAGCGCCGCATGCCCGTCGAGCATCTCGACCTCGAAGGTCATGACGGCGAGGTGGCGCTCCACGACACCGGTCATCCGCGTGGAGGTGATCTTGACCCGCTTCCCGGCGCTCGTGCGCCAGATGACGCAGCGGCGCAGCAGGCCCGCGCGGAAGTCGAGGGTGCGCTCGTAGTGGTCCAGGTCGGCGGTGGAGATCAGCAGCGGCTCGTCGTCGACGTAGAGCTTGATCGTCTTGGGGTCCGGCACGTTGACGATCGTCTGGCCGACCCGGGCCAGGCCGAAGGCCTCCTCGGCGTGCCGGATCGGCCAGGTCTCGTGGAAGCCGTTGACGAAGGTGCCGTGGGCGTAGGTGTCCCGGCCCTCCTCGACGTTGCCGCGCAGGCCGAGGTAGCCGTTGGAGGTGGCGAAGAGGGTCTCGGTGACCCCCAGGTCCCCGTCCTCGTAGGCCGTCTCCCGCAGCTGCCACGGGTCGGCGGGGAAGCGGGTGCGGTCGAGCGGGTCGACGGGGGCCGGCGGACGGTGGTGCGACATGGTCGCCATCGGGCGTCTCCTCTCGGACGTGCGGGCGGCTGGTCAGACGAGGTCGGCGAGGTCGGACACGACCTCGTCCGCGCCGGCGTCGCGCAGCACCGAGCGACCGGCACCCCGGTCGACCCCGATCACCCGGGCGAACCCGCCGGCCGCTCCGGCCTGCACCCCGGACACGGCGTCCTCGACCACCACGCACGTGGCGGGCTCGTGGCCGAGCTCGGACGCGGCATACAGGAAGGTGTCGGGGTGGGGCTTGCCGGGGAGCTGCTCACGACTGGCGACCGAGCCGTCGACGACGACCGGGAAGCGGTCGGCGATGCCCGCCGCCGCGAGCACCGAGGGCGCGTTCTTGGAGGAGGAGACGACGGCCATCGCGATGCCGCGCTTCTCCAGGGCGTCCAGCAGGCGCAGCGACCCCGGGTAGGCGCGGATGCCCCTCTCGGCGAGCACCTCGTTGAAGATCTCGTTCTTGCGGTTGCCCAGGCCGCAGACGCTCGCCAGCTCGGGCGGGTCCGAGGGCTGGCCGTAGGGGAGGTCGATGCCGCGGGCGTCGAGGAAGGACTGCACGCCGTCGTAGCGTGGCTTGCCGTCGATGTAGGCGAAGTAGTCCTGGTCGGTGTAGGGCTCCTGAGGGATGGGCTGCTGGTCCAGGAGTCGGGTGAACATCGTCTCCCACGCTCGCATGTGGACGTCCGCGGTCGGGGTCAGGACCCCGTCGAGGTCGAAAAGGACAGCGGTTACCGGGTCCCAGTTCACGCAGCACACACTAGTGGAGGTCGGTGCTCCTGCGGGGTGCTCAAGATCTGGTGGCGTGCGGGGTGGCCGCGCTGCGGTCGGGGTGCGTGCGCGGCTCGGCGGGTCGTGGGTGTGGGGGTGGTGGCGGCTACGGTCGGGGTATGCAGCAGGTGAGCGGGCAGGAGCTGGTGACGGCGGTGCAGGAGGCTCTGCGGCGGCTCGTGGGCCGGGACGACGCGCAGTTCCGGGACGGGCAGCTGGAGGCTGTCGAGGCGCTGGTGCGCGAGCGGGCGAGGGTGCTGGTGGTGCAGCGCACGGGGTGGGGCAAGTCGGCGGTGTACTTCGTGGCGACGGCGCTGCGGCGGGCCGAGGGGTCCGGGCCGACCGTCATCGTGTCCCCGCTGTTGGCGCTGATGCGTGACCAGATCGCCGCCGCGGCGCGGGCCGGGGTGCGCGCCGTGACGATGAACTCGGCCAACGCCACCGAGTGGGACGAGGTGCGGGCGGCGCTCGCCGCAGACGAGGTGGACGTGCTGCTGGTGAGCCCGGAGCGGCTCAACAACCCGCGTTTCCGGGAGGAGCAGCTGCCCGACCTCGCCGCGCGGTGCGGGCTGCTCGTCGTCGACGAGGCCCACTGCATCAGCGACTGGGGTCACGACTTCCGGCCCGACTACCGCCGGATCCGGACGCTGCTGGACGCGTTGGCCACGGGGACCCCGGTCCTGGCGACCACCGCGACGGCCAACGAGCGGGTGGTCGAGGACGTCGTCGAGCAGCTGGGGGTGGGCGGGCGCGAGGTGCGCACCATCCGCGGGCCGCTGGCCCGGTCCTCCCTGCGCCTGGGGGTGTTGCCGAGGCTCACCCCCGAGCAGCGGCTGGGGTGGCTGCTGGCGCATCTGGAGAGCCTGCCCGGGAGCGGCATCATCTACTGCCTCACCGTGTCCGCCGCCGAGGACGTCGCCGAGGCGCTCGCCGCCGCCGGGCACGAGGTGGCGGCCTACACCGGGCGCACCGACACCGAGGACCGCGAGCGGCTGGAGGGTGCCCTGCGGGACAACCGGGTCAAGGCCCTCGTCGCGACGAGCGCCCTGGGGATGGGGTTCGACAAGCCCGACCTCGGCTTCGTCGTGCACCTCGGGGCACCCAGCTCGCCGGTGGCCTACTACCAGCAGGTCGGCCGCGCCGGCCGTGCCACGGAGCGCGCCGACGTGCTGCTCCTCCCGGGGTCCGAGGACCGCGACATCTGGAACTACTTCGCAACCGTGTCGATGCCTCGCCAGGACCAGGCCGACGCCGTGCTGGCCGCGTTGGCAGACAGCGACCGGCCGTTGTCGACGCCGGCGCTGGAGACGATCGTGGACGTGCGCCGCACCCGTCTGGAGCTGCTGCTCAAGGTCTTGGACGTCGACGGGGCCGTGGAGAAGGTCCGCGGGGGCTGGGCGGCGACCGGGGAGCCCTGGGTCTACGACCGGGAGCGCTACACCCGGGTGGCCGAGGCGCGGGTGCGTGAGGCCGAGCTGATGGTCGCCTACCAGCAGGGCGAGCGGTGCCGGATGGAGTTCCTGCAGGAGTGCCTCGACGACCCCAGCGCCGAGCCCTGCGGGCGCTGCGACCGGTGCGCCGGGGCGTGGTTCCCGACGGAGGTGCCGACGGACGCCGTCGGGGCTGCTCGCGAACGGCTGGGGGCCGTCGGGGTGCTCGTCGAGCCGCGGGGACAGTGGCCGACGGGTATGCCCCGGCTCGGCGTCGACGTCAAGGGCAAGATCACCCCGGAGGAGCAGGCGGGTCCGGGTCGGGCGCTGGCCCGGCTCTCCGACCTCGGATGGGGTCAGCGGCTGCGCGGCGTGCTCGACGCGGGGACGTCGAGGGTCGCCGACCCCGACGACCCCGATCAGGAGATGGCCCCCGTGCAGCCGGTGCCGGACGACGTCGTCCGGGCGGTCGTGCAGGTGCTCGCGGGCTGGGGGTGGACCAGCCGACCCGTGGGCGTGGTGGCCATGCCCTCGCGCCGCCGGCCGGCGGTCGTGGGGTCGCTGGCCGAGCAGATCAGCCAGATCGGGCGGCTCCCACTGCTGGGCTCCCTCGACCTGGCCCACGGGGGCCCAGTGGGCGAACCCGGGGGCAACAGCGCCTTCCGCCTCGCCAACGTGTGGGACCGGGTGGTCGTCGGGTCCGAGCTGGCCGGGGCGCTGCAGGACGCCCGAGGGCCGGTGCTCCTCGTCGACGACGTCGTGGACTCGCGGTGGACGATCACGGTGGCCGCGCGGGCGCTGCGCCGGGCGGGGGCGGAGGCGGTCCTGCCGTTCGCTCTGGCGATCGACGGCTGAGGGGCGGCTCAGTAGATGAAGAACGGGAAGATGCTGCGGTCGTGCGCGTGCACGATCGCGAGGAACACCACGGCGTCGAAGAGCAGGTGGATGATGACGACATACGTCAACGACTTGGTGCGGGTGAAGATGTAGCCCTGCAGCAGCGCGAACGGGATCGTCAGCAGGGGACCCCAGGAGCGGTAGCCGAGCTCCCACAGGAACGACACGAAGATCGTGGCCTGCAGGATGTTGGCCGTCCACAGCGGGAAGTGTCGACGCAGCAGCGCGAAGCAGATGCAGATGAAGAACAGCTCGTCCCAGAGGCCGACGGCGTTGACCCCGACGAAGAAGCGGCCGAACTCGCTGGGGGTCTGGATCGGCGGCCAGTTCTGGTAGCTGCCCGAGTGGATGAAGTAGGCCGGCAGGATGAGGTAGCCGAGCACGGGGACGGCGACGACGTAGGCCCACTGCAGACGGGTCCAGCGGCGCCGGGTGATCCACGGGAAGGTGATGGCCTGCCGGCGGTAGACGAGACGGTCGACGAGCACGGGCGCGGCGACCGCGGCGGTCAGGACGGCGCCGAGGAGGAAGAACATGTCCCAGCTGATGTCCGCCTCGACCGAGGTCGTGGAGACGATGCCGATGCCCAGCGCGATGAGCAGCAGGTCCTGGAAGAGGGGGCGGTGCAGGACGAAGGCCGCGGCCAGGCTCGCGACCAGCAGCGCGTAGCCGGCCCACGGGAGGTGCACCCCGAAGAGCAGCAGTGCCGAGACGGACACCCCCGCTGCCGGAAGCAGGGTGCGCGGGCTGCGGGAGGCGTCGAGCTGGGTGGGCACCGCACCATTGTGCCGGTGCCCGGATCAGGCCCTGCCCTCCTCCCTCGCCGCGTCCACCACGACGTCGATCTCGTTGCCCTCGGGGTCGGCCAGCGTCCACCGGGTCGGGCTGTCGTCGCGCACGACGGTGCCTCCGGCGCGCAGTGCTGTCGACACCTTGGCATCGGCCACGTCGTGGGGGACGGCGGCCTCGAGGTGGAGACGGTTGCGCTGGGTGCGACGCGCCGTGTCGTCGGGGTCCAGGGGCTGGAAGAAGAGGACGGGGCCGAGGCGGTTCGGGTCGACGATGTCGGTGACGTCGCTGCGGGGGTCGGCCTCGTAGCCCAGGACTGCCTGCCAGAACGAACGGGTCGCGGGGACGTCGGCGGCCTCGATGCCGACCTGGACGAACCGCGCCCGCTCGGGCGCAGCCGTGAGCCCCAGCGACCGGGCCTCCTGCTGGACCCGCCGGCAGAGCGGGAGGTAGCGCTCGTCCATCTCCCAGCGGTCCTTGCCCGTGTCGAGGACCACAACCGTCTGCGGGGTGCGACCGGCGGGGTCCCCTCCCGGCGCTGCGCGTCGCACGTCGAGCAGCAGCGAGATGCCAGCGCGGTCGGCGATCTCGGCGGCGACGGTGACGAGCCGATCCGCCTGCTCGATCGTGGCGGTCGGGTAGACGGCGACGGCCGAGAACACCAGTCGCCAGTCATCGATGTCCGGCACGTCCCAGCGATCGGTATCAGCGGGCAGGGGCAGCAGGTCGACCTCGTTGCCCTCGGCGTCCGCGACCGTCGCGTAGTAGCCGTGGTGGGCCACGAGGGCACCTGCCGAGGCGAGACAGTCCACCGTGCCGGACGCGACCGGCTGGGCGGCCACGGAGTCGAGGTGCAGCCGGTTGCGCAGCGGGCGTGGGGCGTCCATCTGCTGGAACCGCAGCGGGGGGTGTCGGCGCAGCGGGTCGGCGAGGCCGTGCTGGGCCTGCCGCTGATACCCCAGCGCGGACTCCCAGAACGCCGTCACGGTCTCGACCTGCCGGGTGTCGATCCTCAGGCCCAGCTCCTGGAGGACGCCGGGTCGTGGCTCCAGACCGAGCCGCCGGGCGGCGTCCGAGATGGCGCTCGCGAGGTCGGCGACCGCAGCGCTCACCGTGGCGTCGCTGCCGAGGCGCACCCGGACACCGGTGGAACGCAGGTCCAGGTCCGGCAGCGCGAGCCCGGCACCGCCACAGAGCTCGCTCACCGCGCGCGACAGCAGCGCTGCGTCCGAGTGCGACCCGGCCGCGAACCAGGCGGTGGCGCGCCCGCCGAGGACACGCCAGCCTTCCGTGCCGGACAGGTCCGGGAAGGCGTCGTCAGTCGTCGAGGGTGTGCTCGGTGCCATGGGTCCCAGGCTGCCACCGGCAGCCCGGTCGCGTCAGACCGAGGGATGGACACCGGGACAAGGAGCGTCCGCGACGTTCCGTGCCGGAGAGCTCAGGAAGCGATCTCGACCGGGGAGGCGGAGGGCATACCCCAGGCGTCCGCCAGCATGCGGTAGCTGCGCCGGCGCATCTGCGGGTCGTAGGTGTAGGTGGTGACGATGAGTTCATCGAGCTCGTGGGCCGTGGCGAAGCCCTCGAGCTGCTCGACGACGGTGTCCGGTGTGCCGACCATCTTCACGGACTGGTGGGCGTCGGCCAGGGGGAGCAGCTCGGTCGGTACGACGGAGGCGAGGCTGTCGACCGGCGGGTCGAGCGGCGCCGGCTGGCCGGAGCGGATGCGGATGGCCATGAGCTGCGCCGTCGTGAAGAGGTAGTCGGCCTCCTCCTGGGTCGGAGCCACCAGCACGTTGACACCGGCCATGGTGGTGGGGCGGTCGACCTGCGCGGTGGCGGCGTCGGCGCGGAACCGGTCCCGGTAGATCATCAGGGCCTCCCGCAGCTGGTCGGGGGCGAAATGGGACGCGAAGGAGAAGGGCAGTCCGAGGGCGGCGGCCACCTGGGCGCCGCCGGTCGAGGAGCCGAGCATCCAGAGCGGCACCTCGGTGCCCTCGCCGGGAAGCGCGCGCACCCTCGCGCCGGACCGAGGGGCTCCCAGGTAGCCCTGCAGGTCCGCCACCTCGGAGGCGAAGTCCGGCAGGTGGCCGCTCGAGCGCGACAGCGCAGCCGCCGTCATGGGATCCGTGCCCGGCGCCCGCCCCAAGCCCAGGTCGAAACGGTCCCCGTGGATGGTGGCGAGCGTCCCGTAGTACTCGGCCACCATGAGCGGCGAGTGGTTGGGCAGCATCACCCCGCCCGACCCCAGCCGGATGCGGTCGGTCGCGTGGGCCACGTGACCGAGCAGCAGGGCGGTGGCCGAGGACATGAAGGCCTCGGACCCGTGGTGCTCGGCCATCCAGAACCGGCGGTAGCCGAGCTCGTCGACCTCACGGGCGAGCGTGACGGACTCCTGGATGGCGGTGGCGGCCGTCATACCCTGCGAGCGGGGCACGAGGTCAAGCACGGACAACGGGATGCGAGAGGTGGGCATACCCGCTCAACATCACCCGCCCATGGAGTATGCCTGCACCACTGCTTCGGCCCGCAGGCACGACTCGGAGCCGGACCAAGGCGGGCCGGCTCCGGGGCGGGGTCCTCAGACGTGCCAGGTCACGGTGCCACCGCGGATGGAGGCACCCAGCTCGTGCTGGTGCACGATCGTGTGGTGCCGGCCACACAGCAGCGCCATCCGGTCGACGTCGGTGCGACCACCGCGGCTCCACCAGTCGACGTGGTGGCTGTCGCACCACTGCGGGAGGGCGCTGCAGCCGGGATAGCTGCAGCCGCGGTCCCGCGCCACCAGCGCCTTCCACTGGGCCGGTGAGGCGTAGCGTGCCGTGCGGCCGAGGGCGAGCGGTTCACCGTCGGCCGCCATCCACACGGGAGTGACGTCCGCGGAGCACGCCAGCTCCGAGGCCTGTCGGGGTGCCACGTAGCCCCCGCCACCGGTCGTGGCCGGTCCGGAGGGCAGGCCTCGCTCGGGGTCGAAGGGGATGGTGAGGATGACCGTCGCCCGCGCGGTCGACGGCGGGGCGCCCGGATGAGTCGTGCCCCGGTTGATCACCGCCATCAGTGCGTCGAAGCGACGCTGTGTCGCCGTCCGCGGGTCCGGCTCCTGGGTCGTCTCGTCGGGCGCGGGTGCCGCCAGCTGGGAGGTGAGCACACCGCTGATCGTGGCGGCCGCGCCGTCAGGGGCGTCGATGGTGAAGCGGGTGAGCCCGGGGGCGATCGTCCGGGACGAGACACCGCGCAGGGCGATGGCCGCGCGCTCCCGCTCACCCGGCGCCTTCTCGTGGAGCAGGTCCTCCAGCAGCCGGTGACAGACGACCGACAGGTCCTTGTCCGACACCTCGGGACGGCCGGCCGCCTCCGTCGCGATCCGGGTGTAGGACTCCTCCTGGTCCGGGTCCAGTGACTCCCCGAGGCGTCCCATCGTCCGCGCCACCATCGCAGCCCGGTGCAGCGGCACGTCGCCGCCGGCGACGGCCTCCCCGATCTGCGCTCCAACGGATGCCTCCGACGCCGTGACCACCGACACCACCTGCGCGGCGTCCCGGCTGCTCAGCCACGGGCAGCGCACCCGCAGCCAGTCCACCAGCGTCATCCCGGACTCCTGGTGCAGGCCCCGGGCCGCCGCCTGCTGGGCGAGCCGGAAGCCGATGGCCCCGAGCCGGGTCTGGAGCCGGCCGACCGCTTCGAGCGCGCCGGTCAGCTCGTCGTCCTGCACCGTCACGACCTCGTCGCGCCCGAGGGCCGCGCGGCCCAGGGAGAGGGCGGCGCCCTCCAGGCCGGCCTCCAGCTCCTCGGACGGCAGCCCCCGCGCGTCTCGCCCGTGCATCTCCCCGAGCACGGTCGAGACCTCGTCCATGAGTGCCTGATAGTCCGCGAGACCCAAGGCGTCGAGCTCGTCCAACGCCTCGCCCCAGTCCTCGTCGACGACCACCGGCGCATCCGCGGTGGGAGACCACGCACCCGCGCCGCCCCGCTCGCCCACCGTTGAGAACTCCATACCCTCACTCAAGCAGCGCCCACCGACAGACCCGCTGACCTGCACCGACAGCGGTGACAGACGTCATGGCCACGCAGCGCGCCCGGTGGCAGAGTGGAGGCATGAGCCCAAGGACGTCCGGCACCGACGCGTGGGGCCGCTGGGGGTGGCTCTTCGGCGCGATCTGGCTGGTCTTCTTCGCCTTTCCCCTGACCTACATCTGGGCCACGGACGGGTCGATGGCGTGGCGTGTGACCTCGACGGCCGTCGTCCTGGCCTTCATGGCGGCCTACGTCCTGACCGTGCGGCGGGCGACGCGCCTCGTCGCTGCCGGTGAGTACGACCGTGCCGCCCGCGGCGGCATGGTCGGGCTGGCCGCCATGGTCGCCGCCGCGATCGTGCTGGCGATGCTGATCGGCCCCAACTCCCTCACCACGTTGCCGTTCATCGTCGCCGTGCCGGTCTTCTTCCTGCCGTGGCGGGCCATGTGGACGACCTCGTTGGTGCTCTTCGGGGTGGGCGTCGTCGCGAGCACGATCGCCTGGGGACTGCCGCGCTCGGTCATGCTCTGGGGCATCGCCCTGCTCGTGCTGGCCACCAGCGTGCTGTCCCGGCACCTCGAGGAGCGGCAGGAGTCCGCGCGCGCAGTCGAGGGGCAGCTCGCGCTCACCGAGGAGCGGGAGCGCGTCGCGCGCGACGTGCACGACGTGCTGGGGCACTCGCTGACCGTGGTGACGGTCAAGACCGAGCTGGCCCAGCGGCTCATCGACGTCGACCCGCAGGCGGCGAAGCGGGAGCTCGCCGAGGTGCAGGATCTCTCCCGGCAGGCGCTCGCGGAGATCCGCGCAACCGTCGGCGGGCTGCGGGTGGCGCGACTGGCGGACGAGCTCGAGGCGGCGCGGGTCGCCCTGGCGGGGGCAGGCATCGAGATGGAGGTATGCGGCTCCGTCACCGATGTCGACCCCCGGCGTCGCATCACGCTGGCCTGGGTCCTGCGGGAGGCGGTGACCAACGTGGTGCGGCACAGCGCCGCGAGCCGGTGCACCGTGGAGCTCGGTGAGTCGTCCCTGAGGGTGCTCGACGACGGCGTGGGTGGGGGAGTGGTCGAGGGGAATGGCCTCTGTGGTGCCGGAGAACGGGTGCGCCAGGCGGGTGGTCAGCTGACCGTCGGTGCACGGCGAGATGCAGCAGGCACCGCTCTGGAGGTGCGGTGGTGATCCGGTTGCTTCTGGCGGACGACCAGGCCCTGGTGCGGGGAGCGCTGGCGGCCCTCCTGGACCTGGAGCGCGACATGCAGGTGGTCGCGCAGGTGGGCCGCGGGGACGAGGTGCTGGAGGCTGTGCGCAGCACATCACCCGACGTGTGCCTGCTCGACATCGAGATGCCAGGACGTGACGGCATCGGTGTCCTCGAGGAGCTGCGGGAGCAGGCTATGCCGACCCGTTGCCTCGTGGTGACGACGTTCGGCAGGCCGGGCTACCTGCGGCGGGCGATGGACGCCGGGGCCCGCGGCTTCGTCGTGAAGGACACGCCCGCGCCCGAGCTGGCGGAGGCGGTGCGCCGGGTGCACGCCGGGGTCCGCGTCGTCGACCCCGCGCTGGCGACCGAGTCGCTGATCGGCGGACCGAACCCGCTCACCGAGCGCGAGCGCGAGGCCCTGCGCGCGGCCCTGGACGGCTCACCGGTCCAGGTCATCGCCGGCCGGCTCTACCTCTCGCCCGGCACGGTGCGGAACTACCTCTCCTCGGCGATTGGGAAGACCGGGACCTCGACGCGGGTCGAGGCGGCGAAGTTCGCCGAGGACCGCGGGTGGCTCTAAGGGATGTTCAGCGGTCGTTGCTGTAGAGACGGTTCGTCGAGGTCAGCACCTCCAGGGGAGTGGCCGGGCCGTCGATCGTCACGGTGCTCGGTATGGCGCTCCACTCGCCGCCGTCGACGCTGACCTCCCCGCCGTACTCCACCGAGATGTAGGGGCTCACCTCGGCGGCGGAGAGGTACTCGTGCGTGATGTCGCCGCCCGGGTAGGGGCCGCCCAGGCTCGTGGTCGGGCCGATGACTGTGCCGTCCCCGGTGACGTAGGTGGCACCGACGAGCGTCGGACGGATGCGCACCTCGTGGCCGATCAGCGTCGTCACGTCGACCTCTTGGGGCTCGAACCCACCTTCGGGCCAGGCGAGCTCGAAGTAGACCGGCAGGTTGACCAGCGTCCGGTTGCCGGGTGGCTCCATCACGGTCTGCGGCAGCGCGAACTGGGTGCGGTGGAACTGCTCGATGATCATCGCTTCGGTGAGCTCCTGCGCGGGCTCACCCGAGCGGGCTGGAACGACATCGGTGAAGCAGGTAGGGGCGACTTCCGTCCAGTCGGACGTCGGACCCGACGCGTCAACTGTTCTGCGGTAGATCCAGGAACGGGGGCCGGAAGAGTCAGGGACGAACTCCTCGCAGAAGTTGACCGCGAAGCCGCAGATCTCGAGCCGTGGCTGTGTCGGAGTGTTGGGCGGGCGGCAGTCGATGACCGCGACGTACTCGAACCACGAGTCGGGGCTTTCCTCGCTCGACCCTTCGGGCCATTCCTCCGCCTTGTGCTCCACTTCCGACTTGGTTAGTCCTACCTCGGCACCTCCACCCCCGTGTTCGCAATCGAAACCCCCGCATGGTGGCGGTTCGGTGCCCCCCGCCAACCAGCCGACGGCTCCCAGAAGGATCGGGAGAATGTGGCTAGTGGGGTTCATTGCTCGATCGTGATCTCTTCAATTTGCCACCCCTCAGCCCAGGTCGTTCTGAAAACTAGGGTGGCCTGTTCGGACTCCAGCTCGCGGCCGATGGGTTCTCCCTCACGAAGGTAGTGCTGGCCTGGTTGTTCGACAGCCACTGAGATTCGCGAGGAGTCGTCCATAAAGAGTGACTGAACCTCTCCCGGAATAAATGTATCTCCTGCCAGATAGTCACCGTTCTCAACCGCGTAGACAACTGACTCCTCGTGGTTGAGGCAGGATGCGCAGTCATCACCGCTCAGGTCCTCTAACAGTCCGACCTGCGGAAAGCGACCGGTGAAATTAATGAGGTCGATGTAGTGAAGGACAAAGGCTTCCGCCCCCGCTTCCGTCTGTTCCTCCGCCTCGGCCGGCATCTCCGGCGGCCCCTCCGCCGCCGGCTCCGACGTCTCCTCCTCGGTCTCGACCGGCTCCGACGTGACGGCCACGTCCTCGGGCTCCTCCGTCGCGGTCGTGAGGGCGTCCTCCGACGTGGGCATGGGGGAGGGCTCGCTCTGCTCCGTGCAGGCGGGGAGCAGCACCAGGCTGGCAGCGGCGGCGATGATGGTGGTGCGTCTCACGGCATACCCCTTCTTGCTCCTGCAGTCGCGACTCCCCAGCGACCGTGGTCTGGCCCCAGTCTGCCCCAGCTCGGACCTCCAGAACCGTTGTCCACAGTAGAGACTCTCGCCCGATCTGACCAGACCTCGACACCTCTCAGACCCCGAGATCCGCGCCGTTCCGGGCTTCCTGCCACCCCACCAGGACGGCGACACGCGGGACCCTTGCATCTAGTAGCCAACTGACCTACGCTCACCACATCTAGTAGTTACAAGCCTGTGGTTCGTCCACATCTTGTGCACAAGCAGGTATCCTGTACCCACAGGTCATCCACACACAGTCCCCAGATCCACCCACAGAGCGCCCCGACCAGGAGGCGTTCGCGCCGCGCTGCCGCGACACCGAAGGAGCCGAGTGATGCATTGCCCGTTCTGCCGTCATACCGACTCCAAGGTGGTCGACAGCCGCGTCCAGGAGGAGGGGACCGTCATCCGTCGGCGTCGCCAGTGCCCCGAGTGCGGGCGCCGCTTCGGCACCGTCGAGACCGCGACCCTCTCGGTCATCAAGCGGTCCGGCGCGACCGAGCCGTTCAGCCGCGACAAGGTCATCTCCGGCGCCCGCAAGGCCTGCCAGGGGCGCCCGGTCTCCGACGCCCAGCTGCAGCTCCTCGCGCAGCAGGTGGAGGAGTCCATCCGCTCGCTGGGGCAGGCCGAGGTGGACGCGCACGAGGTCGGCCTGGCGATCCTCGAGCCGCTCAAGGCGCTCGACGAGGTCGCCTACCTGCGGTTCGCGTCCGTCTACCAGGCGTTCGACAACCTCGACGACTTCGAGTCGGCCATCACGCTGTTGCGCTCCGAGCGCGACGTCGAGGCTGCCTCACCAGGGCAGACGCCCTAGACCACGGGTATGTCAGTACCCACCGCTTGACTTACATCAGCAACTCCGAGCACGACACCACACACAGGGAGAGCTAGTCATGACAGAGACGACCGGGGCGAAGACGCGTGCACGTAGGGGCGGCAAGGGCCTGACCATCGAGCGCATCTTCACCACGCCTGGTGTCCACCCCTACGACCAGGTGACCTGGGAGAAGCGGGACGTCGTCCAGACCAACTGGAAGACCGGGGAGACGATCTTCGAGCAGCGTGGTGTGGAGTACCCCGACTTCTGGTCGGCCAACGCCTCGACCATCGTCACGACCAAGTACTTCCGCGGCGCCGTCGGCACCGAGGCCCGCGAGACCGGCCTCAAGCAGCTCATCGACCGCGTCGTCCTCACCTACGTCAAGGCGGGCAAGGAGCACGGCTACTTCGCCACCGACGAGGACGCCGAGATCTTCGAGCACGAGCTGACGTATGCCCTCGTGCACCAGGTCTTCTCGTTCAACTCTCCCGTGTGGTTCAACGTCGGCACCCAGAGCCCGCAGCAGGTCAGCGCCTGCTTCATCCTCTCGGTCGACGACTCGATGGACTCGATCCTCAACTGGTACAAGGAGGAGGGCTTCATCTTCAAGGGCGGCTCGGGCGCCGGCCTCAACCTCTCCCGCATCCGCTCCTCCAAGGAACTGCTGTCCTCCGGCGGCACCGCCTCCGGCCCGGTCTCCTTCATGCGCGGCGCCGACGCCTCCGCGGGCACCATCAAGTCCGGTGGCGCCACCCGTCGCGCGGCGAAGATGGTCGTCCTCGACGTCGACCACCCCGACATCGAGGAGTTCATCGACACCAAGGCGCGCGAGGAGGACAAGATCCGCGCCCTGCGTGACGCCGGATTCGACATGGACCTCGGCGGCAACGACATCGTGTCGGTCCAGTACCAGAACGCCAACAACTCCGTGCGCGTCTCCGACGAGTTCATGCGCGCCGTGGAGGAGGAGTCCGAGTTCGGCCTCACCTCCCGCAAGGACGGCTCGGTCGTCACCACCGTCGACGCCAAGCACCTCTTCACCAAGATGGCGCAGGCCGCGTGGGAGTGCGCCGACCCGGGCATCCAGTACGACGGCACCATCAACGACTGGCACACCAACCCGGAGACCGGCCGGATCACCGCGTCCAACCCCTGCTCCGAATACATGTCGCTGGACAACTCCAGCTGCAACCTCGCCTCGCTCAACCTCATGAAGTTCCTGCGCGAGGACGACACCTTCGACGTGGAGACCTACCAGAAGGTCGCCGAGCTGGTCATCACCGCGATGGACATCTCGATCTGCTTCGCGGACTTCCCGACCGACCCGATCGGCGAGACCACCCGCAACTACCGCCAGCTCGGCATCGGCTACGCCAACCTCGGCGCGCTGCTCATGGCGACCGGCCACGGCTACGACTCCGAGGGCGGCCGCGCGCTCGCCGCGTCGCTGACCTCGCTCCTCACCGGCGCCGCCTACAAGCGCTCCGCCGAGCTCGCCGGTGTCGTCGGCCCCTACAACGGGTATGCCCGCAACGCTGACGCGCACAAGCGGGTCATGCGCAAGCACCAGGCGGCGAACGACGAGATCCGCACGCTGCACACGATGGACTCCTCGGTGCACAAGGCCGCGACCAAGGCCTGGGACGCCGTCGTCAAGACGGGGGAGAAGAACGGCTACCGCAACGCGCAGGCCTCCGTGCTCGCCCCCACCGGCACCATCGGCTTCATGATGGACTGCGACACCACCGGCATCGAGCCCGACTTCTCGCTGGTGAAGTTTAAGAAGCTCGTCGGTGGCGGCTCGATGCAGATCGTCAACCAGACCATCCCCCGGGCGCTCAACCGCCTGGGGTATGCCGACGAGACCGTCGAGGCGATCGTCGAGTTCATCGCCGAGAAGGGCCACGTCATCGACGCCCCGGGTCTCAAGCCGGAGCACTACGAGGTCTTCGACTGCGCCATGGGTGCCCGGGCGATCCGCCCGATGGGCCACGTGCGGATGATGGCCGCGGTGCAGCCGTTCCTCTCCGGTGCCATCTCCAAGACTGTCAACGTGCCGGAGTCGGCGACCGTCGAGGACATCGCCGAGGTCTACCTGCAGGGCTGGAAGCTCGGCCTCAAGGCGCTCGCCGTCTACCGCGACAACTGCAAGGTCGGTCAGCCGCTGTCCGACGGCAAGGCGGACAAGGAGAAGAAGGCCGACGAGGTTGAGGCCCCGGCCGAGAAGGTGGTGGAATACCGCCCGGTCCGCAAGCGGCTCCCCAAGCGCCGGTCCAGCCAGACCACGAGCTTCGCTGTGGGCGGCGCGGAGGGCTACCTCACCGCCGGCACCTACGAGAGCGGAGACCTGGGCGAGCTGTTCCTCAAGTTCGGCAAGCAGGGCTCGACCCTGGCCGGGGTCATGGACGCCTTCTCGATCGCTGTGTCGATCGGCCTGCAGTACGGCGTGCCGCTGGAGACCTTCGTCGAGAAGTTCACCAACCTGCGCTTCGAGCCAGCCGGTATGACGGACGACCCGGACGTGCGCATGGCGCAGTCGATCATGGACTACGTCTTCCGCCGCCTGGCACTGGACTACCTGGACTTCGAGACTCGGTCGTTCATGGGCATCCACAGCGCCGAGGAGCGGGCCCGCCAGCTGGAGACCGGGTCGTACGCCCCGCTCGAGCCGTCGAACGACGACGACGACTACGAGGACGAGCTGGAGAACTACAGCCAGACCGCGGCCACCACGCCGGCCAAGAAGGCCGACAAGGTGGAGAAGGTGGCCGACCAGTCCGGTGCCGGCGCAGCGGGCGCTCGCAAGGTCGACGCGGAGATCCACTCCTCGGCCGAGCTGCTCGAGCAGTTCCAGGGCAAGGTCGCTGACGCGCCGATCTGCATGACCTGCGGGACGAAGATGCGTCCGGCTGGTTCGTGCTACGTCTGCGAGGGCTGCGGAAGCACCAGCGGCTGCAGCTGACGAGATTGCTCATCGCAGGGGCTGTTCGGACTCATCCGAACAGCCCCTGCGGCGTCTCGCTAGGGCAGTCATAAGCGGCGGAATGTCGCACCCACTGGTAGCGCGGCCTCCCCGGCCTCGATCGGGTGTCGGTGAGTTCGCCCAAAGGCGTGGAGTCCTTGGCTGTGACGCCGCTCGCACGGCGTCGTAGGGTCGTGGGGTCACGCAGAAGTCGGATGAGGGGTGTTGGGTGATGGGTATTCGCGATTGGCTACGCAAGGCGAAGGGCAATGGCGCCGACGTCCCTGGGAAGGCTCCACTCCCCGGGAGTGACCGCGGGCAAGGTGGGGCCCTTACGGTCGAGGCGATTCTGCGCCCTGGATGGGGTGCGTGTGAGCCGGTAAAGATGGCGGGCACTACTACGTCCACTGCCGACGAGTGCAGACATCTCTTCAGGTTCGCGGGGCTCCCTGAAGGCGGACACTTCGAAGCGCCAGCGACGCTCGTCGCTATGGGTGTGGAGGGCCGAGAACGGCCTGTGATTGCGGTGCACGTGGAGGGTGCCCGGGTCGGCTTCCTGCCCCGCTACCTGGCCGCACAGGTTAACCCGCAGAACCGGCCGCTCGTGGGTGTTGCGGCTGAGGCGCGGGTGCAGATGTGGGGGGCTGGGGTTGGTGACGGGCTTCGGGTGATCGGGTGGGTGGCGCCGGGTCCAGGATCGGTGGCGTGGCCGCACGATGACGAGAACCCGGCCGCGGTGACGGTAGAGGATCAGCGTGCCGAGGAGCATGCGGCGAGGACAGCCATGGTTCGAGGGGCGCTTGAGGGGGACGACCCCCGCCGCGCAGAGCAGTTCGAGCGCGGTCTGGTCGGTGGAGTGCACTACCTGGAAACCGTCGAGCCCATTAAGCAGCTCAAGCGGGACGGAAAGTTGGAAGAGGCTCTCGAGCTCTGCTATGCCGCCATTGAGGGTGCTGAGGCTGCCCGAGACGGCCGTGAGCCTGCGCCTTGGTACACGGAGCAGGCAGCCATCATCCATCGCAAGCGAGGCGAGCGGGCCGAGGAAATTGCGGTCCTGCGCCGCTGGTTGATGGCGTGCCCCCCTGAGCGTCGAGCGGGGTCGAGGCTCCAGGGGCGGCTCCAGAAAATTGAGGTCTGAGTGCTCAGCTTCCACCGCACCGCAGGCTCCCAAATCTGCTGTCATCCGTTTGGTCTAAGTGGCTGCCGCGCATTATGGGGCGTAGTTTTCGTGACTGATCACACAAGTGAAAGGTGTAAAGATGGCAAGACGGGGATTCTTCGCGGAACTGAACTACCAGGCCCAGCAGGCGGAGAAGAGGCAGAGGCAGCGGCAGGTTGCGACGGTGAGGGCGCACAACGCGGCCGTGCGGGAGGCCGACCGTGCGGCAAAGGCGGCCGAGCGTGCCAGGCTTGCAGCTGAGCGGGCCAACGACGCTGACCGGAAGGCGGCGGAGAAGGAGGCTAAGCGTCTTCACGTTGAGGCGCGTGAAGCTGAGGTCGAAGAGCTGAACACAAATCTCACGTCCATTTACGAGGAGATTGACCGACTTCTTGAGGCGACGCTCGGAGTCGACGACTACGTCGACCTCGAGACGCTGAAGTCTGCAGCCGTGCATCCAGAGTTCGCGCCCGGTGCGTTGGGCGAACCCATCAGGCCGCCCCTGGCGCCGCAACTGCGAGACGCCCCTGTCTTCACCGAGCCTGAGCCACCGAAAGGCCTCGCTGGGGCGTTCGGTGGGAAGAAGAAGCACGCCGCGGCCGTCGAGCAAGCGCGGGCCGCGCATGCTCAGGCGGTCCGGTACCACGAGGCGTACGTCGCCGAGCGGACGGCGGAGCACGACCGCGCGCTGGAGAAGCATGCAGCGGCGGAGCAGGACCGACTGGCGAAACTCGCGAGGGCTCAGGAGCGGTACCAAGCCGAATGCGCGCAGCGTGACGCAGACGCGCAGGCACACAACGCGGACTTGGCGAAGTTCATCAACGACCTTGCCTTCGACGTCCCCTCGGCGATCGAGGAGTACGTCGGCATCGTGCTGTCAAACTCCGTGTACCCGGACGCTTTCCCAGTGGAGTACGACCACTCCTTTGACTTGTCCTCGCGTGAGCTGACCCTATCGGTGTACATCCCCGAACCCTCGGTGCTGCCGTCCGTGAAGGATTACCGGTACGTGAAGACGAAGGATGAAATCGTCGCCACGCAGCTGTCCGCAAAGGCGCAGAAGGACCGCTACTCCTCTGCCGTGCACGAGACGGCCTTGCGGACGCTGCATGAGGTGTTCGAGGCAGAACGTGCCGGCAAGATCCAGTCCATCGCGTTGACCGTCGGCGTCAATCGAGTCTCCCCAGCCACCGGACTGCCGGAGACCGTACCGCTAGTCCAGGTCGCAGCCGGTCGCGACACGTTCGACCAGTTCGAGCTGGTCAACGTGGTTGCTGTCGAGACGCTCAAGCATCTCGGTGCGGCGCTGTCGAAGAACCCGTTCGACCTCGCCCCGGCCGACACCAGCCGCGGCGTCCGCCAGCAGGGCAAGTGATGCGGTACAACCCGCCGCCCGGATGGCCTCAGCCTCCAGAGGGGTGGGTACCGCCAGCCGGGTGGAAGCCGGATCCGTCATGGCCCGATCCACCTGAAGGGTGGCAGTTTTGGGTCTCTGACCTCGAGACAGACGAAGGTCACGAAGGCGGAGCCGCGTCGGCTGAATCAGAATCTTCCCCATTGTTCGACCCGATACCGGACTCGGCGAAGGACACGGGCGGTGGCCGGGCAGGAGATAGCGCCCCACTTGAACGGCAGTCAGCTGAGGCGTCCCCTCTCGCCCCGGCACCGACGAGATCAGCTGTGAGCCCACCCGCGGACCCTTCGGCATCCACCTTCGTAGCCGACAGCTCTGCAACGGGCTCCGGCGACCCCGCCCTTCTGACGCGGATCCGCGAACTCGAGCACGCCCTCGCGGTGGCTCATGCCGACGAAGGCGGCGATGGCGCGGTCGTCGAGTTGAGCGACCAGCGGGTGCTCCAAGATGTCGGCATCTACCGCTATCACCATCCCCTCGAGGACGCGGCGGCGTACAAGGATCGGCTCGACGCCATCAACGTCCGCGTCGACAAGTTCGTGAAGACCGGTCGCGCCGTCCTGGCCTCCGACATGTTCACGTTAGATGGGTCACTGGCCAAGGGCCGGAAGATGACAGCGGACTTCTCCAAGCTGATGCTGCGCGCTTACAACGCTGAGGCGGACAACTGCGTACGGTCGCTGCGCTCGGGCAACGTCCACACCGCCAAGGCGCGACTCGAGCGCGCGATGGCAGCCATCGAGAGGCTCGGCGCCATTATGGAGATGCGCGTCAACCCTGACTACCACCAGGTGCGGGTCGAGGAGCTTGAGCTCACTGCGGACTTCCAGATGAAGGTGCAGGAGGAGAAAGAGCGCGCTCGCGAGCAGCGTGCAGAGTTGCGCGAGCAGCAGCGAGTCGAGAAGGAACTTGCAGCTGAGCGGGAGCGCTTGGACAAGGAACGGGCCCACTACATTGGCGTCCTCGAGGCGTTGCTGGCAAAGGGCGACGATGCAGCGGTCGCCGAGCTTGAGGGCCGCCTGCATGACATCGACGCCGCCATCGAGGCCAACGACTACCGGGCAGCGAACATCCGCGCCGGCTACATCTACGTCATCTCCAATGTTGGCGCGCTGGGGCCGAACGTGGTGAAGATCGGCATGACGCGCCGGCTGGAACCGCGTGATCGTGTCCGGGAGCTCGGGGATGCGTCGGTGCCGTTCCTGTACGACACGCACGCGCTCTTCTTTTCTGAGGACGCCATCACGTTGGAGAACGAGCTGCACAAGGCGTTCGCGGACCGGCGGGTAAACCATGTAAACGCCCGTCGGGAGTTTTTCTTTGCTTCGCCCGCGGAAGTTCGTGAATTGCTGATAGAGAAGGTCGGGGGGCTACTCGAATTCAATGAAGATCCGCAGGCACCAGAGTACTTCCAATCCCGCGGACTCTGGCCAAGCTTCGACTCCTGATCGCAAGCTGCAGGCCGTGCGCGCTGGCGGCGGACCGACTCGCGAGAAGCGCGCTGAGTTGCCGAGAGCCGCAGCCCAAGAGTGCACCCCGCGTACGCGGCGGAATGACGCACGCTTGTCGGCGACGGACGCCACGATTGACCCGCGGCACGAGCGTGAGCATCTTCTTGCTTGGTTGAGGGTCCTGGCCGTCACGTTGTCCACTGTTGCGTAGAGCTCGCCGGTCGACTCTGAGATGTGTATCCCGAACGGAGGCATCACGTCCGCCTACTGACCCGCGAGCAAAGTTGCCTCATTGCGGCGAATGATCGACTCCGCCTCGGGGTAGTCGACGTTCCAGATGTTCGAAAGCGATAGGCAGGCAACTGCAATGTCCCACGGCTCTAGAGGGGCTCGGCGGAGTTGCGCGAACGGACCGTCGGTTTCTAAGAGGACACGGCTACGCGGCATCGCAGCCACGAGGCTTCGGCCCTTGGCGCCAGCGATCATCGCCGGTCCTACGCTGAACCAGCAGCCTCGGCTGATTGCCCTCTCAAGCTCAGCGCGGCTGCCGGAGAACCAGTGCAACAGGGACGATCGGACGCCATCGAACTCCTCTAGCAAGTCTAGTACTGGTGTGGCTGCTCGGCGGCTATGGATCGAGATGATCTTGTTTCCCGCGTCGTTACACGCATGGAGGATATGCCGGAAGACTCTTGACTGATCTGTCCAACTCGCCTTAAATCCGGGAGACCCATCGAGACCCACCTCGCCAATGAAGCGCGCCTTGTCGAGCAGCGCGTCAAAGGTCTTCAACTCGTGCTTGCGCTCGCTGGCCAACTGCGGATGGAGCCCGAGGGCAGTTCTAATGGCTGGGCGCCCTTGACCCAGCCGCGAAGTACCGATCCACGCTGAAGGTGTGGTCGTCACTGACAACACGCCAATGCCTCTGCGCTGGACTTCATCAGCCGTCTCGACAGGGTTGGGGTAGAGATCGAGATGAGAGTGGAAGTCGATCACGCCAGACCGTAATTGCCGTGCAGCGCACCCAGTTCTTCGAGCCCTCGCCGAAGCATCTCGCGTAGCGCCGCTCGGTTCGAGATCCGCGGCGAACTAAGGGTAGGGCCGAGCCACCGGTCGAAACCTTCCTCGGCGACAACTAGCCGGGCGAGGCCCACGGAACGCACATCGTCGAAGGCAGCGTGATCCTCGTCGGGACGACCAAGGTCGGCGTATACGTACTCCGTGGGATCGTTGCGACCCCAGGCGATAAAGGCGGCTCGACGAATCTGGCAGGGGACACACCGTCCGCAGTGTCTGTAGTTGAACCGCTGAAAACGTCCACAACTGGTGGAGACCGACGCTTCGGTCGACAGGAGCGGTTGGTCCAGACACTCGCGGAGCATCTCCCCCTTGGTTTTTTCCGCGTACGGGTTCAAGATGTTGATCCGCAGTCCCACCCCATCGAAAATCTCCTGCATCCGACCGAGGAAATCTGGATGTGCGGTGCGGGTACTGAGACTCCCAATTCGCGCGATAGTAAGCGGAGGATTGATCGCAATGAACCCGTTCTCGCAGGCATATAGCGGAACGGCCTCCCCGTTGCGATATCGTTCTGTTGAGGTGGCAGCCAGAACAGCGAAGGCGAGAAAGATCAGCGAACGCGAGCGCTGTGACGTCTCTTTAAGCCCGCGTCTAGTGCTCGCATTGTGATTGACCTGTAGGTGCTCGAGGCCGCCGCCAATGATACGCGCAAATCGATTCTGCTTTTCGGCGTCTCCGCGCACTGTTTGACTCACAGCGAAGAGTTGCCGGCCGTTCACGGCGAGATCGATGGCGCCGATCAATGAATCCAACCCTCCCGATAGCAGCACGACTGCATCGGTATCGGGATAGCGCGGCTTCTTGGGGGGCTTCGGGACCGTACCTCCTTCTCGGAATGTGACTTGCCACCGGTCGGTGGTGAGGAACGCGAGTGCCGACGACAACGAGGAGGCGAACGGTTCCCAGCGCGCTGAGTCGTGGAGGGCGACGTTGAGATCGAGCTCCCGAGTCCATCCATCCGAGCTGGTGTCTCGCTTCGTCGCCCCGTCGGCGACAACAACCGAGAGTGCGATCGCCAACAGGTCCCACGCAGCGGAGTCGGGAACTAGCTTCTGTCGCCGCACGGTGACCGCAGCTGACCCACCCGCGCTCGCCACGTCGTTCGATGTCGCTCGACCAAAAAGCACAACGGGGGTAGATGTCTCATCGACCTTCGTGAGCGCTGAGGTTGGACCGCTGACGTATCTCATGCCGTGTACTCCTCGAACACATTGAGCGTCTCGCGGAGCGCTTGTGCGGTGAGACGCGCCACGTTTGCTGTCGTCGCCGGGGCGCCCCGTTCGCGGACAGTTCTGAACGCCGCAGCGACTTGCTGGCTGATGAACTCCCGTACCTGCCTCAGACGACGTAGGGCTGTCGCCGGGTCGGGCGCCTTATCCATGATGGTCTTCTTGAGGTCCAGACAGAATCGACCGTAGACGTCGAGCGCCGCGTATCGCTCGATGACGAACTCTCGTTGCGCGTTGGTGAGCGCGAGTAGATCAGCATCAGGGAAGCGCACCAAGAGGTCGGTGAGGGCGTCACGAACCGCGTGTCGAGAAGACTCCCTGTCTTGCGTTCCGTCAGCGGGGCTCGCAGCTTCGACGATGGCGTCCAAGACCACATTGACATCGTTACCGCTCGCAAGAGCTGCGTCCCGGAGCGCGCTGCCATCGGGTGAGCGCCCTGACTGGAGTACGCCGTTCAAGCGCCCGGCGGTTGCCGCGACGCCGCCCACGCGACGGCTCATTGTTGCACTGCCGCCGTAACCGGTTCTCACGTAGTGGCCCAGCGTCCGACGCAGGTAGCGGTTATCACCCGACTGAGCGAAGCGGCCGAGTCCTCGTCGAGCGTCGCGGAAGCGGGCGCGAGGCGCCAAGGCCCCGGGCTTTGGCACGTCCTCGCCTTCAGGAGGCGAGCCCCCGTCCGGTGGTTCATTCGGGTCGATGTCATCGGCCCAAGGTGGTACCAGCGGGACTCCTGCCCCCGGCCCACTGCTACTCTGCGAGGTTCCCATTCTGGCCCTGACTGTCGATGATCCTCTTTACAGGGCCTGCGACGCCTGGCGAACCTTTCCAGTGCGCAAGCACGTCGGAAGCCCACGGTAGTGACGCAATCTTGGGAACGATACTGGGCTCGATCTGTCCACCCGGACGCTCGATGAGGAAGCCGGCAATCGTGGTGCCCTGTGACTCGTCAGCATTGGCGACAGAAATGCAGGCTTGCAGGATCGCCGGAACGCCCCATGCCTGTTCCTGCCGTGCGCGGGCAAGCAGGCGTTCCATAATGATGCCAATCTCCGTTCGCTGGAGACCTCGCAAGTCACTCTCTAGCGCCTCGGCTTCCTCAGGACTCTCCAGCAGCGCTGTGAGCAAGGCGGCAGCCTCAGACGAGAGTCGGTCTGCCGAAGTGATCAGTGGGGCTTGTTCACGTCCCACATACAGGGCTCCTCGAAGGTCTTCGTCGGCGAGGACTGGAGGGAGTGCGAGCCATTCGCGGATGAACGCGTCATCCCACGCTCCCGTGAGCTCATACCTTTGTCCGGCTAGCGCAGCCTCTTCCCAATCTGCGAGAAGCCGTGGCTTTCCATCTGGGTCGGCGTTAACAGCGGACGTGAGCGCCGCGTAAGCGGTCTTGGGCGCGAGGCGCTCGAACAGGAGCAACTTCGCTAGCACGGCTTCGTCCACGCCAACGCTTTGGGCTGCCGATATTGTCATCCGAATTGAAAGCGCGTTAAGGAAGCGCTTGATGAGTCGAGGGTTACCGGAGATTCGGTTAGAGGTCGTCATGAGCGGGGCGAGGCGTTCAGCCGTATCTAGCCGCGCGACGAGGGCAGCCGGCAGTTCTACGCCGAAACTGGAAATGTAGTTCTTGTCGACCCGCTTTCCCTTCCAAGAATCCCGGAGCTGGGAAGCAATTGCTCTCCGCAAGGCATCTTTTTGCCCGGCATCGAGTGCGCTGTTCTCGATGAAGAGCATCATCATATAGGCCCTCACCTCTTGCGTGCCGAGGGCGGGGACTCGAATCGGAACCTGAATGAGCTTGTCGAAGTAGTTGGTGACTAGCGTGTCGTCGTTGAGTTCGCCGAAGTGCTTCTTTACCGCGTGTTTGATCATGTTGTCGTCAGCGGCGATTACGAAAGCTGTGTTCTTGAGGAACAAGAACAACCGAATCGCTTCGAGCGTGGATATTGTAGTATCGGGCAGGCATCGATCGAGGTCATCAATGAGAACGACTAGTGTGACCCCGATTTCTCCTAGCGCGTCCTCGAAAGAATCTCGAAGCGCCTGAATCTCCTTCGGAGGCGAGTACTCCTTCTGCGGGTCCAGCAAAGCGCGCCCTGCCGTTGCAACTGTCGACGCAGCGGCACCGGCTCTCTCCAACCCCTGCTCATCGATCTCGCCCGCTGCTCCGTCCTTGACGAGGCCGGCAACTTCTGCAGGGAGGCCGACCGGAGGAAGGCCCAAGGCGACCGCCGCCGCCGGCAACGCGAACAGTTTCGCCAGACGAAACCACTTGACGCGCCCCAGGAACTCTCGGGCCTTATCAACTCCCGACTCCCTCTCGGCAGCCTCAGCAGCAAGTTTGCTCGCAATGACATCCAGGAGTGCGGCTCGGGCATCGTCGTAGCCCTGATAGAGCCAAGCGTTGAACTCTACGAAGAGGTACTTTTCCGGAGCGCTCTCGGGTTGATGCTTGCTTAACGATGCCTTCGTCAGCTTGATCATCGACGACTTGCCCACGCCCCAGTCGCCTGAGACCCCGATGGAAACGGGCCGGCCATCCGCGCCGACGATCATCTCGGCGATCGTGTCCGCTACGCCTTCGAAGTTGAGGAAGTCTCGATCGGTCTCGTTGTCGGGCCACATGGTGCGTTGGCCCCCCTCCTGAGTCCGGCAAGTGAGTCCTCTCTTAGCCTAAAAGTATCCCCCGCAGTGGCACCGTGGAGGGAGGCGCGCCGTGCCGAACGCCCAAGAGTCCAGGTTATGGCAAGTCAAAGGACCCGGCCGTCATGTTCCGGTGCGACCGATCGCTGTGGGGCGATCCGACCGTCGCGCTTCGCGTTCCTGGTTGCGTATAGAGGGTAAGCGCTGCCGCCGGAGCCAACTCAGGTGCGACTGTCGCCCCTCTCTGCCGAGATGCGCGACTCGCTGTAGCCAATACTGGGCGGAACTGACGCCAGCCGTGGGCAACGGACAGGTTCAGACGCCGGCGACGTAGGCGGTGAGGAAGTGGACGCCGTGGCGGTCGAGGTTGCCGCGGGCCCGGTCGTAGTGCTCGGTGGTCCTGGGATCAGCATGACGGGCGAGGATCTGGACGTCGCGCAGTGGCACGCCGGCGTCTAGGGCGTTCGTGATGGCGGCGTGGCGTAGCGAGTGGGGGCTGATGTGCCGGGGGATCCGCGCGGTCTTCGCGATGCGCTGCACCATCCGGTAGACGTCACGACGGTCGATCGGTCTCCCAGAGACCGGGCGCAGCACTAGTCGCCCGGTGGTGCGCTCACCGCGGCAGGCCTCCAGGACCCGCAGCACGGGGACCGTCAGCGGCATCGTGGCCGGCTTGTTGCCCTTGCCGACCAGGTGCAGCACCCGGTGGCCCCGCAGCACGCCGGTGTAGTCCTCGATGCGAACGGCTGCGGCCTCAGAGGCGCGCAGCGCGTTGATCCCTAGCAGGTAGGCCAGCGCGCCGTGGTGGACGGTGATCGTCTGGGCGACCTGGAGGAAGCGGATCAGCTCCAAACGGTCCAAGCCCTGGGTGCGGGACTCGTCCCGGTGGACCTTCGGAAGCCGGGCATACACGGCCGGGTCGGCCGCGATGATGCCGTCGATGTGCGCGAACCGGAAATAGCCCCGGACGGCGTGCATCATCGTGTTCACAGAGGAGTCCGCCAAGCCCGCTTCTCCAAGCTCCCGGATGTAGAGCTCCACATGGGCCCGCTGGATCCCGACCAGAGGATTTAGCCCGTTGCCCTCGCACCAGGCGAACCAGCGGCCCAGTTGGGTCCGGTACAAGGCGTGGGTGGCTCCGGAGTAGCGGGCCAAGAACGAGACAGCCGCAAGCTGTGCGGGGCTCATCGAGGACGGTTGGAACGGCAGTGCCGCCGTGGAGCTGGTCGTGGTGGACATGGTCGCCTCCTGCGGCGACCTGGGTCCGGGCCAAGTCGGTGCCCGCCGCCAGCCCGACGAGGCTGTCGACTCCCACGACGCTACGCCGACCCCAGGCCCAGTGTCCGGTCGCGGCGGTGAGACGCACCTGTCACCGTGCGTGCAGCACACTCAGCTGGCTTGTCCACTATCTCTGGATCCTAGGGAACAGGGCGGGCACTATGGCTCAGAACCAGTCCATGACCACAAAGACGTACACCCCGAACGTCGCCATTGCCCCAAAGAAAAACATTGCAAATAAGACGTACCTGGCCAAGGAGGGCAACCTCCGCAGGCCGCCGGCAATTATCAAGCCACCAGACAAGGCGATGAGCGGCGGAAGAGTCATGACCCCGATGACAACGGTTCGCTGGCCCTCGGGCTTGCTCACGTATCCGGCCGCTATGGCCCACAGCCACGCCACGCTGGCCGCTAGAAGAGTGCCCGCCGCCTGCACGAGTACGTCACGCACGAAGCTAGGTCTGTCCGCCCATGACGGCGGCTTAGTTACCTCATCATCCATGCGACGCATCCTCACACATTGGAATGGCCCGCAAGTGTGAGTGCGAAGTGGTGACACTAGCGGGCGATTGAGAGCCACAAGCCCGTGCGGGGTAGGTGCGCGATCACCTGCTCGTGTTACTTGATGCTGAAGCCCTTCCCGCGGCCTCGGGCGCCGGGTGCGTTCTTGACTACGTCGTCGGGGACCAGCTTTTTGAAGTCCGCGCGCGTGACGACGATGTCTCGACGGTTGCCGTTGCTGCCGACCTAGATCACCACGAGGTTGTCCGCAGGGCTGAGGCTGTCCACCTCTCCGAGGAGGATGTCCAGTTGCTTGGGCTCGTCCACGCTTGGCTGGGAGCAAACCAACTTCTTGACAGAGTCAGCCTCGTTAACGGGCTCTTCGTCTTTGAGGGTGGGGTGAGCCGCCTACGCCGACTGGCTCGAGGCCCGCGGGCAGGAGTTCACCAACGGTGTCGACGTGGCCACCCTGGACCCGTTCCAGGGGTACAAGAGCGCCATCGACGATGAGCTCGCCGACGCCACCGCGGTCCTGGACGCCTTCCACGTCGTCGCCCTGGGCACGAAGTGCGTGGACGAGGTGCGCCGGCGGGTGCAACAGGACACACCGGCCACCGCGGCCGCAAAGGCGACCCGCTGTACGGGATTCAGACCATCCTGCGCGCCGGCGCTGAGAACCTGACCGACAAGCAGCGCGCCCAGATCGAGCGGGCGTTCGCCGCCCGCCCCGAGCACGAGGTCGTCGACCTGACCTGGCGGTGCGCCCAGCAGCTGCGCGCCGCGTACAAGCACGCCGACAAGGCAGAGGGCCGCAAGATCGCCGAGCGCATCGTCGCCTCGTTCCCCTCCTGCCCGATCCCCGAGATCGCCCGCCTCGGCCGGACACTGCGCACGTGGAAGGAAGCGTTCCTGGCCTACTTCGACACCGACGCCACCAACGGCGGCACCGAGGCCATCAACGGCCTCATCGAGCTCCACCGACGGATCGCCCGAGGACTGACCAACTTCGAGAACTACCGCCTCCGCATGCTCCTCATCGGGGGCCTGAACCTATGACCCCACCCTCAAAGACGAAGAGCCCGTTAACGTCTTTACCGGCGACGTCGGACCCCAGCTCGACTGCACGTGCCATCTCGCGCGCCCCTCTCTCGGGTAGAAGTTCTGCCACAGCTCAGCCTTGGCTGAACTTGCTTATGAAGGACGCACTTGCATATGCAAGCCCGCGTTGACGACCGCTGATACGATGTGGCGTGGCCAATATGATTATCGAAGTCTCGAGGACCGTGGGGAAGGTCATCTTTGATGCCTACGGCCCCATCGGCCGGGTGTTCCTTGACGCTGTCACGTTGATATCTGAATCGTTCTACCGCGCGCTTTTTGGGACTGAGCCGCCTACGCGGGGAACCGACAAGCATCAAGCTAGTCAACGACCAGACAGAGGCGCGGAGCTAGATAGTGCATTGCTGCGCCTGGCGCGAGCTGGAGGTGACGCAACGGCTTTGATTGAGGAGATCGAGAGCGAGGCGCGCGAGCGACAGCGGCGGATCCAGCATCTGCAAAATTCTTTGAAAGAATTGTCGGATGAAGAGGCGAAGCTGAAGCAGCGCGTTTCCGCACTGCAGGATGCCGACCCAAAAGCAGCCGAGATATTTGCCAATCTGATTCGGGAAGACCTTGATCTGAGGGGTCGGTCAGACAGGCGCAGGGATTGGCTGATTTTCATGGTGGGTTGCTTCTTCTCCGCTGTGATCTCCGTAGTAGTAGGTCTTCTCCTCTAGCGCTGGACAGCGTTCGTCATTCGCAGCATAATTAGCGCTCCACATGAACACCGAAAGGATTTTCTTCTACTTGCACAAAGCGGTCCGGAGTTTCGGCAAACAAATTGGCGATAAAGGTTCTTGTGCTCGCCTTAGCGACGAAGTCGACGACCTGATTTGGCTCTTTTTAGTTGAGCGGGGCGCCCGGTAGGTGATCGGGCTCGTGGCCCCGACGTGCTGTTGGTCTCTCACCACCGACAGCGACGAGGCCACGAGCATGGATGACGGTACGGCAGGACTTCTGGGCCTGGAGGACGAGTCCACCGCCCTGCTGATCGAGCGGATTCACCCGGGGCGGGTGACAGCGCTCATCGAGGCTCTTCCCGGTTGCGGTGGGGGTCATAGGTTGAGTCCTCCGCCAATGAGGAGCATGCGGAGCCTGTAGTTGGACCGGTTCTTGGAGCCTCGGGCGAGTCGGCGATGCAACTCGATCGGGCCGTTGATCGCCTCGGTGCCGCCGTTCGTGGCGCCGGTGTCGAAGTAGGCCAGGAAGGCCTCTTTCCACTTCCGCAGGGTCCGGCCGAGGCGCGCGATCTCGGGGATCGGGCAGGAGGGGAAGGTCGCGACGATGCGCTCGGCGATCGCGCGTCCCGCAGTCTTGTCGACCTGCTTGTACGCGGCGCGCAGCTGCTGGGCGCACTGCCATGCCAAATCGACCACCTCGTGCTCGGCGCGGGCGGCGATCGCCCGCTCGATCCGAGCGCGCTGCTTGGCGGTGAGGTTCTCCTCCCCGGCGCGCAGGATGGTCTGGATCCCGTAGAGCGGGTCGCCCTTGCGGCCGCGGTGCCCGGTGGTGGCCTGCTGCACCCGGCGTCTGACCTCGTCGACGCAATTGGGCTCTTCACAGATGAGGGTGTAAGGGGGGCGGGCGCGTCGGTCCGGGGGTAGGTGTCGAGGTCTTCCGATGATGGAGGTTCCTACGCCAGCCACCCGAAAGACCTCGACGTGCTCGACGCTACCTTCACGCGCCCTGACCTGACCACCTTCACCGGCCTGGACGGCCTCGGCCTGGAAGTCACCGGCCAGCTGCTCGAGCCCGACCGGGCGGTGCTGGCCTGCCGGGTCGTGGAGCCGGACGACTGGTGCCACCGGTGCGGCTGCCAGGGCGCCCCGCGCGACACCGTCACGCGGAAGCTGGCGCACGAGCCGTTCGGGTGGCGCCCGACGACCCTGGTGGTCACCGTGCGTCGCTACCGGTGCGCCGAGTGCGGGCACGTGTGGCGCCAGGACACCACCGCCGCGGCGCAGCCACGGGCCAAGATCTCTCGCGCCGGGCTCCGCTGGGGCCTGGTCGGGATCGTGGTCGGCCACCTGTCCATGGCCCGCGTCGCTGAAGGGCTCGGGGTCTCCTGGAACACCGCCAACAACGCGGTCCTCGCCGAAGGACAACGCCTGCTCATCGACCACCCGGGTCGTCTCGACGAGGTCCGCGTCGTCGGGGTCGACGAGCACGTCTGGCGGCACACCAGGAAGGGCGGCAAGTACGTCACCGTGATCCTTGACCTCACCCCGGTCCGCGACGGCACCGGCCCCTCCCGGCTGCTCGCCATGCTCGACGGACGCTCCAAGAAGGCGTTCAAGGACTGGCTCGCCGACCGTGACCAGGCCTGGCGGAGGGGCATCGAAGTCGTTGCCATGGACGGCTTCGCCGGCTTCAAGACCGCCACCACCGAGGAGCTACCCGGCGCGGTGCCGGTGATGGACCCCTTCCACGTAGTCCGTCTGGCTGGTGAGGCGCTGAACGAGTGCCGTCGCCGGGTCCAGCAGGACCTGCACGGTCACCGCGGCCGCAAGGGCGACCCGCTGTACTCCGCGCGGCGGACGCTGCACACCGGCGCCGACCTGCTCACCGAACGTCAGCAGCAGCGCCTCGACAGACTGTTCGCAAACGAGCAGCACGTGCAGGTCGAGGTCACCTGGGGCATCTACCAGCGGATGATCTCCGCCTATCGCGACGCCGACCGGTCCGCTGCCCGCATCGAGATGCGCTCGGTCATCGACGCCCTCACCGACGGTGTACCCGCGCCGCTGGCCGAGCTGCGCAAGCTCGGCCGCACCCTGGCCCGCCGCGCCTGCGACGTCCTGGCCTACTTCGAGCGACCCCGCACCAGCAACGGACCCACCGAAGCCGTCAACGGACGACTAGAACACCTCCGCGGTCTGGCCCTAGGGTTCCGCAACCTCACGCACTACATCGCCCGAGCACTCCTGGAAGCCGGCGGATTCAGACCACGACTACACCCTCGATTGTGAAGAGCCCGCAATTGGTGCCCAGGGCGACGACGTGGAAGACGTCCAGGACCGCGGTCGCGTCGGCGAGCTCGTCGTCGATCGCGGCCTTGTACCCGTGGAACGGGTCGAGGGTGGCGACCTTGACGCCGGCGGTGAAGTCCTCGCCCCGCTGGGTGAGCCAGTCGGCGTAGGCCTTCTTGGAGCGGCCCGGGACCAGGTCCAGCAGACGTGCCCTGACCTGGCCGTTCTCGTCGGTGGTCAGGTCCACCATGCCGGTGAGCTCGTTCAGGCCCCGGCCCCCGTCCTCCGGTGCCTTGGTGGACACGTGGTGCCACACGTGCTCGTCCACCCCCAGGCTGGCCACGCCGGCAAACCTGGTCTCGTCCGCGGCGGCCACGGTCAGGATCGGCTCGATCCCGGACCAGACGGTGTCCCACCCCAGCCCCAGCTGGCGGGCCAGACCGTGCACGGTCGCGTGCTCGCGCCGCAGCTGCCCGACCGCCCAGGACCGGGCCCGGGTCGTCCACGTCGAGCGCGGCGGTGCCAGGGTGTCGTCGACCTCGGTGAACGAGCGCCGCGGACACGCCGCCTCACGGCAGGCCCACGTCCGCTTCACCCACACCAGCCGCACCGGGACACCGAAGGCCGGGATGTCGACCAACCGGTGCTCGCGCCGGCCCCGCGAGGACGCGCGCACCCCGCAGTCCGGGCACCCGACCGGCCCCCACGGGGACTCCACCCGCACGACGAGCCCGTCCGGGCCACGCTCGACGCCGACCACGTGATAGCTCGCCAGCCCGACGAGCAGGTCGCAGTTGGTGCAGTAGTCGCTGGCCCGGCCCTGGGCACGACAGCACAACGTAGGGTGGTCCATCGTCGAGGTCCTCGAGGTTCTCGGAATGCTTGGTCGCTTCCGATCTTGAGGACCTCGACCCCCTCAACCCGGCAACCGCCCCGCTCGGCGCGTCATGCCCCTACCCCACCGCAACTGGGAAGAGCCCTCATCGAGGTCAGGACGAGCGAGGGCGCCTGCCCTGGGTGCGGGGCCCTCACTCACAGGGTCTAGGACCGTCCGATCATCGCGCTGAAGGATTCGAAGGTCAGCGGTCAGACCCTGGATCTGTGGTGGCGCAAGCGGCGCCTGGTCTGCCAGCAGATTCAGTGCCCTCGGGCGACGTGCACGCAGCAGCCCACCCAGATCCCGGCCCGAGCCAGGCTCAGTTCCCAGTTGCGCGCCAAGCTCGCTGCAGCGATTGCCCGGTCGAAGCGGGCGGTTTCTACGTCGCCGCCGAGCACGGTGTGTCCTGGCACACCGCGCACAAGGCGCTCATCGCCGCGGCGACCGCGTGGTTCCCCGAACCGCAGCCGACCCGGGTGCTGGGCATTGACGAGACCCGAGCCAGGTCCCACGAAGGTTGGACGGCCGGCCCGATTTGGGCCCTCCGGGGCCACGGGCCACTGCCACACCTAGGCAGACAGAGAAGAGATAGCTACTTCTGGGCGGAACTCGGCGATATGATGCATCGCTCCTCGGAACACCAGCCAACAAGGTGATCGCGGCTCCCGATCGACACATGCGCGAAGAGCCCGACGTTAGTTCCACATGATTACTTCGCCGGGGTTGTACTCCGCGGCAGCGCTCAGTGCCTCGATCGGGACGGCTTCAAGACAGTCGAGGAACTCGGCTGGGAGACCCTCTCCGGTCGGGTTCTTGATCAGCGCATGCGGCGGGAAGTGGTCCCGTCGACCAAAGTCCAAGATGTGCGATGGGTCATCGACCAGTGCCCTACCGGCGAGAGCTTCGACGATCTGGTGCTGGTGACGAAGGAGCAGAATCGCGTCGATGTTCGGGTACTCGATCGCCTTGTCATCTTGGCGGTGGAACGAGTTTCTTGTGAGCAGCCCAGAGGACGGCGACAGCAGGGCGGTGACCGGTTCATTGATGAAGTCGTCCCAGACGATCACAAGGATTGAACGGAAGTTGGGGTCGGCGGCTCTGAAGCCAGCGAACTTCTTGTCCGCATGGACGAGGAAGTCCTTCACGGGGTTGTCGCGTGGGAGGGTTACGGCGCTCCCCAGGCTCGCCGGGGTGATGTCCGTCCGCCCGGCCAACTGCCAGGGATTCGTGGTTCGTGTGTTCGAGTGCTCGAGCAAATCGGGCGCCTTCACCTCGACTCCAAGGCTACCGACTCCATCCAGCTCGATCATGACCTCAGGGTTGTACTTGGAGTCACCGGCTGTTGGCTCCATCAGAAATCTGGCGGGCTCGGGCCACGGATGCTCAGCGAGTTGCAGGATTACGAGTAACTCGGCGTACCAAGACACGATCTGGGCGTAGTGCGTTTTGCTCTTCTCGGGACCGCCCATCGCCTCAAGGCGGGAGAGCTGCTCGTCGGCGAACCCCGGCATTACTACGTCGACCTGTGCCAGAGCTAGGACGGTCTCCCTGCCCACGGCCCTGAAGCCGTTCGAGCCTGGAGTGAAGTTATACCTGAGCCAGTGCCAGCCGGTCCGAATCGGACTGCTCTGGATGCGATACATCAATCTAGCGGCATGCGCGGGGACGTCGTTGGGCACAGTCGCATCATTCCAGCCGGCCGGTGCCGGCTCACGCGCCACATCGCAACACCGCCCGGAAACGGGGGCGCTCAGCGCCCGAGCTGCTCCTTGATCATCTTCCGCATCCTCGGGAGCGCCGGCTGGTTGAACGCCTCCGGCACGAGACCGATGCGGTGCAGATACCGGACGTCGTCCTCTGCGCGGCCGTCCGAGTGCCGCCTGACCTCGTCAACTCTGAGCAGCCCCAGCCACTCCAGCGTCTTGCGGGCCCTCGAGTAAGGGTCGCGGTGGATCCCGTAGTTCAGCAGTCGCACGACGCCCGGGAAAGCGTAGAGGCCGTCCCCGGTCCATGCGCCGCGGCCGCACGCGGCCATCAGTAGGACCGTGATCTCTGAGTCTTCCAAAAGGTGCAGCCAGTGGTTGAGGATGAAGCCCGGCGGCATCGTGTACTGGTTCTCGTAATTCGTCGGGACGGTGTACTCCTGACGCTCGCCCAAGACGTCGGTGCCGATCTCGTTGAGGAGAGCGAAGTTCTCGAACCGGTTCAGCTGACGAGTGGAGCCGGGGACGGTCACGAGGCCGGCGTGGTCGAGGGTGGTGAGGGAGCTGCGGACGGTCCGTGCGCGCTTGTCTCTGGAGGTGACTAACAGGCCGTGGTTGTTGGTGTCGATTGGCTGCGCGGCCACGAGGTCTGCCCATCCGGTCTCGTTGGTGCTGCCGGTGATGGGGATGCCGAGCTCGAACAGGTGAGCCTTGGCGCCGGGCCTGCGGTGCAGCTGCGCGAGAGCCAGCGCCGTCAGCTCGAGCCGGAGGGCGGAACTCTGGCCGGAGGCCACCCTCGTCGCCGGGGGACGCACTGCCCGTGGGGGGGCTTTCCGGTCGGAGCTGTCGCCGGTGATCGGGACCGCGAGCGAGGAGAACTGGGTCCGGATGCGCAACCCGGACTGCCGCAGCGGCCCCCCCGGCCGCTCGAAGCTGATCAGCTTCTCGGTCAGGGTGTCGAGGTGCTCGTCGAAGTGCTCCGCGCGAAGCCGGCGGAGGCGGCCTTTGAGTGCCTTGCGTTCCTTCGCCGTGGGCGCTCGACTGAAGTCGATGAGCGCGATCGAGGCCATTTCCGCACCAATCGTGTCGATCAAATCTGAACGGGTGAACTGGCCAGATAATCTCTAACGAGGTCTTCGTGCTATTGGTCTGACCTGGCCGGTTTGCCCGCGCCTCCATGGTACTTGATTGGCCGGCCAAGGGCACCTCTACTTGGATTCGACCCACCGCGAGGACGCGGTGCATCGAGAGTCGAGAGGAGGAACCCGTCCGATGAGCACTGAGCAGAGGCAGGGGCCGAGCCCCCCGCAGCAAGGGCCTGGACGTCTGGGTTGGGTGCGCGTTGCGCTCCAGGCCGCCCAGGCCATCGCCGTCATCATGATCCACATGTGGCACGACTGCTGATCGGCGATCAGGTCGTGGCTCGCTGCTCGGGGGTACCGCCCCGGGCAGCGGGCACGCACCATTTGCGGTCCCTCCCAAGGTTACGCCACCCCATTGAGCAGGACACCGGGCGAGCCGCCAGGTGCTCAGCTCCTGGGCCTCGTGGACGCACACCTCCCGCGGATGCTGGGTCCTGCCCGATGAAGGGTCGCGACCAAACTGGCCAGCCGTCAACGGCTCACCCGCGGCCACCGACCAACGCGACCTGCATGTTCGGCGCCCGTAGCCCGACCGACTCCCCCGGGTGGAGGGCCCCAGCAACACGCCGAGGAAGCACCCGGGGGCACGGCCCTAAGACCCCACCCCGAAAGCAGTACCGTCCGCATCATCACGCCCGCGGCCTCCGCCGAAGTCCGAAGTCGCGGCCATAACCTCGTCAGACACCCTTGCCACCAGCAACAGGGGGTTCTCACGCATCGGCACGCGTGTTAGGTCCTCGCGCAGCCTCACGCATCATTCTGGGCGAAATGACGCTGCTCACGATGGCCTATTGAGCTGTGGGGAGCGGTCGTGCCAGCCCGTACACCAGCATTGGAGCTCATGGGGCTCTGGGCCGTGTCGGCGCCAGCTGTCGTTCGCGCTGGTGTAGAGGCCGGCGCCTCTTGAAGCGGCAGTCTGAGCCTCACGGCTCAGGGTCGTCGCGTCTGGCAAGCTGGGCCAATGCAGGAGGGGATCTACGAGCGTCTGGTGACGTGTCTCCTTGCAGACGAGCTTCGGGACAAGCCTGGGCGCGTCACCCAGATGCAGCCAGTTGAGGACGCGGAACAGCCGGAAGTGCTTGCCCGTCACGTGGCCGACGTCATTCGGGACGTGCTGCGCGGCGTTCGTGAAGATGCGCGGGTCGATCTGGTCAATCGTGTCGTCGACGACCTAATGAGCGAGCGGACGGTTCATCCGCCGGTTCGGCATCTCGTGAGTGTGCGGGCGCCCGGGGACAAGCCCGAGCCTCCCCGCCCCTCTACACCTCTCAGCAATGCCGCCCTCCTGACCAATGTCAAAGGGGAGCCAAGCCTCGGTGCCGAGATCCGGGCCGAGCTCGGGTCCGCCGATCAGGTGGACCTGCTGTGCGCCTTTGTGAAGTGGCACGGCCTTCGGGTGATCGAGGAAGACCTACGAGCACTCAGAGACCGCGGAGCTCAGCTGCGAGTCATCACGACGACCTACATGGGCGCGACCGAACGCCGTGCCGTGGACCGCCTCGTTCAGGACTTCGGCGCGGAGGTCCGCATCCACTTTGACGAAGCCAAGACACGGCTGCACGCCAAGGCCTGGATGTTCCACCGCAAGACCGGTTACGACACGGCGTACGTCGGCTCGTCAAACCTCTCCCGTAGTGCCCTTCTCGATGGGCTCGAGTGGAACGTGCGTCTGTCCCGAGTGGCGACACCTCACCTCCTCGAAAAGTTCTCGGGCACGTTCGAGACCTATTGGAACGACCCGAGCTTCGTGCCCTACTACCCGAGCGACGTGGCAGACCGAGACCGCCTCGATGATGCGCTGGCAGTTGCGGGTGGAAGGGTTCGCCCCGACACAGGGAGGACGTTGTCCGGCCTCGACGTGCGGCCCTACGCGTACCAACAACACATCCTTGATGCGCTCGAGGCGGAGCGACAACTGCACGGGAGACACCGCAACCTCGTTGTCGCGGCGACAGGCACAGGAAAGACGCTCATCGCCGCGTTGGACTACCGCCGGTTCGCCGACCCTTCCACCAAGCGCTATCCCACGCTTCTCTTCGTGGCTCATCGCAAGGAGATCCTGGAGCAGTCGCGACGCGCCTACCAGGAGGTGCTGGCGGATGCTTCCTTCGGTGAGCTCTACGTCGATGGCGCGCGACCTGAGCGCTGGCAGCACGTCTTCGCTAGCATTCAGTCGCTGAACTCCTATGGCGTGGGAAATCTCGATCCGAGCCATTTCGAGGTCGTCGTCGTCGATGAGTTCCACCACGCCGCCGCGAAGAGCTACCAGGGCATCCTCAGCCATCTGCAGCCACGTGAGCTCCTGGCGCTGACCGCCACCCCCGAGCGCACCGACGGCTTCGACGTCCGTGCCTACTTCGACGGGCGCACCGCTGCCGAGCTGCGTCTATGGGAGGCGCTACAGGCCGGCATCCTCTGTCCGTTCCACTATTTCATGGCTTCGGATGGCACTGACCTCAGTGACATCAGCTGGGTCAGAGGCGCCTACGACGAAGAGCAACTCAGCCAGCTCTACACCGGCAACGAGGCGCGGGCCCGCATCATCCTGCGGGAGTTGGGCGACAAGGTCCTCGATGTCCACGGTATGCGTGCGCTCGGATTCTGCGTCGGTGTTCAGCACGCCGCCTACATGGCCCAGGTGTTCACCGAGGCAGGAATCCCAGCACAGTCAGTGAGTGGCACCACTCCGAGAGGAGAGCGTGAGGCGGCCCTCAGCGACCTGCGAACTGGTCGCCTCAATATCCTGTTCGCCGCCGACCTCTTCAACGAGGGCGTCGATCTGCCTGATGTCGACACCTTGCTGTTTCTGCGCCCCACCGAGAGCGCCACGGTCTTCCTGCAGCAGCTGGGCCGGGGCCTGCGGCAACGCCCCGATAAGCCCGTCCTGACGGTTCTAGACTTCGTCGGCAACCAACGCAAGGAGTTTCGGTTCGACGCCAAGCTCGCGGCATTGACCGGGAGGCCCCGACGGCGTCTGACCCAGGACCTTGAAGACGGCTTCCCTTACCTGCCCAGTGGGTGTCAGATCGTCCTCGACCGCCGCGCTCAAGAGACCGTTCTCACCAGTCTGAAGACTCAACTCAGCGCGCGGTGGACGCATCTCGTCAACCAACTCCGGGCCAGCGGGAAGGACACCTCGCTGCGGACTTTCATCGACGACTCCGGCTACTCGCTCTCCGACATCCTGCGGCGGGGACAGAAATCGTGGACCAGGCTCCGTCGAGATGCGGGGCATCTACAGAGCTCGCCCAGCCAGGTGGAGGTCACGCTCGCAAAGCGCGTTCGAGCGCTCGCCCACGTGGACGACCCCGTCCGGCGCCAAGGGTATGAAGCTGTGTTGGCCGACCCGGATACAACGGGTTTGACGCCGGTGGAGGAACGCCTTGCGGAGATGCTCTTCTTCACGCTGTGGCCGGACGGTGGGGGGCATAGCTCCGTGCGCGCGGGCCTCAGTGAGCTGGTCCAGGTTCCGGACCTCGTCGAAGAGATGCAGGCAGTGATCGAGGTCGCCTTCGACGAAGCGGAGCGACCGGTGGCGCCCACTCCTGGCCCGCTGGCGCAGGTGCCCCTCCGGGTGCACGCCCGCTACCAGCGGGAGGAAGTGCTCGCGGCGCTCGGCTACGCCTCGCTGAACCGCAAGCCCAACTCGTTCCGCGAGGGTGTGCTCTTCGTCCCTGAGCTCAACGTCGACGCGTTCTTCATCACCCTGCGCAAGACGGAGGAGCGCTTCTCACCGACCACGATGTACCGCGACTACCCGATCAGCCAGCAGCTCTTTCATTGGGAGAGTCAGTCGACGACGACCGAGCGGTCCAAGACCGGCCAGCGCTACCTGAACGGCACGAGTACGGTCCTGCTTTTCGTCCGGGAGGAGCAGAAGGACGATTTTGGAACGAGCCCCTACGTCTACCTCGGCCCTGCCACCTACGTTTCCCATCGGGGTGAGCGCCCGATCGCTGTGACGTGGAAGCTTGCGCAGCCCATGCCGGCCGACCTCTTCGCGGCCGCGACCGTGGCGGCGGGGTAGGGGCCCGACGGACGTCGCTCAGCTCATGGACGCGACCAGTGCTCATAGACCTGATGGCGCTCACCCTCGGCTCCGGTGCCGTACATGTCGCCCACTTCGCGCGTCTGGGCGTTCACGACCAGCGCGGCCAGGTCGGGATCACCGCGGCGCTCGCACTCCACCTTGGTGAGGTCGAGCAAGCGGCCCATTCCTGTCGGCATGTGAGGTAGAGCGGCCTTGGTCTTGAGGACGCCATAGGTGATGGTGGTGCCTTCTTCTGCGACACGGATCAGGACTGGGCGCATGGAGACGACGCTGTCGATGTCGAGTTGGGAGACGCGAAGCGTCTTGCCCTTGCTCTCAAGGCGTTCTCCGAGTTCGAGGTGTGCCGTGTTCTCCGATGCTCGCTTAGAGGACATAGTGCGCAATGAGTGAGTCGAGCCGGCGGACGTCGATGCCCTTGCGCAGGCTCACCTTGACGTGGCCGGCGCGGGTCCACAGCTCCATCTCGGCGTTATTGTCGAGCATGCCGGCGTTCTCAGAAGACCACATGTGGATGGAGGAGTAGGGGAGCGAGTACATTTCCACCTTCTTGCCGGTGATGCCTTGAGCGTCGCGGACTATGAGTCTCTTCGTCGTGAAGATGGCTGCGTCTCGGAACGTCTTGTAGGCCGCCACCGCCTCTTCGCCAGGGGTCAACAGCTGTTGGACGTCACCGGGGATGGGGCACTCCGAGATCAGCGTCCACGTAAGGATCGGTGCAGTTTCCAATCTTCCTCCTCTGGAAGGGGTGCTCTGAGGAGACCAACTCTGTCAGATCGGAGGACTGATGGCGCGAAAGGAAGGGGTTGCCCCGGACAGGGGAGCAAGCTTCTGCACCGCCGTCTCGAGGTGCTGAGGATTCAAAATCAGAGAAGTGGCGTGACGATAATGCTGCGTCCTAGGAGACTCCGACGCTGGCGGCCTCGATCGCCTCGGGAGAGAGCACGTGCTCGACCGCCATGGTGGCAGCCCCGAGCACACCCGCCTGTGCCCCCGCTTTGGAGGCCACGATCCGCAGGTGCTCGGTCGCCAACGGCAGGGACCGCTGATAGACGATCTCCCGGATCCCGGCGAGCAGGTGCTCACCCGCTTCTGACAGGCGCCCGCCGATGACGACGGCCGAGGGGTTCATGAGGTTGACCATGGTGGCGAGCACCTCGCCGATGTCCCGGCCGGCCCGACGCACTTCCTGCACCGCCGCCTTGTCGCCGGCCCGGACCAGCTCGACCACCCCCGCGGTCGAGTCCACCGCCAAGCCGCCGGCAGCCAACGCCTCCGCCAGCGCCGGCCCTGCCGCGATCGCCTCGAGGCATCCCTCGTTGCCGCACCGGCAGATGACGCCGTCGCCCGAGCTGACCCGCACGTGGCCGAGGTCGCCGGCGGTGCCCTGCGCCCCCCGCTGCAGCCGTGAGCCCGAGATGATCCCGGCGCCGATGCCGGTCGCCACCTTGACGAAGATGAGGTCGGCGACGTCGGGCAGGAAGGTGCCCTGCTCGCCGAGCGCCATGATGTTGACGTCGTTGTCGACGAGGACCGGCACGGGGTAGGTCCGCTGCAGGTGGGCGGGCACGTCATACCGGTCCCACCCGGGCATGATCGGCGGGTTGATCGGTCGCCCGCTGGAATGTTGCACGGGCCCCGGCAGCCCGATCCCCACCGCCGCGAGATCGGTGGCCGGCCGCCGCGTCTCCGCCAGCAGCTCACCGATCGCCCCCGTCACCCAGCCCAGCACCACGTCCGGCCCGTCGGCCACGTCGAGGGCGGCGCGTCGCTCGCCGAGCACCGTCCCGCCCAGGTCGGTCAAGGCCGCCACGGCGTGCGTCGCGCCGACGTCCACGCCCGCGACGACCCGCGCGGCGGGGTTCATCGCGATGAGCGCGGGGGGTCGCCCGCCGGTCGATCGCCCCCCACCCACCGGCGCCACGAGCCCCATCCGCAGCAGCACGTCCACCCGCGCCGCGACGGTGCTGCGCGCCATACCCGTCTCCTCGGCGAGCTGCGCCCGGGTCCGGGGTCGACCGTCCCTCAGCAGCTCGAAGACATCGCTGGTGCGCACCACGGAAGTGAACCACGGGACTTCGACACGCTCAACAGGCAACTTTTGCCCGACTCTCGACAAAAGTGCTCGAGTCGTGCCATAGTCCTGAGCGTGACGTCCAACGACGCCGTCGCACCGACGGCCAGCACCCCGGCGCAGCCCGTCCTGCGTGCCACCGGGCTGACCAAGCGCTTCTTCGGCAACGCCGTCCTCGAGGACGTGACCCTCGAGCTGCACCCGGGCCAGGTCCACGGCCTCGTGGGGGAGAACGGCGCCGGCAAGTCCACCCTGATGAAGGTCCTCGCCGGCGTGCACCAGCCCGACGAGGGCACCGTCGAGATCGGCGGCGAGACCACGCACTTCTCCCACCCGATCCAGGCCCAGCAGGCCGGACTGTCCACGGTCTTCCAGGAGTTCAACCTCCTCCCGGACCGCACGGTGGCGGAGAACATCTACCTCGGCCGCGAGCCGCGCAGGGGGCCGCTCGTCGACACCGCCGCCATGCGCCGGGACACCACCGAGCTGCTCGACGGCCTCGGCGTCACCGGCCTCGACCCGGACCGCACCGTGCGCTCCCTGTCGGTCGCCGAGCAGCAGATCGTCGAGATCGCCAAGGCGGTCAGCTACGACTCGCGCATCATCTCGATGGACGAGCCGACCGCCGCGCTCGCCGACCACGAGGTCGAGCTGCTCTACGCCATCATCCGCCGCCTCCTCGACCGCGACGTCGCGATCCTCTATGTCTCCCACCGGCTCAAGGAGATCTTCGACCTCTGCGACACCATCACCGTCCTCAAGGACGGCCAGCAGGTCACCACGCAGCCGGCCGGCGAGCTCGACGAGGGCGCCCTCGTGCGCCTCATGGTCGGCCGCGAGATGTCCGCCTTCTTCCCCGAGCCCACCCCCGGCACCGAGGTCGGCGAGCCGCTGCTCACCCTCTCCGGCTCCGGCAACGGGTATGTCGACGGGATCGACCTCACGCTGCGCGCCGGTGAGATCGTCGGCCTGGCCGGGCTGCAGGGCTCGGGCCGCACCGAGCTCGTCGAGTCGGTCTTCGGCGTCACCCCGCTCACCCGCGGCACCCTCACCCTCGACGGCGAGACCACGACGATCGGCTCGCCCCGCCAGGCGATCCGCCGCGGACTGGCCCTCATCACCGAGGACCGCAAGGCCAAGGGCCTCGCGCTCAGCCAGTCCGTCCTCGACAACGCCCTCGGCGTGGTCCGCTCCGTCTTCCCCGGTCGCACCGGGGAGGCCCGCTCCGGTATGCCGGGGGTCCTGTCCTCCCTCGAGGTCGCCGCCCGCTCGCTGGACCAGGAGGTGCAGTTCCTCTCCGGCGGCAACCAGCAGAAGGTCGTCCTGGCCCGCTGGCTGTCGGTCAACCCCCGCGTCATGCTCATGGACGAGCCCACCCGCGGCATCGACGTCGGTGCCAAGCACGCGATCTACGAGCTCATGCGCGGCCTGGCCGCCGACGGCGTCGGCGTCCTCATGGTCTCCAGCGAGCTGCCCGAGGTCATCGGCATGTCCGACCGCATCCTCGTCATGCGCGACGGCCGCCTCGCCGGCGAGCTGCCCCGCGGCGCCGCCGAGGAGGACGTCCTCGCGCTCGCGACCGGCGCCGACGAGCACGAGGAGGTCGTCGCGTGAACGCCCTCGCCCGCCTGCGGCCCACCCGCCTCACGAGCACCGGCATCGTCTACCTCGTCCTCGTGCTGGTCCTCGTCCTCGGCGCCGTCATCACCGCCGCGGCAGGCCGCAACTTCTTCAGCTCCGGCAACATCTCTGCGATCCTCACCGGCACGAGCATCCTCGGCTTCATCGCCATCGGCCAGACCCTCGTCATCCTCGCCGGCAGCCTCGACCTGTCGGTGCCCTACGTCGCCAGCCTCGCCAGCCTCCTCGGCGGCGTCACGATGGCCGGTCAGACCGGCAACATCCCCCTGGCCGTGGTCACCGCCCTCGGGGTGGCCGCCCTCATCGGCCTGGTCAACGGCCTGGTGGTCGCCTACCTGCACGTCCACGGCTTCATCGCCAGCCTCGGCATGGGCCTCATCCTCGCCGGCTACCTCGGCACCAACTACAAGGGCTCGGCCGGCTCGGCGCCCCGCGACTTCCGTCTCATCGGCGCCCTCAACATCGGCCCGGTCCCGCTGTCGACGCTCATCATGCTCGGCTGCGCCGTGCTGGTGATCCTGCTGCTGCGCCGCACCCGCATCGGCCACCACCTGTATGCCGTCGGCGGCAGCAAGGACGTCGCCCGCCTCTCCGGGGTCCGCACCCAGCCGCCCATCGTGCTCGCGCACGTCCTGTGCTCGGTGCTCGCGGGCATGGCCGGGCTGCTCCTCCTGGCCCGGCTCTCGGTCGGCAGCCCCACCATCGGCACCCAGGGCGGCTACGACCTCATGTCCATCGCCGCCGTCGTGCTCGGCGGCACCGTCCTCGCCGGCGGCAAGGGCAACATCCTCGGCACCCTCGGCGGCGTCGCGATCTTCGCCGTGATGGACAACATCATGGGGGTCATGCAGCTCAACGCCTTCCTGCAGGACGTCGTCCGCGGCCTGGTCATCGTGCTGGCGGTCGCGGTCTACGCCCGCCGCAACGCCGACCTGCGCCCGGCCCGCTTCGACCGCTCGCGGGCGGCACGGCATACCCCCGCCCCCACCACCGCAGGAGGTGCCGCGTGACCACCGCCGACGCGACCACGACCCGGGGCACGACGCTGCCGATGAGCGAGGGCGGGACCGCCGGGCGGCTCGGTCGAGCGCTGCGCACCCCCGGTGGCGCGGTCTTCGTCCTCGTCGCCGTCCTGCTCGTCTGCGTGATCGCCGCCAACCCCAACTTCGGCGAGCCCGGCTCGCTCGTCCGCTTCATCGGCCGGACCGCCCCGATCGCCATCGCCGCGATGGGTCAGTACTTCGTCATCGTCTCCGGCGAGTTCGACCTGTCGATGGGCTCGGTCGTGACCATGCAGGTGGTCCTCGCCGGCAACTTCATCGGCCAGGACGAGAGCCGCATCCTGCCCGTCATGCTCCTGATGTTCGCCCTCGGCGCACTCGTCGGGGTCGTCAACGGGCTCGCGACGACGCTGCTCAAGGTCCCCAGCTTCATCGTCACCCTCGGCACGATGCTCGCGCTCTCCGGCCTGGTGCTCTATCTCACCGGCGGCGCCGCCACCGGCAACCCGGTCGACTCCTTCCGGCAGATCGGCCGCGGCGGCATCCAGGACGTACCGATCCTCGACGTCATCCCCTACCCGGCGATCATCCTGCTGGTCCTCGCGATCGCGGCCTTCTGGCTCATGCGCCGCCCCTTCGGCCGCACCCTGGTCGCCGTCGGGGACAACCCGCAGGCCGTGCACCTGTCCGGCTCGGCCACCTGGTGGCTCAAGACCCGCGCGTTCATCCTGTCCTCCCTCGCCGCGACCGTCGCCGGCATCATCCTCGTCGGGTATGCCGGGGTGCACCCCTCCGTCGGCCAGGGCTACGAGTTCACCGCGATCACCGCGGTGGTCGTCGGCGGTGTCGTGCTCGGCGGCGGGCGCGGCTGGGTGCTCTCCGCCGCGGCCGGCGCCTTCGCCCTCGAGCTGCTCTTCACGCTGCTGAACTTCGTCGGGGTCGCCTCCACGTGGAGGGACACCGTGCAGGGCGTCATCATCATCGTCGCCGTCGCGATCGGCGCCCGTGCCTGGCAGGGCGGGCGCCGACGACGCAGCGCCGAACCGATCACCCCCGGAGCCGAGCCACGGCAGACCGGGACCACACCCACCACCCCGCCCGACCCGGGCACCACCTAAAGGGAGAGATCCATGCGCAGGACGACGATCGGCCGCAGCGTCGCGGCCCTGAGCGCGCTGGCGATGCTGGCGGCTTGTTCCACCGACGAGTCCCTCGACGAGCCGGCCACCGAGAGCGCCGAGGAGGGCGCCGAAGGCGCCGAGGACGAGGGGTCTGAGGACGGAGGTGAGGAGGCCGACGCCGGCAGCGACGACGAGTGGTTCGACCAGGGAGAGTACGACGAGCAGTTCGAGCAGCGCTCGGCCACCTTCGAGGGCGACCCGGAGACGCCGTGGCTCCAGTACATCGACGGCGACATGACCGACACCTCCGAGTACGCCTCGGACGGCGCCATGAAGGTCTGCTTCTCCAACGCCAGCATCGACAACCCCTGGCGGCAGACCGGCTGGATCACCATGAACCAGCAGCTCGAGGTGCTGCAGGAGGACGGCGTCATCTCCGAGATGGAGACCCGGGACGCGCAGGCCGACGACAACACCCAGATCGCCGACATCGACTACTTCATCAGCGAGGGCAACTGCGACGCCTTCGTCATCTCGCCCAACTCCACCGCCGCGCTCACGCCGGCCGTGGAGCGGGCCTGCGACACCGGCCTGCCGGTCGTCGTCTTCGACCGCGGGGTCGAGACCGACTGCCCGACCACCTTCATCCACCCCATCGGCGGGTATGCCTGGGGCATCGACACCGCCGAGTTCCTCTCCGAGAACCTCGAGGAGGGCGACAAGGTCGTCGCGCTGCGCATCCTGCCCGGCGTCGACGTGCTCGAGCACCGCTGGGCGGCCGCTGAGCAGATCTTCGAGGAGAACGGCATCGAGGCGGTCGACTACTTCACCGGCGCCGACCCCACGGAGATCAAGAACATCCTCGCCGACGAGCTGGCCACCGGCGAGGTCCAGGGCGTCTGGATGGACGCCGGTGACGGCGCCGTCGCGGCCATCGAGGCGTTCGAGGACGCCGGCCAGGACTACCCGGTGATGACCGGCGAGGACGAGATGAGCTTCCTGCGCAAGTGGCAGGACACCGAGCTCACCGGACTGGCCCCCGTCTACTCCAACTTCCAGTGGCGCACCCCGCTGCTCGCGGTGGAGCAGATCTTTGCCGGCGAGGAGGTGCCCACCGAGTGGGTGCTCCCGCAGGAGCCGATCACCGAGGACGAGCGCGCCGAGTACCTCGAGGCCAACGACGGCATGCCCGACGGGCACTACGCCAAGTTCGGTGGCGAGGACCTGCCCGGCTACCCCGACGTCTGGCAGGAGCGGATCATCCCGTGATGATCGGCGTCAACACCTGGGTCTGGGCGTCGCCGCTGCGCGACGCCCAGGCCCGGGGCCTGCTCGGCCACGTCGCCGACCTCGGCTTCGATGCGGTCGAGCTGCCGCTGGAGCAGCCCGGTGACCTCACCGTCGCCGCGACCCGGGCCGCGCTCGCCGACACCGGGCTGACCCCGTGCGTGGTGGGGGCGATGGCCCCCGGGCGCGACCTCGTGGAGGCCGACGCCGCCACGGTGAGGTCCACCCAGGACTACCTCAGGGCCTGCGTCGACCTCGCCGAGGGCATCGGCGCCGCCGCCGTCTGCGGGCCGTTCTACGCCGCGACGGGGAGGGTATGGCGTCTCTCGCCGCAGCAGCGCCAGGACGCCTACGCGCAGTGGCGGGACCACCTCGCCCCCGTGCTCGAGCACGCCGCCTCCGCCGGGGTGCGGATCGGCATCGAGCCGCTCAACCGCTACGAGACCTCCCTCGTCAACACCGTCGACCAGGCGCTCGAGGGTCTCGGCGAGCTGCTCGACGGCCGGCTCGGCGCGCACCTCGGGCTGGCGCTCGACACCTATCACCTCAACATCGAGGAGCGCTCCAGCGCCGACGCGGTCCGTCGCGCCGGCGACCACCTCGTGCACGTCCAGGTCTGCGGCAACGACCGCGGCGCCCCCGGCGGCGACCAGACCGACTGGCCCGCGGTGCTCGACGCGCTCACCGACGTCGGCTACGCCGGACCGTTGGTCATCGAGTCCTTCACCGCCGACAACGACACCATCGCCACCGCCGCCTCGATCTGGCGGCCGCTGGCGCCGACCCAGGACGACCTGGCCGCCGACGGCCTCGCCTTCCTCCGCCGCCTCACCCAGGGGGAGCACCATGCCTGACCGCAGCCGCACCGGCGCCACCACGGCGACCGTCGACCGGGCGGCGTCGCCGCAGCCCACCGGCGCGCCGGCGCCCTCGGCCGCGCCGCAGTCGTCGGCCGCCGCGGAGCCGCCCGCGGCACCCGACCCCTCAGCGACCCTCGGTGTCGCCGTCGTCGGATACTCCTTCATGGGGCAGGCCCACTCCAACGCCTGGCGCAACGTCAACGCCTTCTACGACGACCTGCCTCAGGTGCGCATGCAGACCCTCGTGGGCCGGGACCGGGCCCGGGTGGGCGCGGCCGCGGAGCAGCTGGGATGGGCCGACGTCGCCACCGACTGGCGCGAGGTCCTGCAGCGCGACGACGTGGACATCGTCGACGTGTGCACCCCCGGCCACCTCCACGCCGAGGTCGCGCTGGCGGCGCTCGCCGCCGGCAAGCACGTGCTCGTGGAGAAGCCCCTGGCCAACTCCGTGGCCGACTGCGAGCGGCTCGTCGAGGCGTCCCGCGCGCCCGGCGCCGGCCGGTCGATGCTGGGCCACAACTACCGCCGGGTGCCCGCCCTCGCGCTCGCCCGCGACCTCATCGAGCAGGGGCGGGTCGGGCAGGTGCGCCAGGTGCGGCTGTCCTACCTGCAGGACTGGCTCGCCGACGACCAGGCACCCATGAGCTGGCGGCTGCGCAAGGACACCGCCGGGACGGGGGTGCTCGGCGACCTCGGCTCGCACGCCGTCGACCAGCTGCGCTTCCTGCTCGGCACGGAGGTCACCCGCGCCACCGGCCAGCTGCGGACCTTCGTCCCCGAGCGGCCATCTGCCGACGGCGACCACCGCGAGCAGGTGGACGTCGACGACGCCGCCTGGGCCACGCTGCATACCTCGTCGGGGGCGGTGGCCAGCCTCGAGGTGAGCCGGATGGCCACCGGCCGCAAGAACGCGCTGCAGATCGAGGTCTACGGCTCGACCGGGTCGCTGCGCTTCGACCTGGAGCGGCTCAACGAGCTGGTGGTGACCGGCGCCAACGGGGGAGCGGAGACGGTTCTCGTCACCGAGCCCGAGCACCCCTACCTCGGCGCCTGGTGGCCGGCCGGGCACGTCCTCGGCTGGGACAGCACGTTCACCAGCCAGGCCGCGGACTTCCTGCGCGCCATCGCCACCGGCGAGCAGATCCACCCCAGCTTCGCCGACGGTCTCGCGGTCCAGCGGGTGCTCGAGGCGATCGAGACGAGCAGCGGGCGCGGCGGCATACCCGTCGACCTCCCTGCCTGACACGCTGAGCACGCGAGCGAAGGAGACGCACATGGCACGCAGGTTCACCCTCTTCACCGGCCAGTGGGCCGACCTCACCCTCGAGGAGGTCGCCGGGCTGGCGGCCGGCTGGGGTTACGACGGCCTGGAGATCGCCGTGTCCGGCGAGCACCTGGACGCCTGGCGCTGGGACGACGAGGAGTATGTCGAGGGGCGGCTGGAGATCCTGCGCCGCCACGGGCTCGGGGTGTGGGCGATCTCCAACCACCTCAAGGGTCAGGCCGTCTGCGACGACCCCATCGACGAGCGGCACCGCTCCATCGTCGGCGCGAAGGTGTGGGGCGACGGCGACCCCGAGGGGGTGCGGCAGCGCGCGGCCGAGGAGCTCCAGCTCACCGCCCGGCTGGCGCAGCGCATGGGGGTGGACACCGTGGTCGGTTTCACCGGCTCCTCGATCTGGCAGTACGTCGCGATGTTTCCGCCGGTGCCCGCCGACCGGATCCAGGCGGGCTACCAGGACTTCGCCGACCGGTGGAACCCCATCCTCGACGTCTTCGACGAGTGCGGGGTCCGCTTCGCGCACGAGGTGCACCCGAGCGAGATCGCCTACGACTACTGGAGCACCGTGCGCACGCTCGAGGCGATCGGGCACCGGGAGGCCTTCGGCCTCAACTGGGACCCCAGCCACATGATGTGGCAGGACATCGACCCGGTCGCCTTCATCACCGACTTCGCCGACCGGATCTACCACGTGGACTGCAAGGACACCCGGATGCGGGTCGGCAACGGCCGCAACGGGCGGCTCGGCTCGCACCTGCCCTGGGGCGACCAGCGTCGCGGGTGGGACTTCGTGTCCACCGGCCGCGGCGACGTGCCCTGGGAGGACTGCTTCCGGGCGCTGGCCGGGGCCGGCTACGCCGGGCCGATCTCGGTGGAGTGGGAGGACGCCGGGATGGACCGGCTGCACGGGGCCAAGGAGGCGCTGGACTACCTGCGCGCCCTCGACTTCCCGCCCTCCACGTCCTCCTTCGACGCCGCCTTCGACCAGGGGTAGCAGCGGGGGAGAGTGTCGGCGCTACCGCACCAGCGTGACCCGCCGGGGGTGAGCCAACACTCACCGACCGCGGGAATATCTGTGGCCCGGGCCGCGCGGGAATCGGCGTCAGAGGCCTGGTGGTTGGACGCAGGGTGAGCCGCGACTCGTGTCGCGGCTCTGCTGTTCACCGAACCCCACAGAGGAGCATCAGTGACGACCACCACACCAGCACTCGCCGCCGCCTCGGCCGGAGCCGACTTCGAGCGGGTGCAGATCGAGCGCCGCGACCTGCGACCGGACGACGTGCGCATCGACATCCGCTGGGCCGGCATCTGCCACACCGACATCCACATCACCCGGGAGGAGTGGGGCGGCACGATCTACCCGCTCACCCCCGGCCACGAGATCCTCGGCACCGTCACCGAGGTCGGCTCGGACGTGACCGGCCACGCCGTCGGTGACGTCGTCGGTGTCGGCTGCCTCGTCGACTCCTGCGGCGAGTGCCAGCCCTGCCGGGACGGCGAGGAGCAGTACTGCCTCAAGGGCGCCGTCCAGACCTACGGCCAGGAGGACTACCACGGCGAGGTCACCAAGGGTGGCTACAGCGGCGAGGTCGTCGTCCGGGACCACTTCGTCGTGAAGATCCCCGACTCCTACGACGAGGCCGACTACGCCGGTGTGACGCCGCTGCTGTGCGCCGGCATCACGACCTACCACCCGCTCAAGGAGGCCGGCGTCGGCCCGGGCTCGCGCGTCGGCGTCATCGGCATGGGCGGCCTCGGGCACGTCGCGGTGAAGATCGCCGCGGCCATGGGTGCCGACGTCACCGTGCTGAGCCGCACCGACAGCAAGAAGCAGGACGGTATGTCGTTCGGCGCCACGGACTTCCGCGCCACCGAGGACGGCACGGCGTTCGAGGAGCTCGCCGGCAGCTTCGACCTCCTGGTCAACACCGTCGGCTCGGGCATCCCGCTGGACTCCTACATGGGACTGCTCGACCGCGGCGGCGTCCTGGCCAATGTCGGTGCTCCGGAGGACTCGCTGCAAGTCAGCGCCTTCTCGCTGCTGGCCAACCGCCGCTCGATCAAGGGCAACATGATCGGCGGCCTGCCGGAGCACCAGGAGATGCTCGACTTCTGCGCCGAGCACGGCATCACCGCCACCGTGGAGGTCATCGACGCCGGCCAGGTCGACGAGTACTACGACAAGGTCGTGGCCGGGGACGTGCGCTACCGCGCCGTCATCGACACGGCGACGCTGGCGGGCTGACCCTCCCGACGGCATACCCCGGGCGCCCGCACCGACACGGTGCGGGCGCCCGCGTGGTCCACCCGGCTGATGTGGGTCAGACGACGCCCTGTGGCCACAGCATCATCCGCGCCATCCCGGCCACCCGCCGACGGCTGTGCTGGTCGGGCGCTCCGCGCAGCAGCTTCAGCCCGGACGCGTCCGAGAGCGTCCGCCAGACCGGGCGGCACCACTCGAGGGCATGGTGCGGGTCGACGCCTCGCGACGTGGTCCGGAGGCCGCAGCGGGTCATGAGGTCCGCCACCTGGACCCGGTGGTCGTAGCCCGCCTCGCCGGTCGCCGCGCTCACCAGCGCGAAGAGCGCCATCGCCGCCTGCACCAGATCGTTCTTGTCGGCGCCCACCCGCCCGGCGACGTGCTGCACGAGGTCCGCGTCGTCGGTCAGGGCTGCAGCCGCCCGGGTCCGCAGCAACCGGCCCCGGTACTTGCGCAGAAGCCCCACCCGCTGGCAGCGCGCCCGGAGGTCCGCGACGGGGGCGGTCTGGTCCTCGCGGTTGCCCTTGCCGATCCACGTGTCCTCGAAGCCGAGGTCGCGGTAGATCTGCTCCACGACCGTCGGCTTCATCCACCCCGCATGGGTGAGGGGTATGCCGTCCTCCCCGGCCAGGTCGACCAGGTAGCGGTAGGGGCGGGCCAGGGCGGCGAGGTCAGCCGCCGTGAGGTCGCCGTACCTGCTGGCGTCCCGCGCCGTCCGGGTCAGCTCGGCCAGCTCGCTGAGCACGTCCGGCAGGGCCAGGTCCAGCAACGGCTCCAGGGCCGACGGCCACGCGACCGCGTCCTCACCCGAGGCGAGCGACTTCATCAGCTCGGCCTGCGTCATACCCGCGATCCGCAGCCGCTCGTTGACCGATGCGACGTCCTCCTCGAACGGGTCCCAGCCGGGCGGCACCCAGGCGCGCAGGGCCGGGTCGAGCGCGGGCAGCCCGCCGGCCCGGAAGGCGTCGACCAGCTCCTGGTGTCCGGGCGGCCCGCCGCAGTCCTCGAGCGGACCCGCCATGCGGGCGGCGGTGCACACCGCGTCCTCGCCTTCGGCATCGTCGTCGAGCGTGACGACCTTCTCCAGCTTGATGGTGCAGGTCCAGTCATCACCGAAGTCGTAGGTGTAGAACAGTCGGTCACCCGGTTGGCGTAGCACCTGGTCGAGGCGCACCTCGTCCTCGGGCTGCATGCCCTCGTCCTCGTCCTCGGGCTCGATCTCGTCCAGCTCGGTGGTGAAGAACGGCCCGGTCCAGATCCGCTTGGCCGGTCCCGGCCAGAACCGGTGCAGGTGCCCGTCCAGCCAGCCGAACGCCGCCTGCAGGATCTCGTGCACCTCGTCGAGCTGGAGGTCGCCGCGCAGCTCCAGCCGGCGCCACACCGGCGGCCGGACGTCGTCGACGTCGACCCGCACGGTCAGGAGCAGATCGTCCTCGGGCGGGTCGGGCAGCACGACCGGCTCCACCCTGGGCCGGCCGAACCCCGGGGCTGTGACGCCGCTGGCGGCGGCGATCCCGGCGAGCAGCTGATGCAGCTCGTCCGGCGTCATGCTCGCGACGGCTCGGCGGAGGTCCTCGGGAAGGTCCTGGGGCACGTCAACGGCTCCTCACTCTCGGTCGGTGCCGAGCCTAGAGGGTCTCAGGGCCATGCGGAGACCCTCACCGGGGAGCCGACGCATGCTGGTGCGTCTCCGCGGGCAGGACCTCGTGCTGCGCGTCTCTCTACGGAACCTCAGAACCGCGAGGAGCTCCCGGCGCCGCTGAAGCTGCCGCCGCCGCTGTAGCCGGAGGTCGCCCCGCTCGAGCTCGACCGCGACTGCTCCACCGCGGCGGTGCCGGAGTGCAGGCCGGTCTGGAACGCGCCGAGGGGGTACCAGCCCCAGGACGGGTAGGCCGCGGCGATGATCGTGGGCTCGGTGCGCCGGTGGGAGCGCTCCTCGCGCATCGCCTTCTTCATCGCGACCCGCTCCTCGGGCGTCTTCCCGACCTCCTCGGCCACGGCGCCGGCGAGCCGGTCCAGCCGCTCGCTCAGTCCGTCGCGGGTGGTGCGCAGCTCGTCCAGGGCGTCGTCCGGCGTGACCTCCTCCGTGTCCAGCTGCCCACGCAGCTGGTCCAGCAGCGCCAGGGCGCCGGAGGTGAACTCCCGCAGCGCGGTGACCTCGGGCAGCCCCCGGGCCTCGGCGGGGACATCCGTCTCGATGACGGACCCGACCTGCTCGAGGTCCTCGCGCAGCGGCGCCTCCTGGCGGGTCCACGCCTGCACCCAGGTGTGCTCGCGGCCGAGGAAGGCGGCCGTGTCGGCGATGACGTCGTCGAGGTGGTCCAGCTCCAGCGCCTTGTCCCGGTATGCCGTGAGCCGGGTCTGCGACGCCTTCCGGTTGTACGACGACTCCGGGATCGCGCGTGCCTCGTTGCCCAGCTCGGTGAGCTCACGCACCCCGCGGGTGAACTCGTCGTACCGCCGCAGGACGCGCCCGCCGTAGCGGGAGTCCTCGGGGATGAGCCGGGCGTGCAGCTCGGTGGCGTCCATCTCGCCGACGACCGAGGCCATCCGACGGTCACCCTCGGCGCGCATGTCGCGGCTGACCCCGGCGCGACGGAGGCCGAAGGCCAGCCAGGTCCCGGCTCCGACAGCGGTGAGCAGCGACAGCAGACCGGCGAGGACGACCCCGCCGGCCGACCTCATGAAGGGCTGCTCGATGCGTGCCGCCCCCGCCTCGAGGCCGGCGAGCGTGCCGTCCGTCCAGTCCGCCGCGCGGTAGTCCTCCTTGGCGGCGTCCTGGATGTCCAGCTGCTCCTCCTGGGGGACCTCGCGGTTCTCCCCGAAGTAGGTGCCCACCAGCCGTCCCTCGGGATCGACCGCGAAGATGAACAGGTCGTCGGCCCACGTCTGCCCGTCCGGGGAGAGCCACTCGGTGCGCTCGGCCCGCGCGTGCTCGAGCACGGCCGTGTTGAGCGCCAGGTCGTCGGTGCGTGCCGCCTCGCCCCCCAGGGTGCTGAAGACGGCGACGTCGGTCGGCTCGTGGAAGCGCAGACCCTCCACCCCGGCCTCCAGGGCCGGCAGGTCCAGGACCTCCGCGCCGTCGTCGACGACCAGGCTGCTCGCGGGGTGCTCGGGGGGCTGCGTGGCCCAGAGACCGACGCTCGTCCCCACCACCCCCAGCAGCGCGACGCCACCCACCACGGCCCGGTGCACGTTGGACATGTCCCCTCTTCCCTCCGGCACCCCGGCCGGCCGATCGACGGCAGTTCCTACCCTACCGACGCCGCCGCGCCGGTCCAGGTTCCGACCGGGGCACCGCAGCAGCCGGGCCGAGCGATCACCCGCGCGCGGGAGGCGGGGATGGGCCGCTAGGTTGGGTCCGAGAACCCACCTGCACGAGAGGACGCCAGCATGGTCACCGACCCCGGACCCCGGCCGAACGCCTTCGACATCGAGACCGCGACGAGGGACAACACCACCTACCGCACGGTGGCGTGGACCGGGACGTACCTCCAGGTCACCCTCATGTCCATCCCGCCCGGGCAGTCCATCGGCCTCGAGGCGCACCCGGAGACCGACCAGTTCCTGCGGGTCGACGCCGGCCAGGGCCGCTGCGTCATGGGTCCCGCCGAGGACGACCTCGACTTCAGCCAGGACGTCTCGGACGGGTGGTCGATCCAGGTCCCGGCCGGGTCCTGGCACGACGTCATCAACACCGGCGACGAGCCGCTGCAGCTGTATGCCGTCTACGCCCCGTCCCACCACGCGCAGGGCATCGTGCAGCAGACGTCCGAGGACGCCGAGGCGGACGAGGACGCGGGTCGGGACGTGCCCCCGGAGTGGACCGTGCAGCCGGGCAGCGGCGAGGACGACCTCAAGGCCTGAGGCCGCGGGGGCCGGGCGCCGCCGGCCCTCGTGCGGCGCGGGCCGTTCCACGGTGCGCGGGCGCGGTGCCCGGGGGAGGATCGAGGCATGGCCCAGAAGACCGACCAGCTGACCTTCGACGACCCGACCACCCGCCACCCGCGCGTCTCCCCGCCCGAGCAGGACCAGCCCATGCCCGGGCTCGACGCCGAGCTGGACCCGCCGGCCGACCGCGGCGAGACGTCATACCGCGGCACCGGCCGCCTGCAGGGCCGCCGCGCGCTCATCAGCGGCGGAGACTCCGGCATCGGCGGCGCCGTGGCCATCGCCTACGCCCGCGAGGGTGCCGACGTCGCGATCAACTACCTCCCCGACGAGCAGGAGGACGCCGACCGGATCCGCGAGCTGGTCGAGGCCGAGGGGCGCACCTGCGTGCAGCTGCCCGGTGACCTCACCAACCGGGAGACCGTGGACCGGGTCGTGGACCAGGCCGCCGAGAAGCTCGGTGGGCTCGACGCCCTCGTCGTCAACGCCGGCAAGCAGGTGAGCACGCCGTCGATCGAGGAGATCAGCGACGAGCAGTTCGACCTCACCGTCAAGACCAACGTCTACGCGATGTTCTGGATGTGCCGGGCAGCGGTCAAGCACCTGGAGGCCGGCTCGACGATCATCCTGTCCAGCTCGGTCCAGGCCTACAGCCCCAGCGAGCACCTGCTGGACTACGCCATGACCAAGAGCGCGATGAACACCTTCGGCAAGGGCCTGGCCAAGCAGCTCGCGCCGAAGGGCGTGCGGGTCAACATCGTCGCCCCGGGCCCGATCTGGACCCCGCTGCAGGTGGTGCAGGGTCAGCCCAAGGAGGCCATCCCGGAGTTCGGCCTCGGCCAGCCCCTCGGCCGCGCGGGCCAGCCGGTCGAGCTCGCTCCGGCCTACGTCTTCCTGGCCTCGGCGGAGAGCAGCTACGTCGTGGGGGAGACGCTCAACGTCAACGGCGGGGCCGACAGCCCCTGACGGGCACCCGACGAGCTCCTGCCCCGGTCGGCGTCCGCCGGCCGGGGCCTCGTCGTGCTCACCAGTCGGTCGGCTTCTCCGGGGTGTCCAGCCAGACCTCGAAGAAGGTGTCGAGGTCCTGGCCGGAGATCTCCGCGGCCAGCCCCCGGTACTCCTGGGTCGAGAGGTCGGAGCCCGCGTAGTCCTCGACCACCGTGCGGGTGAGCTCCCAGAAGGCGTCCTCGCCGATCTCGGCGCGCAGCGCGTGCAGCATCGCCGCGGACCGGCTGTAGATCGCCGGGTGGAAGAGGTTGAGCGGGCCCGGGTCGCCGATCTCCAGCGCCCAGAAGCCGTCGTCGGCGGGGATGGCCATGACCGACTCGTAGCGGGCCTGCGCCGTGGCCCCGCCCTGCTCCTGCGTCCACAGCCAGCTGCCGTAGGTCGCCCAGCCCTCGTTGTGCCAGATGTCCGCCCAGCGGTGGACGGCCACGTCGTCGCCGATCCACTGGTGCACCAGCTCGTGGGCGACCGTGCCCTCGTTGGCCCGGCGGGAGAAGAACGAGCGGGTCTGCGTCTCCAGGGCGTAGCCCACCGAGTCGTCGTCGACGATGGCGCCGTAGGCCACGAACGGGTAGTCGCCGAAGAGCCCCTCGAAGAAGGTCATCATCTCCCCGGTCAGCGCCAGGTTGGCCGAGGCGGAGTCGGGCAGGTCGGGGTCCACCGCGTCGATGACCGGCACCCCGCTGGGGGTGGTGGAGGTGCTGAGCTCGAAGTCGCCGACCGTGGCGGTCGCGAGGTAGGCCGCCATCGGGTCCGGCGCGTCCCAGGACCAGGTGGTCCAGCCGTCCTCGGTCTCGGACCCCTCGAGCAGACCGTTGGCCACGGCGACGAGGCCGTCCGGCACGGTGACCTCGAAGGTGTAGCTCGCCTTGTCGGTGGGGTGGTCGCTGACCGGGAACCAGGTCGCCGACCCGTCCGGCTGGCTGACGACCATCGCCCCGTCGCGGGTGGTGACCCAGCCGTAGAGCGCGCCCTCCAGGTCGGTGGGTCGACCGGTCGTGCCGCCGTAGGACACCACGACCTCCACGGTGTCGCCGGCCTTGAGCTTGGGCCGCGGGGTGATGACCAGCTCGTTGCCCTGCTCGGCCTCGAAGCGGGCCCGCTTGCCGTCCACGGTCACCGCGGACGCCTGCAGCCCCCGCAGGTCCAGGTGGAAGGCGCGCAGGTCCTGCGTGGCGGTGAGGGTGATCGTCGTGACCCCGTCGAGACGCCCCTCCAGGGGACCGTCCGGCGGCGGCGGGGAGTAGCGCAGGTCCAGGTCGTAGTGCTCGACGTCGATGCCGCCGTTGCCGGCGAGCGGCAGGTAGGGGTCGCCCGCTCCCGCGGCCCCCTCGACATACCTCGGCTCACCGGGTCGGTCGGGGGCCGCGCCCGCGGCCACCGGGGCCGCGACCAGGGCGCCGAGCGCGAGGGTGGCCGGGACGATCCTGCGGGTGCTGCGACGGTGCATGGTGGGGCTCCCTGTCCTCGTGGGGTATGCCGCCACTCTCGTCCGCGCTCCCGTCGCCGTCAACCGGTGGCGGCCGCGGCGACCGCGGCGACCGGTCGCCCGCTCAGTCCCGGCGGTAGGGGTCGGTCGGGTCCTGCCCGGGCGGCCGCGGGGGCGACCCCTGGCCGTACTGCTGGCCGTACCCCTGCCCGGGTGCCTGTGGGTAGCCGCTGTCCTGCGGCTGGCCGTAGCCCTGCTGCGGGTAGGCATTGCTGTTGCCGTGGCCGTAGCCGTAGCCCCCGGGCGGCCCGTCGGCGGCCTTGCGGTCCCTGCTGCGGCCGACGAGCCACAGGATGAGCCCGATGCCGGTGAGCAGCAGCAGCGGGATCAGCGCCAGGATGCCCAGACCCGCGACCGCGAGCCCGATGGTGGCCCCGATGCTGATGCTCGGGGACAGCGAGGTGGTGCCGCCCTCGCAGGTGAAGGTGTGCTCCCCGGTCGCGGTGGCCTGGTAGGTCCCCACCACCTGAGCGTCGACCTGCTGGTCACCGGTGTCGAAGGTGCTGTCCTGGGTGAGCGCCGACTCGGTGCCGTCCGGCCCGGTCACCGTGCACGTCGGGGTCTGGCTCCCCTCGGCGGTCACCAGCCGCAGGTCGCCCTCCTCCATGGAGACCGTCGCCTGGCCGCCGTCCATCGGCGTCCCGCCCTCCTGGAAGTCGCTGAACATCCGGGCGCCCTGCACCCCGCCCCAGGCGACGCCGATCCCGACGATCACCGACAGGACGAGGCCGATGATGAACATCCACTTGCCGGCCGTGGTCAGACCGCTGCGTCGCGGTGCCGGAGGGTTTCCGTAGCTCATGGCACGACCATATCCGCCGCGCGCCGACGTCGCGTTCACCGCGGGCGCCGACGTCGCGTTCACCGCGGGCCCGAAGCACACCGGGCGGGCCCGGGGTCCTCCCGGCCCCGGCGTCACGGGCGGGTGGTGTCGTCCTCGTCGTCGTCCACGAAGACCAGCTGCCCGGAGGCGACCAGCTCGGCGATCTGCTCCTCCGACAAGGCGGCCAGCTCCTCGTCGCTGAGGTCGACGAACTCGCCGTCGCCGTCGCCGTCGCCGTCGCCGTCGCCGTCGAACGAGTCGTCACCGTCGAACTCGCCGTCGCCGTCCTCGGCGGGCTCGCTGCCCGCCGCGCCGGCCGGCCGCCCGGCCTGCTCGGGCCGGTCCTCGCCGGCCTCGTCCTCCCACCACTCGTCGGCCCCCTCGGCCGGAGGGGCGTCGTCCACGATCTCCTCGCCGTCCTGGCCGCCGTCCGGGGCCCGGACGAGCAGCAGCAGGACGCCCCCGATGAGCACCATCGAGAGGCCGACGAAGGTGCCGAGGGTGCCGAGCGCGAGCCCGCCGAGGCGGAGCAACGCGTTGGCCGGGCCGACGTCCGGGGCCACGACGACACCGAGACCCTCGCAGTCGATCTGGTGCTCGCCGGTGTCCGCCGCGGTGAACCGGCCGACGACCTGGAAGCGAGCCAGGGCCGTGACGATCCCGACCCGGCTCCCCTCCTCGGCCAGCGTGGTGAACGGCAGCTCGCCACCGGGCCCGGTGATGGTGCAGCTGATCTGCTCGACCGGGGTCGGGGCGATCTCGCCCGGTGCGACGAGGCCACCGGTGACGTAGAGCGTGCGCTGGGTGCCCTCGGTCAGCGAGACCGTCGCGGTGCCGTCGAGCAGCTCGGCCGAGTTGGACTGCAGGTGCTCCAGCAGGGAGCGGGTGGCCCACCCGCCGACGAGGGTGACGACGAGGGACACGACGGCCAGCAGACCCCCCAGGCGCAGCAGGTGACGGCCGGAGCGGCGCAGCCGGGCGCGGCTGGTGCGGGTCGTCGGTGCCGGGGGGTCGGTGGGCATGGGGACGACTCTAGGTCCACCGGTGGCCCGGACGCAGGGTGCGGCACGCCGCCGACCTGCCGGTCAGCCCTGACCGGCTCGCTCGGACGCCGTCGCCTGCCGGAGCACCAGCCGGGTCCAGGCCCCGACGTAGATGCGGTCGTCGCGGTCGATCTCGACCCGCTGGCCGGGCGTCAGGGCCTGCGTCGGCAGCGGCTCGCCCACGACCCCGACGTAGGTGCCGTTGCTGCTGCCGAGGTCCTCGATCCACCACCGGGTCCCGTCGCTGGTCAGCTGGGCGTGCCGCCGCGAGACGGCGCTGTCGGCGCCCGCGTCGACCTCCGGGCGCACGCCGAGGCTCCCCGAGGGCCGACCGACCATGACGACGCTGCGCCGCACGACCACGACGTCCGGGACCCCGGCGCTGGGGCACGCCTCCACGGTCTGCTGCACGGCATACCAGTCGGGGTCGACCCAGACCTCCACCACCCAGGTGTCCGCGAGGTCGCGCGAGGGCGGGGTATGCCGTGGCCGAGCGTGCGCGGCCGAGCCAGGCTCCGCAGGTGTCGGGGCCGTCACGGGTGCCGCGGCGGGTGCCTGCGGCTCCGGCTCGGGCTCGGGCTCGGGTGCGACGGGCTCGGGTGCGACGGGCTCGGCGACGGGCTCGGGTGTGTCGGGGTCGGGCTCAGGTGGGTGGGGGTCGGCGGCGGGGTCCGGCTCGGGTGCGACGGGGTCCGGCTCGGGTGTGTCAGGGTCGGCGTCGGGGTCCGGCTCGGGTGCGTCGGGCTCGACGACCGGTCCCTCCTCGGCCTCCTCGGGCTCCTCCGGCCCGGCACCCAGCGGGAGGGCACCCGTGGTGAAGTCGTAGCCGCACGACTCGCAGAAGAGGGCGTCAGCGACGTTGACGCCGCCGCAGTGCGGGCAGGACTGCGTCTGCACGACCGGCTCGTCGAGGTCGAGGACCGACCCGCCCGCCTCCGGTCGTGCCTCCCCAGCGGCACCGGCCGCCGCGGACGGGCCGACCGGACCCGCCGGGGCGGCGCCGATGGGTGCGCCGCAGGTGTCGCAGTAGTCGGTGGCCTCGCTCTCGTGGCCCTCGGGGCACCTCACCATCAGCCGGGCCGCACCCGGGTCGTCTTGGTGGAGGCGGTGTCCAGCTCCATCTCGTCGAGCTTGTCGACGTGTCGGCGCAGCCGCACCCGGCCGGTCGCGGCGTCGTCGATGTCGACGACCCGCGACAGGCGCGACGTGGCGCCGTCGTCACCGGTCTCCCGGGCCAGCTGCACCGCGCGGCCCAGCCGGGACGTGGCGGTCACGTCGTCGCCCAGGGCCTTGGCGCGCAGCCCCTCCTGGATCGCCGAGGCCAGCTCGGTCTGGCCGGTGTAGTGCGCGACCTCCGGGCTGATCTGAGCCGTCAGCACGTCGTCCGCCGACCAGGCCGCCTTGACCAGACCCTGCGTGCGGACCTCGCCGCCCACGACGAGCTGCACGCGCGAGGCGAGCTGCTCCTGGCCGACCGCCTTGGGCGCCAGCCGCACCGCGACGTGGTAGTCGCGGGTCTCGTCGCCCCAGGCGCCGGTGTCGTAGCCCCCGGTGAGCGCGTTGACCTCGACCCGACGACCGGAGAGGTCCTCCAGCGTGGGGCTGACCTGCTTGACGAAGAGCACCTCGGCACCCTGGGGCGCCCACACGCGCAGCTGCGCGTCGCTGACCCCCTTGCCCATCGAGGACGCCATGAGCGCGGCGAAGTCCTCGCTGAGCCCGTCCCAGGTGCGGATGAGGTCGACGCTGCCCAGCAGCGTCTCGGCGATGCGGCGGACCTCGGCCACCTGCCAGGCGGCACCGAGCCCGCGGCAGTCGACCTGGAACCGGCCCCGCACCTGGTCCAGCGCCCAGCTCAGCTCCTGCGGGGTCTCGTGCTGGTTGGCGCCGTCGGTCAGCAGGATCGCGTGCCGCTTGGACAGCGAGGGCACCGTGGCGAACAGCTGGCCGGCCGCCAGCAGCCAGCGGCCCATCGCCGTCCCCCCGCCCGGGGCCAGTCGCTGCAGCGACCGCTTGGCCTCCAGCCGGGTCTGGGCCGACATCCGGGCCATCGCGGCCGAGGTGCCGGTGGGGTAGCACAGCGCCGCCTCGTGGTTGCCCGCCACGATGGCGAACCACACGCCGTCCACGATCTCGTCGAGCGCGGCGGACGCGGCATACGCCGCCGCCTGCACCCCCTGGACGTCCATCGATCCCGAGACGTCGACGATGATGACCTCGCCGGCGTCGCCGCCGGAACCGCCCGGGGCTCCCGCGCCGCCCCAGGCGACCACCTCTCCGGCCCCGGAGCAGGTGACCGAGACGATCGCGTGCACGTCGGTGCCCCCGTCGGGCAGGAACTCGTTCTGGTGGACGGTCGAGGTGAACTCAGCCATGGGTCCCATCCTGCCTCGCGTCCCCGCAGCGGGCGAGGGCGACCGTGATGTTGTCGGCGCCGCCCTGCTCGTTGGCCCAGTCCACCAGGCCCTGGGCCAGCGGCGCGGGGGAGTGGCCGACCCGCGCGCCGACCGAGCGGACCACGGCGGCGAGGTCGGCCGGGTCGGAGGCGTAGTTCCACAGGCCGTCGCTGGCGAGCAGCAGCCAGCCGGGGGCGGCGACGTCGTGCGCCGTGGTGCCGGGCCGGTGGTCGGGGGAGTCCGGCCCCAGCCACCGGGTGATGGTGTGCGCCAGCGGGCCCGCCTCGGCCTCGGCCCGGGGTATGCCGGCGCGTACCTGCTCCTCGGCCATCGAGTCGTCGCTGGTGAGCCGCTGCGGCTCCCCGTCGTCGGGCAGCCAGTAGGCCCGGCTGTCCCCGATCGAGGCGATGCTGGCGCGGCCGTCCTCGACCACGGCACTGACGTAGGTGCACGACGGCGAGTCGCGGTGGCTCTCGCCGGCCACCGCGGCCACGGCGTCAGCAGCGGCCCGCGCCGCCCGGTCGTGCCGCTCCTCGGGGTCACCGGGGCCGCGCAGCTGCTCGAGCGCGGCCTCCGCGGCCGCCAGGCTCGCCTCGGCCGAGCGAGGGGCGCTGGAGACCCCGTCGCAGACGACCAGCACGGCCCGACCTGGCTGGCCGTCGTCTCCCCACAGCGCCATCGCGTCCTCGTTGTCGCGGTGCCGCCGGCCCCGGTCGCACACCCCGGCCACCGACGCCGAGGGCGCGGACGTGACGTGGTGGCGCGGGTCGGGGCGGCGCTCCCCGCACTGCGTGCACCACCCCTCCTCGTCGAAGCCGCCGCCGCAGGAGGCGCAGGTGCCGTGGTCGACCTCCGGCGCGGGCGCGGACGCCGCGGCCGGGGGAAGCGCACCGTCCAGCACCAGCATCGGCTCCGGCAGCGGGGGAGGGCCGTCGCTGAACGGCTCCGGCTCCTCCTCCTGCGCACCGGGCTCGACGGGCGTGGAAACGGGCTGGGCGGCGGCGGGTTCGGCACCGGGCTCGGCGGGCTCGGCCTCCGGCTGCTCGGGCCGCGGGGCGGACTCCTTGCTGCCGCCGGACCCGGGTGCGGGGATCGGTGCGGTGGGGTCGTCCGGCAACGGGGCGGTGGTCGGGTCGCTCATGTCCAGCTCCAGGGGCGGACCGCGTTGGCGCGGTCGATGAGCCCGGCCCGCTCCTGCGGGTCGGGGGTGTAGTCGGCGAGGACGCGGTACTCCCGCTCCAGGGCGCGCTGCAGCGCGTCGCGGGTGAGCGGGACCTCACCCACCCGCCAGTCCGGCTGGGGGCCGTGCTCGCCCACCTGGTCGAGGGCCTGCTCGTAGATGACCGCGTTGAACTGCGCCCGCTGGCGCGGGTCGAGGGTGAGGCGGGTGACCGAGTGCATGGACTCGCGCAGGTCCGCGAGGCCGCCCCGACGGCGCAGCAGCTCGGCCCGGAGCCACCGGGCGCGCGGGTGGGCCCGGCTGCTCGCCGGCACCGAGTCGAGGGCGGCGATGGCACCGTCGACGTCGCCGCGGGCCAGGCGCACCCGGTGCAGACCGAAGGCGGCGGGGGCGACGTAGGCCGCGTCGGTGCGCCACGCCCGCTCGTAGTCCAGCTCGGCGGCCTGGTCGTAACCGGCCAGCTCGGTCGCCAGCGCCAGGGCCATGCGAGGGGCGATCTCGCCCGGCAGGGCGTCCCGCACCGCGGCGAAGTGCCCACCGGCCTCCTGCGCGCGCTCGCGAACGTGCTCGCCCTCGGCCTGCGAGAGCGCCCACAGCCCGCGGATCCACGAGCCCCGCCAGTCCCACGGGTCCTCGGCCAGCAGACCGCGTACGGACTCCTCCACCCAGCTGCGCTGACCCATCCGGATGCCGGAGCGGGCCCGGGCCAGGAAGACCTCCGGAGTCTCCTCGGGGGCCGCGCGCAGCGCCTCGTGGGTCGTCTGCGGGTCGTTGGTGCTCCGCCCCGAGATCCAGTCGAGCATGGGGTCGGTGTCGTCCCGCTGCAGCTCGGGCAGCTCCCACCACGACAGGGTCTCGCCGGTGGTGACCGGTGGGTCGAAAGCCGGGCTGTGCGCCGAGAGGGTCGCGGGCCGGCCCGGCCCGCTGGCCGCCACGACCTGGCGCAGCACCCCCACGAGCTGGCTGCGCAGCTCCTCCACGGACAGGAAGCGGTCGTTGGGGTCCGGGGCGCAGCACCGCGCGACGACGCGGTAGAAGGCGTCGTGCTCGGTGAAGGCCGGGACCTGGGACAGCGGGGGCAGGGAGTCGACGTACTCGCTCTGGTAGCCGCGGAACTCGAAGGTCAGCACGCACAGGGTGCGGCCGATGGTGTAGATGTCGGAGGCGACCGAGGGACCGACCTCGGCCACCTCGGGAGCCTGGTAGCCGATCGTGCCGTAGATGGGGGAGTCCAGGTCGTCCTGCCGGCGCACCCCACCCAGGTCGATGAGCTTGATGCCGTCGCCCTCGTGGATGAGGTTGTCCGGCTTGAAGTCGCAGTAGAGCAGCCCGAGCTCGTGCAGGTGGGTGAAGGCCGGCAGCGCCTCGATGACGTAGGCCAGGGCCTGGTCGACGGGGAAGGGCGCGTAGCGGCCCGCCTCCGCCATCCGGTCCTGCAGCAGCTGCTTGAGCGAGCGGCCGCCGACGTGCTCCATGACGGTGTAGGCGTCCTCGTCGTGCTGGACGGTGTTGTAGATCTCGACGATGAGCGGATGCTTCACCTGGGCCAGGAACTGCTGCTCGGCGACGGCGGCGTCCAGGGCGTCCTCGTCACCGGTGTTGAGCAGCCCCTTGAGCACGACGAACCGGTCCGAGACGTTCTTGTCGCGCCCCAGGTAGATCCACCCCATGCCGCCGTGGGCGAGGGCACCGACGTTCTCGTACTGCCCCGCCACCAGCTCGCCCGGATCCAGCTTGGGGGTGAAGGAGTAGGGGGCGCGGCACTGCGGGCAGAAGCCCTGCTGGCGCCCCTCCGCCTGCCCCGCGGCACGGCCGACGTCGGCGCCGCAGACGGGGCAGACGCGCCGGTCCTCGGGGACGCGCGGGTCGACCATGAGCTTCTCGGTCGGGTCGGTCACCGGCACGTCCGGCACGTCCGTGAGCCCGAGACCCAGGCGGGAGCGGCGACCGGCCGCCCCGGCGCGCCGGCGCCGCACCCGGGCCGCGCTCACGGCCCGCTGCGTCTGTCCCGGCGCCGGCGTGGCGACCACCTGCACCGACTGCTGCGCGGGGTCCGCCGCCGCGGAGGCCCCGGAGACCCCGGAGGCTTCGTGGTCCCCGGTGGCGGCGGGGGAGGTGGTGCCCGCGACCGGGACCGGGTCCGGCCGCACCGGGGTCGCCTCGATCGGCGCCTGGCGCGGCTCGGGCGCACCGCACACGTTGCACCAGCCGTCCTCGTAGCGGCCGGTGCACCCCGGCTCCTGGCACGCGGTCACGGTCGTCCTCCCATCGCGGTGGCGAAGCTCTCCTGGGCCTGCACGAGGGCCTGCAACCGGGTGAGGTCGGTCGGCCGGGTCGCCAGCAGGGCGTCGGTCTGGTCGGCCAGGGCCTCGATGGCCGGCTCGGGCTCGCCCGGGGCCTGCGCCAGCTGCCGCCGGACCCGGGCCGCGCGCTCGGTGAGGTCCTCCAGCCGGGCCAGCGCGGCGGCATACTCGCCCTGGGCGACGGTGAGGGCGCGCTCGACCCGCTCCAGCCGCTCCCGGTATGCCGTCAGCTCGGCGGGGTCGCCGGGCACCGGGCCCAGCGCCGCGACGTCGGGGACGCCGAGCCGGGGCGCCGGGGTGACCGTGGCGCGGGCCCGGTGCGCCAGCGCGCGGACCGCCTCGCCGCGGGCGGAGAGCTCGGCCACCTCGCGGGTGGCCTGGGCGTGGTCGGCCTTGGCGTGCGCCCGCGCGGAGGCGGCGACGATGAGGTCCCGCTCGACCGTGGCGGCCTGGGACTCCAGCGGGCCCAGCAGCCCGCCGACGTCCGCGCCGCGGGCGGCCCGGTCGGTGATGTCGGTGAGCCGCTGGTCGAGCTCGCGGTGCGCCCCGGCGGCCGAGCCGGAGCGGGCGTCCGGGATGAGCGCGACCTGGTCGGCGATGCGCTCGACCTGCTGGCGCAGCGCGCGCAACCGGCCGGGCAGGTCGGGGTCGGCCCCGTCGAGGCGTAGCCGGGAGCGCAGCGAGGAGGCCAGGGAGTCCGACAGCCGACAGGCCTCGGGGAGCGAGACCGCCAGCGACTGCGTTCCGCGGGTGCCCGGCTGCTCGAGGCTGCCCCAGACGAGGGTGGTGATCCGACGTCGCTCCCGCTCGCCCACCCGGCCGCTGTCCCAGGTGGCCTGGATGAGCGCCAGCCGGTCCGCCACGGCCTGCCAGAGGGTCATCGAGAGGGTCACGTCGGGGGTGACCGCGGCCCGTTCGTGCGCATCGGCCACGGCCAGCGCCGCCTCGTCGAGGGCGGCCAGCTCGCTGCGTCGACGGTCCTTCCACCGCAGCATGGCGTCGAGGTAGGCCAGCAGCTCGGTGTCCGGGACGTCCGCCCCGATGCTGCCCGGTGCGGCGGGCGCGGTGACGTGGGTGGGGCTCACGGGGTCTCCTTCCGGCGTCGGGTCAGCGACTCCGCCCCGAGGCCGGCGAAGGGCAGCAGCACGGCCAGCCCCAGCCCGGCACCCAGCAGCCCGGCGGAGGGCCCGGTGGTCGCCTCGACCACCACGGTCTCGCGGGCCGTGACCAGGTCGGCCTCCAGGGGCTCCCGGGCCTCGTCGGCCGCCGCCACGAGGTCGAGGGCGGCCGTGCGCTGCTGCTGCTGGCTGCCGTCCTCGGTGAGGGCCCGGCCCAGGTCGGCGCGGGCCTGCGCCACGGTGCCGTCCGGGTCGGCGCCGCTCTCCTCGAGGCGGTACTCGGTGGTCCAGTAGCCGTAGTCGTCGTCCTCGGTCTCCCACGGCGCCAACGTGCGCAGCCCCACCAGGATCTCCAGGTCGTCCTCGACGACGCTCTGCAGGTCAGCCGGCCGGTCGGCGGCCTCCTCGTGGGCCACCACCGCCCTGCGCCACCCCGGCTGGGCGTCCTGGACGACGAGCAGCGACGTCGCCAGGGCCGCCAGCACGAAGAAGGCGCTCGCGACCCGGGCCCCCGCCCGCAGCAGCACGACCGCCGCGACCACGAGGACCAGGGCACCCGCCCACAGCAGGAGGGTGCCGAGCGCCGACCCGGGCGCCAGCTCCTCCACCTCGTCCTCGACCTCCCAGGGCGAGACGGCATACGCCATGTCCTGCCGCGTGTCCTGCCAGGAGGTGGCCGCGCGGACCGGGCTCACGGCGTCGCCGGACAGCTCCGGCCCGGCCTCGGCCAGACGCTCGGCGGCGTAGGGGTCGATCCCTTCCCGGCCCAGGACCTCCAGGGCAGCCGTCACGCTGGCCAGCTGTCCGGCGTCGTCCAGCGGCACGGGGTCGCCGGTCGCGTAGCGCACCAGCTCGGTGTCGAGGGACGACACGGCGTCGCGCAGGTCGGCCTGCGCGGTCTCGAGGACCGTGAACGTCTGCGTCTGCTCCTGCTCGACCCGGTCGGCGGAGAGCGTGCTGCCCAGCGCCAGCAGGAGCCCGGCGCCCAGCGCCAGGGCGGCGGCGAACCCCAGCCGCGGGACCCGGGTGTCCAGCTCCGCCCGGGCCGCGTCCAGCAGCTCGCTGTCGGAGCGGCGGGCGGCTCGGCGGCGGGGCCTCGGGGGCAGGTCCACGCCCCGGCCGGAGCTCGCCGCCTCCTGGCGCAGGCGCCGCTCGGTCCGCAGCAGACGCCGCTCGGCGTCGTCGATCTCGCGCTGCCGGCGGGCCAGCTCGCGCTCGGCCCGGCGGCGCTCGGCGGCCAGCTGCTGCTCGGCGCGCTCACGCTCCTCCCGGGCACGCTCGGCCAGGTCGCGCCGGGCCTGCTCCAGCTGCTCCTGCTGGGCCCGCAGCTCCTCGACCGTGGTGTCCTCGACGTCGGGGAGGTCCTCCCCGATGATGGTCATCGGCGGGAGCTCGGGCTCACCGCCCCGCCTGCGGTCCTCGTTCACCGGTAGTCCCGCAGCCGCTGGGTGACGCCGGTCCAGGCCAGGCCCGCCGCCACGATGCCCAGGAGCAGCGCGCCGGCCGCGGTGAGGGCCGCCGGTGCGCCGACACCGGGGTCGACGCGGGCCAGGTCGTCGCCCACGCGGTCGGCCAGGGCGCTCTCGACCTGCGCGTAGGCGTCGGCGCTCGCCGACGGGTCCTCCCCGGAGGCGACCTCGGACCACGCCTGCTCCAGGTCGGGGTCGTCGAGCCCCTCCAGCGCCTCGGTGGCCTCGGTCACCTGCTCCTGCGCGTCCACGTCCACCCCACCGGCTGCGGCGACCTGGGCGGTGCGGGCCTGGTAGACCTCCTGCAGCGCGGTGGTGGAGGCGCTGGTGTCCTCGACGTACTGGTCGTAGTCCAGCGGCAGGGCACCGGGGTTCACCGAGAGCCAGGTGAGGCCGGCGGTGATGAGGGCGGCACCCGTGAGCGGGAGGTTGACGATGCGCCGGGTGCGCAGCGCCAGCCACACCATGATGCCGACGAGCACGACCACGCCCAGGGTGCCCACCACCGTGGTGAGCACCGAGCGTGACCCGGTGAGCAGGGCGTCGGCGCGGGCGTCCGCCACCTCGGCGACCTCCTCGGTCGCGGCCGCCGCCGAGGCGGAGGCGGAGGCGTACGTCTCGGTGGACTCCTGCGCCGAGGCCCGCTCCACCCCGGTGACGAAGGCGCTCCAGTCTCCGGCCGCCGCCCCGGCGTCGTCGCCCATGCGGCTCAGGTCGGTGGCTGCCGCCCGCAGCACCTCGTCGTAGGCCTCCAGACCGTCCTGGTCCGCGGCGGCGGGGTCGGTGACCCGCTGGGCGGCCAGCAGGTCGGCGCGGGGTATGTCGACCCTCGCCTGCTCGGCGGCGGCCCACTGGTCGGCGACGACGTTGGGCGTGGCGTTGAGCCCGTCGGTCGAGAAGGTCCCGGTGGCGACCACCCCGGTGAGCAGCGCGGCCGCGGCCGCCCCGGCCCGGGCCAGCCGCAGGAGCCGGGGGGTGCTGGACGTCTCGTCCCGCCGCCGCTGCTGCCGCGCGGTCAGGGAGCGCCCGGCGGGCTGCCCGCTCGGCGGCTGCGTCGGCGAGGGGGTCTGCGCGCTCCCCGTCGACGGAGCCGTCGTCGTCGTGGTGGCCGTGGGGTTCGCGGTCGGGGCCGGGCGGGCGGACGCCGCCGACCCGCCCTGCGGGGTGCTCACGCGCGGCCCTCGTCGTCGGTGGGCGGGCCCGGGCGGTCGGCGTCAGCACCGTCGTGGTCGGCATCTTCCTGAGCCCCGTCGGGGGGCGCGGAACCCGGCCCGTCCTCCTCCGGCCCGGTGTCCGCGACGGAGAGGTCGACGGCGTCCCGGTCCTCGAAGTCCTCCTGCTGGAGCGTGCGCAGATCCTCGACCGAGGTCCCCTCGACGTCGCGCAGCCGCCAGGCGTGCCGGCCGATCGCGGCCTCCAGCAGGTTGCGTGCGAACCGGCCGTTGCCGAAGCTCGGTCCTCGCGGCGTGGCCGCCAGGATCTCGGAGAACCGGGTGAGCGCCGGCCCGCTCAGGTCGTAGTCCATCTGCGCGGCGAGGTGCTGCAGGATGGCGGCGAGCTCGTCGTCGGTGTAGTCGGCGAAGTCGATGATGGTGCGGAAGCGGCTCTCCAGGCCCGGGTTGGTCGCGATGAAGTCGGCCATCGGGTCGGGATAGCCCGCGACGATGACCACGAGGTCGTCGCGGTGGTCCTCCATCTCCTTGACGAGGGTGTCGATGGCCTCCTTGCCGTACTGGTCCCCGCCCAGGCTGTAGGCCTCGTCGATGAAGATGACCCCGCCGTGGGCGCTGCCCACCACCTCCGCCGTCTTGGCGGCGGTCTGGCCGAGGTACCCGGCTACCAGCTCGCTGCGGTCCACCTCCACGAGCTGGCCCTTGCTCAGCAGGCCCAGCGCACGGTAGATGCCCCCGACCAGTCGGGCCACGGTCGTCTTCCCGGTGCCCGGGTTGCCGACGAAGACCAGGTGCCGCGTCAGCGTGGCGACCTTGAGCCCGGCCTCCTGCCGTCGCGCGTCCATCTTGAGCACCGCGACCTGCCGGTGGATCTCGGCCTTGACCCGCTCCAGCCCGATGAGCTCGTCCAGCTCGGCGAGCAGCTCCTCGACCGAGCGCTCCGGCTCGGCCTCGGCCTCCGGCTCCTCCGGCGGCGAGCCGACCTCCGGCCCACTCTCCCCACCGGGCGTCGCAGATGGTTGCCCATTCTCCCCACCGGGCGTCGCAGATGGTTGCCCATTCTCCCCACCGGGCGTCGCAGATGGTTGGCCCAAAAGCTCGCCCAGCCGCGCGGACTGCTCCTGCGCCCGCCGCAACAGCTCGCTGGACCAGGTATGCAGCTGACCCGGGTCGAGCGCGCCCGCGTCGGCCCCGGGGGTCGTCGGTCCGGCACCCGGTGGGGTGAGCCCCTCGGTCGCCGTCCCCGCCCCATGGGCCGGCGCCACGCCGGCGGCCGCCAGCTGGGTGCGCCCCACCGAGGTCGCCTTGCCGATGCTGAGCTGCCCCGCCCCGGGCAGGGTGCAGGCCGCCGTGGCGACGTCGGCGAGCGCCCGGGCATACCCCGGCGCGCGCGGGCTGCGCTCGGCGACGAGCGTCGAGAGCAGCGGGGTGGGGATCGAGGCATACCTGCGGCCCCGGGGCACCGCGCCGAAGAAGTCGCTCGCCGGCCGGTCGAAGGCGCCGGCCCACAGCGTGTGCGCGCTGCTCGGCCCGGGCTGCTCCAGCACCGCGGCGGCGATGACCTGGCCCTCGGCGCGCGCCGCGCGCTCGTCCAGCCCGGCCTCCGCGCCCACCCGGGCGAGCAGGTCGACCGCGTCCCGCACCGTGCCCGTGCTCATCGTGCCCCTCCCTGCGGTGGCGCCAGCGGGCTCACCCCGTCCGCCCCGTCGTCCGTGCTCCCCGCCGCCCCGGCCGGACCGCCGGGCGCGGGCACCGGGACGTGCTCCTCCTCGGTGATGCGCAACGAGCCGCCGGCGCCCGAGGAGCCGAACTTCTCGGCGATGAACCGCCCCTGGGCGACCAGCTCCTGGGCGTCCTGGCGGTAGACCGCGTCGAAGACCCGGTCCATCGTCAGCCCCAGCAGGTCGAGCTGGTCGACGAGGACCATGAGGGAGGTCTTGGCGCCGTCGACCGGGCGGGTGTCGGCATACCGGCGGGGGAGGCGCTGGTAGGCCCCGATGGCCTCCGGCAGGTAGTCGGTCGCGGTGGCGACGACGGTGTATCCGAGGTCGCTGCCGCTCAGCTTCTCCAGCCGCGGGAGGGTGTCGCGCACGGTGTCGATGACGCGGGCGCCGCGGGCGACGACGACCGAGGGGAGGGCGCTGGAGCCCAGCAGCTCCTCGGTCGAGCCGAGCGCCTCGTGCACGTCCCGGGCGGTCGGGGGAGCGGGCAGCTCCAGCCGGTCGTCGCCGGGCGCCGGGCGCCCCAGCATCCGGTCCAGGAGGTCGGAGAAGCCCACCTCAGCGCGGTCCCGACGACAGCGACCCGCCCGGTCGGCCCCCGTCCAGGTCCAGCTGACCGCCGGCCAGCCGGCCGTCGGTGCGACGTGCCCGGTCGAGGTAGGTGCGGGACTTCTCGACCTCGCCCTCGAGCACCCCGATGGTCTGCGACATGCCGTCCAGGGCCTGGACCCGGAACTCGTCGATCGCGTCCATGGTGGCGTAGATGTTGGTGAAGGCCGCCTGCAGCTGCTCCAGCCCCAGCGTGGAGGAGGCCGCCTGCTCCTGGATCGCCACCGAGTTGTCCCGCAGCAGCTCGCTGGTGCTCTGGATCATCTGGGACGTGGTCTGGTTGAGCGCCGTGATCTGGTCCAGCACGAGCTTCTGGTTGTTGAGCGCCTGGGCCACCAGCACCGCGGTGCGCAGCGCCGACACCGTGGTGGTCGAGGCCCGGTCGACGCCCTTGATGAGCTCGATGTTGTTCTTCATGACGATGTCGATGGCCAGGTAGTTCTGGATCGACACCGCGAGCTGGGTGAGCAGGTCCTGGTGCTTCTGCCGGACGTAGAAGAGCACGTCCTCGCGCATCGCCTTGGCGCGGTCCGGGTCGCTGGTGTCCAGCTCGGCGATGGTCGCCGCGACCTTGGCGTCCAGCTGCTCGGCGATGTAGACGTACTGGTTGAGCCGGCCCATCGACTCCCACAGCTGCTGCTTCTCCAGGTTGAGCGCCGCGTTGTCCTTGGCCAGCTCGTCCTGGCCGCTGCGCAGGGCGTGGAGGATCGCGTCGAGGTGCTTCTCGGCCGACTCGTACTTCTGGAAGTACGTGGTCAACCGGTCCGAGAAGGGGAGCCGCTCGAACCACTTCTTCACCCCGGTCGCCTGCGCCGGGTCGAGGTCCTCGACGGTGTGCCGCAGCTCGGTGAGGGTCTGCGCGACCTTCGACTCCTTCGACACGCCTCCCTGCTGGATGGCCCGGACGGGGGACCTGAGCAGGCGGTTGGACGTCTCGGCGGCGGCGCGGATGTCGGCGTCGCCCATGGTGCGCACGTCCGCGGCGCGCTGCGCGAACTCCGGCGACCGGGTCTCGGTCTCGGTCAGGCCCGCGAGGTATGCCGCCACCTTGGCGTCCAGGGCCGGCATCGCCTCCGGGTCGACCTGGGGCGCCATGCGCGGGGCCGCGGTCTGGGCGACCGGCTCGGACGGGGACGGGGCGGTGAGCACCAAGGGGTCCGCCTGGGGCTCCGGCGCGGCGAGCGGTTGCGGCTGGTCGGTCATCGTCTCTCCTCGAGGTGCCTGGTGCGGGGGCGCCCGCCCCCGCGGGGGCATGTGCAGGTCGCACTCGCGTGCGATGACCCCATTGTGTCCCGGGTTCCACCTTTTCACACGGGGGCCACCATCCTCAGGTACGGATGGACAGCCCCACCGTCACGACGTCGCCGAGCTCGATCCCCTCCGCGCGGCGCACGGCGTCCTTGAGCGGCACCCAGAAGGACCCCTGCCGGGGCCACAGCGAGGTCGTGAACGCGGTGCCACCCACCCGGCCCTCGACCGGCACCATGCCCCACCCGTAGGTGACCTCGCGCATCACCTGGGTGAGCCACTCGCTCTCCTCGGGCGGGGTGACGAGGAAGTGGAAGGGGGCCGGCCCCCGCCACTCGACCACCTCACCGGTGAACTCCAGGTCCGGGGCCTTCGTCATGCGGCCACGCTAGTGCGCCCGGCGGACGGTGGGTGTCCGTGACGACGGGTGTGCGCGTCGAGGAGGGCGTGGTGCGCCACGACATACGACAGGGCGTAGTATCAGGACCTGAACAGGCTCCTGATCCTGGGGGCGGGCACCGCGGGCACCATGGCCGCCAACCACCTCGCCAAGGCCCTCGACCACGACTGGTCGATCACCGTGGTCGACCGGGACGTCGACCACCACTACCAGCCCGGCTACCTCTTCGTGCCGTTCTGGATGGACCCGGACCGGGTCGTCAAGGACCGTCGTGACTTCCTGCCCGGGCGGGCGACCTTCCGCCAGGAGGCCGTCCGCCTCGTCCACCCCGGGCGGCGGCAGGTCGAGCTCGCGGGCGGCGACCTGCTCGACTACGACTGGCTGGTCATCGCCAGCGGCTCCGTGCCCCGGCCGGACCTCGTGTCCGGGATGGCCGACGGGTCGCTCTGGCGGGACGCGGTCCACGAGTTCTACACCCACGAGGGCGCCACCGCGCTGAGAGATGCGCTGGCCCGCTTCGACTCCGGCCGGCTGCTCGTCCACGTGAGCGAGATGCCCATCAAGTGCCCGGTCGCGCCGCTGGAGTTCGCCTTCCTGGCCGAGGACCACTACCGCCGGCGCCGGATCCGGCACCAGGTCGACATCACCTACGTCACGCCGCTGGACGGCGCCTTCACCAAACCGGTCGCCTCCGCCGAGCTCGGGGGTCTGCTCGAGGACCGCAGCATCCGCCTCGCCGCCGACTTCGCCGTGGAGCGGATCGACAACGAGCGCCGGCGGCTGGTCGCCTATGACGGCCGGGAGCTGCCCTTCGACCTGTTGGTGACGGTGCCGCCGCACACCGGTCAGCAGTTCGTCCTCGACTCCGGGCTCGGCGACGACGCCGGGTTCGTCCCGGTGGACCGGCACACGCTGCGCAGCCTGGAGCACGAGCGGATCTTCGTCCTCGGCGACGCGAGCGACATACCGACCTCCAAGGCGGGGTCGGTGGCGCACTTCGCCACCGAGCTGTTCGTCGACAACTTCCTCGCCGCCGTCGCGGGCCGGCCGCTGCCGAACTCCTTCGACGGGCACGCCAACTGCTTCGTCGAGTCCGGCCGCGGGCAGGCGCTGCTGCTCGACTTCAACTACGACACCCAACCCCTCAAGGGCGCCTTCCCGGTGCCCGTCGCCGGACCGATGCGGCTGCTCACCCCCTCGCGAGTCAACCACCTGGGCAAGCTCGCCTTCGAGCAGCTCTACTGGAAGGTGCTGCTGCCCGGCCACCGGCTCCCCGTCACCGCCCACCTGTCGATGGCCGGCAAGAAGCCGCCGGAGGAGCACTGACCCCATGCCCACCAACACCCTGAACGGACGCTCCTTCGCCGTCGACGAGGAAGGCTTCCTCACCGACCGTGACCAGTGGAGCGAGGAGCTGGCGACCGAGCTGGCGGCCCTCATCGGGATCGAGCTCGACGAGGAGCACCTGGCTCCGCTGCGCTTCATGCGCGAGGACTCGTCCCGGACCGGCGTCACCCCCACGCTCCGGCGGATGCAGACCGTCGGCGGGTTCGACGTCAGGGCCCTCTTCGGGCTCTACCCCGGCAAACCGGCCAAGAAGATGGCGTGGCTGGCCGGTCTGCGCAAACCCGTCGGCTGCGTCTAGGAAGGCACCCCGTGAGCACGACCACCAGCACCCTGCCGGAGGGCTTCATCCTCCCCGACTTCGGCGACGCGCCCCGGACCACCCGGACGGTGCAGACCGGCGAGGCCACCGCGGTGACCACGACGACCAGCTACGACGGCCCGCGCAAGATGGCCTTCATCTGCTCCAAGGGCAACCTCGACATGGCCTATCCCGCGCTCATCATGGGCAACGCCGCCCTCGGCGAGGGGGTGGAGGTGCACCTCTTCTTCACCTTCTGGGGCCTGGACATCGTCAACAAGAAGACCAACGACAAGCTGCGCTTCACCATGGCCGGCAACACCGCCATGCACCTGGACGACCTGGGCCGCGTCCGCCCCGGGCTGGAGCACGCGTCCGTGCCGCAGGCGCTCGGCAACCTGCCCGGGATGACCGGCATGGCCACCCGGATGCTCAAGAGGCAGATGGCCGAGCAGGACATCCCGACGGTGCCCGAGTTCCTCGACCTCCTCCAGGCCTCCGGCGCCCACCTGTATGCCTGTCGGCTCAGCTTCGACATGGCCAAGATGCTCGAGGCGGACCTGCACCCCGGCGTCGAGGGGGTCATCAGCGCCGGTGACTTCATCGAGATCGCCCAGGGCGCGCAGATCGTCTTCGTATGAGTTAGCCCGGCCGGCACGGCCGGTCGGTGGTCGGTGGTCGGTCCACGAGGTGCCTCCGGCACCTGCACCACAGACGTCACAGGCTCACCACCGTGCGGGGACGATGCCGTATGCCGGTCTTATATCCCCGGCAGATCGCCACATCTCCGCACCGTGATGCCGGTGATACCGACGTGACCCGTGAGCCGGCGCGGCCCTGCAGCCCGGTTGCCGCGCGCCGACGACCGACAGACACCACCGATCCGTTCGCGGGGAGTCAGCGCAGGCATACCTCGGGCAGGTCGAACCACCGCAGCTCCGGGGCGCCGCCCGCCTGGTCGTCGGCGGCCTCGGGCAACGGGTCCGCAGCGGCGCCGGCCAGGATGCGGCGCGCGTCCTCGAGGTGCTCGGCGAGCAGCTCCTCGCCGGCGGTCGGCCCGGGCCGGGGGAGGGTGACCGCGCCGTCGGCCCCGAAGGTGATGTCGGCAAGCCGCACCGGCGGCTCGACGACCCCTTCCCGGTGCCGCCACAGACCGGTCATGACGTCGAAGCGGTAGTCGCCCAGCAGGCGCCAGCCGTCGCGGGCGACCAGGCGCACCGCCTCGACGACGTAGTCCGCCGCGGTGTCGGAGATGAAGTAGTTGAAGTTGACCCGCACCCAACCCGGCTTGATGCCCTCGCAGCCGCTGGTGATGCGCTCCTGGAAGGCGTGCGAGCGGTCGGTGTCGATGCCGAGGAGAATATGCCCGTAGGGCCCGGCGCAGGAGCAGCCGCCCCGAGCCTGGATCCCGAAGAGGTCGTTGAGCAGGGCGACGAGGAAGTTGTGGTGCAGGTAGGGCCGTCGCCGGCCGCGGACCACGAAGGACAGGATCGAGAGCCGTTCGGCGTCGAGGTTCCCGAGCAGCTGCAGGTCGGGCTCGGTCGACCACGCGCGCACCGCCCGACCGAGGAACTCCTCCTCGCGCGCCCGGATGGTGTCCACGCCGACCGCCTCCTTGAGCCGGAAGACGAGCCCGGCCCGGATCGCCTCGACGATGGCCGGCGTGCCGCCCTCCTCCCGGTGCTCGGGGTCGGCGAGGTAGGAGTGCTCGGCCGGGTTGACGTAGGCCACCGTGCCGCCGCCCGGCACGTCGGGCACCCGGTTGGCGAAGAGCTCACGGCGGGCGGCCAGCACGCCCGGGGTCGACGGGCCGCCGATGAACTTGTGCGGGGACAGGAAGACGGCGTCCTTGTAGGCGTGCGGGCGGCCGGCGGGCGCGCTCATCTCGATGTCGACGTAGGGCCCGGCGGCGGCGAAGTCCCAGAACGCCAGCGCACCGTGCTCGTGCAGCAGCTCGGTGACCGCGTGGGTGTCGGTGATGATGCCGGTCACGTTCGACGCGGCCGAGAAGGAGCCGACGACGAGGGGCCGGTCGGCATACCGCTGCAGGGTCTCCCGCAGGTCGCCGGTGTCGATGTGCCCGTCGGCGTCCATCGCCACCTGCACGACGTCCGCGATGCTCTCCCGCCACGGGATCTCGTTGCTGTGGTGCTCGAAGGGGCCGATGAGGACGACCGGGCGGCTCTCGGCGGGGATGTGCGCGCTCAGGTGGTGGGCGTCCTCCAGGACGGAGGGGATGCGCAGCCCGAGCACCCCGACGATCTTGGCGATCGCGCCGGTGCAGCCCGACCCGGTGAAGAGCACCACGGTGTCCTCGTCGCCGCAGACCGCCGCGTGGATCGCGGCCCGGGCGTCCTCGCGCAGCCGGGTGGTCTGCAGCCCGGTGCCGCTGGACTCCGTGTGGGTGTTGGCGTAACCGGGGAGCACGACGTCGCGGATGGCGTCCTCGATGAAGGTGAGCGCGCGGCCCGAGGCGGTGTAGTCGGCGTAGGTGACCCGGCGCCGGCCGTACGGCGTGCTCATGACGTGGTCCTCGCCGATGACCGACTCCCGGATCCGGCGCAGCAGCGGGTGGTCACCGGGGTCGGCCGGTGTGGTCGGCGGCGCCGGGCTCTGCGTGGTCATGGCGCCCAGGGTGCCGAACCACCCCGGTCCGCACAACGCGCCTCGGGGCGGATGAGGCATAACGGCGCGGTATGCCTGCAGGTCAGGGTCCTGAGGGACGTCGCCGAGGCGGTCCGGTCCCGCTGCTGCGGGAACGGTCGGACCCCCACGGCTTAGGCTGGACCGTCAGCAGGTCGGCCCGACGGGCGACCACCGGGCGAGGCGGCAGGAGGACGGGTGGAGAGCAGCGGCATACGCCTCGACGACACCGCGCGCCGCGCCGGGCTGCGGCAGATGCGGATGGTGGCGACCGGCCTCCTCGTGCTCATGGCGGTGATCTACGTCCTCACCCATGACCGGACGGGCGTGTGGGCCTATGTCAACGCCGGTGCCGAGGCGGGCATGATCGGGGCGATCGCCGACTGGTTCGCCGTCGTGGCGCTCTTCCGCCACCCGCTGGGGCTGCCGATCCCGCACACCGCCCTGGTGCGCCGCCGCAAGGACGACCTGGGTGACAGCCTGGAGCAGTTCGTCAGCGACAACTTCCTCACCGCGCCGGTGCTGCGCGAGAAGATCCTCGACGCGCAGGTCGTGCGGCGGCTGGGCGAGTGGGTGCGCGAGCCCGAGCACGCGGAGCGGGTCGTCACCGAGGCGGTGCCCTTCCTCGTTCGTGCCGTCGAACGGGTGGACGAGGAGGAGATCCGGATCCTCGTCGACGACGTCATCCTGCCGCGGGTGCGCCGCGAGCCGCTGTCCCCGGTGGCCGGCCACCTGCTGGAGCGGGTCATCGAGGACGGCTCGCACCGGGGCCTGGTCGACCTGCTCGCCCGTGAGCTGCACGCCTGGCTGGCCCTGCACCAGGACCGGGTCGAGTCGATCGTGCGCTCGCGCGCGCCCACCTGGGCACCCACCTGGGTCAACGACCAGGTCACGCGACGCGTCTACACCGAGGTGCTGCGCTGGGCCAAGGACGTCAAGGACGACCCCCAGCACAACGTGCGGCACGCGCTCGACGCCTACCTCGCCGACCTCGGCCGCGACCTGCAGCAGGACCCGCGCACCCAGGAGCGCTTCGAGTCGCTCAAGGACCGGGTGCTCGAGCACCCGCAGGTGAGCGCCACCGGTGTCGCGCTCGGTCAGACGCTGCTCAGCTCGGTCCTCGTCGCGCTGGAAGATCCGGGCAGCCCGCTGCGCTCGCGCATGTCCTCCGCCCTGGAGTCGCTGGGGCGTCAGCTGGTCGAGGACGCGCGGCTGCAGACCCGGCTCGACGCCTGGACCGCCGACACCGTCGTGGACCTCGTCCAGCGGTACGGGCCGGAGATCACGTCGGTCATCTCGGGGACGATCCGTCGCTGGGACGCCCGGGAGGCCTCCGACAAGATCGAGCTCCACGTCGGCCGGGACCTGCAGTTCATCCGGCTCAACGGCACGATCGTCGGAGCGCTCGTCGGGGTGACGATCCACGCGCTCTCCCAGCTGCTCTGAGGCGGCGCGGGGGAGACGTGCGCCTGTGCACGGTTCTGCGACCTGTGCACGTGGTATGCGGCAAGCACAGGGTGCGCTCGGCGTGCACAGGCAGGGGCGAGGACGGCCCGGAGGGGGCCTGTGGACAACTTCTGCGCGAGGGCGCGGGTTCGCGGCAGGCTCTGACGCATGAGCTTCGAAGACCTTCCCCCCGACTGGCCCGCCCGGGTGCTGGACGACCCGGTGCTGACCGCCGACGTCGTCGACCTGGTCGTCAGCGAGGCCGACCGCAGCGCTGGCGCGATCGGCTTCCTCCTGTGCCGCCCCGGCGGCAACCTCGCCCAGCCCGTGGTGGTGGGGGACCTGCACGGCGAGGACCCCGTGCGGGTCCTGGACCGGATGGTCGAGATCATCACCGACCTGCCCGACACGCCGGGTTTCGTGCTCGCGATCGCCCGCGACCGGGGTCTGGTGGGTGACGCCGACCGACGGCTGCACCAGCACGCGCTGGACGCCTGCGCGAGGGCGGGCCTCACCCTGTGGGGGACCTATCTCGCCACCCACGCCGGGGTGACCCAGCTCCCCGTGGCACTCGGCCTGAGCCGGCGGACCGGCGCCGCCTGAGCCCTCGCCCGGGCTCCGCCTGAGCCCACGCACTGACGCCGCCTGAGCCCGCACGCGCCGAGGAAATCTCCTGGTGCCCGCTGGTTACAGTGGGAGGCGTGCCCGAGCCCGACCGACGTCCACGACCCCACCGGTCCGGTCCCGCCGAGGACGGGCGGTCGGCGGGCGCCGGCAGACGCCGTCGGGGGCGGGGCAGGAGCGCCTCGGGGCGCCGCGGCCAGGGCGACACCCGCGAGGGACGTGCGGCCAGGCATACCCGGGCCTCGGCCGGCGTCGAGGCACGTCGGGCGGCCGCGCCGGCCCCCACGGCGCTGCACTACCCGCCCGAGCTGCCCGTCAGCGAGCGTCGCGAGGACCTGCTGAGGGCGGTCCGCGACCACCAGGTCGTCATCGTCGCCGGCGAGACCGGCTCCGGCAAGACCACCCAGCTGCCCAAGATCTGCCTCGAGCTGGGGCGCGGCGTCGAGGGCATGATCGGGCACACCCAGCCGCGGCGGATCGCCGCCCGCTCGGTCGCCGAGCGGGTGAGCGAGGAGCTCGGGGTCGATCTCGGCACCGTGGTCGGCTACCAGGTGCGCTTCACCGACGTCTCCCGCGACGACACCCTCGTCAAGGTCATGACCGACGGCATCCTGCTGTCCGAGCTGCAGCGGGACCGTGACCTGCGCCGCTACGACACGATCATCATCGACGAGGCGCACGAGCGCAGCCTCAACATCGACTTCATCCTGGGCTACCTCAAGCAGCTGCTGCCGCGCCGCCCCGACCTCAAGGTCGTCATCACCTCCGCGACCATCGACGTCCAGCGCTTCGCCGCGTTCTTCGCCGACGCGCACGGGGAGCCGGCCCCGGTCATCGAGGTCTCGGGACGCACCTACCCGGTGGAGGTGCGGTACCGCCCGCTGGTGCGCGAGGGCCCGCCCCGCAAGGACGGGTCGGCGACCGAGGTCGAGGTCGACCAGGTGACCGGCGTGGTCGAGGCCGTCGAGGAGCTGTGGACCGAGGCCACCGGGCGCGACGGGCTGGGCGAGGACGTCCTCGTCTTCTGCTCCGGGGAGCGCGAGATCCGCGACGTCTGCGACGCGCTCACCGGGCTGGACCTGCCCGGCACCGAGGTGCTGCCGCTCTACGGCCGTCTCTCCGCCGCCGAGCAGCACCGGGTGTTCTCCCGCCACGCCGGGCGCCGCATCGTCGTGTCGACCAACGTCGCCGAGACCTCGCTCACCGTCCCCGGCATCCGGTATGTCGTGGACACCGGCACCGCGCGCATCAGCCGCTACAGCCAGCGGCTCAAGGTGCAGCGGCTGCCGATCGAGCCGATCAGCCAGGCCTCGGCCAACCAGCGGGCCGGTCGCTGCGGCCGGCTCGCCGACGGCATCGCCATCCGGCTCTACGGCGAGGAGGACTTCGCCGCCCGGCCCGCCTTCACCGACCCGGAGATCCTGCGTACCAACCTCGCCAGCGTCATCCTCCAGATGACCAGCCTCGGCCTGGGCGACATCGAGAAGTTCGGCTTCCTCGAGCCCCCGGACTCCCGGCAGGTCGCCGACGGCGTCCGCCTGCTCACCGAGCTCCAGGCCATCGACCCCACCGCCCCCGCGCACCTGCCCCGGCAGCGGCTCACGGCATACGGCCGGGCGATCGTGCGGCTCCCGGTCGACCCGCGTCTGGCCCGCATGCTCATCGAGGCCGAGCGGCAGGGCGCCCTCAAGGAGGTGCTCGTCATCGTGGCGGCGCTGTCCATCCAGGACGTCCGGGAGCGGCCCGCCGACCACCAGCAGCAGGCCGACCAGGCGCACGCCCGGTTCCGGCGGGTCGGTGGGGTCACCGGCCCTGCCCGCCGCGGCGGTCAGCGACAGGAGGGCGAGGCGTCGGCCAAGGATGTCGTCGACAGCGACTTCCTCGTCGTCCTCCACCTCTGGCGCTACCTGCAGCAGCAGCAGAAGGACCTCTCCGGCAGCGCCTTCCGGCGGCTGTGCAAGGCCGAGTTCCTGCACTACCTGCGGGTGCGCGAGTGGCAGGACCTGCACACCCAGCTCAAGCGGGCCGCCAAGCAGCTCGGGCTCGAGGTCAACCAGCACCCGGCGAACGCCGACCAGGTGCACACCGCGCTGCTCACCGGGCTGCTGTCCAACGTCGGCATGTGGGAGCGGGAGGCCCGGGCCTACCTGGGCGCCCGCAACGCCCGCTTCGTCCTGCAGCCCGGGTCGGTCCTGCACCGCCGCAACCCGGACTGGGTGATGAGCGCCGAGCTGGTCGAGACGACCCGGCTGTGGGCACGCACCAACGCGGTCGTCGACCCCGCCTGGGTCGAACGCGCCGCGGCGCACCTGGTGAAGCGCTCCTACAGCGAGCCGCGATGGTCGCGCACGGCCGGGTCGGCGGTCGCCGACGAGCGGGTGACGCTCTACGGCATACCGCTCGTGGCGGGGCGCACCGTGCCGCTCGGCCGGATCGACCCGGAGACCGCCCGGGACCTCTTCATCCGCCAGGGTCTCGTGGAGGAGGACTGGGAGACGCGGCACGAGTTCTTCCACGCCAACCGACGGCTGGTCAAGGAGCTGGGCCAGCTCGAGGCGCGGGCCCGGCGGCGCGACATCCTCGTCGACGACGAGACGCTGGTGGAGTTCTACGACGCGCGGATCCCGGCCGAGGTCGTGTCCGGCACCCACTTCGACACGTGGTGGAAGACCGCCCGCAAGCAGGACCCCGGGCTGCTCACCTTCACCGAGGAGCTGCTGGTCGGCGACGCGGGGGACCAGGTCAGCGCCCAGGACTTCCCGACCGGCTGGCGCCAGGGGGAGCTCACCCTCGGCCTGACCTACCAGTTCGAGCCGGGCGCGGACGCCGACGGCGTCACCGCCCACGTCCCGGTCGAGGTGCTCAACCAGGTCACCGAGGAGGGTTTCGACTGGCTCGTCCCCGGCATGCACGAGGAGCTGGTGACCGCGCTGGTCAAGGCGCTGCCCAAGGACGTGCGCCGCAACTTCGTCCCCGCGCCGGACCACGCGCGGGCCGCGCTGCGGGGTATGCGGGAGGCCGGCACGGTCGGGGTCGTCCCCGTGCGCGAGGCGCTGGCCGAGGAGCTCACCCGGCGCGGGCTGGTGCGGGTGTCGCCCCAGGACATGGACTGGGACCGGGTGCCCGACCACCTGCGGATGACCTTCCGGGTGGAGCGAGCCGCGCGTCCGGGAGACGGCGCGAAGGGCGGTTCCGGCGGGGCCACGTCGCGGGGCGGCAAGGGCAGACGCGGCCGGGGCCGCGTCGAGGTGCTGGGGGAGGGCAAGGACCTCGCGGCCCTGCAGGAGCGGCTCGCCGGGCAGGTGCGCAGCACCATGGCCGCTGCCGCATCGGGCGTCGAACGCACCGGGCTCACGACCTGGCCGGCCGACCTCGACCCGCTGCCGGACAGCTTCAGCCGTTCGGTGGGTTCGCGGACCGTGCAGGGCTTCCCGGCGCTGGTGGACACCGGGGAGGCGGTGGACGTCCGGGTGCTCGCGACCCGCTCGGAGGCCGACCGGGAGACACTCCGGGGGGTGCGCCGTCTGCTGCTGCTGGGCACGACCCCGCCGTGGAAGCGGTTGCTGTCGCTGCTGTCCAACCAGCAGAAGCTCTCGCTGGGGCACAACCCGCACGGATCGGTGCCGGCGCTGCTCGAGGACGCCCTGGCCGCGGCCGTGGACTCGGTGGTGGCGCAGCAGCCGGGGGCGACCGTCCGCGACCCCGCGCAGTTCGAGGCGGCCCTGACGGGGGTGCGCCAGCAGAGCGTGCCCCGGGTGCTGGAGATCGTGGAGTCGCTCGTGCCCATCCTCGACACCGCGCGGGAGGTCTCGCTGCGGCTGCAGCGGTTGGACGCCCCGGCCGCCGCCGACCTCGCGACCGACCTGCGCCGTCAGCTCGACGCCCTGGTGCGGCCCGGCTTCGTGACCGAGGTGGGCCATGCCCGGTTGCCGCGGATGGTGGTCTGGCTGCGGGCGATGGCCGAGCGGCTGGACAAGGGGATCCAGGACCTGCCCCGCGACCGCCGCCGCATGGAGGAGGTGCACGTCGTCGAGCGCGACCTCGCGGACTTCCTCGAGGCGCTGCCCCCGCACCGCCGTCAGGACCCCGACGTCATGGACGTCGTCTGGTCCGTCCAGGAGCTGCGGGTCTCCCTGTTCGCGCAGCGGCTCGGCACCCCCGCCCCGGTCTCGGCCAAGCGGATCTACGCCGCGATGGACCGCGCCGAGGCCGCCACCTGACCTGACCGGCCCCCCTCTGGCACAGTCGAGGTATGTCTCCCACCGACCCGACCCACCACGAGCTGTCCACCGACCCCGGGCTCGGCGACTGGCGGGTCCTCCTCGACCGGCTGCATACCCGGCTGCTCACCGGGGACTTCGCCACGGGTGCCCGGCTGGTCGGTCGCATCGCCGAGGTCGCCGACGAGCTGGGCCACCACCCGGACGTGGACCTGCGCTACGGCCACCTCTCCGTGAGCACCATCAGCCACGACGTCGGGCGGCTGACCAGCCGGGACCGCGACCTGGCGCTCGCCGTCAGCCGGCTCGCCCGCGAGGAGGGGGTGACCGCAGCGCCGCAGGAGGTCAGCGCGGTCGAGATCGCGCTCGACGTCCTCGACCTCCCTGCCGTCGAGCCGTTCTGGGCGGCCGTGCTCGGATTCGAGACCGACGGCGAGGGCCGGCTCGTGGACGGGGCCGGCCGGCTGGCGCCGATGTGGTTCCAGCAGATGGAGGAGGCGCGCCCCGGGCGCGGCCGCTTCCACCTCGACGTCGACGTGCCGCACGACCTCGCCCGGCAGCGGGTCGACGCCGCGCTGGCCGCGGGGGGTCGCCTCGTCACCGACGAGTTCGCCCCGGCCTGGTGGGTGCTGGCCGACCCCGAGGGCAACGAGGTCTGCGTGTGCACGTGGCAGGGCCGCGAGGGCAGCGGAGAGCAGCAGGTATGACGTTGCGCGTCGGCCTCTCCGGCGGCATCGGCTCGGGCAAGTCGACGGTGTCGGCGCACCTCGCCTCGCTCGGTGCCGTCGTGGTGGACGCGGACGCGGTCGCGCGCGAGGTCGTCGAGCCCGGCACGCCAGGGCTGGCGCAGATCGAGGAGCGCTTCGGCCCTTCGGTCATCGCCTCCGACGGCAGCCTGGACCGCCCCGCGCTGGGGCGGGTGGTGTTCGGTGAGGAGCAGGCCCGCCGCGACCTGGAGGCGATCACCCACCCCCTCATCGCCCGTCGCACGGCGCAGATCATGGAGGGGGCCCCGGAGGGCGCGGTGGTGGTGCACGACATCCCCCTGCTGGTGGAGCTGGGTCGGGCACCCGACTACGCCCTGGCGGTCGTCGTCGATGTCCCCGAGGCCGAGCGGCTGCGCCGGCTCGTGAAGCTGCGGGGGATGGACGAGCAGGCCGCGCGCTCGCGCATCCGGGCGCAGGCCGACGACGCGCAGCGCAGGGCGGCCGCCGACGTCCTCCTCGACAACGCGACCTCCCTGGACCGCCTGCGCGAGCGGGTCGACGACCTCTGGTCCACCCGGCTGGTGCCGTTCCGGGACCACCTGCGCGACGGCATACCCGGGGGGCCGGGGGGCCGCGCGAGCGCCGCCGACACCGAGCGGCTCCGGGCGAGGGTGGAGGCGGCGCTGGGCCGTCGGCTCGAGCGCGCCGCCGCTCCGCCGGGGCAAGCCGGCGACGGAGGCGCGCGGTATGCCCTCGCCCCCGGCGTCCTGGACGAGCCGGAGGTGCGCCGAGGTTTGCGGCAGCGGGGGCTGGTCGTGGTGGACGACGACGCGCCGGCCGCGCCCGTGCCGGACGGGCCCGTGCCGGAGCCGCCCGTGCCGGACGGGCTCGACGAGGTCACGGTCGCCTCGGCGGACCCGATGTCGACGGCCCGGCTGCGCCTCCTGGTCGGCTGACCGACCTCCGACCCGGGCCTCCTGCGCGTCGGGTTCGCCCTTACTGCGCGTCCGGTGCGGGAGGGGGTGTGAGACCGAGGTGCTGGGTGGCGGCGTCGGTGGTGGCGCCCGGCTCCTGGCCGAGCACGTGCTCGGCCAGGAAGGCGCTGACGACGGAGTACCAGACCTGGGCGTGCTGCGGGCTCATGATCCAGTGGTTCTCCTGCGGGAAGTACAGGAACCGGTGCGGGGTCGTGCCGTCCTCCGCCTGGGGCAGCCCGGAGCGCGAGAGCAGCTCGTACCAGAGCCGCAGGCCCTCGCCGATCGGCACGCGGTAGTCCTTGTCGCCGTGGATGACGAGCATCGGGGTGACGATCTGCTCCACGAACCGGTGCGGGCTGTGGTCCGCGCTCATCTGCGGCGTCATCTCGCGCTGCCAGTAGAACGCGGCGTCCGTCGTCGGGCCGAAGCCGTCCAGCGCCCACAACGAGGCGTGCGTGACGACCGCCCGGAACCGGTCGGTGTGCCCGGCGACCCAGTTGGCCATGTAGCCGCCGAACGAGCCACCCATGGCCGCGGTCCGGTCGGCGTCGATGTCGCTGCGCGCCACCGTCGCGTCGGTGATCGCCATGAGGTCGGTGTAGGGCGCGTCGCCCCAGGCGCCCCAGCCACGACGCACGAACTCCTGGCCGTAGCCGGTGGACAGGGCGGGGTCGGGGAGCAGCACGGCATACCCCTGTGCCGTCATGAGCCACGGGTTCCACCGCCACGTCCAGGCGTTCCACGAGCCCAGCGGCCCGCCGTGGATCCACAGCAGCAGCGGGTGGCCGGACGCGGACGCCGGCTCCTCCTCGGGGAGCGCCAGCCAGGCGCGCACCCGGCTGCCGTCCGCCGCGGTGGTCTCGACCTCCTCGAGCCGCCCGGGGACCTGCGGACGCTCCGCCGGGCCGGGGAGAGGGGTCACCTCGCCGGTGGCGAGGTCGAGCCGGACGACCTCGGGCGGGAAGAGGTAGGAGGAGCGCACGCCGTAGGCGGTGGCGCCGTCCGGGGACACCACGAGGTCGCTCCACGCCGCCTCGTCGTGGGTGACCTGCTCCACGCGCCCGTCGGCGACGTCGATCCGGAAGACCGGACGCCGTCCCTCGCTGTCGGCCAGCACCAGCACCGAGGACCCGTCCGGGGTCCAGGCGACCGGCTGGGCCCAGCGGTCCCAGTCGTGGGCCAGCGGGGTCAGCTCCCCGGTCCCCGTGTCCATGACGTGCAGGCGCGGGTGCGGCGGCCGGTCCGGGGCGGTCATCTCGCCGACCACGACGACCGCCCGGGTGCCGTCCGGGCTCACCGGCCCGGCGTGCGCCTCGGATCCCTCGAGATCCACGAGCGTCCGCAGACCGCCGTCCGCGACGTCGACCCGGGCGATGGTGGAGCGCAGGTCGGCCCGCCCCAGGGGCACGGTGAGGTCGACGAGCGCGAAGCTGCCGTCCGGCGCCATCCTCGGGCTGGGCTCGTGCAGCGGGGGGTGCTGGCCCCCGGTCAGCAGCCGCAGGTGACGCTCCCGGCCGCGGTCGGTCGTCCCGGGCAGCCCGGCGTCCTCCTCCGTCTCCAGCGAGGGGTCCGGGCCGTCCTCGAGGGCGAAGACCTGCGGGACCTGCGGGCCCAGGTCGTGGTCCCAGTAGCGGACGGGGTAGGAGGAGTGCAGGATGGCGTCGACCTTGGCCTTGCTCCGCCCCTCGTGCAGCGTCCGGTGCTCGGCCTCGTCCGAGGCGCCGCGCAGCAGGCCGGCGACGACGAGGATGCGGTCGACGTCGCGGGCGCACACGACGCCCGACACCCCGCCGGGGCGCCGCAGGACCACCCGCGCCTCTCCGCCGGTCGAAGGGACCTGCCACAGGGCCGCCGAGGTCTCACCGTCGTCGTCGTCCGGGTCGGGACGGGCGGAGGTGAAGTAGAGGTCCCCTCCGGCGCCGAACGCGGCACCGGACTCACCCTTGGCGCTGCGCGTGAGGCGGTATGCCGCCCGCTCACCGGCGGGGTCCAGCTCCCAGAGCGCGGAGACGAAGCCGGTGCCCGACGCGTTCGGCGTCGACACCGTTGTCACCAACCGCGTGCCGTCCGCGCTGAGCGCCAGCCCGGACACGCGGGGGAGGGCCACGTAGTGCGGCAGGTCGTGGAAGGGGGTCGCCGGTGACGTCATACACCGTTCCTATCATTGGCGCCTGACGTGCGCCTTCGCTCCCCCGGCGACGGGCGGCCCGGAATCCCGCGCCGGGTCGGCGCGTTGAGAGGGCAGACCTGAGAGGAGACACCGTGACGACGCACTCGCCACTGTTCCGGCTGGAGGCTGACGCCGCCCGCCAGCCCCAGCCAGCCCCGCTGCTGCTGGTGTCGCTGGAGGGCTTCCTCGACGCCGGACAGGTGCGGTCCACGCTGGCCGAGCACCTGCTCGACACCCTCGAGCACGAGGTGGTCGCGACCTTCGACGTCGACGAGCTGGTCGACTACCGCTCGCGCCGGCCGCTCATGACCTTCGACTCCGACCACTACACCGACTACGACGACCCCTCGCTGGTGCTCTACCGGCTCGTCGACGCCGCCGGGGAGCCCTTCCTGCTGCTGCACGGCATCGAGCCGGACTACCGCTGGGAGGCCTTCGTCGACGCCGTCCGCCAGCTCGGGCTGGCCTTCGGCGTGCGCCGCATGGTGAGCGCCCACGGCATCCCCATGGCGGTCCCGCACACCCGACCGGTGGGCACCACGCGGTTCGCGAGCGACAACTCGGTGCTCGGGGACTACACCCCCCTCTTCGGGCAGGTGCGCATCCCCTCCAGCGCCGACTCCCTCCTGCACCTGCGGCTCGCCGAGTCCGGCCTGCTGACCATGGGCGTGGCCGTGCACGTGCCCCACTACCTCGCCGAGACGCAGTTCGGGGACGCGGTGGTGGCGGCCGTGGACGCCCTCATGGACCTCAGCGGCCTCGTGCTCCCGACGACCGACCTGGTCGCGATGGCGGGGTTGACCCGCGGGCGGATCGAGGAGGAGCTCGCCAGCAACGACGAGGCCCGCGAGGTCGTCGAGGGCCTGGAGAAGCGCTACGACCACTTCATCGAGGGCCAGCGGCGCAAGAGCCTCCTGGCCGCCGAGGTCGCCAACCTGCCCAGCGCGGAGGAGATCGGGGCGCAGTTCGAGGCCTTCCTGCGCGACCCCGAGTCGGTCGACGACGAGGGCGCCGACGAGGGGGAGGGGCCCACGCCCCCGGCCGAGGGTCAGGACGGCGGCGGCAGGTCGTAGCGCGGGCCGGTCGGGGCGTCCCTCGGCGAAGCCCGCCGGCGCCCCTCTCCGGCGGGCGGACCGGGAGGCCGGTGGGCCAGGGTGTAGGCCGCGGGGTCCGGTCCTTGCTCGGTGACGTGCTCGCGCCGGCGGGCCAGCACGGCCAGGGCGGCGCACGCCAGGCCCACCGGGAGCAGCAGCAGACCCAGGGTCAGGCCGGTGCCGCCGCGCAGCCCGGTGGGGGCGGTCGCCGGTCCGTAGGGACCGGCGTAGACGGCGTCACCGGTGTCGCAGACCAGCGTGGCCGGGCCTGGGTCCTGGCCGGGGACGGTGCGCGCGACCTCGTGGAGGTCCTCTCCCTGGACCCGGGTGGTGAAGTCCTGGTCCGGTCGCAGCATCAGCGTGTCGTCGAGCGTGCAGGCGGTGGCCGCCCGGGTCTGCGGCGAGCGCGACCAGACGGACATCCCCTCCTGCGGCACGATCACCTCCTGCCCCGGCACCACCCCGACGAGGTCGGTGGTGGACCGTCCGGCCGAGCCGGTCGCCCCGAGGGCCAGCAGCACCAGCCCGGTCAGGCCCAGCAGCACGGCCAGGGGCCAGAGCAGCCGGACGCCCCTCGCCCGCCCTCCTGACGTCATACCGCGCAACCTAACGCACCCCGTGTCAGGATGAGCGCGACCCTGTGCCCGAAGAAGAGGAGAGACGACGTGGCTGGACCCGAGTCCGACGTGGCGGTGACGCCCGACCCCGAGCTGGAGGACGGCGGCCGCCTGGACGCCCTGGCGAACGCGTTCATCGGCAAGCTGCTGGACTTCGGCGTCGACGGCATCGGTCCGCTGCAGTCCTCCAGCGAGGTCCTGGCCCGGGTGCGGCGCAAGCACGGCGACGACCGCGACCGGGTCGTCGGTGACATCGTCTCCGAGCACATCCGCAAGGCGGCCGCCGGTGGATTCATCACCGGCGTGGGGGGCATCTTCACCATGCCGGTGGCGATCCCCGCCAACGTCGTGGGCTTCTACACCCTCGCCACCCGCATGGTCGCCGCCATCGCCGAGGAGCGTGGCTACGACGTCAGCAGCCGGTCCACCCGTGCCGCCGTGCTGCTCTCCCTGGTCGGCGCGGATGCCGACGAGCTGATGCGCAAGGCCGGGGTCACGACGGCCATGGGCATGACCGGCTCCGGCCGGCTGGCCAGGCTGGCCACGTCCCGGCTGCCCAAGGCCGCCGCCATGATGGTCAACAAGGCCGTCGGGTTCAGGCTGCTGACGGCCGTCGGTGGGCGGGCCCTGGGCAGGTTCGTCCGCTTCGTGCCGGTGGCCGGGGGTGTCATCGGCGCCGGGCTGGACGGCTACCTCATGAAGCGCATCGCCGACCACGCGCGCCGCGAGTTCAGCGACCGGGAGGCGGGCGCCGCCACCGGCTGAGAGTTATCCACAGATCGCGAGCGGGTCCGCCACGGCGGGCCCGCTCGCGGCACGCTGGAGGTATGACGAACCACGAGCCCGGGGGGCGCTCGCCGGAGCCCGACCTCCCCGCACCCGACACCACCTCCACCTCCTCGCACGCCCCGGACCCCCCGGTGCGGCTCAGCGGTGCCGGGCAGCTGCTGGCGGTGCTCCCGCACCTCCTCGGCTACCGGCCCGAGCGCAGCATCGTCGTCGTGGCGCTCGCGCTCGACCCCCGGGGCACGCTGGGCCAGATGGTCTTCGCCGGCCGCCTCGACCTGCCGACGACGCCGGACCTGGGCGTCGGACTGCAGCAGCTGCGCTACGCGGTGCAGCAGGCGGCGGACGGATCGAGCGGCCCGACCCTGCTGGCCGTGTTCGGCCACGACCTGCCCACCGGCCCCGACGGCGAGGTCGACCGGGCCGCCGTGGCGGGGCTGCTGGCGGCGTCCCGGGGGCTGGCCCACGACACCGGCTGCCACGTGCACGACCTCGTGCTCGTCCGCGACACGGCCGCCGGGCGGCAGATGTGCGCCGTGGTCGCCGACGGCGAGGACGTGCTGGAGCAGGAGCGGGGCTGGCGGGCGGCGCCGTCCGCGCCGGACGTCCCCGCCGCGGCCGACCTCGTCCTGAGCGGTCGGGCCGTGCTGCCCTCCCGAGGGGCTGTCGCCGCGTCCGTGCGGCGCCGGGACGAGGAGGCGTCCCGGGCGACGGACGTCTCGCTCCGCCTGCTCCACCTCGCGCCCGAACGGCTGGACGAAGGTCGTGCGCTGAGCGACCTGGACGCCTGCCTCCACGAGGGCAGCACGCTGGACGCCCGGCAGCGTGCGCAGGTGGCGGTGGTGCTGCAGGACCGGTGGGTGCGGGACGCCGTGCTGGCCCGGTGGCTGCCCGACCTGCCCTGGGCGCAGGACGCGTCGGTCCCCGGCGAGCTGGTCGAGGCGAGCCGGGCCCTGCGGCCCTGGCCCACGACGGCCCACCAGGAGGGTCTGGAGCGGCTGCTCACCCTGGTCGCGCAGGTGCCCCGCGGCCTCGGCGGCCCGCTGCTCACCCTGGGGGCCATGGTCGCCTGGACCCGCGGCGACGGGACCGTGGCCAACGAGATGTGCGACCTCGCGCTCGAGGTCGACCCCGGCTCGCAGCTGGCCGGCCTGCTCCGGCGGGCGCTGGAGGTCGGGCTGCGCCCGCCCCGCCCGGCGCCGGGTCGTCAGGCCGGGCGTCCTGCCGAGCGACGCGCCCGGGGACGCTCAGGAGGGCGCCCGGCGGCCTGAGGTGTAGCCTCGCGGCACATCTCATCACGCAGGAGGGCGCTGTTCATGTCGATCATCGTTGGCTACATCCCGACCCGCGAGGGCAGGGCGGCGCTGGTCGCTGCCCGCACCGAGGCGCTGCTGCGCAAGGTGAAGCTCGTCGTCGTCAACTCCCACCGTGGCGGACGTGACTTCGACGCGGGCGAGGCGCGGCGCTTCGAGGAGGAGCTGGCCGCGGTCGGCCAGGAGCTGGACGATGCCGGGATCGAGCACGAGGTCCGCGCCCTCGCGCGGGGCAACGAGCCGGCCGAGGACCTCATCGAGGTGGCGGGCGACAGCGACGCCGACCTCATCGTCATCGGACTGCGTCGACGCACCCCCATCGGCAAGCTCATCCTGGGCTCCAACGCGCAGCGCATCCTCCTGGAGGCGCAGTGCCCGGTGCTCGCGGTGAAGGCCGGCGAGAACGACTGAACCGGGCCGCGAACCCGGGCGTCGCCCGCGATCGGGCCGCCCCCGGAGGGGCTGCGCGCACCCCGGGGAATGTGCGCCGGGGCATCCAGGTTTTATAATAGTGTGAGCCGCGTGCCGCACCCGGCACCACTCACCACTTCTTGAGCCGCGTCGGGTTCCTCATGCCCGTCTGCGCTACACCTGCTGCCCCACAGAGAGTTGGTCCACCCCGTGACAGCCAGGACGACCCGCACGAGCACCCCCGAGCTCCCGCCCGCCTTCGAGCACGAGGCCCTCCGTGCCCTGCTCATGACCGGGACCGAGCAGGGCTACGTCGAGGCCGAGCAGGTGAAGACCGCCCTGGAGGCCGCGGACGTCACGTCCGCCGCGACGCAGAAGAAGGTGCTCCGGGTCTTCAGCGACCAGGCGATCGAGGTGCGTGCCGAGCCGGCGCCAGCCCGCAAGCGGGCCAGCCGTTCCACCAAGGGCCGCACCACCTCGGCCACGGGCACGTCCCCGGCCGGGACCGAGGAGTCGGCACCCGCCACGACCTCCTCCGCGGCCACGAGCAGCACGACCACGGCCGGCAGGTCCACGACCGCACGTAAGGCGTCGTCCACCGGCACCAAGACCACGGCCGCGAAGACCACCGGCACCAAGTCCACGGCCGCGAAGACCACCGGCACCAAGTCCACGGCCGCGAAGACCACCGGCACCAAGTCCACCGCCGCGAAGACCACCGGCACCAAGACCACGGCCGCCACGACCACGACGGCCCGCAAGGCCGCCTCGGCGGCCGCCGGGTCCACCGACGAGCCGGCCGCCCCGGCCAAGGGGCGCGGCCGCAAGAAGAAGGACGTCGTCGACGAGATCGTCGAGGCCCCCTCGCCGGAGGACGTCGAGGCCGCGGACGCCGAGGAGGTCGAGGAGGCGCCCGAGACCCCCGAGGTCGCCAAGACGAAGACGCCGGCGACCAAGGGCGACGAGGACAGCTTCACCCTGTCGACCGCCGACGACGACGACGCGCCGGCCCAGCAGGTGGTCACCGCCGGAGCCACCGCCGACCCGGTCAAGGACTACCTCAAGCAGATCGGCAAGGTGGCGCTGCTCAACGCCGAGCAGGAGGTCGAGCTCGCCAAGCGCATCGAGGCCGGCCTGTTCGCCGAGGAGAAGCTCAACTCCGGGGAGAAGATCGAGGCCAAGCTCAAGCGCGAGCTGTGGTGGATCTCCAACGACGGCAAGAACGCCAAGAACCACCTGCTCGAGGCCAACCTTCGCCTCGTCGTCTCGCTGGCCAAGCGCTACACCGGCCGGGGCATGCTCTTCCTCGACCTCATCCAGGAGGGCAACCTGGGCCTCATCCGGGCGGTCGAGAAGTTCGACTACACCAAGGGCTACAAGTTCTCGACCTACGCGACCTGGTGGATCCGGCAGGCCATCACCCGCGCCATGGCCGACCAGGCCCGCACGATCCGGATCCCCGTGCACATGGTCGAGGTCATCAACAAGCTGGCCCGGGTCCAGCGTCAGATGCTGCAGGACCTCGGTCGCGAGCCCACCCCGGAGGAGCTGGCCGCCGAGCTGGACATGACGCCGGAGAAGGTCGTCGAGGTCCAGAAGTACGGCCGCGAACCGATCTCCCTGCACACCCCGCTCGGCGAGGACGGCGACAGCGAGTTCGGCGACCTCATCGAGGACTCCGAGGCGGTCGTGCCCGCCGACGCGGTCTCCTTCACCCTGCTGCAGGAGCAGCTGCACTCCGTCCTCGACACGCTCTCCGAGCGTGAGGCGGGCGTGGTGTCCATGCGCTTCGGCCTCTCCGACGGCCAGCCCAAGACGCTGGACGAGATCGGCAAGGTCTACGGCGTCACCCGCGAGCGGATCCGCCAGATCGAGTCCAAGACGATGTCCAAGCTGCGCCACCCCTCGCGCTCGCAGGTGCTGCGCGACTACCTGGACTGAGCGGACCCCGAGCCCGACCACCTCGAGCCCGACCACCCGGCGACCGGCCGGAGGGTCGGGCTCGCGGCGTCAGCGCTGCCCGGACTCGCGCCACTGCCGCTCGAAGGGCAGCCGCCAGGTGAACGGGGTGATGAGCTGGTGGATCTGGTTCGGGCCCCACGACCCCTGCTGGTAGGGCCGGACCACGGGTGCGTTGTCCAGCAGCGGCTGGCTGATCTCCCAGAGCCGCTCGATGCCCGAGGCGGACACGAACAGCGTGCGGTCGCCCCGCGCGGCGTCGTAGATGAGCCGTTCGTAGGCCTCCAGCACGCCGCCGGCCCAGTCGGTGTCCTGCATGGAGAACTGCATCGACAGCTTGTCCAGCTTCATCCCCGGGCCGGGCCGCTTGCCGTAGAAGCTCAACGACATCCGGGCCCGGTCGGCGAGGTCGAAGGTCAGATGGTCGGGTCCGTGGTCGCCGACACCCGACCCCGGGGGGAACATCGACTGCGGCGGCTCCCGGAACGCGATGGAGATGATGCGCGCGCCCTCGGCCAGCTGCTTGCCCGTCCGCAGGTAGAACGGCACCCCCGCCCAGCGCCAGTTGTCCACGAAGCACTTGAGCGCCACGAAGGTCTCGGTCTGGCTGTCCTCGCTCACCCCGGGCTCGTCCCGGTAGCCGACGTACTGGCCCCGCACGACGTCGCTGGGCTCCAGCGGCAGCATGGAACGGAAGACCTTGTTCTTCTCCCGGCTGATCGCCAGCGGCTCCAGGGAGGTGGGCGGCTCCATGGCGGTGAAGGCCAGGATCTGGAACAGGTGGGTGACGACCATGTCGCGGAAGGCGCCGGTCTGCTCGTAGAAGTCCCCGCGCTGGGAGAGCCCCAAGGTCTCCGGCACGTCGATCTGGATGTGGTCGATGTGGTTGCGGTGCCAGATCGGTTCGAACAGGCCGTTGGCGAAACGGAAGGCCAGGATGTTCTGGGCCGGCTCCTTGCCGAGGAAGTGGTCGATACGGAAGATCTGGTCCTCGTCGAACACCTCGTGCAGCTGGGCGTTGAGCTCGACGGCGGAGCCGTGGTCGGTGCCGAAGGGCTTCTCCATGATGATGCGGCTGCGTTCCACCAGCCCGGCCGAGGCGATGGTGCCCACCGCCTTGAGGGCCGCCCTCGGCGGGACCGAGAGGTAGTGCAGGCGCAGCGGCTCGTCGCCCCTCAGCTGCTCCTCGGAGCGGTCGACCGCCGCGCGCAGCGCCTCCGGCCCCTCCGAACCGGGCACGTAGTCCAGGTGCTGGACGAAGTCGCGCAGGGCCGAGTCCTCGCACTCCCGCACGCTGAACTCCTGCACAGCCTCCATCGCCAGGTCGCGGAAGTCGTCGACCGACATGTCGTCGAGCGAGGTCCCGACCACCCGCAGGTCGTCGACGAGACCGGACAGGAAGAGGTGCAGCACGCCCGGGATGAGCTTGCGCCGGGCGAGGTCTCCGGTGGCTCCGAACAGGACGACGGTCAGGGGTGCGGTCATGGGTCACCACTCTGTCGTCTCCGGGTGCCGGACGCCACCCCGCGGACCCGACGCACCGGCCGGCGGGTCAGCGGCGCAGGAGGCGCCGCACGCCCTCGCGCACCCCGGCCACCCCGCTGCCCGGGAGCAGGGCGGCGTTGACGCGCTGGTTCCAGGGGGAGGTATGCCGTACCTCGTCCACCACGGTGCGCACGTCCTCGCTCATCTGGTGCGCCTCGGCCTCGCCGAGGGCGCCGGGAGCGGCATACCGGGAGCGTTCGAGGGTGGCCACCGCCCGTCCCAGCGCGCGGTCACCGGTGTCCTCCATCGTGGTGCCGCCGAGGTAGTGCCGGCGCATGCTGCGAGGGCTGCGCTCCGGCGGCGTGGCGACGCCCAGGTCGCTCAGCGACCGGGTGAGCAGTTGCCACTCGCCCTCGATGCGCTCGGACGCCGTGGTGGCCGCGCGCACGCCGGCCTCGCGGTGCCGGCGGCCGGCCCAGGGCAGCACCGCCGCGAGCGCCCCGAGCGCCAGCAGCGCCAGCAGCGCGCGCAGCAGGGTCGGGAGGAGGTCGCCCAGCCGGTCCAGCAGGGTGGGGTCGCCCGGAGCGGGCGCCGCCGTGGGCTCGGGGGTGGGGGTGAGCTCCTGGGGCACCTCGGAGGTGCTGGGGGCGGCGTCACCCTCGTCGGTGGACCGGGCGTACGCCGGCGGGGTGCCGGCGCGGACGCCCGGGGTCGGCTCGAAGCGGGTCCACCCCAGGCCGTCGATCCACAGCTCGGGCCAGGTGTGCGCGTCGGCGGCGATGATCTGCCGGGACCCGTCCTGCTGCGGGGTGCCGGGGAGGAAGCCGACGGCCATGCGCGCGGGGATGCCCTCGTGCCGGGCCATCATCACCATCGCCGTCGCGAACTGGACGCAGTAGCCCTGCCGGGTCTCGAGGAACCCGCCGATCGGGTCGTCGGCCCCGGCCTCGGCGGCGGGCTCCAGCTCCAGGGAGTACTGGTAGTCGCCGTCGCTGCGCAGGTGCCCCTGGATGAGGACGGCCGCCTGCAGCGCGTTGTCCTCCTCGCCGACCACCTCGTCGGCGAGCGCGGAGACCGCCGCCCGCGAGACCTCGTCCACGGCCAGCAGGTCCTCGTCGAAGTCGCCGGCCGACGCCGGCTGGTCGCCGACGCCGTCCGGGAGCTGGCCCCCCACGTCGATGGTGAGGTAGGTCGCGTCGTAGCGCGAGCTCTGGCCCTGCAGCACCACGGTGGCGTCCTGGGGGTCGTAGCGGTAACCGGCACCCTCCAGCTCCAGCGCGGTGAGCAGGGGAGGGACGGCCAGGTGGGGCGGCTCCAGCACGTTGTCGAGGACCTGGAACTCCGACTCGCCGACCGGTACGCCCTGACCGAGCCCCGGCGGGTCGGGGATCGGTGCTCCCTGGGGCAGGAGCGCGGAGGTGAGGCGCTCGGGAGCGACCCACCGGCCGTCCTCGAAGCGTTCGGTGGCGGTGACGCGCAGCGGCTGCAGGCTGATGGCGTTGGTGCGGTAGGTCAGGACCGGCGCCTGCGACTGGTTGCGCAGGTCCTGACCCGGGTCCATGGTCTCGGTGAAGGAGACGTCACCGGCATCGGCGTCGACGTCGCGGGCGTCCGGGTTGCGGGCCAGCCCGTCCCCGAAGAAGGTCGGTGGCAGGTGCGGCAGGAAGGCGGCGCCCAGCACGGCCGCCACGACGGTGAGGGCTCCGACCAGCTGGGCCAGGCCGCGGTAGGTGCGCGGACCCTCGGACACGTCGCTGTCGCCACGGGACTCGCGCCGGCCCGCGGAGGGCCAGGTGAGGGACAGCCGACGCCCCTGCTGGGCGAGCATGAGGAGCCACATGACGAGCACGGCGGCGAAGTACCACGGCTCCATGGCCTGCCCGGTGTTGGAGACCGAGACCAGGAACCCCGCGACGAGGGGTATGCCGGCGCTCGCCGGGGCGCGCCCGGTCACCCCCATCGAGTCGACCGAGACCGCGGTCAGGGTGAGGACCGCGACGACGAGGAAGGAGACGCCCTGGGTGGTCGGGGCCGGCGCGGCATACGTCTGCAGGACGGTGCCGGCCTGGGTCAGCAGGGCGCCGACCATCTCCAGCGTCTCGCGGGTGGGCAGCACCCCACGCCACAGCGTGTCCTGCAGATAGATGACGGCCAGCCCGCCGAGGCCGAGCGCGAGCTGGCCCAGCGCGACCAGGGTCGGCGGCGTGTCGATGGAGCGGAGCGCAGCGCCGCCGAGGGCGATGAGGAGCACCATCGTCACGCCGGGGGCGAGCCAGCTGCCCTCCCGGAGCAGGTCGGTCAGCGGCCACGCGACGGTCAGCGTGGCGAGGGCTGCCACCAGCCCCTCGGCCCACAGGCCCCGGGCCACCCAGTCGCGGTCGTCGTTCACGCCGACCTCCCGACCGCGGTGGCCCGCAGCGAGGTCCACGCCTCGGGTATGCCGGTGTGCGGGCCCACGGTCACCGTGCGCCATCCGGCCTCGGCCAGGACCCCGGTGGGGGCGTCCTCGGTCGTCGGTCCGCCGAAGCGGGCCGGGTCCAGGACGAAGGCCAGCGCCCGGGACCCGGGCTGGCGGATGGAGGCGAGGGTCCGCAGCTCGCGGTCGTCGTGCGCGACGACCGCGGCGACGAGGAGCACCCCGCCGGAGCTGAAGGAGGAGGCGGCGGCCGAGAGGCGGTCGAGCCGAGTATCGGGCTCGGGCTGGACCCGGGCGAGGGCGTCCATCGCCGGGCCGAGCTCGACGGGGTGCTGGGCGGTGCCGTCCCGGAGGGCGGCGTCGGTGAGCAGGTGGACGACGAACCCGTCGGCCACGAGGTGCCTCGCGACCGAGGCCAGGGCGCTCACCGACCACTCGTAGGACGGGCGCATCCCCGAGCCGGGGTGGGCCTGCCCCCGGGAGTCCAGCAGCAGCACGGCCCGGCGACGGGCCGGGCGGTCCTCCTGGCGGACCATGAGCTCGCCCCGGTGCGCCGTCGCCGGCCAGTGGACACGGCGCAGCTCGTCACCGTCGCGGTAGGTCCGGATGCTGACGTCGTCCTCGCCGTGCAGCGCGATCATCTGGGGCTGCTCGCCCTCGCTGCCGCGCGAGCTGCCGCGCATCCGGTCCTGGCCCAGGCCGACGACGCGCGGCAGGACCAGCAGCTCGGTGCGCGAGGACAGCTGCAGCGTGCGGAAGGTCAGGCCGAAGGGGTCGCGCTGCCGGAGCACGATCGGCCCCAGCGCGTAGGCGCCGCGGTGCCGGGAGCGGACGGTGTAGCGCAGCCGCCGCTCCTCCCCGGTGACCATGCGAGGCAGGATGAAGCGCGGGCGGTCGCCCAGCTGGTAGTCGAGATGCTCCTCGGCGAGGTAGACCGCGGAGCGGGGGCCGAGGTTGCGGAAGCGCACCTCGACCTCCCCGCGCTCCTCGGGGACGAGCCTCGGGGGGTCGACCTCACGGGTCACGGTCATGCGTGGGGGGCGGCGGGGCATGAGGATGAGCACGAGCACGGGCAGGGCCACGAGGGCCAGCCCGATGCGGGTGACGTCCTCGTAGCCCAGGACGGTGCCCGCGCCGACCATGAGCAGGCCGAGGACGAGGAACGCCTTGCCCCTCGTCGTCAGCGCTCCCCACGGGCCGGTGGCGTGCGTCATCGGTGGCGGTCCAGCCTCATCGGCCGGAGGGGACGGTGGTGCGCTCGAGGAGGTCGCGGACGATGTCGGCGGTGCTGCGGTGGGCCAGCGAGGCCTCCCCGGTCGGGAGCACACGGTGGGCGAGCACCGGCACCGACATCGCCTGCACGTCCTCGGGGAGGACGTGGTCGCGGCCGGCCAGCGCGGCGTGGGCGCGCGCGGCGCGGAGCAGCTGCAGCCCGGCCCGGGGGGAGGCCCCCAGCCGCAGCATGCGGTGCGCCCGGGAGGCCGACATGAGCTCCACGACATACTGTCGCAGCGCCGCGGAGATGTGCAGCCCGCGGACGTTGTCGATCTGCTGCTCCACGTCGGCTGCCGTCGTGACGGCGTGCAGACCCTCCAGGGGGCTGACCGACCCGTGCGTCTCGAGCATCGTCATCTCCGAGCTCGCCGACGGGTACCCCATGGAGATGCGGGCCATGAAGCGGTCCCGCTGGGCCTCGGGCAGGGGGTAGGTGCCCTCCATCTCGATGGGGTTCTGCGTGGCCATGACGAGGAAGGGCCGCGGCAGCGGGTAGGTCTGTCCGTCGACCGTGACCTGACGCTCCTCCATGGCCTCCAGCAACGCCGACTGCGTCTTGGGCGAGGCGCGGTTGATCTCGTCCCCCACGACGACGTTGGCGAAGACGGCCCCGCGGCGGAACTCGAACTCGCGGGTGTCCTGGTTGAAGACGCTGACCCCGGTGATGTCGCTGGGCAGCAGGTCGGGGGTGAACTGCACCCGGCTTACCCGGCAGTCGATGGCCCGCGCCAAGGCCTTGGCCAGCATGGTCTTGCCCACGCCCGGGACGTCCTCGACCAGGAGGTGGCCCTCGGCCAGCAGGGCCGTCACCGCGGTGGCGACCGCGTCGTCCTTGCCCTCGATGACGGTCGCGATGGCCCGGTGCACCGCGCCGGCGACGGACCGCACGGCCTCCAGGTCGACGGTGTCGGGCGCGGGCGAGATGGCAGACATGACCCCGATCTTGCCAAACGTCACGCCGAGCCGCGTCGCCGTCCCGCACCGGGAGCCGTCGGAACCCCGGTCCTCCACTTCGCCCCACCGCCGCCGACTCCGGGGCGCCCCGGCGATCCCGGCCGCCGGCAGGACGTCCGGTGTGGCGCCCTGACCTGGGACGATGCCGTCGGCCCGGCGCGGGGCGGCGTCCGGCTCGCGCTGTGGAGGCCGAGACTGGCCGGTCTGCGCTCCACGGCGCACCACCCGGTCTGACCTGCGATGTTGTCGAAGAATGTGGCACGATGAGTCCGGTTTGGTGGCCTTGGTGGGGCAAAGTGGAGTAGAGTGGGGGCACTTGGAGACACCAGCCGATCGACCGAAGGGGTGGTGACGTGCTCTTCCTCGGCACCTACACGCCCCGCCTCGACGACAAGGGCCGGATGATCCTGCCGGCCAAGTTCCGCGAGCGGCTGGCCGGAGGGCTCGTCATCACGCGAGGACAGGAGCACTGCCTCTACGTCTTCACCCAGGCCGACTTCGAGCGCCTCGTCCAGCAGTGGCAGGACAGCCCCACCTCCTCCAAGACGGTCCGCGACTACCAGCGGTTCTTCCTGTCCGGCGCCTCGGACGAGATCCCGGACAAGCAGGGCCGGGTCACCGTGCCGCCGCTGCTGCGCTCCTACGCCGGCCTGACCGGGGAGTGCACCGTCATCGGGGCGGGCAACCGGCTGGAGGTCTGGGACTCCCGGGCCTGGGCGGCCTACACCGAGGAGCACGAGGACTCCTTCGCCGACCTGTCCGAGGAGGTGGTCCCCGGACTCATGTGACCTCGGGCGACCGCACCCTGGCCTCCCCCCGTCCGTCGACGCCCCGGCTCCTCTTCCCCGGAGCCGGGACCACACCCTCGACCCGACCCGACTTCCCCCGGGCCGGGAGGGGGCGGACGGTGGGGGACCAGGGACCGGCCACCGTCGTCACCCGCGACCAGGGACCGACCGTCATGGCAGCAGAGACCCCGCGCGCGACGCAGGACCGGCACGTGCCGGTCCTGCTGCACCGCTGCGTCGAGCTGCTCGCCCCGGCCCTGCAGCACGAGGGCGCGGTCTACGTCGACGGCACCCTGGGCCTCGGCGGGCACACCGAGGCCCTGCTGCGGGCGTGCCCGGCGGCCCGCGCCGTCGGCATCGACCGCGACCCGCAGGCCCTGGCCCTCGCCACCGAGCGGCTGGCGGGCTTCGGTGACCGCTTCGTCCCCGTGCACGCCGTGAGCGACGACCTGCCGTCCATCCTGGCCGAGGTCGGGGTCGACGGAGCCGACGCCGTGCTCTTCGACCTGGGGGTCTCCTCGCTGCAGCTGGACGAGCTGGAGCGCGGCTTCGCCTACCGCGCCGACGCCCCGCTGGACATGCGGATGGACCAGTCGGTCCCCGGCACCGCCGCCGACGTGCTCAACACCTACGACGTCCGCGACCTCACCCGGATCCTGCGCGACTACGGCGAGGAGCGCTTCGCCCGACCGATCGCCCGGGCCGTCGTGCGCCGTCGTGAGGAGGAGCCGTTCACGACCTCCGGCCCGTTGGTGCAGCTGCTGCACGACGTCGTGCCGGCCGCGTCGCAGCGCAGCGGGGGACACCCCGCCAAGCGCACCTTCCAGGCGCTGCGGATCGAGGTCAACGCCGAGCTGTCGACCTGGCGCGAGGGGCTGGCCGCGGCGCTGCGGGCGCTGGTGACCGGCGGCCGCATCGCCGTCCTGTCCTACCACTCCCTCGAGGACCGCATCACCAAGCAGGCGCTGGCCGCGGGGGCGACCAGCTCGGCCCCGCCCGACCTCCCGTTCGAGCTGCCCGAGCACCAGCCCTGGCTGCGCCTGCTGACCCGCGGGGCCGAGCGTGCCGACGCGCAGGAGCAGGAGTCCAACCCGCGGTCCGCCTCGGTCCGCCTGCGCGCCGCCGAACGCCTCCGCACCACCCCCGACCAGCCCGTCCGCACCACCCGCGAGGAGCCCGCGACGCCATGAGCCAGATGACCATCTCCAGCCGCATCGGTCGGGTCGCGCCCGCGCGGTCCGGTGACAGCGTCCGTGCCCGCGCCGTGGACGCCGCACCCGCGTCCACCAGCAACGGGTTCCGGCTGCTGTGCGTGCTCCTCGTCGCGCTGACCTTCACCGCCGTGCTGCTGCTCAACACGGTCCGCGCCGAGGGGTCCTACGTCCTCAGCACCCTGGAGGTGGAGGCCACGGCGCTGCACGACCAGAAGGTCACGCTGGCCGACGAGCTCGAGAGCAAGGGGTCCTCGGAGAGCCTGGCCCGGGCCGCGACCAAGCTCAAGATGGTCCCCTCGACCTCCACCGCCACCCTGCGCCTGTCCGACGGCTCCATCACCGGCGTGGCGTCCAAGGTGGACGGTTCGCGCACGCTTACCGTTGATCTGCCCTCGACGGGCACGGCTCCGGCGAAGGACGACTGACAAGGGGTGAGCACCGTGGCACGACCGCGCACCGCCCATCGCTCCCCGTCCGCCCCGGCCGTCGCCGCCGGCGTCGCCCACCCGGCCCGACGCGCCCGCGCCCTCATGCTCGGCGTCCTCATCGTCCTCAGCCTCTTCGCCGCCCAGCTGGTCCGGCTGCAGGGGCTCGACGCGGCGAGCGTCTCGGCGGCGGCACTGGGGGAGCGGCTGCAGTCCCGGACGATCCCCGCCGCCCGCGGGAGCATCACCGACGTCCACGGCGACGCCCTCGCCGTCAGCGTCGAGCGGCGCCGCATCGTGGCCGACCCGACCCTCGTCGTGGACTACGAGCGCACGGAGAAGGCCGCGGACGGCTCCCGCCAGGTCGTCGGGACCGGGTATGCCGCGGCCGCCCAGGTCGTGTCCGAGATCACCGGCGCCGACCAGGCCGACGTGCTCCGCCGGCTGGTCGACCCGCTGGGCGAGCAGTACGCCGTCCTCGTCCCCGACGCCTCCCCGCAGGAGTGGCAGGAGATCAAGGCCGCCAACGTCCGCGGGGTGTCCAGCGAGGAGCTGATGCGCCGCGAGTACCCCCTCGGGGAGGCCGCCGCGCCGCTCCTGGGCTGGATCGGGTCCGGGGAGATGGCTGCCGGCGGGATCGAGCTGGTCAGGGACGAGGAGCTGACCGGCGAGCCGGGGGAGGCGCTCTTCGAGATCGGTCAGGACGGCCAGCGGATCAGCACCGGCGTCTACGAGGAGGACCCGGCCCAGCCCGGCCAGGACCTCCGCCTCACCATCGACGCCGACCTGCAGTGGCGTGCCTACGACGCGGTGCGCACGCGGGTGAAGGAGGCCGGGGCGCTCTCCGGCTACGCCGCGGTCATGGACGTCGAGACCGGGCAGCTGCGCGCCCTGACGAGCTACCCGGGCTTCGACCCCTCGCAGAGCACCCAGGACGCCGCGGACATGCGCAACGCCGCCGTGGAGGACGTCTACGAGCCCGGGTCGACCTCCAAGCTCATCACCGCCGCCGCCGCCCTCGAGGAGGGCATCGTCGAGCCGGACACCCCGATCGAGGTGCCGGTGACGATGAGCCGCGCCGGGACCCGCTTCAAGGACGCCGAGCCGCACCCGATCGAGTACCTCACCTTCGGGGGCGTGCTGGCCAAGTCCTCCAACATGGGCACGATCCTCTACGGCGAGAAGCTCAGCGACCAGCAGCTCTACGACTGGATGCGCCGCTTCGGCATCGGCGACCGGACGGGCCTGGGCCTGCCGGGGGAGTCCGCCGGTCTGGTGCCCGAGCCCTCCACCTGGAGCGCGACCACCCGCTACACCTTCATGTTCGGCCAGGGGCTCTCCGGCACGCTGCTGCAGCAGATGGGGGTCTTCCAGACCATCGCGAACGACGGCCTCAGGGTGCACCCGAGCATCATCGCCGGCACGGTGGACGAGGAGGGGCGCTACACGGCGGAGGAGCCGGTGGCGCCGGAGGAGGACGCGCGCGTCATCAGCGAGGAGACGGCGCAGAGCCTCACCGAGATCATGCAGCAGGTCCCGTCCACCGGGGGCACCGCCCCGCTCGCGGCGGTCCCCGGCTACCACGTCGCCGGCAAGACCAGCACGGCGTCCCGGATCGACCCGGAGACCGGTCGCTACGACGGCAGCGTGACCTCGTCCTTCATGGGGTTCGCGCCGGCGGACGACCCGAAGTACGTCGTGGCCGTGGTCATCCAGCGACCCACCCGGATCAGCGAGTTCGGCGGGGTCGTCGCAGGCCCGGTCTTCGCCGACCTCATGCGCTACGCGCTCCAGCAGGAGGGCATCGCCCCGGCGAGCACCCCACCCGCTGAGTTCGAGATCGAGTTCGACCCCGAGGAGCCGGTGCCCGGCCAGAAGGGTGTCACACTGGGAGACCTGGCCATCAAGGACGAAAGGACCGATGGGTGATCCCCCTGAGCCTCGGTGAGGTCGCTCGCCTGACCGGTGGCCGGGTGCACCCGGGTTCCCCCGAGGACGCCTCCGTCCGGATCACCGGCCCGGTGGTCACCGACTCCCGCGAGGCGCTCCCCGGCGGCCTCTACGTCGCCCGGCGCGGGGAGAGCGCCGACGGTCACGACTTCGTCGCCGGTGCCGCGGAGCGCGGCGCGGTCGCCGCCCTCACCAACCGCCCCGTCGAGGTCCTGCCGTGCGTGGTCGTCCAGGAGGACCCGGCACGCCTCTCGGACCGCCCGGACCGGCCGCCCTACGACGCCGTCACCCGGGCCTTCGCCGCCCTCGCCCGCGAGGTGCACGACCGATGCGTCGCGCACGGCGGGCTGCGGACGGTGGCCATCACCGGCTCCTCCGGCAAGACGTCCACCAAGGACCTCATGGCCCAGGTGCTGCAGCGGCTGGGGCCGACGCTGGCTCCCGAGGCGTCCTACAACTCCGAGGTCGGGCTGCCGCTGACCGTGTGCCGGCTGACCGAGGACACGGCCTACCTCGTGGCGGAGATGGGTGCCTCCGGTGCCGGTCACATCGCCCACCTCACCCAGGCGGCCCCACCCCTGGTCTCGGTGGTCCTCAACGTCGGCAGCGCCCACCTCGGCGAGTTCGGCTCGCGCGCGGCCATCGGGCGGGCCAAGTCCGAGATCGTGGCCGCCCTGCCCGAGGACGGCCTGGCCGTGCTCAACGCGGACGACGACGTCGTCCGCGCGATGGCGGACGTCGCGGCGCGGGCCGGGGCGCGCGCCGTGCTCGTCGGCCTCGCCCCGCACGCCGAGGTCCGTGCCGAGCAGGTCACCCTGGACCCCCTCGGGCGCGCCTCGTTCGTGCTCACCGCCCCCGGCGGGGTGGCCGAGCCGGTGACGCTGCAGCTCGCGGGTGAGCACCAGGTAGGCAACGCCCTCGCCGTCGCCGCGGTCGCCGCCGAGTGGGGTATGCCGTGGCGCGAGGTCGCCGCCGCGCTGGGCGCCGCCACGGCGCGCTCCCGGTGGCGGATGGAGGTCACCGAGCGTCCCGACGGCGTCACCGTCGTCAACGACGCCTACAACGCCAACCCGGAGTCGATGCGGGCCGCGCTGCGCGCCCTGGCGGCGATGCGCCGCGCGGAGGGCCGCACCGTGGCCGCCGTCGGCGGCATGCTGGAGCTCGGCGCCGACAGCGACCTCGAGCACGAGCGCGTCGGCGCGCTCGCGGCCGACCTCGGGGTGGACGAGCTGGTCGTCGTGGGCCCGGTCGCCCGACCGGCGGCGACGGCATACCTCGCCGCCGGGGGGAGCAGGACGACCACCCTGGCGGACCGGCACGAGGCGCTGGGGCACCTGCGCGAGACGTTGGGCCCCGGGGACGTCGTGCTGCTCAAGAGCAGCCGCGACTCCGGGCTGCGCCTGCTCGGGGACGAGCTGGTGGGCGGCTGATGGTCAACGTCCTGCTCGCCGGCGCGGTCGCCATGGTCTTCTCGCTCTTCGGCACCCCGCTGTTCATCCGCTTCCTCGTGCGCCGCGGCTACGGCCAGTTCATCCGCGACGACGGGCCCACCTCCCACCACACCAAGCGCGGGACGCCCACCATGGGCGGCGCCGTCATCATCGGCGCCACCCTGGCCGGCTACGTCGTCTCCCACCTGCTGCTCATCCTGCTCGACGTCACCGGCATCCTCGAGGTCACCCACTCGCGGTTCAGCCTCAGCGCCGTCCTCGTCCTCTTCCTCATCACCGGTCTCGGCGTCATCGGCTTCCTGGACGACTACACCAAGATCTCCAAGCAGCGCAGCCTCGGGCTCACCTCGGCGGAGAAGCTCACCGGCCAGACCGTGGTCGCCATCGTCTTCGCCCTGGCCGCGCTGCTGCTCGAGGGCGACAGCACCCGGGCCCCGGCGTCCACCGCCGTCTCCTTCGTCCGGGACACCGCGGTCGACCTGGCCTTCGCCGGCCCCGTCCTCGGGGTGATCCTCTTCATCGTGTGGGCCAACGTGCTCATCGCGGGAGCCTCCAACGGCGTGAACCTGACCGACGGGCTGGACGGGCTGGCGACGGGTGCCTCGGTCATGGTGTTCGCCGCCTACTCGGTCATCGGCATCTGGCAGTACAACCAGAACTGCCAGCTGGCCCCGGGGCCCAACTGCTACGACGTCCGGGACGCGCTCGACCTGGCCGTCGTCGCCTGCTCCGTCGCCGGCGCCTGCTTCGGCTTCCTGTGGTGGAACGCCTCGCCCGCCAAGATCTTCATGGGCGACACCGGCTCGCTCGCCCTGGGCGGCGGGCTCGCCGGGCTGGCCATCACCACGCGCACGGAGCTGCTGCTGGCGGTGCTCGGCGGGCTGTTCGTCATGATCACGCTCTCGGTCATCATCCAGGTCGCCAGCTTCAAGCTCACCCGCAAGCGGGTCTTCCGGATGGCGCCGCTGCAGCACCACTTCGAGCTGCTCGGCTGGGCAGAGGTGACGATCGTCATCCGCTTCTGGATCATCGCCGGCATCTGCGTCGCGGTGGGCCTGGGGCTGTTCTACGGCGAGTGGGTGGCGAACCTGTGAGCACCGACCTCAGCGAGCTCACCCACCGGGACGCCGACTGGAGCGGATTGCGCGCCCTCGTGACCGGCCTGGGCGTCACCGGCTTCGCCGCGGCCGACGCGCTGCTGCAGCACGGCGCCCGGGTGACGGTGCTCGACACCGGCAACGACACCGAGAAGCAGGACACCCAGGCGGGGATCCTCGGCATCCTCGGTGCGGACGTCCGACGCGGGCCGCGGCACGTGACCGGCTGGCCGCAGGACGGCCCGGAGGGGGAGGCACCGCTCGAGGTCGACGTCGTGGTGACCTCCCCGGGCTGGCCCCCGCACCACCCGGTCCTGGCGGCGGCGCTGGAGCGCGGCATACCCGTCTGGAGCGAGATCGAGCTGGCGTGGCGCCTGCGCCCGCGGGTGGGTGCCGCCCCCTGGCTCGTGGTCACCGGCACCAACGGTAAGACGTCGACCGTCCAGCTGCTCACGTCCATGCTGCAGGCGGCCGGCCTGCGGGCCATCGCGACCGGCAACGTCGGCACCCCGGTGCTCGACGCGGTCCAGCACCCGGACCCCTACGACATCGTGGCCGTCGAGCTGTCCAGCTTCCAGCTGCACTTCACCCACAGCATGAGCCCGCTCGCCTCCTGCGTGCTCAACCTCGCGCCCGACCACGTCGACTGGCACGGGTCGCTGGAGGCGTATGCCGCGGACAAGGCGCGGATCTACGAGCGCACCCAGGTGGCCTGCGTCTACAACCTCCAGGACCCGCGGACCGAGGCGATGGTGGAGCAGGCCGAGGTGGTGGACGGGTGCCGGGCCATCGGCTTCACCCTCGGCACGCCGGGGCTGTCGATGCTGGGGCTCGTGGACGACGTCCTCGCCGACCGGGCCTTCGTCGAGGAGCGGCGCACCTCGGCCGCCGAGCTGGGGACCCTGGAGGACCTGGCGCGGGCCTCCGGCGGCGACGGGTCGACCGCGCCCCCGCCCCACCTCGTCGCCAACGCCCTGGCGGCGGCCGCCCTGGCGCGGGCCGCCGGCGTCACGCCGGCCGCGGTCCGCGAGGGGATGCGCAGGTTCCGCTCGGACGCCCACCGGATGAGCGTCGTCGCCGAGCACGAGGGCCTCACCTGGGTCGACGACTCCAAGGCCACCAACCCGCACGCCGCCCTGGCCGCGCTGCGCTCCTACCCCCACCTCGTCTGGGTGGCCGGCGGCCAGCTCAAGGGTGCCGACGTCGAGGAGCTGGTCGCGGAGGTGGCCCCCCGCCTGCGGGCGGTGGTGCTGCTCGGGAGCGACCGGGGGCTCATCGCGCAGGCGCTGGCCCGACACGCGCCCGAGGTCCCGGTCCACGACGCCGGCGTCACCGACCATGGGGACATGGCTGCGCTGGACCGGGTGATGGACGACGTCGTGGCCCGGTGCGCCTCCCTGGCCCGCCCGGGCGACGTGGTCCTGCTCTCGCCCGCGGCTGCCTCGCTCGACATGTTCCCCAGCTACGGCAGCCGGGGGGACACCTTCGCCGCCGCCGTGCGCCGGCACCTGGGTGGGCGGCCGTCGTGACGACGATCCTGGACCGCCCCCGGGGTTCGGTCCCCCGGGGCGAGGGCGAGGAGACCGGCTGGAGCGTGCAGTCGGTCGGTGCGTGGCTGCGCTCGCCGGTCGCGCCCTACTACCTCGCGCTGGTGTCCGCCTCGGTGCTCACCGGGCTGGGCCTGGTCATGGTGCTCTCCGCCTCCAGCGTGGGCTCCTACCGCGACAGCGGCAGCTCCTACACCGTCTTCCTGGACCAGCTCGTCTTCGGCTCGATCGGCATCGTGCTCGCAGTCGCGGGTTCACGCCTGCCGGTGCGGATGTGGAAGAAGCTGGCCTGGCCCGGCATCTTCCTGGCCCTCCTCCTGCAGCTCGCGGTCTTCACGCCGGTCGGGATCGAGTTCCAGGGCAACCGCAACTCGCTCCTGGTGGCCGGCTTCTCGCTGCAGCCGGCCGAGTTCGGCAAGATCGCGCTCGTCGTCTTCGGTGCCGCCGTCCTCGCTGCGAAGCGCAAGGTGATCCACCGGCTGGCCCATGCCACCATCCCGTTGATCTTCCCCTTCGGGATGCTGCAGCTCGGTCTGGTGCTGCAGGGCCGCGACCTCGGGACAGGCCTGATCCTGCTCGCGATGATGGCCGGGCTGCTGTGGACCGCAGGCCTGCCCGCGCGCTGGTTCGTCGGGCTCGGCGCCGTCGGCGCCGCCGGGGTGGCCGTGCTCGCCCTCGGCAGCGCCAACCGGATGCAGCGCATCCAGACCTGGATCGGCGGCATCTGCGACAGCCCGCAGGTCGAGGGCTGCTATCAGAAGGTCCACGCCGAGTACGCCCTCGCGGACGGCGGCTGGTGGGGGCTCGGGCTGGGGGAGTCTCGGGAGAAGTGGGGCATCCTGCCCGAGCCGCACAACGACTTCATCCTGGCCATCATCGGCGAGGAGCTCGGGCTGCCCGGCAGCCTGGCGGTGCTCGCGCTCTTCGCCGTGCTCGCCTACTCCTGCTTCCGGGTCATCACCGAGGCCGAGGACCCGTTCACCCGCCTCGCGGCGGCCGCGATCCTGGTGTGGTTCCTCGGTCAGGCGCTCATCAACATCGGCTCGGTCATCGGCATGCTGCCCATCATCGGGGTGCCGCTGCCCCTGGTCTCCAGCGGCGGGTCCGCCCTCATCGCCGCGCTCATCGGCATCGGTCTGCTGCTCTCCCTCGCCCGCTCGCTCCCGGGGGCCGAGGAGACGCTGCGCGGGCGCACCGGGACGCTGCGGCGCACCCTGGCCGCCGTCCCCGGCGCCGGCGGCTCGCGGCGTCGGCCGGCCACCCCGGCCCGCCGGAGCACGCGCTCCCGGGCCCAGGGCGGGCGGCGGTGAAGGCGCAGGACCGCAGCGGGGTGCGCGTCGTGCTGGCCGGGGGCGGGACCGCCGGTCACGTCCTCCCGCTGCTGGCGACCGGTGACGCGCTGCGCCGTCGGGTGCCCGACGCGGACATCCGGGTGCTGGGCACCGCGGAAGGACTGGAGGCACGCCTGGTGCCCGAGCGGGGCTACCCGCTCGTCGTCGTGCCCAAGGTCCCCTTCCCCCGCCGGCCCGACGCCCGCGCGCTGCGCTTCCCCGGGGCCCTGCGCCGAGCGGTCGCCACGGCGGCGGGGGCGATCCGCGACAGCGACGCCCAGGTCGTCGTGGGGTTCGGCGGCTACGTCGCCACCCCGGCCTACCTCGCGGCCCGCCGGGCCGGGGTGCCGATCGTCCTCCACGAGCAGAACGCCCGGCCCGGGCTGGCCAACCGGCTCGGGGCCCGCTTCACCGCACGGGTGGCCACGACCTTCGCCTCCACCGAGCTCCCGCACGCCGTCCGGGTGGGGCTCCCGCTGCGCGAGGAGATCCGCACCCTGGACCGGGAGGCGCTCGCCGGGGCGGCGCGCGCCGAGTTCGGTCTGGACGAGGGCCGTCCCACGCTGCTCGTCTTCGGCGGCTCGCTGGGGGCGCAGCGGCTCAACGAGGCGGTGGCCGGAGCCGGTGCCGAGCTGCTGGCCGCCGGGGTCCAGGTGCTGCACCTCACCGGCGCGGGCAAGGAGGTGGCGGTCCCCGGTCCGGACCCCCGGACCGGCGCCCGCTACCTCGCCCTGCCCTACACCGACCGGATGGACCTCGCCTACGCCGTCGCCGACCTCGCGCTCTGCCGGGCCGGTGCGGGGACGGTCTGCGAGCTGGCCGCCGTCGGGCTGCCGGCCGTCTACGTCCCGCTGCCCATCGGCAACGGCGAGCAGCGCCTCAACGCCCGCGAGGTCGTCGAGGCCGGCGGCGGGCTGCTCGTCGAGGACGCGCAGGTCGACCCGGGCTGGGTCCGCACCGTCGCGCTCCCGCTGCTGCAGGACGGCCCGCGGCTGCAGGTCATGGCCGCCGCGGCGGCCGAGCACGGGGACCGGGACGCTGCCGACCGGCTGGTCGACCTCATCCTCGAGGCGGCGGGTGGTCAGCGGTGACCGGGGCGCGCTTCGACTTCACCGCCCCCGTCCCGAGAGCCGAGGAGCTCGGGCCGGTGCACGTCATCGCCATCGGCGGGTCCGGCGTCTCCGGGGTGGCCCGGCTCTTCCTCTCGCGTGGGGTCCAGGTGTCCGGCTCGGACCAGCGCGACAGCCCGACGTTGCGCTCGCTGGAGCAGGCGGGGGCACGGGTCCACGTCGGCCACGACCCGGCGCACCTGGGTGACGCCCGCACGGTGATCGTCTCGGGGGCGGTCGGCGAGGACAACCCCGAGCTCGCGGCCGCCCGCGCCGCGGGGCTGACCGTCCTGCACCGTGCCCAGGGCATCGCCGCCTTCCTGCACGGGCGACCGGCGGTGGCCGTCGCCGGGGCCAACGGCAAGACCACCACGAGCGCGCTGACCACGGCGGCCCTCCAGGCCGCGGGCGCGGACCCGGGGTACGTCCTGGGTGCGCCGCTGGCCAGCACCGGCGTGAGCGCCGCCCCGGGGGCGGCGGACGCCCCGGTCGTCGTCGAGGCGGACGAGAGCGACGGCAGCTTCCTCACCTACCGGCCCCAGGTCGCGGTGGTGACCAACGTCCAGCCCGACCACCTCGACCACTACGGCGACGCGGCCGCCGTCGAGGCGGCATACCGTGACTTCGTCGGAACCGTCCCCCGCGACGGACTGCTCATCACCACGCTCGACGACCCGGGGGCCGCGCGACTGGCCGCAGACGCGCGCGCGTCCGGACTGCGGGTCGTGACGTGGGGCACCGAGGGCACCGAGGGCACCGAGGGCACCGAGGGCACCGAGGGCGCGGAGGGCGCGGACGTCCTCGTCGACGACGTGCGCTCCGAGGGCACGAGCGCCTCGGGCACCGTCGTGGTCGGTCCGGGCGTCCCCGGGCTCGAGGAGGGCACGACGGTGCGGCTGCACCTCCCGGCACCGGGGGAGCACACCGTGCACAACGCGGTCGCCGCCCTCCTGACGGCCACCGTCGGCCTGGGCCTGCCGCTGGGCCTGGCCGTCGACGGGCTGGAGCGCTTCGCGGGGGTGCACCGACGCTTCGAGCGGGTCGGTGCGGTGGACGGGGTCGAGGTCGTCGACGACTACGCGCACAACGCCCCCAAGGTCGCGGCACTCGTCCGCGCCGCCCGCAGCGCGGCCGCCGGGCGTCGCCTGGTCGTCGCCTTCCAGCCGCACCTGTTCTCCCGGACGCGTGACTTCGCGCCCGGCTTCGTCGAGGGGCTCGCCGGGGCCGATGTCGTGGTCCTGCTGCCGGTGTATGCCGCCCGCGAGCGGCAGGAGGACCACCCCGAGGTGACCTCCGGCCTGCTGGCGAGCGGCCTGCGCGCGCACGCCGCGGCACCGCTCGTGCTCGAGGTGGGGTCGGTCGGGGCGGCTGCCCCCGCGCTGGCCGAGGTGGTCGCCGACCGGGTCGAGTCGTTGGTCGTCACCGTCGGGGCCGGTGACGTCACCGGTGTCGGCGCCGAGCTGCTGGACCTGCTGGAGCGACGTCGCCGGACCGGCGCCGCAGCGCCGCGGACGGTCGACGGGGGAGCGTCATGAGCCCGCGCTGGCCACGGCGGCGTGGCGCAGGACGCCGGGGAGGGGGGAAGGTGCGGGCGCGGCGTGTCGGCCTCGGCCGACGGGCCCTGCTGCTGTGGAGCGGTGGGGTGCTGGCCGCCGCCGCGGCGATGGTCTTCCTCTTCTACTTCTCGGTCGCCTTCGTCATCGAGGACGTGCAGGTGGAGGGTGGTCGCGAGGACGTGGCGGCCAGCGCCCTGGAGAAGGCCCAGATCCCGCAGGGCCGCCCCCTGGCGCGGGTGTCGGAAGGGCGGGTCAGCGAGCGGGTGCTCGCCGACCCCCGCATCGCCTCGGTGGAGGTGGATCGCGACTGGCCCTCCTCGATCACCCTCGTGGTGACCGAGCGCGACCCGGCGCTGGCGCTGCGCGGGGCCGGGACCACGTGGCTCGCCGATGCCTCCGGGGTGCTCTTCGAGCAGGTGGACAAGCCGAGCAAGAAGCTCCCGCTCATCGCGCTGCGCACCGACCCGACCGAGCTGGACCGGCGGACCGTGACGGGGCTGGCCGAGCTGTGGCGCACGCGGCCGGACCCGGACACCCTCGAGGGAGAGCTGGGCGCGCCCTCGGTGGCCCGGGACGGCTCGGTGGAGATGGACCTGGGTCAGCTCACGCTGCTGTGGGGCGCCCCGACGGACAACGAGAAGAAGTGGCACGTCGTCTCGGCCCTGGTGGGGCAGGAGACCATCGACCCGCAGGGTGCGCTGGCCATGACGATCGACGTGCGGGTCCCCGGCACGCCGGTGGTCACCGGGCTTCCCGAGGCCACGGGCTGATCGACCCTCGACCTTCGACCTGAGGTCGAGGTTCATGCTGGGGGGCCGGCCCTCCTCGCCCGCGTATGCTCGCGGCACGCACCGCAATCGATGCATCGCACCCGCACCCGTTCCGAAAGGTCCACCGTGTCCGCAGCGCAGAACTACCTGGCCGTCATCAAGGTCGTCGGCATCGGCGGAGGTGGCGTCAACGCCATCAACCGGATGATCGAGGTCGGCCTCAAGGGTGTCGAGTTCATCGCCATCAACACCGACGCCCAGGCTCTGCTGATGAGCGATGCCGACGTCAAGCTCGACGTGGGGCGGGAGCTCACCCGGGGGCTCGGCGCGGGCGCCGACCCGGAGGTGGGTCGCCGCGCGGCGGAGGACCACACCGAGGAGATCGAGGAGGCCCTGCGTGGGGCCGACATGGTCTTCGTCACCGCCGGGGAGGGCGGTGGCACGGGCACCGGGGGCGCGCCTGTGGTCGCCAAGATCGCCAAGAGCCTGGGTGCCCTGACCATCGGTGTGGTGACCCGGCCGTTCACCTTCGAGGGGCGGCGCCGCGCCAACCAGGCCGAGTCCGGCATCGCCACGCTGCGCGACGAGGTCGACACCCTGATCGTCATCCCCAACGACCGGCTGCTCTCGATCTCCGACCGCACGGTGTCCATGCTGGATGCGTTCCGCAGCGCCGACCAGGTGCTGCTCTCGGGTGTCCAGGGCATCACCGACCTCATCACCACGCCAGGCCTCATCAACCTCGACTTCGCCGACGTGAAGTCGGTCATGCAGGGGGCGGGGTCCGCCCTCATGGGCATCGGCTCGGCGAGGGGCGAGGACCGCGCGGTGCAGGCTGCCGAGCTCGCGATCTCCTCGCCGCTGCTCGAGGCGAGCATCGAAGGCGCCCACGGCGTGCTGCTGTCGGTCCAGGGCGGGTCGGACCTCGGGCTCTTCGAGATCAACGAGGCGGCCCGGCTCGTGCAGGAGGCCGCCCACCCGGAGGCCAACATCATCTTCGGCGCGGTCATCGACGACTCCCTCGGCGACGAGGTGCGGGTCACCGTCATCGCGGCCGGCTTCGACGGCGGCGCCCCGCAGACCCGGGGCGAGGGCAACGACCGTGCCCTCGGCCAGGTGCACGCCGGCGGCACCAACCGTCAGCAGGCCCCCCAGGGGCAGCAGCGTCCCGCTGGTGGCCAGCAGCAGCCCCAGCAGCAGCGTCCGGCGCCGGACCAGGGGGGTCAGCGCCCCGCCGGTGCCCCCGGCAGCCAGGCGCCCGCCCACAGCGGCGCCCAGCAGGCGGGTCAGCGGGGGGAGCAGGATGCTCAGCAGCAGCCGCCGTCGCAGGGCCAGTCCTACGAGGGCGAGGGTGGCGCGTCCCAGCAGCCGCAGCGTCCCGTGCAGCAGCCCCCCCGCCAGGTGACCTTCGAGGACTCCGACGACCTGGACGTGCCTGACTTCCTCAAGTAACCTGGAGCCCTCCAGAACTGCCCCCGCCGACGCTCGGTGGGGGCAGTTCCATGAGGTGGTTGAAGGTATGCAGGACCTTTAGTTCTGGTCTAGACCACCTCACAAAGAGGTATAGCGAGAGTAAAGAACCGCAGGTCAGAGCTCCGTTATCAAACCGTTACCTTGATTCTTCAACCAGGGACTTGCGCTGGAGAAATCGGGGTGTCACTCTTCTTTCTGCCGGGGTTACCCGGTGGTACGGAACCGGGTCGTCCCGGGCGTGCCTCCGTCACAGGAACCCGACGTCATCCAGCTCCCCGGAGGGGTGTGCGACGTCTCTACCCCCTCAAGGAGAATCCGTCATGTCCAGCATCTTCTTCGCCCTCGCCACCCTGAAGTCCCGCCTCGAGGAGGCCGACAAGGAGCGCGGCGCCACCGCCGTCGAGTACGGCCTGCTCGTCGCCCTCATCGCCGCCGTCATCGTGGGCATTGTCGTCACGCTCGGCCAGGATGTCCTGACCGGGTTCACGACGGTCACGAACGCCCTGCCCTGATCGCCGCTCGCTGGCGTCCGGCACGGTGACAGCCGTGCCGGACGCCGGCCCGCACGCCGTACGACCAAGGCGGTCACAGCGCCCACACCGAAGTGGAGCCCTTCGTTACGAGAGTGGTCCCAGCCGTTCAGTTCATGGCGGTGTGCGGGCGCATTCCTGTTACCACGTCTGTCCAGCATATCTACCCTGCCACTCTCGAAAGTCCGAGTCATGAAAGCACAAAGGGAACGGGGAGCGGCGGCCGTCGAGTTCGCCCTCGTCGCCCTGATGCTCATCACTCTGGTCTTCGGGGCCGCCGAGTTCGGGCGGCTGTGGTTCCTCCAGTCGACCCTCGCGGCGGCGGCGCGGGACGGGGCCAGGGAGATGGCGGTCAAGAACGACCAGGGCGACGCCGAGGCGGCGGCCCAGCAGATCTTCCCCGACGCCGCCGTGGCGGTGACCCCGGCCAGCGGTGCCTGCGACAGCGGAGGCCAGGCCAGGGTCGTCGCGACCTATGACGCGTCGTGGCTCACGGGGCTCTTCGGCAGCGGCACGATCACCCTCACCGGAGAAGGAGTCATGCGATGCGGCGGTTGAGCCAGCGCCTCTGCAGCTCCGACAGGGAGCAGGGGGCCACCGCCGTCTTGGTGGCCCTGCTCCTGACCGTCATGGTGGGGTTCACCGGGCTCGCCGTCGACGGCAGCGCGACCCTGGCCAAGCACCAGGAGCTGCAGAACGGCGCAGACGCCGCGGCCCTCGCCGCCGCTCAGGAGTGCGGCGAGAACGGGTGCGGTGACATCGATGCGGTGGCCGGCCCGTACGGCGTGGCCAACGTGCGCCAAGAAACCTCGAGCGTGAGCACCGACCTGGACCCAGACGAATCGGCCCGCGAGGTCACCGCCACGGTCACCGGTACCAAGACCCACTGGTTCCTCCCCGTCCTCGGGTTGGACAGCACCGAGCTGACGGCCACCGCGACAGCGGCGTGGGGGGCCCCTCAGCAGGGGCCGGCGATGCTGCCCCTGGCCGTGTCGCAGTGCAACTTCGAGAACGCCGCCGGCCCGGTGCTCGGGGTGCAGATCAGCGTCTACATGCCCAAAAACGGGTCCGAGGCCAACGGCGGGGTCTGCAACTGGGGCTCCGAGTATCCCCCCGGCTCGTTCGGCTGGCTGGACGACTCCGTGGACTGCCAGGTCGAGATCGTGGTGGGCGAGTACGTCGACACCAAGACCGGCACCTCGGCCGTGCCCGGGTGCGACTTCAGCTCATTGGTCGGCCAGACGGTACTCATCCCCATCTTCGACGACGACATCGGCACCGGCGCCAACGGGTCGGTGCGGGTGGCCAAGTTCGCCGCGCTCGAGCTCCTCGGCATCAAGCCCAGCAACGGCGGCTCCTCGCTCGGACTGGCCTGCGGCCCGAAGCCCAGCCCGACCGCGGACTACCACAACACCTGCCTCACGGGGATCTTCAAGGAGTACGTCGCTTCACCTGACGACTACCTCGTGAATGACGACGACAGCGAGGTCACCGTCGTCACCCTCATCGACTAGCACCACCGCCCTATCCTGCTCAGCACCTCCACTCCGGTCACAGGGAGAGTCGTTCAACATGCGTCGAGTCATTGCTGCCGTGCTCGCGATCGTCCTCGCGGCGCTCGGCATCGTCCTGGTGCTGCGCTACGCGCAGAACGCCGACCAGCGTGCGCTGGAGGGTATGGAGACCCGACGGGTCTTCGTCGCCACCGAGCCCATCCCCGAAGGGACACCCGCGGGGGAGCTCGCCGGGCTGACCGAGGCCCGGCAGGTGCCCGAGGCCTACCTCATCGGTGGCGTCATCACCGACCTCGACGACCTCGAGGGCGAGGTGGCCCTCGCGGAGGTCCCCGAGGGGGAGCAGCTGTCCGCGACCCGTTTCGCCACCCCGGACGAGATCCGCGGGCGCGACGACTTCGAGCTGCCCGAGGAGGCGCAGGACCTGCACCAGATCACCGTCCCCCTCGGGACGGCTCGGTCTCTCGGCGGTGACATAGCCCCCGGCGACACAGTCGGGGTCTTCATGTCCTTCGACGCCGAGTTCCAGCAGGGCCTCTACGTCGACGCCGACGGTGAGGTCCGGTGGCTCGAGGACCTGCCGCAGGAGGCGCGGCCCGAGACCACGGACGAGAGCGGCACGGAGAGCCTGAACATCGCTCTCACCCAGCTGGCGCTGGAGAAGGTGCTGGTCACCCGGGTGCAGGGTGGGTACGTCCCAGCACCGGCCCCTGCGTCCACGGAGGCGGAGGAGGACGCGGGGGCAGCCGAGGAGGAGGCAGGTCCTGAGGACGAGATCCTCGTGACCATGGCACTCTCCGGTGGTGACGCCGAGCGCCTGGTCTACGCCATGGAGTTCGGGACCGTCTGGCTCAGCTACGAGCCCGAGACGGCGGAGGAGGACGACACCGACGTCAAGGTCGTCCAGCTGCCGGAGCGGGCCGGAGGATTGCTCCAGTGAGCGCCACGATCCTGGTCACGACCTCCACCGAGACGGCCCGCAAGGTCCGGTTGGCCGGGGGTGACGAGCTGACCGTGCTGCAGCCCCAGCAGCTGCCGGCCACGGCACCTCAGCTGGTGGCCATGGCGCCCCAGCCGGACGCGGTCCGCGCGGTCCTCCTGGACGTGCGGCAGGGCGGGGTCGACGAGGGCCAAGCGGTGGAGGTGGCTGGGCGTATTACCTCTGTGTACCCGACCATCTCCGTGCTGCTGCTCACCGACGATGCCGAGAGGCTCGCGCTACCCGCACTGCGTGGGGGCGTGCGTGACCTCGCCGATCCCGAGCTGTCCGTCGAAGAGCTGCGCCTTCTGCTCCGACGCGCCGTCGAGAGCTCGGCGAGCGGGCTCACGGAGTCGGAGGGCTTCACCGGCCGTGTCGTCACCGTCGCCTCGCCCAAAGGCGGCGTGGGCAAGACCACCCTGGCGACGAACATCGCGGCCGCCCTTGCCGAGCAGGCCCCGCAGGGCACGGTGCTCGTCGACCTCGACGTCCAGTTCGGCGACGTCGCCTCGGCGCTGGACCTCCAGCCGACCTACACCCTGGGAGACATTGTCGTCGGGCCTGGCCTGTCCGACGCCATGACGCTCAAGTCGCTGCTGACCCGGCACGGGTCGGGGCTCCAGGTCGTATGTGGCGTGCACAGCCCGGCCGAGGCGGATGTCGTCACCCCGGCCGCCGTCGACACCCTGCTGCGTCTGCTCAAGCAGGAGTTCCGCTACGTCGTCCTCGACACCGCGCCGGGGATGAGTGAGCAGACGCTGGCCGCGATCGACCACACCACCGACCTCGTGCTCATCACCAGCCTGGACGTGCCCGGCGTGCGCGGGCTCAAGAAGGAGCTCGAGGTGCTCGACGAACTCGACCTCTCGCCCTCGACCAGGCACGTGGTGGTGAACTTCGCCGACGGCGACGCGGGCCTCACGGTGAGGGACGTCACGACGGCGATCGGCCGGAAGGTCGACCTGGCCCTGCCGCGCTCGCCCAAGGTGCCGCGCAGCACCAACCAGGGGCGCCCCATGGTGAGCGCCCTGCCGAAGGACAAGGTGAGCCGGGCGATCACCGGTTTCGTCGGGCGCTTCGCCCACCTCTCCAGCGGGAGCCGCTGGAACGGCCGACACCGAGGAGCGGTGCGATGAAACTCTCCGACAGGCTACGCGCCGCACAGCAACCGCACCCCCGACAGGTGCCCTCCCCCGGCGTGGTGCCGACGGGCGCCACGGCCGGTAGTCCCGCCAACGACGCCCGGGCGGTCGAGGCCCCGGTGGTGGAGGGGGCACCCGCTCCGACAACCTCTGCCATGGAGTCCCCTCCCTCTGTGACAGTCGCCGCCGCACCGGTGAGCTCGGCCCTGCAGGCCTTCAAGGAGCAGGCGCGCGAGCAGCTCTTCCAGAAGCTGGGGGGCCGGCTTACCGACTCCACCCTGCAGGAGGCCGAGCTGCAGGGGCTGGTCCGCAAGGAGCTGGCCGCACTGGTCCAGTCCGCCGACATCTCGCTCAAACCGGACGAGCGGCGCAGGCTGATCGACGACCTCACCGACGACGTCCTCGGCTACGGACCGTTGCAGAAACTGCTCGACGACGACGACGTCAGCGAGGTCATGGTCAACGGGCCCGACCATGTCTACGTCGAGCGGGCGGGTCGGCTCACCAACTCTGGAGTCGTCTTCACGTCCGAGGAGCAGCTGCGTCGCGTCATCGAGCGCATTGTCTCCCGCGTGGGGCGGCGCATCGACGAGTCGTCGCCCCTCGTGGACGCCCGGCTCGAGGACGGCTCGCGTGTGAACGCCATCATCCCGCCGCTGGCGGTCAACGGTTCCTCGCTCACCATCCGCAAGTTCGGCAAGGTGCCGCTTCAGGCCGAGGACCTCGTCCAACGCGACTCGCTGACACCGGAGATGGTGACTCTGTTGGACGCGTGCGTGAAGGCGAGGCTCAACATTCTCGTCACCGGAGGCACCGGCACCGGCAAGACGACGCTTCTCAACGTGCTCTCCTCCTTCATCCCCACGGACGAGCGCATCGTCACCATCGAGGACGCCGTCGAGCTGCAGCTCCAGCAGGAGCACGTCGTGCGGCTGGAGAGCCGGCCGCCCAACATCGAGGGCCGGGGCGAGATCACCATCCGAGACCTCGTCCGCAACTCCCTCCGCATGCGGCCCGACCGCATCGTCGTCGGCGAGGTGCGCGGTGCTGAGAGCCTGGACATGCTGCAGGCGATGAACACCGGCCACGAGGGGTCGCTGTCGACCGTTCACGCCAACACCCCCCGCGACGCCATCGCCCGCCTCGAGACCCTGGTGCTCATGGCCGGGATGGACCTGCCGCTGCGGGCCATCCGGGAGCAGATCTCGTCAGCGGTCGACCTCATCGTCCACCTCACCCGGCTGCGCGACGGCACCCGTCGGGTCACCCACGTCACCGAGGTGCAGGGCATGGAGGGCGAGATCATCACGCTGCAGGACGCCTTCCTCTTCGACTTCCACGCCGGGGTTGACGAGCACGGCAAGTTTCTCGGACGTCCGCGCGCCACCGGCGTGCGCCCCGGCTTCACCGAGCGCTTCGAGGACCTGGGCATCCAGCTGCCGCCCGGGGTCTTCGACCACGACCTGAGGGCGAGGGACACCTGGTGAGCCTGATCCTCAGCCCCTGGGCCGCCGCCCTGCTGATCCTGGCCGGCCTGGGCCTCGCTCTGGCCGTCATCCTCGTGCCCTCCACCGGCGCCGCCGCGCGGCGGCGGGTCGGGGCGACCCAGCAGGAGTCGGCCCTGACCCGCGCCACCGAACGGGCCACGGCCTCCATTGCCAGTACGGTCGCCCGCGGTCGTCGGGGTCTGGCCTGGGAGCGGGCGCTGGACCGCGCCGGCTTCGCCTACACCCTTCCGGAGTACCTCCTCTTGGTGGGTGCCGCGGCCCTGGTCGGTTTCGCGGTCGGGGTGGTGCTGGGATCGGTCGTGATCGCCGTCATGCTGGTCGGGTTCGCGGTCGCCGGGTCGGTCATGCTGGTCAGCGTTAAGGCCGAGCGTCGCCGCAACGCGTTCGCCGAGCAGCTCGACGACCTGCTGACGCTGCTGGCCAGCAACCTGCGCGCCGGGCACAGCCTCCAGCAGTCCCTCGACTCCCTCACGGCGGACACGGAGGACCCGGCAGCGGGGGAGATCAGCCGTGCGGTGACCCAGATCCGGGTCGGACGGGACACCACCGAGGCGCTCGCGGACGTCGCGGAGCGGATGGACAGCGACGACTTCCGCTGGGTCGTCCAGGCCATCGCCATCCACCGCATGGTTGGCGGCAACCTCTCCGAGGTGCTCGACACCGTCGCGGAAACCATCCGGTCTCGCGGGCAGCTGCGCAGGCAGGTCGAGGCGCTCAGCGCGGAGGGCAAACTCTCCGGACGGGTGCTGATGGCGCTGCCGTTCTTCGTCATCCTCGTGCTGTCCTTCGTCAGCCCGGGTTACCTGTCGGTCTTCACCACCACCACCCTGGGGTTCCTCATGATGGGGGCGGCGGGTGTGCTGCTGGTCGTCGGGTTCTTCTGGATGCGCGCGACAGTCAAGGTGACGTTCTGATGGCAACGTCGTTCATCGCGGTCGTCGTCGCCGTCGTCGCGGTCGGTGCTGCTGCCCTGCTGCTCACCTACTCCCTGACGTCCGAGGCGGGGGTAACGCGCTCTCGGGCGAGGGCGAACCTGCACCGAGGCGGCGCCCGCGCGAGTGGGAGCATTCAGGACGAGACCGAGGAGTCCGGCCTGGTCGGGTTCGCGCGGAGGCTCACCCCCACAGCATGGGTGCGCCAGGTCGATCGGTTGCTGGCCCGCGCGGGTCGGCCGGCGGCATGGCCGCTGGACCGGATCCTCGTCACCAAGTTGCTGGCCGGGAGCGGCGCACTGGCTCTGATGCTGCTCCTGGTATCCCGCAACCCGGGCAGCCGCCTCGTCGTCTTTGCGGTCGCCGTCATCGCCCTCGCGTGGTTCCTGCCCGACCTGCTGCTGTACAACACCGCCATCAAGCGGCGTACGGCGATCCAGCATGCACTGCCTGACACCCTCGACCAGATGACCATCGCGGTGGAGGCCGGCCTCGGCTTCGAGGCGGCCATGGCCCACGTCGCGCGCAACAGCAACGGACCTCTGGCCGAGGAGCTCATCCGCACGCTGCAGGACATCCAGGTCGGCCAGCCGCGGCGCGCGGCCTACCAGGCGCTCGCCGAGCGCAGTCCGGAGCCGGACCTGCGCCGCTTCCTCCGTGCGGTCATCCAGGCGGAGAGGCACGGGGTCTCCATCGCGCGGGTGCTCTCCACGCAGGCCGATGAGATGCGGCTCAAGCGCCGCCAACGCGCCGAGGAGAAGGCGATGAAGATCCCGGTCAAGGTCGTCTTCCCGCTCATCCTCACCATCCTGCCCGTGCTCTTCATCATCGTCATGGGCCCGGGCGTCATCAACATCATCGATTCCTTCTCCGGCCGGTAGGTCGGCTCCATGAAAGGGGAGGCACCGTGCCACTGCACCCGGACGACGTGATCCGCAAGACGTTCAAGACCACCCAGCTGCGCCGTGGGTATGACGAGTCGCAGGTCGACGCCTTCCTCGAGGAGGTCGTGACCGAGCTGCGGCGTCAGCAGGCCCGGGTGGAGGAGCTGGAGGGGGAGGTGGCCGGCCATACCTCGCGCAGCGCCGACGACGAGGTGTCTGAGCGGGTGCAGCGTGAGCAGCACCAGGTCGACCTCATCCGCGCCGAGCGGCGCGAGCTGGTCACCGAGCTCGCGGAGGTGCAGGCCCGGCTCGACCGGTCCACCGCCGCCGCCGACGAGGCCGACCAGCGCGCCGGGGCCGCCGAGTCCGCCGCCCATGAGGCCGAGCGACGGCAGCAGGAGGCCGAGGCCGGCCTGGCCACGAAGGAGGACGCGCTGCGCCGGGTCCAGGCCGAGCTCGACCAGACGGTCGCGGCCCACGACCGCGCTGCCACCGAGCTGCGCACCCTGCGGGTGGCGGCCGAGACCCGCGGGACCGAGACCTTCGGCGACGAGCTCGACCTGCCCGACGGTGACGACCCCCAGCAGACCGACCTCGACGTCATCCTCACCGTGGCCCGTCGGCTGCACGAGAACTATGTGGAGCAGGGCCGGGCCGAGGGTGACCGGCTGCGCGAGCAGGCCCGCACCGAGAGCGAGGCCGTCCTGGCCCGGGCCGAGGCGGACGCCGAGGCGCAGACGGCCCAGGCCCGGGAACACAGCGTCGGCCTGCTCGACCAGGCCAGGGCCGAGCACGCCCGCCTCGTCGAGGAGGCCCAGGCCGAGCAGGAGCGCCTGCTGGACCAGGGCCGCTCCGAGCACGAGCGGCTCGTCGGCGAGGGACAGGGTGAGCACGACCGCCTGCTCGCCGAGGCCCAGGCCGAGCACGACCGCCTTCTCGCCGAGGCGCAGGCCGAGCACCATCGCCTGCTCACCGAGGGTCAGGACCGGCACGACCGTCTCGTCGCCGAGGCGGAGGAGGAGCGCGCGGGCATCCTGGCCGACCTGCAGACCCGCAGGACCATGCTGGAGCAGCGGCTCGCCGGCCTGGACGAGGCGCAGCACGGCTACCGGCAGCGGTTGCGCGAGCTCGTACAGGCGCAGCTGTCGGCCCTGGACGACGAGGCCTGGCGCCGCTGAGCCCTGGGTGGGGCCGCTACCCTGCTGAGCGTGTTCACCTGGCGAGAGCGGCTCGACCCGACCGGCGACGGCTACGGGGTGGAGTGGGCCGTCACCGACCGGCACGGCGGCGCCAGCCAGGATGCCTACGCCTCCTTCAACCTGGGGGGCCACGTCGGTGACCTCCCGGAGGCGGTCGAGACCAACCGTCACCGGCTGGCCCACGAGCTGGGCCTGCGGGGCGCCGACCTGCGCCTCATGGACCAGCAGCACGGGTGCTCCGTCGCCCTGACCCCGTCCACCAGCGCGGGGGCCGCAGGTGGGGCACCGCCGCCACCCGGGGCGGACCGGGACGCCCCGCCACCGGCCGCGGACGCCCTCGTCACCGACCGCACCGACGAGGCGCTCGTGGTCCTCGTCGCCGACTGCGTGCCTCTCCTGCTCGTCGACCGCACGGAGGGGCTGGCGGCCGCCGTCCACGCCGGCCGGCCGGGGCTGCTCGCGGGGGTCGTCCCGGCGGCCCTGCAGGTGCTGGGCGACCTGGGTGCGCGCCGCCTCGAGGCGGTCGTCGGTCCGTCGGTGTGCCCGCGCTGCTACGAGGTCCCGCCGTACCTGCGTGACCAGGCGGCCGCGCTCACGCCGGCCGCCGCCGCGGTGTCCTGGACCGGCACCCCCGCCATCGACGTCGCCTCGGGAGTGGTGCAGCAGCTGGCCGACAGCGACCTCGAGGTCACCCTGCGGTGGCTGCCCGGCTGCACCCGGGAGCGGACCGACCTCTACTCCTACCGTCGCGACGGCGCTACCGGTCGCTTCGCCGGGGTCGTGCGGCTGCTGCCGCCGGAGCAGGTGGCATGAGCGTGAGCGGGGACCGCGCGGCCGAGCTCGCCTCCGGGCTCGAGGGTGTCCGCAGGCGGGTCGACGACGCCTGCGCTGCGGCCGGACGGGAGGCGGAGCGACCGACCCTCGTCGTCGTGACCAAGTTCTTCCCGGGCAGCGACGTGGAGCTGCTCGCCGGGATGGGTGTCACCGACATCGGCGAGAGCCGCGACCCCGAGGCCGGGGACAAGGTCGCCGGGCTGCCCGGGCCGGTCCGCGCCGACCTGCGGGTCCACTTTGTCGGACAGCTGCAGACCAACAAGGCGCGACGCGTGGCCCGGTATGCCGACGTCGTCCAGTCGGTCGACCGGGCGCGGCTGGTCCGTGCCCTCGACCGCGGCCGGGCCGAGGCCGTCGACGACGGGGACCGGGAGGGCCCGCTGGAGGTCCTCCTCCAGGTCGACCTCGGGGAGGGCGAGCAGGCGGGGCGTGGCGGTGCGGCGCCGGAGGAGGTCGCCTCGCTGGCCGAGGGCGTGGCCGCTGCGCGGTGGCTGGAGCTGGAGGGCGTCATGGCGATCGCGCCCCGCGACCTCACCCCCGACGAGACCCGGCGGGCCTTCGACCGGCTCCGCGGGCTGGGGGAGCAGCTGCGGCATACCCACCCCCGCGCCACCTGGGTCTCGGCGGGCATGAGCGGCGACCTCGAGCTCGCCGTCGCGGCGGGTGCGACACACCTGCGTGTCGGGAGCGCAATCCTCGGTTCGCGACCACCGCAGCGGTAGCGTCGTGCACGACCGATCCACCCACGGGAGCTACGTCCCGTCACGCACCTAGGAGCTCGCACACATGGCCGGGGCACTGCGCAAGACCATGGAGTACCTCGGACTCGCCGAGTCCGACGAGCGCTTCGACGACTACGACACCTACGCCGACGAGACGCCCGACCAGCGCTCCTCGGGTGCGAGCGTGCGCCAGCTGCGGGAGGACGACCACGGGGCCGGTCAGCACGCCACGGTCGCGACGCTGCCCACGAGCACCCCCGTGTCCCAGGTCGTCCGCGAGCCGGAGGTCGGCGAGTTGAACCGCATCACCACGATCCACCCGCGCACCTACAACGAGGCCAAGACGATCGGCGAGGCCTTCCGTGGCGGGGTGCCGGTCATCATGAACCTCTCCGACATGGACGACTCCGACGCCAAGCGGCTCGTCGACTTCGCCGCCGGCCTGGCCTTCGGTCTGCACGGGTCCATCGAGCGCGTGACGAGCAAGGTGTTCCTGCTCAGCCCGTCCTTCGTCGAGGTCGACGGGGGCGCGACCGCCGAGCAGACGCGCGGCGTGCAGGGGCCCTTCAACCAGAGCTGACGTCCGACCGTGCCGGTGGCGGCCCGCAGCAGCCGACGCCCAGGTCGCCCGCGTAGGCTGGCGCCATGATCGGCCAGATCCTCGCGCTCGTGCTCAACCTGTACTTCTTCGTGCTCATCGCCCGCCTGGTGTTCGACTGGGTGCAGGTCTTCGCCCGGGAGTGGAGGCCCAAGGGTCCCGTCCTCGTCCTGGCCAACGGCGTCTACAGCCTGACCGACCCGCCCCTGCGGGCGTTGCGACGGGTCATCCCACCCCTGCGCCTCGGCGGCGTGGCCCTCGACCTCGGCTTCCTCGTCCTCATCATCGCGGTCGGCATCGGCCGCTCGCTGGCCCTCTCGTTGCCCTTCTGACCTGGGGCGTTCCCCCGTGGCACCGCTGGGGAGCAGCCGGTCGACGCGGTGACCGAGGCTGATCGGTGCGTTACAGTGCTCGCTGCAGTGCATGCCCGCACGCCATCGCCGCCGCCGTGACGCGGTACCAGGGTGATGGCCCCTTGGACCAAGAGGTGAACCATGGCTCTGTCCCCCGAGGACGTCATCAAGAAGAGCTTCAGCGCGACGCACCTGCGGCGCGGTTACGACGAGACCCAGGTCGACGACTTCCTCGACGAGGTCGTCGTCGAGCTGCGTCGGCTCGTGTCGGAGAACGACGGCCTGCGCACCGACCTGGAGGACTGCCGTGCCAGCCGCGGCGTCGTCTCCACGGCTGGTCAACAGGCGGGCTCGGCCCGCACGGACGAGAGCCACGGGGACGGGGCCGAGGCAGAGGAGCTGGAGGCTCTGCGTCGCCAGCTGGCCGAGTGCCAGGAGGCGCGAACGGCCGCCGAGCGCCGGGCCCAGGAGGCCGAGGAGCGGGCCGGCGCGGCCGAGCGCGACCGTGACGAGGCGCGCTCGTCCCTGGAGGCCGCGGCCACCGGCGGCGCCGCGGCAGCCGGCCCGGGCGGCGACGGCGAGGACCCGAGCTCCATCATCTCCCTGGCGCAGCGGCTGCACGACCAGCACGTGGCCGAGGGGGAGAGCACCCGGGCGAGGCTCATCGAGGAGGGCGACACATACAAGACCACGGTGGTCGCCGAGGCCGACGAGCACAGCGCCCAGCTGCAGCGCACCGGACAGGAGACCCACGACCGGCTGGTGGCCGAGGGTCAGGCCACCCATGACGAGCTGGTCCAGACCGGGCAGAGCCGCCACGACGAGCTGATCCAGACCGGACAGAGCCGCCACGACGAGCTCGTCAGCACCGGTGAGCAGACGCGGGACCGGCTGGTGGCCGAGGGCCAGGCGAGCCACGACCAGATGGTCAGCGAGGCCGAGCAGAAGCGCAGCACGGTGCTCGAGGACCTGCACGGTCAGGAGAGCGCGCTGTCCGCCACCATCGGTGGACTGCAGTCGCAGGAGCGTGACCTGCGCGAGCGGCTGCGGGCCTTCCTGGCCGACCAGATGGAGCGGCTGGACGGGTCCCGGCCCACCTCCTGATCCGGCGCACCGCCGAGCACGACGACGCCCCGACCACGACCGGTCGGGGCGTCGTCGCGTCCCTCCCCAGGGTGATGTCGTTTCCCGTTGTCATCGTCAGGTTGCTGATCTATTCTCCCAGCACCATCGCTCGCCTGGCAGGGGAGCGCAGCCCACGAACGAAGGACAGCCGTGGCGACGAGTGTGAAGCAGGGGGGTCCGAGCGGTGCGAGCCGCTCGGACCGTGGCACCAGCGAGTCGGGAGCGCACCGGGCGCTGAGCGTGCGGGACGACGAGAGCCCGTGGACCGCCGCCGAGCTGGACGAGCTGCGCGGTGAGCTCGAGGCGGAGATCGACCGCCTGCGCAGGGAGGTCGAGGAGGCCGAGCACGACCTGCTGGAACGCGGTCGCTCCTTCGGGGACGGTGCCGGCGACGACCAGGCGGATGCGGGTGCCGCGACCTGGGAACGCGAGCACGAGCTGTCCGTCACCAACAACGCCCGCGACCTCATCGACCAGAACACGCACGCCCTGGACCGGGTCGGGGCGGGCACCTACGGCGACTGCGAGTCCTGCGGCACCCCGATCGGCAAGATGAGGCTGCAGGCCTTCCCTCGTGCGACGCTATGCATGACATGCAAGCAGAAGCAGGAACGCCGCTGACCAACCGTCCCCCGAGACGCACCGCCGTGGTGCTCCTCGTCGCCCTGCTCTGGGCGGGCCTGGACCAGGCCACGAAGGCGTGGGCCGAGGCGACCCTCACCCGGGGGGAGTCGGTGCCGGTGCTCGGTGAGGTCCTGCAGCTGCACCTCACCTACAACTCCGGCGCGGCCTTCTCCCTCGGCACCGGCTGGACGGGTGTCGTGACGACGGTGGCGACCCTGGTGTCGGTGGTCATCATCTGGCAGGCCTTCCGCACGCGCAGCCTGGTGTGGGGGATCACCCTCGGCCTGCTGCTGGGCGGTGCCGTGGGCAACCTCGTCGACCGCTACCTGCGCCCTCCCTCGGTCGGTCTGGGCCACGTCGTGGACTTCATCGCGCTCCCGAACTTCCCGGTCTTCAACATCGCCGACATGGGCGTGACCACCGCGGCCGTCCTCATCGTCCTGCTGTCCCTGCGCGGCTACCATCCCGACGGCACCCGCGAGGGCCAGGAGCCGGCGGACCTGGAGGAGGCGCGGTGAGCGACTTCCGGCTGTTCACCGTGCCCGAGGGCCTCGAGGGAGAGCGCGTCGACGCCGCCCTCCCGCGGCTGCTGGGGCTCTCCCGGTCGAGGGCGGCGGCGCTGGCGGGTGAGGGCCACGTGGTCGTGGACGGGCGCACGGTCGGAAAGTCCGAGCGGCTCACCGCCGGTGCCTCGCTCGAGGTGCGGATGCCCTCGGCCACCGAGCCGGCGGAGCTGGCCGTCGTCGCCCAACCGGTCGAGGGCATGCGCATCGTGCACGACGACCCCGAGATCGTCGTGGTCGACAAGCCCGCCTTCGTGGCGGCCCACCCCAGCGTCGGCTGGACCGGTCCGACCGTGGTGGGTGGCCTCGCGGCGGCGGGCTACCGGATCTCCACGTCCGGGGCCCCGGAGCGGCAGGGCATCGTGCAGCGGCTCGACGTCGGCACCAGCGGCCTCATGGTCGTGGCCAAGTCCGAGCGCGCCTACACCGTGCTCAAGCAGGCCTTCCGGGACCGGGTGGTCGACAAGACCTACCACGCCCTCGTGCAGGGCCTGCCCGACCCGCACGAGGGGACCATCGACGCCCCCATCGGGCGCCACCCGGGGCACGACTACCGGTTCGCGGTGATGACCAGCGGCCGGCCCAGCATCACCCACTACGAGCTGCTCGAGGCGCACCGGCGGGCGAGCCTGCTGCAGATCCACCTCGAGACCGGTCGGACCCACCAGATCCGGGTGCACTTCTCCGCTCTCCGGCACCCCTGCTGCGGTGACCTCACCTACGGCGCCGACCCCACGCTGGCGCGCGACCTGGGCCTGGACCGCCAGTGGCTGCACGCCACCGAGCTCGCCTTCGACCACCCCGGCAGCGGGGAGCGCGTGAGCTTCGCCTCGGCATACCCGCAGGAGCTGGAGCAGGCGCTGGAGCGCATCCGCGGGTGACCCGGGACGGGGCGGCAGGAGTGTCAGCGACGCGAACTAGGATCTCGTCCTGATGTCAGCACCCACCAGCAGCAGCCCCCCGCGCGAGCAGAACTTCGTCCACCTGCACAACCACACCGAGTACTCCATGCTCGACGGTGCGGCGCGGATCACCGACATGTTCGACACGGCCGCCGAGCTGGGGATGCCGGCGATCGCGACGACCGACCACGGGTTCATCTTCGGCGCCTACGAGTTCTGGAAGACCGCCCAGCGCTACGACGTCAAGCCGATCATCGGGCTCGAGGCCTACGTCACCCCAGGCACCCACCGGACCGACAAGACCCGGGTGAAGTACGGCGACGGGGGGCGCGACGACGTCTCCGGAGGCGGCGCCTACACCCACATGACGCTGCTGGCGCGCAACAACAACGGCATGCACAACCTCTTCCGGATGGCCTCCCTGGCCTCGATGGAGGGTTACTACTTCAAGCCCCGCATGGACCGCGAGCTGCTGGAGACCTACGGCCAGGGCCTCATCGCGACCACCGGCTGCCCGTCCGGGGAGATCCAGACCCGGTTGCGGCTCGGGCAGTGGGACCAGGCGGTGCAGTACGCCTCGGACATGAAGGACATCTTCGGGGCGGACAACTACTTCCTCGAGCTCATGGACCACGGCATCCAGATCGAGCGGGTGGTCCGCCAGGACCTGCTCCGGCTGGCCCGGGAGCTGTCCCTGCCGCTGCTGGCGACCAACGACCTGCACTACACGCGCCAGGAGGACGCCAAGGCGCACTCGGCGCTGCTCTGCGTGCAGTCCGGCTCGACGATGCAGGACCCCAACCGGTTCCAGTTCAACGGCGACGGCTACTACCTCAAGTCGGCCGCCGAGATGCGCGACGTCTGGCGCGAGCTGCCCGAGGCCTGCGACAACACCCTGCTGGTGGCCGACCGCTGCGACATCTCCTTCACCGAGGGCGAGGGGCGCTACATGCCGCGCTTCCCGGTCCCGGAGGGCGAGGACGAGACCAGCTGGTTCATCAAGGAGGTCGAGACCGGCCTGCAGCGGCGCTACCCGGAGGGGGTCCCGGACTACGCGCGCAAGCAGGCGGCCTACGAGTCCGAGGTCATCATCGGCAAGGGCTACCCGGGCTACTTCCTCGTCGTCGCCGACTTCATCAACTGGGCCAAGAAGAACGGCATCAAGGTGGGCCCCGGCCGCGGCTCGGGTGCCGGCTCCATGTGCGCCTACGCCATGGGGATCACCGACCTCGACCCGATCCCGCACGGCCTGATCTTCGAGCGGTTCCTCAACCCCGAGCGCAAGTCGATGCCCGACTTCGACGTGGACTTCGACGACCGGCGCCGCTCGGAGGTCATCCGCTACGTCACCGAGAAGTACGGCGACGAGCGGGTCGCGATGATCGTCACCTACGGCACGATCAAGGCCAAGCAGGCGCTCAAGGACTCCTCCCGGGTCATGGGCTACCCCTTCGCCATGGGCGAGAGGCTCACCAAGGCGATGCCGCCCAGCGTCATGGGCAAGGACATCTCCCTGTCCGGGATCCAGGACCCGCAGCACAAGAGGTATGCCGAGGCCGGCGAGTTCCGCGAGCTGCTCGCCGAGGACGAGCACGCCGCCGAGGTGTTCGACACCGCCACCGGGCTGGAGGGACTGAAGCGGCAGTGGGGCGTGCACGCGGCCGGCGTCATCATGTCCAGCGAGCCGCTCATCGACGTCATCCCGATCATGCGCCGCGACCAGGACGGCCAGATCATCACCCAGTTCGACTACCCGACCTGCGAGTCGCTCGGGCTGGTCAAGATGGACTTCCTGGGGCTGCGCAACCTCACCGTCCTCGACGACGCGATCACCAACATCAGGGACAACCGGGGCCAGGACATCGACCTGGACGCGCTGTCCAAGGACATGACCGACCGGGCGACCTACGACCTGCTGAGCCGGGGCGACACGCTCGGGGTCTTCCAGCTCGACGGCAACGGGATGCGCCAGCTCCTGCGGCTCATGCAGCCGGACACCTTCGAGGACATCTCGGCGGCGCTCGCCCTCTACCGACCCGGCCCCATGGGCGTCAACGCCCACACCAACTTCGCCCTGCGCAAGAACGGCAAGCAGGAGAACACCCCGCTGGACCCCGAGCTCAAGGGCAAGCTGCAGCCGGAGATGGAGGAGGCCCTGCAGCCCATCCTGGAGAATACGTATGGGTTATGCATATACCAAGAGCAAGTGATGGAAATCGCCCAGAAGCTGGCGGGCTACACCCTGGGCAACGCCGACCTCCTGCGGCGGGCCATGGGCAAGAAGAAGAAGGAGGTGCTCGACGCCGAGTACATCCCCTTCTCGGACGGGATGAAGGCCAACGGCTACAGCGAGGCCTCCGTCGCCGCGCTGTGGGGCGTGCTCGTGCCGTTCTCCGACTACGCCTTCAACAAGGCGCACACCGCGGCCTACGGCGTCATCTCCTACTGGACCGGCTACCTCAAGGCCAACTACCCGGCCGAGTACATGGCTGCCCTGCTCACCAGCGTGGGTGACGACAAGGACAAGACCGCGCTCTACCTCGCCGAGTGCCGCCGGCTGCGGATCCCCGTGCTGCCGCCGGACGTCAACGAGTCGATCGGCACCTTCGCCGCGGTCGGCGACGACATCCGCTTCGGCATGCAGGCGATCCGCAACGTCGGGTCCAACGTGGTCCAGGCCATCGTCGCCACCCGCGAGGAGAAGGGCGCCTTCACCTCCTTCGAGGACTTCCTGCGCAAGTGCCCGGCCGTCGTGTGCAACAAGCGCACCATCGAGTCCCTGTGCAAGGCCGGGGCCTTCGACGGACTCGGCCACACCCGGCAGGGGCTGGTCACGGTGCACGAGCGGTATGTCGAGGCGCTCGCCGACGAGAAGAAGCAGGAGGCCATCGGCCAGGACAGCCTCTTCTCCGGGTTCTCCTTCGGTGACGACGAGGACGGCGGGGGCGAGCCGCTGCAGATCGTCACCCTCCCGCCCATCCCCGGCATCGAGTGGGACAAGACCGCCCGGTTGGCGTTCGAGCGGGAGATGCTGGGGCTCTACGTCTCCGACCACCCGCTCAACGGCATCGAACACATCCTGTCCCAGCACGCCAGCGCCTCCATCCTGCAGCTCATCGGCGAGGACGGCGCCAAGGACGGCGACTTCGTCACAGTCGCCGGGCTGATCACCAACCTGCAGCTCAAGCGCACCAAGAACGGCGACCCCTACGCGCGGGCCACCGTCGAGGACATGGCCGGCTCGCTCGACGTCGTTTTCTGGCCGAAGACCTACATGACGATCTCGACCATGCTGGCCGAGGACACCGTCGTGGTGGTCAAGGGCCGGCTGAAGAAGGACGACTCCACCGAGCTCATGGCCAACGAGATGATGCTCCCGGACATCAAGACCGGGCCGCGGGGGCCGGTCGTGCTGACCATGACCCCGACCCGCATCAACGACGTGCTGGCGCACCAGCTCAAGGGGGTGCTGGCCAACCACCCCGGCGCCACCGAGGTGCACGTCCGGCTGACCCAGCCCGGGCGCACCGTCCTCATCAAGCTCGACGAGGGCCTGCGCGTCACCGCGACCCCGGAGCTGTTCGGCGACCTCAAGGCCCTGCTGGGCTCCGCCAGCGTCGGCAGCTGAGGGTCTTCCCGCCGAGGTCAGGTGAGCCTGACGACGAACCCGCCCTCGTTGGGGTCCTGCTGGGCCGCCACGGCGGCGACGTGCGTGGTGCCGTCTGCCTCCAGGCGGGCCGCGACGGCGGCCTCGGCCACCTGCAGCGCGGTCATGGAGGGGTACCAGAGGACCTTCTGCTCGCTCGTGCGGCCGTCCGGGCCGCTCACGCTGAAATAGAAGTCGATACCGGAGCCCTGCCTCTGCTCGATCACGCGGTACGTCCCGGTGACCGAGCGGCTGGTCGACGTGCTCTGAATGGTCATGATGTGCCCCTCGTCCGTGGTTACTGACAAGGAACTTTACTCGTTCTTTACTCTTTCATGGGGAGAACTTGACCAAATTCCCAGTGTGACGCGCATCACGACATGCGCTCGCGGCGGTGGGAGGTCGATGCCGTACGGGCCCTTCGAATCCCTGCAGCCCCGCTGTCCCCACGCGTCGCACCGCGCGGGGACAAGTGCATCTGCCGGTGTTATACCTCTGGTGTCTGCGATCTTCTCGGCATCCTGTGACGCCTGATGTCGATGTGGCTCAGGAGTCGCCCGAACCCCGCCGTGCCTCGACGAGGAGGCCCGCGCCTCCCGCGAGAGCCCGCCGCGACCGCGAGGGTGCCGCCGCCGCGCCCCTCAGCCCGGTCCGGTCCCGGGCACGACCAGCGGCGGTGAGGTGGCGCGGAGCACGACCTCCGGACGGTCCAGGCGGCGCGCGGCGAGCTGCGCCCGCCAGCGCCCCGGCCCCGGCGCGACGCCGAAGTCCACCCGGGCCTCCCGCGTCGTCACCTCGGCCACCTGCTCAGCGCCGCAGGTGAGCGTGAACGTGTGCTCCAGCGGCCAGCCGGCCCGCTCCGCCCCCACCCGCCGCGCCACGAGCGCGCCGTGCTCGACCTCCAGGTGGCAGGAGACCCCGGGCTCGGTGCGGGGGTCGACCTCGAAGGTCTCCAGGCCCGCGGTCGGGGCGTTCGCGGCATACTCGTCCAGGGTCCGGACCGAGCCCGGCCCCCCGGTGCGCACCGGCGCGACCTGCACACGGTCCCGCCGCCGCCACGGCAGCCCACCCCCGGTCCGGACCGTCACCTCCAGGCAGGCCGGGGGATCGCCGGCGGGGGCGTCGAGGGCCCGCAGCAGCGAGGCCACCCGCACCACCGTGGTCGCCGGGTTGAGCGCCGAGGTGCTGACCAGGTCGGCGACGGAGGCCACGAAGGTGCTCGTGGCCTCCCGTGGCGCGAGCTCGTGCAGCCGCCACAGGTCGTGGACCGCCCTCGTCTGCGCGGCCGTGCGGATGTCGAAGCGCAGCGGCCCGCTGGTCCAGCCGCGCCGGAAGTGGTTGGGGTCCTCGGCGGCGAAGTAGTCCGGGACGCGCTCGCGGTCGAACGGTCCCCGCGGAGCCCGCGGGAGCGGGGAGGGGGCTCCGCCACGCTGCCGCCACAGCTCGGCCGGCCAGGTGCCGGAGGCGAACCGGTGCCGGTTGAGGTCCGGGCGCAGCCGCTCGACGACGTCGAAGGCGGCCAGCCCGAGGTCGCGCCCGGCAAAGGGGAGCAGGTGCGCCGCCCGCAGGAACTCCGGGGTCGCCAGCGGGTGGAGGGCCAGGCTGCGTCGGTGCGTCGAGTGGAGCACGTGCCCGAAGTGGGCGCGGTTGCGGTGCAGGCGGTAGTGCGCGTCGACCTGCTCGCCGACGGGTGCGTCCGCGAGGAGCGAGAAGGCCTCGACGACCGCGGCCTCGCCCGCCTCCCGGGCACCGGGCGGCAGCTCGGCGCCCGGGTGGAGCACCAGGCCGTGCAGCCGCCGCAGGTCCGCCTCCAGGGACGCGGTGGTCTGCCCCATCGCCGCGAAGGGTGCCCCGGTGCGGATGGCCCGGTATGCCGTCCGCAGCAGCTCGCCGGCGCCGCCGCGCACGGCGACGTAGGGGACGGTCGGCCACCTCAGCTGCCGCTCGGCCGAGGCCGCCCACTGGCTGCCGGCGTAGAAGCTCTGGTGGTGCTCGATGCTCTCGGCGAAGGACAGCATCCGGTCCTCGTAGTCCGGCTCGACGTACCACGGCCGCCCTGCGGCCCGCCGCAACTCGTCGGAGACGACGAGGTCGCGCCACAGCCCCGCGCGGCCCGCCGCGTCCGCCCACCGGCTCGGGTCCGCCGCCACGAAGCTCGTCCGGTCCAGCACGCCCGCGTGGTCCAGCAGCGCCAGCACGACGCGGCTGTCCTTGCCGCCCGAGGAGAAGACCCGCAGGTCCGGCACGGCGTCGCCGACCTGGGCCAGCAACCCGCTCGCGCGCTCGATGCCGGCATCCAGCAGCTCGTCGTAGCCGCGGCCGCGCGGGTCGGTGGTCATCGGTCTCGGCACGGTCCCGACCCCGCGGCCGGACACGACCAGCAGCTCGTCCGGGCGCAGGCACCGGACCCCCTGCACCAGGGTGCGCCGGGACCACTGGTTGCGCAGGAGCACGTGGTTCGAGGCCAGGGTGGTGTGCGCGACCGACCAGTCGACCTCGAGCGCCACGCCGTCGCCGCGCAGCCGGTCCACCACGGCGTCGAGGGTGGTGCCGAGGTAGACGTCCTGACCGGTGGCGCCGGGCTGCACCGACCAGAAGAGGTGCCCGAAGCCGTGGAAGTCGCTCATCGCCACCCAGGTGCGCTCCGCGTCGTCGCTCAGCAGGCCGACCCACTCCCCGGTGACGTCCGTGAGCAGGTCGAGGGGGTGCGCTCCCGGCGCGGGTCCGTAGACCTCGCTCACCTCCTCCGGCCCCAGGAGCAGCCCCTCGGCCTCGCGCAGCCGGACCCGCGCATACCGGGAGGGAGGCAGCTGCGGGGTGCTCCCGCGGCCCGCGCCGCGCACGACCCAGCAGGCCCGGCGGTGGCGGACGGGGCGGGTGATCATGATGTGCCGATGGTATGCCGACCCCGCCCGGACGGCGGCGGACGCGCACCCTCGACGACCCCGGGCTCCGGGGTAGCGTGGGGTGGGTGACCCATCAGCCCGCCCCGCCCCGTGCCACCCGTCTCGACGTCCTCCGTTCGCACCACGGCGAGGACGTCGTCGATCCCTACGAGTGGCTGCGGGACAAGACCGACCCGGACGTCATCGCCCACCTCGAGGCGGAGAACGCCTACACCGAGGCCCGCACCGCCCACCTGGGCGAGCTGCAGCAGAGCATCTTCGAGGAGATCAAGGGCCGGGTGCAGCAGACCGACCTGTCGGTCCCGGTCCGGCACCGCGACTGGTGGTACTACACCCGCACCATCGAGGGCGAGCAGTACGCCGTCCACGGGCGGGTCGCGGTCGGCGAGTCGCCGGAGCGGCCCGAGCTGGACCCGGGCGCGGCGCCCGAGGGGGAGGAGGTGCTGCTGGACGGCAACGCCGAGGCGCAGGGGGAGGAGTTCTTCAGCCTGGGGGCCTTCGACGTGACCCCGGCCGGGGACCGGCTCGCCTACGCGGTGGACACCACCGGCGACGAGCGCTTCGACCTCAAGGTCAAGGACCTCGCCAGCGGGGAGATCGTCGACGACGCCGTGCGGGGCATCGGCTACGGGACGGCGTGGAGCGCCGACGGGGGGCACCTGTTCTACGTCCGGGTCGACGACGCGTGGCGCCCGCACCAGGTCTGGCGCCACCGAGTCGGTGCTCCGGCGGAGGAGGACGTGCTGGTCCACCAGGAGGACGACGAGCGGTTCTGGATGGGGGTCGGCACCTCGCGCGACGACCGGCACGTCATCGTCTGGCTCGGCAGCAAGAACACCTCCGAGGTCCGGCTGGTCGACGCCGAGGAGCCCACCGGCGAGCTCCGGGTGGTCGCCCCCCGGGAGGAGGGCGTGGAGTACGACGTGGAGCCGGCGGGCGAGCGCCTGTGGATCATGCACAACCGGGACCACCGCGACTTCGAGCTCGCGGTCGCGCCGGCGACGACCACCTCGGCCCAGGACTGGTCGACGGTGGTGCCCGGCGAGGACGGGGTGCGGCTGGCCGGGGTGGAGGCCTTCGCCGGGCACCTCGTGCTGTCCCTGCGCCGGGACGGGCTGACCCAGCTGCAGGTCCTGCCCCTGTCCGGCCAGGGGCGCCCGGTGGGGGAGGGCTACCAGGTGCCGGTCGAGGAGCCGGTCTACACCATCGAGACCGGCACCAACCCGACCTACGAGACCGACACCCTGCAGGTGCTCGTCGAGTCGTTGGTCACCCCCCGCAGCGTCCTCGACCTCGACCTGGGCAGCGGGGAGCTCACCCTCGTCAAGCAGCAGCCCGTCCTGGGCGGCTACGACCCGGCGGACTACCAGCAGCAGCGGCTCTGGGCGACCGCGCAGGACGGCACGCAGATCCCCATCTCGCTGGTCGCCCGCCGCGACGCCGAGCCGGACGGGAGCCACCCGGGACTGCTCTACGGCTACGGCTCCTACGAGATCTCGGTGGACCCGCACTTCTCGATCTCCCGGCTGTCCTACCTCGACCGCGGCGTCGTGCACGCCGTCGCGCATGTCCGCGGCGGCGGGGAGATGGGCCGCGGGTGGTACGAGGAGGGGCGCATGGAGCACAAGACCAACACCTTCACCGACTTCGTCGCCTGCGCCGACCACCTGGTCGAGACCGGCTGGGTGGCGCCCGACCGGCTGGCCGCGGAGGGCCGCTCGGCCGGTGGGCTGCTCATGGGCGCCGTGCTCAACCTGGCCCCCGAGCGCTTCCGCGTGGTCCACGCCGGGGTCGCCTTCGTCGACGCGCTCACCACCATCCTGGACCCCTCGCTGCCGCTGACCGTGAGCGAGTGGGAGGAGTGGGGCAACCCGGTCGACTCGGCGCAGATCTACCAGCTCATGCGCTCCTACACCCCCTACGAGAACATCCGGCGGGTGGACTACCCGGCCATCCTGGCCACGACGGGGCTCAACGACACCCGCGTGTTCTTCGTCGAGCCGGCCAAGTGGGTGGCCAAGCTCCGGGAGACCGTCACCAGCGACCCCCAGGAGCGCCCGATCCTGCTCAAGACCGAGATGGTCGCCGGGCACGGCGGCAAGACGGGGCGGTACGACGCGTGGCGCGAGACCGCCTTCGAGATCGCCTTCGTCCTCGACCAGCTCGGCGCGAGGGAGCTCGTCGCCGGCTAGCGGCTCGGAGGATTTCCGGCGAATCGTGGATATGGCCGTCAATCGTCCTGTCGATCTGGCAAGATGGCGGATGAACTCGGCAATCTGCGAGATGTGAGGAGACGACGGTGTCCGAGCCCTACAAGGTGACCTACGCGACCCTGACCGCTGACAACGAAGACCTGCACACGGCATACGAGGCCGGTGTCGAGGTCGCCCGTGGCTGGCTCGGGGCGGAGATCTCCGCCCCCGGCGACCCCGCGCCCGGCGACCCCGTCGACGTCACCAGCCCCGCCGACCCCTCCGTGCTGGTCGCGCGGGTCCGGGCCGCCTCGCCCGGTGCCGTCGACGCTGCCGTGGACGCGGCCAGGGTGGCCGGTCGCGCCTGGGCGGCCACGCCCTGGCAGGAGCGGCTCCCGGTCCTGCGCGAGGTGGCCGACCTCATCAGCGAGCGCGCCAACGAGCTGGCGGCCCTGATGACCATGGAGGTCGGCAAGAACCGTCTGGAGGCGCTGGGCGACGTGGAGGAGTCGGCCGTCTTCTTCCGCTACTACTGCGACCAGGTGGAGAAGAACGGCGGCTTCGAGGCGGCGATGGAGCAGCTCTCCGCCACCGAGACCACCCGTTCGGTCCTGCGCCCGCACGGCGTCTGGGGCGTCATCAGCCCCTTCAACTTCCCCATGGCGCTCGCCGCCGGCCCCGCGGCCGCCGCGCTCGTCGCCGGCAACGCCGTCGTCCTCAAGCCCTCCGTGCAGGGCACCCACGTCGCGTGGAAGCTCTACGAGACCATGCTCGAGGGCGGGCTGCCCGAGGGACTCATGCAGATCCTCCCGGGCGGGGACGACGTCGGCAAGGCGGTCGTCGCGCACCCGGGCATCGACGGGCTGACCTTCACCGGCTCCTACGCGGGCGGGATGGCCGTCATGGACGCCTTCCGCGGCGACTACCCGCGCCCGGTCATCACCGAGATGGGCGGCAAGAACCCCACGATCGTCACCGCCAGCGCCGACCTCGAGGCCGCGGCGAAGGGCATCACCCGCTCCATCGCCGGTGCCTCGGGGCAGAAGTGCTCGGCCTGCTCGCGCGTCTACGTCGACGCGGCGGTCCACGACGAGCTGGTCCAGACCCTGGGCAAGGCGCTGGGGGCGGTCGTCGTCGGCGACCCGCTGGAGCGCGACACCTTCTGCGGACCGGTCATCGACGCCGAGGCCGTCGAGCGCTTCCGCGGGGCGGTCGAGCACGCCCGCGAGGCCGGCGGGACCGTCGTCGCCGGCGGCGAGGTCCTGCAGGGGACCGAGGGCCACCCCGGCTACTTCGTCCAGCCGACGCTCATCTCCGGCCTGCCCGCCGACGACGAGCTGTTCACCAGCGAGCTCTTCGTGCCGCTGGCCGTCGTGGCGCCCGTGGACGGGCTCGACGAGGCGCTGGAGCGCGCCAACGACACGGTCTTCGGGCTGACCGCCGGGCTGTTCGCCGGCGAGCAGGACGAGATCGACCGCTTCCTGTCGGGCATCGAGGCGGGCGTGGTCTACGTCAACCGCCCGGCCGGTGCCACGACCGGTGCGTGGCCGGGCGTGCAGCCCTTCGGCGGCTGGAAGGGCTCGGGCAGCTCGGGCAAGGCGGGCGGCGGCCTGCACTACGTCCAGCTCTTCATGCGCGAGCAGTCCCAGACCGTCGTCACCGGCTGAGCCGGGTCCCTCCGACCCCGTCCCACCACCGGTCACCGCCCGCCCCGGCCGTCCTCCCGAGCCGCCCCTCCCGGGCGAGCGCCGCGCAGGACCCGGCGGCACGGCATACCCCGACCTCACCCACGACCTCCAGGAGAGCCCCATGACCGACACCACCCTGGCCGAGCCGACCACCGACTGGGCCGACGCCTCCCGCCCGGTGCCCGACCTGCGCACCGAGCTCCCCGGTCCGCTGACCCGGGAGGTCGTCGCCGGCGACCAGGCCATCACCAGCCCGTCGTTGCCGCGCGCCTACCCCTTCGCCCCGCGGCGGGCGCGCGGCTGCCGCATCGAGGACGTCGACGGCAACCTCTTCCTCGACTTCAACGCCGGCATCGCGGTGAACTCCACCGGTCACGCCCACCCCGAGGTGGTGCGGGCGGTCCAGGACCAGGCGGCCGACCTGCTGCACTACTCGGCCAGCGACTTCTTTCTGCCGGTCTACTCGCAGATGTGCCACGCGCTCGCCCGGACCGCGCCGATGAGCGAGCCCGTGCGGGTCTTCCTCACCAACTCCGGCGCCGAGGCCGTCGAGGGTGCCCTGAAGCTCGCCCGCTACGCGACCAAGCGGCCCTACGTCATCAGCTTCTTCGGCGCCTTCCACGGCCGCACCATGGGGGCCGTCTCGCTCACCAGCTCCAAGCCGAAGTACCACCAGGGCTTCGGTCCGCTGCTGCCCGGCGTGCTGCACGTGCCCTACGCCGACCCGGCCAAGGTCGCCGCCGGTGAGGACGCCTCCGACACCGCGACCTTCGACGCCCTGGAGACGATCTTCCGCCACGACGTGGCCCCCAGCGAGGTGGCGGCGATCTTCGTCGAGCCGATCCAGGGCGAGGGCGGTTACATCGTCCCCGGCGAGGGCTGGATGCGGCGGCTGCGCGAGCTGTGCGACGAGCACGGCATCCTGCTGGTCGCCGACGAGGTGCAGTGCGGCATGGGTCGCACCGGCACCATGTGGGCGATCGAGCAGACCGGTGTCGAGCCGGACGTCCTGCTCTCCGCCAAGGGCATCGCCTCGGGCCTGCCCCTGGGGGCCTTCATCGCCAAGGCCTCGCTCATGGAGAGCTGGGGCACCGGCACCCACGGCTCCACCTACGGCGGCAGCCCCGTGCCGTGCGCGGCCGGGCTCGCGACGCTGCGCGTCATCGAGTCCGAGGGGCTGCTCGAGCACGCCCGCACCGTCGGCGAGCAGGTCCTCTCCGGGCTGCGCGAGATCCAGGCCGCCCACCCCGAGGCGGTCGTCGACGTCCGCGGCGTCGGTCTGATGATCGGCGTCGAGTTCGCCGACTCGGCCCTCTCGGCCGCCGTGCAGCAGGCCGCCTTCGAGCGTGGCCTGCTCGTGCTCGAGGCGGGCGAGAGCGTCGTGCGCATGTCGCCCCCGCTGGTCGTCACGCCGGAGGAGGCACGCACCGGCCTGCGCATCTTCGGGGAGGCCGTCGCGGCCGCTGCGGCTGCGGCGTCGCACGGCGGCTGACCCGATGGGCTCGCGGCACGTCTTCTCCCGGGGTGGCGGAGACCGGGTCCGCATCGACCACGGCGAGGGCGCGGTCCTCGTCGACGTCGACGGTCGCCGCTACCTCGACGCGGCCGGCGGCGCGGTCGTCGTGGGCGTCGGTCACGGGGTGGACGAGGTCGTGCAGGCCGCCGCCGCCCAGGCGTCCCGGGTCTCCTACGTGCACGGCTCGGCCTTCTCCAGCGAGGTGCTGGAGGAGTATGCCGACGCCCTCGCCCCGCTGCTGCCGCTGGAGGACCCGCGCATCTACCCCGTCTCCGGGGGGAGCGAGGCGGTGGAGTCGGCCCTGAAGATGGTCCGCGCCTACCACCTGGCCCGCGGGGAGGACCGGGACGTCGTCATCGGCCGCCGCGGTTCCTACCACGGCAACAGCAGGGGTGCCCTGAGCGTGTCCGGGCGGGCCGGGCTGCGGGCCCCCTACCTGCCCTGGCTCACCGGGGCCGAGCACACCAGCACCCCCTACGAGTACCGCTGCGCGTTCCCGGACACCCACCCGCACGGCTGCGGCGCGCGGCACGCACAGGTGCTGGAGGAGACCATCGAGCGCGTCGGCCCCGGGCGCGTCGCGGGCTTCGTGGCCGAGCCCGTCGCGGGTGCCGGGCTCGGGGCCTGCGTCCCGCCGGAGGACTACTGGCCGGCGGTGACCGAGGTATGCCGTCGCCACGGCGTCCTCGTCGTCGCCGACGAGGTCATGACCGGCTTCGGGCGCACCGGCCGGTGGTTCGCCAGCGAGCACTTCGGCCTGCGCCCGGACGTGCTCACGGCCGGGAAGGGCACCGCCTCGGGCTACTGGCCGCTGGGGCTCGCGGTCGTCAGCGGCCCGGTGCACGAGGTGCTGGCCCGCGCCGGGTTCGTCCACGGCTTCACCTACTCCCACCACGTCGTCGGGGCTGCCACCGGCCTGGCTGTCCTGCGCATCCTGCAGCGCGACGGCCTGGTCGAGGCGTCGGCCCGGCAGGGCGCCCGGCTGCACGACGCCCTCCACCGTCACCTCGCCCGGGTCCCCGGCATCGGCGACGTCCGCGGGCGCGGGCTGCTGCAGGCCGTCGAGCTGGTCGCGGACGAGGAGACCCGTGTGCCGCACCCGCGCGCCGAGCGGCTGGTCGAGCGGGTCACCGAGGCCTGTCGGGAGCAGGGGGTCATCGTCTACCCGAGCACCGGCTGCGCGGACGGGACGAACGGCGACCTGCTGCTGCTCGGCCCTCCGCTCGTGGTGAGCGACGACGAGGTCGACCAGATCGCCGCGGGGGTGGCCCGCGGCATACACCAGGTGCTCGGGGCCACCCACGGCTAGCGTGGGCGCCATGGCCTGCCTCTTCTGCCGCATCGTCGCCGGCGAGGAACCGGCGCAGACCGTGCTCGAGCGGGAGGAGGTCGTCGGCTTCCTCGACACCCGGCCGGTCTTCAAGGGGCACGTGCTGCTCGTGCCCCGGCGCCACGTCGACACCCTCACCGAGCTGCCCGACGACCTCGTGGTGCCGCTCTTCGGCGCCGCCCGCGACGTCGCGGGGGCGGTGCGGACGGCGCTGGGGCCCAGGGCAGCTTCGTGGCGATGAACAACGTGGTCAGTCAGTCGGTGCCGCACCTGCACGTGCACGTGGTGCCGCGGACGAAGGGTGACGGTCTGCGTGGCTTCTTCTGGCCGCGGACGAGGTACGACGGACCCGAGGGGGCCGACTACGCCGCCCGGTTGCGCGCGGTCCTGGACCCCGCCAGCTAGCCGTGGTCGGGGCCGCGCAGCCCGGCCAGCTCGGCCCGCAGCGCGCGGACCTCCTCGGTGAGCTCGGCGACGTCGGCCGCCGTGGCCGGCTGCCGGGTGGGGTCGGGCTCGGTGATCCGCTCGAGGAGCCACGACGCCAGGCTCGCCGTGACGATGCCGAGCAGAGCGATGCCGCACAGCATGAGACCCACGGCGAAGAGGCGCCCCTCGCCGGAGACGGGGGCGTAGTCGCCGTAGCCCACCGTCGTGACGGTCACGAAGGACCACCACAACGAGTCCTGCCAGGTCTGGATCGTCGCCTCGGGGTGCCCGCGCTCGGCGTTGAGCACCGCCAGGGAGGAGATGGTGACGACGAGGAGGGTGGCGGTGGTGACGTAGATCGCCACGTGCCCGCGCAGCTTCTTCCCGGCCACCTGGTGCACGAAGGTGAGGGCCGCGACGAGCCGCAGGGGCCGTAGCGCCGGCAGCGCCACCGCCGCGAGGTCCAGGGGGTGCCGGCGGACGAAGTCCCACCGCCGCGGCGCCACGGCCAGCCGGTAGGCGTAGTCCACGAGGAAGACGCCCCAGATGACGTCCTGGACCACCGTGCAGGTGCGCAGGACGCTCGACGGCAGCGTCGGGTTGACGATGGGGACGGCGAACGCCACGAGGAAGACGAGGGCGGCGATCATCAGCGGGGTCTGGGTGCGCGACTCCCAACGCTCCAGGCGGTTCATGCCCGACATGATCCCAGGCCCGGCCCCGAGGACCGGGACGGCGATGGGGTTGTCGGTGCCGTGTGCGAGGCTGGACGCGCCGGAGGAGGTGGAGCCGATGCTCGTGCTGGGACCGCAGCGGGTGGTGTGGAGCCCGTCGGACCTGCGTGCGGCACTGACGTGCGAGTATGCCTTCCTGCGGCACGTCGACGCGTCGCTGGGGCGGGTGCCGCGCCCGGAGCTCGAGCCACGCCGCGACCCCGTGCGCGACCTGCTCGCCCGGCTGGGGGACCGGCACGAGGCCGAGCTGCTCACGGCATACCGGGACCGGGGCGGGCTCCTGGAGCTGGCGCGACCGGTCCCGCCGCTGTCGGTGGAGTCGCTGCGGGAGGCTGCCGGGGCGTCGCGCGTCGCGCTCGCCGGTGACGCCCGGGCGGTGTCCCAGGCGTGTCTCTTCGACGGGCGGATGCTCGGCTTCGCCGACGTGCTCGAGCGCGCGGACGACGGCTGGCGGGTGTGCGACGCCAAGCTCGCCCGCTCGGAGTCGGCGCTCGCGCTGGTCCAGCTCGGGGCCTACGCCGACCAGCTCCAGCGGTCGGGGGTGCCGGTCTCCGCCACCGCCAGCCTGCTGCTCGGCTCGGGCGAGCGACGCGACCTGCCGACCGACGACCTCGTCTCGGTCTTCTCCGAGGTGCGTGGACGGTTCGAGCCGTTCCTGCGGGCGCACCTGGAGGGGAGCGACCCGGTGCGCTGGGGCGAGGACCGGTATGCCGTGTGCGGGCGGTGCGAGGACTGCCTGGCCGCCGCCGCGGCGGCCGACGACGTGCTCCTCGTCGCCGGGGTGGACGCGCGGCGACGCGCGCGCCTGCGGGAGGAGGGCATCGAGACCGTGGCGGACCTGGCCGGCGCCGCCACGGCACCGGAGGGGATCCTGACCGCCACCTTCGACCGGCTGCGCGACCAGGCGGGGCTGCAGGCGCGGGCCGGCCGCGGCACTGCCGTGACTCACCGGCTGACCGGCTCGGCCGCGCAGACCCTGGCGCTGCTGCCTGCTCCCAGCGAGGGCGACCTCTTCTTCGACTTCGAGGGCGACCCGCACCACGACGAGGGCGACCGGGCCCACGCGGGTCTGCAGTACCTCTGGGGCGTGCTCGACGCGACGGGCCGTTACACGCCGACCTGGGCGCACTCCTTCGCCGCCGAGCGCGCTGCCTTCGTCGCCTTCGTCGACGACCTGCAGCAGCGACGCCGCCGGTGGCCGGACCTGCACGTCTACCACTATGCCCCCTACGAGACCAGCGCCCTCAAGGCCATGGCGATGCGCTACCGGGTGCGCGAGGAGGAGCTCGACGACCTCCTGCGGGCCGAGGTCTTCGTCGACCTCTACGCCGTCGTGCGCGGCTCGGTCCTCGTCGCTGCCCCCTCCTACAGCATCAAGAAGCTGGAGCCGCTCTACATGGGCTCCGAGCTGCGCCCGGAGGACGGCGTGAGCTCCGGCGACGCCTCGATCCTGGCCTACCACGAGTTCCGCATCCTGGAGGAGGCCGACCCCGCAGAGGCGACCCGGCGGCTGGACGACCTGGCCGACTACAACCGCTACGACTGCGTCTCCACGCTGCGACTGCGCGACTGGTTGCTGGAGCGGGCCGAGGAGGCCGGGGTGCGCGACCAGGTCCTGCCCCGGGTGATCGAGCCGCAGGCCCGGGAGAGCGCCGCGCAGGACAGCGCGCTGGAGGAGGCGCTGCAGGCGCGCGCCGGGGCCGGTCCACCACCGGAGCGCTCCGCGCAGGAGCAGGCCTGGGCCATGCTGGCCACGGCGATCGGCTACCACCGGCGGGAGGACAAGCAGTTCTGGTGGGGCCACTTCGACCGGCTCCAGCACCCCCTGGAGAGCTGGGCGCGCACCCGTGACGTCTTCGCCGTCGAGTCCGTCGAGGTGGTGGCCGACTGGACCCCGCCGGAGGGCAAGGCCCGCCACTGGCGGCGCACCCTGCGGTTGGTGGGGGACTGGGCGCCGGGGAGCAGGGCCCGGCGCGCGCAGGTGGTCTACGCCTCGCCGGGTCCCGCGCGGACCGCAGGTCCGGACGGGGCGCCCTACGCCGCGGCGCGTGCCGACGCGATCGAGCCTGACGCCGACGACCCGCGGGTGGTCCTGCTCGTCGAGGCCCGATCGCCGGACGACGTCTTCGACGACCTGCCCGTGGCGCTAATCCCCGAGCCACCGCCCCGGCCCGACCCGATCCCGGCTGCCATCGCCGCGGTGGCCGGCGACGCCCTGGCCCACCCGGAGCTGCCCGGGGGAGCGGCGCTCGACCTGCTGGCCCGGCGTCTGCCGAGGCTGCGCGAGGGTGGTCGGCTGCCGCACGGGTCTGGTGCGGGCGCCCTCGGTGACATCGTCACGGCGCTCCTGGCGATGGACGACTCCTACGTCGCCGTGCAGGGCCCGCCCGGAACGGGGAAGACCTGGACCGGGTCGCGGGTCATCCGCCGGCTCGTGGAGGAGCACGGCTGGCGGGTCGGCGTGGTGGCGCAGTCGCACCTCGTCGTCGAGAACGTCCTCGGTGCCGTCGTGCGGGCGGGTCTCGACGCGACCCTGGTCGCCAAGTCGGCACCGAAGAGCGCCGACCCGACCTGGTCCACCCTGACGGATACGACGGCGGCGCGCGCGGCATACCTCGAGGAGCACCGGGGGACCGGGTGCGTCCTCGGCGGCACCGCCTGGACCTTCTCCCACCCCGACCTGGTCGAGCCCGGCGGCCTGGACCTGCTCGTCATCGACGAGGCCGGGCAGTTCGCGCTGGCCCCGACCGTCGGGGCCTCGCGGTCCGCGCACCGGCTCCTGCTGCTGGGCGACCCGCAGCAGCTGCCGCAGGTGAGCCAGGGCACGCACGCCGAGCCCGTGGACGAGTCGGCGCTGGGCTGGCTCATGGGGAAGGACTCGACCCTGCCGCCGGAGCGGGGGTACTTCCTGGAGCACACCTACCGCATGCACCCCGCGGTCACCGCGCCGGTCTCCGCCCTGGCGTACGCCGGCCAGCTCAGCTCCGCCGACCCCCCGTCCCGGCGACGGCTCGAGGGCCGTGCACCAGGTCTGGAGGTCGTGCGGCTCGAGCACCGGGGCAACCGCACGGAGTCGCCGGAGGAGGCGGCCGAGGTGGTGCGCCAGGTGCGGGCGCACCTCGGGGCCACCTGGACCGATCCCGAGGACCACTCCGGGCCACGAGCGCTGGGGCAGCGTGACGTTCTCGTCGTCGCGCCCTACAACGCGCAGGTGGCGCTCGTCCGGACGCACCTGGCCGAGGCCGGGCTGGGGCAGGTCCGGGTCGGGACGGTCGACGCGTTCCAGGGGCAGGAGGCCGTCGTCGCGATCCTGTCGATGACCGCCTCCTCCGCCGCCGACGTGCCGCGCGGCATGGGCTTCCTGCTGAGCCGCAACCGGCTCAACGTGGCGATCTCCCGCGCGCAGTGGCGGGCCGTGCTCATCCGCTCCGAGGCGCTCACCGCCCACCTGCCCTCCAGCCCGCACGCCGTGCTCCAGCTGGGGGCCTTCATCGGCCTGTGCGACGCAGGGGCGGGTGCCGACGTGGTCGCGGACGAGCTGGCGGGGTGAGGGTGGACCGCTACGGCGCGCTCACCGCCCGCACCTACGACCTGCTCTCCGGTGAGCCGGTGTATGCCGTGGGGCGGCACCTCGCCGTCCCGGCGCTGCGGCTGCGACCCGGCCACCGGGTGCTGGACCTCGGGTGCGGGACGGGGCTGAACCTCCCGGCGCTCCTGCACGGTGTCGGCCCGACGGGCACGGTCGTGGGCCTGGACCGCAGCCCGGCGATGCTGGAGGTGGCCGGCCGCAAGCGAGCCTCGTCGACGGGTCCGGGCCGGCTGCGGTTGGTGCAGGGGGACATGGCCGACCCGGAGGCGCTGCGGGAGGCTGCCGGGGGCCAGCCCTTCGACGCCGTCATCGCGACCTATGCGCTGTCGCTGACCCCCGACCCGGCAGCGGTGTGGCGCTCGGTCACCGGTGTGCTCCGGCCGGGCGCAGGCGTCGCCGTCGTCGACATGGCCCGGCCCACCGGCGCCGCGGCCTGGTCCGCGCCGCTGGCCCGGCTCGCCTGCCGGCTCGGCGGCGCCGACATCGACGCCCACCCCTGGGTGGTCGTCGAGCCGGAACTGACCCGGACCCGACGCTGGCGCCGTCGGGGCGGCCACGTGCGGGTGCTCGTCGGCACGTGGCGGTGAGCCACGGCGGACCCGCCGGGCCGACCTCGGTGCGGCTGCGCGCGGCCGTCCGGATGAGCCGCCCCGACCAGGTGCTGCTCATCCTCGCGGTCTACGCCGTGGGCTGGGTCGCGGGGACGGCGGGGGTAGGGGCCGGTGGGGCGGCGCTGCCCCGGCCCGGCGCCGTCCTCACCGCTCTGGTGGTCCTCGCGGTCGCGACCAGCGTGCACGTGGTCAACGAGTTCGCCGATGTGCAGACCGATGTCCGCACCGTCCGCACCCGGTTCTCCGGCGGCAGCGGGGCCCTGCAGGAGCACGGACTGCCCGCCGTGTTCGCGCTGCGCGTCGCCGTCGTGGCGGCAGCACTCGCCGCGGTGCTGACAGTCCTCGGACTGGCGACCGGCACGGTGAGCGGGCTGGTGGCCCTGCTGCTCACGCTCGGCCTGGTGGGCGGATGGGCCTACTCCGTCGGGCCCTGGCCGTTCTCGCGGCACGGGTGGGGGGAGGTGGCCAACGCGCTCCTGGGCGGCCTGCTGCTGCCGGCCACCGGGGCCGTGGTCGCCGGTGCTGCGCTCGGGCCGGGGTTGCTCACCTTTCTCCCCTTCGCCCTCCTGACCTTCGTCAACCTGCTCGAGACGCAGTGGGCAGACCGCGACGCCGACCGCGCGGCGGGCAAGCACACGCTGGCCACCCGGCTGCCGGCCCCGACGCTGCGGCGACTCGGGGCGGTGACCGGTGTGACGGCATACGGTCTGAGCCTGGTCGTCCACCCGTGGCCGGTCGCGCTCGCCGGCCTCCTCGCGGCCCCCCTGTCGGCCCTCGGCGTCCACCGCCTCACACGGCGCAGCGGGGGCCGGGCAGGCCGACCATCAGCCGGTCCGTCAACCAGGCGCCGGTACGTCATCCATCAGCCTCGACGAGGGGGCTGTCAGATGACGTTACGGCCGTCAGCTGACGTACCGGCCGACAGACGGCATACCGGCTGGGGAGACACCCCCGAGAACTCGTCCCCTGCAGACGCGGCGGAGGGCAGACAGCTCGTTCCTCGCTGCCTGCCCTCCGCCGACGCGATTCGTCAGCTGTCGACGCCTGATCAGATGTCGAAGTACAGCTCGAACTCGTGCGGGTGCGGCCGCAGCCGGGTCGGCTGGATCTCGTTGGCGCGCTTGTAGTCGACCCAGGCGCCGAGCAGGTCCTCGGTGAAGACCTCGCCCTCGGTGAGGAAGGCGTGGTCGTCCTCCAGCGCGTTGAGCACGTCCGGCAGGTTCGTCGGGAGCTGGTCGATGTCGGCCATCTCCTCCGGGGGGAGCTCGTAGAGGTCCTTGTCCACCGGCTCCGGCGGCTCGATGCGGTTCTTGATCCCGTCCAGGCCGGCCATGAGCTGGGCGGAGAAGGCGAGGTAGGGGTTCGCCGAGGGGTCGGGAACGCGGTACTCCACCCGCTTGGCCTTGGCCGAGGCCCCGGTGATGGGGATCCGGACGCAGGCCGAACGGTTGCGCGCCGAGTAGACGAGGTTGATCGGCGCCTCGAAACCCGGCACCAGGCGGTGGTAGGAGTTCAGCGAGGGGTTGGTGAAGGCCAGCAGCGCCGGGCCGTGGGAGAGCAGGCCACCGATGTACCACCGGGCGATGTCGGAGAGACCGCCGTAGCCGTTCTCGTCGTAGAACAGCGGCTCGCCGTCCTTCCACAGGCTCTGGTGGGTGTGCATCCCCGAGCCGTTGTCGCCGAAGACCGGCTTCGGCATGAAGGTCGCCGTCTTGCCCGCCGCCCAGGCGGTGTTCTTGATGACGTACTTGAACTTCATGAGGTCGTCACCGGAGTGGAGCAGGGTGTTGAACTTGTAGTTGATCTCCTGCTGCCCGGCGGTACCGACCTCGTGGTGGGCGCGCTCGACGTCCAGGCCGACGGTGTCCAGGTTGAGCACCATGCGGTCGCGGATGTCGGCGAAGTGGTCCACCGGCGGCACCGGGAAGTAGCCGCCCTTGAACCGGGGCTTGTAGCCGCGGTTGCCGCCCTCCTCGGCGCGGCCCGTGTTCCAGGCCGCCTCCACCGAGTCGATGTGGTAGTAACCCCCGCTGGGGCCGGTCGAGAAGCGCACGTCGTCGAAGACGTAGAACTCGGCCTCGGCACCGAAGTATGCGGTGTCCGCGATCCCGGTCGAGCGCAGGTGCTCCTCGGCCCGCCGCGCGATCTGCCGCGGGTCGCGCTCGTACGGCTCGTCGGTGAAGGGGTCGACGATCGAGAAGTTCATGACGAGCGTCTTCTCGACCCGGAACGGGTCGACGTAGGCCGTCTGCGGGTCCGGGATGAGCTTCATGTCCGACTCGTGGATCGACTTGAAGCCGCGGATCGACGAGCCGTCGAACATCTGGCCGGTGTCGAAGGCGTCCTGGTCGAACGTCTGGGCCGGCACGTTGAAGTGCTGCATGACACCGGGCAGGTCACAGAACCTGATGTCGATGAACTTGACGTCCTCGTCCTTGATGTAGGCGAGCACCTCGTCGGCATTGCTGAACATGGAGTTCCTCCTGTCGCGGACCGGGCGACGACTCGGGGTTACGGGTCCGGTGACCCTCAACCTACGTGGAGGCGGTTTCCGCCGGGTCACTCGGGTGTTACGCCGGTGTTACGCACCTGCATACTCCTGTGTCGTCAGCGTCAGCGGCCGCGCAGGGCGCGCCGGCTGGCGCGAGGCGGACGCGTCGGGTCCATGCCCGCCGGGATCGCCGGCTTGTTGCGGCTGCCCAGCGCCTTCATGCGTTGCTGGACGACGAGCGCCTCGTCGTTGCTCAACGACTTCGGGTACTTCTTGATGGTCTTGACGACCTCGCGCAGCGGGGTCTGGCCCTCGGCCTTGCCGACGGAGATCGTGTGCACGGGCACCTCGTGCCCCACGACGCGCGACACCTTGCGCTCCTCGGCCTTGACCAGACGCTGCGCGGAACCGCGCGGACCCTCGGAGATGAGCACGACGCCGGGGCGACCGACGGCCCGGAAGACCATGGCCGCGTTGTTGAGGTCACGCATACCGCGGACCTGGCCACCGGCCTCGGCGGCCACCGGTTCCTGGTCGTAGTACCAGCCGCGCCGCAGCTGCTGCAGCACCGCGGAGGCAGCGCCCGGCTGGCCCTCGATCTGCGCGAAGGCGGCCCGCTCGGCCTTGCGGCCCAGGACGATGACCGCCGCCAGGATGGCCATGGGGACGCCGAGGATGAGGACGTAGACCACCTGGTCGAGCCACAGCCCGACGAGCAGGGCCACCACGAGCACCGCCAGCGCCGCCAGGGCCATCCACCACAGGGCGGCCGGGTCCGCCTTGCGGGTCATGGTGAAGACCTGGCGGATCTGGGCGATGCGCCCGGGGTTGTTCGGGTCCTTGGGCTTGCGGGTGCGTCCGAAGCGGCGCTTCTTCGGCTCGGGCGCGGCGGTGGTGGAGGACGAGGACATGGGGATCAGGATACGCGGGCGCGGGGCATCTCCCGACGCTCCTGCGCCGCCACCAGCGAGGCCGCCTCCTGACGGGCGGGGATGTCCGCCTCGGCCTGCTGGGCCAGGTGGGACAGGTGCTCGGGCACCTCACGTCCCCACCGGCGCATGGCCTGCGCGTAGAGCTTGCCGGCCCGGTAGGAGCTGCGCACCAGCGGCCCGGCCATGACGCCCTTGAAGCCGATCTCCTCGGCGCGCTCGGACCAGTGGACGAACTCCTGCGGCTTGACCCACCGGTCGATGGGGTGGTGCAGCTTGGAGGGGCGGAGGTACTGGGTGATGGTAAGGATGTCGCACCCGGCGTCGTGCAGATCCTGCATCGCCTGGTCGATCTCCTCCTCGGTCTCGCCCATGCCGAGGATGAGGTTGGACTTCGTCACCAGCTCGTTGTCACGCGCCATGGACAGCACCCGCAAGGACTTGTCGTAGGTGAAGGCGGGCCGGATCTTCTTGAAGATCCGTGGCACCGTCTCCAGGTTGTGCGCGAAGACCTCGGGCCGGGCGTCGAACACCTGCTGGACCAGCTCCGGGACGGCGCCGAAGTCGGGGGGCAGGATCTCCACGCCGGTGGTGGGGTTGAGCTCGTGCACCTTGCGGATGACCTCGGCGTACAGCCAGGCCGCGCCGTCCTTCTGGTCATCCCGGGCGACCCCGGTGATGGTGGCGTAGCGCAGCTCCATCGTGCGGATGGACTCGGCGACCTTGCGCGGCTCCTCCCGGTCCAGCGGCAGCGGACGACCGGTGGAGATGTCGCAGAAGTCGCAGCGCCGCGTGCAGATGTCACCGCCGATGAGGAAGGTCGCCTCGCGGTCCTCCCAGCACTCGAAGATGTTGGGGCAGCCGGCCTCCTGGCACACGGTGTGCAGGCCACCGCTCTTGACCATCGAGTGCAGCTCCTGGTAGTCCGGTCCCATCTTGGCGGTGGTCCGGATCCAGTCGGGCTTGCGCTCGATCGGCGTCTCGGCGTTGCGCGCCTCGACACGCAGCAGTCGACGGCCCTCCGGTGCGACGGTCACAGGTGCTCCCTACGGTTCGGTTCGTTGTCACAGGTGACAACGCGTGCACCCCTTCAGGGTATGCCCCGCGTGCGCCCGTCGGTCCGGGCGGTCCACCCGGCCGAGCAGCTCAGTCGACGTCCGCGCGCAGGAACCGCCAGAGCGCGAGCCCGCCCACGATCAGCACGACGACGCCGAGCGTGGTCGCGGACTGGGCGAAGCTGAGCCGTTCCACCACCTCGCGGCACTCACCGGTCGGTCCCCAGCAGTCGGCATACACCGTCCACTGGGTGCCGTTCTCGATGAAGCCCTGGATGTTGCGGCCGAGGAGGTAGCGGGAGGTCTGCGGCAGCGAGGCGCCGAGGATGCCCTCCACCACGGCCAGGTAGCCCACCAGCACCCCCACGACGACGGCGCTGTGCCGGACGAGGAAGCCGGCGGCCGCACCGAGCGCCCCGGCCAGGGCGCCGAGCGCCATGATCCGCACGACGGCCCAGGTCAGCACGACCCACTGGTCCGCCGTGCCCCCGCCGTCGATGCCGTGCCACCGGAAGACGGCGGGCACCCCGAGCAGGACGAGGGTCACACCGACACCGGTCACGGGGAGGGCGACGATGGCGGCCGCCGTCACCTTGGAGGCGAAGACGACACCCCGGCGCGGCACGAAGGTGAGCCAGGACCCCATCGTGCGATGGGTGAACTCGGCGGCGACGTGCGTGGAGCCGACCAGCAGGGCCAGCAGGAGGAACGGGTAGGTGAGGGAGAGCAGGAGCTCGTCGTACTGCCCGGCCAGGGAGGGCATCGCGCCGTACATCTGCTCCGGGGTCGGGGCCTGCATCTGCTCGCACCCGAAGTCGACCGAGCCGTCGCCGCTGAGGCGGCGCTCCTCCTCCTGCGACTGCAGGCAGGTGGCGCGCTCCCGCTCGCCGTTCTCCTCCCACCACCGCAGCTGCTCCTGGAACGCCGCGTCGGCGCCGCTGCGGGCCCGCTCGAGCTGGACGGCCTGCTGGTTGACGGTGAACAGGGCGAAACCCGCGATCAGGGCGCTGGCCACCAGGGCCAGCACGACGATCCGCCGGGCCCGCAGGCGCTGCAGCTCGACTCCGACCAACCGGATCATGCGGCGCCCTCCTCGTGCTCGGAGGTGCGCATGGGCAGCGCGTCGTCCTCGGTGAGCTCGAGGAAGATCTGCTCCAGTCCCCTCCGGCTCGGCACCAGACGCTCCACCCACAGCCCCTGCGCCGCCAGCAGCCGGGTGATCTCGGCCGGGTGCGCGCCGGTGACCGTGAGCAGCCCGGCGACCTCCTCGTCCTCGCCCCGCCGGAGGGCGTCCGCCGCGTCCTGGCCACGGGGGCGGGCGAGCCACTCGGCGGCGAAGCCGGCCTCGCGCAGCACCCGTACGGCGGCCCCGGGGTGCCGCACCCCGACCTCGACCGTCTCCCCGCCGGCGCCGATGAGCCCGGCCACCGAGCCCTGTGCCAGCACCCGACCCCGCCCGATGATCGAGACCGTGTCGGCGATCTGCTCGACCTCGGAGAGGATGTGGCTGCTGACCAGGACCGTGCGCCCTTGGTCGGCGAGTCGGCGCATGGTGGTGCGGATCTCGTGGATGCCGGCCGGGTCGAGCCCGTTGGTGGGCTCGTCGAAGATGAGCAGGTCCGGCGCCTTGAGCAGGGTGGCCGCGATGGCCAGGCGTTGCTTCATCCCCAGGGAGTAGCTGCGGAAGGTGTCCTCGCCCCGGCCGCCCAGGCCGACCTCGTCCAGGACCTCGCCGACCCGGGTGGTCGGCGTGCCGATGGCCTCGGCGAGCAGGGTGAGGCTGCGGCGGCCGGTGAAGCCGGGGAAGAACTTCGGCGACTCCACGATGGCACCGACCCGGTCGACGACGGCCGGCAGCTCCCGGGGGACCGGGGTGCCGAAGATGCGCATCTCGCCGGCGTCCGGCCGCACCAGGCCGAGCAGCATACGGATGGTCGTCGTCTTGCCCGAGCCGTTCGGGCCCAGGAAGCCGTGCACGCCGCCCGTGGGGACGTCCATGTCCAGGCCGTGGACCGCGACCCTGCGCCCCCGCACGGTGCGGTAGGTCTTGCGCAGCCCGCGGATCGTCAGGGCCGGTCCCTCGTCGCTCGGGTGGGCCACGCTCACCTGCTCTCCTCGCATCGGTGGGCGCCCACACCCGGGCACCCGCACGTGGCCAGTCAACCGTGGCTGTGTCCTGAGGACCGCGTCTGTTGCACGCGTGTCCGCAACTTCCTGCGTCGGTCAGGCCCCAGGAGTGAGCGGGCGGTGTCCCGAGCCCGCAGCGGCCACCGGGGAGAGCACCCGGTCCAGGTGCCGCTCGACGACCGGCAGCACCTCCGGCACCCCCACGGGCCGGCCCAGCTCGGCGGACAGCGAGGTCACCCCGGCGTCGGCGATCCCGCACGGGATGATGGTGTCCGCCCAGCCCAGGTCGCAGTCGCAGTTGAGGGCGAAGCCGTGCATCGTCACGTCCTGGCTCACCCGGATGCCGATGGCCCCGATCTTGCGCTCGGGACGGTCGGCGTCCGCGGGCAGCCAGACGCCGGAGCGCCCCTCCACCCGGGTCGCCTCGACCCCGAGCTCGGCGCACACCCCGATCATCATGTCCTCGAGGCGGCGCACGTGCGCCACCACGTCGACGGGGGAGGGCAGCCGGACGATGGGGTATCCCACGAGCTGACCCGGCCCGTGCCAGGTGATCTTGCCGCCCCGGTCGACGTCCACGACCGGCGTCCCGTCCAGCGGGCGCTCGTGGGCCTCGGTGCGACGGCCCGCGGTGTAGACCGCGGCGTGCTCAAGCAGCAGGACCGTGTCCGGCAGCTCGCCGCTCACGACCCGGGCGTGAACCTCGCGCTGGTGCTCCCACGCCTGCACGTAGTCCACGAGGTCGGGGGCCAGACCGAGGTGCTCCAGACGCATACCAGCACTGTAGACCCTGACGGCCGGGGGCCTGTGGACAACTCCTGCATGCCTGCCCGCCAACCGGGCACGCTGTCGGTATGACGACCCCCACGGTCCCCGGATACGACCTCCTCGACCCGCTGGGGGCCGGCGGGAGCGGGCAGGTGTGGCGGGCGCGCCGCCGTGCGGACGGTCTGCCGGTGGCGGTCAAGCTCGTGCGTCCGGGCGCCGGCGACGGGGCCGCCCTGACCGCCGTCCTCGCCGAGGCGGGTCTGCTGGCCGGCCTGCGTCATCAGCACGTGCTGCACCTCTACGACGTGCTCCCGCTCGGTGACCCCGGGGACCCGACGGTGGCCCTCGTCACCCAGCTCGCTGCGGGCGGGTCCCTCGCCCAGGTGCTCGGTCGCCGCCGACTGCTCTCGCCCGGGGAGCTGGTGACCGTGCTGCACCCGGTCTCGGCTGCCCTGGGCGACCTGCACCGCGCGGGCGTCGTGCACGGCGACGTCTCACCGGGCAACCTGCTCTTCCGCAGCGACGGCATGCCGTTGCTCGGCGACCTGGGCGCGGCGCGGGTGGCGGGGGAGCAGGGGCTGCGCGGGTGGGGTACCGCCGCCCAGGAGGGGATGGTGGCGCCCGAGGTGCTGGAGGGCTTCGTGGCCACGGCCGAGTCCGACGTCTATCAGGTGGGCGCGGTGGCGTGGCTGTGCCTGGTGGGGGAGCGTCCGGGACCGGGCTTCGACCGGCCGGCCCTCGGGGACCTCGCGCCCGCCCTGCCGCCCGCGCTGGTCGAGCTGGTGCAGGCCTGCATGGCGCCGCAACCTGAGGACCGCCCCGCGGCCGACGACCTCCCCACCGCCCTGCTGGCGATCGTCGACCCCGAGCCGGTGGAGGTGGCTCCCGGTGCCGACGCCGCGACCGGCCTGACCGAGCGCCTGCGGCAGGTGGCGCTCGCGGACACCGAGGACCGGGCGGGCAGGCCGGACGCGGGTGAGCGGTGGTGGCGGCGACCCCTCGGACGCGGCCGCGGACCCGCCCGGGCGCAGGCCCGTCCGCGTCCGGTGGGCGGTGGCGGGCGGTCGGCGGACCGGCCCCGGCGCGGCGGGGCGCACCGGGTGCCCGACGGCACCGGACCGGCCCGCGCGGCGCAGGTGCGGCTGGTGCTGGGGCTCGGCCTGGTGCTGGCCGCGGTCGGTGTCGCGCTGTGGGCTGTGCTGCAGGTGCGGTCGGCGCCCGCGGGGGTGGCCGGGGCCGAGCCGACCCCGCCGGCCCCGGTCGTCCGGACCGCCGGTCCCCCCTCGTCAGGACCGGTCCAGTCGACGCCCTCCCCGGCCCCGGCGGACCCGGACGCGGCGGCCGGGACGGTCGCGACGGGGCACGACGGGTCGGTGCGGGACGTCGTTCAGGGGCTCCTCGACCACCGGTCCGCCGCCTGGGAGGGAGGGGACCTGCAGCGGCTGCGGCAGGTCACCGCACCCGGGTCCGTGGCGGACGTGCGCGAACGCTCCCTGCTCGGGGAGGCCGCCGAGCGGGGCCTGCGCTATCCCTCGGTGAGCTTCGAGGTGACGGATGCGGTGGTCGAGGAGCGCGACACCGGCCGGCTGGTCGTCGACGCCACCGTGCGCAGACCAGCCCTGGAGGTATGGCGTGGGGAGGAGCTGGTGCACGCCGTTGCGGGTGGTGTCGAGCAGGTCCGGATGGTGCTGACGGCGCACGACCGGGGGTGGCTGGTGCAGCGGTGGGAACCGCTCAGCCCCTCAGCTCCTCGACCACCCAGCGGGCCGCCCGCTCCCGGTCCGGGTGCGTGAACTCGAACCCGGACCGCTCGAGCTCGCGGGGCAGGGCGCGGGTCGAGGCCAGGATCTCCTGGGACATCTCGCCGAGCACGAGCCGTAGGGCCCACCCGGGAGCGGGCACGACGGCCGGGCGGTGCAGCTCGCGGGCCAGGGCACGGGTCACCTGCTGCTGGGTGGCCGGCGACGCGGCGCCGAGGTTGACCGGCCCGGTGACGTCGGCACGGTCCAGGAGGTGCACCAGCGCCCGCACCTGGTCGTGCAGGGTGATCCAGGGCCACCACGCGTCGCCTCCGGCCAGCGGGCCGGCCAGCCCGAGCCGGAGCAGCGGCAGCAGCCGGCCCAGCGCGCCGCCGTCGGGGGAGAGGACGATCCCGGTGCGCGCGTGCGCCACCGGCACCCCGGCCTCCTCGGCGGCTCCGGTCGCGGCCTCCCAGTCCTGGACCAGCCGGGCGAGGAAGCCCTCCCCGGCCGGGCTGTCCTCGGTGAGCACCTCGTCGCCACGGTCTCCGTAGAAGCCCACCGCGGAGCCGGAGACCAGGCGGGGCAGGTGCCCGTCGGCTGCGGCGACCTCTGCGAGGGCGCGGGCGAGGGTCCGGGTGCCGTCGACGCGGGAGGAGACCAGGACGGCCTTGCGCTCCTCGGTCCACCGCCGGTCACCGATACCCGCTCCCGCGAGGTGCACGACGCCGTCGACGCCCTCGAGGGCCCCGGGGTCCAGACGGTCCCCGGGGGCCCACCGGACCTCCCGCACCCGGTCAGGCAGCTCGGGCCCGGGTGCCGGGTCGCGGCGGACCAGGTGGAGCACCCGGTCGCCGCGACCACGCAGCACCTCGCTCAGCCGCGACCCGATGAGTCCGCTGGCGCCGGTGATGGCGACCAGCCGCGGCCCGGACGGGGTGTCAGGGAGGCTCACGTCGTTCAGACCTCGAACTTGCCGTCCTGCAGCCGTTCCTTCATGGTCGCGAGGAAGCGGGCGGCGTCGGCCCCGTCCACGACGCGGTGGTCGTAGCTGATCGCGAGGTAGACCATGTCGCGGATGGCGATGGTCTCCATCCCGTCCTCGTCCACGACCACGACCGGACGCTTGACGACCGCCCCGGTCCCGAGGATGCCGACGTTGGGCTGGTTGATGATCGGCGTGTCGAACAACGCTCCGCGGGACCCGGTGTTGGTCAGCGTGAAGGTGCCGCCGGACAGCTCGTCCGGTCCGACCTTGTTGTCCCGGGTCCGCTCGGCCAGGTCCGCGATCTTGCGGGCCAGCCCGGCGATGTTGAGATCGCCGGCGTCCTTGATCACGGGGACCAGCAGGCCGCGCGGGGTGTCCACGGCGACGCCCAGGTGCTCGGCCGCGTGGTAGACGATGGAGTCGTCCTCCACGCTGGCGTTGACGATCGGGTGCTCCTTGAGCGCCTCGATCGCCGCCATCGCGAAGAACGGCATGTAGGACAGCTTGGTGCCCTCGCGCTTGAGGAACTCGTCCTTGGCCCGCTTGCGCAGCCGGGAGATCTTGGTGACGTCGACCTCGACGACCGTGGTGAGCTGGGCGCTGGTCTGCAGCGACTCGACCATGCGGGTGGCGATGACCTTGCGCAGCCGCGACATCTTCTCGGTCGTGCCACGCTTGGCGTCGCTGCCGCCGCCGGCGGCACCGCCGCCGGTGGCCGGGGCACCCGACGTGCTCTCGGCGGGAGCCTGCTCGGCCGGGGCCTGCTCGCCCGCCGCCTGCTCGGAGGCCGCCTGCTCGCTCTGCTCCTTCTGGGCCTTGGCCGCGTCCAGCACGTCCTGCTTGCGGACGCGACCACCCACGCCGGTGCCGCTCAACGAGGCCAGGTCCACGCCGTGCTGCGCGGCCAGCTTGCGCACCAGCGGGGTGACGTAGGCGCTGACGTCCTGCGACGGCGCCTCACCCGAGCCGGAGCGCTGCTGGGCGTCCGGGGTGCCGTCGCCGTCGGCGTCCTTGTGCGAGGTGGTGCCGTTCTCGGTGGAGGTGGTCCCCACGCCGGTGGCGACACCGGAGTCGTCGGCCTCGGAGGTGCCGGACTTCTCGGCCGACTCCTCGGCGGCCTGCTCGTGCTTGTCCGACTCCTCGGCGAGGTCGTCGGAGGACCCGCCCTGCTCGTCGGCGGACGCCTCGTCGGCCTCCTGCTCGTCGGCCTCCTGCTCGTCGGCCTCAGAGCCCGAGTCCGTGTCGCCCTCGGCGTTGTCGTCCTGCTGCTCCTGCCCGCCACCGGAGGACCCGGAGGACTCGCCCCCGATGACCGCGAGCTCGCCGCCCACCTCGACCGTCTCGTCCTCGGCCGCGAGGATGGAGGTGAGGACGCCCGCCACGGGCGAGGGGATCTCGGTGTCGACCTTGTCCGTCGAGACCTCGAGCAGCGGCTCGTCGACCTCGACCGTGTCGCCCTCGGACTTCAGCCAGCGGGTGACCGTGCCCTCGGTCACCGACTCGCCCAGCGCCGGCATGGTGACCGTCTCGCCGCCCGAGGAACCACCACCGGAGGAGTCGCCGTCGGAGGACCCGCCCTCGGACGAGGCACCACCGGAGGACTCGTGGGTCGACGCGTCGTCGGAGGACCCGTCGTCGTCGGAGGTCTGGTCGTCCGCCTGGTCCTGCCCGTCCGGCTCGGAGGAGTCGTCGGAGGACTCGCCGGAGGAGTCGTCCTGCTGGGTGTCGGCGTCGGAGGAGCCGCCGTCGTCCCCGGAGCTGCCGTCGTCGTCGCCCACCACGCAGAGGTCGGCGCCCACCTCGACGGTGTCGTCCTCCTCGGCGAGGATCTCCTGCAGCACGCCGGCGACCGGGGAGGGGATCTCGGTGTCGACCTTGTCGGTCGAGACCTCGAGCAGCGGCTCGTCGACCTCGACGGAGTCGCCGACGCTCTTCAGCCAGCGGGTGATGGTCCCCTCGGTGACGGACTCACCGAGGGCGGGCATCGATACACGTTCCGACATGTGTTGACTCTCTCCTCGTCCGGGGCCTGCAGTCTACGGGTGATGCTGCCGCTGGGTCAGGCGTGGTGCCACCCAGGAAGGCCGGTCCGTGCGCCATCCTGCCACCTGCCGGAAATGCGGTGGCGGCCGATCCTCGCGCGTGTCAGGGTGAGCGCGTCATGTCCGGCGACAGTGAGGAGGTGGCCCGATGAGCAACGATCCGGTCACGGAGGATGTCAAGGCCAAGTTCCGCGAGGCGCTGGCCCGCAAGCAGGCCCACGGCGGCACGGACGTCTCGGACCACTCCGAGCACGGCAAGGTCGCGCAGGAGCGCGGCGCCAAGACCTCGGGTGCCCAGCAGATGTTCCGCCGCAAGAGCGGCTGACGTCCCGGAGACGGACACGAGGGGCACCACCGCGTCGCGGTGGTGCCCCTCGTGCGTGCCGGGGGCGAGGTGCGGTCAGCCCGCCAGCGAGCGGGCCAGGGCCACCAGGGGGCGGACCCCGGCGCCGGTCCCGCCCTTGGGGTGGTAGCCCCAGGCGGACTTCTCGTTGAACGCGGGCCCGGCGATGTCCAGGTGCGCCCAGGGGATCTGCCGGGCCTCCTCGCCCTCGCCCCGGGTCCCGACGAACTCCTGCAGGAAGGTCGCTGCCACCATGGCCCCGGCCGAGCGCTCGCCGGTGTGCTTGAGGTCGGCGACCGGGCTGTCGAGGGTGGGCCGGATCTCCTCGGGCATCGGCAGCGCCCACGCGGTGTCGCCGGACTCCGTCCCGAGCCGCGCCAGGGTGTCCCGCAGCTCGTTGTCGTTGCCCATGACCCCCATGGTGCGCTCGCCGAGGGCGACGATGCAGGCGCCGGTGAGGGTGGCGACGTCCACGATGGCGTCGGGCTGCTGCTCGGTGGCCAGGGCGAGGCCGTCGGCCATGACCAGCCGGCCCTCGGCGTCGGTGTTGATGATCTCGACGGTGCGACCACCGCGCATCGTCACCACGTCGCCGGGACGCTGCGCGAGGTCACCGGTCATGTTCTCGGCGAGGCAGAGGTATGCCGTCACCTGCACCGGGAGGCCGAGCTCGGCGACCGCGAGGGTCGCCGCCGCGCAGGCCGCCGCCCCGCCCATGTCCATCTTCATCGTCACCATCGAGGCGCCCGGCTTGAGGCAGAGCCCGCCGGAGTCGAAGGTGATGCCCTTGCCCACCAGCGCGAGGTGCTTCGCCGCCCCCGCAGGGGTGTACCGCAGGGTGACCAGCCGAGGTCCGCGTGCCGAGCCCTGCCCGACCCCGATGATGCCGCCGCAGCCCTCCGCGTCCAACCGCTCCGGGTCCCAGACCTCCACCTCGACCCCGGCCTCGCCGGCACGGCGCACGACGTCGTCCGCGAAGCTCTCCGGGAACAGCAGGTTGGGTGGCGTGTTGACCAGGTCGCGGGCGTAGCAGACCCCCGCGACCAGCGCCTCGACCTCGGCCTGGGCGGCGGTCGCCTCCTCGCCGCTCAACCCGGTCACCGAGGCCCGGGCGAGCCCGGCCTTGGCCGTGCCGGACTTGCCCACGCCGTGCTGCTCGGCATACGAGTAGGCGCCCAGCGCGACCCCCTCGGCGACCGCGACCGCCTCCTGCCGGTCCTGCTGACCGAGGGCGAAGACGGCCGACCCGCGGCCGGCCAGCGCCCGGGCGGCCGCCCCCGCGGCCCGCCGCAGCTGCTCGGTGCGGGGTGCCGGGCCACGGCCCGCGACGCCGACGACCACGACGAGGGGCGCCTCGATGCCCGCCACCCCGGTGAGCCGGGTCACCTCCTCGGGGCCACCCTCGGCCCCCAGCGCCACCAGCGCCTCCTGGAGCGCGGTGGCCGCCTCGTCGGACAGTCCGGATCCGGGCAGCAGGGCCACGGAGCCGTCCTGCTTGGCGGCCCCCACCACGAGGGCGTCGGCGGTGGTGGTGGTGGGGTCGTCGTCGGTGAAGGTCACGGGCGTGCGCGCAGCCATGGAGCGTCCTTGTCGTCGTCGGGGTGGAGGGTCGTCCGGCACCGAGACTAGGTCACCGGGCAGCCACTAGGGTGGCTGCCCATGAGCGACTCCGCGACGAAGACGTCCCCCCTGCACGAGAGGCATGTCGCGCTCGGCGCGAAGATGGCCGACTTCGGAGGGTGGTCGATGCCGATCGAGTACCCGGGGGGCGGCGTCGTGGCCGAGCACACCGCGGTGCGCGAGCGCGTGGGCCTGTTCGACGTCTCGCACCTCGGCAACGCCTCGGTCTCGGGCCCGGGCGCGAAGGACTTCCTCAACCGCTGCCTGACCAACGACCTGGACCGTATCCAGCCCGGTCAGGCGCAGTACACGATGTGCTGCGCCGAGGACGGTGGGGTCGTCGACGACATGATCGCCTACCTGCGCTCGGAGGACGAGGTCCTGCTCATCCCCAACGCCGCCAACACCGCCGCCGTGGTGCGGATGCTGCAGGAGGCGCCGGACCGGCCGGAGGGGGTCGTGGTGGAGGGCCAGCACGAGGACTACGCCATCCTCGCGCTCCAGGGACCCCGGGTGGACGAGGTCATGGAGGCGGTGGGCCTGCCGACGGGACACGGCTACATGAGCTTCGTGGAGGCGCGGTGGGGAGAGGTCCCGGTGGCGGTGTGTCGCACCGGCTACACCGGCGAGCGCGGCTACGAGCTCGTGTGCGCGGTGGCCGACGCCCCCGCGCTGTGGGACGCGCTCATGGCGGCCATGGGACCGATGGAGGGGTTGGCCTGCGGCCTGGGGGCCCGGGACACGCTGCGCACCGAGATGGGCTACGCCCTGCACGGCAACGAGCTGTCCCCGCAGATCACGCCGGTCATGGCGCGCACCGGCTGGGCGGTCGGGTGGCGCAAGCCGGAGTTCTGGGGCCGGGAGACGCTGGTCGCGCAGAAGGAGGCCAAGGAGTCGCGGCTGTCCGGTGGGTTGGTGGTCACCGGCCGGGGGATCCCGCGGGCCGGCTGCCAGGTGCTGGACCGGGACGGGCGCGAGGTCGGCACGGTGACCTCGGGCACCTTCAGCCCGACCCGCCGGCAGGGGGTCGCGCTGGCTCTCCTGGACCGCGGGGTGCAGCAGGGGGACGAGCTGGTGGTGGACGTCCGGGGCCGTGAGGTCCCGGTCGAGGTGACCAAGCCGCCGTTCGTCTCGGGGGGTGCCTCCGACTGATCCGACTGATCCGGCCGTTCCCGGAGGGCGGGCGGGGCCCGGCCCGGGGCGGGATCAGCGGCGGCGGAGCTCGGCGCCCCGGTCGACGGCCGGCCGGGGGATGCGGCTGCGGCGCATCTGGAAGGCCCGGAGCACGACGTACCACGCCGAGCCCCGCCCGGGCCCGTGCCCGAAGGTGGTCGTGAAGCGCTTGCGGGTGCGACGCCACAGCAGCCAGCAGTCGACGATGCCACCGAGCATGAGCGCGTAGGCGACGAGGAAGGTGCCCCCACGGGCCCAGTCGAAGGGCAGCAGGGAGATGGCCAGCACGAAGATCATCGCCGGCAGCAGGATCTCGCCGACGTTCCACCGGGTGTCCACGGCGTCGCGCAGGTAGCGGCGCTCGGGACCCTTGTCGCGAGCGGGCAGGTACTTCTCCTCGCCGTCCAGCATGGCCGCGCGGACCCGGGCGCGCTCGGCGCGGACCTTGGCCTTCTGCTCGGCCGTCTGCGCCTTGCGGTCGACCACGAGGGGGCGGCGGTTGGCGGCCTCCGCGTCACGTCGCCGCGGGGTGGGACGGCCCTTGCCACCCGGCCGCGCCGGGTCGGTCGGCGGAGCGGTGGTCACCGGTTCCGGGGCCACCTCGGTCGACTTCTTCCCGAACAGCACAGGAGGGAGTCTACTGGTCGCCCGTCGCAGGACCGCCCGCGTCGTTACCCTGGGCCGCGTGACTTCCCCCACCGAAGACGACCGGCCGACGGCGGCGACGACGCAGCAGCAGCGGACCGGTGAGCTCGCCGCGCGGATGACCGAGCTCATGCCCGGCGTGCGCTCGGACCTCGAGGCCCTCACCCGCATCCCCTCGGTGTCGCTCGACTCCTTCGACCAGCGCCACGTCGAGGACAGCGCAGCGGCCACGGCCGACCTGCTGCGGGCCGAAGGACTGGAGGTCCGGGTGGTGCGCGAGGGCGGGCGGCCGGCTGTCATCGGCCACCTCCCTGCGCCGCAGGGTGCCCCGACGGTCCTGCTCTACGCGCACCACGACGTGCAGCCCCCGGGCGACGACGCCGACTGGGACACCCCGGTCTTCTCGCCCACCCAGGTGGGGGACCGGTTGTACGCCCGCGGGATCGCCGACGACAAGGCGGGGATCATGGCCCACGTCGCCGCGCTGCGGGCGCACGCGGGGCGGCCCCCCGTGGGGGTGACCGTCTTCGTCGAGGGTGAGGAGGAGGTGGGCTCGGACTCGCTGCCCCGCATCCTGGAGGCGCACGGGGCGGACCTGGAGTGCGACGCCATCGTGCTGGCCGACTCGCACAACTGGAAGATCGGGGTGCCCGCGCTGACGACGACCCTGCGCGGCATGGTGCGGGTGGTCGTGGAGGTGCGAGCCCTCGAGCACGGGCTGCACAGCGGTCTCTACGGCGGTGTCGTGCCCGACGGCCTCACCGCGCTGTGCCGCCTGCTGGCCACGCTGCACGACGACGACGGCGACGTGGCGGTGCCGGGTCTGCGCACGTCCGAGGCGGCCGACCTCGAGTTCTCCGAGGACGACCTGCGCGCGGACGCAGGCCTGCCGGAGGGGGTCCGCACCATCGGCACCGGCTCGTTGCTGTCCCGGATGTGGACCCGACCCTCGATGACCGTCATCGGGATCGACGCGCCCGCGGTGGAGACCGCCGCGAACCTGCTCACCCCGGTCGGGCGGGCCAAGCTGTCCATGCGGCTCCACCCCGAGGAGGACCCTGCGCGGGCCGCGGAGGCGCTGACCCGCCACCTGCAGGAGCACGCGCCCTGGGGCTGCCACGTGCGGGTCACCGTGGTCGACGACGGCCGGGGGTTCGCCGCGGACGCGCAGGGGCCCGTCTACGACGCCGCCCGGGCGGCCTTCCGCGACGCCTGGGACGGCGTCGACCCGGTGGACATCGGGGTAGGGGGCTCGATCCCGTTCGTGGCGGCCTTCGCCGAGCGCTTCCCCGACGCGGCCATCCTCGTCACCGGCGTGGAGGACCCGGACACCCGGGCGCACGCGGCCAACGAGAGCCTTCACCTGGGCGAGTTCGAGCGGGTATGCCTGGCCGAGGCGCTCCTGCTGGACCGGCTGGCGGGTGCAGGGCATGATGGGGGCCATGATGAGTGACGATTCAACTACCCGCTCCGAAGGCTCGTCCGGCTACGTCAGCTCCGAGGGCAGCTTCGAGCGCAAGAGCCACTACATCCCCGAGCGGATCACCCAGGACGGACGCGACGGCTTCCCGGTGGAGCCGGGGCGCTACCGCCTCGCCGTCTCGCGGGCCTGCCCGTGGGCCCACCGGATGATCCTCACCCGTCACCTGCTGGGGCTCGAGGACGTCATCAGCATGGCGGTCGCCGGGCCGGTGCACGACGAGGACTCCTGGACCTTCGACCTCGACCCCGGCGGCGTGGACCCGGTGCTCGGCATCCCCAAGCTCAAGGACGCCTACGACGCCCGCCCCGAGGGCTACCCGGACTCCGGCGTCACCGTGCCGGCCTTCGTCGACACCACGACCGGCCAGGTGGTGACCAACGACTTCCATCAGATGGTCAAGGACCTCGTCACCGAGTGGGGCGACCACCACGCCCCCGATGCCCCGGACCTGTGGCCCGAGCACCTGCGGGACGAGATCGAGGAGGTCTCCGACCTCGTCTACGCCGACGTCAACAACGGGGTCTACCGCTGCGGCTTCGCCGGCTCCCAGGAGGCCTACGACGAGGCCTTCGAGCAGCTGTTCTCCCGCCTCGACTGGCTCTCCGAGCGGCTGGCCGACCAGCGCTACCTCGTCGGCGACCAGCTGACCCTCGCCGACGTGCGGCTGTGGCCGACGCTCGTGCGCTTCGACGCGGCCTACCACGGGCACTTCAAGTGCAACCGGCACAAGCTGACCGAGATGCCGGTCCTGTGGGCCTACGCCCGGGACCTGTGGCAGACGTGGGACTTCGGCTCGACCGTCGACCTGGAGCACGTCAAGGCGCACTACTACGCCACGCACCGCGACATCAACCCGACCGGTGTGGTCCCGCTGGGGCCGGACACCAGCGGCTGGACCACGCCGCACGGTCGGGAGTCGCTGGGCTGAGGCCGGACCACCCGCGCCGCACCGGCGGCGCGGGTGGCTACCATCACTCGTCGTGACCACCGAGCCCCAGACGACCCGATCGCAGGACGAGCCCGGCAGCGAGGCGCTGTCGGACTCCACGTCCGAGGCCTCGCTGCGCCGCAGCACGGCCCGCAGCGAGGAGATCTGGGCGGACCTGGAGCACCACCCCTCCCGCTACCGGATGCTCACCGGTGACCGCCCCACGGGGCACCTGCACCTGGGGCACTACTTCGGCAGCCTGCGCAACCGGGTGGCCCTCCAGGACCAGGGGGTGGACACCTGGGTGCTCATCGCCGACTACCAGGTCATCACCGACCGGGACACCGTCGACTCGATCCAGGAGCGGGTGTTCTCGCTGCTCGCCGACTACCTCGCGGTCGGCGTCGACCCGGCGCGCACCACGATCTTCGCGCACTCCCAGGTGCCCGCGCTCAACCAGCTGCTGCTCCCGTTCCTGTCGCTGGTCACCGACGCCGAGCTGCGCCGCAACCCGACGGTGAAGGCCGAGCAGGAGGCGACGGGGGGCCGACCCATGACCGGTCTCATGCTCACCTACCCCGTCCACCAGGCCGCCGACATCCTCTTCTGCAAGGCCAACGTCGTCCCGGTCGGCAAGGATCAGCTCCCGCACGTGGAGCAGACCCGGGTCGTGGCCCGCCGCTTCGACGAGCGCTACGGCCGGGCCGGGGACGGTTCGGTGCCGGTCTTCCCCGCACCCGACGCGCTGCTCTCCGAGGTGCCGAACCTGCTCGGCACCGACGGGCGGAAGATGAGCAAGTCCCGTGGCAACGTCATCGAGCTGCGGATGAGCGCCGACGACACCGCGCGCGCCGTCAAGAAGGCGGTGACCGACCCCCACCGGCACATCACCTACGACCCGGTCGCGCGCCCGGAGGTCTCCAACCTCGTGCTGCTCGCCTCCCTGACGACCGGTCGCGACCCGCACACCATCGCCGAGGAGATCGGCGACGGCGGGTCCGGCGCCCTCAAGCGGGTGGTCACCGAGGCGGTCAACGAGCACCTCGCCCCGCTGCGGGCCCGCAGGGCCGAGCTGGAGGCGGACCCGGCCGAGCTGCGGCGGGTGCTCGCCGTCGGCAACGCGCACGCGAACGACGTGGCCGAGGCGACGTTGTCCGAGGTGCGCGAGGCCATGCAGATGGTCTACGCCTGAGTCGCGGCGCGGTCGAGGGGTCCTGAGGGTGCGCACGCCACGTGTGGTCGTCGTCGTCGACCGTTCCGGTGACCGGCTGCCGCCGGGCACCGAGGAGGCCGTGGCGCGGGGCTGGCGCCGGGCGGCCCCGCACGCGCAGGTCGAGGCGCACCTGCTGCACGACGGGGGAGCCGGGTTCGCCGCGGTCGTGGCCGAGCGCGCCGCGTCCTCCGGCGCGCCCACGACCACCCACCCCGTCCTCGTGCCCGACCCGGCCGGACGCGAGGTGCCCGCGGCGGTCACCGTCGTCGGCGAGGGGAAGCAGGCCTCGGCCTACCTCGACACCGCGCAGGTCGTCGGACGCCACCTCGTGGACGCGAGCCGGCTGACGGACCCGGTCGGCCTCACCAGTGCCGGGGTCGGGGTGCTGCTGCGCCGCGCCCGTGACCTGGGGGTCGGCCGCGTCGTCGTGGGTGCCGGCCCGGCGGCCGCGCACGACGGCGGCCGTGGCCTGCTCGCCGAGCTCGGTGCCGGCGCCGATCTCCAGCACCTGGCCGCGGTCCGCGAACGCTGGTCCGACGTCGCTCTGGTGCTCGCGACGACCACCGAGGCCTCGCTGCTCGGGTTCCACGGGGCGAGCGCCTCGCTCGGCGAGCTGGGGGTGGCTCCCGCGGTGACCCAGCGGCTGGAGACCGAGCTGGGGCTGCTCACCGACCGCGTCAACGCGCTGCTGCCGCCGCCCCGGGACCTGCTGACCGGGCTGCCCCGCCGTCCGGAACGGTCCCCGGGGTCGGGGGTGGCCGGGGGGATCGGGTACGCCCTCCAGCTGCTCGGTGCCCGCACCGACACCGGGCCCCGCCTGCTCCTCGAGGACCTCGGCGTCGGCGCCCGGCTGGGCGGGGCGCTGGTCGTGCTCGTCACCGACACCTACGACTACACGACCGTCCACGCGGGAGTGGTCCCCGACACGGCCCGCGCGGCCTCCGAGGTCGCCGCCCCCACGGTCGTGCTCGCCCGCGAGGTCGCGGTCGGTCGTCGGGAGGGCATGTCGCTGGGGGTGAGCGGTTCCTACGGACTGCGGCCGGGGGAGGACCTGGCGGACCTGGCGGGGCGGGTCGCCCGGACCTGGACGCCGCCCGGACCCCGGTGACGTACCCTGGCGTGGACGGGAACAGGATCGCCCCAGGGTGACGTTCCACGTGCACGACTTCCCCTCACGAGAGGACCCCAGCGCATGACCGAGACCCAGACCACCAAGAGCCACGGCGTCACCCTCAGCGACCTCGCGGCGGGCAAGGTCAAGAGCCTGCTCGAGCAGGAGGGTCGCGACGACCTGCGCCTGCGGATCGGGGTGCAGCCGGGCGGTTGCTCGGGGCTCATCTACCAGCTCTACTTCGACGAGCGCACCCTCGACGGCGACCTGGTCGCCGACTTCGACGGTGTCGAGGTCGTCGTGGACCGGATGAGCGCCCCCTATCTCGACGGCGCGTCGATCGACTTCGCCGACACGATCGAGAAGCAGGGCTTCACGATCGACAACCCCAACGCTGGCAGCTCCTGCGCCTGCGGAGACAGCTTCAGTTGACCCCGCGGAACGCGAGCGCCGGCGAGCCTGTTTCGCGGAACAGAGAAAGATGGGCGAGCGGAGCGAGCGCGGAGCAGTACCCGGCGCAGCCGGTGACGGTGTAGCCGCTGGCGGTGTAGCCGCTGGCGGCGCAGCCGCTGGCGGCGCAGCCGCCGGAGGTGTAGCCGCCGGAGGTCCGGTGGAGCCCGATCCCACCCCCTGGGAGCTGACCACCGCGGGTGCGCTGCCGGGGGAGGACCTGGTGGGGGTCGGCGCCGACCTCGAGCCGGGAACCGTCCTCGCGGCCTACCGCGCCGGCCTGTTCCCCATGGGCCTGGGGGACGGCGGGGCACCTCCCATCGGGTGGTGGTCGCCGGACCCCCGGGGGGTGCTGCTCCCGGGGGACCTGCACGTGAGCCGCTCCGCCCGCCGCGCGAGCCGGGGGTGGCGGGCGACCGTCGACCAGGCGTTCGGCGCCGTCGTCGAGGGGTGCGCCGACCCTCGCCGGGACGGCGGCTGGATCACCCGGGACATCGCCGAGGCGTACGGCGCGCTGCACGAGCTGGGGTGGGCGCACTCGATCGAGGTATGGCGCGGGGACGAGCTCGTCGGCGGCGTCTACGGGCTGGCGGTCGGCCGCCTCTTCGCCGGTGAGTCGATGTTCCACCGGGCCCCCGACGCCTCCAAGGCGGCCCTGCACGAGCTCGTCGCCGTGCTGTCCGAGGACGGCGAGCCGTGGCTGCTGGACGTCCAGTGGCAGACCGCCCACCTGCGCTCGCTGGGGGTCAGGTCGGTCGACCGGAGGACCTACCTGGACCTGCTCCGGGACCGGGTGGCACAGGACCTGCCCAGCCGGTGGCGCGGCATACCCCCCGGTGGCAGAGCCGCAGCCACCTGGTGAGGGTAGAGTGTCTGGCGTGAAGCCGACCGTCCCAGCAGCAAGAGGTGGATCTGTGCCACGGACCGAACGACGAGTGGCCCCGGCCGGGTCCCTGAGACGCCGGGCGGTCGTCCTGATCGCCGCCGGAACGGGCACGGCAGTGCTCTCCGGGTGTGGCGACGTCACCCGCGGATACCTCCCCGAGCCCGCGACCGAGGTCGGCACGGACGTCATCGGCTTCTGGAACGCCACCTGGATCGCGGCGCTGGCCGTGGGGGGACTGGTCTGGTTCCTCATCCTGTGGGCGGTCTTCGCCTACCGGCGTCGGCGTGAGGACGACGTGCCGGTGCAGTTCCGCTACCACGTGCCCTTCGAGATCCTCTACACCGTGGTGCCGATCCTCATGGTCGCCGCGATGTTCGGTCAGACCGTCCCGCTCCAAAACGCCATGCTGGACACCGAGCCTGAGCCCGACGTCGTCGTCAACGTCGCGGGCAAGAAGTGGAGCTGGGACTTCAACTACGTCAACGAGCAGGTCTTCGTCACCGGGGAGCAGGCCGACGCGCTGACCGAGGGTGAGGAGGGGGTCCCGGAGACCCTCCCGACGCTCGTGCTGCCGGTCGACAGCCGGGTCGAGTTCGTCCTCACCTCGCGTGACGTCATCCACTCCTTCTGGGTCGTCAACTTCCTGCAGAAGCTGGATATTGTCCCGGGGCGGGTCAACATCTTCCAGGTCACCACCACCGAGGAGGGCACCTTCGCCGGCAAGTGCGCCGAGCTCTGCGGCGCCTACCACTCGCAGATGCTCTTCAACGTTGAGGTCGTCTCGGAGGAAGAGTACGACGCCTTCATCGCCGGTCTCGAGGAGTCGGGCAACACCGGGCAGCTGGGGCCTGACCTCGACCAGTACGAGCTGCAGCCCGACCAGCAGGACAAGCTGCCCGAGGGAGTGAGGAACTGATGGCCATCACCACCGAGCGCCCCGAGGTCGGCGCACCCTCGAGGCCGCCGCAGGTGTCCGAGCGCAGCTCGTTCGTGCGCAACGCCGTCCGGGTGCTGACGACGACCGACCACAAGGTCATCGGCAACCTCTACTTCGTCACCACGATGGTGTGGTTCATCCTCGGCGGGCTCATGGCGCTGGTTATCCGGGCCGAGCTCTTCGTCCCGGGGCTGCAGGTCGTGGACAACCCAGAGATCTACAACCAGCTCTTCACCATGCATGGGACCGTCATGCTGCTGATGTTCGCGACACCGCTGTTCGCCGGCTTCGCCAACGCGCTGGTACCCCTGCAGATCGGCTCGCCGGACGTCGCCTTCCCGCGGCTCAACATGCTGGCCTTCTGGATGTTCCTCTTCGGCAGCCTCATCGCGGTCGGCGGCTTCCTCACCCCCAGCGGTGCCGCCAGCTTCGGCTGGTTTGCCTACCAGCCGCTGGCCGGGCCCACGCACAGCCCCGGGATGGGCGGGGACCTGTGGGTGGTCGGGCTCGCCGTCAGCGGTTTCGCCACGATCTTCGGCGCCGTCAACTTCATCACGACGATCCTCTGCATGCGCGCCCCCGGCATGACGATGTTCCGGGTGCCGATCTTCACCTGGACGATCCTCGTCACCTCCATCCTCGTGCTCGTGGCCTTCCCCGTGCTGGCCGCCGCCTTCTTCGGCATGGCTGCCGACCGGCTGTACGGGTGGCACGTGTTCGACCCCGAGCACGGCGGGGCTATGCTCTGGCAGCACCTGTTCTGGTTCTTCGGCCACCCCGAGGTCTACATCATCGCGCTGCCCTTCTTCGGGATCATCTCCGAGGTCATCCCCGTCTTCTCCCGCAAGCCGCTCTTCGGCTACAAGACGCTGGTCATGGCGACAATGGCGATCGCCGCGCTGTCGGTGTCGGTGTGGGCGCACCACATGTATGCCACCGGCGCGGTCCTGCTCGAGTTCTTCACCATCATGACGATGCTCATCGCCGTGCCGACCGGGGTGAAGTTCTTCAACTGGATCGGCACCATGTGGAAGGGTTCCATCAGCATGGACACCCCCATGCTGTGGGCCGTGGGCTTCCTCGTCACCTTCCTGTTCGGCGGGCTGACCGGCGTCATCCTCGCCAGCCCGGCCCTGGACTTCCACGTCTCCGACACCTACTTCGTGGTCGCGCACTTCCACTACGTCGTCTTCGGGACCGTCGTCTTCGCCATGTTCGCGGGCTACTACTTCTGGTGGCCCAAGTTCACCGGGCACATGCTGGACGAGCGGCTCGGCAAGATCCACTTCTGGATGCTCTTCCTCGGCTTCCACGGCACCTTCCTCATCCAGCACTGGCTGGGGGTGCAGGGGATGCCCCGGCGCTACGCCGACTACCTGCCCGAGGACGGCTTCACCTGGATGAACCAGCTGTCGACCGTGTCGTCCTTCCTGCTCGCCGCCTCCATGCTCCCCTTCTTCTACGCGGTCTGGAAGAGTTTCCGGACGCCCAAGGTCGAGGTCGACGACCCGTGGGGCTGGGGTATGTCGTTGGAGTGGGCGACCTCCTGCCCGCCGCCCCGCCACAACTTCGAGTCGCTGCCGCGGATCCGTTCCGAGCGCGCCGCCTTCGACCTGCACCACCCGGAGATCGGCACGCTGGAGTCCGCGGAGCCCGACAAGGGGGTCGCCGAGCAGCTGCTCGGTGGTCCCGACACCGACCCGGACGGTCGCACCGGCACCGATACCGGCGGCTATACCGGCAAGGAGCGTGACTGATGCGGGCAGAGGTCAAGATCTTCGGCGCCCTGGTGCCGTTCTTCGCGCTGGCGACGGCGCTCTACGCCTGGTTCACCGACCCCAAGGAGTGGGTCGGCATCATCGGCCTGCTCCTCACCATGCTCTTCACGGCGTTCATCTCCTTCTACCTCTGGGTGACCGGCCGCAAGACGGACGCCCGCCCCGAGGACGACCTGCAGGGGGAGATCGCCGACCTGTCCGGCGACTACGGCCACTTCGCGCCTTACAGCTGGTGGCCGCTCTGGCTCGGGCTCTCGGTCGCGGCCGTGGCCCTCGGGCTCGCCGTGGGGTGGTGGCTGCTCATCTGCGCCGTGCCCTTCCTGCTGATCTCGATCCTCGGCTGGACCTTCGAGTTCTTCCGCGGCGCCAAGGCGGTCTGAGGCAGCGCCAGAGCTGGACGTCGGCTCGCCCGGTCCTCAGGGCAGGATGAGCAGCTTGCCGGTGGTGCCTCCGGCCTCCAGGTCCGTGTGGGCCTGCTGCGCGTCGGCCAGGTCGTAGCGCCCGGACACCCGCACCTGCAGGTCCCCGGCAGCGACCAGGTGAAGCAGGTCGTCGGCGCGGGCGAGCAGCTCGGCCCGGTCGGCGACGTAGTGCGCCAGGCTGGGCCGGGTCAGGAAGAGCGAGCCCTGCTGGTTCAGCACCTGCGGGTCGACCGGGGGGACCGGGCCGCTGGCCGCACCGAAGAGCACCATGGTGCCGCGCGGGCGCAGGAGCTCGAGCCCGGCGTCGAAGGTGTCCTTCCCCACCCCGTCGTAGACGACGTGCACCCCCTGGTCGCCGGTGATCTCGCGGACCCGGTCGACCAGGTCCTCCTCGCGGTACAGCACGACGTGGTGGGCGCCGGCGGCCCGCGCCAGCTCGGCCTTGGCCGGCGTGCCCACCGTCCCGACGACGCGGACGCCTGCCCTGGCGAGCAGCTGGGTGAGCAGCAGACCCACGCCTCCGGCGGCCGCGGTCACGAGGGCGGTGTGGCCTGGCGCGGCCTCGAAGGTGGTCCGGGCCAGGTAGTGGGCCGTCAGCCCCTGGAGCATCACGGCGGCGGCCGTCTCGAGGTCGACCTCCGCCGGCACGAGCACGAGGCGGTCGGCGGCCACGACGGCCTCGTCGGTGTACCCGGTCCCCGGTGACATGGCCCACGCCACGCGGTCGCCCTCGGAGACCCCGGAGACGTCCGGGCCCACCGTGCGCACGGTCCCGGCCCCCTCGCTGCCGACGACGAACGGGGTCGGCAGGGGGTAGGCGCCGGAACGGTGGTAGACGTCGATGAAGTTCACGCCGGCGGCGGCCACCTGGACCAGCACCTCGCCGGGGCCGGGCTCAGGGGTGGGGCGGTCGACGAGGGTGAGGGCCTCCGGCCCTCCGGGCTGGTCCACGATGATGGCGCGCATGTCGCGACGCTATCGCGGGCCGGTCAGCGGGTCGCGGCCACCCACCGCTGGACGACCTGCGCGGCGGCACCGCTGTCGAGCGCCTCGGCGGCCCGGCGTATGCCGTCGCGGACCGCGCCCTCCAGCTCCTCCCCGCTGCCGGGGTGCGAGGAGGACTCGCCCGCCTCGACCAGGGCCAGGGCCGTGCCGGCGTTGAGCAGCACCGCGTCGCGCACGGCACCCGTCCCGCCGTCGAAGAGACGGCGGGCCACCTGGGCGTTGTGCTCCGCGTCCTGCCCGCGCAGCTCCTCCAGGAGATGCAGCGGCAGGCCGAGGCGTCGAGGGTCGAGCACGTGCTGCGTCACCCGGCCCTCGGCGTCGGCCCACCACAGCGAGCTCGTGGTGGCGGTGGTGATCTCGTCGAGGCCGTCGTCACCGCGGAACACCACCGCCTGGGTGCCCCGGTCGGCGAAGACGTGCGCCATGAGGGGCGCCATGCGGGAGTCGGCGCAGCCCACGGCGGCATAGCGGGGTTGCGCCGGGTTGGTCAGCGGCCCGAGGAAGTTGAAGGCGGTGCCGATCCCCAGCTCGCGGCGCACGCTCCCGGCATACCTCATCGAGGGGTGGAAGGTGAGCGCGAAGCAGAAGGTGATGCCCGCCTCGTGCGCGACCTGCCGGACCCGCTCGGGGGAGAGGTCGAGGCGGACGCCGAGGGCCTCGAGCATGTCGGCGGACCCGGACCGGCTGGAGGCGGCCCGGTTGCCGTGCTTGACCACCGTCGCACCCGCCGCCGCCATGACGACGGCCGACATCGTGGAGATGTTGACCGTCATGGCCCGGTCCCCGCCGGTCCCGACGATGTCCACGGTCGGCCCCGGGACCTCGAACCGGTGCGCGTGCTCGAGCATCGTGCTCGACAACCCGGACATCTCCTGCGCGGTCTCGCCCTTGGTGCGCAGCGCGGTCAGGAAGCCGCCGAGCTGGGCGTCGCTGGCCGCCCCGGTCATGACCTGGTCCATGACCCAGGAGGTCGTGCTGCTGGAGAGGTCCTCTCCCCGGGTCACCGAGCTGAGGACGTCCGCCCAGCTGGTGACGACGGCACCGGCGCCGGCCCCACCCGTCCGGTCGGCGCCGTCCTCGGTCACCGGCGGGCCAGGTCGGCGACGGCCGCCGTCAGCCGGGCCTCGTCCAGGGGCCGGGAGAGGACCGCGTCGGCCTGCGACCAGGTCGCGAGCCACCCGTCGCCGGGACGACCCGTGAGCACGAGGACCGGGGGGCAGCCGAACAGCTCGTTCTTGAGCTGCCGGCAGACGCCCATCCCGCCGTAGGGCTGCGACTCCCCGTCGAGGATGAGCAGGTCGTAGTCGCCGTCCCTGGCCTCGATGAGGGCCACCTCGGGCGTGGCGCACTCCTTCCAGCGCTCGACGACCACGTCGTCGGCCGGCCGCTCACCCACACCGACGCGCACGGCGTCCCGCACCGAGCGGTCGTTGCTGTAGAGCAGGACCGAGACGGAGGTGGTGGTGAGGCCGCCGGAGGCGGAGGGGACCGCGGGAGTGCTCATGGCGGCGATCCTACCGAGCCGCCGGACCCGGAGCCAGCACGGGAGCGCGTGCGGCGGGGTGGCCGCGCGTGCTGTGCCGCGATGGGCCTAAGATGGGCCTGTGGCGACATCTCCTGCAGCAACCCTGAGCGACGCTGACCGGTTCCACGCGACCGCGCACGGACCGGCGACGCGGCCCAACATGGTCGCGGTCGGCACGATGGTCTGGCTGGGCAGCGAGATCATGTTCTTCGCCGGGCTGTTCGCGATGTACTTCACCATCCGCTCGGTCTCTCCCGACCTGTGGGCCGAGCGCACCGAGTACCTCGACGTCACCTTCGCCACCATCAACACGATGATCCTCGTCATCTCCTCCGTGTGGTGCCAGTTCGGGGTGTGGAAGGCCGAGCGGGGCATCCCGCACCGCACCGGCAGCCTGTTCCACATCGGCAACCCGCTGGGGGACACCGGCTGGGGCATGCGCGAGTGGTACACCCTCACCTATCTCTTCGGCGCGACCTTCATCGCCGGGCAGGTCTGGGAGTACGCCACGCTGACCATGGAGGGCCTGACCCCCACCGCCGACCCCTACGGCTCGGTCTTCTTCATCACCACGGGATTCCACGGCCTGCACGTGACCGGCGGGCTCATCGCCTTCCTCCTCATCATCGGCCGCAGCTTCACCGCCAAGCGCTACACCCACGCGCAGGCCACCGGCGCGGTGGTCACCTCCTACTACTGGCACTTCGTCGACGTCGTGTGGATCGCGTTGTTCGCGGTCATCTACCTGCTGCAATGAGACGTCCGCACCTCCGCCCCCGTCCCGCCGTCCCCGAACCCCGGAAGGACCGCCGAGTGAGCTCCCTCGCCGCCCGCCGTCGCAGCCCGCTGGCGCTGCTCATGCTCCTGTTCCTGGGCCTGACCTTCACGGGCACCGCCTACGCCGCCCTGCAGACCGGCGCGGCACCGGGGACCTCGGCCGAGGGTGCCTCCCAGGAGCAGCTCGGCGAGGGCCGTCAACTCTTCCTTGCCAACTGCGCCTCCTGCCACGGCGCCAACGCCGAGGGCAACGGCGAGGCGGGCCCCTCCCTCTACGGCGTGGGCGCCGCCGCGGTGGACTTCCAGGTGGCCACCGGCCGGATGCCGCTGCCGGCGCCGGGCGTCCAGGCCGAGCGCAACATCTCCCAGGTGCACTTCAGCGACGAGCAGATCGAGGCCCTCGCCGTCTACGTCGACTCCCTCGCCCCGGGTCCCGACGTCCCGGAGGAGCAGTGGCTCGACGCCTCCCAGGGCGACGCTGCCAACGGTGGGGCGGTCTACCGCACCAACTGCGCCATGTGCCACAACTCCTCGGGCACCGGAGGTGCCCTGACCAGGGGCAAGTACGCCCCGACCCTCATGGGCGTGGATGCGCAGCACATCTACGAGGCCATGCTCACCGGCCCGCAGTCCATGCCGGTGTTCAACGACCAGAACATCACCCCCGAGGAGAAGCGAGACGTGATCGCCTTCCTCAAGAGCATCGAGGACGGTGCCAACGACCAGGGCGGCCACACGCTGGGCAGCCTGGGTCCGGCCGGCGACGCCCTCTTCGCGTGGACCATCGGCATCCTGGCCTTCATCGGCGCTGCCGTGTGGCTCGGACGAAAGGCGGCCTGAGGTATGGCGAACCCCCACCACGACGACACCGCACCCGCCATGCGCGACGACGCGGCCGCCCCGGCCAGGTCCGAGACGTTCCAGAACCCGGGTCTTCCTCCGCACGTGCCCCGGCGCGCCGACGGGGACCCCAAGGCCGCCAAGCGCGCCGAGATCCAGGTCGTCGTGCTCTTCACCCTGTCGGCGCTGGCGTCCATCGCGTTCGTCGTCGCCTACTTCGTCATCGACCCGGACCTCAAGGGCTACCTCCTCGGTATCGGTGAGATCAACCTCTTCCACCTCGCGATCGGCGTCACCATGGGGGTGTCGCTCCTCGGTATCGGCCTGGGTGCCATCCACTGGGCCAAGACGCTGATGCCGGACGAGGAGGTGGTGGAGCAGCGCCACCCCCAGGTCTCCGGAGACGACGACCGCGAGGCGGTGGCGCAGACCCTGTCGCACGGCTGGCGCAGCTCCCAGCTCAACCGGCGCTCGGCCCTCCTCGGGTCGGCCGGGGGAGCGCTGGGGCTCTTCGCGCTCCCGATCGTCCTCCCGGTCATCGCCGGGCTGGGCCCGCGTCCGCAAGGGCTCTACACCACCAACTGGGCGGAGGGCACCCTGCTGCGGATCGACCCCTCGGGTGCGGCGATCCGGGCGGGAGACGTCACCCAGGGCTCGGTGTTCCACGTCATGCCGGACGGCTGGGTGGGCCACGAGGCGGTCGAGGAGCACGGGGCCGAGGAGGCGATGATCGCCAAGGCCAAGGACCAGGTGATCCTGGTCCGCCTCGACCCCTCCCTCATCAAGAGCCAGAAGCAGCGCGAGTGGGGCTACGAGGGCATCGTGGCCTACTCCAAGGTGTGCACGCACGTGGGGTGCCCCGTGGCGCTGTACGAGCAGCAGACGCACCACCTGCTGTGCCCGTGCCACCAGTCGACCTTCGACATGACCGACGACTGCAACGTCATCTTCGGGCCGGCCAAGCGGGCCCTGCCTCAGCTGCCGATCACGGTCGACGGCGATGGATACATCGTGGCCGCGGGACCGTTCCGCGAGCCCGTCGGACCGAGCTTCTGGGAGCGCGAGCGCCCGGGCTTGATGGGAGTTGAGTAGTCATGACGACGCACGTTCCCCAGGGCGCCGGTCACCTGCGCACCGATGAGACCCCGCCGGAGCGTCCGGCCAGCCAGACCGACCAGTCCTCGCCGGACGCCAAGTTCCCCGGCGCGCTGGTCTGGGCCGACGAACGGGTGGGGGCGGCCAAGGGCCTGCGCTTCGCCCTGAAGAAGGTCTTCCCCGACCACTGGAGCTTCCTGCTCGGCGAGATCGCGATGTACTCGATGATCATCGCGCTCATCACCGGGACGTTCCTGACGCTCTGGTACGTCCCCAGCATGGGCCACGTGGTCTACGACGGCGACTACGTCCCGCTCAAGGGCGTCGGCATGTCCGAGGCCTACGCCTCCACCCTCGACATCAGCTTCGAGGTCAAGGGCGGACTGCTCATCCGGCAGCTGCACCACTGGTCGGCGCTGTTCTTCATCGTCGGCATCGCGCTGCACGCCGCGCGCGTCTTCTTCACCGGTGCCTTCCGCAAGCCGCGGGAGATCAACTGGCTCATCGGTGTCGTCCTGTCGCTGCTGGCGATCATCGAGGGCTTCGCCGGCTACTCGCTCCCGGACGACCTGCTCTCCGGCACCGGCATCCGGGCGATGAACGGCTTCATGATGTCGGCGCCCGTCATCGGCACCTGGATGACCTTCTTCGTCTTCGGCGGTGAGTTCCCCGGTGAGGCCATCATCCCGCGCCTCTACATCGCGCACGTGCTGCTGATCCCCGCGATCCTCGTCGGGCTCTTCGTGCTGCACCTGGCTCTCGTCGTGGTCCACAAGCACACCCAGTACCCCGGCCCGGGACGGACCAACGACAACGTCGTCGGCTTCCCGATCATGCCGGTCTACGCCGCCAAGGCCGGTGGGTTCTTCTTCGTCGTCTTCGGCATCACCGCGCTGGTCTCGGCTCTCGTGCAGATCAACGGGGTGTGGGTCTACGGGCCCTACGACCCGACCCAGGTGACGGCGGGCAGCCAGCCGGACTTCTACATGTGGTTCTCCGACGGTGCCCTGCGTCTGCTCCCAGGCTGGTTGGAGTTCACCCTGTTCGGGACCGTCTGGAGCTTCAACATCTTCCTCGGGTCGCTGGTCCTGCTGCCCCTCGTGTGGGTGGTCCTGGGTGCCTACCCGTTCCTCGAGGCCTGGGTCACCGGCGACAAGCGCGAGCACCACATCCTGCAGCGCCCGCGCAACGCCCCGACCCGGACGGCGATCGGTGCCGCGGCCATCTCGATGTACCTCGTCCTGGCGCTGGCGTGCGTCAACGACATCCTGGCCATCAAGCTGGGGTTGTCGATCAACGACCTGACGATCCTCTTCCGGACCATGTTCTTCGTGCTCCCGGTCCTGGTGTTCGTCGTCACCAAGCGGCTGTGCCTGTCGTTGCAGCGCCACGACCGCGAGCGGGTCCTGCACGGCAACGAGACCGGGCGCATCGTCCGCACCCCGGAGGGCCGGTTCTTCGAGGCGCACGAGCCGCTGGACGAGTTCGAGCGCTGGGCCCTCGTGGACTACGACACGCCGACGCCGCTGGGTCTCACCCAGGGCCCGGACGTCGACAGCCGCGGCGTCGCCCGTCGGCGCGGCCCGCTCGCGGGCGCGCAGGCGGCGGTGTCCTCCTTCTTCTACAAGGACGCGGTCACGGCGGTGACGCCGGCCGAGCTGGCGGCGGCCCACCACCACGGCGAGCACGACGCGCTGGAGTCGCCATCGATCCCGCAGCTGGGCGCGCCGGTCAACGACAGCACCGGTGACGACGATTTCTCCGAGGGGCACGGATCCGCGGTCCAGGCACCCACGCACCATCGCTGAGGACCAGCCCGAGCGACCGCGCCCTGCCCCGGAGACGGACGGCGGGGCGCGGTCGCGTCCGGGGTCCGAGCACGCCGCGTCCCAGCAGGGGGACCCGCTGGACATGTCGGTGGAGGAGTTCGAGGAGGCCGTCGGGGACTCGCTGGACCTCGTCCCCCCGCCGTTGATGGCCCGGCTCGACAACGTCGTCTTCCTCGTCGAGGACGAGCCCCCACCCGAGGAGCCGGACCTGCTGGGTCTCTACGACGGCGTCCCGCTCACCGAGCGTGACTGGGGCGCCCAGCTGCCGGACCGCATCTTCGTCTACCGGGGTCCGCTGCTGCGCATGTGCGCCGACCGCGAGGAGCTGCTGGACGAGATCGCGGTGACGGTGGTGCACGAGATCGCGCACCACTTCGGGATCGACGACTCCCGTCTGCACGAGCTCGGGTGGGGCTGACCGTCGGGGGCTACAGTGAGCAGGTGATTTCTGCCATCGTCATGATCAAGGCCGAGGTCGGTCGCATCCCCGAGGTCGCCCAGGAGATCGCCGAGATCGACGGGATCCGGGAGGTCTACTCCGTCACCGGGGACGTGGACCTCATCGCGATCGCGCGGGTGCAGCAGCACGAGGATTTCGCCGATGTCATCGCCGACCGTCTCAACAAGGTGGGCGGGGTGCTGGAGACCACCACCCACATCTCCTTCCGCGCCTACTCCTCCTCCGACCTCGAGGCCGGCTTCTCCCTGGGTCTGGAGCACTGAGGCCGACCGCTCAGCCGGGGAGTGCGCCGACCGGTCGGTCGAACGGTCGCGCCTCGCGCCCCGCAGCGGGCTCGGTGGTCGACCAGGACGCCGCACCGGGCTCGAGCAGGGCGCGGCTCGCGCCTGCACCCCCCACGGGGCAGGTCCACTCGCCCTCGAGGTCGACCAGCCGCACACCCGGGGCCTCGAGCCAGCGCAGCACCAGCTCGGTCTCCTCCGCCAGCGCCGCGGGCGCGTCCGAGCCCTCGGGCCGGGAGACCACCTCCGCGGTCTCGCGTAGTGCCTCGACGTAGGGCATGGGGTCCGCGCCACGCGGGCTCAGGGAGGCGCCGGCGAGTCGTCCGTAGCGGACGCAGACCAGCTCCCAGCCTCCCTCCTCGCGCCGTCGGGCGGCGACCACCTCGGAGGAGCGTGACAGGGGTCTGAGCCGCTGGCCCCGCGCCGCGGCCCGCACCAGGGCCATCATCCGGTCCCGCAGCGTGCGAGCCTCCTCGAAGCGTTCCTGCCTGGCCAGCTCGTCCAGCCGCGCCCGCAGGGCGGCCACGACGTCGGTCGTGCTGCCGACCAGCGCCCGTGCCGCCTGCTGGACCACCTGCGCGTAGTCGTCCCTGCTCTGCGCCCCGACGCACGGCCCCCCGCACCGGCCGATCTCCAGCAGCACGCAGGCGCTCGAGCCGGGAGAGCGCTCGGAGAGGCGGCGGGTGCACTGCCGCAGGGGGACGACCTCGTGCAGCGCCGTGACGGCAGCCTCGGCGGTCCGGCGCGAGCCGAACGGCCCGGCATACTGCGCGCGGTCGTCCCGGACCGAGCGGACGACGGACAACCGGGGGAACGGCTCGTCGGTCAAGCGCACCCACACGGCCTTCTCCGGGTGCCGTGACCGACGGTTGTAGCGCGGCTTGTGCTCGGCGATGAGCCGCAGCTCGCGGACCGAGGCCTCCAGGGCGGTGGCGCACACGATGGGGGTCAGGGAGTCGGTGAGTCCCACCATCTCCGTCATCCGTCGTCGGCCCTCCGAGGCCGTGAAGTAGCTGAGCGTGCGGCGCCGCAGGTCGCTGGCGGTGCCGACGTAGAGCGGCACGCCGGCGCGGTCGCGGAAGACGTAGACGCCGGGGGCCGACGGCATGGCCTCCGCCAGCACGCGCTTGCGCCGTTGTGCCGGGCTGACCCGCGAGCTGTAGGACTGCAGCTCCTCCAGGGTGTGCACCCCGAGGTTGCCCACCCGCTCGACCAACCCGTGCAGGACGTCGACGGTGGCCCGGGCGTCGTGCAGCGCCCGGTGGTCGGGCGTGGTGGCGGACCCGAACAACCGGGCCAGGCTGGCCAGCTTGTGGTTGGGGGCCTCGTCCTTGTGCACGAGCTGGCGGGCCAGGCGGACGGTGTCGAGCACGGGGAAGGAGGGCCACGGGTGCCCGGTCTCGGTGGCGGCGGCCTTGAGGAAGGAGACGTCGAAGCCGGCGTTGTGCGCCACCAGGACGCTGCCCCGGGCGAACTCCAGGAACTGGGGGAGGACGACCGAGATGGGCGGGGCCTGCACCACCATGGCGTTGGTGATGCCGGTCAGGACCGTGATGAACCCCGGGATGGGCGTGGCGGGGCGCACGAGGGTCTGGAACTCCCCGAGGACCTGCCCGCCCCGCACCTTGACGGCACCCACCTCGGTGATCTGCGACCCCGAGGGCGATCCGCCGGTGGTCTCGAGGTCGACCACCACGAAGGTGACCTCCGACAGCGGGGTGCCGAGGTCGCCGAAGGTCTCCTGCGTGTAGGTCCCTGGGCCTCCCGGGTCGGAGGAGCGGCCCGAGGGGCCACGCCCCGTGTCCAGCGTCTGCATACCGCCGAGGCTAGGTGGGGCCACCGACAGACCGGGGGAGGACGTCGCCACGGGGTATGTCGGTGCCCGCCCCTAGCGTCGTCGGCATGAAGGAGGTGGACCCTGTGAACCCGTACCCGACCACACCACCGCCCCCGCACGACCAGGCGGTCACGCTCATCGACTGCCAGACGTGCCCGGTCCGCGGCCGCCACTGCGGGGACTGCTTCGTGCCGGTCCTCGGCCGTCTCTGGCTCGACGACCCGGCGCCTGCGTCAGCCCCCGGGTCGGCCCCCGGTGCCGACCCGGCGGCGCAGGAGCCACCGGGCGGGGACGAGCCGGTCCAGCAGCACGGGACCGCACGACTGGACACGGACGAGCTGGCCGCCGTCGGTGCCTTCGTCCGGGCCGGGCTGGTCACGCCCGCCGAGGCGCGCGACGCCCGGGCCGCCCTCAGCCCGTCCCGGCGCGCGGCGGCGGGCTGAGGTCGGGGCGGTCGTCCGGGCCGACGTCATCGTGGGCGGTAGATCGCCTCGATCTGCTCGGCGTGCGACGCGGCCACGACGTGTCGGCGCAGCTTCAGCGACGGGGTGAGCGTCCCGGCCTCGACGGTGAAGTCCTCGGCCAGCACGGTGAAGGCGCGGATCGACTCGGCGCGGCTGACCGTGGCGTTGGCCCCGTCCACCGCGGCCTGGATCTCCTGCCGCAGGAGGGGATGCGCGACGACCTCCTCGGGCGGCAGCCCGCCGAGGCCCCGGTGCTCCAGCCAGTCGGGCAGCAGGTCGGCGTCCAGCGTCACCAGCGCCGCGACGAAGGGCCGGGCCTCCCCGACGACCATGCAGTGCGAGACGAGCGGATGACTCCGCAGCCGGTCCTCCCAGGGGCCAGGGACGACGTTCTTGCCACCGGCGGTGACGATGACCTCCTTGCTGCGGCCGGTGATGCGCAGGAACCCGTCGGCGTCCAGCTCGCCCAGGTCCCCGGTCCGCAGCCACCCTTCCCGCAGGACCGCCTCGGTGCCCGCCGGGTCGTGGCGGTAGCCGCGGAACACCCCCACGCCCTGGACGAGGATCTCGCCGCTGTCGTCGACCCGCACCGCGACCCCGGGCAGGGGCCGCCCGACGGTCCCGATGCGCAGCTGGTCGGGGGTGTTGACGGTGGCGGGTGCCGTGGTCTCGGTCAGGCCGTACCCCTCGAGCACGACGATGCCCGCGCCCCGGAAGACGTGCCCGAGCCGTGCCCCCAACGCGGCCCCGCCGGAGATGGCATAGCGCACCCGGCCGCCCAGCGAGGCGCGCAGGCGGCTCAGGACCAGGCGGTCGGCGACGGCGTGCTGCAGCCGCAGGCCGGGTCCGACCGACCCGGTGTCCACCGCCCGGCTGTGGGTCTCGGCGACCCGGGCCGCCCACCGGAAGACAGCGGCCCGCCCCGAGGCCTGCGCCCGCTGCTCGGCGGCGGCGTAGATCTTCTCGAAGACCCGCGGCACCGCCAGCACGAAGGTCGGGCCGAAGCCGGCCAGGTCCTCCAGCAGGGTGCGGGCGTCCGGGCTGTGCCCCAGGCGCACGCCCGCCCGCAGGCAGACCACCTGGATGAACCGGGCGAAGACGTGCGCCAGCGGGAGGAAGAGGAGGTTCGCGGCGCCCGGGGCCTCGACGACGATGCTGAGCCGTTCGCAGGCGTTGTCGGCCAGGGCGATGAAGTTGCCGTGGGTCAGCTCGCAGCCCCGGGGCGCCCCGGTCGTCCCGGAGGTGTAGATGATCGTGGCGAGATCTCCGCGGTCGACGCTGGTGCGGCGGGCCTCCAGCTCGGCGTCCGCGACCTCGAGCCCTGCTGCGGCCAGCTCCTCCAGCGACCCCGACTCGATCTGCCACACGTCGCGCAGCTCTGGCAGGTCGTCGCGGCAGCGGGTGACGACGGCTCGCATCGCGGCGTCCTCGACGATGATGGCGACCGCTCCTGAGTCCTGGCAGATCCACCTCACCTGGTCGGCGGAGCTGGTCTCGTAGACGGGCACCGGCACCGCTCCGGCGCTCCACAGCGCCAGGTCGGTCACGGTCCACTCCAGGCGCGTCCTGCTCATCAGCGCCACCCGGTCACCCGGGCGGATGCCGGCGGCGAGGAAGCCCTTGGCCAGGCGGTCGACCCGCCGCTGCAGCTCGATCGCGGTGACGTCGTGCCAGGTGTCCCCGTCCCGGGTCGAGGCCAGGACGCGGGACGGCTCCCGGTGCGCCCACCCGAGCAGGTAGTCCACGAGGTTTCCGGTCCCGGACCCGGTCGCCAGGGGAGGGACGGACACCTCGGACACGACAGCAGCTCCCCTTCACGGATCGGCTTCACTCGGGCGGGCTCACCCTACCCTCGCCCGATAAGGTGAACGGGTGAGGACCTGCGTCGGCGTGGACATCGGAGGCACCAAGATCGCGGCCAGCGCGGTCCAGGACGGCACCATCCTGGAGCAGGCGCTGCGCGAGACCCCGGCGCAGGCGCCGGACGACATCGTGACCGCCGTCGCCGACCTGCTGCGCGAGCTGGCGGAGCAGCTGGGCCCGGACCGCCCGATCGAGGCGGTCGGGGTGGCGTGCGCCGGCTTCATCGACCGCTCCGGTGACCTCGTCGTCTTCGCCCCCAACCTCGCCTGGCGCGACGAGCCGCTGCGGGAGCGGCTGGAGCAGGCCACCGGCCTGCCGGTCGTGCTGGAGAACGACGCCAACGCGGCCGCCTGGGGAGAGTTCCGCTTCGGCGCCGCCCGCGACGCCGAGGAGATGGTGCTCATCACCCTGGGTACCGGCGTCGGCGGGGGCATCGTCGTGGACGGTGAGCTCGTCAGGGGCACGCACGGGATGGCGGCCGAGGTGGGCCACATGCGGATGGTCCCGGACGGCCACCGGTGCGGGTGCGGCAACAAGGGCTGCTGGGAGGTGTATGCCTCCGGCAGCGCCCTGGTGCGGGAGGCGCGCGACCTGGTGGCCGGCGGCAGCCCGCACGCCGGCGCGTTGTCGGACGCCTGCGGGGGTGACCCGGCCGCCCTCACCGGGGTCATGGTGACCCAGGTGGCCCAGGGCGGGGACCCGGCGGCCCAGGAGCTCCTCGAGGACGTCGGTCGCTGGGCCGGGGAGGGCCTGGCGTCCCTCGCCGCCATCCTCGACCCCGGGCTGCTCGTCATCGGCGGTGGGGTCTCGGCGGCCGGCGACCTCCTCCTGCAGCCGGCCCGGCGCGCCTTCGCCCGCCACCTCACCGGACGGGGACATCGCGACATCACCCCGGTGGTGCTGGCCGAGCTCGGCAACGAGGCAGGGATGATCGGGGCGGCAGACCTCGCCTCGCGCCGGGTGTGAGCGACCCGGCCGAGGCCCCCGCGCTCCCGGCCGTCGGTGTCGACGTCGGGGGGACCCACGTCAAGGCAGGCCTGGTCGACGCGCAGGGCCGGGTGACGTCCGAGGCCTACCGCCGGACCCCCGCGCGCACGGCCGCGGTCGCCGTCGTGGAGGGCCTCGTCGTCGAGGTGGTGCAGGAGCTCCTGCAGCAGGTGCCGCCCGGGGTCCGCGCCCGCGTGCCGGTCGGGGTGGGGGCGGCCGGCTTCGTGGACGCCGACCGGGGCCGCGTGGTCTTCGCGCCGCACCTGTCCTGGCGGGACGAGCCGCTGCGGGACACCCTGGCAGCACGGCTCGGGCGCCCGGTGGTGCTCGACAACGACGCGCACGCCGCGGCCTGGGCCGAGCACCGGTTCGGGGCCGGTCAGGGGGAGAGCCACCTGGTCGTGCTGACCCTGGGGACCGGCATCGGCGGTGCCATCCTCACCCACGGCCGGCTGCAGCGCGGGCGCCACGGGCTGGCCGGGGAGTTCGGGCACCAGCAGCTGGTCCCCGGGGGGCTGCCGTGCGAGTGCGGCAACCAGGGGTGCTGGGAGCAGTACGCCTCGGGCCGGGCGCTCGCCCGGCTGGCCCAGGAGGCGCTGCGGGTCGGAGGTCCGGCCGCCGCGGGGCTGCGGGACGCCTGTCCGGGTGGGGGACCGTCCGGGATCACCGGGGAGCACGTCTGGCGGGCCGCGCGCGACGGGGACCCCACGAGCCGGACGATCCTGGCCGAGGTCGGGCGGTGGCTGGGGACGGGTCTGGCCGGTGTCGTGGGCTCCCTCGACCCGGGCACCGTCGTCGTCGGGGGTGGCGTCAGCGGGGCCGGTGACCTCCTGCTCGACCCGGCGCGCGAGACCCTCGCCGGCAGCCTCGTCGGCCGCGGCCACCGGCCGGTCCCACCCGTCCTGGCGGCACGGCTGGGGCAGCGGGCCGGTGTCGTCGGGGCGGCCGACCTGGCCCGCCGCCGCGACCGGGCGTCCTTCCCGCGCCGGGCGGGGGACCGGTGACCCCGCATACCGGGTCCTCCGGTGGGGTGGGGGAGGATGAGCTCATGCCCTCCCTGCGTGTCGCCAGCTACAACCTGCGCGGACTCAAGGACAGCGCGGACGCGGCCGCCGCCGTCGTCCGCGCGATCCGCCCCGACGTCCTGCTGCTGCAGGAGCTGCCCCGTCACCCGGGCTCGGAGTACGCCATCAGCTCCTTCGCCCGCAGCTGCGACCTGCTCTGGTCCGGCCGCACCAGGCTGCTCAGCGGCACCGGCCTCATGACGTCCCTGCGGGTGACCGCGGCCGACTCGGTGGACCGCCGGCTGCGCGTCGGGCTGCGGGAGAACCCGCGCAGCTACACCACGACCCGGGTCCGGCTGCCGGAGGGGCCGCAGCTGGACGTCGTGTCCGTCCACCTGTCCCTGCGGGCCGAGCAGCGGGAGCAGCACACCGGCACGGTCCTGGCCGAGCTCGCCGCGTCGCGGGCCGGCTCCGAGGACGTCCCCCTCGTGCTGGGCGGCGACCTCAACGAGGAGCGCGACGGGGCGGCGTGGCGGATGCTGGCCGACGGGCTGCAGGAGGTCAGCGCCGACCGGCCGACGTTCCCCGCCCACCAGCCGCACCGCCACATCGACGCGGTGTTCGCCCGGGGCCACCGGGATGCCCAGCCCGGGGACCCCGCCCTGCTGGAGGGTATGCCGGTGCGTGAGGCCAGCGACCACCTGCCGGTCTGGGTGGATCTCGAGGTCTGAGGAGGGCCCCGACACGGGTCAGTCGGGCGCGAGCTGCGGCGTCCGGCGCGGCTCAGACCCGGGCGCCGTCGTCCCCGTCGAAGGGCGGCCGGCGCCGCGGCTGGCGCAGCACCAGCAGGACGAACCCCCCGATGGCCAGGAGCGCCCCCACGCCCGCGAAGACGGGGTGCAGCAGGGGCACGACCGCCGCGAGCACCACGAGCAGCGGGCCGACGACCAGACCGACGACGATGCCCCAGAAGTGCAGGTCACCGGCCGGCAGGGGCTCCGGCGGCGGGGGGACGAAGTGCTCGTCGTCCTCCATCTCCGGTGGCTCGTAGGACCGGTGGTCGGTCGCCATGCCCTCCGGGGTCCGCGGGCCGAGGTGAGTGGGGCGCCCGGACGTCGGCTCGGGGTCCGGGGCGGAGGGCCAGGGCGGGTTGACCGCCCCCCGGTGCTGGGCGTCGGCCTCACCGCGCAGGCCCGCCACGATCTCGCGGAAGACCCGGTCCACGTCAGGGTCGGCGGGGCCGTCCTCGGGGCTGCGGTGGCTCACCGCACCAGTCTCGCACGGTGCCCGGGTCGGTCCGACACGGCGCGGGCCTCCCGGGGGTAGAGTCAGCGCGCAGACCGGCGCCCGCGGCGCGGCGGACGACACGGCCGAAGGAGGACCCCGATGATCTACTGGATCCTCAAGCACCTGGTGGTCGGCCCGCCGTTGAAGGCTGTCTTCCGACCCTGGATCGAGGGCAGGCATCACCTCCCCGAGACGGGGGCGGCGATCCTGGCGAGCAACCACCTGTCGTTCTCCGACTCGATCTTCCTCCCGCTCCTCGTGGACCGCCGGATCACCTTCCCCGCCAAGATGGAGTACTTCACCGGCACCGGCGTGAAGGGCTGGCTCACCCGCCTGTTCTTCACCTCCACCGGCCAGATCCCGATCGACCGCTCCGGGGGCTCGGCGTCCATGGCCGCGTTGGAGCAGGGCCTGCACGTGCTGCGCCGCGGCGAGCTGTTCGGCATCTACCCCGAGGGCACCCGCAGCCCCGACGGCCGGCTCTACCGTGGCAAGACCGGCATGGCCAGGCTCGCGCTCGAGGCCGGCGTCCCGATCATCCCGTGCGCCATGATCGACACCGACAAGGCGCAGCCGACGGGGCAGAAGATCCCCAACGTGGTCCAGGTGGGGGTGCGCGTCGGGCGCCCGCTCTCCTGGCCCGAGCACGCCGGGCGCAGCGAGGACCACGCGGTGCTGCGGCAGATCACCGACGAGGTCATGGCCGAGCTGCAGCGGCTCTCCGGCCAGGTCTACGTCGACGAGTACGCCGCCAGCGTCAAGGAGCGGCTCGCCGCCCGCGCCCGGTCCGGGGTCGAGCAGGCCCGGGTCGGCCTGGAGCAGGCCACGGAACGGGCCAGGGAGGGCCTGGAGCACGCGGGCGAGAAGGCCCGGGAGGGCCTGGGCCAGGCCCGTGAGGACATCGCCGGGGCCACCGGGAAGGCGAAGGAGAGCCTCGCCGAGCGACGGGCGCGGCGGCATACCGAGCACGAGGACGCCCCCGAGGCATGACGCGGCGTCAGAACCACCACCCGCCGTCTCCTACCATGGAGCGGTGAGCACCGACCTGACCGGCCTGGCCACCTCCGGGGGCCCCGACATCGACTGGCCCGACCTGCCCGCGCGTCAGCAGCCGACCTGGCACGACCCCGCGGCCCTCGCCCAGACCCTGTCCGTGCTCGGGACCTATCCGCCGCTCGTCTTCGCCGGGGAGTGCGACCAGCTGCGCTCGCGGATGGCCGACGTCGCCGCCGGGCGGGCCTTCACGCTGCAGGGCGGCGACTGCGCCGAGACGCTGGCCGACGTGACCGGGCCCAACATCAGGGACCGCATCAAGACGATCCTGCAGATGGCCGTCGTCCTCACCTACGGCGCGGGGACGCCGATCGTCAAGGTCGGGCGGATGGCCGGGCAGTTCGCCAAGCCGCGCAGCTCGGACACCGAGACGCGCGACGGCGTCACCCTGCCGGCCTACCGCGGGGACATGGTCAACGGCTTCGAGTTCACGCCGCAGGCGCGGCGCCCCGACCCCGAGCGGCTGCTGCGCTGCTACCACGCGAGCTCGGCCACCCTCAACCTCGTGCGCGGGTTCACCAGCGGCGGCTTCGCCGACCTGCGCAGCGTGCACGCCTGGAACAAGGGCTTCCTCACCGGGCCCGCGCAGGCGCGGTACGAGGTCATGGCCGGGCAGATCGACCGGGCGGTCCGCTTCCTCGAGGCCTCGGGCGTCGCCGACGCCGAGGAGATGCGCCGGGTCGAGTTCTACTCCGCGCACGAGGCGCTGGTCCTCGACTACGAGCGACCCATGGTGCGCCGCGACCACCGCACCGGGCTGCTCTACGACACCTCCAGCCACCTCGTGTGGGTGGGCGAGCGCACCCGTGACCTGGACGGCGCGCACATCGACTTCGTCTCCCGGATCCAGAATCCGGTCGCGGTCAAGCTCGGCCCGACCGCCGACCGCGACACCGTGCTCGCCCTCATGGACCGGATCGACCCCGAGCGCACCCCGGGACGCCTCACCTTCATCACCCGCATGGGTGCCGGGACGATCCGGGACGTGCTCCCGTCGCTGCTCACCTCCCTCGGCGAGGACGCCCGACGGGTGGCGTGGGTGTGCGACCCGATGCACGGCAACACCTTCACCTCGCCCAGCGGCTTCAAGACCCGCCGCTTCGAGGACGTCGTGGACGAGGTGCGCGGGTTCTTCGCCGCGCACGCGGAAGCGGGCACCCACCCCGGTGGCATCCACGTGGAGCTGACCGGCAACGACGTCACCGAGTGCGTCGGCGGCACCACCCCGGTCGACCTCGATGACCTCGGGCTGCGCTACGAGACCCTGTGCGACCCCCGGCTCAACCACCAGCAGAGCCTGGAGCTGGCCTTCCTCGTCGCCGAGATGCTGGAGCGGGGCGGCCGCTGAGATGGGTGGGTCCGCCGTCGGCCAGACCGCCGACCTGCGCTCGGACACGCTGACCCGGCCCACGACGGGGATGCGGGCGGCCATGGTCGAGGCCGAGGTCGGGGACGACGTCTACGCCGAGGACCCGACCGTCGCCGCCCTGGAGGAGCAGGTGGCCACGCTGCTGGGGCATGAGGCGGCGCTCTTCATGCCGACCGGGTCGATGGCCAACCAGATCGGGCTGCGCCTGCACGCCGGCCCCGGGTCGGAGGTCATCAGCGACCACCTCGCCCACGTCCTGCGGGCCGAGCTCGGAGCCGCGGCGGCGTTCTCGGGCATCACGACGCGCAGCTGGGTCGCCGACCGGGGGCGGCTGGACGTCGACACCGCGCTCGCGGTCATGGTGCCCGACGGGGGCGCCTACCAGGTGAGCACCGCGTGCGTCGTCGTCGAGAACACCCACAACTTCGGCGGGGGCACGGTGCAGCCGCTGGAGGACCTGCGCCGCCTGCGGGAAGGGACCCGGGCGGCCGGGGTCGGGGTGCACCTCGACGGGGCCCGCCTCTGGAACGCCCACGTGGCCACCGGGGTGGCCCTCGCGGACTACGGCGCCTGCGCCGACACGGTCTCGGTATGCCTGTCCAAGGGGCTCGGCGCGCCGGTCGGCTCGGTGCTCGTCGCGTCGGCGGACCGCATCGCGCAGGCGCGGATCCTGCGCAAGCGGATGGGGGGCGGCATGCGCCAGGTCGGCCTCCTGGCCGCGGCCGGACGCTACGCCCTGGACCACCAGCTCGACCGGCTGGCCGAGGACCACCGCCGCACCGCGGCCGTGGCCCGGGCGCTGGGCGGTGCCGTTCCCGACGTCGTCGACCCGGAGCAGGTGCACACCAACATCCTCGTGCTCGACGTGGGGGCGGCCGGGTGGGCCGCCGCCGACTTCGTCGCTGCCGCCGGGGAGCGCGGGGTGCTCGGCTATCCCACGGACGCCCGGCACGCGCGCTACGTCTGGCACCTCGACGTCGACGACCCGATGACCCAGCATGCCGAGGGCGTCCTGCTCGAGCTGCTGGACCGGGGCGGCGTCGCTCCGTGACCGACGCCGGGGGCGAGCCAGGCAGCCCGCTGCCCCCCGGGCAGCGGGCGACGCGGACCTGGCGGCCCTCGCACTACGGCCGGGTGCCGCGCCTGGACCCCGAGGCCTGGACCCTGCGGATCGCCGGCGACACCGCCGACGGCGGGGTGACCGTGCTGACGTGGGACGACCTGGCCGGGCTGCCGTTCGTCGAGGTGTCGGCGAGCCTGCACTGCGTCGACCGGCACAGCGTCCCGGACCTGCGGTGGGGCGGGGTGCGGATGCGCGACGTCCTCGCCCTGGCCCCGCCGCACCCGGACGCCGGTCACGTCCTGCTCGCCGCCGCCCGGGGGTATGCCGCCGGGGTCCTCCTCGAGGACCTGCACCACCCCGACGCCCTCGTCGCGCACAGCGTGCACGGGGACCCGCTCACCGCCGAGCACGGCTGGCCCGCCCGGGCGGTGCTGCCGCACCTCTACGGCTTCAAGGGCCCGAAGTGGCTCGTCGAGGTGACCTACCACCGGCAGCCGCAGCAGGGGTGGTGGGAGTCGCACGGATACCACCCCCGGGCCCGGGTGGACCGCGAGGAACGCTGGGCGCACCAGGGCTGACCGTCGGGTCGGTCCGCGGACCGCCACCGGCCCGAGGGCGTCAGACGACGGCGAGCACGACCACGGTGCCCCGGGGCACCTGCTCGCCGGGTTCGACGGACTGCTCGCGGACCGTCCCGAAGAAGCCGCCCCGGACGTTGTCGCGCTCCACGACCAGCCCCAGCTCGACGAGCTCCTCCTCCGCCTCGGTGAACTGGCGCCCCACGACCTGCGGGACGCTGACCAGCTCAGGACCCTTCGACACCACGACGGTGACGGTGCTGCCGCGCTCGACCGTGCCCGAGGTGGGGGCCTGGCTCACCACCGACCCCTCGGGCACCTCCTCGTCGAAGACCCGCTCCGGGGCCACGGTCACGGTCAGTCCGGCCTCGACCAGCGCTGCCGTGGCTTCCTGCTCGGTGCGCCCGGCGACCTGCGGCACGGACACCGGGGCGGGCCCGTCACTGACGACGACCGCGACCTCGCCCCCGGGAGGCAGCGGTTCGCCGGTCGCCGGGGTGCTGCTGAGGATGCGTCCCTCCGGCTCGCTCTCGTCGTGCTGGCGGGTCTGCTCCCCGAGCGCGAGGTTCGCGCCGCTGAGCGCCTCCTGCGCCGACTCGACGCTCAGCCCGGCCAGCGGCGGCACGGCATACCGCTCCGGCCCCTGGGAGACGACCACCGGCACGTCGGTGCCGTGGCGCAGCTGCTGACCGGCCTGCTGCTCGGCGGAGATGACGACCCCGGAGGGGACCTGCTCGGAGTAGGCGTAACTGATGACGGGGTCGAGCTGCTCGGCGTCGAGCACGGCGCGGGCCTCCCCCTCGGGCAGGTCCACGACGGCGGGCATGGGGGAGTGGACCCCGGGGCCGTCCAGCAGCCACCACGCGGCGTATCCGGCCCCGCCGAGCAGCGCGACCAGGAGCAACGACAGCACGACCCCGCCGCGGCGGCGGGAGGGACGCGGCTGCGCCGGTGCGCGGGTCGGCGTGGTGGGACGCGGCGGTCGGTTGCCGGTGGTCCGGGCGTAGTGCCCCTCGGTGGGGTCCGGCGGGACGAGCGGCAGGTGCCGGGTGGAGTCGCCGACCCCCGCCACGACCTGCGTGAGGTCCGCGTGGGAGGCATCGCCGGAGGCCGGCGCGAGGGGGCCGGGTGCGGCGTCCAGCTGGGCGTCGTCGAGCTCGCGCAGGCACTCCCGCATCTGCGCCAGGAGGTCGGCGGCGTCGCGCGGCCGAGCGGCGCGGTCGGTCGCGGCCGCCCGGCGCACCAGGGCGTCGACCGGTGCCGGGACGCTCCCGGCGAGCTCGCGCGGGGAGGGGATGCTGCCGTGGACGTGCTCGTAGGCGACCCGCAACGGGTCGCCGCCGGGGAACGCCTTGCGGCCGGTGAGCAGCTCGAAGAGCAGCAGTCCGACGGCATACACGTCGGTCCGGGCGTCGACGGCGTCCTGCTCGACCTGCTCGGGGGCGAGGTAGGCGGCCGTCCCCCACAGCAGCTCCGAGCTCGGCTGCCGGCCCGCGGCGGAGACCGCCCGGGCGAGCCCGAAGTCGGCGACCTTGACCCCGCTCTCGCGCCCACCAGCGAGCAGGACGTTCTCCGGCTTGATGTCGCGGTGCACCAGACCGCGCCGGTGCGCCTCGGCCAGGGCCTCGGCGACGGGGAGCAGCAGGGCCATGGCCCGGCGGGTGGACATCGGCGCGTGGGCGGTGATGACGTCGCGCAGCGTGGGGCCCTCCACGAGCTCCATCGCCAGGAAGACGACCTCCCCGTCCTCGCCCTGGTCGTAGACCCCGACGACGTGCGGGTGGGACAGTCGAGCCGCGGCCCGGGCCTCGGCGACGAAGCGCCGCACGAAGGCGTCGTCCTCGGCGAGCTCGGGGCGCATGACCTTGAGCGCGATGGGACGGTCGAGGCGCCGGTCACGAGCGCGGTAGACCGTCGCCATCCCGCCCCGGGCGAGCTCGCCCTCCACCTGGTAGCGACCGTCGATGACGCGGTCGAGGAGGGTGGAGGTCGGGGCGGTCACGCCCACGAGTCTACGGAGCGCGGCGCTCCGACCGTGGGACGTGCGCCGTCGGTATGCCCGCGGCCGGGCTCAGAGGGTCCGCTGGAAGTGCTTGATGTTGCGGACGTACTGCCGGGTGTCGGCGAACAGACCGTGCTGGCGGACGCTGGCCAGGCCCTGGTAGTAGCCCCCGATGGCCTCGTCGGTGCTGTCGGCCGAGCGCAGCAGGGTGCGCATGATGACCACGCCGGCGGTGACGTTGTCCTCGGGGTCCAGCAGGTTGAGCTCGCGCCCGACCAGGCCTGAGGCCCACTGTCCCGAGCTCGGGATGACCTGCATGGCGCCGATCGCGTTGGCGGGGGAGACGGCCCGGTGGTTCCAGCCCGACTCCTGGTAGGACATCGCCAGCATGAGGGTGGGGTCGACCCCGTGCCGATCGCTGGTCCGGACGATGAGGTCGCGCACCGCCGACCGGCTGGGGACGTCGACCTCGGCGAGGTAGTCCCGGTTGGCGGCGGCGGACCGGGCGATGCCGTCGCTGTAGCGGTAGTGCAGGAAGGTGTCCGGCACCTTCTCGCCGGCCCGGTGGTCCCCGATGGTCGACTCGTCGTAGGGACGGTCCAGGGCTTTCGGTGGGGTGGTGCCGACGCGGGCGGCCTCGCTGGACCCGCCGAGACGCAGCTGCTGGCCCGGGTAGATGAGCCGGGTGTCGTTCAGGCTGTTGGCCTGCGCGATGTCGGCGACGGTGACGCCGTGCCGTGCGGCGATCCCGGTGAGGGTGTCACCGGCCCGCACCGTCACGCTGCGGGCCCCGGACGTCGCGGCCTTCGGAGCCTTCGCGGCGGGTGCCGAGGCACTGCTGGAGGCACTGCCGGAGGGACGCTGCTCGCCAGGCAGGCGCAGGACCTGGCCGGGGTAGATGAGCCTGCTGTTGGCGATGGAGTTGACCGCGACCAGGTCCTTGATGCTCACGCCGTGACGCACCGCGAGGTGGGACAGGGTGTCGCCCGGCCGCACCGTGACGGTGCCCGGTGACGCGGCCTTCTTCGCGGGCGCCGGGGAGGAGGTGGGAGCGGGCGCCGGAGCGGACGGGGCCGCCCCTGCGCCGGAGGGGATCCGCAGCGTGGTGCCGGGCATGATCCACCGGCCGCCGTCGGGCAGGTCGTTGGCGCGGACGATGGCCCGTGCGCCGACGTCGTAGCGTGCGGCGAGGTCGTAGACGGTGTCACCGGGGGCGACGGTGTGCGTGGTGTCCTTCTGGGTGCGCACCATCGTCTCCAGCGGTGCGGTGGCGTGCACCCCGGTGGGCGCGACGTAGGCCAGGGACGGCAGGTCGCCCGGGGGCAGGGCGGCGAAGAGGGGGCTCACGTCGTTCCTCCAGTGACGGCTGTGAAGCAAGGTATGTGGGACGCTCCCGGGACGTAGGGGGACAAGGTGACCCGTGAGGCATGAGGGACAGTACCTTGCGAATCGTGCCACCGCCACCCTTTCGGCGTGTCGTGCCATGTGATTGACTAGAAGATGTGGTAAGTGACAGCGATGTAATTTCTGAGTGGTGGACCATCCCCGAGGTGATGGAGCGCACCGGCGTCAGCCTCCAGCAGGCCCGGCGCTGGGTGCAGGAGCGTGATGTCGTCGGGCTGCGACGCGGCCCCGGTGCGGTGCTCATGGTCCCGGCCGGCTTCTTCGTCGACGACGGCCCCCTCCCGGCCCTGCGCGGCACCATCACCGTGCTCGCCGACGGGGGCCTGAGCGATGAGGAGATCGTCTCCTGGCTGCACGCGCCGGACGACTCGCTGTCGGGCGGCAGCGCGCTGGCCTCCCTGCACGCCGGGGCGAAGACGGAGGTGCGCCGCCGCGCGCAGGAGCAGGCGTTCTGACGTCGCCGAGGGGGTCCGGCCGGCTCAGGTGGAGCGCTGGGTGCAGACCGCCACGAGCTCGGTCAGCGCCTCCCGTCCCTCCGGGGTCAGGTCCGGTGCGCCGCTGATCTCCTCCAGGGCGCGCTCCGCGCCCTGGTCGACCATCTGCTCGGTGCGCTCCAGGGCGCCGGAGCCCACGAGGACCTCCCGCACCCGGTCCACGGCATCCTCGTCGAGGTCCGGGTCGCCCAGCGCACCCTCGACGAGCTGCGCCCCGACGGGGTCGGTCAGGGCGAGCGCGTGGGCCACGAGCACCGTGTGCTTGCCCTCCCGCAGGTCGTCGCCGGCCGGCTTCCCGGTCTGCTCGGGGTCGCCGAAGACGCCCAGGACGTCGTCACGCAGCTGGAAGGCCTCCCCGAGGGCGGCGCCGTAGCGACCGAGGGACCGCCGGGTCTGCTCGTCGACCTGGGCGGCGTCCGCGCCGATGAGCAGCGGCTGCTGGACGGAGTAGCGCGCGCTCTTGTAGCGGATCACCGTGAGGCACCGCTCCAGGCGTTGCTCGAGGTCGAGGTCGCGCCAGCCGCGGGCGCCCTCCAGCATGTCGAGGAACTGGCCACCCATGAGCTGGGTGCGCATGCGGTCGAACTCGGGCCGCGCCCGGTGCAGGGCGTCCTGCGGGAGCCCGCTGGTGGTGAAGACCTCGTCCGTCCAGTTGAGGCACAGGTCGCCGGCCAGGATCGCGGCGGCGTGGCCGAAGGAGTCCGGGTCCCCGGACCACCGGTGCTCCCGGTGGTACCTCGCGAAACGGCGGTGGGCGGTCGGGTGCCCACGCCGGAGGTCGCTGTGGTCCATGACGTCGTCGTGCAGGAGGGCCGCGGCCTGGAAGATCTCCATGGCGCTCGCGGCCCGCACGGCCGCCGGGTCGTCCGGCCCGCCGAGGGCGCGCCAGCCCCAGTAGAAGAAGGTGGCGCGCAGGCGCTTGCCACCGCTCAGCAGCTCGGCGATCGCCTCCAGCAGCGGGGCCATCGGGGGTCCCAGCTCGTCGAGGACGGCGCGCTGCCGCTCGAGCTGCTCGTCCAGAGCCTGCTGCACGCGGGGGCGCAGGTCCACGCGGTCCAGGGCCTGCATCACGGATCCTCTCGTCCCTCGACGGGTCTCTCGGCGGGCGCCGGGAGGGGGTGCGTCCCGGCTGCGCGGGCCGACTCCGAGCCTATCCGCTGCAGGGGGCGGCCCGGGCCGCCCCCTCCTGCGGCCCGGGCCCCGCTCTCATGGTCGTGCGCGGTCCGCCGGCCGCGCAGAAGTTGTCCACAGGGGCGCCGGGGTCGGTCGCGAGGTGGAAGGGGGTTGAGTCCGTCGGTGGTGGGTCGTACATTTGTTCCATCACCACGATCGAACACAAGTTCGATATGACGGTCGTCCTCGTACGACCACACGCACGGAGGAGGTGCCGGCCATGAGCAGGAGCTACCACGAGCCGGTCGAGGTCAGGCTGGGCAGGGCGCAGGAGCACGGCGTACGGATCGAGACGGCGCTGCCGGCCGGTGTGGCCGACGACCGGGAGGCACCGGAGGACCTCGACCCCCAGGTTCCTGCCGTGTTCCTGTGGCGCGGGCGGCTCCATCTCGTCCGGGCGGTGCTGGGGCAGTGGAGCCTGCGGGTGGCGTGGTGGCGGACGGAGGACCGGGACGGCCACCCCGCCGCCGACCCCGAGCGGCCCGGCCTCGGCGACGGTCCGGGTGAGCAGCTGGAGCGGGTCGTCTGGCGGGTCGAGGCCGGCGCGGGCCGCTCGGCAGGGACGGGTGTCTACGACCTCGTCCAGGGGGAGCGGTGGTGGCTGGAGCGGATCGCCGACTGACCGCGGCACGACTGACCGCGGCACCGCGCGGGGGCGGGCCGCCGCGCGGTGAAGAACCAGGAGCAGGACCGCGACGGGCCACAAGCACCACGAGCACCACGAGCACCACGAGCACCACGAGCACCACGAGCACCACGAGAGGACACGACAGGATGACGACCATCGAGACCGGGGCCAGCGCAGGCGCCGTGCTGGATCTGCTGGAGCGCTCGCGCGGGGTGCTGCTGCAGGCCTGCCACAGCGGGACGGCGGCGGAGCGCTACACCCAGGCCCACCTGTCCGCGCTGCGTGCCGGGGCCGCGTTGCTGGCCGCCCGCACGACGCCTGCGCCCGGCCGGCGCGGCCGCCCCCGCAGCGTCTGGGAGATGCTTCCCCCCGTCGCTCCGGAGCTGACCGAGTGGGCCGCGTTCTTCGCCGCGTCCGGGCGCCGCCGGGTAGCGCTGGAGCGGGGTGCGGCCAGCGCGGCGGTGACGACCCGGGAGGCCGACGACATGGTGCGGGCGGGGGAGCGCTTCCTCGAGCTGGTGCGGGCCTCGCTCCACCTGCCGTGCGAGACCTCGCTGCACTCCGAGCTGACGCCGTTGGGCCACGGGTGAGACCGGCCGTGTCGACGGCACCGGCGACGGCGACGGGAGGTGACGACTTCGTCCACCTGCACGTCGCGTCCAGCGCCTCCATGCGCTACGGCGCCTCCCACCCGGTCGACCTGGTACGCCGTGCGGCCGAGCTCGGCCAGTCCGCGCTGGCCCTGACCGACCGCGACGGTCTCTACGGCGCGATCCGCTTCGTCCGGGCCTGCACCGAGGCGGGGGTCGCCCCCGTGCTGGGGGTCGACCTCGCCCTGGCGGGGTCGCCCTCGGCGCCGGGCACCGGACGGAGCGCCACCGCTCCCGCACCCACCCCGTTCGTCACCGGCCTACGCCCGACGGCTCCGTGGACGCAGGACCGGGTGGCGCCCGGCCGGGGCTGGGGGGAAGGTCTGGACGTCCGACCCGCCCGGCGTGGTCCGCGGACCCCGGTCAAGGGGGGCTCGCTCGTCGACGACCAGCAGCCCCGGGTGGTGCTGCTGGCGCGCGGTCAGCGCGGCGGTGCCGAGGCGGGGGTGGGCTGGGCCAGGTTGTGCCGGCTGGTGACGCACACCCATCTGTCCGGCGAGCGCTCGGTGCCGAGGGTCACCCCCGAGCTCATCGCCCGGGCGGCGGCCGGGACCGACGGGGCCTGCCCGGTCGTCCTGCTGCTGGGGCCGGACTCCGACGTCGGGAGGGCGCTGCTGGCCCGGCGGCACGACCTGGCCCGACGGCTGCTCCAGGGATGGACGAGCCTGCTCCCGGCCGGGGCGGTCCGGGTCGAGGTGGTCTGCCACGGGGGGCCTGAGGGCACGCCGGGGAGCCTCGCCCACGCGACGTCGGCGTGGATGCTGGCGCGGGAGGTCGGGGTGCCCGCCGTGCTCACCGCGGCCGTCCGGCACGCCCACCCCGAGCAGGCGCGGGTCGTGGACGTGCTCGACGCCGCCCGACGACGGGTCGCGCTCGACGAGCGCCACCTCGACCGGGTGAGCAGTGCCGGCCACCTCGCGGGGACGGCCGTCATGCACAGGCTGGCCCGTCAGCTGGAGCGCGCCGCGGGTCCCGGCGCCCGGGCCGAGGAGCTCGTGCGGGACACCCTGCAGCTGGCCGCCGACTGCCACCAGGACGCCCGCTCCGACCTCGGGATCGGGGGGGTGCACCTGCCGGAGCCCGAGGTGCTCGGTGTGCGGGGGGTGGGGCAGGCGCACCAGGTCCTCACCGAGCGCTGCACCCAGGCCGTCGGTGGTCGTTACCCCGGTGCGGGGAGGCTGGCCGAGCAGGACATCCGCGACCGGCTCGAGCAGGAGCTGGGGGTGATCGCCGGGCTGGGCTACCCGACCTACTTCCTCACCGTCGCCCAGGTCTGCGACCTGATCCGGGAGCAGGGGGTGCGCGTCGCGGCGCGCGGTTCCGGGGCCGGAAGCCTGGTGGCCTACCTGCTCGGCATCAGCGGTGTGGACCCGATGGAGCACGGCCTGCTCATGGAGCGGTTCTGCTCCCCCCTGCGGGCCCAGCTTCCGGACATCGACATCGACGTCGAGTCGGCCCGGCGTACCGAGATCTACGAGCGCATCCTCGAGCGCTTCGGGTCCGAACGGGTGACCTGCGTGTCGATGACCGAGACCTACCGGGTCCGGCACGCCGTGCGCGACGTCGCGGCGACGCTGGGCCTTCCCCCCGGCGAGATCGACGTGATCGCCAAGGCCTTCCCCCACATCCGGGCACGCGACGCCCGGGCGGCGATCCGGGACCTTCCCGAGCTGCGGCGCCAGGGTCTGGACGCCCCCCGGATGCGGGTCCTCATGGAGCTGGTGGAGGCGCTCGACGGGTTGCCGCGGCACCTCGCGATGCACCCGTGCGGGGTGGTGCTGTCCGACACCGGGCTGCTCGACCGGACGCCGGTCGAGGCGAGCTGGCTGGGGTTCCCCATGAGCCAGTTCGACAAGGACGACGTGGAGGAGCTGGGCCTGCTCAAGCTGGACGTGCTGGGGATCCGGATGCAGTCGGCGATGGCGCACGCCGTCGACGAGGTCGCGCGGGTGGACGGGACCCGCCTCGACCTGGACGACCGGGCCCAGGTGCCGCTCGACGACCCGGACACCTTCGCCCTGGTCCAGTCCACCCGCACCCTCGGATGCTTCCAGATCGAGTCACCGGGTCAGCGCGAGCTGGTGGGCAAGTTCGCCCCGGAGACGTTCTCCGACATCATCATCGACATCTCCCTCTTCCGGCCCGGCCCGGTGAAGTCCGACATGATCCGACCCTTCCTCCACGCCCGCCAGGGCTGGGGAGAGCCGGAGTACCTCCACCCCAGCCTGGTCCCCTACCTCGAGCAGACCTGCGGGGTCGTGGTCTTCCACGAGCAGGTGCTGCAGATCGTCGCGGAGACGACGGGGGTGTCGTTGGCCCAGGCCGACGAGGTGCGCCGGGCGATGGGCAGCCCGGCCGGGCAGGAGGAGGTGAAGGTGTGGTGGTGCGCCGCGGCGGCGGACCGGGGCTACCGCGCCGAGGACGTGGACCGGATCTGGGCGGTCCTGGCCGCCTTCGCCTCGTTCGGCTTCTGCAAGGCGCACGCGGCCGCCTTCGCCCTCCCGACCTACCAGTCCGCCTGGCTCAAGACGCACCACACGGCCGCCTTCCTCTCCGGTGTCCTGACCCACGACCCGGGGATGTACCCCAAGCGGCTCATCCTGGACGAGGCCAGGAGCATGGGGGTCCACGTGCTCGGGCTCGACGTCAACGCCTCGGGCGCGACCTACCGGGTCGAGCGCGTGACGACACCCACGTCGCCGGCCGGAGGGGCCGCCTGGGGTGGGGAGCCCTCGCGTGACGGGTCAGCGACCGGTGGGGCACGGGGCACGCTGCGCCGTCCACCGGACCGGGTCGACGCGGTCATGGCCGAGGTCGAGCGGCGTGCCGCGGGTTACGGCATCAGGCTGTCCTTGTCGGACGTCAAGGGCATCACCGAGGACGAGGTCGGCAGGATCGTCGCGGGACAGCCCTACGACTCCTTGTCCGACCTGTGGCACCGGGCCCGTCCCAGCCGCCCCACGGCCGAGCGGCTGGTGCTGGCCGGGGGGCTGGACGAGCTGCACCGGGTCGGCCGGTGCAGTCCTCGGACCCGCGGTGCGGGACGCCGCGCCACCGCAGGTGCCGACGGCACCCCGCGCACGAGCCTGACTCGCCGCGACCTGATGCTCCACGTCCGCGACCTCGAGCGGTGGTCCCGGCATACGGGTGGGGCGCAGGGGACCTCCCGCGCCGGACGCCGACGCCCGGCGCCGGTGGTCGAGGCGGGAGAGGTCGCCGCCCGGGCGCAGAGCCAGGCGGTGGGCCGACGCCCGTGGCACGAGGCCGGTGGCGCCGCACCGACCCAGCTGACCCTCGAGCTCGGCGACGACCCCGCACCGCTCGTCGGCAGCGGGCTTCCGGAGATGAGCCCGTCCGAGCAGCTCCGGGCCGAGCTGGAGGTGCTCGGCCTGGATGTCAGCAGCCACGTGGTGGAGAGTTTCGGTCCGATGCTGGCCGAGCTGGGGGTGACCCGGGCGCGCGACCTGCTCTCCTACCGGGGCGGTGCCGAGGTACTGGTCGCCGGTGCCAAGGTCGCCACCCAGACCCCCCCGGTGCGGTCCGGGAGGCGTGTCGTCTTCCTCACCCTGGACGACGGCAGCGGACCGGCCGACGCGACGTTCTTCGAGGACGTCCAGGGCCCGTTCGCCACCACGGTGTTCCACTCCTGGCTGCTCCTGGTGCGCGGCGTCGTGCGCCGCACCGGGCCCAGGGGGGTGTCGATCAGGGCCACCGCCGCCTGGGAGCTGGGGGAGGTGGCGCAGGCCTGGGAGCACGGCGGTCCGCCGGCCGCCCACGCGCTCATGGAGCGGTCCGTGCAGCAGGCGACGCTGCTGGCGCAGGAGGCCGAGGCCGTGTCCCGGGAGGCGGCCTCGGCCGACACCCCGCCCGGGCGGCGCGTGCTGGTGCACGCCTCGGGTTTCGTGCAGTCGCCCTACGCCGACATCGCCCCGGCCGGCGAGGCGACCCGGCAGCCGGGCGGCAAGCTGTGGCACTCCAGCCCCGGGAGCTCGGGATGGTGAGCGTCACGGTCGCGGCTCCCGCAGCCCCTTCGGCGGGCTCCTCCGCACGGGGGGACGCGCCGGCCGCGGGAGAGGTGTCGGACCGGGCGACCGGCGACGCCGGTCGGGGCTGGGTGCTCCACGTCGACATGGACGCCTTCTACGCCGCGGTCTCGCTGCTGGACCAGCCGGACCTGCACGGTCGACCGGTGGCGGTGGGGGGTGGTTGGCGCAGCGTCGTGCTGTCGGCGAGCTACGAGGCCCGGGCCTACGGCGTCCGCTCCGGCATGCCGATGGCCACGGCGCGCCGCCGGTGCCCCCCGCTCGTGGTGGTCCGGCCCGAGCCCGACCGCTACGCCCGGGTCTCCGAGGCGGTCATGGCGATCTTCGCCGAGGTCACGCCCCTGGTCGAGCCGGTCTCGATGGAGGAGGCCTTCCTCGACATCTCCGCCACCGGTCGCCGCTGGGGCGGCCCGGAGCGCATCGGCAGCTGGATCAGGGACACCGTCGCCGACGAACAGGGGATCACCTGCTCGGTCGGAGGCGCCCCGTCCAAGGCCGTCGCCAAGATGGCCTCCCGGGCGGCCAAGCCGGACGGCATGCGGCTGGTCACCCGGGACGAGGTCGTCCCCTTCCTGCACCCGATGCCGGTGGGTGCGCTGTGGGGGGTGGGGGAGTCGACCGAGGCCGAGCTGCACCGGCTCGGGCTGCACACGGTCGCCGAGCTGGCGCACGTGCCGCTGGCCACGTTGCGGCGCGCGCTGGGGGACCAGCACGCCACCCGGTTGCACACCCTGGCGTGGGGCACCGACGACGACCCGGTCGTGGCCCACCGACGGGAGCGCAGCGTCGGGTCGTCCGAGACCTTCGCGCAGGACGTCGACGACCCCCAGGTCGTCCGCCGCCAGCTGCTGCACCTCGCCGAGCGCACGGCGAGCCGGATGCGGCACGCCGGGGTGCTCGGACGCACCGTGGTGCTGACCGTGCGGTTCTCCGACTTCACCACGATCACCCGCTCGCGCACCGTGGCCAGCCCGACCGACGTGACCCGCGAGGTGCACGAGGTCTCCTGCTCGCTGTATGCCGCGCTGGGGCTGCAGCGGGCTCGGATCCGCATGCTGGGTGTCCGGGTCGAGGGCATCACCGAGGCGGACCGGACCCTCGTGCAGGGTCGGCTCGACGAACCGGAGAGGGGCTGGCGCGAGGCGGAGCGGGCGATGGACCGAGCCGTGGCCAGGTTCGGGCTGCAGGCTGTGCGACCAGCCAGTCTGCTGGTCCGGCAGCCATGATGGAACTCCGGGTAGTGCTCCGTCCGTTGACGTCTTATCCTGGAACTCAGCAACGTGGTGTCGGTCCCGTGCCGCAGGTCGCCGACCCACCATTCGCACCACCGGAGGTGAACGTGCCGCTCTCAGACCACGAGCAGCGTGTGCTCGAGCAGATGGAGCAGGCCCTCTACGCCGAGGACCCCCGGCTCGCGAGCCAGCTCAAGCGGTCCGCCAGCGCCGGAGGTGCCGCCGGACTCGACCGGCGCCGTCTGGTGCTCGGTGTCCTCGTCGCCCTGGGCGGTCTCGCCCTGGTGGCCGTGGGCGTGATGTCCTCGATGATCTGGATCGGCGCGATCGGCTTCCTCGCCATGGTCCTCGGCGGAGCCTGGGCGGCGTCGCCGACCCGGTCGCCGGCGACGCGTACCGGACAGCTGGGGGTCGTCGGCAAGGACGGGGCGGTCCGCAAGCCGACCGCAGGAGCCCGCCGGACTCCCCGGCAGGGCACCTTCATGCAGCGGATGGAGCAGCAGTGGGACCGGCGGCGGGAGCAGGGTTCCTGAGTCCCGACACCGCTGGTCACGACCCGGGTCCTGCCCGGGTCGTCGACGTTCCCGACACGGGGCGCCGCGAGCTCTTCCCGGTCATCCGCCGGATCGCCGACGGCGACCAGCAGGCCCTGGCCGAGCTCTACGACCTGGCCGCCCCGCGCATCTTCGGTCTCGCCCTGCGCATCGTCCGCGACCGCTCGCTCGCCGAGGAGGTCACCCAGGACGTCTTCGTCCAGATCTGGCGGCAGGCCGCCGAGGTCGACCCCGCACGCGGCTCGGTCATCGGCTGGATCATGACCCTGACCCACCGCCGCGCGGTCGACCGGGTCAGATCGGAGCAGGCGCAATCCGATCGGTTGCACCGCTACGAATCCCGGCAGACGACGAGGCCCTACGACGTCACCGCCGAGGCGGTGACCGACCGGGCCGAGGCGGAGCGGGTCCACGCAGCGCTGGACCGGATCGGTGAGCCGCACCGGACGACGGTGGCACTGGCGTACTTCTCCGGGCTGACGCAGAGCGAGGTCGCGCACCGGCTCGGCATCCCGCTCGGTACCGCCAAGACGAGAATCAGGGACGGACTGAAGAAACTGCGCGGGCAGCTGGAGGAGGTGAGCTGAATGAGTGAGGACGACGTGCGTGACCACGACGTCTGCGACGACGAACGCGACGATGACGTGCACGCGGACGCACTGGCCTACGCCATCCACGCGCTCGATGACGACGAGCAGCAGGAGTTCGAGGCACACCTCGCCGGGTGCCCGTCCTGCCAGGACGAGGTCGCCGCGACGCGAGAGACCATGGGGATGCTCAGCGACGACCTGGCCGTCGACCCACCTCCCGGTCTGCGCTCGCGAGTGCTGCAGCAGGTGGCGGAGGAGGCCGCCGGTCCTGCCCGGCACGACGTGGACGAGCAGGACGCCCAGCGGACGGCCGACGTGACCCCCCTGGCATCGCGACGGACCGGGTCGAGGGCGCAGGCCGGGCGGACACCCTCCGTCGGACGCTGGCTCGCCGCCGCGGCGGCGGCCGTGGTGCTCGCCGGCGGCGTGTGGGGCATCACGCAGACGCTGGACCCCGACCCCACCCGCGAGGTGCTGCAGGCCGACGACGCGTCGGAGCACACCGCGGACACCGAGGCCGGGCCGGTGGCGGTGACCGTCTCCGACGCCGCGGGGCAGGCGGTGGTCCAGCTGCCCGGGGACTTCGCGGCGCCCCAGGCGGGCGAGGTCTACCAGGCATGGTTCGTCGGACCGGACGGCTCGGCCCGGTCCGCGGGCCTGCTCACGGCACAGACCGTCTCCGAGGGGCGCAGCCTGCTCGAGGGCGCCCCCGAGGACGCGGTGGCCGTCGGCCTGACGGTCGAGCCGGCGGGCGGGTCCAGCCAGCCCACCAGCGAGCCCTTCGTGGTCGTCCCCCTCACCTGACCGCGTCCCCGCGCAGGACGTGACCTGGGTCACAGGCGCAATCCGGCGTGCGGAGCGGGTCCGAAGCCTCGGTGTTCCACGGCGCCGCGGCACCCGGCTGCGGCGCAGGACAGCGAAGGAGCGACACCGATGAAGCGCACGACCGCCCTGGCCGCCCTGGCCGCCCCCGCGCTGCTGGCGCTGAGCGCCGCCCCGGCCAACGCCCATGACATCGACGACGTGACCGTCGAGCTGATGGCCCCGCTGGAGGAGCTGAACGACTCCGGGGGCAGCGGTGAGGCCTGGGCCAAGGTCACCGGCAACGAGGTCTGGATCAAGGTCGAGGTCCAGGGTCTGCTGGACGGCTCCCCGCACGCCCAGCACATCCACCTCGGCGGTGCCGGCGAGTGCCCCGACCCGGCGATGGAGGGCAGCGGGTTCGACGGCGCCATCCGCACCACCGACGCCATCGACAGCTACGGCGAGGTCCGGGTCTCCCTGACCGGGAACGACGCCGACACCTCCGAGGCAGCGGCGCTCGACGTGTCGAACTTCCCGGCCGACGGCACCTACACCTACGAGCGGACCTTCGAGGTCCCCGACGACGTGGCCGAGGGCCTGCACCACGGTGACGGCGTCGTCGTCATCCACGGGGTGGACCACAACGGGTCCGGCGAGTACGACGGCGAGCAGATGTCCGACCTGGACGACAGCCTGCCGTCCGAGGCCACCGATCCCGCCCTCTGCGGGGCCTTCCAGGAGACCCAGATGAGCGCTCCCGGCGGCGGTGTCGAGACCGGCGGCGGCAGCACCAGCGGGATGGAGAACTCCGGACTGATCGCCGGCGGAGCCCTCCTGGTGGCCGCGGGCGCAGGTGCCGTCGCCCTCAACCAGCGTCGCCGCACCGACAGCTGACATGAGCACCGAGCAGCCGGGCCAGGGCCGACGAGGAGCCATCCTCACGGCCCTGGCCGTGCTGGCCGTCGTCGTGGGCGTGGTGGTGCTCGTCGTCGGGATCAGCACCCAGCGACCCGATCCCCCCTCGCCGCCCACAGCCACCTCGGGAGCCGAGCCGACAGAGGCCGGCGCCCGGGAGCAGGCCGCCGAGGCCCCGGGGGCCTCGGCGGACGCCGACGACGGGACGTCGACCACGGACGCCCCGGGCGCGGGATCGACCTCGACCGGGTCCGGGACGCAGCAGCCGCCCGGACCGGAGGTCGCCGCGCTCGAGCCGTCGGAGCCGGTCGAGGTGCGCCTCCCCTCCATCGACGTCACCAGCCCGCTGCACCCGCTCGGGCTGGCCGAGGACGGCACCCTGGAGGTGCCCAGCGGGGACCGCTACCACGAGGCCGCGTGGTACGACGGCTCGCCCACGCCCGGAGAGCTGGGCCCCACGGTCATCGAGGGCCACGTCACCGGCGCGGGCGGGGTGGAGTCGGTCTTCTTCGAGCTCGGCGCGTTGCGCCCCGGGGACACGGCCGAGGTGGACCGGGAGGACGGGCAGACGGTCACCTACGAGGTGTACCGCGTGGACCAGTTCGCCAAGGACGCGTTCCCGACCGTCGACGTCTACGGGCCCACCGACGTCCCGGAGCTGAGGCTCATCACCTGCGGCGGAGAGTTCGACGAGCAGGAGCAGAGCCACGAGGACAACACCGTGGTCTACGCCCGCATGGTCGAGGGCTGAGCCGACCGGACCCGCCCCCGGTGCCGTCCGCAGGGAGACCGGCACCGGGGGCGTCGTGCGCTCAGGCCGGGGTCAGCACCACCGCGCCCACGACGAACATCGCGATGAGGGTGAAGGCCGTCGCCAGCTCGATGAGGATGTTGAGGCCCACGGCGTGCAGGGCGTGCCGGGTGGCCCGCAGGGCCTCGGCACGGTCGCGGGTCCGGGCCAGGGAGACGAGGAAGATGCCCAGGGGGAAGCCCAGGAACAGTCCGACGACAGGGATGAGCACCCCGAGCACCAGGGCGCAGACCACCCCGATGACGAGGGTCGAGGTCCGGACGCCGGCGCGCCGCATGCGCTGGCCCGGCACCGCCCACTGCAGGCCCACCCCGAGCAGGTAGACCAGCGCGGACAGGCCGAAGACGACCCAGCCGAGCGTGGTCTGCTCCTTCAACGCCCAGGCCAGGGACCCCGCCAGCACCACGACGAGGCCGGGAAGGACCGGGATGACGATCCCGACGACCCCGATGAGCATGAGCACCAGGATGAGGACCTCAGCGACGGACATGAGCCAGATTCTGCCCGATGCAGCACGACGCCCGCCCACGGCCAGAGCCGGGGCGGGCGTCGGGTGAGTGGAAGGTCAGACCGCGGGGGTCTCCTCCTGCTCGAGCTTGTGGGTCTCGTCCAGGATGGCGACGTCGTCCTGGGCGCGCAGCTTGTCGAGGTGCTCACGCCCGTGGTGGGCGCAGAACAGCAGGTGCAGACCGTCACCGAGGCTGGCCCGGATGTAGGCCTGGGCCCCACAACGGTCGCACCGGTCGGAGGTGGTCAGTTCGGGGGTCAGAGTGGCGTTCACGGCGGTCTCCTCTCCATCGGGCAAACCAGCGGTTGGTCGACCCAGTCAAGCATGCCAACGTCGCAGAACCCGATCTTTGTGCCCGTGCGGGGCGGTGTTCCGCTCTGCGCGTAAGCCCCGCTGACTCATCGGTGGACCTGCCCGGGCCCAGTCGTGCCTGCCCGGGGCTGTCGGTCCCACGCGCTAGCCTGCCGGACGTGACCACTCAGGACTACTCCGCCCGGCACCTCCAGGTTCTCGAAGGCCTCGAGGCGGTGCGCAAGCGCCCGGGGATGTACGTCGGGTCCACGGACTCGCGGGGCCTCATGCACTGTCTCTGGGAGATCATCGACAACGCCGTCGACGAGGCGCTCGGCGGCCACGGTGACCGGATCGAGGTCATCCTGCACCGGGACGGGTCGGTCGAGGTGCGCGACCGGGCGCGCGGCATACCGGTGGACATCGAGCCGCGGACCGGGCTGCCGGGTGTCGAGGTGGTCTTCACCAAGCTGCACGCGGGCGGCAAGTTCGGTGGCGGCTCCTACGCCGCCTCCGGCGGCCTGCACGGGGTGGGGGCCTCGGTCGTCAACGCCCTGTCCTCCCGGCTGGACGTCGAGGTCGACCGCGCCGGGAAGACCTACGGCATGAGCTTCCGGCGGGGCGAGCCGGGCACCTTCGACGACGGGCGCTCCGGGCCGGACCCGGAGGCGAGGTTCAGCCCGTTCGAGCGCAGCAGCGAGCTGGCGGTGGTGGGCAAGGCGCGCCGCGGGGTGACCGGAACCCGGGTGCGCTACTGGGCCGACCCGCAGATCTTCCTGACCAAGGCGGAGTTCGCCTACGACGAGCTCATCGCCCGCGCCCGGCAGACCGCCTTCCTGGTCCCCGGCCTGACGATGGTCGTCCGCGACGAGCGAGGTCTGCCCGGCACCCCTGGCGCGGACGGACCCACGGAGGAGACCTTCGCCTACTCGGGCGGCATCGCGGAGTATGCCGAGTACCTCGCGACCGACCCCGCGGTGACCGACGTGTGGCGGCTGCAGGGGTCGGGCACCTTCACCGAGACCGTGCCCATGCTGGACGAGCTCGGGCACATGGTGTCCCGGGAGACCGAGCGCGAGTGCGAGGTGGACGTGGCGCTGCGCTGGGGCACCGGTTACGACACCAGGGTGCGCAGCTTCGTCAACATCATCACCACGCCGCACGGCGGTACCCACGTGGCGGGGTTCGAGCAGGCGCTCATGAAGGTCTTCCGCAAGCAGCTCGAGCTCAACGCGCGCAAGCTCAAGGTGGGCGGGGACAAGGTCGAGAAGGACGACATCCTGGCGGGCCTCACCGCCGTGGTGACGGTGCGGCTGCCCGAACCGCAGTTCGAGGGTCAGACCAAGGAGGTCCTCGGCACCAGCGCCGTGCGCGCCATCGTCTCGCGCACCGTGGAGCGGGCGCTGACCGAGCGGCTGACCAGCAAGCACCGCGGCGACAAGGCGCAGGCGGCGCTGCTGCTCGACAAGGTCGTCGCGGAGATGAAATCGCGCATCTCGGCTCGCCTGCACAAGGAGACGCAGCGCCGCAAGAACGCCCTCGAGTCCTCCTCGCTGCCGGCCAAGCTGGCCGACTGCCGCAGCAACGACACCGAGCGCTCCGAGCTGTTCATCGTCGAGGGCGACAGCGCGCTGGGGACGGCCAAGCTCGCGCGCAGCAGCGACCACCAGGCGCTGCTGCCGATCCGCGGCAAGATCCTCAACGTGCAGAAGGCCTCGGTCCAGGACATGCTGTCCAACGCCGAGTGCGCGGCCATCATCCAGGTCATCGGTGCCGGCTCCGGGCGGTCCTTCGACCCGGACATGGTCCGCTACGGCAAGGTCATCATCATGACCGACGCGGACGTCGACGGCGCCCACATCCGCACCCTGCTCCTGACCCTCTTCTTCCGCTACATGCGGCCCCTGGTCGACGCGGGCCGGGTCTACGCGGCCATGCCGCCCCTGCACCGGATCGAGGTCAGCGGGGGCCGCGGCCGCAGCACCGGACGCGAGTTCATCTACACCTACACCGAGGCGGAGATGCGGCGGACGGTCGCCACGCTGGAGAAGAAGGGCCGCGTCGTCAAGCAGCCGATGCAGCGCTACAAGGGGCTGGGCGAGATGGACGCCGACCAGCTCGCGGAGACCACGATGGACCCCCGGCACCGGACCCTGCGCAAGATCACCCTCAAGGACGCCGAGCGCGCCGACCGGGTCTTCGACCTGCTCATGGGCTCATCCGTCGCGCCCCGCAAGGACTTCATCGTGGAGTCCGCACACGAGCTGGACCGCCAGCGCATCGACGCCTGACCCGAACCGCCTGCCTGGTGCCCCGTCCGAGGGTGGCGTCCGGAGGGTCTGCGTCGCGATAGACTGGTTCCTCTCCCCGTGGTGCTGCGCGCCCGGGTGACCCCTCAGGACGATCCGTTCCTGGGGGACGACCGGGCGCCACGTCGAGCGCCTGGAGGTAGGTCCGGTCACGCCGCAGGCGTCGAGGCGAGAACCCACCTCGACCCCCCCTGTGAAGAGGTAGCCGATCATGGCCAAGCCCAGTAGCGCCGGCGCGTCCGGCAAGAAGCCCCGCCACACCACGGCCCAGAAGAAGGCCGCCCGCCAGGCGCGGGAGAAGCAGGCCCGCGCCCAGCTCAAGGGCGGGCGCGGAGACCGGCGCAGCGCCTCCCGCGGGGCTGAGGACGGCGGCGCAGACAAGCAGCGCTGGCGGGACCGGGACCAGCGTGACCCCCGTGGTCGCGGGGAGCGGGCCGACCGCCGGGACCGCCCCGAGGGCCGGCAGGAGGGCGGCCAGGACCGTCGCCGCCGTGACTGGGAGCCGCGCGGGGCGCGGCCCGACCGCCGGGAGGACCACCGCCGGTCCTGGGACGACGGTCGGCCGCGGCGCGACCGCGACGAGCGCGGCACGTCCCGCAGCACGCCGCCCGGCCGCCGGGAGGACCGCGAGCACCACCGTCGCCCCGACCGCGACGGCGAGCGCCGCGGCTACCAGGAGCGCACCTGGCGCTCGCACCGCGAGGAGCGCGAGGGTCGCCCCGAGCGCGGGCACCACGACGGGCGCAGCTGGGACTCCGGGCGGCGGCACGAGGACCGTGGTGCCGACCGACGGGACGACCGTGGTGCTCGCCAGGGTCGTCCCGACCAGGGCGGTGAGCGTCGGGAGGACCGGGGCGCCCGTCAGGGCCGCTGGGACGACCGCGGCGACCGCGGCAGCCGGCAGGGTCGCTGGGAGGACCGTGGGGCCGAGCGTCGCGGCGCCCGGTCCTGGGGCCGTGCGGACGAGCGGCGGCCGCAGGACCCCTTCGCCGAGGCGGAGGCCGATCGTGACGCCGCGGACGCGGCATACCAGGAGCGTCGGTCCGCCATGCAGGCCGAGGACGTCGACGCCGCCGTCGAGGCGGACAACGGCTTCGCCGCGCTGGGGCTCCACGAGCAGCTGGTGGCCACCCTCGCGCGGATCGGCATCACGACGCCCTTCCCCATCCAGGCCGCGACCATCCCCGACGCCATGGCGGGTCGCGACCTGCTGGGTCGGGGTCAGACCGGGTCGGGCAAGACCATGGCCTTCGGGCTGCCGCTCCTGGACCGGCTATCCCGGCGGCCGCGCGCCGTCCCCCACCGCCCCCGCGCGGTCATCCTGACACCGACCCGCGAGCTCGCGATGCAGATCGTCGACGCGCTGGCGCCGCTCATGCGGGCCGTCGACCGCCGGTTCGTCCTCGTGGCCGGCGGGATGTCCTACACCCCGCAGCTGCGCGCCCTGGAGAAGGGGGTCGACGTGCTGGTGGCGACCCCCGGCCGCCTCATCGACCTCATCGACCGCAGCGCCGCCGACCTGTCGGAGGTCGAGGTCATGGTCCTCGACGAGGCGGACCACATGGCCGAGATGGGCTTCGTCGAGGCGATCCGCCAGATCCTGGACCGCACACCGCGCGAGGGGCAGCGGCTGCTGTTCTCGGCCACCCTCGACCACGGGGTGGACCAGGTGGCCAAGACCTACCTCAAGGACCCGGTGACCCACTCCACCGACGACGTGCGCGCCAGCGTCACGACGATGGCGCACCACGTCTTCCTGGTGCACCCGCACCACAAGAAGCCGATCACCGCGGCCATCGCCAACCGTCCGGGCCGCACGGTCGTCTTCTGCCGCACCAAGCTGGGCGCGGACCGGGTCGCCCTGCAGCTGCGCGAGTCCGGTGTCTTCGCGGCCGCCCTGCACGGCGGTCTCAACCAGGCGCAGCGGACCAGGGTCCTGGACGCCTTCAAGTCGGGCACCCTCCCGGTGCTGGTGGCCACCGACGTGGCCGCCCGAGGCATCCACGTCGACGACGTCTCGCTCGTCCTGCAGGTCGACCCTCCCGCCGACCACAAGGACTACCTGCACCGCTCGGGCCGCACCGCGCGGGCCGGGGAGGACGGGGTGGTGGTGACCCTGGCCCTGCCGCACCAGAAGCGGCAGGTCTCCCGGATGCTGGATGCGGCCGGTGTCGAGACCGACCCGCAGACGGTGGCGCCCGAGGACCACGCCGTCATCCAGACCGCGGGCGGGTCCGTGCCCGTCGGCGAGCCGGTGCCGCAGAGCCGGCTGGACGAGGTCATGCGTCCCAAGCGCCCCGCCGGTCGACGTCCTGGCGGCGGTGGTCGCCGCCAGGGACCCGGTCCCTCCGGTGGCCGTCGAGGCCCCCAGGGTGACCGACGCCCCCGTCAGGGTGGCGACCGACGTCCGGACCGCCGGCCGCGCTCGGAGGACCGCCGCTCGGACTGGCGTCCGCGGGACTGACAGCGAACACGCCCCTGGCCGCCCGGCTCGACCACGCCGGGCGGCCACGGGCGACTACCATCGGGCCATGAGCTCCACCCACGACGCCGTGGTGGTCGGTGGCGGGCACAACGGCCTCACCGCTGCGGCCTACCTCGCCCGGGCAGGCCGCTCGGTCCTGCTGCTCGAGCGCTCGTCGGCCCTGGGCGGCGCGACGGTGTCCGCGGAGGCCTTCCCCGGGACGGGCGCCCGGCTCTCGCGCTACTCCTACCTCGTGAGCCTGATGCCCCGGCAGATCGCCCGTGACCTGTCGCTGTCGTTGTCGCTGGCCCGGCGTCGCTACTCGTCCTACACCCCGTCGGCGGGGTCGACGGCCGGTCTGCTCATCGACCACGGCGACCCGGCGGCGACCGCCGCCTCCTTCGCCGCCGTCGGCGCCGCGGCCGACGCGCCGCGCTGGGAGGGGTTCTACGCCCGGGTCGAGGAGCTGTCGCGGGCGGTGTGGCCGACGGTCACCCAGCCGCTGCTGCGTCGTCGCGAGATGGCGCACCGGATCGGTGACCCGGGCCTGGTCCGCGACTTCCTCGAGCGACCGCTCGGCGAGGTGGTCGAGGCGGCCGTCGCCGACGACCTCGTGCGCGGTGTCATCCTCACCGACGGCCTCATCAGCACCTTCGCGGACCCGCACTCGGCGCACCTGCGGCACAACATCTGCTTCCTCTACCACGTGATCGGCGGCGGCACCGGGGACTGGGACGTCCCGGTCGGGGGCATGGGCGAGGTGTCCGGCCAGCTGGAGCACGCCGCGCGGACGGCGGGGGCGGACCTGCGGACCGGGGCCACGGTCACTTCGCTGGAGGAGGGCGCGGTGACGTGGGAGGACGCGGAGGGTATGCCGCACCGCGCCACGACGAGGCACGTCCTGTGGGCGGCGGCACCGGCGGTGCTCGACGAGGTCGCCGGTGAGGGTCGCGCCCCGTCCGAGCGGGTGGAGGGGTCGCAGGTCAAGGTCAACCTGCTGCTGTCGCGGCTGCCCCGGCTGCGGGACACCGGCGTGGCGCCGGAGGCCGCCTTCGGCGGCACCTTCCACGTCCACGAGACCTACTCCCAGCTGCGGCAGGCCTACGCCGCCGCCGAGGCGGGGGCCGTCCCGGACCCCCTGCCCGCCGAGATCTACTGCCACACGCTGACCGACCCCAGCATCCTGTCGCCGCGGCTGCGGGCCGAGCACCCGCAGGCGCAGACCATGACCGTCTTCTCCCTGCAGACACCCGACCGGCTGCTCGACGGGCGCGGCGCGGACGCCCGGGACGACCTGCAGCGCCGGGTCCTGGAGTCGCTGTCCTCGGTGCTGGCCGAGCCCCTGGAGGACGTCGTCCTCACCGGGCCGGACGGGCGACCGTGCATCGAGACCAGGACCACGCGCGACCTGCAGGACAGCCTGGCCATGCCCGGAGGCAACATCTTCCACGCCCCGCTGGACTGGCCGTGGGCCGATGACGACGACCCGCTCGACACGCCGGCCCGCCGCTGGGGCGTCGACACGGCATACCCCGGCGTGCTGCTGGCCGGCGCCGGGTCGCGGCGCGGGGGAGGCGTGAGCGGTCTCGGCGGCTACCACGCCGTCCGGGCGCTGCTCGAGACCGAGGGCTAGCCTGGTCGGCTCAGCCCTGCTCGCCCGGAGGAGCGGCGTCCGGGTCGGGGAGCTCGGTGTCGTCCACCTCGGGTCGGGCCCGCAGGAAGAGCACGCTGGCGACCAGTCCGCCCCACACGACGAGCATCGCCACGATCATCATGAGCACGGCCGACGTGGTCATCGCTGCTCCTCCTCGAGCTCGGGCCAGGCGCGGAAGTCGGCGTCGTCCCGACCCCGCCAGGGGATGAGGGTCAGCACGAGCGCACCCACCGCGACGACGGCGATGGTGCCCCAGCCGAAGACCAGGAGATACCACCCCGGGTAGCCCTCGTACCCCTCGGTGGCCAGCGTGCGGACCCGCTGGACGAGCATGGTGGTGAGCACCACCGGCGCCAGGCCGCCGATGAGGACGAACCAGACGCGGCCCACCCGGAAGGTCGAGACGCGGTTGAGGTGGGCCCGCAGGACCGGAGCCGTGCGGAAGACCCACACGATGAGCACCGTCATGACGATGGCCGAGACGACGATGCCGATGTTGTTGGCCCACTGGTCGACGGTGTCCAGGGCGATGAGGCCGGAGGTGGTGGAGAACAACCCGATCGAGATGATCGAGCACACCACGCAGACCGCGACGGCGGCCGTGCGGTGGGTCAGCCCGAACTTCTCCTGGACCGAGGCCGCCACGCCGAGCAGGATGGAGATGATGGAGGTGAACCCGGCCAGGACGAGCGCACCGAAGAAGACGGCGCCGAAGAGGTTGCCCCCCGGCATCTCGCTGATGACGGCGGGGAAGGTGACGAAGGACAGGATCGGCCCGGACAGGCCCTCCAGCTGGTCGATGGTCGTGGCCTGCTGCCGGGCCAGGAAGCCCAGGGTCGCGAAGACGCCGATGCCGGCCAGGATCTCGAAGCTGGAGTTGGCGAAGGCGACGACGAGGCCTGAGCTGGTCATGTTGGCCCGGCGCCGCTGGTAGGACGCGTAGGTGACCATGATGCCGAAGGCGATCGACAGGCTGAAGAAGATCTGGCTGTAGGCGGCGATCCACACTCCCGGGTCGGCCAACGCCGCCCAGTCGGGGGTGAAGAGGGCGTTGAGACCGTCGGTGGCGCCCGGGAGGGTGAGCGCCCGCACGACGAGGCCCACGAAGGCGAGGACGAGCAGCGGGATGAAGATGATGTTGACCCGCTGGACCCCCTTGGTGACCCCGAGGGCGATGATGACCAGGACCGCGGCCCACACGAGCACGAGCGGGACGGCCACCCCGGAGACCAGGGTCGTCGAGATCTCCGGGTCCCCGACCTGGAGGTACTCGTCGACGAAGAAGGCGGCCGTGTCCTCCCCCCAGCGCAGGTCGAAGGCGAAGACGAAGTAGCTGAGCGACCAGGCGATCACCGCCGCGTAGTAGACCGCGATGACGAAGCTGAGCACGATCTGGAACCAGCCGAGGGCCTCGGCGGGCCGAGCCATCCGGCGGTAGGACAGCGGCGCCGCCCCGCGGTAGCGGTGACCGACGGCGTAGTCGAGGAAGAGGATGGGGATGCCCGCGGTCAGCAGCGCCACGAGGTAGGGGATGAGGAAGGCGCCGCCGCCGCTCTCGTAGGCCACGCCGGGGAAGCGCCAGATGTTGCCCAGGCCGACCGCCGAGCCGACGGCCGCCAGGATGAACCCGGTCGAGCTGGTCCACGTCTCGCGCTGCGGTGCCGCTGCGTCATGGTGGGGGGCCACGCGTGCTCCTCGTCCTCGTCCTCGGTCGTCGGGTCCGGCCGGTCAGCCGCCGGTGGCGGCCAGGTGGTCGATGGCGTAGCCGTAGCCGCGCAGGCCGGCCCCCGCGACGACCACCTCGGCCACGGGAGAGATGAACGAGGTGTGCCGGAACGGCTCGCGGGCGTGCGGGTTGGACAGGTGCACCTCGACGACCCGGACCCCGGTCCCCTTGATCGCGTCCAGCAGCGCGACCGAGGTATGCGTGTAGGCGCCGGCGTTGAGCACGACCCCGACGACGTCCGGATCGGCGCCGGCCTCCTGCAGGGCGCCCACCAGCTCGCCCTCGTGGTTGCTCTGGCGGCAGGAGACCTCCAGCCCGTGGGCGGCGGCCCGCTGCGCGCACCAGGCCTCGACGTCGGCGAGGGTGTCGGTGCCGTAGACGGCCGGCTCGCGGGTGCCGAGCAGGTTGAGGTTGGGTCCGTTGAGGACGACGATGCGCCGTGCCATGGGGCATACGTTCTCACACCACGGGGGCGCCGCAGAAGAACTAGTCTGCCGCCATGGTCCTGGGCGAGGCGAGCGACGGCGGGGCACCCGCCGGGCCGTCGGGGCGGGCGCACCCGGGGGACGGCGTGCTCGGTGTGGACGCCTGCCGGGCCGGCTGGGTCGGAGCGTTCCTGGGGCCCGAGGGTCGCGGCGCGGTGTCGGTCGTCGTGGCACCCACCGTCGCGCTGCTCCTGCGGCTCGGCGGCGCGGTCCCGGTGGTGGGGGTGGACATCCCCATCGGCCTTCCCGACAGCGGACGGCGCGAGGCGGACGTGTGCACCCGCCGGTTCCTCGGCGGCGCCAAGTCCTCCTCGGTCTTCACCACGCCGACCCGGGCGGCCCTCGTGGAGCCCGACTACGCCACGGCCAACGTCCGCAACCGGGAGCGCGCGGGGATGGGGCTGTCGCGCCAGGCGCACGCCCTGCGGGAGAGCATCCTTCAGGTGGACGCCTGGGTCCGGGCCGGCACCGGCTGCCGGGTCGTCGAGGTCCACCCGGAGGCCAGCTTCGCCATGATGACCGGTGCCACCCTGACCACCCGCAAGCGCACCCCCGAGGGCCAGCGAGAACGGCGGGCCGCGCTCGCCGGCTGCGGCATCCAGGCCCCGCCCGCGGCGCCGCGGGGCGCCGGGCTCGACGACGTGCTCGACGCCTGCGCCGCGGCCTGGAGCGCCCACCGTGCCCGGACCGGGGCCGCCCGCACGTTCCCGGACGAGCCCGAGGTCTTCAGCGACGGCATCCCTGCGGCCATCCACGTCTGACGCCCGCCACCCGCCCGACCACCCCCGACGACCCTCCCGACGACACCCGCCCCGGCCCGCAGCAGGATGGACCGGGAACGACCGCCACCGCCACGACCCAGGAGCCCCGATGAGCACCCACACCGTCCCGACCTTCGAGGCGAGCACGCCGACGGCATACCGCATGCTCGTCGGGGGAGAGTGGGTCGAGGCCGCCGACGGCCGGACCCTGGAGGTCATCACGCCGATCGACCGCCGGCGGGTGATCGCGACGACCCCCCGGGCGGGCGCTCAGGATGTCGAGCGGGCGGTCGCCGCGGCCCGGGAGGCCCAGCCGCGATGGGCCTCGCTGCCCTCCACCGAGCGGCAGCGCGCACTGCTGCGCATCGCCGACGACCTCTCGGACGCCGCCGAGGACCTCGCCACGCTCACCGCCCTGGACACCGGCAACGCGCTGCGCACCCAGGCACGACCGGAGGCGTTGCTGCTGGCCTCCGCGTTCCGCTACTTCGCCGGTCTCGCCGGCGAGCTGAAGGGGGTCACCCTCCCGAGCGGCACCGACGCCCTGTCCCTGTCCCGGAGGGTGCCCGTCGGGGTGGTGGCCGGGATCCTGCCGTGGAACAGCCCGCTCATGATCGCCGCCTTCAAGCTGCCGGCGGCGCTCGTCAGCGGCAACGCGATGATCCTCAAGGCCGCGGAGGACGCCCCCACGACGATCCTCGAGCTCGCGCGCGTCTGCGAGCGCCACCTGCCGCCCGGTGTCCTCGGGGTGCTCACCGGCTACGGCGCGGAGGTGGGGCAGGCGCTCGTCGAGCACCCGGGCGTGGACAAGGTGTCCTTCACCGGGTCGACGGCGACCGGGTCGGGCGTGGCGGCCGCCGCGGGGGAGCGGCTCGCGCACGTCAGCCTCGAGCTCGGGGGCAAGAGCCCGTGCATCGTCTTCCCGGACTCCGACACCGACGAGGTGGTCGAGGAGATGCTGCTGGCGACCCGCTTCGCCCGGCAGGGGCAGAGCTGCACCTCGGGGTCGCGGCTGTTCCTGCACGAGTCGGTGCACGACAGCTTCCTCGACCGGCTGGTGGACCGGGTGTCGCGGCTCGTGGTCGGTGACCCCCGGGAGGAGGCCACCGACATCGGCTGCATCATCAACCAGCGTCAGTGGGACCGGGTGCAGGGCTACGTCGACGACGCGCTGGCGACCGACGGGATCCGGGTGGCCCACGACGGGCGGCCAGCCCTCACCGTCGGGGAGCCCGGCTTCTACCACGCGCCGATGATCCTCAGCCAGGTCGACAACAGCTGGCGCATCGCCCGGGAGGAGGTCTTCGGGCCGGTCCTGTCGGTGATCCCCTGGCGCGAGGAGGACGAGGTGGTCGCGATGGCCAACGACAGCCACTACGGGCTCGCCGCCTTCGTCTTCGCCCGCGACATCGGTATGGCGCTGCGCACCGCCCAGCGGGTCGAGTCCGGGTGGGTGCAGGTCAACCAGGGGGGCGGTCAGCAGGTCGGCCAGTCCTACGGCGGCATGAAGGCGAGCGGCCACGGCCGGGAGTTCTCCCTGGAGGGCATGCTCGAGGGGTTCACCCAGATCCAGCAGATCAACGTCCGGCTCGGCTGACGCCGGCCGGCCCGTCGCGGTCCGTTGACACGCCCGTGACCTGCGTGCGAGGCTCGTATAAGAGCGCTCTCACATGCGTGTCACCAACCAGACAGGAACCCTCATGGCCACGACGTCCGCCTTCCCTTCCGGCTTCCTCTTCGGTTCGGCCACGGCGGCCTACCAGATCGAGGGGGCGGCGCACGAGGACGGTCGTGGTGACTGCATCTGGGACACCTTCGCCGCCACCCCCGGGGCCGTGCTCGGCGGCCAGAACGGCGAGGTGGCCTGCGACCACTACCACCGCATGCCGCAGGACGTGCAGCTCATGCGCTCGCTGAACCTCGGCGCCTACCGGTTCTCGATCTCGTGGCCGCGGGTGTGCCCGGACGGGCGGACGGTCGACCCGCGCGGGCTCGACTTCTACTCCCGTCTGGTCGACGAGCTGCTCGAGCAGGACATCGTCCCGTGGGTCACGCTCTACCACTGGGACCTGCCCCAGGCGCTCGAGGACGCGGGGGGGTGGCCGGCCAGGGACACGGTGGAGCGTTTCACCGACTACGCCCTCACGGTGCACGACCGGCTCGGGGACCGGGTGCAGAAGCTCACCACGCTCAACGAGCCGTGGTGCTCGGCCTTCCTCGGCTACGCCGCCGGCGTGCACGCGCCGGGGCGGACCGTGCCCAGCGACGCGCTGCGGGCGGCCCACCACCTGCTCCTCGCCCACGGCCGCGCGGTCAAGGCCCTGCGCGAGCGGGACCCGCAGCTGGAGCTGGGCCTGACCCTCAACTTCGCCGACGCCCAGCCGCAGCGGCCCGACTCCCCGGCCGACCAGGACGCGGCCCGGCGCATCGACGGGCTGGCCAACCGCTACTTCATCGAGCCGATCGTCCGCGGTGCCTACGCCGAGGACGTGCTGGAGGACCTGGCCGAGCTCTGGCCCGAGGACCTCGTCCAGGACGGCGACATGGAGGACATCAGCACCCCCATCGACGTCCTGGGGGTCAACTTCTACAGCGGCACGGCGGTGACCGGCTGCGACCCTGCCGTGGCGCCGGACGCCGCGCGGCAGGCGCGCACCTACGACCAGCCCACCCCGAACGTCGGGTCCGAGCACGTCCGGAGCGTGCGACGCGGCCTGCCGGTCACCCACATGGGCTGGGAGATCGGGCCGCAGTGGCTGGGCGACCTGCTGCTGCGGCTGCACCGCGACTACACGGGAGATGCGGGTATCCGCCTCTACGTCACCGAGAACGGCGCCGCGATGCCCGACCTCGCCGACGAGGACGGTGCGGTGGACGACCAGGACCGGATCGCCTACCTCGACGGCCACCTGCGGGCGGTCCGGGAGGCGATGGAGCAGGGAGCGGACGTGCGCGGCTACTTCGTCTGGTCGCTGCTGGACAACTATGAGTGGGCCTTCGGCTACACCAAGCGGTTCGGCATCGTGCGGGTCGACTACGACACCCAGCGGCGCATCCCCAAGGCCAGTGCGCGCTGGTTCGCGGACCTCGCGGCCTCCGGCGCCCTTCCCGGCGAAGGCGGACGCGGCTGACGGCACCTCGGGCGGGTCTGGCGACCGGCCCGGCCCTCCCGGCGGCCGACCCACGCCGGTCGACGGCGGTGCGTCAGCTCTTCACGGCACCGGCCGTGATGCCGCCGACGATCTGCCGGCCGAAGATGGCCGTCACGACGATCAGCGGCACGGTCGCGATGACGGTGCCGGCGAGGATGACGGCGATGTCCGGTGTGTAGCCGGCCCCGATCCCCGCGACCGCCACCTGGATCGTCGGGGAGTTGCGCACCGCGATGAACGGCCAGAGGAAGTCGTTCCAGGAGGCCATGAAGGACAGGATCCCGAGCACGGCCATGCCCGGCCGCGCGATGGGGAGCACGATCGAGAAGAGGATGCGGTTCAGCCCGGCGCCGTCGACCGTCGCCGCCTCGATGAGCTCGTCCGGCAGCGCCTGGCTGATGTACTGCCGCATGAAGAACACGCCGAACGCCGTGACGGCCGCCGGCAGGATGACCGAGGCCAGGTTGTTGACGAGCCCGAGCCGGCTCATGACGACGTACAACGGCACGATCCCGAGGGTCGGGGGGATGGTCAGCGTGGCCAGGGCGATGCCGAACAGCGCGGTGCGGCCGGTGAACCTCAGCTTGGCGAAGGCGAAGCCGGCGATGGTGCAGAAGAAGACCGTGGAGGCGGTGACCGTGCCCGAGACGACCAGTGACCGCCCCAGAGCCTCGAACAGCTCGGCCTGATCCAGCGCGCGGGCCAGGTTGTCGAACAACCCCGGCCCGGGAAACAGCGGTGGCTGGCCGTCGTAGAGGTCCGACGGGGTGTGCGAGGCCGCCACGATCGAGTAGTAGAGCGGGAAGAGGAACAGCAGCGCCGTGATCGTCAGGGCGACGTAGGTGCCCACGCCGGCCTGGTCCTGCCGGCGGTAGCGACGCCGGGTCGGTGACCCGGTCGGGGCGGCCGCCGGAGGCCGTCCTGCGGTGTCGGTGTCCCTGGTCATCGGGCGCCTCCTGACGGTGTCGTGCGGATCGGTCGGTCACGCATCTTCAGGCGGGCCAGGCCGGTATTGAGCAGGACCAGGGCGATGACCAGCACGAGCAGGACCATGGCGATGGCCGAGGCCCGCCCGAGGCGGCCGAAGGTGAAGGCCACCTCGTACATGTACATGGCGATGACCTGGTACTGCCCCAGCGCGCCGCCCCCGGCGCCGTTGCCGAAGAGGAACGGCTCGGTGAACAGCTGGGTCGCCCCGATGGTGGACACCACGATGGTGAACAGGATCGTGGGACGCAGGCCGGGGAGGGTCACGTGCAGGAACTGGTGCCACCGGCTGGCGCCGTCGATGGCGGCCGCCTCGTAGAGGTCCTGCGGGATCGACTGCATACCGGCGAGGTAGATGAGGGCGTTGTAGCCCGCCCAGTGCCAGGTGACGATGACGGCGATCGCGAACTGCGCCGTCCACTTGCCGTTGGTCCACGAGACGGGGTCCAGCCCGACCAGCCCGATGAGCACGTTGGCCAGACCTCCCGCGCTGTTGGAGAAGATCGAGCCGAAGACCAGGGTCGCGGCCACCAGCGAGGTGGCGTAGGGGATGATCATCGACACGCGGAAGAAGTTGCGCAGCCGCATGCTGTAGTTGAGCTGATGGGCCAGGGCGAGGGCGATGCACAGCTGGGGGACGGTGGACAGCAGCCCGATGGTCAGCGTGTTGAGGAGCGCGTTGTAGAACGCGTCGCTCCCGAACAGCCAGACGTAGTTCTCCAGGCCCAGGAACTGCGGGTCGCCGCCCCCCAGGCGGAACTCGAAGAAGCTGAGCCAGAGGGTGAAGGCGAGCGGGAACAGGCCGAACGCCCCGAAGAGCAGGAAGAACGGCGAGATGTAGCCGTAGGGCGCGAACCGCTCGGCGAGCGAGCGGCGCTGGCGGGGCCCGGGCGAGGTCGTCCTGGACCCGGCGGCCTCACGGTCGGGTGGGGCGTCGACGGACATGGGGTGCCTTGTCTGTGGGGCGGTGCCTGGTCTGGGCGGGCGGCCCCCGTCGGGTGCGGGGGCCGCCGGCGGTGCAGGCCGGCGGACGGCGGGTCAGCCGGCCTGGTTCTCGATGTTCTGCACCGCGGTGTTCCAGGCGTCCTCCGGGGAGACGTCGTTGGTGCGCACCGAGACCAGGGCCTCGGTCAGCGCGACGTCGATGACGCCGTCGTCCACGCCGAGGGGCTGGTCCGGGGCGGACGCGTAGGAGGCGCTGAAGATCTCGCCGATGGGGGCGTCGCTGAAGTAGGCGTCCGTGACGTCGCGCACCTGCTCGACCGAGTCGCTGTGCGAGGGGAAGGACAGGCCCTGGTTGAAGAGCTCGTTCTGCGACTCGGCGCTGGTGAGGAAGGCGGCCAGCTGGATCGCGGCCCCGGCGTTCTCGCTGGTGCGGGGCACCGAGAGGTAGGAGCCTCCCCAGTTGCCGCCCAGCTCCTGGGGCAGCGGCATGACCGACCAGTTGCCGGCGTTCTCGTCACCGGCCTGCTGCTTGATGTAGCCCAGCATCCAGGCCGGGCAGGCGAGGGTGGCGAAGGCACCCGTGCTCATCGCCGTGTTCCACTCCTGGGAGAACTGCTCGTAGTCCGCCGTCAGGCCCTGCTCGGCGGCGGCCGCCGCGCGCATGAAGGCGGGCCGTACGGTGTCGTTGGTCTCCCACGTGGGCTCTCCCTCCTCGTCGTAGTTGCGCACCGGCTCCACCGAGGTGAGCAGGCGGTAGTAGCCGGACACGGTGTCCATCCACGGCTCACCGGTCGCCTCGGTGTACTCCTGCCCGAGGCTCTCGTAGGCGTCCCAGTCGGTGATCTCCTGCGACAGCTCGTCGGCGGTCGCGGGCAGGCCGGCCTCCTCGAGCTTGTCGGTCCGGAAGCAGATGGCCATCGGGCCCGCGTCGGTGCCGAAGCCCAGGACAGCCCCGTCCTCGGTCGTGATCGCGCCGTTCTTGGCGTCCGGGTAGTCGTCGATGTGGTCGGCCTCGGCGCTCTGGGTCAGGTCGACCCACCGGTCCTGCTGCTGCTGGGTGACCAGGGCCGTCCGGCTGATCTCGATGGGCTGGATGTCGGCCAGCCCGGAGCCCGAGTTGAGCTTGGTCGTCAGGGCGGTCCAGTAGTCCGGCTCGTCCTGGGTCTCCTGGAACTCGATGGTGACGTTCGGGTGCTCGTCCATGTAGGCGTCGAGCAGCCCGGCCTTCTCGTAGTTGTCGAAGATGCCGCCGAAGGAGTCGACGGTGATGGTGACCGGCTCCTCCTCGTCGGGGGCGGCGACGGGCGTCTGCTCCGCCGAGCCGTCCGAACCCCCGGAGCAGGCAGCCAGTGCCAGAGCCCCGACGGTCACGGATGCCAGCAGCCTGGCGGTGGACCTGTGAACACGTGCGGTCATGACCGAACCTCCTGCTCGTTCCCCGTGGGAACGCGAATCGCCGTTGATGTCAGGCTCCCCCCGCACACCGTCGGCGTGAAGTAAGAGCGCTCTCATGTTGCGTCAAGAAACAAACCGCTGTCAAGGGACGGTGACCAGATCGTGACCTTGGCTCACGCGGAGCCGCGCACCCGCAGGGTCGTGGGCAGCAGGACGTGGCGCGGACCGGACCGGCCGTCGATCTGGTCCAGGAGGAGGTCGGCGACCTCACGACCCATCTGGCGGATCGGCTGCCGGACGGTGGTCAACGGGGGCTGGGCGGCCTCGGCCAGTGGGACGTCGTCGAAGCCGACGACGCCGACGTCCTCCGGGACCCGGCGACCCCTCGCCGTCAGCGCCTGGATCGCGCCGACGGCCATGGCGTCGCTCGCGGCGACCACGCCGTCCAGCTGCGGATGGCGGTCCAGCAGGACCTCGGTCGCCTCCCGGCCGCCCTGCACCGTGAACGGCGCGTGGACGGTCCGGTCCTGCGTCGCGGTCAGCCCGCGGCCGGCCAGCTCGAGGTCGAAGCCGGCCCGGCGGTCCTGGGCCGGGGTCATGTCCGCCGGTCCGGCCACGTGGACGACGAAGGCGCGGCGGTCCAGCAGGTAGCCGGCGGCCGCGCGGCCCCCGCCGACGTTGTCCGCGTCCACGAACGCCAGGTCGTCGTCCGCCTCGTGCGGCCGGCCGCACTGCACGACCGGTATGCCGAGGGCCCGGACCGCGTCCGGGAGGGAGTCGGCGCCGTGGAAGGCCCCGAACATCAGGCCGTCGAGGTGGCCGCCGACGATGAACTGCTGCAGCCGGTGCCGGTCGTGCTCGGAGGAGACGATGATGAAGGTCAGCTGACGTTCGCGTGCCGCGACCCCCTCGTGAACCCCCCGGAGCACGGTGGCGAAGAAGGGGTCGAGGAAGACGCTCTCCTCCGGCTCGGAGACGACGAAGGCCACGGCGTCGCTGCGCCGGGTCATGAGCGAGCGCGCGGCGTAGTTGGCGACGTAACCGAGCTCGGCCGCCGCCTCGTGCACCGCCTTGCTGTTCTCCCCCCGGCCCGCCTTGCCGGACAGGATGCGTCCCGCCGTGGCCCGGGACACACCCGCGCGGGCAGCCACCGACTCCAGCGTGGGAGCAGGGACCTTGCGGAACCCGGCCACGGCACCTGCCCTTCTCGACGCACCGACCTGCGGACGCCGAGCAGACTACCCGGTGTCCCGCGGTGTCCGGGTGCGGATGCACCCCGCAGGGCGGGTCCACCCTGCGGGGTGTCGTCGAGCAGGGTCAGGCGGCGCCGAGCAGGTGGCGCAGCGCCAGCTGCTGCAGCTGGACGTGCCCGTAGCCACGCGTGGCCAGCCGGCCGGCCTGCTCGCTGATCTCCCGCCCGAGATCCTCGCTGTCGAGGAGGCTCGCCACCGTCTCGCCCTCGTCGAGGGTGGGCCGGGCGAGCTCGTCGATCCCGGAGTCGCTCATGGCCTGGACGGTGGCAGGGTCGGCGCGGAAGGCCCTGGCCCGGTCCGCCAGGAGGCTGTAGGTCTCCATGTTGGCCGCGGCGGAGGCCCACACGCCGTCCATGTCCTCGGTGCGCGGGGGCTTGTAGTCGAAGTGGCGCGGGCCGTCGTAGCGCGGGCCCCCGCCGGGGAAGCCGTTCTCCAGCAGGTCCACCGTGAAGAACGCGGAGATGAGGTCCCCGTGGCCGAAGACGAGGTCCTGGTCGAAGCGCGGGCCGTGCTGGCCGTTGAGGTCGAGGTGGAAGAGCTTGCCGGCCCACAGGGCCTGCGCGATGCCGGCGGTGAAGTTGAGCCCGGCCATCTGCTCGTGCCCCACCTCGGGGTTCACGCCGACGATGTCGCCGTGCTCGAGCATCGCGATGAAGGCCAGCGCGTGCCCGACCGTGGGGAGCAGGATGTCGGCCCGCGGCTCGTTGGGCTTGGGCTCCAGGGCGACGCGCATGTCGTAGCCCTGCTCCTTGATGTGGGCCGCGACGCAGTCGACACCCTCGGCATACCGGGCCAGGGCGGCGTGGTGGTCCTTCGCGCCGTCGTACTCGGTGCCCTCCCGGCCGCCCCACATGACCAGGGTGCGGGCGCCGAGCTCGGCCCCCAGCTCGGCCTGGCGCAGGACCTTGCGCAGCGCCAGCCGCCGGACCTGCCGGTCGTTGCTGGTCAGCGCGCCGTCCTTGAAGACGGGGTGGGTGAAGGTGTTGGTCGTCACCATGGGCACCTGCAGACCCGTCTCGTCCAGCGCCTGCCGGAAGCGGGCGAGCACCGCGTCCCGGTCGGCGCTCGAGGCCCCGAACGGGACCAGGTCGTCGTCGTGGAAGGTGACCCCGGCCGCGCCGAGCCCGGCGAGCCGGTGCACGCTCTCCACCGGGTCGACGGGGTCGCGGGTGGGGTCGCCGAACGGGTCCTGCGCGGACCAGCCGACGGTCCACAGGCCGAAGGTGAAGGGGACCGGGTAGGTGGGTGCTGGCAACGGAGCCTCCTGGGTTGGTTGTGAACTGAAACTATCTACCCCTAGGCTGGGTCGCGCAACCCCACCCCGACGGAAGGCCCGCCCCATGCCCGAGCAGAGTGAGAGCGCTCCCGATATCGACGCGATCCTGGCCGACATGACCCTGGAGGAGAAGCTCGCGCAGGTCGTGGGCTTCTGGGACCAGGGCGACGGGGAGGCCGTGGCCCCCATGCAGGGGGTCTTCGAGGGGGGTGGTTCGCCGCTGCACGAGGTCGCCCGCCACGGGCTCGGCCACCTGACCCGGCCCTACGGCACCCGTCCGGTGGAGCCGGAGGAGCAGGCCCGCCGGTTGTGGGAGTTCCAGCGCTGGCTGGTCACGGGGACGCGCCTGGGCATCCCGGCGCTGGTCCACGAGGAGTGCCTGACCGGGCTGGCGGCGTGGCGCGCGGCCACCTACCCGACCCCGCTGGCCTGGGGCGCGAGCTTCGACCCGGACCGGGTGCGGGAGATGGCCGCGCTCATCGGCAGGTCGATGCGCGAGCTGGGCGTCCACCAGGGTCTGGCGCCCGTCCTCGACGTCGTGCGCGACCCGCGCTGGGGGCGGGTCGAGGAGGCGATCTCCGAGGACCCGTACCTCGTGGCCACCATCGGGACGGAGTACGTCCGGGGTCTGCAGTCCGAGGGGGTCCACGCCACGCTCAAGCACTTCGTCGGCTACTCGGCCTCCCAGGCCGGACGCAACTTCGCGCCCGTCCACGCCGGGCCCCGCGAGGTCGAGGACGTGCTGCTCGTGCCCTTCGAGATGGCCGTCGTCGAGGGCGGGGTGCGGTCGGTGATGCACTCCTACGCCGAGATCGACGGCCTGCCGGTGGCAGCCGACCCGCACCTGCTGACCGGGGTGCTCCGGGAACGCTGGGGTTTCGACGGGACCGTCGTGGCCGACTACTTCGGGGTCGCCTTCCTGCACCTCCTGCACCACGTCGCCGCCGACCTCGGCGAGGCGGCGGGCCAGGCCCTGGCGGCCGGGGTCGACGTCGAGCTGCCGTCGGGTGACGCTTACCTGGGTCCGCTCGCCGAGGCGGTGCGCGACGGGCAGGTGGACGAGGCCCTGGTCGACCGGGCGTGCCGCCGCGCCCTGCGGCAGAAGGCCGAGCTCGGACTGCTCGGGCAGACCTTCGAGGACGAGCCACCGGCCCGGGTCGACCTGGACACCGCCGAGCACCGGACCGTGGCGGCGAGCCTCGCCGAGGAGTCGGTGGTGCTGCTCGCCAACGAGGGCACGCTGCCCCTCGCCCAGCCGGGTCGCGTCGCCGTCCTCGGACCGAACGCCGACCGCCTGGAGGCGCTCTTCGGGTGCTACGCCTTCGTCACGCACGTGCTGCCCCAGCACCCGGGGACCGAGGCGGGCATCGCGGCACCGACGGTGCGGGAGGCGGTGTCCCGGGAGTGGCCGGGGGCGGACGTCAGTCACGCCCAGGGGTGCCCCGTCGAGGGGGGTGACGACGCCGGCATCGCCGAGGCGGTCGACGCCGCGCGGGACGCCGAGGTGGCCGTCGTGGTGGTGGGCGACCAGTCCGGCCTCTTCGGGCGGGGGACGTCCGGGGAGGGGAGCGACCGCGACGACCTGGAGCTGCCGGGTCGGCAGCGGGAGCTGGTGGAGGCCGTGGTGGCGACCGGCACGCCGGTGGTGCTCTTGCTCATGACCGGACGCCCCTACGCCGTCGGCTGGGCCCTGGAGTCGTGCGCCGCCGTCGTCCAGGCCTTCTTCCCCGGCGAGGAGGGCGCCGGTGCCGTGGCGGGGGTGCTGTCGGGTCGGGTGAACCCCTCCGGTCGTCTCCCGGTGAGCCTGCCCCGCTCGACCGGGAGCCAGCCCTACACCTACCTCCACCCGACCCTGGGTGGCGACACCGACGTCACCAACCTCTCCAGCCGCCCCGCCCTGCCGTTCGGGCACGGCCTGAGCTACACCACCATGGAACGGCGTGACCTGCAGGTGCGCGGCGCCGCCGCCTCGGAGGGTCTCGACGTGACGGTGACCGTGAGCAACACCGGCGACCGGGCGGGAGTGGAGGTGGTCCAGCTCTACGTCCGGGACCTCGTCGCCTCCGTCACCCGGCCGGTGGCCCAGCTCGTCGGCTACGCCCGGGTGGCGCTGGACGCGGGCGCGAGCGCGGACGTGCGCCTCGTGGTGCCGCCGGCGCGGCTGGCCTTCACCGACCGCGACGGCCGCAAGGTGGTCGAGCCCGGCGACCTCGAGGTGTGGGTGGGGGCCTCGGTCGCCGACCGCAGCCTGCTGAGCACGGTGACGCTGTCCGGGGACGTGCACCACGTCGGGATCCACGACCCCCGCCGCACCGAGGTGCTGGTGGAACGGTGACCGGGGCCGCGGACCACCGTCTGAGTAGGCTGCCCGGCATGCCTGCTCTCCCCGTGACGGCTGGTCCGCCGGCCTCCGCGCGGCAGTCCAGCGTGCGCGCGACGAACCTGGGCGTGGTCCTGCGGTGCGTGTGCGCCGCGCCGGAACCGCTCTCCCGGGCCGGGGTGGCGGCGGCCACCGGCCTGACCCGCTCGACCGTCTCCCGCCTGGTCGACGACCTGGTCGGCGGCGGTCTGGTCGAGGAGGGGACGGCGACGACGGTGGGGCCGGGGCGGCCCGGCACGCCGTTGACCCCGTCCGGTCGGGTCTGCGCCCTGGGCCTGCAGGTCAACGCCGCCCACGTCGCCGTGCGGCTCATCGACCTGCGCGGCGTGGTCCGTGCGGAGTCGCGGTCCGAGCCCGACCTCGTGGGGTCGGAGCCGGCGGCCGCCCTGCGGTTGCTGGACGGCCATGTGCGTGAGTGCCTGGGCGCGGTGCCCGAGGGCGGCCGGGTGGTGGCCGCGGGGATGGCGCTGCCGGGCGTGGTCGACAGCGCCGGTGAGCGACTGCTGACCGCGCCCAACCTCGGCTGGCGCGAGGTGGCACCCGCCCGGTGGGTGCACCCGCTCCTGCAGGGCGTCCCCCTGACCCTGGGCAACGAGGCCAACCTGGCCGCCCACGCCTTCGCCCAGCCGGCACCGGGACGAGCCGGGCCGTTCAGCCACTTCGTCTACGTCTCCGGCGAGATCGGCATCGGCGGGGCGGTCGTCGTCGACGCGGAGGTGCAGGCGGGGCGGCACGGCTTCGCGGGGGAGCTGGGCCACATGACCTTCCGTCCGGGTGGCGACCCGTGCCCGTGCGGGTCCGACGGGTGCCTCGAGCGCTATGCCGGTCGGCTGGCGATGACCCGGCGGGCCGGCCTGCCCGACGGCACCACGCTGGCCGAGCTGGGAGCCCTCGCGCAGCAGGGGCACCCGGGCAGCCGGGAGGCCCTCGACCTGGCCGCCGAGGCGCTCGGGGTGGTCCTCGCCGGGGTGGTCAACCTGCTCGACGTCCCGACCGTCGTCCTCGGTGGCGAGATCGGCGACCTCGCCCCCCAGCTGGCCCCGGTGGTCGAGGAGCGTCTCCGGGCGAGGGTCCTGGCGGCGGAGTGGATGTCGGTGGCCGTGGCCCGCGACGAGGACGACGTCGCCGGTGCCACGGGTGGGGCGCTGCGCAGGCTCACGGACGTCGTGGCCGAGCCCGTGGCCCATCTCGCCGACGGGCGGCACGGCGTGCCGCCCGTGCTCGCCTGAGTCAGCCGGCTCCCGAGCGCACGCCTACCGGGCCTGCGGCCCGCGACCGCCGGCCAGCTCCTGGAGCAGGTCGGCCGCCTCGAGCATGGCCGGGCCGTACCACGTGAGCAGGCGCCCGCTCACCAGCCGCGTCGGCGTCCGGGCGAACGCCTCCGGGCCGTCGTCGTGGGTGAACACGTAGGGCTCGTCGGGCAGCAGCGCCACGTCCGCGCCGGCGGCGTCCAGCTCGGTCAGCTCCACCCTCGGGTAGCGCTCGGTCCCGGCGGCGTAGACGTTGTCCAGACCCGCGCGCGCGAGCAGGTCGGTGGTGAAGGTGCGCGGACCGACAACCATCCACGGGTCGCGCCAGATCGGCACGGCGACCCGGGGGCGGCCCGGGGGCCGACCGGCGCCGGAGGAGGTCGTGGGCGGTCCGGCCCAGCGGCGCTCGACCTGGACCAGCCAGTCCGGCGCACCCCAGCGCAGCACGTCGACGAGCAGCCGACGGAGCACCCGCAGCGCGTCCTCGACCGACTCCACCACCCCGACCCAGACCGGTATGCCGGCGCTCCGCAGCCGCTGCACGTCCAGCTCGCGGTTCTCCTCCTGGACGCACACGACCAGGTCGGGCCTCAGCGCCGCGACGGCCGAGCGGTCGGGGTTCTTGGTCCCCCGGACCCGCGGGGCCTCCAGGTCCGGGGGCTGCGTGCACCAGTCGGTCGCGCCGACGAGGGCGGAGGGCCGGGTGGCCGCCAGGGCCTCGGTGAGCGAGGGGACGAGCGAGACGACCCGCCCCACCGGGCCGTCCGGCAGCTCGGCGACCCCGCCCAGGTCGTCGCGGACGCTCCTCACGACCGCCCCAGCGTGGCCCCGTCCTCGACCTCGCCGCCCTCGGCACCGAGGTGGGCGACGCCCTCGACCCGGACCCCGGCGCCGAAGCGCCAGTCGCCCTCCACCTCCAGGCGCTCGGCGGCGACCAGCGAGGGGACGCCGTGCGGGAAGCGCTCGTCGAAGTCGCCGATCATGCCGTAGTGGGTCTTCGCGAGGTCGACGACCGGCGCCGGGTCGACGGTCCGGCTGAGCCGGTAGGACGTGTCGTCCACGGCATACGCGTCGGAGCGCAGCAGCGCGAGCTCGTTGGTCGTCTTGACCGGCACGAAGCGGTCCCGGGTCACCGCGATCGAGGCGGCGTCGTCGAAGAGCTCGACCGCGCTGCCCATCGCCGACTCGATCTGGATGACGGGCGTGGAGTCCTTGTCGGTGGGGTCCACCGTCTTGGCGTTGCGGATGAGCGGCAGCTCCATCACCCCGCCCCGCTCGGTCAGCATCTCGCGCAGCCGGGCGAGGTCGAACCACAGGTTGTTGGTGTTGACGTAGGGGTGCTTGTCGCCGTCCATGAAGTGGACCATCTCGTCCTCGGCGGTCTGCGCGGTGTCGCGCAGCACCAGCCGGCCGTCGGCGCGGCGGCGCACCAGGTGCCCACCCTTCTTGTCCATCTCGGTGCGCCGGCAGACCTCGGCGGCGAAGCCGGCACCACGACCCGCGAACCAGGCCGCGACCCGCCCGTCGGGCACCGCGCCGAGGTTGTCCACGTTGGAGACGAAGGCATACCGGAAGCCGCGCTCGAGCAGCCGGTCGAGCAGGCCGCTGGCGAGCAGCGAGGGGTAGAGGTCGCCGTGGCCGGGCGGGCACCACTCCAGCCGCGGGTCGGCCTCCCAGGTGACCGGGCTGAGGTCGTCGGCACGCAGCTTGGGCTCCTGGCTCTGCACGAAGTCCAGGGGTATGCCGTCCACCGCCAGGTCGGGGTAGCGCTCCAGGACCTCCAGGGTCGCCTCGCGGGTGGAGAAGCTGTCCATGAGGACGAGGGGGAGGGCGACGTCGAAGCGCTCGCGCAGCGCCAGCACCTGCCGGACCGTGATGTCGAGGAAGGTGAGCCCGTCGCGCACCGGCAGCAGCGACTTCGGGCCGGCCAGCCCCATCGACGTGCCCAGACCGCCGTTGAGGGTGATGACCGCGGTGGCGCCGAGCGCCTCGCGGGCCTCGTCCTCGTCCACCTCGACGTCCTCGAGGTGCGCGGAGGGCAGGGCGGGCTCGACGTCGGACTCCGCGATGAGCCCGGTCTCGCCCGCCGCCAGGTGGTCGTAGTGCCGGGCGAAGGTGTCGCGGGCCGGCTGGCTCACCCCGGCCTCCTCCATGCGGTCCAGGGCCTGCTGACGTCCGGCTGCGCTCGCGCTCATGGGACCAACCTAGCGAGACCGGTCGGCGCCCGCCCGCGGGACCGGGAAGAGCACCGGGGTCCGCGCCTTCCAGGCCTCGTAGTCCGCTCGGCCGCCCCACCGCTCGTCGGCGCGCCGCTCCAGCGCGGGCACCCCGCTGCCGAAGCGCAGCAGCAGGTAGATGAGGACGGGGGAGACGAGGGTGACGTGCTGCCACCCGACGAGGGGGGCTGCCGCGACCATCGCCACCCCGGTCCACAGCAGGATCTCCCCGACGTAGTTGGGGTGCCGCGAGACCGACCACAGCCCACCGCGGACGAACTCGCCCTGATGGCGCGGGTCGGCCCGGAAGGCCGACTTCTGGGCGTCCGCGAGCGCCTCGACGGCGAAGCCGGTCACCCAGACCAGGATCCCGGCATACCCCAGGACGCCCAGCGGCGAGCGCTCCCCGGAGGTGATCGCGGCCAGTGCCGCGCCGGCGGTGAAGGTCACCCACAGGGCCTGCACCGTCCAGACCATGAGGAACCTGCTCCAGCTGGTCTTGAGCTCGTCGAACCGGCCGTCCTTGCCGGCCCGGGTGACCCGGCGGAAGAGGAACATCCCCAGCCGCAGCGCCCAGAGGAGGACCATCGCCGCGAGGACCCAGGTGCGCGCGTCGCGGTCGGCCACGAGGACGAGCGCGAGGACCGTCACCAGCTGGAAGGTGAGCGAGCCGGTGAGGTCGAAGAAGCGCTCGGTCTGCGCGCGGTAGGAGGGCCCGTAGACCACCCAGTTGAGGACGTAGGCGAGCAGGACGAGGACCATCATCACCGGGAGGCCGTCCAGCAGCAGCTGGCCGCCGTCGGACGCGGCCAGGGCGAGCAGGAGGCCCGCGACGGTGGCCAGGGCGGACAGCAGCAGACTCTTCACGCGGACACCCTACGGACCCCGGTGGTCCGGGGGCCGCACACGGACCGGGCGCCGGGGTGGTCTTGACGGGCGCGTCAATCACGCGGGCGGTCTCCACTACCATCGAGGAGCACGGCCCCACTCGACGAGGAGATGCACGGTGAAGAACGACCAGGGCGCAGGCCCCGCCGCGGACGCGACCAGCGGGGCACCGGCGCTCCGGCGCCCGGAGCACCCGGTGCGCATCGTCACCGCCGCCAGCCTCTTCGACGGCCACGACGCCTCCATCAACATCATGCGCCGGATCATGCAGAGCCAGGGCGCCGAGGTCGTGCACCTGGGGCACAACCGGTCGGTCGCCGAGGTCGTCGAGGCGGTCCTGGACGAGGACGCCAACGCGGTCGCGGTCTCCTCCTACCAGGGGGGCCACGTCGAGTACTTCGAGTACCTCGTCGAGCAGCTCCGCGAGGCCGGTGCCGGGCACGTCAAGGTCGTCGGCGGTGGCGGGGGCGTCATCGTGGAGGAGGAGATCACCCGGTTGCGGGAGGCCGGGGTGACGATCTTCTCCCCGGAGGACGGCCAGCGGCTGGGCCTGCCGGGGATGATCAACCAGGTCATCACCGATGCCGACCACGACCTGTGGCAGGTGCGGCCGGCCGAGGTCGAGGAGGTGCTCGCCGGCAGCCGGACCGCGGTGTCACGGGCGATCACCGGTGCCGAGCTCGGCTCCCTGCCCGCCGCCGACCGGGAGCGGTATGCCGCCGCGGCCCGGGAGAGCAGCGCGCCCGTCCTGGGGATCACCGGCACCGGCGGCTCCGGCAAGAGCTCGCTCACCGACGAGCTGGTCCGGCGGCTGCGCATCGACCAGGGGGACCGGCTGCGGATCGGCATCATCGCCATCGACCCGACCCGACGCAAGGGCGGCGGCGCCCTGCTGGGCGACCGCATCCGGATGGGCGCGATCGGGGGGCGGCAGGCCTTGTTCCGGTCCATGGCCACGCGCGGGGAGTCCGAGGTCCCCGAGGCGCTGCCGGCCGCCATCGACGTGCTCAAGGCCGCCGGCTTCGACCTCGTCGTCGTGGAGACGCCGGGCATCGGCCAGGGGGACGCGGGCATCGTGCCCTTCGTCGACACCTCGCTCTACGTCATGACGCCCGAGTTCGGGGCCGCCAGCCAGCTGGAGAAGATCGACATGCTCGACTTCGCCGACGTCGTGGCGATCAACAAGTTCGAGCGGCGCGGCGCGATGGACGCCCTGCGCGACGTCGGGCGCCAGCTGGTGCGCAACCGGGAGGCCTTCGGCGCCCGGCCCGAGGACATGCCGGTCTTCGGGACCTCCGCCGCCACCTTCAACGACGACGGGGTCACCGCGCTCTACCAGGCGCTGCGGGACCGGCTCGCCGAGGACGGCCTCGACGTCCGCGAGGGCGCGCTGCCCGCCGTGGACACGCGCTACTCCTCGATGATCCGCCAGGTGGTGCCGCCGAAGCGGGTCCGCTACCTCGCCGAGATCGCCGACACCCTGCGCGGCTACCACGCCGACACCGAGCGGTACGCCCTGGCGGCCCGCCGGGTGGAGCGGCTGGAGCAGACCGCGGACGAGCTGGCCGCGTCCTCCGGGGGCGGGGGGAGCGACCACGGCCTGGACGAGCTCCTCGACGCCGCCCGCCGGGACGTCCCGACCGAGGTCCGGGAGATGCTCGAGGGCTGGCCGGCCCGGGTCGAGGCATACTCCGGGGACGAGCAGGTGGTCACGGTGCGCGACCGGGAGATTCACACCCGCCTGACCAAGGAGTCGCTGAGCGGCAACCGCATACCCCGGGTCGCGCTGCCCCGCCACGACGAGGCCGGGGCGCTGGTCCGTTTCTGGCGCAGCGAGAACCTGCCCGGCCACTTCCCCTACACCGCCGGCGTCTTCGCCTTCAAGCGCGACAACGAGGACCCGGCCCGGATGTTCGCCGGCGAGGGCGACCCGTTCCGCACCAACCGACGCTTCAAGCTGCTCTCCGAGGGGCAGCCCGCGACCCGGCTGTCGACCGCCTTCGACTCGGTGACGCTCTACGGGCACGACCCGGCCGAGCGTCCCGACATCTACGGCAAGGTCGGCACCTCGGGGGTGTCCATCGCGACGCTGGACGACATGAAGGCGCTCTACGACGGCTTCGACCTCGTCGACCCGACCACCTCGGTGTCCATGACGATCAACGGCCCGGCCCCCACCGTGCTGGCGTTCTTCCTCAACACCGCCATCGACCAGCAGCTCGACGCGTTCCGGGAGCGCGAGGGCCGCGAGCCCTCCGGTGCTGAGGCGGAGGAGCTGCGCACGTATGCCCTGCAGCACGTCCGCGGCACCGTGCAGGCGGACATCCTCAAGGAGGACCAGGGGCAGAACACCTGCCTGTTCACCACCGAGTTCTCGCTACGGATGATGGGTGACGTCCAGGAGTGGTTTATCGAGCAGGGGGTCCGCAACTTCTACTCGGTGTCGATCTCCGGCTACCACATCGCCGAGGCGGGGGCGAACCCCATCAGCCAGCTCGCCTTCACCCTGGCCAACGGGTTCACCTACGTCGAGTCCTACCTCGCCCGCGGGATGGACATCGACGCCTTCGCGCCCAACCTGTCCTTCTTCTTCTCCAACGGGATGGACATCGAGTACTCCGTCATCGGCCGGGTCGCCCGGCGCATCTGGGCGGTCGCGATGCGGGAGCGGTACGGCGCCAACGAGCGCAGCCAGAAGCTGAAGTACCACGTGCAGACGTCGGGTCGGTCGCTGCACGCGCAGGAGATGGACTTCAACGACATCCGCACCACGCTGCAGGCGCTCATCGCGATCTACGACAACGCCAACAGCCTGCACACCAACGCCTACGACGAGGCCGTCACCACCCCCTCGGGGGAGTCCGTGCGCCGGGCGCTGGCGATCCAGCTCATCATCAACAAGGAGTGGGGCCTGGCGATGAACGAGAACCCGAACCAGGGCTCGTTCGTCATCGACCACCTCACCGAGCTGGTCGAGGAGGCCGTGCTGGCCGAGTTCGACCGGATCAGCGAGCGGGGCGGGGTGCTGGGCGCCATGGAGACGGGCTACCAGCGCGGCAAGATCCAGGACGAGTCGCTGCTCTACGAGCACCGCAAGCACGACGGCTCGCTGCCGATCATCGGCGTCAACACCTTCCGTCGGCCCGAGGCCGAGCGGGAGGAGGTCGAGGTGGAGCTGGCCCGGGCCACCGAGGCGGAGAAGCAGTCCCAGCTGGACCGGGTGCAGGCCTACCAGGAGGCGCACGTCGAGGAGGCGCAGGAGGCGCTGGCGCGGCTCAAGGAGGCGGCCATGGCCGGGGACAACGTCTTCGCGGTGCTCATGGACGCCGCGCGGGTCTGCACGCTCGGTCAGATCACCGAGGCCTTCTTCGAGGTGGGCGGGGAGTACCGCCGCAACGTCTGAGCGGGCTCCCGCCGGCTCGCGGCGTTGGTCCGACCCACTCCTCCGCAGAAGGTGTTCCTCTGCGGTGACGTATCACTGCAGAGGAACACCTTCGGGGTATGAGTGGCGCTGGGTTCCGCTCAGCGGCGGCCGCGGCCCCCGCTGGAGGTCGAGAAGGCCACCACCGACCCGCCCGAGGATCCGCCCTGGCGTCCGCCACCCTGGCCGCCGGAGCGCCCGCCACCGGAGCGTCCGCCGCCCTGGCCGCCGGAGCGCCCGCCACCCGAACGGCCCTGGCCGCCGGAGCGTTCGCCGTTCTGGCCGCCGGAGCGCCCGCCACCCGAACGGCCCTGGCCACCGGAGCGACCGCCGCCCTGGCCGCCGGAGCGACCGCCACCGGAGCGTCCACCACCCGAACGGCCCTGGCCACCGGAGCGACCGCCGTTTCCACCGCCGGAGCGCCCGCCGCCGCCAGAACCGCGCGAGCCCTGGCCGCCCTGGGTCGGGACCTCGACGACCAGCCCGCCCGGCGTCAGCACCCGCTCGCCCGGGGCCAGCTCGCGCAGGATCGGGTGGCTGGAGTGGGCCTTGGTGGTGGTGGCCTTGATGCCGGCCGCGCGGGTGAGGGAGCGCACGTCGCGCACCTGGTCGTCGGTCATGAGGGTGACCACGGTGCCGGCGTTGCCGGCCCGGGCGGTGCGTCCGGAGCGGTGGAGGTAGGCCTTGTGCTCCACGGGCGGGTCCGCGTGCACGACGAGGGCGACGTCGTCGACGTGGATGCCGCGGGCCGCGATGTCCGTCGCGACCAGGGTGCTGGCGCGCCCGGAGTGGAAGGCGTCGAGGTTGCGGGTGCGGGCGTTCTGCGCGAGGTTGCCGTGCAGCTCCACGGCCGTGACCCCGGCGCCGTTGAGCTGCTTGGCCAGCTTCTTGGCGCCGTGCTTGGTCCGGGTGAAGACCACCTTGCGGCCCGGGGCGGCACCGAGGTCGGTGAGCACCGCGAGGCGCTCGCCGGCGTCGATGTGCAGGACGTGGTGGTCCATGGCCTCGACCGGGGACTGCGCCGAGTCGGCGTGGTGGGTCACCGGGCTGCTGAGGTAGCGCTTGGCGATGACGTCGACCCCGGCGTCCAGGGTGGCGGAGAAGAGCATCTTCTGACCCTGCCGCGGCGTGCGGTCCAGGAGCCGGCGGACGACCGGGAGGAAGCCGAGGTCGGCCATGTGGTCCGCCTCGTCCAGCACGGTCACCTCGACCCCGGAGAGGTCGGCATACCCCTGGCCGATGAGGTCCTCGAGCCGGCCGGGGCACGCGACGAGGACGTCGATGCCGGCCTGCAGGGCCCGCACCTGCGGGTTCTGCCCGACACCGCCGAAGACGGTGAGGTGGGTCAGCCCGGCGGCGGCCGCCAGCGGCTCCAGCGCGGCGGCGATCTGGCCGGCCAGCTCGCGGGTCGGGGCGAGGACGAGCGCGCGGGGCGTGCGGCCGCGGCGCCGGCTGGCGCCGGGGTCAGCCATGAGCCGGGTGACGAGGGGCAGCAGGAAGGCGTAGGTCTTGCCGGAGCCGGTGCGGCCCCGGCCCAGGACGTCCCGGCCGGCCATCGAGTCCGGCAGCGTGGCGGCCTGGATGGGGGTCGGGGTGGTGATGCCGCGCTCCGCGAGGAGGGCAGCGAGGGTCGTGGGCACGCCGAGGTCGGCGAAGGAAGAGGTCACAGGGATCTTTCGAGACGTGTGCGGAGTCCCACCCGGCGCCAGGCCCGGGGGCGGCGCGAACGTGGCAGCCGGTCGGCTGCGAGATCGGGCAGTCCGGGGCGAGACGATCCGGGCTGCTGACACCACTCTAGCGCAGACGCGGCCGCCCACCCGCCATCATGGACCGGTGAGCACGAACGAGACCCTGCGGCACACCCGGGACGGGCTGACCCACGAGGCGCTGGTCGGTGGACCGCCCGGTGGGCCGGTGGTCCTGCTGCTGCACGGCTTCCCCCAGGACGGCACCGCCTGGGACCGGGTGTCCCCGGCGCTGCAGGCGGCCGGGCTGCGCACCCTGGCTCCGCACCAGCGGGGGTATGCCGAGGGTGCGCGCCCTCGGCGCGTCGCGGCATACCGGGTGGAGCGGCTGGTCGAGGACGCGCTCGGGCTGCTGGACCACCTGGGGGCGGGTCGGGCCCACGTCGTCGGGCACGACTGGGGCGGCGCCGTCGCGTGGGCACTGGCCGCGTGGCACCCGGAGCGCGTGGCCACCCTCACCGTCGCCTCCACGCCGCACCAGCGGGCGCTCGCGTGGGCCGTGCGGCACGCCGACCAGGCCCGCCGCAGCTGGTACATCGCCGGCTTCCAGGTCCCGGTGCTGCCGGAGCTCGTCATGGCGCGGGCCCTGCGCGGCGGCACCCTGGTGCGCACCGGCCTGCCGGCGCAGGACGCGCGCCGCTACGCCGCGCGGCTGGGCACCCGGGCGGCCCTGCGCGGCCCGGTGGGCTGGTACCGCGCGGCCGCCCGTCCCGGTGGCCGGCCGGTCGGCCGGGTCGAGGTGCCGACCACTCTGGTCTGGGGATCCCGTGACCCGTTCCTGGGCCGGGCCGCCGCGGAGCGCACCGCACGCGCCGTGTCCGGCCCCTACCGGTTCGTCGAGCTCGACGCCGGCCACTGGCTGCCCGAACGCCGTCCCACCGAGCTGGCCCAGGAGGTCCTGCTGCGCTGCGGCGCGGCGTCGGGCCCGTCTGGGGGAGCCGGCTGACGGCGGGGCGCGGCCCCGACCGGCCGGTCCGCCGCCGGCCTGTGGACGAGCCAGCCGACCTGTCGGTCCCCGGCCCTAGGCTCGGTCCATGTCGCCGAACCTGTCCGCCGCCGGGTGGGTGCTGCGCGTCGGCGACGCCGACCTGCGGGCCGAGGTCGGCGAGCTGACGCTGGCTCGCGGCCGGGGGTATGCCGACGCCGGTCACGTCCGCACCCTGGTCACCGGTCCCGACGGGGGTGCGCTGGTCGGCACCGTGGTGGGCTCCGGTGGGCGGGTCTACCAGACGGTGGTCCGCGTGCACGACCGCGACATCGTCGTGTGGAGCGGGCAGTGCAGCTGCCCCGTGGCCCAGGACTGCAAGCACGCCGTCGCCGTCCTGCTGACCGCCCGGGCACGGTTGCGCTCGGACCCGCCCGCGGCACCGGGGTGGGAGGCGGCGCTCGCCCCGCTGGTCCGCCCCGCGCCGGGCACCGACGCGACCCGCCACCGGCTCGGGCTGCAGGTGTCGCTCACCCGGGGGCCCGGTGGTCGGGAGGAGTCCGCCCGGGTGACGCTGGCCCCGGTGCGGCCCGGCCGCAGCAAGCCGTGGGTGGGGCAGGGCGTCAGCTGGGACGACCTGACCAACCGCTGGTCCCCGACCGAGGTGGACCCTGAGCACCGGGCGCTGCTGGGACAGCTGGCGGCGCTGGGCAAGAGCTCGGGGTTCGGCTACTTCTACGCCTCCGCCAAGGAGCTGCCGCTGGGGGCGATCGGCGCCGTCGCCTGGCCGGTGCTGCGGCAGGTCCTGGAGGCGGGGATCCCCCTCGTGGCCGGGCAGGGGGTCGCCGGGGTCGAGCTGGGGGAGGGGTCCGCCGCGATCGGTCTGGACCTCGCCCGCGGCGACGACGGGACCCTCACCCTCGCGCCGGAGGTCGGGGTCGACGGCGCCCCGCCGACGGGGGGCAGGTGCTTCCTCGTGGGTCGTCCGGCCCACGGTCTGGGCTGGGTCGACACCGACGACCGGCTCACCCTGTGGCCCCTGCGGGGTCCGGTGCCCGAGCCGGTCGCCGGACTGCTCGAGGGCGGCACCTCGCTGGAGGTCCCCCCCGACCAGGTGGGGCACTTCCTCGCCCGCTACTACCCCGCGCTCGCGCGGAAGGTCGGGCTCACCTCCAGCGACGGCAGCGTCGTGACCCCCGCCGACCGCCCGCCGCGGCTGCGGCTCGAGGTCACCCCCGAGCCCGGCCACGTCCTGCACCTGCGGTGGACCTTCGGGTATGCCGTCCCGACCGTCGAGGGGGAGCCGGACACCGTCGTGGTCGGCCTGGACGCCGGGCCCGAGGACCTCGCCCGGGACGAGGCGGCCGAGCGGGCCGCGGTGGCGGCGGTCCTGCCCCTCCTCGAGGCGTCCCCGGCGGTGTTCGCGAACGGCCCATCCGGGTCGGTGCGGCTGCGCCCGCGGTCGGTCCTCACCGGGCTCGCGACCGCGCGCTTCGCGGGCGAGGTGCTGCCCGCGCTGCAGCAGCGCGAGGACCTCGACGTCCTGGTGCACGGTGAGCTGGCGACCTACGAGGAGGCGGCGGAGGACCCGGTGGTGCACCTCACCACCAGCGAGGCCGGCGAGGGCGACTGGTTCGACCTGCACGTCAGTGTCACCGTCGACGGTCAGGAGGTCCCGTTCGAGCAGCTCTTCGCCGCGCTCGCGGCCGGGCAGGACGTCCTGCTGCTCGACTCCGGACTGTGGCTGCGGCTGGACCAGCCGGAGCTGCGCACCCTGCGCCGCCTCATCGAGGAGGCGCGCGAGCTGGTGGAGGACGAGGACGACGCCTCCCTGCTTCGGCTGACGCCCTACCAGGCCGGGCTGTGGGAGGAGCTGGTCGACCTGGGGGTGGTCCAGGAGCAGGGCGGCCGGTGGACCGAGCGGGTCGACGCCCTGCTCGCGATCGGCGACGGCGACCGCGGGCACGTCGTGCCGCCACCGGACCTGCGGGCCACCCTGCGCCCCTACCAGCTCGAGGGGTACCGCTGGCTGTGCGCCCTGTGGGACGCCGGCCTCGGCGGGATCCTCGCCGACGACATGGGGCTCGGCAAGACCCTGCAGGCGCTGGCCATGGTGGTCCGGGCCGAGCACCGCGCCGACCTCGCGGAGGGGCCGGTGCTGGTCGTCGCCCCCACGAGCGTGGTGACCGCCTGGACCGAGCAGGCCGCACGCTTCGCCCCGCACCTGCGCACGGCCACCATCTCGGCCACCCGGAGACGCCGCGGCACGGACCTCGCGAGCGCCATCGGGGCCGCGGACCTCGTCATCACGTCCTACACCCTGCTGCGGATGGAGGCCGAGGACTACCGCGCGATGCCGTGGAGCGCCGCGGTCCTCGACGAGGCCCAGGTCGTCAAGAACCGTCGCTCGGCGACCTACCAGGCGGTGCGGCGGCTGGGGGCCGCCCGCACGTTCGCGATGACCGGCACGCCCCTGGAGAACACCCTCATGGACCTGTGGTCGATGACGTCGCTGGCGGCACCCGGGCTCTTCCCGCGACCGGAGGCCTTCACGGAGCGCTACCGCACCCCGATCGAGTCGGGCGCCGCGCCCGAGGAGCTGGCCCGGCTGCGACGACGGATCCGTCCCTTCATGCTGCGTCGCACCAAGGCCCAGGTGGCCGCCGACCTGCCCGACAAGATCGAGCAGACGCTCGCCGTCGACCTGCACCCCGCGCACCGCCGCGTCTACGACCAGCACCTGCAGCGGGAGCGGCAGCGCGTGCTGGGGCTGCTGGCCGACCTGGACAAGAACCGCGTCAAGATCCTGCGGGCCCTGACGATGCTGCGCCAGCTGTCCCTCGACCCCGCGCTGCTCGACGAGGCGCACGCCGGGCTGGCGACCTCGGCCAAGGTGACCGCGGTGGTCGAGCGGCTCACCGCGCTCGCGGCCGAGGGGCACCGCGCCCTGGTCTTCTCCAGCTTCACGAGCTACCTCGCGCTCGTGCGGGACGCCCTGGACGCGGCCGGCATCGGGTACGTCTACCTCGACGGTCGCACCCGGGACCGCTCGGCGCGCATCGCCGCCTTCCGGGAGGGTGCGCAGCCGGCCTTCCTCATCAGCCTCAAGGCCGGCGGGGTCGGGCTGACGCTGACCGAGGCGGACTACGTCTTCGTGCTCGACCCGTGGTGGAACCCCGCCGCGGAGGCGCAGGCCGTGGACCGGACCCACCGCATCGGCCAGCACCGGACGGTCCACGTCTACCGGCTGGTCTCGACCGGCACCATCGAGGAGAAGGTCGTGGCCCTCCAGGAGCGCAAGCGCCGGCTGTTCACCAGCGTCGTGGATGCAGGCGAGTTCGGTTCCGGCATGGTCACCGCCGAGGACATCCGTGGGCTGCTCGAGGGGTGAGCCCCGGGCGGGTCCCAGGCGGATCACGGGAGGGGCTGGGGCGGGGCCGGGAGCCCTCAGTCGCTGATGCCGGTGCGCTCGACGCCCTGGACGATCCACCGTTGCAGGAGCAGGAACATCAGCAGCAGCGGCAGGATCGCCACCAGGGCGGCCATGAACAGCAGGCTGACCTGCGAGGTCTGGGCGGTGAGGTAGGTCGACAGCGCCACCTGCACCGTCCAGGACTCGGGCGTACGCCCGATGACCAGCGGCCACAGGAAGGCGTTCCAGGAGCCGATGAAGGTGACCGTCCCGATCGCGGCGGCGAAGCCGCCGGAGTTGGGGACGACCACCCGCCAGAAGATGCCCCACCACGAGAGCCCGTCCAGGGCAGCCGCCTCCTCGATCTCCCGGGGGAAGGAGAGGAAGAACTGGCGGAAGAGGAAGGTCGCCAGCGCCTGGAAGAGCCCCGGCACGATGAGCCCGCGCAGCGTCGAGATCCACCCGAGGGAGGAGACGAGCACGAAGCTCGGCACGAAGGTCACGGCAGCGGGGATGAGCAGGGTCACCGTGATGAGCCAGAAGACGACGTTCGACCAGCGGTAGGGGATCCGGGCCAACCCGTAGCCGGCCATCCCGGAGAGCACCAGCACCCCGACCGTCTGGCTGACCGCGATGAGGGTGCTGTTGAGCAGGGCACGGCCCAGCGGGACGGTGCGGTTGTCGAAGACGGCCGCGAGGTTGCCCCACTCCCACGTGGGCGGGAGCCAGTGCCAGGTGGCCGAGGTGAGATCGGCCTCGGTGCTGAACGCGCCGCGCAGCAGCAGGTAGAAGGGCACGAGGAAGAGCACCGTGCCCACCAGGAGCAGGCTGCGGCGCAGCACGGCGTGACGTCGACGTTCGTGCAGCATCTCAGTCCCTCCCGCCGAGGCGCAGGACCCGGGTCTGGGCCAGCGCGACCGCCGCGATGAGGACGGTGAGGATGACCGCGCCCGCACTGCCGTCGCCGAAGTTCTGCCCGCTGCCGAGTGCGGTGTAGTAGAGGTAGACGAGCGGTGGGCGGGCGTAGGGCGGGTAGCCGCTGAAGCCGGCCAGGATGTTGTAGAACTCGTCGAAGGCCTGGAAGGCGTTGATGAGCAGCAGCAGGAGCACCGCCGTGGAGGCGGGCAGCAGCTGCGGCCAGGTGATGTGCCGGAAGACCTGCCACCCCTCGGCGCCGTCGATGGCCGCGGCCTCGTAGAGGTTGACCGGCACCCGTTGCAGGGCGGCCAGGAAGAGGATCATGTAGAAGCCGACCTGCAGCCAGAGCCGGGCCGACACGATGACGAGCCAGTACCACGGCGGATCGGTGATCGAGAGCCACGGGATGGGGCTGACCCCGGCCAGCCCGAGCAGGGCGTTGGCCGCCCCAGAGCTCATGCCGGAGAAGATCGACATCTTCCAGACGAGCGCCCCCACGACGTAGGAACAGGCCACCGGGAGGAAGAAGACCGAGCGGAAGAACGCCTGCATCACCCGGGTCCGCGCCACCAGGAGGGCGGTGAGCAGCGACAGGGCGAAGGTGGTGGGCACGATGAACGCGGCGAAGACGACGAAGGTCAGCAGCGAGTCCCGGAACGCCTGGTCGGTGAGCATGTCGCGGTAGTTCGCCAGCCCGACGAACTCGGTGGGGGTGACGGTGTTGTAGGCCTCGAAGAAGGAGAGGTAGACGCTCCAGCCGATGGGGACGTAGATGAACAGCACCAGGCCGGCGAAGAACGGGCCCACGAAGACCCAGAACCACAGGTTGACGTCCTGGCGACCGCGAAGCCGCGCGAGCATCAGCCGGTGACCCGCTCCAGCTCGGCCTCGACGATGGGCACGAGGGCGTCCAGCTCGGCCTGCGGGTCCGCGCCGTCGCGCACGATGCGGTTCATCATGTCGCTCCAGGCGGTCGCGCTCTGGGGGGTCCACAGCAACGGGGTCTGCGCGTGCCCGTGCTCGGTGACGTAGCCCGCGGCGTCCGCGGCCGGGCCGGAGGCCAGCACCTCGGCCTCCGGCACGAGGCTGGTGCGCGAGGGCAGGTGGAAACCGTAGGCGGTGGCGAAGTCCAGCTGCTTGTCGGTCTGCTCGATCCACAACCACCGCACGAAGTCCTTGGCGGCCTGGACGTCGCTCGCGCGGGTCGAGACGCAGGACCCGTAGGCCCCCACGGGGACCGAGGGGGAGCCGCCCTCCATGGCGGGCCAGGGGATGACACCGAAGTCGTCCCCCAGCGCCTCGGCGATGACCGGGAAGGTCCACAGTCCGGTCCACTGCATCGCCGCGCGCCCGGAGGTGAGGGCCTCGGGGTCGAACCAGTCCTTGGCCTGGCCCAGCAGCACGGTCTCGTCGGTCCACAGGGTCCGCAGCACCGCCAGGGCCTCCGGCGCCCCGGCACTGTCGAAGCCGACCTGCTCGCCGTCGAGGTAGTCCAGCCCCGCCGCCCACAGCATCGGGCCACCGAGCAGCCCCGCGCCGCCGTCGTTGCCGAGGAACAGCCCCTTGACGTCGTCGCGGGTCAGCTCCCGGGCGGCCTCCACCAGCTCGGAGATCTGCTGCGGCGGCTCGATCCCGGCCTGCTCGAGCAGGCTGCGGCGGTAGACGAGCACCTGCGTGTCCACGACCTGGGGGACGGCCCAGACCTTGCCGTCGTAGGTCATCCGCTCGACCAGGGAGGGGGTGAAGTCGTCGAGGGTGTCGCCGAAGAGGTCGGTGAGGTCGGCCACCTGCTCACCGCGGATCATGTCGATCGTGGGGCCGTTGCCGTACTCGAAGACGTCAGGGCCGGAGTCGGTGAGCAGCGAGGCCGCCGTGGACTGGTCGTAGTCACCCGGCTTCCACGAGACGGTGACGTCGGCGGGCTCGTAGTCGGCGGCATACCGTTCCACGGCCTCCTGCGTGCCCGCCTCGCCGTACTGGTGGTACCACTGGGCGATCTGCGGTCGCCCCCCGGCGCTGGACCCCGCGCCCTCCGGGCTGCTGGAGCCACCGCGCCCGGTGTTGTCCCCGCAGGCGGCGAGCGAGGCGCCGAGCGCGCCGACGCCACCCAGGGCGAGCACCCTCCGGCGGGAGAGGGAGGGCAGCGGTCGGTGCGGGCGGGCCATGGTGGTCCTCCTTGGGCGCGTGGTGTGACAACCTGGGGTGTGGTGCAGCATATGCGCGCCCCGGGGATCGGGCGCGGGCGAGCGCCCACATCACGATTCGGCAACATCGGGAGCGGCGGGCAACCTCCCGGGTGCACCGCCGCGTCTACTGGCCAGGAAGCAGACGAAGGGGACACACATGCGCAGGCAGAGGTATGCGGCGTGGGCCGGGCACCTCCGGACCGCACCGCTGCCCCGACGGGCGCTCGTGCAGGGTGGCGCGGGCCTGATGGCGGGTGCCGTGGTCGGGGGTCTGGAGGACTCCGGCGACGTGTTCGCCCTCCCGCCGGAGCCGGAACCCGAGCCGGAGCCCGAGCCCGAGCCCGAGCCCGAGCCCGTCGAGCCGCCACCCCCGCCGATCCTGCAGCGGGGCAGCGGGGGCGAGGCCGTCTGGGTGCTGCAGGAGCAGCTGGGTGCGGCCGGCTACTGGTGCGGCGAGCCGGACGGCGGCTTCGGTCACCTCACCCAGCAGGCCGTGTGGGCGCTGCAGAAGGCGCACGGCCTGTGGCGCGACGGGGTCGTGGGCCCCAGCACCCGCGCGGCCCTGGCGACCGGCTACCGTCCGGCGCCGGCCTACGGCGGTGACCACGTCGAGGTCCACCTCGCCTCCCAGCTGCTGCTCGTCGTCCGGGGCGGCGCGACACTGATGACCCTCAACACCTCGACCGGCAACGGCGAGCCCTACACCTTCGAGGACCGCGACTACGACGCGCGGACCCCGACCGGCGACTTCACCGTGTGGCTCACCCACAGCGAGGGCTGGCAGGACGGGGAGCTGGGCAAGATGTACCGGCCCATGTACTACCACGGCAACTACGCGGTGCACGGCTCGCGGTCCATCCCCCCGGTCCCTGCCTCGCACGGCTGCGCCCGGATCTCGGTGGACGCCATGGAGATGTTCTGGTCCCAGGCGCTGCTGTCCCTGGGGGACCGGGTCGTGGTCCTCTGACCCGCTGAGCCGCGACCCGGCCGCCTCAGTTGCCCGCGCGCCGCTTGTTGTAGACGTCGAAGGCGACCGCGAGCAGCAGCACCAGGCCCTTGATCAGCTGCTGCGTCGACTGCTCGGCGCCCATGAGCTGCATGCCGTTGGACATCACCGCCATGATGAGTCCGCCGATCATCGCGCCGGTGACCCGGCCGACACCACCGGTCACCGCGGCCCCGCCGATGAAGCAGGCGGCGATCGCGTCCAGCTCGAACATGTTGCCCGCACCGGGCTGGGCACCGTTCATCCGCGAGGAGAACACCACGCCGGCGATCCCGGAGAGCAGCCCCATGTTGACGAAGATGAGGAAGTTGACCTTCTTCACCTTGACGCCGGAGAGCTTGGCGGCGGTGAGGTTGCCGCCGATGGCGTAGACGTTGCGGCCGAAGACGGTCTTCTGCGTGACGAGGCCGTAGATGAGGATGAGCACCGCGAGCAGGATGAGCACGTTGGGCAGACCACGGCTCTGGGCCAGCTGGAAGCCGAACCACATGACGACCGCCCCGACCGCGACGATCTTCAGCACGAACAGCGGCAGCGCGCCCACCTCCTGCTCGTAGGCGACCGCGGCACGACGCTGCCGCCAGGCGTTGACGGCATACCCGAGGACCGCGACCGCGAAGATCACCAGGGTGAAGACGTCTACGCCGTAGCCGCCCAGGATGCCGTTCTGGAAACCGTTGGCGATCTGGTAGTAGGTGCCGCCGAAGGGGGAGAGCGAGACGTTGTCCAGGACCTGGAAGGTGAGGCCGCGGAAGATGAGCATCCCGGCGAGGGTGACGATGAACGCGGGGATCCCCACGTAGGCCACCCACAACCCCTGCCAGCACCCGGCCAGCACGCCCACCGCCAGGGCCGCGAGCACCCCGACCCACCAGGGCATCCCGTTGCGGATCGAGACCACCGCCGCGGTCGCCCCGGTCAGGGCCACGAGCGAGCCGACGGAGAGGTCGATGTGCCCACCGATGATGACGATGATCATCCCGATGGCCAGGATGAGGATGTAGGAGTACTGCAGGACGATGTTGGTGAGGTTCCCCGGCGTGAGGAAGCTGGGGTGGAGGACCGAGAAGAACGCGACGATCACCACCAGCGCCAGCAGGATGCCGCTCTGGCGGATGTTGCTGGTGAGCAGTTCCTTGAGGTTGAGCGTCCCGGTCATCGGGCGGCACCTTCCTTGTCCATGGTCATGAGTGACATGAGGCGTTCCTGGGTCGCCTCGGCGACGGGCAGCTCACCGGTGATCCGGCCGAAGGCCAGGGTGTAGATGCGGTCGCTGATGCCGAGCAGCTCGGGCAGCTCGGAGGAGATGACGACGACCGCCTTGCCGGCCGCGACCATCCGGTTGATGATCGTGTAGATCTCGTACTTCGCCCCGACGTCGATGCCGCGGGTGGGCTCGTCGAGGATGAGCACGTCGGGATCGGTGAAGAGCCACTTGGCGAGCACGACCTTCTGCTGGTTGCCGCCGGAGAGCTTGCCCACGCTGTTGAGCACGCTGGGGGTGCGGGTGTTGAGGTCGCGCCGGTAGTCCTGCGCGACCTTGAGCTCCTCCAGGCCGTTCACCCAGCCGAACCGCGACAGCTGGTCCAGGCCGGCGGCTGAGGTGTTGTGCCGTACGTCGTCGATGAGGTTGAGCCCGTAGGCCTTGCGGTCCTCGGTCGCGTAGGCGATGCCGTGCCCGATGGCGCGGGAGACGGTCGAGACGTCGACCTCCTGGCCCTGCTTGAGGACCCGGCCGGAGATCCCGCGGCCGTAGCTGCGCCCGAAGATGCTCATCATCAGCTCGGTGCGGCCGGCGCCCATGAGGCCGGCGATCCCCACGACCTCCCCGGCCCGGACCGAGAAGCTGGCGTCCTCGATGACCACCCGGTCGGCCTGGGTGGGGTGGTGGACCCGCCAGCTCTCCACCCGGAGCATCTCCTCGCCCACGTGCGCATCCCGCTCGGGGTAGCGGTGCTCCATGTCGCGCCCGACCATCCCGCGGATGATCCGGTCCTGGGTGGCGTCGGCCTCGCTCATGTCGAGGGTCTCGATCGTGCGACCGTCCCGGATGATCGTCGTCCGGTCGGCGATGTCGGCGATCTCGCCCAGCTTGTGCGAGATCATGATGCAGGTGACCCCCTGGTCCCGGAGCTGACGCAGCAGGCCGAGGAGGTGCTCGGAGTCGTTGTCGTTGAGGGCCGCCGTGGGCTCGTCCAGGATGAGCAGGCGCACGTCCTTGGACAGCGCCTTGGCGATCTCGACCAGCTGCTGCTTGCCCACGCCGACGTGGCCGATCTTGGTCACCGGCAGCTCGTGCAGACCGACCCGGTCCATGAGCTCGGTGGCGTCGCGGTTGGTGCGGTGCCAGTCGATGAGCCCGCCGCGTCCGCGCCGTTCGTTGCCGAGGTACATGTTCTCGGCGATCGACAGGTGCGGGACCAGGGCGAGCTCCTGGTGGATGATGACGACGCCGTTGGCCTCGCTGTCGTTGATCGAGGAGAAGCGGACGGGCTCGCCCTCGAGCAGGATGTCGCCCTCGTAGGTGCCGTGCGGGTAGACGCCGGACAGCACCTTCATCAGGGTCGACTTGCCGGCGCCGTTCTCGCCGCAGATGGCGTGGATCTCGCCGCGCCGGACCTCCAGGTTCACGTCCTCCAGCGCCTTCACGCCGGGGAACGTCTTGGTGATCCCGCGCATCTCCAGGATGGTGTCGCTCATGGAGCTCCTCACGGAGGGGCCACCGCCGGGGTGTGCGGCGGTGGGGGAGTGGGCGCTCCTGACCCGTCGTCGTCGCGACGGGTCAGGAGCGGTCGGGCGGAGGGGTCACTCGGCGACGCCGGAGTCGACCTCCTCCTGGGTCCAGTACTCGGAGTCGATGAGCAGCTCGGTGATGTTGTCCTGGTAGACGATGTCGGACTCCAGCAGGAACGAGGGCACGACCTTGACGCCGTTGTCGTAGCTCTCGGTGTCGTTGGCCTCGGCCTCCTCGCCGGCCATGTACGCCTCCACCGTGACGACGGCCTGGTCGGCGAGCTTGCGGGTGTCCTTGAAGATCGTCGAGTGCTGGACCCCGTCGGCGATGAGCTTGACCGAGGCGATCTCGGCGTCCTGGCCGGAGACGATGGGCAGCCCGTCCTCGATCGTGTCGCCCATGCCGTCGTTACGCAACGCGGTGATGATGCCCCGGGACAGGCCGTCGTAGGGGGAGAGCACGCCGTGCAGCTCGGTGCCGTCGCTGTAGGTGCTGGTGAGCAGGTCCTCCATGCGGCGCTGGGCCGTCTCCTGCTGCCAGCGCAGCGTCGCCGCCTGCTCGATGTCGGTCTGGCCCGAGGGCACCTCCAGGGTGCCGTCGTCCATGAAGGGCTGGAGGGTGTCCATCGCCCCGTCCCAGAAGAAGTGGGCGTTGTTGTCGTCCAGGGACCCGGCGAACAGCTCGACGTTGAAGGGTCCCTCGGCGTCGCCCTCCGAACCGTCCTCGTTGAGCAGGCCCAGCCCGACGAGCAGCGCCGTGGCCTGCTGCACGCCGACGTTGTAGTTGTCGAAGGTGACGTAGAAGTCGACGTTCTCGCTGTCCCGGATGAGCCGGTCGTAGGAGATGACCGGGATGCCGGCGGCCGCGGCGGCGTCGAGCTGGCTGGACAGGGCGGTGCCGTCGATCGCGGCGATGACCAGGGCGTCCGCCCCGTTGGTGATCATCTGGTCGATCTGCTGGCTCTGGGTGGGGATGTCGTCGTTGGCGAACTGCAGGTCGACGTCGTAGCCGGCCTCGGTCAGCCCCGCCTCCACGGCGTTGCCGTCGGCGATCCAGCGCTCGGAGGTCTGGGTGGGCATGGCGACACCGACCGTGCCACCCTCGCCCCCTCCGCCTCCGGACTCGCTGCCCTCGTCGGCGCTGCTGCTGCCCGCACCCTCGCCGCCGCAGGCCGCGAGGCTGAGGGCGAGCGTGGCACCGGCGGCGATGGCGGTGTACCTACGGATCATCATGGGTGTCTCCTTGTGGTGTCGTCCCGCGGGTGCGGGTGCGGGTGGTGGTGGTCCATGGGGGTATGTCGTGCTCTCGCCTCAGATGCCCTGCGCGAGCCGGTGGTAGGCCTGGTTCCAGCGCACCTCGCGGGCGAAGCCGCGGGTGGTGGTGTCCTGGTCGATGACCAGCAGCTCGGTGCCCGACATCGCGGCCCACTCCTCGATGACCGGCACGCCCACCTGGGTGGTGAGGACGGTGTGGTGGGCCGCCCCGGCGGTGAGCCACGCCTCCGCCGAGGTGGCGAGGTCCGGCTGCGGGCGCCAGACGGCGTGGGCGACGGGCAGGTGGGGCAGCGGGGCGTCCGGGGCGACCACGTCGACCGCGTTGGCGGTGAGCCGGAACCGGTCCCGCATGTCGGCCATGGCCACGACCACCCCGGGTCCGGGGTCGGCGTGGAAGACCAGGCGGACCGGGTCCTCCCGGCCGCCGATGGCCAGCGGGTGCACCTCGAGGCGCGGTCGGGCGGTGGTCAGCGAGGGGCAGATCTCCAGCATGTGGGCCCCGAGGACCTTCTCCGCGCCCGGCGTGAGGTCGTAGGTGTAGTCCTCCATGAGGGAGGCCCCGCCCGGCAGACCGGCGCCCATGACCTTGGCCGCCCGGACCAGGACGGCGGTCTTCCAGTCGCCCTCCGCGCCGAAGCCGTAGCCCGCGGCCATGAGGCGCTGGACGGCGAGGCCCGGCAGCTGCTTCAGGCCCCCCAGGTCCTCGAAGGTGGTGGTGAAGGCGGTGGCGCCGAGGGACTCCAGCAGCGTGCGCAGCGCGACCTCCTGGCGAGCCCCGTCGCGCAGCGACCCGGCCCGCTCTCCTCCCGGGCGCAGCTCGGGCGCGACGTCGTAGAGGTCGAGGTACTCGTCGACGAGGGCGTCGACCTCGTGGTCGCCCACCTCGGCGACCGCGGCCACCAGGTCGTTCACCCCCCAGGTGTTGACCGAGACCCCCAGCCGGATCTCGGCCTCGGTCTTGTCGCCCTCGGTCACGGCGACGTTGCGCATGTTGTCGCCGAAGCGGGCCAGCCGCAGCGACCGGGTCGCGGCCCAGCCGGCGGCGGCCCGGGCCCAGTCGCCGACCCGGCGCTGGACGGGGGCGTGCGAGACGTGCCCGATCACGGTGCTGCGCCGCACCCCCATCCGGCTCTGCAGGTAGCCGAACTCGCGGTCCCCGTGCGCGGCCTGGTTGAGGTTCATGAAGTCGAAGTCGATGGTCGACCAGGGCAGCTCGACGTTGGCCTGCGTGTGCAGGTGCAGCAGCGGTCGGTCGAGGGCGGCCAGGCCGGCGATCCACATCTTGGCGGGGGAGAACGTGTGCATCCAGGCGACGACCCCGAGGCAGCCCTCGTGCGCGTTGGCCTCCAGGGCCAGCCGGTGGATCGCCTCCCGGTCGGTGAGCACGGGCTTCCAGACCACCCGGACGGGCACCGCGTCGGCGTCGTCGAGGGCGCGGGCGATGGCCTGGCTCTGCTCGGCGACCTGCCGCAGGGTGTCCTCTCCGTAGAGGTGCTGGCTGCCGGTGCAGAACCAGATCTCGGCGTCCTCGGTGCGGGGCTGCGCGCTCATGCTGGTTCCTGCTCCTGGTGCGGCTCGGTGGTCGGCGCGGCGGGTGCCTGGCCGTAGACGTGCTGGTAGCGGTCGTAGAGGGCGTCGACGTCGCGCTGGTCGAGGGGGGTCAGGGGGCCGAGCTGCCGGGCGAGGTGCAGGGTCCGGGCGACCTCCTCCACCATGACCGCCGCCTTGACGGCGGCGCGGGCGTCGGCACCGACGGTGAAGGGTCCGTGGCTGCGCATGAGGACGGCCGGGCTGCGCGACCCGCGCAGGGTCTCCACGATGCCGCGGCCGATGGAGTCGTCCCCGATGAGCGCGAACGGGCCGATAGGGACCGGCCCGCCGAACTCGTCGGCCATCATCGTCAGGGCGCACGGGATCTCCTCGCCCAGGGCCGCCCAGGCGGTGGCGTAGGGGGAGTGGGTGTGCACGACGCCCCCGATGTCGGGACGGTGCCGGTAGACGTAGGCGTGGGCCGCGGTGTCCGAGCTGGGGCGGTGGGCGCCGTCGACCAGCTCGCCGTCGAGGTCGCACACCACCATCGCCTCCGGGGAGAGCTCGTCGTAGCCCACGCCGGAGGGCTTGATGACGAAGAGGTCGGTGCCGGGGACCCGCTGGGAGACGTTGCCGGCGGTCCACACGACGAGCTCCCACCGGGGCAGCTCGGCGTGCAGGCGGGCCACGACCTCCCGGACCTCCGCGATGCGTCCCCGGACCTCGTGGGGGTAGGGCTGCAGGCTCATGCCGCCGACCCCGACCCGCCCCGGGCGGCCCGCCGCAGGGCGCGCAGCCGGTGCATGACCTCGCTGCCGCCACGCCCGAAGTGGTCGTGCAGCGCGCGGTACTCCGCGAACAGCGCGTCGTAGCCGCGGGCCGCCTCCTCGTCGGGGGTGTAGACCGCGCGGTCCACCCGGCCCATGGCCGAGGCCGCGGCGCGGATGTCGGCATACGCCCCCGCGGCGACGGCCGCGTGCAGGGCCGACCCGAGCGCCGGGCCCTGGTCGGTCGCGATGGTCGAGATGGGCAGCCGGGTGACGTCGGCGTAGATCTGCATGAGGAGGGCGTTCTTGAGCAGGCCCCCGGCGACGATGAACTCGGTCACGGGGACGCCCGCCTCGGCGAAGGCCTCGACGATGACGCGGGTGCCGAACGCCGTCGCCTCGAGCAGCGCACGGTAGGTGTCCTCCGGCCGGGTCGCCAGGGTCTGGCCGACGATCAGGCCCGACAGCTCGTGGTCGACGAGGACCGACCGGTTGCCGCTGTGCCAGTCCAGCGCGACGAGGCCGTGCTCGCCCACCCGCTGCCGGGACGCGAGCTCGGTGAGCAGCTCGTGGACCGACACGCCCTGCCGGCGCGCCTCCTGGTGGTAGGCCGGGGGGACGCCGTGCTCGACGAACCAGCCGAAGATGTCGCCGACGCCGGACTGGCCGGCCTCGTAGCCCCACAGGCCCGGCACGATGCCGCCCTCGACGACGCCGCACATCCCGGGGACCTCCCGCAGGGACTCGCCGTTCATGACGTGGCAGGTCGAGGTGCCCATGATGGCGACCATCTGCCCGGGGTCGACGGCACCGGCAGCGGGGGCGGTGACGTGGGCGTCGACGTTGCCCACCGCCACGGTGATCCCTTCAGGGAGACCGGTCCAGGCCGCCGCCTGCGCGGTCAGCCGGCCCGCGGCGGCGCCCAGCTCGCCGATCGGCTGGTCCAGCTTGTCGGTGACGAAGTCGGCGAAGCCGGGGTCGAGCGCGGCCAGGAAGTCGCGGTCGGGGTAGCGGCCGTCCTGCCGGATGCCCTTGTAGCCCGCGGTGCAGGCGTTGCGCACGTAGCTGCCGCACAGCTGCCAGACGATCCAGTCGGCGGCCTCGACCCAGCGCTCGGTGGCGGCGTAGACCTCGGGGTCGTCCTCGAGGAGCTCCAGCCCCTTGGCGAACTCCCACTCCGAGGAGATGAGCCCGCCGTAGCGGGCGATCCACGGCTCGCCCCGCTGGTGGGCCAACGCGTTGATCCGGTCGGCGTGCGGCTGCGCCGCGTGGTGCTTCCACAGCTTGACGTAGGCGTGCGGGCGGTCCGCGAGCTCGGGGAGCTCGCTCAGCGGGGTGCCGTCGGAGGTGGTGGGGACCATGGTGCAGGCGGTGAAGTCGGTCGCGATGCCCACGACGTCCTCGGCCCGCACCCCGTGCTCCTCGCGGGCCGCGGCAAGGGCGGCGGGCACGGCGTTCGCGAGGACCTCGACGTAGTCGCCCGGGACCTGCAGCGCCCAGTCGGGGGGCAGCGGGGTCGGGCGGCCCGCGGTGGCGGCCGGGCCGGCGGACAGCTCGGCCTCCATCACCCCGTGGGGGTAGGGGTGCGCGGCGCTGCCGACCACGCTCCCGTCCTGGACGCGCACGACCACGGCGCGACCGGACAGGGTGCCGAAGTCGACGCCAACCACGAAAGTGTTGTTACCGCTCACAAACGAGGAGGTTACCGCTAACATCTCGTTTGTCAAAGGCCTCTCGTCGCGAACGCGACGAACGGTGCAGGATGGTCGCCGAGCGGACGGAGAGGTGATGGACGGGCGAGGTCGACGCACGACCATGTATGACGTGGCGGCCGCCGCCGGCGTGTCCCACCAGACGGTCTCGCGGGTCGTCAACGGCAGCCCGCAGGTGCGTCCGGAGACCGTGGACCGGGTGCGCCGCGCCATGACGCGGCTGGGCTACCGGCCCAGCGGGACCGCCCGCAACCTCGCGGTGCGCCGCACCCGGTCGTTGGGGGTCGTCAGCTTCATGGGACCCCTCTTCGGGCCGATGTCCATGCTGCTCAGCATCGAGGCCGCGGCGCGGCGCAGCGGCTACGCGGCCCAGATCGTGTCCGCGCACGGGCTGGACGCCGGCCAGGTGGACGCCGTCCTCGAGGAGGTGCTGCGCCGGGACGTCGAGGGGGTGGCCGTCATCGCGCCCACCGACGGGCAGGCGCGGATGGTGGACGGGCTGCGCGCCCAGCTGCCCGTCGTGGCCGTCGAGGGCCGGCTCGGCGACGACGTCCCGTTCGTCGCCAGCGACAACGAGGCCGGCGGCCGGCTCGTGGCCGAGCACCTGCTGGACTGCGGGCACCGCACCGTCGCCCACGTCAGCGGTCCGACGGACTGGGGGGAGGCCCGGCAGCGCACCGCCGGGTGGGCAGACCGGCTCGTCTCGGCCGGGGTGCAGCCCGGCCCGGTCTGGGTCGGTGACTGGAGCCCCGAGTCGGGCTACCGGGCCGGTCTGGAGCTGCTCGAGCACCCTCGCTGGGAGGAGGTCGGTGCGGTGTTCGCCGCGAACGACTCGATGGCGCTCGGCCTCATGGCGGCGCTGCACCGCTCGGGCGTCGAGGTGCCCGCCCGGGTGAGCGTCATCGGCTACGACAACACGCCCGAGAGCGGATGGCTGCAGCCGGCGCTCAGCACGGTCGAGCAGCAGTTCGACGCCGTCGGCGCGGCCGCGGTGGAGCGGCTGGTGTCGCTGCTGGAGGGGGGAGACGGGGCGGCGGAGCTGCTCATCCCGCCCCGGCTCGTCTCCCGGTCGAGCGTGTCCCGGCTCGGGAGGGGCTGACTACACTTCCCCGGGTGAGCAGGCTCGGTGGTCGTGTGGTCCCGCCGGGCTACCGGGCCGACATCCAGGGGCTGCGGGCCCTGGCCGTCCTCCTCGTGCTGCTCTACCACGCCGGGGTGCCCTGGCTCCCCGGCGGCTTCGCCGGGGTCGACGTCTTCTTCGTCATCTCCGGCTACGTCATCACCGGCCTGCTCGTGTCCGAGGTGCTGCGCACCGGGACGGTGGACCTGGGGCGGTTCTGGTCCCGCCGGGCACGGCGGCTGCTCCCGGCCTCGGCCCTCGTCCTCGTGACGACGGCGCTGCTCACCCTCACCCTGCTGCCGCAGGTGCGCTGGCGCGAGACCGGCTGGGACATCGTCACCTCTGGGCTCTACGTCGTGAACTGGCGGCTGGCGGACCGCTCGGTGGACTACCTGGCCGAGGACTCGGTCGACTCCCCGGTGCAGCAGTACTGGTCGCTCGCCGTCGAGGAGCAGTTCTACCTCCTGTGGCCGCTGCTGCTGCTCCTCGCAGCCTGGCTCGCGCGACGGCGCGGTGTCCGGCCGGTCCCGCTCACCGCCGTGCTCCTGGCCGTGGTCGTGGTCCTGCCGTCCTTCGGCTGGGCGGTGCACCTGACCTCCGCCAGCCCCCCGGAGGCCTACTTCGTCACCTCGACCCGGCTGTGGCAGCTCGGGGTCGGCGCGCTGGTGGCGCTGGGGAGCGCCTGGTGGTCGCGCGTCCCCGTCCCCGTCGCCACGGCCCTGGCGTGGGGCGGTCCGGCCGTGGTCGTGGCCGGGGCGGTGCTGACCGGCCCCCAGACCCCCTGGCCCGGCTGGGCGGCGCTGGTCCCGACCCTGGGGACCGCGGCGGCGCTCGTCGGCGGGGTGCGGGCGGCGGAGGCGTCCGGGCCGGTGCGCGTCCATCGCGTGGCGCCGCTGCAGTGGACGGGGGCGTTGTCCTACTCGCTCTACCTCTGGCACTGGCCGTTGCTCGTCGTGGCCGAGGCGAGGTGGGGGGAGCTGTCGGTCTGGGTGGGCCTGGGGGTGGTGCTGCTCAGCGCGCTGCCGGCCACCGCGGGCTACCTGCTGGTGGAGCAGCCGGTGCGCCACGCCCGCGGCCGTTGGGCGCGCCCGGCGGCCGGGTTGGCGGTGGGCGCGCTGTGCACGGTGCTGGCGACGGCCTCGGGCTGGCAGCTGGTGCGCGAGGTCGACCGTCAGGTCCGCGCCAACGAGGCCACGGCCGACGCCGACGGGGCGGCGGTCCTGTCGGGTGACCGCCCGGCCGGCCCCCAGGAGCTCGCCGAGGACGGTCGCCGCGCGGGTGAGCGGCTCGGGGGGGCGGGGGCGGCTGCCTCGGAGGGGGACCTCGGGGACGGTGCGGGAGAGGATGGTGCGGGCGCGAACGGTGCGGGCGCCGACGGGTCGGGGGACCGCGAGGTGGTGTCCGGCACCGAGGGCGCCCCCTCGCCGGACCTGGACGGCCTCGACCTCGCACCCGCCTCCATCACCCCGGACCCGCTCGAGGCCACCCGGGACCTGCCGGCGCTCTACCGGCAGGACTGCGACGCCACGGGCGAGGAGGTGCTGCGCTGCGCCTACGGCGACCCGGAGGGCGACCTGCACGTCGCGGTCGTCGGGGACTCCAAGATCGCCCAGTGGACGGGCGCGCTGGACCGGCTCGGGGAGGAGCGCGGGTGGGGGATCGACGTCTACTACCGGTCGGCGTGCCCGTGGAGCGCCACCCCGGTCGAGTTCGAGGACGAGGCGCAGGCGCAGGCCTGCCGCTCCTGGGGGGCCGAGGTGACGCGCCGCCTGGTGGCCGAGCCCCCGGACGTCGTGCTGACCTCGTCGGTCAAGTCCCAGGGCCTCGACGAGGACGGAGAGCCGTCCGGGGCGGCGCTCGCCGAGGGGATGGCGCAGCACTGGCGCGAGGTCGGTGCCGCCGGCGTCCCGGTCGTCGCCGTGGCGGACACCCCGCAGCCCGGTGACCTCCAGGTCTACGCCTGCGTCGCCGACCACCGCGACGACCTCGACCGCTGCATCTTCGACAGCAACCGCGGCAGCGGCACCGGGCCGCTGCTGCAGGCCGTGGAGCAGGTCCCCGGGGCGACCTTCGTCACGATGAACGACTGGGTCTGCCCCGGCCAGGACCGCTGCCCTCCGGTGGTGGGAGAGGTGCTCGTGTACCGCCAGGGCAGCCACATCACCGACACCTACGCCCGCTCGCTCGCCGACGTGCTGGGCGACCGGCTGGAGGCGGCCTTCGACCGGCTCGGGGTCGACGCCGGACCCGACGCGACCTCACCGGGCCGCTGAGCCAGGCCGGCTAGCGGTAGGCCTGCTGCCCGGTGAGGGCCTGTCCGACGACGAGGGTGTGCATTTCCTCGGTGCCCTCGTAGGTGAGGACCGACTCGAGGTTGGCCATGTGGCGCATGACCGGGTAGTCCCCGGAGATGCCGTTGGCCCCGAGGATGGTGCGGGCGGTGCGGCAGATCTCCAGCGCCGCGCCGACGTTGTTGAGCTTGCCGACGCTGACCTGCTCGGGGCGCAGGCCGTGACGGTCCTTCAGCCGGCCCAGGTGCAGCGCCAGCAGCATGCCGGTGGCCCAGGACTGGTGCATGCGGGCCAGCTTGGCCTGGGTGAGCTGGAAGGCGCTGATGGGGCGGTCGAACTGCTCCCGGGTGGCGGCATACCCCAGGGCCGTCGACAGCGCCGAGCGGGCGGCCCCCATCGACCCCCAGACGATGCCGTAGCGCGCCTCCGACAGGCAGGACAGCGGCCCCTTGAGCCCGCGGACGCCCGGCAGCACCGCGTCCTGCGGCAGGCGCGCGCCCTCGAGCACGACCTCGCCGGTCACCGAGGCCCGTAGCGACATCTTCCGCGCGATGGTCGGGGTGGAGACCCCCGGGGTGGAGGTGGGCACGACGAAGCCGCGGATGCCGTCCTCGGTGCGGGCCCACACCACCGCGACGTCGGCGAGGGGGGCGTTCGTGATCCAGGTCTTGGCCCCGTCGAGGACCCAGTCGGCCCCGTCCCGCCGCGCCCGGGTGGTCATCGAGCCCGGGTCCGAGCCGTGGTCGGGCTCGGTGAGCGCGAAGCAGCCGATGGTCTCCCCGGAGGCCATCCCGGGCAGCCAGGCCTGCCGCTGCTCCTCGCTGCCGTAGGCGTGGATGGCGTGCATGGCCAGGGACCCCTGGACGGACACCAGGGAGCGGACGCCGGAGTCGACGGCCTCCAGCTCGGTGCAGGCCAGGCCGTAGTCGACCGCGCTCATCCCCGCGCACCCGTAGCCCTGCAGGTGCATCCCCAGCAGCCCCAGCCGGCCGAACTCCCGCGCCAGCTCACGCACCTGGCCGTGCTCGAGGTGGCCGGCCTCGTACCACCCGGCGACGTGCGGGACGACCTGCTCGGCGCACACCGCGGCGACCGAGTCGCGCACGGCGCGTTCGTCGTCGTCGAGCAGGGAGTCGAGGTCGAGCAGGTCCGGCTGGGCGTCGGGCATACCCCCATCATGCCGCTCGCCGACCCTGACGAGGAGGCAGGATGGGGGTATGACGGATCTTCAGCGCGGGACGTCCATCCTCGGCACCGAGGTGCGCCGGGTGGAGGACCCCGACCTGCTGCGCGGGCGCGGCACCTTCGTCGGCGACCTCGACCTGGACGACCCGGAGGTCCTGCACGCCGTGTTCGTGCGTAGCCCGGTGGCGCACGCGCGCCTGGCCGGGATCGACACGTCCCAGGCCGCGGCGGCGCCCGGGGTGGTGGGGGTCTTCACCGCGGAGGACCTCGGCACCGACCCGGTGCCGCCGTTCGCCCAGATCCACGACCGGGTGGCGCGGACCGCCCTCGCCACCGGCCGGGTGCGTTTCGTGGGGGACCCGGTCGCCCTCGTCGTGGCGGGCAGCCGGGTGACGGCCGTCGACGCGGCCGACCTCGTCGACGTCGACTACGAGGAGCTGGACGCCGTGGTCGATCTCGAGGACGCCCTGGCCGAGCAGGCGCCCCGGCAGTTCCCCGAGCTCGGCACCAACCTGGTGCTCGCGGTCAAGGACCCGGACGGCGAGCAGGACGTCCTCGCCGGGGCGCACCGGGTGGCGCGGCTGCGGATGGAGAACAACCGGATGGCGACCAGCCCGATCGAGGGGCACGGCATCCTGGTGCGGCCCACCGTGGCCGGTGGGGCAGAAGGCCCACGCTCCTCGCAGGTCACAGGGCTGGACGTCGCCCTGGGCACGCAGCACCCGCACCTGGCGCAGCGCCTGCTGGTCCGCTGGACCGGGCTGCCGAAGGACGCGGTGCGGGTGCGGGCGCCGCACGTCGGCGGCGCCTTCGGCGGCAAGGCCGGCATCATCCCCGAGCACGCGGCCGTGGTGCGCGCCAGCTGTCGGCTCGGGCGACCGGTGCGCTGGGTGGAGACGCGCAGCGAGTCGATGCTGTCGATGACCAGCCGCGGCCAGGTGCAGTACGTCGAGGTGGGGCTGGACGAGGACGGCAGGATCACCGGGATGCGGGCCCGGCTCGTGGGGGACTGCGGCGCCTACGCCGGGTTCGGCGGGTCCTTCGCCAGCGGTTCGACCCGGACGATGTCCGAGGGCTCCTACGTCATCCCCCGGCTGCGCTACGACGCGGTCTCGGTCATGACCAACACCGCCCCGACCGGGGCCTTCCGCGGGGCCGGACGGCCGGAGGCCGCGGCCATGGTGGAGCGGGCGGTGGACCACGCGGCCCGGGAGAGCGGGCTCACCCCGGAGGAGTTCCGTCGCCGCAACTTCGTCGCGCCCGCCGACTTCCCGCACACCACCAAGTTCGGTGCCCGCTACGACACGGGCGACTACGCCCGGGCCCTCGAGACGGCCCTCGAGGTGGCGGGCGTCGAGGAGCTGCGGCGCGAGCAGCGACGTCGGCGCGAGACGGGCAGCCCCTGGCAGCTGGGTGTCGGCATCGCGAGCTACGTCGAGATCACCGGGTTCGGTGGCACCGAGTATGCCGGGATCCGGGTGGGGCGGGACGGCTCGCTCACCGTCATGGCCGGGACCTCGGCCCACGGTCAAGGTCACGCCACGGCCTTCTCCATGCTCGTGGCCGACCAGCTCGGGTTGCCGCTGGAGCGCGTGAGCTACGTCCAGTCCGACACCGCCCGGGTCCGTTCCGGCGGGGGGACCGGCGGCGCGCGGTCCCTGCAGCTGGGCGGGAGCGCGGTGCTGGAGGCCGCCGTGCAGCTGCGCGAGCAGGCGACCCGCCTGGCCGCCGAGCTGCTGGAGGTCGCCGAGGTCGACGTCGAGCTCGTCGACGGCACCTTCGGGGTGCGCGGGGTCCCCGGCGCCACCCTCACCTGGGACGCGGTCGCGGAGCGCGCGCACGAGCGCGGGGAGGGGCTCGGGGTCGACCACGACTTCTCGCAGGACGGGGCGACCTTCCCGTTCGGCACCCACGTCAGCGTCGTCGAGGTGGACGTCGAGACCGGTGCCGTGCGGCTGCTGCGGCACGTCGCGGTGGACGACTGCGGCACCGTCGTCAACCCGCTGCTCGTGCGCGGCCAGCAGCACGGCGGGTGCGTCCAGGGCATCGCGCAGGCGCTCTTCGAGGAGTTCCGCTACGACGAGTCCGGCAACCCGGTCACCGGCACCTTCGCCGACTACACGCTGCCCACCGCCGCTGACCTCGTCCAGCTCGAGGCGAGCCTGACCGAGACCCCGACCGACCGCAACCCGCTGGGGGCCAAGGGGATCGGCGAGGCCGCCACCGTGGGGTCGACCCCCGCGGTGCAGAACGCCGTCGTCGACGCGCTCGCGCACCTGGGGGTGCGGCACGTCGACCTGCCGTGCACCCCGGAGCGGGTCCACCGGGCCCTCCAGGAGGCGGCGCGCGGTGAGCACGACCCCTGGCGGGAGCCGCCGGCGCTCTTCGACGACCTGCCCGACGTCGATGCCGTGGACGATGTCGAGGTCTGAGCCGCCGTCCTAGAACGTCGCCGAGACGAGGTCGAGTTCGTCCCTGTCCTCCTCGGTCAGCTCGAGACGGGTGGCCGCCAGCAGCGGCTCCAGCTGCTCGGGACGCGAGGCGGAGGCGATGGGGGCGGTGACGCCCCGGTCCAGGAGCCAGGCCAGGGCCACCGACGCCGGGTCGACCCCGTGCCGGTCGGCGACCGCCACCAGGGCGTCCACGACCGCGAGACCGCCGGCCTCGGCATACCGCCGTGCGGCGCCACCGCGGGCGTTGCCGGCGAAGTCCTCCTCGGTGCGGTACTTGCCGGTGAGGAAGCCCGAGGCCAGCGCGGGGTAGCAGAAGACGGCGAGGTCGAACTCGTCGACGAGCGGCGCCAGGTCGTTCTCGTAGCCCGAGCGGGAGACCAGGCTGTAGCGGGGCTGGATGGCGGTCGGGAGCACCGCGCCCTGTGCTGCGGCGGTCTCCATGAACTCCCGCAGCCGGTCGGGGGAGTAGTTCGACAGGCCGACGGCTCCCACCCTGCCGCTGCGCACGGCCTCGTCGAAGGTCGCCACCTGGTCCTCGATCGCCACCGACTCGTCGTCGGCGTGCGCGTAGTACAGGTCGATCCGGTCGGTCTGCAGCCGCTCCAGGGACTCCTCGAGGGCGGCCAGGACCGAGTCGTGGGCGAGCCCCTCCCGGCCCGGCTTCTTGCCGACCTTGGTCGCCACCAGGACCGCGTCCCGGTTGCCGCGCTCGGCCATCCAGCGGCCCAGGATGCGCTCGGACTCGCCGCCCTCGTGTCCCTCGGCCCAGGAGGAGTAGGCGTCGGCGGTGTCGACGAAGGACCCGCCCGCCTCGAGGAAGGCGTCCAGGACCGCCTCGCTGGCCTCGGCGGAGGAGGTCCAGCCGAAGGGGTTGCCGCCGAGGTTGATCGGCAGGAAGGTGCGGTCGGTGCCGGGGAAGGTCGGGGTGCGCATGGAGCCCGACACTACAAGTCGGTGACCAGGGCCGTCGGGTGGGGAGGACGGTCGGCGTGGGCTGGGCCGCCGGGTCGGTGGCGGGGGGCCGCCGGGTGGGGCGGACGGTCGGCGTGGGCTGGGCCGCCGGGTGGGGTGTGGCGCGTGGGGGGTGGTCGGAGCGGACCGCGTGGACGGGCGGCAGCGGCCGTGCGATAGTGCTGATGTCACGTCTTTGTTCAGCCTCTGTCCTATGTCGGCGAATGCGAGGTCCTCGATGATCGGTCGGTTGCAGAGCGCCCTCGGGTCGGCGCTGCGCTCCCGCGTGGCCGGGGATGACGCGCAGCAGCGGGCGTCGGTGATCTGGGACACCCCGGGGGAGCGGTGGTTCACCCCGCAGGACCCGGTATGGCGGGTGCACGCCGACGCCTCCATGTTCCCGGGCGGCGTCGCCGCGCTGCTCCTGCAGATGCTGCACCCCATGGCCATGGCGGGGGTCGCGGGACACTCCGGCTACAAGGGTGATCCTTGGGGTCGCCTGCAGCGCACCAGCACCTACCTCGCGGCGACGACCTTCGGCACCGTCGAGCACGCCCTGGCGACGATCGGCCACGTCCGGGCGATCCATGAGCGGGTGCGCGGAAAGGACGCCTTCGGACGGCCTTACCGCGCCTCCGACCCGCACCTGCTCACGTGGGTGCACGTCGCGGAGGCGGTCTCCTTCCTCGACGGCTTCCAGGCCTTCTCGGGATCACCTCTGACCGAGGACGAGGCCGACCGCTACGTCGCCCAGGCCGGGGTCTCCGCCCGGCACCTCGGGGTCCCGGCGCCGCCATCGACGGTGCGCGAGCTGCGCGAGGCCCTCGAGGCATACCGACCCGAGCTGGAGGCGACCGAGGAAGCGCGCGAGGCCGCGCGCTTCCTTCTCGCCGAGCCGCCGCTGCCACTCGCCTCGAGACCCGGCTACTGGGCCATCGCGGCGGGGGGCGTGGCCCTGCTGCCGCCGTGGGCGCGCTCCGAGCTGGGACTGCCGACCTCGCCGGCGCTGTCCCGTGCCGTGCTGTCACCCCTGGGCCGGGCCAGCACCTCCACCGTGCGCTGGGCCATGGCCGGGGTGGGCCGGGCGGGTCAGGACGCCGCGTGAGCCGGGCACGGACGACGGGGGCGGCCTCCGGGACGTGGGTCGCCGCGTGAGCCGGGCACGGACGACGGGGGCGGCCTCCGGGACCCGGGACGTGGGTCGCCGCGTGAGCCGGGCGCAGACGACCGGGGCGGCCTCCGGGACGTGGGTCGCCGCGTGAGCCGGGCACACGCGCTGGAGCTCGTGCTCGGCCCGACGGACGACGCGCGGGTGCGTGAGCGCTGGGCGGTGCTGGAGGACGCGGGCATCCCCTCGCTGGGTCGGCACCGCGGGGCCACCCACCGTCCGCACCTCACCGTCGCCTCCTCGCCGCAGCCCCCGGACGAGGAGCTGCTGGCCCTGGCCGGTGAGCTGTGGTCACCTCTGCTCCCGCTGCGGGTGGACGTGACCGGTCTGGTGCTGCTGGGTGGTCGACGGCTGACCCTCGCCGATCTCGTTTCACCGCCGCTGGCCGCTCGGCGGGCCCAGGCGGAGCTGGTCCTGCGCTGGTCCGGGGCCGACGAGCGTCCCTGGGTGCCGCACGTCAGCCTCGCGACCCGGCTCACGACGCAGGTGGCCGGGGCCGCCCTCAGTGCGCTCTCGACCGAGGCTGCCGGGCAGCAGCCTGGTGCGGCGGGTTCTGCCTCTATGCCCCTGACGTCGATGCCCCTGACGTCGCGGTCGCTGACGTCGCGGTCGCTGACGTCGCGGTCCCGGGCGTCGCTGTCCCTGGAGGCGCTGCGGTGGTGGGACCCGGACTCCGAGACCGTCTCCGCCGTAGCGGGAGTGGCCGCGTGAGCCGCGGTCCGGGCGTCACGACCGGCTCTGCCGTCGCGGGGGTCACCGTATGACTCGCGGACCGGACGTGCGGCTGGTCTACCCGCACCAGCTGCACACCGAGCAGCTGGACGTGGACGACCGCACGGTGCTCGTCGTGGTCGAGGACGACCTGCTCTACCGCCAGTTCCCCTTCCACTCGCACAAGCTGGTCCTGCACCGCGCCGCGGTGCGCAGGTTCGTCGACCGGGCCCGCGAGGCGTCCTTCGACGTCGAGGTCGTCGAGTCCTCGCCCGAGCGCAGCAGCGGGGCCGGGCTGGTCGAGCTCGTCCAGCGGGTGCGGCCGGACCGCGTGAGCGTGCTGGACGTCGCTGACGACTGGCTGGGGCGGCACTGCCGGGACCAGCTGCGGGAGGGCGGCTACGAGCTGCGCCCGGAGGACGTCCTGGACACCCCGGCGTTCCTCACCACCCGGGAGCAGATCCACGACCACTTCGCCTCCGGCGGAGCCCGGATGCAGCACTTCTACGCGTGGCAGCGACGCCGGTTGGACGTGCTCATGGACGGCGAGCAGCCGGTCGGCGGCCGGTGGTCCTTCGACGCCGAGAACCGCAAGAAGCTGCCCCGGGGGCACCCCGTCCCCGATCCGTCGCTGGGACCGTCACGACGGCATACCCGGGTCGACGAGGCGGTCGACTGGGTCACCGAGCACTTCCCGGACGCCCCCGGCGACCCGTCGACCTTCTGCTGGGCGACCTCCCCGGGTGAGGCCGACGCCGCCCTGCGCCGCTTCCTCGACGAGCGGTTCGCGCAGTTCGGCCCCTACGAGGACGCCATCAGCAGCGAGCACCCGGTGATCTTCCACGCCGCCCTCACACCAGCGCTCAACTGCGGTCTCATCAACCCCGACCAGGTGCTGGAGCGTGCCTTAGTCGCGGCCGACGAGCAGGACGTCGACCTGCCGAGCCTGGAGGGCTTCGTCCGCCAGCTCATCGGGTGGCGGGAGTACATGCGGGCGACCTACCGGATCTGGGGGCGTCGGATGCGCACCAGCAACGTCCTCGAGCACGGGCGCCCGATGCCGGAGTCGTGGTGGACGGGTGAGACCGGGCTGGAGCCGGTCGACCTCGTCATCCGTCGGGTGCTGGAGCGGGGCTACGCGCACCACATCGAGCGCCTCATGGTGCTGGGCAACGCCCTGTGCCTGCTCCGCGTGCACCCCGACGAGGTGTACCGGTGGTTCATGTCGCTCTTCGTCGACGCCTACGACTGGGTCATGGTGCCCAACGTGTATGCCATGAGCCAGTTCGCCGCGGGCGACGCCATCACGACCAAGCCCTACGTGTCCGGCAGCAACTACCTGAGGAAGATGTCGGACCTGCCCCCGGGGGACTGGCGGCAGGCGTGGGACGGCTTGTACTGGACCTTCGTGGAGGACCACCGCGAGGTGTTCGAGGCGAACAGCAGGGCGAACTTCGCGGTCCGCACGTGGGACGGCATGGCGCAGGAGAAGAAGCAGGACCACCGCGACTCCGCCGCGCCGTGGCTTGGGCGCTGACCCTACTCGGCCAGGAGAGGGGCGGCGCCGATGAGCCCGGACGGGGGTCGACGGCCGCGAGCCGAGAAGCGGCTCAGCCCTCGTCGGGTGCGGCGAGCCGGGCGGGGAAGCCACCCGTGGCGATGGGCGACCACCGCGTCGGGGTGACCCGGATGAGCGACTTGCCCTGGTCGCGCATGGCCTGGCGGTACTCCTCCCAGTCCGGGTGCTCGCCGGAGATGCACCGGAAGTAGTCGACGAGGGGCTCGATGGCGTCCTCGCCGTCGAGGACCTCGCAGGTTCCGTCGACCTGGACCCAGGCGTCGTCGAAGTCGTCGGACAGCACGAGGACGCTGACCTCCGGGTGGCGCCGGGCGTTGGTGGTCTTGGCACGTTCCGGGTAGGTGGAGATGACCAGTCGGCCCTCGTCGTCCACCCCACCGGTGACGGGGGAGGCCTGGGGCCGACCGTCCTGACGCTGCGTGATGAGGACGAGGTGGTGACGGTCCCGGGCGAACTCGAGGAGTCGTTCACGGTCGACGTCCGTGGTCGTGGCGATCGAGCGAGGCATGGACCCACTGTGCCACTCGGTCCGTGGATCGCGCCCCGCGAGGGGCCGATGCCGAGGTGTCAGAAAGGAGGCGGGTCGTCACGGGGGGCCTCCCACGACGGTGGTGGGTCCTCCGACCGGTCTTCCGGGGCGTCGTCGTCGGGCTGAGGGTGGTCGTCGGGCTGAGGGTGGCTGGTCATCCCGAGCAGGCTCGCCACGGTGGCGCAGTCCTCGGGCGGCCCGCCCCGCCGTTGGCCGTCCCGGCCCCGGTGGGCCAGGGTGATCCACCCGCTGAGCCGGGGGTCGTGGTCCGTGGCCCCCTCGGAGTCGTCCGCGTCGGCGAGCAGAGCGGCCACGCCGCGGTGGGCGAGTGCGTGATACAGAGCCCTGCAGGCGAGGTCGAGGTCGTCGTCCTGGGTAGCGGTCACGGGATCGTCGGCGTGTCGTCCGTGTCCGCCCTCCTGGAGGGGACGGCCTGGTTGTTCCGCGGGACCCGACTGATCCGGCCGGCCTGGCTGATCCGGACTGGTTGGCTGGGCGGAGGTCTGGGTGGAGGTCTGGGTGGAGGTCTGGGTGGAGGTCTGGCGGGAGGGGAGGTACTGGCGGTAGTCGTGGCCACGCGTCTGCTCGACCTGGCCGAGGAGGGTCTCCCACCGGACGTCGCGCCGTGGACCCAGCGCGCTGGACCACCATCCCTCGGTCTTGAACTGGTGGCTGCGGACGTCCTTCAGCACGAGGTTGGTCTCGCTGGTGGGTCCCCCCGCAGACCCCCAGGGTTGTTCGTGGTCGAGCTCGCAGGCGAGCGCCGGGCTGCGGCTGCCGGGTGCCCGCGAGTAGACGTCTGCCGCGACGACCTGTCGACGCATGGCGGCGTCGGGGCGGTAGGAGGCGATGGTGCGCTCGATCAGGCGCCCGTCGGCCGGATCGACCAGCAGCCGGGTCAGGGTCGTGCCGGGTGCGAGCGCGAGCTCCCGCGCGTGGCCGGCGGTGATGAAGACGGGATGCCTGCCGAGGACCTCGCCGACGAGGGAGGGTGGGCTCTCACCGGTGCTGGTGGGATGGCGGGGGGCGTCCGTCGCGGGATCGTCCGTCCCGGGATCGTCCGTCGTGGGGCCGCATGGTGTGGCTGAGGCACGGTGCTGGTGGGTGCCGCCCCTCGGTCCGGTGGTGTCGTGAAGGCTGTCGTCCTCTGGGACGTCAACGCCAGGGCAGCTCGGACACGCCGGACGGCCGGAGAGCGCGTCCCAGGGCACGACCACCTCGAGGGAGATCGAGGGCTGTGCCGTGACGATCTGCGCGACCGTCTCGCCCTGGGTCGGTGAGACGAGAGCGTCCTGCGGGTCGGGGAGATCGAGTCCGCCGTGGAGCATCAGGGTCTGGGCGACGTCGGAGCGCAGCTGCGCCAGGGTGCGTTCGTCGCCGCCCTTGCGCAGCGCTTTGGCGCAGACGTCCAGCCGTTGGGAGATCGCACACAGACTGGTCAGCGGACCGGTGATGGCCAGGGTGGCCGTGGAGTCGTCGTCCACTCTCATCCAGACGCGCTGATCCGCACGGGCCCGGCGCCGGCGCTCGCGCTCGGCGACGACATCCTGCCCCTCGACCCGGACCGCCTCCCGCTCCAACGCAGCCCAGAACTCCGCCTGGTGCCACGGCCGGTCGAGCAGCGTCCCGTCCGGGCCCAGCCGCTCGGCCACCACCGTGTCGGTGTCGGAACCGAAGAGAGACTCGCAGACCAGGACTGCTTCGTCCGCGGCGAGGGACCCGCACCGGTCCCAGAACGCCCGCACGTGGCCCCACGAGGCGAGGCCGGTCTCGAGGGCCTCGCCGACCACGGTGCGCACAGGAGCAGGGGCACAGGCGACGCCAATCATCTGTCGTGCCTCCTTGACGCCCAGCCCCAGGGCGACCTGCAGCTCCGCGCAGGCCAGCCGTTTGGTCTCGGCACGCCACCTGCGGCGTTGCGCCGGCGTCAGCTCCTCCACATCGGCGAAACCCTTGTCGGTCAGCAGGGCGCGTCCGACCTCCGCCGAGAGGTCACGGGCGGCTCCGAGGAGCTGGGCCTCCACCGCCGACCTCTGCCTCGCCAGGCTCCGGACCCGGTCGACCGGGTCTGCGGATGTCGGCTCGGAGGGGTCCGCGGGTGCAGGCTCGGCTCGTGGGGCATCCGCGGCAGGAGCGTCGCCGGAGCCGTCCTCCGCGGTGGTGGCACGAGCATCGTCGGTGCAGGTCTCGTCGGTGAGGCCGTCGGTGCAGGTCTCGTCGTCGGTGCACGTGTCATCGGTGGGGAGCGCGATGCGCAGGGCCAACCGAACCTCGTGCAGGTCGAACCTCATGACCGGTGGCTCCAGGTCCGGCGACGATCGGTCGTAGAGCTCTGCCAGCCCGCACTCGATCGGTGAATCGACGTATGGGTGATGCATGATGTCCAACCCCCCTTCTACCCCCATAGTAGAACACGTGTTCGATCATGGCAAGAGGTGGCCCACGGTGAGTCTGTGTGTCTCAGGACATCGGTGACAGTTCTGCATCAGGACTTGGATGACGGGTGGTGTGTCAGGACATCGGTGACGTTCAGGTGTTCGCTGGTCGTGGGCCGGTGGGTCGGCCGTTGCCGACGTAGGTGATGCCGGGTGCAGGTCTGGTGCGTTCGGCGAGGACTTCGCCGTCGGTGGTGGTGATGATGAGGTGGTTGTCGTCGGTGGTGATCAGTACCTGGGGGAACGCGTGCTGGGCGCCGACGAGGTAGGCGACCCTGTCCAGGCTGAACATGCCGGCCGAGCTCAGTCGTCGCACGTGTGTGCCGGCCGGCAGGTCCTGTGGCAACGGGTCGCGGGGTGCGGGCTTGTGGGTCCTGTCGGGCCGCTGGAACAGCGGCCGGAGGGGTCTGGGGCGTGGCGCCTGCGCCTTGGGGGTGGCCTGCCAGGCGACCATCGGCGTGATGCGTCCGGGCAGCCCCTGGTGGCCTCGTTCGGTGTTGTAGATGTGGTCGAAGGCATCGACCTGGGTCTGCAGCTGGGCCAGCGTCTCGGCCAGCGGCTGCTTGGCCAGGTAGCGGAACAGGGTCTGGTGGAAGCGTTCGTTCTTGCCCTGGGTGGTGGGGTGGTTCGGTTTGCCGGTGATCGCTTCCACCCCCAGGGTGGCGGCGTGCTCGACGAGCTGGCCGATGTACCCGCGGCGGGAGGGGTTCAGCGCCGACCCGTTGTCACTGAGCAGTCGTTGCGGCACCCCGTGGGCGCTGACGGCCTTGTCGAAGACGGCGATCGCTGCCTGCGAGGTCTCCCCGGTCGCGACGTGCGATGCCAGCGCGTACCGGGAGTGGTCATCGATGAGCTGCAGGATGACGCACCGGCGGCCGCGGGTCAGGACGTACTCGGTACCGTCCAGCTGCCAGCACGCGTTGGGCGCCGGGTAGACAAACCGCCGCCACGCCGAGCGGGGCTTCTTCCTGGGCTCGGCCCGGGCCACCCCCGCCTCGCGGAAGATCCGCGCCAGCGAGGCCGTCGAGGGAACCGGGTCCAGGCCCAGAGCGACCATCTTGTCGTGCACGCTGATCGGCCCATGGTCCAGCCCGGAGCGCTCCAGCGCCGCACGCACCCCGATCGCCTGGTCCTTGACCGCGTCGTTGACTCGTGACGGGCTCCTGCCGGGGCGTCGTGACCGAGGTTCCAGCGCCGCCGCCGGGCCCTCGTCCAGGGTGCGTCGCCGGATCGCGTAGAACGTCTTGCGCGAGATGCCGTGCTCGAGGCAGAAGGTGCTCACCGCCCCGCGCGGCGCATCAGGAGGCCACTGCGTGATGGCAAGACGGACACGAGGATCAACAGGCTCGTTCTTGGACACCAGCCCAGTTCAGCAACACCACACGCCGCCAAGACCGTCCCGAAGTGTCACCACCAGAGGGCTCTGAACTGTTACCCATGTCCTGATACAGAACCGTCACCGATGTCCTGCGAGATGGCAGACCCACGGTGAGTCTGTGACGTGTCAGCACATCGGTGACAGTTATGCATCAGGACTTGGGTGACGGTTGGTGTGTCAGGACATCGGTGACGTTCAGGTGTTCTTGGGTCGTGGGCCGGTCGGTTGGCCGTTGCCGACGTAGGTAATGCCGGGTGCGGGTCTGGTGCGTTCGGCGAGGACTTCGCCGTCGGTGGTGGTGATGATGAGGCGGTTGTCGTCGGTGGTGATCAGTACCTGGGTGAACGCGTGCTGGGCGCCGACGAGGTAGGCGACCCTGTCCGACGAGGTATGCCTCGATCCGGACCAGGGCTGCGTCCAGCGGGCCCCGGCGCCGGCTCGGCGTCTCCAGGGAGACCAGCAGGTCCAGACCGTCCATGACCGCACCGAGGCGCGCGTCGAGGAGGTCCCGGACGGCGCTCGCGTGCGTGGTCGGCATACCCTCGCCGTATGTCGCCGACGACCACGATCCTGGACGAGTCCGAGCACGCCGACCTGCGCGCGTCGCTGCACGACCTCTACCGGCACCTGCACTCCCACCCGGAGCTGTCGATGCAGGAGGAGGCGACGGCGGCCCTCGTCGAGGAACGGATGAGCGGGCTCGGTTACGACGTCTTCCGGTGCGGCGGGACCGGCGTCGTGGCGACCCTGCGCAACGGCGACGGCCCCGTGGTGGGGTTCCGCGCGGACACCGACGCGCTGCCGGTCGAGGAGGACACGGGTCTGGACTACGCCTCCACCGCCCGGGGCACCCTGCCGGACGGCACCGACGTCCCCGTCATGCACGCCTGCGGCCACGACATGCACGTCACTGCCGCCATCGGTGCGGCGACGCTGCTCGCCCAGGACCGCGCGTCGTGGGCCGGCACCGTCGTCTTCCTCTTCCAGCCGGGGGAGGAGACGGCGCAAGGCGCCGCCGCGATGCTCGAGGACGGGCTGTGGGACCGGGCGCCGCGGCCCGAGGTGATCTACGGCCAGCACGTCTGGCCCGGCGTCTCCGGGACCGTCGACGTGACGCCCGGCCCGGCGATGACCTTCTCCGACGCGTGGAGGGTGACGGTGAAGGGACGGGGCGGGCACGGGTCGCAGCCGGAGTCGACCATCGACCCGGTGGTGCTGGCCGCCCACATGATCGTGCGGATCCAGAGCCTCAAGAGCCGCGAGGTCCCGGCCCAGAAGGCCGCGGTCATCACCATCGCCACGATCCACGCCGGGCTGAAGGAGAACATCATCCCGGCGACGGCCGAGTTCACCGTCAACATGCGCAACCTCGACGCCGACATGCGCGAGCACCTCCTCGGGGCGCTGCGCCGGGTCATCCTGGCCGAGGCGATGGCCTCGGACGCGCCGGAGCCGGAGATCGAGGAGATCTACACCTTCCCGCTGCTCGTCAACGACGAGGAGGAGACGGCGCGGGTCATGGGGGTGCTGCGCGGTGCCCTCGGTGAGGAGCAGGTCAGCGAGATCCCCGCGGTGATGGGCAGCGAGGACTTCGGTGCGCTGCCGGACGCCATCGAGGTGCCGGGCGTCTACTGGTTCTTCGGCGGCCTGACCCGCGAGGAGGTCGAGGGGGAGGAGACCACCGTCACCAACCACTCGCCGCACTTCGGCCCGCAGCTGGAGCCCACCCTGGGGGTCGGGGTGACCGCGGCGTATGCCGTGCTGTCCGAGCGTCTGGGGCGGACCCCGGCCTGAGGGACGTCCGGCAGCGCCGGGAGCCGAGGGCTCGGGGTAGGCGTGGGTGCAGCTGGCCGGGGCTGGGTCAGTCGCGCGTGCGAGGTCGACCGGGGGCTGCGCCGGGCTCCGGCGCGGGTCTCGTCGGTGAGCTGTGTCCCGGAGCTCGGGTCTCCTCCCCTCCGCCGGCCGGCGCGGGCGCCTCTCGGTCGTCCCCGACCGGGATGACCTGCAGTCCGTCCGGGCCGACGAGGAGCACGACGGACCGTCCCGCCACCGGCTCCAGGTGGGTCAGGAGGTCCTCGACCGTCATCGACGGGGCCCCGGACTCGTCCTCCCGGAGGTCCTCGCGCTCCAGCACCCGCACGTGCGCCCCGGTGCGCCGGCGCAGCTGCTCGGCCCACGGGTGCGGACCGGGCGGGCGGACCTCCGGGCGGGAGGGAACGACGAGCAGCAGCTGGCGGCCGTCCTCGAAGAACGCCGCCCGCGCCCCTACGGTGCTGTGATCCCGGGGCACGGCCGGTCGGCTCGCTGGGCTGTGCTCGCGGTCGTCGCGGAAGATGCTCCAGTGGTATGCCGTGAGCAGGCTGGCGGTCACCAGCACCCCGAGCGCGTAGCGCACCGCCCGGAGGGTCTCGGTGCCGAGGCGGCCGCCGAGAGCGTCCTCGAGAACGAGGTAGACGAGGGTGAGCAGGGAACCCACGGCTGTGACCGCGGCCACCCCGAACAGGACGAGGAGGTAGCTGCGGCGGGTGGGGGAGGCCAGCTCCCCCTCCGGGTCCGCCCCCCGGGCGCGCTGGGCCTGGCGCCAGTGGCGCCACCAGACCGGCAGCCCGACGGCCAGCAGGACGATGGTGGCCAGGAGCGTGTTGACCGCCGACCCTGTGGTGAGCAGGTCCGCGTCACCGGCGAGGGCCTCGACGAGCGTGACGATGACCATGACCAGACCAGCCGCCGCGGCCAGCAGGCCGATGGCGGCCAGGAGGTACTCGTAGACCCTCCGCACCTCGCTCCGGCGCCGCGGGCCGGATCCGCGGTCTGCGTCCCCGAGGTCGAGCACGGCCTGGTGATACCACCACACGAGCAGGCCCACCACGCTCACGCCGACCTGGAAGGGCAATGGCCGGAAGTGCTGCGACGCCGAGGTGGCCGCCGGGTCCCCGAGCCACCAGACGAGCACGTCATACCCGACGAGGCTTGCCCCGACGATCGCCATGACGAGGCCGCCGCCCACGCCCGCGAGCAGCACCAGCGCCAGCCACGGCGTGTCCCGGGGGCCGGGCATGCTGCGCATCAGCCAGTGCCACACCCACACGACGCCGCCCACGAGTGCCACGGCGCCGGCCACGAGGATGTCGTCTAGGCGGGTGGAGACGAGAGAGCTCTCGGTCGAGGTCAGCCCGCGCAGCGAGGTGCCGGTCAGCCGGGCCAGGCCGGTCACCGCCACGCCGAGCCCGATGAGCGAGCCGAGCAGGTCGAGGGCCCGGACCGAGCGCGCCCGCGAGGGCCGTTCGGCCCACCACCGGTAGCCGACGTAGACGACGGTCCAGACCAGGGCCTGCGCCACGGTGAAGCCGTCCAGGCGTTCGGGCCCCACCAGCGCCGAGAGCGTCTGGATCCAGCCGACCACCGCCACCACCAGGGCGATCAGCCCGCCGGCGAGCACGGCGAGGGACCACCCGACCGACCGGGCCTCCCGATCGTCCGTGCGGAGCCGACGCGTCGTCCACCACGCGAGGACGGCCCAGACGGGCAGGGCGATGAGCACGAAGGTGAGCTGCAGGGCGAGCTGCTGGTCGTCGCGCTCGAGGGTGTCGCCCCGCTCGAGCAGGCGGCCGAGCAGGCCCGTCAGCCCGGACGCGGCGGCGACGAGCATGCCGGTGAGCAGCAGGTACTGGAAGAACCGCCGGACCGCCGTGCCGGTGATCTCCGGGGACGCACCGTGACCGGACCCGGGGTCGGCGCGACGACGCGCCAGGGCGAGGAGCCCGCTGACCAGCGCCACGACCAGCCCGACGACGACGAGCAGCGAGACCGCGGCGATGATCATCGGCGGTCACCCACCGGGGAGCGCCCGCAGTCGTAGGCGGGCCAGGGGCTGCCGGTCAGCCGCCAGCCGTCGGCGACCTGCTCCAGGCGCAGCACCTGCTCCTCTGCCCACTCCTCGACCTGCACCGGGCCGTCGTCCCCCCGGACGATCTCGATCGTCACCCGGGCCGTGGATCCCTGTGGCGCACCGACTCCATCGCCGGTGGACCCCCCGTCGACCACGGTCTCGACCAGCACGATGCGGGCGTCACGGTCGACATAGCCCTGCTCGAGGTCCTCGACCGTGCACTCCGACGACGGTGCGAGCAGATCCGCGGCGGCCTCGTAGTCGCGGGCGTGGACCGCCTGGACGTAGTCCTGGACCGTGCGCCCCGGCGAGCCGGAAGGCTGGTCGCTCGGCTGGCGGACGACCGAGACGACGGCAGCCACGACCGCGAGCACGACGAGCCCGCCGACGGCGGCGAGCAGCAGACGGGTCGCCCGGTTGTCCATGTCCGAGTATCCCACCTAGGGGCGTAGCGTGGGTGCGTCCCGATCCGACCAGAGGAGATGTCGTGCCCACCGACGAGCGCACCGAGACCGCCGACCCGCGGGTGCTCGTGCTGTCCAACTCCGGAGCCGGGTCCTCGCAGGACCAGGTGGTGGAGCAGGTGTGTCGCGAGCTCGACGCGTGCGCTCCCGACGGGTCGGAGGTCCGCACCCCGGAGACCGACGAGGAGTATGCCGCGGCCGTCGCCTCGGCGGTCGGCCGCGACGTCGTCGTCATGGGCGGCGACGGCTCGGTCCACCGCCTCCTGCAGTCGGTGCACGACCAGGGTCTGCTGGGCCGGGTCGGGGCGGTGGGCGTGGTGCCGCTCGGCACCGGGAACGACCTCGCCCGAGGCGCGGGCATCCCGCTGGACCCGCACGAGGCCGCCCGCGTGGCGGTGGCCGGTGCCCGGACCGAGCGCGGGCTGCTCGTCGACGACGAGGGCTCGGTCGTGGTCAACGTCGTGCACGCCGGGGTGGCGGCGGAGGCGACGGCCCACGCGAGCGAGGTCAAGGGCGTGCTCGGCAAGGCGGCCTACGGCTGGGGCGCCCTGCGGGCCGGCCTCACCTCGAAGGGCTGGCACCTGCGGGTCACCGTCGACGGGGAGGGGATCGCCGACGACGACCGGCCCGAGCTCTTGGTGAGCCTGGCCCTGGGCCGCTCGGTGGGTGGCGGTACCCCGGTGGCTCCGCACGCGCGCGCCGACGACGGCCAGGTCGAGGTGGTCGTGGCACACGGGGTGTCGCCGTGGGCGCGGGTGCGCTTCGCGCTCGACCTGCGCAAGGGCAGGCACACCCAGCGCGAGGACGTGACCCTCGTCTCGGGGCGGGAGGTCGTCGTGACCGCCGACCGCGAGGTGGACGCCTTCCGCGTCAACACCGACGGGGAGGTCGAGGAGCAGCGCGTCCAGCGCCGCTCCTGGCGGCTGCTCGACCAGGGGTGGACCCTGCGCGTGCCGGAGGGGTCGCAGGGCGACGCCGACTGACCTCTCCTGACGTCCGCGCCCCCCGGGGTCGTAGGTGCAGCGTGCTCAGCCCTCCGGGACCGCCTCGGGCTCGGCATACCCGAAGAGCTCGCCGTCGCCGAGCGCGTTGCGGTCGTTGCCGTAGGTCGGGAGCCCGCCGGCCTGCTGCAGCAGGTGCGCGGTGTGCATGAGGTTCCAGCTCATGATCGTCGCGTTGCGGCGGGTGAAGTCGTTGTCGAAGCCGACCGGTCGTCCGCCGTCCTGGGGGTCGCCGTAGGACGGCCCCGGCCCGATCTCGCCCAGCCAGCCGCAGTCGGCCTGGGGCGGGATGACGAGCCCGAGGTGCTGCAGGGCGAAGAGCAGCGACATCGAGGTGTGCTTGACCCCGTCCTCGTTGCCGGTGATGACCGCGCCGCCGACCTTGCCGTAGAAGATGGACTGACCCCGGTCGTTGAGCATCCCGGACATGGCGTAGAGCCGCTCGATGACCCGACGGCATACCGAGGACTCCTCGCCCAGCCAGAGCGGGGTGCCGATGACGAGGATGTCCGCGGCCTCCACGCGCGGCCACAGCTCGGGCCAGGCGTCCTGGTCGAAGCCGTGCTCGCGCATGTCCGGCTGGACGCCCGGGGCGATGTCGTGGTCGACGGCGTGCAGGCGGTCGACCTGCACCCCGGCCCCGGCCATGAGGTGGTCCACCACGTCGAGCAGCCGGCCGGTGTGCGAGGCCGCGGCGTCCGGGGTGAGCGAGCAGTTGACGAGCAGGGCGCGCAGCCCCTGGTAGTCCGGTGCCTCCATGGTGGTCCTCCTGGTCGGGCGTGGCGTGGTCGCACCAGCCTGCCACGGCCCGGACTTGACCTCCCCTTGACCCGCCACCCCGTAGCGTGGACCCACCCACGCTCTCGACGAGGAGACACCCATGACGCACACCCCCATGTCCCGCCGGTCCTTGCTCGGATGGGGCAGCCTGGCCGCCCTGGGCGCGACCGTGACCGGCGCCGGTGCGGCGCAGGCCAAGGCGCAGTTCCCCAACCCCGGCAAGGAGACCCCCCTCGCCGCCATCCGCTCCTACGGCGACATGATCACCCAGCTGGAGCGCCTCGCGAGCAACAGCCGCTACCCCGTCACCGTGCGGACCCTCTCCCAGATCGGCACGGCGGAGTCCCTGAGCGAGCAGGGCCGCGAGCTGTACGTCGCGACCGTCGGCACCGGCGACACACCGGTCTGGGTGCAGGGACGCATCCACGGCAACGAGCCCTACGGTCTCGACTCCACCATGACCGTGCTGCAGAGCCTCGCGACGAGCGGCAGGCGGGAGTGGCAGCAGATCCGGGACGAGTTCACGGTCCACGTCATCCCCTGCTACAACCCGGACGGCTCGGAGGCCAACATCCGCGAGACGATCCTCTGGGACCGTGCCACGGACTCGCCGCGGCTGGACGCGGACGGCGAGCAGCGGCGCGTCGACCTCAACCGCGACTGGGCGCCGGACGCCTTCGTGGCCCGCGAGTCGCTCGCGTGGTACGAGTACTGGGCCATGGTGCAGCCCGCCTACGCCCTCGACATCCACCACCAGGGGCTCAAGACCGACCGGGAGACGGGGGAGGCCATCACCTTCTCGCTCGGGATCTCCTTGGCCCCCGGGGGGCCGACCCTGCCGGGCATCGAGGGCGGGCTCTACGACGTCCAGACCCGGCAGATGCAGAGCCACGTCTGGCTGGAGACCGACCACCTGGGCTTCATCAGCACCGACAAGTACGACGTCGGCTACGGCACCGTCATCGACATCCGCGGTGGCGTGGTGTCGGCGATGATGCTGGGGCTGGACTACAACGGCATGAACCCGTCCGGCCACTCGAACCCGGCGGTCTTCTTCGAGACCTCAGGCAACACCCGGGACGGCAACATCGGGCACAAGGCGCGCGGCAAGATGGTCCGCCAGAACGTCCTCGGCCTGACCGCCTGGCTCGACGGGCTGGCGAGCGGCGAGATCTTCGAGGTGGACCCGACGGTCTGGGACGACCAGATCCCGGGCACCCCGGTGCTGCAGTACTTCACCGACTGGGGTGGCATCATCCCGGCATGAGGATCGCCTTCGTCGGACTCGGTGTCATGGGTGCCCCCATGGCCGCCCACCTGCAGCGCGCCGGCCACGAGGTGCGGGGTCACAACCGCAGCCCGGGCAAGGGTGGCGAGCTCGAGGCGGCCGGCGGCACGACGGTGGACGCGCTGCCCGCGGCCCTGGAGGGCGCCGAGGCGGTCTGCCTCATGCTGCCGGACGGGCCCGACGTCGAGGCGGTGATGGGCGGCGACGACGGCGTGCTGGCACGGGCGGCGGCCGGGACGCTGGTCGTGGACTTCTCCACGATCGCCCCGGCCACCGCCCGGCGCGTCGCCGGGAAGGCGGCGGACCGGGGTATGCCCATGGTCGACGCCCCCGTCTCCGGCGGTCAGGCGGGCGCCCGGGAGGCCCGGCTGTCGGTCATGGTCGGTGGGCAGGAGGACGCGGTCCAGGCCGCCCGTCCGCTGCTGGAGGCCGTCGGAGCCACGGTCGTGCACGTCGGACCGCCCGGCGCCGGCCAGGTGGTCAAGGCCGCCAACCAGGTCGTCGTCGCCGGCAACATCCAGGTGCTCTCCGAGGCGGTCGTGCTCCTGGAGAGCCAGGGCATCGCGCTGGAGGACGCCCTCGACGTGCTGGCCGGGGGGCTCGCCGGCTCCGCGGTCCTGGCGCAGAAGCGGGACAACCTCGTGAGCCGCAGCTTCGAGCCGGGCTTCCGGATGGAGCTGCACGACAAGGACCTGCGCATCGCGGCCGGCCTCGCGGCGAACTCCGGCCTCGACCTGCCGGTCACCCGGGCGGTCGCGTCCCTCGTCGCGCAGGCGTTGGCGGACGGCGACGCCGCCCTGGACCACTCGGCCCTCATCCGCGGGCTGGACCGACGCACCACCGGAGGCAGCTGATGACCCATCCACCCACGTCCGACCGCCCGGTGCGGGTGGCCGTGATCCCCGGCGACGGCATCGGGACGGAGGTGATGGAGCCCACCCTCGGGATCCTCGAGGCCGTGGGGGAGCGGCACGGGCTGACCTTCGAGTGGCGCCACCACGACTGGAGCTGCGAGTACTACACCCGGACCGGTCGGATGATGCCGCAGGACGGGCTGGACCGGCTCGCCGAGGTCGACCAGATCCTGCTGGGTGCCGTGGGCTACCCCGGGGTCCCGGACCACGTGTCGCTCTGGGGCCTGCTCATCCCCATCCGCCGCGCCTTCGAGCAGTACGTCAACCTCCGCCCGGTCCGGCTCCTGCCGGGGATCGAGTCACCGCTGCGGCTGCGGGAGGGCACCTCCATCGACTTCGTCGTCGTGCGGGAGAACAACGAGGGGGAGTACTCCGAGGTCGGCGGGCGGATGTACCGCGGGACCCCGCACGAGTTGGCTGTCCAGGAGTCGGTCTTCACGCGTCGCGGTGTCGAGCGGGTGGCGAGGTATGCCCTCACCCTCGCCGCGGGGCGCGGCGGCACCCTCGCCTCGGCCACCAAGTCCAACGGCATCATCCACACCATGCCCTTCTGGGACGAGGTCGTCCGGGAGACGGCGGCCGACTTCCCGCAGGTGGAGGTCCGGGACTACCACATCGACGCGCTGTCGGCGATGTTCGTCCTGGACCCGGGGCGCTTCGACGTCGTGGTCGCCTCCAACCTGTTCGGCGACATCCTCACCGACCTGGGGGCGGCCATCATCGGCAGCATCGGCATCGCCCCCTCGGCCAACCTCAACCCCGAGCGCCGGCACCCCTCGATGTTCGAGCCGGTGCACGGGTCCGCGCCGGACATCGCCGGTCAGGGGGTGGCCAACCCGCTGGGTCAGCTCTGGGCGGCCTCGATGATGCTGGACCACCTCGGCCACCCGGAGGCGGCGGCGGAGGTCGTCGCGGGGATCGAGGCCAGCCTGACCTCCGGGGTGCGGACCCCCGACCTGGGCGGCACGGCCTCGACGACCGAGGTGGCCCGGGCCGTCCGCGACCACGTCACCGGGCAGGGCGGCGCCGGGTGACCGCGCTCCCCGGCGCCCGGCTCAGGCCGGACCGGGGGCCGCCGGCGCGACCGCCCCACCGGTGGACTCGCGGTGGTGCAGCGTCCACGGCACGACGGGGTGCTCCGGAGGGGCGGCCCACCCCTCGATCCGCCGGACCAGCAGGTCGAGGACGTTGCGCGTGAGGATCTCCAGGTCCGGGGAGATCGTCGTGAGCGAGGGGGCGTGGAAGCGGCCCTCGGCGATGTCGTCGAAGCCGGCCACCGCGATGTCCTCCGGCACCCGGACGCCGGCCTCGTAGCACGCGCGCAGGGCCCCCACGGCCAGGAGGTCGTTGAAGGCGAAGACCGCGTCCGGGCGGCGCTCCGCCGGGAGGTCGAGGAGCTGACGCATCCCGCGGTACCCCTCCTCCCGGCCGAAGCCGTCGACGGTGACCGTGCGCTCGTCGGGGAGCTCGAGGCCCTGCTCGTGCAAGGCGTGGAGGAAGCCCTCCAGCCGCACCGAGGCCGTCCCCTCCCGGCTCTGCCGTCCGATGGCCGCGGGTCGGCGTCGGCCGAGTGCCAGGAGGTGCTCGCCCACGGCCCGGGAGGCGGCCACCGAGTCGACGGCGACGTGGTCGAGGTGCGTCGGGGTCCGGCGCTCGCCCAGCAGGACGAGCGGGATGTCGTCGGTCCGCGCCGCGATCTCCTCGGCCGACAGGGCCAGCGGGCTGAAGATGACCCCGTCGACCATGTGGGCACGTATGCCGGACAGCACGAGCCGCTCCTCGTCCGGGTCCGCGCCGGTGATGTCGAGGAGCAGCAGGAACCCGCGGCGGGTCGCCTCGTCGGACAGGCGGGCGGCGAGCTCGGAGAAGTAGGGCGAGTCGAGCTGGGGGACGGCGAGCGTGATGAACCCGCCGCGGCCGTGCTTGAGCTGCCGGGCGGCGAGGTTGGGGCGGTAGCCCAGCTCGGTCAGTGACGCCTGCACCCGCTCGCGCATGAGGCTGCTGACGTTGGGGTGGTCGTTGACGACGTTGGAGACCGTCTTCACCGAGACCCCGGCGTGCTGAGCGACGTCCTTGAGTCTCACCGGCATGGAGCCATGGTAGGGGTAGGCCGATCGCCGACACGCCGCGCGGCGGTGCTCTTTACAACGTTGCACACCCACGGCATACTCCTGGGTGAACCATGGTGGTTATCCGTTGTAAACGAGGACAAGGACGTCTCATGACCCAGCCGACCCGCTCTCCGTTCAGCCGTCGATCCTTCCTGTCCCTCGCCGCGGCCGGAGGCATGACCGCCTCGCTCGCGGCGTGCGGCGGGAGCTCGCCGCGCGACAGCGCCGACCAGGCAGTGGCCACCGGTGACGGTGGCGCCGGGGGCTACGACGGCCCTCCGGTCGACCTGGCCTTCTGGAACGGCTTCACCGGCGGTGACGGGCCGACCATGAAGGCCCTGGTCGACACCTTCAACTCCGAGCACGAGAACATCGCGGTGACGATGACGACGATGCAGTGGGCGGACTACTACTCCCGGCTCCCCTCCGCGGTCACCTCCGGCAACGGCCCGGACATCGGCATCATGCACCTCGACTCGGTGGCGACCAACGCCGCCCGCAACGTCATCCAGCCGCTGGACGACGTCGCCGCGGCGCTGGAGCTGGCCGAGTCCGACTTCGCGGAGGTCCCCTGGACCGCCGGGATCTACGACGGCCAGCGCTTCGCCATCCCGTTGGACGTCCACCCCCTGGGCTTCTACTACAACAAGGACGTCATGGAGCAGGCCGGGCTGGACCCGGAGGCCCCGCCGACCGACCACGACAGCTACATGGCGGCGCTGGAGGACCTCAAGGCGGCCGGCATCGAGGGGCACTGGGCCAGCCCGTTCCCGTTCACCGGGGGGCTGTCGGTGCAGGCTCTCATCTACCAGTTCGGCGGCAGTCTCTTCAACGACGAGGGCACGCAGGTCACCTGGGGTGAGGCGCCGGGGGTGGAGGCCCTCACCTGGTGGGTGGACCTCGCCAAGAACGGCTACTCGCCGGCCAACGTGGACCAGGACGCCGACTACGTCGCGCTCAAGAACGGCACCACGGCGTTCAACTGGAACGGCATCTGGCAGATCAACGACCTCAAGCAGACCGACATCAGCTGGGGCGTCGCGCCGCTGCCCGACATCGGTGGCTCGGGCGGGGTGTGGGCGGGCTCCCACCAGTTCGTGCTGCCCCGCCAGCGCAACGCCGACGCCGACAAGGCCCAGGCCTCCCGGGTCTTCGTCAGCTGGATCTCCGAGCAGTCGCAGGCGTGGGCCGAGGCCGGTCAGGTGCCGGCCCGCAACTCGGCCCGCGAGACCCCCGAGTTCGAGGCGCTGGAGGAGCAGTCCACCCTGGCGGAGCAGCTCGACGACCTCCGCTTCATCCCGACGGTCCCGGGGATCAGCGACTGCATGGCCGAGTTCGACCGCGCGCTCAACGAGGCCGTCCTCAGCGGCGCCGACCCGGAGGCCATCCTCGCCGACACCGCGTCCCGGGCCCAGGCGATCCTCGACGAGAACGCCTCGCGCTACAGCGGCTGATGGCCACGCCCCGTACCCCGGTCAGGGGCGGGCGCACCGGCTCCCCCCTGACGCCCTACCTGTTCCTGGCGCCCTACCTGGCCCTGTTCGTCGCCTTCGTGGCCTTCCCTGCCGTCTACGGGCTGTGGATCAGCCTGCACGACTGGGACTACATGATGAGCTCGCAGCGCTTCCTCGGGCTGCAGAACTACACCGACCTCATGGACCCCGCCTCGGTGGTCTTCCGGGACTTCTGGAACGGCATGGGCAACACCCTGCTGTTCACGGTGATCAGCGTGCCCTTCCTGCTGGTGCTCCCGCTGCTGCTGGCCCTGCTGCTGCAGCAGAAGTTCCCGGGCCGGACCTTCTTCCGGGCCATGTTCTTCGCGCCCTACGTGCTGGGGGTCGCGGTGATCGGCCTCATGTGGCGCTACCTGCTGGACGGCAACTTCGGGCTGGTCAACGCCTACCTCGGCACCGACATCTCGTGGACCACCTCGCAGCCGTGGGCCTGGGTCAGCCTGGTCGGGGTCACGGTGTGGTGGACCCTGGGCTTCAACGCCGTCATCTTCCTGGCCGGGCTGGGCGACATCCCCGCCGAGCACTACGAGGCGGCCGCCCTCGACGGCGCCGGGTGGTGGGCGAGCTTCGTCCACGTGACCCTGCCCGGGCTGCGCCCGGTCATGATCTTCGTGGTGGTCATCACCGTGCTGGCCAGCGCCAACATGTTCGGCCAGTCCTACCTCATCACCCAGGGTGGACCCTCGCAGTCGACCCAGACGGCGATCATGGTGATCACCGAGCTGGGGCTGAGCCGCTACCAGATGGGGGCGGCGGCCGCGCAGAGCTACCTGCTGGCCCTCTTCCTGGCCGTCGTCTCGATCGCCAACTTCTGGCTCATGCGGGACAAGGACGCGGCCGAGCAGGCCCGGGTGCAGCGCGCGGAGCGACGGCGCCGCAGGGGGAACGACGGGCCTCCCCCGGAGCCGTCGGACCCGCAGGTCCCGGCCACCCCCGCGAGCCTGGGGACCGTGCGATGAGGCGCGCCGCCCGGAACCCGCTGCTGTGGGTGGTGCTGACGCTGCTCTCGGTCGTCTTCGTCGGACCCATCGCGGCCATGCTGCTCACGTCGCTGAAGCCGACCGCGGAGGCGCAGTCCGCCGACCCCGGTCTGCTGCCCGGAGAGATCACCTTCCGGGCCTACGAGGTGCTCTTCACCTCGGCGGACAACCCGGTGCTGCGCTGGTTCCTCAACTCCATGCTCGCGGCCACCGCGCACGCGCTGCTGGTGGTGCTGACCGCGTCGCTGGCCGGCTACGCCCTGGCGCGGATGGACTTCCCCGGGAAGAACCTCATGTTCGGGGTGATCATCTCCACGATGTTCGTCCCCGGGTTCATCTTCCTCATGCCCAACTTCCTCACCCTGGACCGGCTCGGCTGGCTCGACACCCTCGCAGCCATCGTCGTGCCCGGGGCGGCCGGCGCCTTCGGGGTGTTCTTCATGCGGCAGTTCTTCCTGTCCCTGCCCAAGGAGTTCGAGGAGAGCGCCCGGATCGACGGTGCCGGGCCGTTCACCACGTTCTTCCGGATCATGCTCCCGAACGCGACGCCGGCCCTGGTGACCCTGCTGGTGCTGAGCTTCCTGGCGAACTGGAACGACTTCATCTGGCCGCTCTACGTGCTCTTCAACGACGCGCGGCTCACCCTGCCCATCGGGCTGTCCAAGCTGCAGGGCGCCTACACCATCGACTACCCGGTCATCATGGCCGGCGCCGTCATCGCCTCGCTCCCGGTGCTGCTGCTCTACGTCTTCGTCCAGCGCTACGTCATCGACGGCGTGGCCACCTCGGGGGTCAAGGGCTGAGGCGCGCACCGTCCTCGACCCGCCCGCGCCCCGCACTCGCCGACCGTCCCGACCGTCCCGCATCGAAGGAGATGCCCATGACCCACCACCCACGCCGTGCCCTGCTCGCCGCCGGGACCGCGCTCGCCCTGAGCGCGACCCTGGCCGGACCCGGTCTCGCGGCCCCCGCGGCGCCCGCGGCACCCGCCGCCCCCGCGGCGCCCGAGGGCACCTACACCAACGCGGTCAGCGACGCCTTCTCCGACACCTACGCCGACCCGGCGGTCATCCAGGGCAAGGACGGCTGGTGGTATGCCTACGCCACCGCCGACCCGCTCTACGCCGGCCAGGAGCCGGGCATCGGGCACATCTCGCGCACCCGCGACTGGGCGACCTGGGAGTACGTCGGCACCATCTTCGACGACACCAACCGCCCCACCTGGGCGGAGGAGTCGGCGGGCCTGTGGGCCCCCGACATCCGCTACGTCGACGGTCAGTACGTCCTCTACTTCACCGTCACCGACACCACCCGCAACCCCGGTGAGGACTCCGCGATCGGGGTCGCCACCTCCGCGGACCCGGCCGGCCCGTGGGTGCCGGCCGACGAGCCCATCGTGGCGCCGCGGCAGCTGGACGACGGCCGGTTCCTGTGGACCTTCGACCCCGCGGGGTTCACGAGCACCGACGGGCGCCAGTGGCTCTACTACGGCTCCTACTTCGGCGGCCTGGAGGTGACCGAGGTCAGCGCCGACGGCCTCACGCCGGTCGGGGAGCCCACCCCGGTCGCGATCAACGACCGCTACGAGGGCGCCTACGTCGTCGAGCACGACGGCTGGTACTACCTCATGGGCTCCTCCGCCAACTGCTGCGCGGGCCCGGCCACCGGCTACTCGGTCTTCGCCGGTCGCTCGAAGGACCCGCGCGGCCCCTTCCTGGACGCCGACGGTCTCGACCTGTCCGCCTCCGTCACCGGCGGCACGACGGTCCTCACGCAGAACGGCAACAGCTGGGTCGGTGCCGGCCACCACTCCGTCCTCACCGACGCGACCGGACAGGACTTCATCGTCTACCACGCGATCGACAAGGACGAGCCCTGGCTGTCCGACCCGTTCGGCATCAACCGGCGCCCGATGCTCCTCGACCGGCTCGACTGGATCGACGGCTGGCCGCGCACCAACGCCGGCGCCGGTCCGTCCGAGGGCCCGCAGCCGCTGCCGGTGACCTCCTCGCTGCTGCCCGGTGACCCCGCCGACCCGGCCACCGCCTTCACCGGGATGAGCAGGGCTCAGGACCCGCAGGGTGGCGACGTCGGGGTGCTCCAGGGCACCACGACCAGCCGTGCGACGGCCCCCGGCGAAGCGGCCCGGGTGCGCCTGGACGTCCGGGCGGAGGACACGCTCACCCTCACCCTGGGCGCGCACCCGAAGAGGGTCCGGGTCACCTACGACGGCGCGGCCGGCGAGCTGCGGACCGCTGTCCTGATGGGCGCGAAGGAGGTCGTCGACGAGTCCGTCACCCCGCTGCCCACCGGGCAGGGCTGGCGCACGCTCACCGTCGAGGCCGGAGCCCGCAGCGCCACCGCGCAGGTGTCCGCGGCCGATCTCAACGACCCGATGGCGCTGGCCGACGCCTCCTTCCCCGGCTTCTCCCTCGCCGCGGCGCCGGTGCTGCTGGCCGGCGACGGCGCCCGGGTCGACAACGTCGGGGTGCAGACCGAGGCGGTGCCCGTCACCGAGGCGGTGCCGGACCCCGAGCCCGGGGACGTCCTCTTCCGGGACACCTTCACCACCGGGGTGGACCCCTCCTGGGAGTGGGTGCGCCCGCAGGAGGACATCGCCACCGAGGACGGTGACCTCGTCTGGCCGCTCCGGTCGGTCGACGCCGTCGGCGCCACGAACACCGGCGCCCTGCTGCTGCGCGACATGCCGGAGGGTGACTGGATCGCCGAGACCGAGCTGACCCTGGACCTCGGCGAGGACACCGTCCGCAACTACCAGCAGGCCGGCCTCATCGTCCACGAGGACGACGACGACTTCGCCCGGCTGGGATCGGTGGCCATCTGGAACACCCGGACGGTCGAGTACGGCCGGGAGGTCGCGGTCGCCGAGGGCGACGAGCGGACGATCTACGCCGGGGCGATCATCGGGGCTCCGGCCCCGAGGATGGCGATGCGGCTGGCGCACACCACCAACGCCGAGGGCGAGCACGTCTACCGCGCGGGGATCAGCAGGGACGCCGGCGAGTCCTGGGTGTGGGGAGCGGCATGGACCTTCCCCGCGGACACCGACCCCCGCCTGGGCCTCTACGCCGGCGGCGGCGCCGAACCCGCGGTCGACGCCCGCTTCCACGAGCTGACCGTCTACGAGTCGGCGCCGTGAGGCGCCGGACGAGGCGCGCGGTCGGCATACCCCTCGCCCTCCTCGTCCTCGCCGGGTGCGCCGGCGGGGGCGGGGCAGGCCCGGACGCGGCGACCGACCGGACCACCGACCAGACCACCGAGCAGACCACCGAGAGCGAGGCCGACGTGGCCGCAGGCACCGGGTTCACCAACCCTGTCCACCCGACCAACTTCCCCGACCCGCACATCCTGGCCGACGAGGACGGCGGCTACATCGCGTTCGCCACCAACGGCAACGCGATGAACGTGCAGACCGCCCTGAGCGAGGACATGGTCGACTGGTCGCAGGGCAGCGACGCACTACCCGCGCTGCCGGGCTGGTCCACCCCCGGCAAGGTCTGGGCGCCGGAGACGATCCGCTGGGCCGACGGCAGCTACCGGATGTACTACACGACCGCCCTGTCCGGTGAGGACCGGCAGTGCATCTCGGTGGCCGTATCCGACCAGGCGGCCGGGCCGTACGTCGACGAGTCGGACGAGCCGCTGCTGTGCGAGATCGAGGAGGGCGGCTCGATCGACACCAGCCCGTTCATCGCCTCCGACGGCACCGCCTACCTCTACTGGAAGAACGACGGCAACCACGTCGGCGTGGACACCTTCATCCGGGTGGCCCGGCTCGCCGAGGACGGGATGAGCGTGGAGGGGGAGACCGTGGACGTGCTGCAGCAGGACCAGCCCTGGGAGGACATGCTCGTCGAGGGGCCCTCGGTCTGGGAGCACGAGGGCCGCTTCCACCTGTTCTACTCCGGCAACGGCTTCTGGACCGAGGCGTATGCCGTCGGTCACGCCGTCTCGGACAGCCCGACCGGTCCCTTCACCAAGGACCCGGAGCCGGTGCTGGTCGCCAACGAGGTCGCCGCCGGGCCCGGTCACAACTCACTGATCGAGGTCGACGGGCAGCTGTGGATGGTTTACCACGCCTGGGTCCCCGGCGCGGTCGGCGACGAGGCCGTCGGGCGGCAGATGTGGCTCTCCCGGGTGACCTTCACGCAGGACGGCGGCGTCGAGGTGGAGCAACCCACCGTCGACCACCCGGTGGCACCGGAGGCCGGGGTGGGCCGATGAGCGCGGACGTCCCCCGCCCGGAGCACCCCCGCCCCCAGTTCGTCCGCCCGGACGGGCGCTGGATGAGCCTCAACGGCACCTGGGAGTTCGAGCGAGACCCCGGCGACTCGGGCCTGGAACGCGGGCTGCTCGACCGGGAGTTGGGGTCCTCCATCCTGGTCCCGTTCGCCCCGGAGTCCGCGCTGTCCGGGGTCGACGACCTCGACTGGCACGAGGCGGTGTGGTACCGCCGCGCCGTGGAGCTGCCGGCGGACTGGCCGGTCCAGGACCGGGTCCTGCTGCACTGCCAGGCGATCGACCACGACGCCACCGTCTGGGTGGACGGCACCGAGGTCGGCCGGCACCGCGGCGGGCACACCAGCTTCACGCTGGACCTCACCGCGGCGCTGGCCGGCCGTCGGTCGGCGACCCTGGTCATCCGGGCCCGGGACCCGCGGCACGAGCTGCTGCCGCGCGGCAAGCAGGCGACCTGGTTCCACGGCACGCACGCGCAGTACCCGCGCACCACCGGCATCTGGCAGCCGGTCTGGCTGGAGTCGGTGCCGAGCAGCTTCCTGGGCCGGGCGCGGATCACCCCGGACGCCGCCGGGGCCTTCGACGTGGAGCTGCCGGTGACCGGCGGCATACCGGGGCAGCGGGTGCGCGCCACCCTCGGCGACGACGCCGGGGAGGTCGCCACCGCGGAGGCGGCGGTCGGGCGCCAGCTGGTGCCGCGGCTGCGCCTCGACGTCCCCGCCGACCGGCGACGCTGGTGGGGCCCGGCGGACCCGCACCTCTACCGGCTGCACCTGGAGCTGCTGGACGCCGGGGGAGAGGTGCTGGACGAGCTGGAGTCCTACGCCGGGCTGCGCACCCTCGCGATCGACGGGCACCGCATCCTGCTCAACGGCGAGCCCGTCTTCCAGCGCCTGGTCCTGGACCAGGGGTACTGGCCCGACTCGCTGATGACCGCCCCGAGCGAGGAGGCGCTGGTCGCCGACATCGAGCTCGGGCTGGCGGCCGGCTTCAACGGGGCCCGCATCCACCAGAAGATCGCCGAGGAGCGCTTCCTGCACCACTGCGACCGGCTGGGCTACCTCGTCTGGGGCGAGTTCCCCGACTGGGGGGTCTCCGGGGCCGGGCCGGCCGGGCACAACCAGGGGCACGGGCCGACCTTCGTCGCCCAGTGGGTCGAGGCGGTCGAGCGCGACTACTCCCACCCCTCCGTCGTCGGCTGGTGCCCGCTCAACGAGACCCACCAGTTCCTGCACGACCGGTTCACCGCGCTCGACGACGTGACCCACGCGATGTACTGGGCGACCAAGGGCATCGACCGCACCCGACCGGTCATCGACGCCTCGGGATACAGCCACCGGGTCGCGGCCACCGACGTCTGGGACAGCCACGACTACGCGCAGGACCCGGCGGTCCTCGCCGAGCACATGTCCGGCCTGGCGGAGGGGTCGCCCTGGACCAACACCGGGGAGAACACCGGGGCGTGCCAGCCCGGCGCCCCCGCCTACTCCCTGCCGTACGCCGGCCAGCCGTACTTCTGCAGCGAGTACGGCGGGATCTGGTGGGTCCCGGAGCAGGAGCGCTCCCGGTCCGACGAGGCGAACGACTCCGGCGCCTCCTGGGGCTACGGCGACCGGGTGCGGGACGAGGAGGAGTTCTACGCCCGGGTGGAGGGCCTGACCCGGGTGCTGGACCAGGACCCGCTGATGTTCGGCTACTGCTACACCCAGCTCACCGACGTGTTCCAGGAGAAGAACGGCATCTACGGCTTCGACCGCTCGGTGAAGTTCGACATGGCCCGCATCCGCGCGGTCTTCGGTGCCGAGGCGGCCTACGAGCAGGAGTGACTAGTCTGGCCGCCGTGGGAGAGCAGCTGGCAGTGGCGGTCACCGGGGCACCCGGGGCCGGGAAGACCTCGACCGGGCAGGAGCTGGCCCGGGTGCTCGGGGCGGCGCTGCTGGACCTCGACACGGTGACGAACCCGCTCGTGGACCTGCTCCTGGCCTCGCTCGGGGGCCAGGGGTATGACGACCCGCAGGTCGCGCCGCAGGTGCGCCGGGCGAGGTACGCCTGCCTCGTGGGCGCGGCCCAGGACTGCCTGCGCACCGGCACGCCGGTGGTGCTCGTGGCGCCCTTCACGGCAGAGCGGGCGGACCCGGGGGTGTGGGCCGTGCTCGCCCGGACGTTGACCGAGGCCGGCGGTGACCCGTGGCTGGCCTGGCTGGAGATCTCCGCCGGTGAGCTCGGCGAGCGGCTGCGGGCGCGGGGGGCGCAGCGGGACCACGCCAAGCTGGCGGACCTCGACGGCTACCTCGCCGGGGTGGACCTCGCCCCGCCGGCCGCGCCGCACCTCGCGGTGGACGCCACGCTGCCGCCGCCCGAGCAGGCTCGGCACCTGCACCAGCAGCTGGTGAAGGCGCCGCGCTGAGGCTCGCCCGGAACGAGCGCTGCACGTCGCTCTGAGAGGCGCGCGTTCATCCACGTCCAGAAACTCGTCCGGCCGATCCGTTGACAACGGTGTCATCGCCGAGGCAGACTCCTGTTGTCAGCAGATGACAACGATGGACAACGACGACCGGAGGCCTCCATGGCGGAGCGAGCGCACACGCTGCGGCGTGCTGGTGCACCCGGTTCTCGGGGAGGTCGTCGATGACCTCCCTCACCCCCCGCCGGCGGATCTCCGGCCCCACCCTCCGCGACGTCGCCGCGCTGGCCGGCGTCAGCCTCAAGACCGCCTCGCGGGTGCTCAACGACGGGCCGAACGTGTCCAGCGCCACCCGGCAGGCGGTCCAGGACGCGATGGAGTCGCTGGCCTACGAGCCAGACCCCGCGGCCCGCTCGCTGCGCGCGGGCCACGACCGCACCGTCGGTGTCGTCGTCGACAGCATCGGTGACATCTTCTTCTCCGAGCTGGCCGCGACCCTGGAGTCGGTGCTGGACGCCGCCGGCTACAGCTGCCTGCTCGCCTCCAGCAACCGCCAGGAGGGCCGGGAGCGCGACATCGTCCGCAGCCTCGTGCGCCGGCGCTGCGCCGGCGTCATCGTCGCGCCGACCACGCCAGCCTCGATCTCCGCCGCGGACCTGGCCGGCACCCCGGTCGTCTTCGTGGACCGCGTCGGCCACGTCGAGGGGGCCGCCTCGGTGGTCTCCGACGACCCCGGCATGGCCTTCGAGGCGACCCGTCACCTGCTGGCGCACGGCCACCGTCGGGTGGCCCTGCTCAGCGACTCGCTCGACCTGCCCACCACCCGGGGGCGGCAGGAGGGGTACCGCCGCGCGCTGACCGAGGCCGGCGTCGAGGTGGCCCCCGAGCTGATGCGCATGGAGTGCGACGACGAGAGCTCGGCGATGCGCCAGGTGCGCCAGGTGCTGGACCTCGCCGACCCGGCCACGGCGATCTTCTCCTGCAGCTCTCGGCTCTCCCTCGGGGTGGTTCCCGCCCTGCACCAGTTCGGGCGCACCGACGTGGCGCTCGTGTCCTTCGGGGACTTCACCATGGCGGACAGCGTGCAGCCCGCGGTGACCGTCGTCGACCACTCGGCCCGGCGGATCGCGCAGACCGCGGCGGAGGCCCTGCTGGCCCACCTGCCCCCGCACGACCCCGCCCACGGGCCGACCGGGGTCATCGAGGTGCCCGCCCGACTGATCCCCCGTGGGACCGGCGAGATCGCCGCACCCCCCACCCGCCAGCAGATGTCCCGAGCCTGAGAAGGAGGCACATGTTCACCGCGACGACGGGGTGCGACATCCCCGAGGACCACATCAGCAAGGAGCCGACCCGATGAGCACCGACGCGATCTACGAGGCGCGCGGCATCGTCCGCCGGTTCGGCGCCGTGCAGGCGCTGGACGGTGCGGACTTCGACGTCCGTCCCGGGGAGGTCTCCGCGCTCATCGGCGACAACGGCGCCGGCAAGTCCACCCTCGTGCGGATCCTGGCCGGGGCCGACGTCCCGGACGGCGGCACCCTCTCCTTCGAGGGCAAGGAGCTCACGCTCACCAACCCGAACCAGGCACGCGACCTGGGGGTGGAGACGGTCTTCCAGGACCTGGCGCTGGCCAACCACCTCGACCCCATCCAGAACATGTATCTCGGCCGCGAGCTCATGCGGCCGGGGCTGCTGGGCCGGCTCGGCCTCATGCAGCGGGCCGAGATGCGCCGGCGCGGCGCCGAGGCCTTCGACAGCCTCGGTGCGACCGTGCGCGACTACGAGGGAGCGGTCAGCGGCATGTCCGGCGGCCAGCGCCAGGCCATCGCGGTCGCCCGGGCGGCCACCTGGGCCGACAAGGTGATCTTCCTCGACGAGCCGACCGCCGCGCTCGGCGTCGTGCAGACCAAGGGGGTGCTCGACCTCATCCGCCGGATCCGTGACCAGGGGCTGGGCGTCGTCTACATCAGCCACTCCATGCCCGAGGTCCTCGAGGTCTCGGACCGGGTCCACGTCATGCGTCAGGGCCGCCGCGTCGCGGTCTTCGACGCGAAGTCCTCCAGCGTCGAGGAGCTCGTCGGCGCCATGACCGGGGCGCTCGACACCAGGGAGGCATCATGAGCAACGCCACGCACACCAAGGACGACCTCGCCGGCGACCAGCCGGTCGGGGCCGGTGACGCCGAGGCGGCCCCCCGGGCCTCCGTCGGGGAGCAGCTGCGCCGTCGGGTGCAGGCGCAGGCCCTGCAGATCGTGCTCGTCTGGCTGGTCATCTGCGCGATCTTCAGCGCCATGGCCCCCACGGCCTTCCTCGACGTCAACAACTTCCGCAACATCGCGGTCAGCGTCGCCATCCTCGCCGTGCTCGGCGTGGGGACGACCTTCATCATCGTCACCGGTGGCATCGACCTGTCCATGGGCTCGATCCTGGTCTTCAGCGGGGTGGTCTCGTCGCTGACGATGGAACGCCTCGGGGACGGTCAGGGCTGGGGCGTGGCGCTCGTCGGCATCCTGGTGGCGCTGGGCTGCGGGCTGGGGTGGGGCCTGGTCAACGGCTTCTTCGTCGCCAAGGCCAAGGTCCCGCCCATGATCGTCACGCTCGGCACCTTCGGCGCCGCGCTCGGTCTGGCGCAGGTCTTCACCGGCGGCATCGACCGCCGCGCCGTCCCGGACGTCCTGGTCAACACCGTCGGGTTCGGCCAGGTGGCCGGGATCCCCATCCTGGTGCTGGTGGCGGCACTCGTCGTCCTCCTGGGCATCGTGCTGCTGCGCCGCACCCGGTTCGGCCTGCACACCAGCGCGGTCGGCTCCAACCCCGAGGCGTGCCGCCGGGTCGGCATCAAGGTCGACCGGCAGCTCATCAAGGTGTATGCCTTCGCCGGGCTGCTCGCCGGGCTCGCCGGCATCCTCAACCTGACCTTCTTCCGGTCCACCACGATCGCCGGGCACAGCCTCACCAACCTGGACGTCATCGCCGGCGTCGTCATCGGCGGGACCAGCCTCTTCGGGGGCATCGGGACCGTCTTCGGCACGGTGGTCGGCCTGCTCATCCCGGCGACGCTGCGCAACGGCTTCGTCATCCTCGGGGTGGCGCCGTACTGGCAGCAGGTCGTGGTCGGGGCCTTCCTCATCGGCGCCGTCTACTTCGACCAGGTCCGCCGCGCGTCCGCGACCCGCGGCCGCCCCCGCAGCTCTTTCCTCTCCCGCATCTTCACCCACCACCGAAAGGACTCCTGATGCGACTCCACCGATCAATGACGATCCTCGCCGCCGCTCTCGCCACCACGGGGCTGGCCGCCTGCGGAGGCGGTGACGCCGACAGCGGCGGCGACGGCGCCGACGGCACCCAGGCCGAGGGTGGCTCCTCCGGCACCCCCCAGGTCGCCTTCATCCAGGGCGTCATCGGCGACAACTTCTACATCTCCATGGAGTGCGGCGTGCGCGCCGCCGCCGAGGAGATGGGCGCCGAGGTGTCCGTCCAGGGCCCGCAGCGCTGGGACCCGGCGCTGCAGCAGCCGATCGTGACCTCGGTCTCGGCCAACGAGCCGGACGCCATCCTCATCGCCCCGAACGACGTGACCGCGCTGCAGCGACCCCTCGAGGACGCCGCCGAGAACAGCGAGGTCGTCCTGGTGGACACCACGGTGGAGGACCCCTCCTTCGCGGTTTCCGAGATCGCCTCGGACAACGTCGGCGGTGGCGCCGCGGCCTTCGAGGCCATCCAGGAGCTGGCGCCCGACGGCGGCAAGGTGCTCGTCATCGACAACCAGCCGGGCATCTCGACCTCGGACGACCGGGTCCAGGGCTTCGAGGAGGCCGTGGCGCAGGACGACTCCTTCGAGTACGTCGGCGTGGAGTACGCCCAGAACCAGCCGGCGCGGGCGGCCTCGATCGTCACCTCGGCGCTGCAGCGCGACCCCGACCTGGTGGCGATCTTCGCGACCAACATCTTCAGCGCCGAGGGCGCCGCCACCGGCATCGAGCAGGCGGGTGTCTCCGGTGAGGTTCAGGTGGTCGGCTTCGACGCCGGCCCCGCCCAGGTCGAGGCCCTCGAGGACGGCACCGTGCAGGCCATCATCGCCCAGCAGCCCTACGAGATCGGCTACCAGGGCGTCGAGCAGGCCCTCATGGCGCTCGAGGGCGAGGAGACCGAGGCCCAGATCCAGACGGGCTTCACCATCGTCACCGCCGACACCCTGGACAGCGAGGAGGGCCAGGCGGCCCTCTACGCCTCCGAGTGCTGACCCGGCGCTGACCCCCGGGCGTGGTGCCCCGGCCCTGGAACGGGGCACCACGTCCCGGCGCCGGCCGCGACCCGGCGCAGAGCACCGACCATCCCGACCCACCCGACCCCCCGCGGCAGCCCGCGGGAGCACCACGCAGAGAAGGAGCGACGTGCCGACACTGGTAGCCGGGCTCGACCTGGGCAGCACCGGGATCAAGCTGCTCGTCCTGGACGACCGGGGCGAGGAGGTCGCGCTGAGCCGCACCGCCACCCCCTGGGAGGAGGACGAGGCCGGCGCCGTCGTCCTCACCGAGAGTGCCCTGGTCGCGGCCGTGCACGAGGTCCTCGACGACGCGGCCCGCCAGCTCACCACCCTCGGCGGCGGCGACGCCGGGGCCGCCGGGGCGCCGCCCCGGGTCGAGGTCCTGTCCGTCACCGGGATGGGGGAGTCCGGCTTCCTCCTGGGCCCCGACGGCCGGGTGCTCGCCCCCGCCTTCGCGTGGTTCGACCGCACCGGTGCGGACGCGGTCGAGGCGCTGCCGGCCGACCTGCGGGCGCAGTTCCCCGGGCGCACCGGGCTGCCCTGGGGCGTCCAGGTCTCGGCCGCCAAGATCGCCCACCTGCGCGACCGTGGCGCACCGGTGGCGGACGCACGCTGGCTGGGCCTGCCCGAGTTCGTCGTGCACGCCCTCGGCGGGCCGGTCGTCGCGGAGCGCTCGCTGGCGGCCCGCACCGGGCTGCTGCAGGTGGAGACCGGGCAGGTCTGGCCCGAGCTGCTCGCCCACCTCGGCGTGGGGGCGCAGGTCGTCCCGCCGCTGGTCGACGCCGGCACGCCGGTCGGCCGCGTCGACGCCGCCCGGGTCCCCGAGGCGTTCGCGCAGGCCGAGCTCAGCGTCGCCGGGCACGACCACCTGGTCTCGAGCCGCGCGAGCGAGCGCGACCATGCTCACGGCGACGACCACGACCAGGGCGACGACCCTGCGCAGGGCGACGACCACGAGCCCGCAGCCGCAGCCGCGGACCCGGACACCACCGCCTCGCCAGGAGGGCGCTACCACGTCTCCCTCGGGACCGCCGAGGTGCTCCTGCGGGTCATCGACACGCCGCTGACCTTCGAGGCGCGCAGCCGGCTGGGGGCCTCCCTCATCAACTGCGTCCCGCACGTCGTCCCCGGCCGCTGGGTGGTCGTCGCCGGCGTCAAGACCGGCCTGCTCATGCGGCGCACCCTCACGATGCTGGGGATGGTCGACGAGCCGTCCCACCGGGCCCTCGACGAGGCGGTGCTGGCCCTGCCGGCGGACGCCCCCTGCAGCGGCATCACCGTCGCGGGCGCCCGCAACGACGACGGCGAGCTCGCGCTGCGGATCGGCACGGACGAGGTGTCGCCGGCCCTGCTCATGCGGGCGGTGCTCGAGCACGGCAACGAGGAGATCGCGCGCCTCGTCGAGGTCCTGGACCGCGAGCTGCCGCCGGCCACCTCGGCGCTGCTCACCGGCGGCTGGACGTCCTGGGCCAGCGTCCGGGAGGCCCGGGGCCGGGTCCTGCCGCGCCTGGAGGTCTCCCACCGGTCCCAGGACACGGCCTACGGCGCCGCCGTCTCGGCCCTGTCTTTACTCCCCGCACACCGCTGAGCGCCACCGCCGCCCTGAACAGCACCGTCCCCACCCCTGAACAGCACCGTCCCCACCCCTGAACCGCACCACCCCCGCAACCCACGAGGAGCGATCCACATGAACACCCTGTCCACGCTCGAGCGCCGCGCCTTCTCCCGGCTCACCACCCCCGCCGGCCGGATGCTCGTCGTCGCCGCGGACCAGCGCAACGGCATGAAGGCCGTGATGAACGGCCCCGAGGGCCCGGAGGGCATCTCGGTCGAGGAGCTGGCCGAGGCCAAGTCCGACCTCGTCGCGCACCTGGGCAACCACGCCCCCGCCATCCTGCTCGACCCCGAGGTCGCCCTGCCCAAGGTCGTCGACGAGGGCACCCTCGCCGCCGGCACCGCCCTGGTGGTGGGCATGGACGCCTCCGGCTTCGAGACCGTGGACGGGCTGCGCTACACCCGCTACGTGCCCGGGGTCACCGCCGCGACGGTGCGCGAGCTGGGCGGGGACGCCGCCAAGATGCTGTGGTACCTGCGGCCCGACCAGCCGGCGTCCGTCGAGCGGGTCGCCGCCGAGATGGAGGCGCTCGTCGCCGGCTGCGAGGCGGCCGGCCTCCTGCTCATCGTCGAGATCCTCACCTACCGGCTCGAGGACGAGTCGCCGGAGGAGTATGCCGCGCGCTTCGGCCAGCTGGTCGTGGACTCCGCGCGGGTCTCGGTGGAGCACGGCGCCAAGGTGCTCAAGCTGGCCTACCCGGGCTCGGCGCAGGCGTGCGCCGAGGTCAGCGCGGCCGCCGGCGACGTGCCCTGGGCCGTGCTGTCGGCGGGCGTGGACCACGCCACCTTCGTGGAGCAGGTGCGGACCGCCGTCGAGCACGGTGCCGCCGGGGCCATGGCCGGCCGCTCGCTGTGGAAGGACAGCCTGGCCATGACGGCCGGGGAGCGGGAGGAGCTGCTCAGCACCCGGGCCCAGCCGCGGCTGGCCGAGCTGTCCGCCACCATCGACGGTGCCGTCAGGGACGCTGCGACCGCCACGGGTTCCGTCGGGGTCCCCGCGTGAGCGGCGGTCTGGACGGCAGGACCGTCCTCGTCACCGGGGCCTCCGGCGGCATCGGCGCCGAGATCGTGCGCCACCTCGTCGCGGCCGGGGCCGACGTGGTCGCCGCGGCCCGCACGCCGGAGTCGCTCGCCGACCTCGTCGCCGAGACGGGGGTGCGCACCGTGCTGTTCGACCTCGCCTCCGAGGAGCAGATCGCCGCGGCTCTGGACGGCCTCGACCTGTGGGGCGTGGTCAACTGCGGTGGCTTCGGTGGCGAGATCGCGACGCCCACCGAGACCGACATCGAGGTCTTCGACCGCGCGATGGCGGTCAACGCGCGCGGCGCCCTGCTCGTCATCAAGTACGCCGCCCGCACCATGATCCGGCTGGGCGCCGGCGGCTCCATCGTCAACGTGTCCAGCCAGGCCTCGCTCGTGGCGCTGCCGAACCACGTGTCCTACGGCTCGTCCAAGGCCGCGCTGGACAACATCACCCGGGTCAGCGCCCTGGAGCTCGGTCCGCACGGCATCCGGGTCAACAGCGTGCACCCGACGGTCGTCATGACCGAGATGTCGGAGTTCTACTGGGGTCGCGAGGACGTCGGCCCGCCGTTCCTGGAGCAGATGCCGCTCGGGCGCTGGGCGACGCAGGCCGAGGTCGCGGCGCCCGTCGTCTTCCTCCTCGGCGAGGGCGCCTCGATGATCACCGGCGCCCACCTGCCCGTCGACGGGGGGTACACGTGCCGGTGAGCCCCGGCGGACGGGACTACCGGCGCGCGCGGCGCGCGGAGCTGCTGCGCTTCGCGCAGGGCTCGCGGGTGCCCGAGGGCTTCGGCTACCTCGACGACGACGGTGCGGTGGACCCGGGTCACCCCGTGGAGCTCTACGTCACCTGCCGGATGACCCACGTCTTCGCGCTGGGCCTCCTGGCCGGCGACCCCGCGGCGCCCGGAGGACCGGGGCGGGGGGAGCTGGCCGAGCTGGCGGCGCACGGCGTGGCGGCGCTGCTGGACGGCCCGTTGCGGGACGCCGAGCACGACGGCTGGTTCGCGGCGGTCCGCGACGGGTCGGTGCAGGCCCCCACCAAGCAGGCCTACGCCCACGCCTTCGTGGTGCTGGCGGCGAGCACCGCGCGCACGGCCGGCATACCGCGTGCGGACGAGCTGCTGGAGGCCTCGCTCACCGTCCAGGAGCGACGCTTCTGGGACGAGGAGCAGGGGATGGTGGTGGAGGAGTGGGACGCGTCGTGGTCCGAGCTGGACCCCTACCGCGGCATCAACTCCGCCATGCACACCGTCGAGGCCTACCTGGCCGCGTGGGCGGCCGGCGCCGGGCCCCGGTGGCGCGAGCGGGCGCTGCGGATCGCGGGCCGGGTCGTCGGCTGGGCCGAGGAACGCTCCTGGCGCATCCCGGAGCACTTCGACGCCGCCTGGACGCCGCTGCCGGAGCACCACGCGGACCGCCCGGCCGACCCGTTCCGTCCCTACGGCGCGACCGTGGGGCACGGACTGGAGTGGTCCCGGCTCCTCGTGACGCTGGCCACCACCGGCGAGCAGACCGACGACGCCCTGCTGGAGGCCGGGGTGCACCTGGCCGACCGCGCGGTGGCCGACGGCTGGGCCGCCGACGGGCAGGACGGCTTCGTCTACACCACCGACTGGGAGGGTCGACCCGTGGTGCACGAGCGGATGCACTGGGTCCTCACCGAGGCCATCGCCACCTCGACCGTGCTCCACTGGGTCACCGGTGAGGCGCGGCACGCCGTCGACCTGGAGCGCTGGTGGAGCTATGCCGACCGCTACCTGGTCGACGCCGACGGCCGGTCGTGGCGGCACGAGCTGGACCGGCACAACCGGCCCAGCGCGCGCACCTGGTCCGGACGCCCCGACGCCTACCACGCCTACCAGGCGTCGCTGGTCGCCGACGTGCCCGGGGCGGCGTCGTTCGCCGCCGGGGTGGCGACGTGGGCGGGGTGAGCGGACCTGCCCCGGGCCGGCGACAGGTGACCGCGGAGCGTTTCCAGGCCGTCCTGCTCGACAGCGACAGCACCCTCGTGGACTCCGCGGCCGCGGTGCGGCGCAGCTGGGAGGCCTGGGCCCGTCGCTTCGGCGTCCCGGCCGGGCGGCTCGGGGAGACGCACGGGATGCCGAGCGGGCAGACCATCGCCCGTCTGGACCGCGAGCTCGACCTCGGGCTCGACCTGGAGCTCGCCGGGGCGGTCTTCGACGAGATCGAGCTCGGCGACCTCGGCGACGTGGAGGCGCTGCCGGGCGCCGTCGACGCGCTGGGTGCGCTCGGGGACCGGGCCGCGGTGGTGACCTCGGCCGACCGAGCCCTGGCCTCGGCGCGGCTGCGGGCCGCCGGGCTGCCCGAGCCCGCGGTGCTGGTCTGCGCCGACGACGTGGAGCGGGGCAAGCCCGACCCGGCCCCCTACCGGGAGGCGGCCGCGAGGCTGGGCGTGGACCCGGCCTGCTGCCTGGTGGTGGAGGACTCTCCGGCCGGCCTGCGCTCCGGCCGGGCGGCCGGTGCCGCGACCCTGGGGCTGCTCACCACCACCCCGCGGGGGCAGCTGGGCGAGGCCGACCTCGTCGTTCCCGACCTCTCCTGGGTGCGCCTCGGCGTCGACTCTGAGGGGGCGTGGCTCGCCCTCCGCGCGTGAGCCGCGGGGCTCGGGCCGCTGGTCGTCACGCCGGGCCGACGAGCACGGTGCCCACCGCCTGGCCCACCGAGAGCGCGAGGAACAACCACGCGGTGGCCTGCCCCGCGTCCCGTGGTCGCAGCACCCGCCCCCACAGGATGAGGGTCCCGGTCAGCGCCATGTAGGCGGCGCCGAAGAGCGCCAGGCCCAGCACCGCGGGCCACGGCTGCGTGGCCGTCGACACGACGGTGGTGGCCAGGAGGATGGCTGCCGCACAGGCGAGGAAGGCCAGGAACGGGCCGGTGAGGTCGACCAGCCGACCCGCGACGGCCCCGATCAGCCCACCGGCCCCGACGGCCACCCAGAGCCAGCCGATGTACTCGGTGCCGAGGTCGGTGTCCCGCACCACCTCGGAGGGGCCGAAGGTCCAGACGTAGGCCGAGACGCCCCCCGCCGCCGCGGCCAGCAGCCAGGGGAGCGACATCCCGCGGGCGGCGACGGCGGCCCCCGCGACCCGGTCCGGCGCGATTCCTGGCTCGACGTCCGGCACGGCCCCTGGCTCGACGACGCGCACCGCGGGCGCCAGCCTGTGCACGGCCCACCCGGCCCCGACGCACACGACGGCGACCATGAGCCACGGGGTGAGCGCGGCGCTGGTCACGAGCACCACCGTGCCGACGACGAGGAGGCCCACGGCGGTCCCCGAGTTCACCGCGGCCTGCGTCAGCCCGGACCGCGCGGTGGGCACCGCGCGGTCCAGGAGCGGGACCAGGGCCGGGGAGGCCAGACCCGCCCCGGCCCCGGCGACGAAGGCGGCGGCGGTGAAGGTAGCGACGTCCGGCGCGAGCATGAGCCCCAGGGCGCCGGCCCCGGCGACGAGGCCGGCGGCGAGCGCGAGGCGCCGCGCCTGCCTCATGGCCAGCCGGCCCCCCACGAGGACCGCGAGGCAGTAGGACGTGAACTGAGCCGTCCCTGCCGGCCGCAGCGCCCCGTCCAGGTCCGGTCGTCCGGCGACCATCTGCGGGTGCAGGAGGCCGACACCGAACCGCGCCATGCCGTAGGTACCGGCGATGAGCACCACACCGGCCAGCACGAGGGGCAGCGGCGAGCGCGAGGTCGGCGCTGGAGCAAATTGTAACGATCGTTTCAGCATGAAACGCACGTTACACTAGGTCCATGACCAAGGAGCAGACCCGCACCCGGATCCTGGACGCGGCCGAGTCGCTGTTCTTCACCGAGGGCATCGCGGCCACCGGCGTCGACCGGGTGGCGTCCGTCGCCGGGGTCTCGGTCGTCACGCTGTACGCCCACACCGGCAGCAAGGACGGTCTGCTGGCCGACGTCCTGCAGCGTCGGCTCGACGGCTGGCGGGCCGTGTGGGACGAGCAGGTCGCGGCCGCCCCGGGGCCGCAGGAGCGGGTGCTCGCCGTCTTCGACGCGCTCGTGGCCTTCCGGGCCCGCTCGTCGTCGGCCCAGTGGTGCTCCTTCCTCGCGACGGCCTCCGAGCGCCCTGCGTCGTCGGGTGGGGCGGAGGGTGAGGACCGCGCCGGGGACCTGGTCGACGCGGACACGGCCGGTCTCGTCGGTCGGCTGCGCGAGCTGGCCGCCGAGGTCGACCCGGAGCGGGCCGAGGCGATCGCCGACACCGTCCTGCTCCTCTACAACGGCGCCCTGGCCAGCCTGCTGCGTGGCGTCCCGCAGAACCCGGCCGAGCGGGCCGCCGAGGCGGCGCGGGCCGTGCTCGGCTGGGGCAGCCCGGGCTGACCGGGTGAGCACCCCGGTGGTGGGTGACGATGGGGGCATGGCACGCGACATCGACATCGCCCTCTTCGGCGCCACCGGCTTCGTCGGTCGGCTGGTCGCCGAGCACCTCGCGCAGGCCGCGCCCGACGGGGTGGTCGTCGGGTTGGCCGGACGCTCGCGGGAGCGCCTCGAGCAGGTCCGGTCGGCGCTGGGGGCACGCGCTGCGGACTGGCCGCTGCTCGTCGCGGACTCCGGCGACCCCGTCACCCTGCGGGCGCTCGCCGCACGGTCCCGCGTCGTCGTCAGCACGGTCGGGCCCTACCAGCGGCACGGCATACCCCTGGTCGAGGCGTGCGCCGTCGCGGGAGCGGACTACGCCGACCTGACCGGTGAGGTGCTCTTCGTCCGCGAGGTGGTCGACCGCTTCCACGAGCGGGCCCGGGAGAGCGGCGCGCGGATCGTCGTGTCCTGCGGCTTCGACTCGGTGCCCTCCGACCTGGGGGTGCACCTGCTCCAGCGCGCTGCGCAGGCCGACGGTGCCGGCGGTCTCACCGACACCACGCTGTGGGTGCGGGAGGGCAGGGGCGGGGTCAGCGGTGGCACCGTCGACTCGCTGCGGGTCCAGCTGCGGCGCACCCGCGAGGACCCCGCCCTGCGCCGGGTCGTCCACGACCCCTTCGCCCTCAGCGGCGGCCACCGCGGCGCGCCGGGCCAGCGCGAGCACTGGCGCCCCTTCGTGGAGGAGCACACCGGCAGGTGGGCGGCCCCCTTCGTCATGGCGCCCTACAACACCCGGGTCGTGCGGCGCTCCGACGCGCTGCTCGGCGGCGCCTACGGACCCCGTTTCCGCTACCGCGAGCTCGTCGCCACCGGGCGGGGCGTGCGCGGCGCCCTGCGGGCCCGGGCGCTGGTCGCCGCGATGGGCGGGCTCGTGGGGGCGACGGCAATGCCGGGGCTGCGCTCCCTGGTGGACCGCGGCCTGCCCTCGCCCGGGGAGGGCCCGAGCCGGGAGCGGCGCGAGGCCGGGTCGTTCCGCACCGAGACGACGACCACGACCGAGGACGGCTCGAGGTATGCCGCGACCGTCGCCGCCCAGGGCGACCCCGGGTATGCCGCCACGTCCGTGATGCTCGGCCAGTCGGCCCTCGCGCTGCTCGCGACCCGCGACGAGCCGGGCCGCGACGGCGGGGTGCTGACCCCCGCGGTGGCGCTCGGGGACGACCTCGTGGAGGCGCTGCGCAGCCAGGGCTTCACGGTGGACGTGCGACGCGTGGACGGCCCCACGACGCCTCGGGCCAGGGGTGGGCGCAGGGGCCTCCGGTAGTCTCCCGCACGTGCGCCGCGCGGCGCGGGACGTGGGACGTGGAGGCACGATGAGGATTTCTGGGGTGGTCGCGGTGGCGCTCACCGGGGCGCTGCTGCTGGCCGGCTGCGACGGGGGTGCCGGGCCGGAGTCGAGCGACCCGGCTCAGGCCGAGGCGGCCGGGGTGACCAGCCCGTCACCCGGCCCGGACGACGCGGTCGCCAGCACGGCGCCGTCCACCTCCTCGGCCGTGCCCGAGCTGGTGCCGGTCGAGTGGCCGGAGGCCCCGCGCGAGCTGACCGAGGTCGAGCAGGAGTTCATGTACGCCCCCGGGCCCTACGCCGGCGAGGCCTACGCCGAGGAGGCGGCCTACCAGGCGGTGCTGTCGATGGAGCCGCGCAGCGCCGCGGAGTGGCAGCGGGCCATCCAGTCCCAGGTGCAGGGTGACTACGCCGAGGACGTGCAGGCTGCGATCCTCTTCGACCCGAGCCTCTCGGAGGTCTCGGACGGACCGACGCAGGGGGAGGCGCCGGAGGTCGAGACCGTCGGCATCAACCACTTCGCGGTCGTGCTGGACGCCAGCGGCTCGATGTCGGCGCAGGCCAGGGGTGGGACGCGGATGGCGGAGGCGACGGCGGCGATCGCCGACTTCGCCGAGGCCCTGCCCGAGGGGTCGACGCTGAGCCTGCGGATCTTCGGCCACGAGGGCGACAACACCGACGCCGGCAAGGCCGACTCGTGCACCTCCAGCGAGGTCGTGTTCGAGGGCGAGGCCGCGGGCCAGGGCCTGCAGGAGGCACTGACGCAGGTGCAGCCGGTGGGGTGGACCCCGCTCGCGCGCGCGGTCACCGACTCGGCCGAGGACATCCCCGAGGACGCCAGCGACGGGATCGTGTATGTCGTGACCGACGGTCTGGAGTCCTGCGGGGGCGACCCGGTCGAGGCGGCCGAGGACCTGGCCGGGTCCGGCATCGAGCCGGTCGTCAACGTCATCGGCTTCGAGGTCGGTGACGCCGACCAGCAGGCGCTGCGCGCGATGGCCGAGGCGGGGGGCGGTGAGTTCACCGACGTCGACTCGGGGGCGGACCTGGAGGAGTACTGGGCGCAGGAGTACTCCCGGATGATGGACGCCTGGAGCGAGTGGCGGCAGGCCGAGCTGCAGCGGGTCCAGGACGAGGGCCGGGCATCGATGGAGGAGGCCAGCGAGGTCGGGCGACGGCTGATGGACGGCGCGCAGGACGAGGGGCAGCGGGCGATGGACCTCGCCTCCCGCCTACGGGACGAGGACGTCGTCGACCGCGCCACCGGGAACGAGGTCTGGCGGTGGGCGCTGGACCGCAAGAACGAGATGTGGCGCTGGGCACTGGACCGCAAGAACTCCAACTGGCGGGCGGCCTACCGCGAGAAGAACCGCAGCTGGCAGGAGGTCTACGACGAGGGCAACGCCCGGTGGTCGGAGTACTACCGCCAGCAGCGCGGCGACTGAGCGCGGACCGGTGGGGGACGGCGTGAGGGAGAGCGAGGCGCCGGTCGACGACGAGCGCTGGCTGGTCGTGCGCGGCCGTCGCTGGCGCCGGCAGGACCCGTCGCTGCCCGAGGACGTGACTCGGCGGTTGCTCTCACACCTGGGTCGTGGCCGGTCAGGAGTGCGCGCGCTCCGGGCCGCCGGTGAGGACCCGGCGCCCGCACGGCGCCGGGTCGACCTGGCCAAGCACGGGCTGGGGGAGCGCGGCGAGCCGTGGTGGGACCAGGACGAGCAGGAGCGCCGCGAGCGGTGGAAGACCGCGCTGCGCGACCTGGACGCGCTGGACGACACCGGGACCGGTGACCGAGAGGACGACCCGGACGACCCGGACTGACGGACCCGTCGCGGTCGTCAGTGCCGCCCGCAGAGCCAGGCGAGGAAGCCGGGCCGGGGAGGCGCGGCTGAGGCGACCGAGCCGTGCTGCGCGGCCGTCATCGCCTCCTGCTCGGCCTCCCGGGCCGAGATGGCGGCGTGCTCCGCCTGCGCCCCCGCCACGTAGCCCTCCGGCGTGGCGAAGGGGACCTCGGCGGCACTGAGGTCTCCGCTGCGCAGGTCGACCTGCTCGCTGAGGTAGCGCAGGCCCACGACGAAGGTCGCGGCGAACGGCACTGCCAGGAAGGCGCCGATGATGCCGAAGAGGGTGCTCCCCCCGGCGACGGCGAGCAGGATGATCCCGGGGTGCATCTGCATGCTGCGGCCCTGGAGCATCGGCTGCAGCACGTTGCCCTCGATCTGCTGCACGGCGATGACGATGCCCAGGACGATGAGCGCGCTGGTGAGGCCCTGGGTGACGAGGGCGACGAGCACCGCGATGCCGCCGGCGACGACGGCGCCGACGATGGGGATGAAGCCGCCGAGGAAGGTGAGGACCGCCAGGGTCAGCGCGAGCGGCACCTGCAGGATGAGCAGCCCCGCTCCGATGAGGACGGCGTCGACGGCGCTGACGATGGCCTGGGTGCGGATGAAGCCGCCGAGCGTGCTCCACATCCGGGTCAGGGCCTCGGTGAGGTGGCGCCCGACCGTGCGACCGGTGGTGCGCCGCACCCACGGGAGGAACTGGGGGCCGTCCTTGAGGAAGAAGAAGAGCAGGACCAGCATGAGGGCGAGCGTGACCAGGGCGGACCCCACGGCGCCGAGACCGGACGCGACGGCGCCGGCGGCCTCGCTGCTGCGCTCCTGGATCCAGGAGACGGCGGAGTTGAGGTACTCGTCGACCTGCGCGTCGTCCAGGTTCAGCGGTGGTCCGCTGATCCAGCTGCGGACCTGCCCGACGCCCTCGCCGGCCTGGCCGAAGATCTCCCGGGACTGGGTGGCGATGGAGGGCACGAGACCGGCGATGACCCCGGCGAGGAGGGCCAGGGACAGCAGCAGGGTGAGGATGGTCGACAGGCTCGCCGGGAGCCCGATGCGCCGCCCGAGCTGCACCACGGGCGCCAGGACGGTCGCGACGATGAGGGCGAGCAGGATCGGCAGGACCCCGAACCAGACCTTGTCGAGGACCCACCACAGCAGCCACAGCGCCGCCGCCACGATGATCGCCCGCAGCGACCAGGCCGTCACGAACCGGAACCCGTCGCCGATGACTCGCATCCGGTCGACCCCGACGTTGGTGGTCGGCGCCGGGGGGCCGGCGGGCTGCGGACGCGACCCGGGCACGGTGGGGGGCCGGTGGCCCGGCTCGGCGGCGGGCTCCTCGGCCCTGACGTCGAGCGAGGCGGCGATGCGGGCCTCGTGGGGCAGGTCGTGGATCGGCATGTCTGGCAGCATAGGCTCCCGCCGGGTGCCGCACTCAGCGACGGGGCTCCAGCATGTTCGCCGCGAAGTAGGCGTCCAGCTCCTCCGTTTCGGTCAGCGGCAGGATCGCCGAGACGTACTGGTCCGGCCGCACGACGACCACCACGCCGTCCCGGGACAGCCCGCGCTCGACGAAGATGTCCGTGTCCGTCCAGGCGTTGGGCGTGGCGGCGAAGACCTTCTCCCAGTCGGTGAGGTGCAGCGGACCGCTGCGGGGCAGGAACACCGCGGGCACCCGGCCGAGGTCGACGTCCTCATAACCCTGCTGGTAGACGACCTTGACGTCGAAGACCGCGTCGGGGTCGGCCCCCTCGGGAGTGAACCGGGAGACCGGCGAGGCCGGACCGGCCACCCAGGCGGCCCAGTCCGAGAGCGCCGAGGGCTCGCCGGGGGCCGGGCCGTCGGCGAAGGCGTAGATCCGCCAGCGCCCGTCGGCCCGCGCGTGGTGCCCGAGGTGCACGGCGTTGCCGTCGCAGACCCGGACCACCTCGGCGGACTTGAACCGCTTGCCCAGCGGGAACCCCTCGGCGAGCTCCTGGTGGCCGGTGTCCGCGACGAGGGTCGAGGGCGCGTACTGCGTCATGAACCCGGAGGGGAACTCGGCGGTGCCCAGGTAGAAGGTGGCCAGCTCGGAGGGGTCGGAGATGTCCTGCGGCTTGCGCGCCATGAGGGAGGACCACTCGCGGTCGAAGTCGATGAGCTCCTGGGCGACGGGCTGGCGCTCGGCGGAGTAGGTCGCCAGGAGCGAGGCGGGGCTGAGCCCGGTGAGCACGTGCCCGAGCTTCCAGCCGAGGTTGAAGCCGTCCTGCATCGAGACGTTCATGCCCTGGCCCGCCTTGGCGCTGTGCGTGTGGCAGGCGTCGCCGGTGAGGAAGACCCGGGGCGCACGGTCCGAGCCCTCCGGCACGTCGTCGAACTTGTCGGTCACCCGGTGGCCGACCTCGTAGACGCTGTGCCAGGCGACCTCCTGCACGTCGATGGAGTAGGGGTGCAGGATCTCGTTGGCCCGCCGGATGATGTCCTCGATCGGTGTGCGGCGGATGGCGTGGTCGGGGTCCTCGGGCGACTCGCCGAGGTCGATGTACATCCGGCTGAGGTAGCCACCCTCGCGCGGGATGTGCAGGATGTTGCCGGCCTCGGCGTTGATCGCGCACTTGGTGCGCCAGTCGGGGAAGTCGGTGTTGACCAGCACGTCCATCACGCCCCACGCGTGGGCGGCGGACTGCCCGGTGTGTCGCCGCCCGATGGCCTCGCGCACCCCGCTGCGCGCGCCGTCGCAGCCCACGACATACCTCGCCCGGACCGTGCGCTCCTGGCCCTCCCGGTCACCGGCGACGTGCCGGACCCGGACCTCGACGGGGTGCTCGCCCTCCTCGTGCACGGTGAGCCCGAGGAACTCGACGCCGTAGTCCGGGACGATGCGCCCGGGTCCGTGGCGCGCGGCCTCGGCGAAGTAGTCGAGCACCCGCGCCTGGTTGACGATGAGGTGGGGGAACTCGCTGATCTTGAGCCCGTAGTCCTCGGTCCGGGCGGTGCGGACGATGTTCTGCGGGTTCTCCGGGTCGGGGCCCCAGAAGTTCATGTAGGCGATGTTGTAGGCCTCGGCGACGATGCGCTCGGCGAAGCCGAAGGCCTGGAAGGTCTCGACGCTGCGCGGCTGGATGCCGTCCGCCTGGCCCAGCGGCAGCCGTCCGTCCCGACGTTCGATGATCCGGGTGGACACCTGGGGGAACTGCGAGAGCTGGGCGGCCAGGAGCATGCCGGCCGGGCCGGAGCCGACGAGCAGCACGTCGGTGGTGTCCGGGAGCTCGGTGGGTCGGTCCACCCCGGTGCCGGCGGCCTCCTGCACGCGCGGGTCGCCCGAGACGTAGCCGTGGTGGTGGAACTGCATGCTGGTGACTCCTTCGTCGACCGGGGACGGCGGGCTGCGCTGCGCGGACCGGGTCAGCATCGCACGGCGGGCCGGGACGGGATCGGACCCGTCGGACCCGCGGGCCGTGGTCCCCTTCGGCGGGACCACGGACTCCGGCTACGGTCTAGCCATGATGATGAGCGAGGGAGCTCCGATGCCGGCCGACCGCACCGCGGACGGCCCCGACGCCGCAGCCCCGGGGGAGGGCCGGGACCCGCGCTTCGCCGCCCTGCCGTGCCGGCCCGGCAAGGTCATCGCGGTCCACCTCAGCTACGGCTCCCGCGCCGACCAGCGCGGGCGTCGACCGGAGGCGCCGTCCTACTTCCTCAAGCCGTCGAGCTCGGTGGCCGCGTCCCCGAGCACGGTCGAGCGGCCCCCGGGGACCGAGCTGCTGGCCTTCGAGGGTGAGGTGGCCCTCGTCATCGGCAGGCCGGCCCGCCACGTCACCGAGCAGGACGCTTGGTCGCACGTCGGGTGGGTGACGGCCGCCGACGACCTCGGGCTCTACGACCTGCGCGCCAACGACAAGGGGTCCAACACCCGGTCCAAGGGACGGGACGGGTACACCCCGGTCGGTCCGGCGCTCGTGGACGCGAGCACCGTCGACCCGGCCGCGCTGCGGGTCCGCACGTGGGTGAACGGCGACCTCGTGCAGGAGGACACCACCGCGGGCCTGCTCTTCACCCTCCCGCAGATCGTCGCCGACCTCGCCCAGCATCTCACCCTGGAGACCGGCGACGTCATCCTCACCGGCACCCCGGCCGGATCCTCGGTCGTCGTCCCCGGTGACGTGGTCGAGGTCGAGGTGGACGCCCCCACCGCCGAGGGCACCCCCAGCAGCGGTCGGCTCGTCACCACCGTGGTCGAGGGGGAGCGCGGCTTCGACCCGGGCCTGGGCTCGCTGCCCTCGGTCGACGACACGCAACGGGCCGAGGCGTGGGGCTCCCGGGAGGCGGCCGGTCTGTCGACCGCGGACGCCGCGGGTGGCGACACCGCGGGTGAGGAGACCGCGGGCGGGGACACCGCGGCCGAGGGGGAGACCGCGGCCCGACCGGGCCTCGACCCCGACCTGCGGGAGCTGCTCCGGCAGGTGCCCGTCGCCGGGCTGTCGCAGCAGCTGCGGCAGCGTGGCCTCGACAACGTCACCATCGACGGGGTGCGTCCGCTGCACCCCGGCGCCAAGCTCGTGGGGGTGGCCCGCACCCTGCGCTTCGTGCCCAACCGCGAGGACCTCTTCCGCAGCCACGGCGGGGGCTACAACGCGCAGAAGCGGGTCTTCGACGCCGTGCGCGAGGGCGAGGTCGTCGTCATCGAGGCCCGCGGCGAGGCCGGCTCGGGGACCCTCGGCGACATCCTCGCGATCCGGGCCCACGCCAACGGGGCAGCCGGCATCGTCACCGACGGCGGCGTGCGGGACCACGACGCGGTCGCCGCGGTCGGCATCCCCGTCTACAGCGCGGGCGCCCACCCGGCGGTCCTGGGCCGCCGGCACGTGCCCTGGGACCACGACCTCACCATCGCCTGCGGAGGCACGACGGTCCAGCCCGGCGACATCCTCGTCGGCGACGCGGACGGGGTCGTCGTCATCCCGCCGGGCCTGGCCCGCGAGGTCGCCGACGCCGCCCTCGCCAAGGAGTCCGAGGACGCGTGGATCGCCGAGCGGGTCGCCGAGGGCCACCCCGTCGACGGGCTCTTCCCGATGGACGCCGGGTGGCGGGCGAGGTACGACGCATGGCGCAGCGAGCAGGGCTGAGCGGCGCGCTCAGGACGTAGACACGGTCAGACACCGAGGACCTCAGGAGGAGCACGATGAACCACACCACCGACGCCACCGTCACCGGACACGTCCCCGCGGACCTGCCCGAGCGCATCCAGCACTACATCGACGGCGAGCTCGTCGACTCCCTCGACGGGGCGACCTTCGAGGTGCTCGACCCCGTCTCGAACGAGACGTACCTCCAGGCGGCGGCCGGCAAGCAGGCCGACGTCGACCGGGCCGTCGCCGCCGCGCGCCGTGCGTTCACCGAGGGGCCCTGGCCGGGGATGCTGCCCCGGGAGCGCAGCCGGGTCCTGCACCGGATCGCCGACATCGTGGAGTCGCGGGACGCCCGGCTGGCCGAGCTGGAGTCCTTCGACTCGGGGCTGCCGATCACCCAGGCCCTCGGCCAGGCCCGGCGCGCGGCGGAGAACTTCCGGTTCTTCGCCGACCTGGTGGTGGCGCAGGCGGACGACACCTACAAGGTGCCCGGACGCCAGGTGAACTACGTCAACCGCAAGCCGATCGGCGTCGCCGGGCTCATCACCCCGTGGAACACGCCCTTCATGCTCGAGTCGTGGAAGCTCGGCCCGGCCCTGGCCACCGGCAACACCGTGGTCCTCAAGCCGGCCGAGTTCACCCCGCTGTCGGCCTCGCTGTGGGCCGAGATCTTCGAGGAGGCCGGCCTGCCGCAGGGGGTCTTCAACCTGGTGAACGGCCTGGGGGAGGAGGCCGGGGACGCCCTGGTCAAGCACCCGGACGTGCCGCTCATCTCCTTCACCGGGGAGAGCAGCACCGGGCAGCTCATCTTCGCCAACGCCGCGCCCTACCTCAAGGGCCTGTCGATGGAGCTGGGCGGCAAGTCGCCGGCCGTCGTCTTCGCCGACGCCGACCTGGACGCGGCCATCGACGCGACGATCTTCGGGGTCTTCTCCCTCAACGGGGAGAGGTGCACCGCGGGCAGCCGCATCCTCGTGCAGCGCGAGGTCTACGACGAGTTCGTCGAGCGGTATGCCGCGCAGGCGCAGCGCGTCGTCGTGGGGCACCCGCACGACGAGCGGACCGAGGTCGGGGCCCTCGTCCACCCCGAGCACCACGACAAGGTCATGGGCTACATCGAGCTGGGGAAGACCGAAGGCCGTCTGGTCGCCGGCGGCGGTCGGCCCGAGGGCTTCGAGACCGGCAACTTCGTGGCCCCCACGGTCTTCGCGGACGTGCCCCGGGACGCCCGGATCTTCCAGGAGGAGATCTTCGGGCCGGTCGTCGCGATCACCCCCTTCGAGACCGAGGAGGAGGCGCTCGAGCTGGCCAACGGGGTGAAGTACGGGCTCGCCGCCTACATCTGGACCAACGACCTGCGGCGCGCGCACACCTTCGCGCAGAGCGTCGAGGCAGGCATGGTCTGGTTGAACTCCAACAACGTCCGCGACCTGCGCACCCCCTTCGGCGGCGTCAAGGCCTCCGGCCTGGGCCACGAGGGGGGCTACCGCTCCATCGACTTCTACACCGACCAGCAGGCCGTGCACATCACGCTGGGCGCCGCCCACCACCCCACCTTCGGCAAGCAGGACCCGGCGGGCGGCTGACCGCCCGGCCTCCGAGCAGCCGCCCCGACCACCCCGACCTCGCAAGGACGCGACATGAGCGACAGGCATACCGACAAGACCCCCACCTCCTCGGGCTACTACGTGTCCCAGGAAGCGCCCATCCACACCGACGACCCGGTTCCCACGCCCTCGGTGCCGGCGCCGGACATCCTGCGCTGTGCCTCCATGGAGATCGTCGTCACCGACCTGGCCGCCTCGCGGGCGTTCTACGTGGACGTCCTCGGGCTGACCGTGACCGAGGAGGACGACTCGACCGTCTACCTGCGCTCGATCGAGGAGTTCATCCACCACAACCTCGTCCTGCGCCAGGGGCCGGTCGCCGCGGTGGCGGCCTTCTCCTACCGGGTCCGCACCCCGGAGGACCTGGACAGGGCGGTCGCGTTCTACACCGAGCTGGGGTGCCGCGTGGAGCGGCGCCCCGAGGGCTGGGTCCGGGGCGTCGGCGACTCGGTCCGCGTCACCGACCCGCTCGGCTTCCCCTACGAGTTCTTCCACGACGTCGAGCACGTGGAGCGCCTGGCCTGGCGCTACGACCTCTACACCCCCGGTGCGCTGGTGCGCCTGGACCACTTCAACCAGGTGACCCCCGACGTGCCCCGCGCCACGCGGTTCATGCAGGACCTCGGGTTCCGGGTCACCGAGGACATCCAGGACGACGCTGGCACGGTGTATGCCGCGTGGATGCGCCGCAAGCCGACCGTGCACGACACCGCCATGACCGGTGGCGACGGCCCGCGCATGCACCACGTCGCCTTCTCGACGCACGAGAAGCACAACATCCTGGCGATCTGCGACAAGCTCGGGGCGCTGCGCCGGTCGGACGCCATCGAGCGCGGCCCGGGCCGGCACGGCGTGTCCAACGCCTTCTACCTCTACCTGCGCGACCCGGACGGGCACCGCGTGGAGATCTACACCCAGGACTACTACACCGGCGACCCCGACAACCCGGTCATCACCTGGGACGTCCACGACAACCAGCGGCGCGACTGGTGGGGCAACCCGGTGGTGCCGTCGTGGTACACCGAGGCGTCCCTCGTGCTCGACCTCGACGGCAACCCGCAGCCGGTCGTGGCGAGGACGGACGACTCCGAGATGCAGGTGACCATCGGCGCGGACGGCTTCTCCTACACCCGTCGCGACGAGGACGAGGAGATGCCCGACTGGAAGAAGGGCGAGTACAAGCTGGGGCACCAGCTGTGACGAGGGAGGAGCACCCGTGCTGACGACCGAGCAGATCCACGCGATCGCGCAGGAGCTGGCCGAGGCCGACCGGACCCACTCGGTGATCCCCCGGATCACCGCGCGCCACCCCGAGGCGACGATCGAGGACGCCTACGCCATCCAGGGCGTCTGGCGGGACACGAACCTCGCCGCCGGCCGCCGGCTGGTGGGCCGCAAGATCGGCCTGACCTCCAAGGCGATGCAGCAGGCCACGGGGATCACCGAGCCGGACTACGGCGTGATGTTCGACGACACCGTCCACGCCTCGGGGGCGCGGATCCCGGTCGACGACTTCTCCAACGTGCGGGTCGAGGTCGAGCTGGCCTTCGTGCTCGCCGAGCCGCTGACCGGGCCGGACTGCACCCTGGAGGACGCGCTGGCGGCGATCGACCACGCCGTCCCGGCGCTGGAGGTCCTTAACTCCCACATCGAGCTCGAGGGGCGCACCATCGTGGACACCATCAGCGACAACGCGGCCTACGGCGCGATGGTGCTCGGCGACGTCCGCCGCCGCCCGGACGAGATCGACCTGCGCTGGGTGCCCGGCGTGCTGTCCCGCAACGGGGAGGTCGAGGAGACCGGCGTCGCGGCCGGCGTCCTCGGCCATCCCGCCCTGGGGGTGGCCTGGCTGGCCAACAAGGTCCACCAGCACGGGGACCGGCTGGAGGCCGGGGAGACCATCCTGGCCGGCTCGTTCACCCGGCCGGTGTGGGTCTCGAAGGGTGACACCGTCCACTGCGACTACGCCGAGATGGGGACCATCACGTGCCACTTCGTCTGAGCCCCACCCTGCGCGAGGCGCTCGCCGCGAGCGACCGGCCCCTGGTCGGCATGTGGGTCTGCTCGGGCTCGCCGCTCGTGGCCGAGATCGCCGCGGGCTCCGGTCTGGACTGGCTGCTCCTGGACATGGAGCACGCCCCGAACGGGCTGGAGTCGGTCCTCGCGCAGCTGCAGGCGGTCGCGGCATACCCGGTGGTCCCCGTCGTCCGCGTCCCCTCCGCCGACCCCGTCCGCATCAAGCAGGTGCTCGACCTCGGCGCGCACACCATCCTCGTGCCGATGGTCGAGAGCGCGCAGGAGGCCGCCGACGCCGTGTCGGCGGTCCGCTACCCGCCGCGCGGGAAGCGCGGGGTCGGCTCGGCCCTGGGACGGTCCGCCCGGTGGAACCGGGTCGAGGGCTACCTCGCCGACGCCGACGAGCACGTGTCGCTCCTCGTCCAGGTGGAGTCCGCCGCCGCGGTCGCGGCGGCGGGCGAGATCGCGGCCGTCGACGGGGTCGACGGGGTCTTCGTCGGGCCGAGCGACCTGGCCGCCTCGATGGGCCTGCTGGGGCAGCAGACGCACCCGGACGTGCGCGCGGCCGTGCGGCGGACCTTCGACGCCACGCGGGCGGCCGGCACGCCCGTCGGGGTCAACGCCTTCGACCCCGCCGTCGCGGACGACTACCTCGGGCAGGGCGCCTCCTTCGTCCTCGTGGGGGCCGACGTGGCGCTGCTCGCGCGCGGCTCGGAGGCGCTGGCCGCCCGGTTCCTCCCGGGTGGCCCGGGGGAGCAGGAGCGCTCCTGAGGCGGTCGGCGTCGGCCGCGTATGATCGGGGCCGTCCGGCGCTTCGCCGTCGGTGCTCGAAAAAGGAGCACACAGCGGCGTGCCGCACCCGCGAGACACATACGGCCTGACCCCCGTCCGTCTCTCGCGAAGGAGCACCTGCGTGCCCACCGTCTCCGCCCACGTCGCCCTCACCCTGGCCCGCCACGTCGACCACGTCTTCGGGGTCATGGGCAACGGCAACGCCCACGTCCTGGACGCCCTCGAGCGCTCGAGCGACGTGCAGTTCACCGCGGTCCGCCACGAGGCCGGGGGAGTGGTGGCGGCGGATGCCCACCACCGGGCGTGCGGGCGGATCGCCGCCGCCACCTCCACCTACGGTGCCGGGTTCACCAACACGCTCACGGCGCTCGCCGAGGCCGTGCAGGCGCAGGTGCCGCTGCTGCTCGTCGTGGGGGACGAGCCCACCTCGGGCCCGCGACCCTGGGACGTCGACCAGATCGCGCTGGCGTCCGCGGTCGGCGCCCGCACCTACACCGTGGGGCGGACCGATGCCGCCGCCACGACGATCATCGCCATCGAGCACGCCCTGACCTACCGGGTGCCGACCGTGCTGGCGGTGCCCTACGACGTGGCCCGGCTCGAGGTCGGGCCGGTGCCGGAGGTGCCCGCCCCGCTCACCCCGGCGCCCAGGGAGCCCGTCGGCGACTTCGCCGCCGGCTCCATCGCGGACATCGCCACCGCCCTGGCCGGGGCGCATCGGCCGCTGCTGCTCGCCGGGCGCGGGGCGTGGCTGGCCGGCGCGGGGCAGGCGTTGGGGGAGCTCGCCGATGCCGCGGGTGCGGTCACCGCCACCACCTCGCTGGGGCGCAGCATCTTCCCGCGGGCGGAGTACGACCTGGGGGTGGCCGGCGGCTGGGGTGCCGAGGGCGCGATGGACCTCGTCCGCGAGGCCGACGTCGCGGTCGTCTTCGGCGCCTCGCTCAACCAGTTCACGATGCGCTTCGGCGAGCTGTTCGCGCCAGGCACCCGGGTCCTCCAGGTCGACGTCGCGCCGGCCGCCACGCATCCCCACGTCGGGGGCTACGTCCAGGGCGACGCGGCCATCGTGGCGCGGGCGGTCACCGAGCGGCTCTCCGAGCTCGGCCACGCGCCCGGCGGGTGGCGCGAGACCGTGCCCGTCGCCGACCTGCGCGCCTACGACCCGGGGGAGGAGCTGGCACCGGACGGTCGGCTGGACCCGCGGTCCGTGGCCGTCCGGATCGGGGAGCTGCTGCCGCAGGACCGGGTGGTGGTCTCCGACGGCGGGCACTTCATCGGCTGGGCCAACATGTACTGGCCGGTGGCCTCCCCGGACCGGATGATCATGGTGGGGACGGCTTTTCAGTCCATCGGGCTGGGCTGGCCCTCGGTGCTCGGGGCGGCCCTGGCCCGACCGGGGTCGACCGTCGTGCTGACCACGGGGGACGGCGGCGGGCTCATGGCGCTGTCCGACCTGGAGTCGGCGGTGCGGGTCGCCGGCGGGTCGGGCCTGGCCGTGGTGTGGAACGACGCCGCCTACGGTGCGGAGGTCAACCTGTACGGGCTGCAGGGCCTCGCGATGCCGCCCATGCTCATCCCTGAGGTCGACTTCGCCGCCCTGGCCGCCGGTGTCGGCGCCGAGGGGGTCGTGGTGCAGACCCTGGCCGACCTCGACCGGCTGGAGACCTGGGCCGCCGAGCCGCCGGAGACGCGGCGGTTCCTCGTGCTGGACTGCCGGGTGTCCGGCGAGGTCGTCGCGCCCTACCAGGAGGAGATCATCCGGGTGAACAGCTGAGCTCCCCGCGGCCGGCCACCCCACGACAGCACGAAGGGCCCGGTGCCTCGCGGCGCCGGGCCCTTCGTCGCGTCGTCAGCCGACCAGGCGCTGCATCTGGTCGATCTGCACGCCCTGGGTGACCATCATGTCGGTCGCCAGCTGCTGCACGGTGACGTCCGAGCCGTGGATGATCTCGTCCACGGCCATGTCGATGGCCCCCTCGTGGTGGGGCACCATGAGCTCGACGAAGAGGGTGTCGAAGGCCGCGCCCTCCGCCTCGGCGAGCTGCTGCATCTGCTCCGGCGAGGCCATACCCATCTGCTCACGCATGGCGGGGTCGGCGACCATCTGCTCGTAGGCCGCCACCTCGTCGGTGACCGGGTGGCCGTGGGCGCCCTGCCAGCCCTGCATGACGTCGATCTCGAGCTCCTGCTCCAGGAGCATCCGGTCGGCCAGCGCCGCGAGCTGCGGGTCGGCCATCCGGTCCTCGGCGAGCTGCGACATGAGGATCGCCTGGTAGTGGTGCGGGACCATCATCGACATGAACATCGTGTCGGCCTCGGCGGACTGGTGCGCCAGGTCGTGACGGCTCTGCGCGACCAGGCGCTCGGCCTGCGGCGCCGGGACGACCTGCGCCCGGGCGCCCGGAGCGGCCGGGACGACCGCGGAGGTGACGTCCTTGCCGTCGAGCGCGGGGGCGCTCGCGGGGCGGGAGCCGGAGCGGCCCGGGGTGGACTCGTACTGCGTCTGGGCGTTGAGGAAGTCCATCTTCACCCGCCGGTCACCCCGGGTGCCGCTCACCTTGAGCACGTCCAGCCCCTGCGTGATGTCGCTGGAGTAGATGTACCCGTTGTAGTAGTACGCCGACCAGGAGCCACCGAGGACGAGGTTGTCGTCGTCGATCGGACCACGGTCGAAGTAGGCGATCTCCTCGGGGTTGTCGGAGTCGGTGAAGTCGAACACCGAGACGCCGCCCTGGTACCACGCCTGGACCATCACGTCACCCTTGACGACGGGGATGATGGAGCCGTTGTGCGCGACGCAGTTCTCCGTGTCCTCCTGGTAGCGGGGGATCTTGTAGTAGCTGCGGAAGTCCAGCGACGCGGTGTCGTCGTAGGCGATGTCGAAGATCGCGTTGGCGCCGCGGTTCGGCCCGACCGCCTCGTTGCAGGTGGCCGCACCGCCGCCGCCCAGCTCGTCGGTGAAGACCACCTTGGAGCCGTCGTCGTTGAAGGTGGCCGAGTGCCAGAAGGCGAAGTTGGAGTCCTGCACCTGCTCGGTGACGACCGGGTTCACCGGGTCGGAGATGTCCATGAGGATGCCGTCGCCCATGCAGGCGCCGGCGGCCAGGTCACGCTCGGGGTATGCGGTGATGTCGTGGCAGCCGCTCGTGCCCGGTCCGCCGCCCTCGGGGAAGAGGACCGGCTCGGAGACCACCGCGGCCGACGCCGGGTCCTCCGTGGGCACCTCGACGACCGAGATGCCGTCGTGCGGCGGCTGGCAGTTGGGGAAGCGTGAGTTGGGACCGTAGGAGGAGACGTAGAGGTAGTTCGTGCCCTCGTCCTCACCCGGGATCAGGGTGTGGGTGTGCGAGCCGCAGTCGGTGCGCACGGCCTTGACGTAGTCCGGGCTCTCGAGGTCGGAGATGTCGAAGATCCGCATGCCCTCCCAGGAGGCCGGGCTGAGGATGCTGCCGGACGTGCTGGAGCAGGTGTCATCGGAGCGGGGGGAGTCCACCGACATGAAGAGCAGCGAGCCGTCCTCGGAGACGGACACGTCGCCCTGGCCGCCGGGGCACAGCACCTGGGTGACGAGCTCGGGGTCCCGGGGCTTGGAGATGTCCCAGATCCGGAATCCGTCGTAGTTGCCCTGGAAGGCGTAGTCACCCCAGAAGGCGATGTCGGAGTTGAAGCCCTCCAGCGGCGCCTGCTTCGGGGTGTTGCTCAGCAGCGTCATGTTGTCGCTGGTCTCGATGTCGTCCGGGTCGGCCTGGACCGCTCCCGGGAGGTACGCGACGCTCAGGGTCGTCGCGAGGACCGCCGTCGCCGCGGTACGCAGCAGACGTCTGGTCCGGTTCGTGGTGTCGCCCATGACAGCCACCTCCAGTGGTTTTCTCGGGGATCCTTCGACCCTAGGCAGGTGACCCCGCGTCACCGGGCGGACTTGACCGAATCATGGGCCAAACTTTGCCCGCCCCTGGGGTCGGTCGGTGGTCCCAGGCGCGGCCGGCCGGGGCGGGGGAGATCGCCCGTCCGGCCCCGGCCTTCTCTACCCACCGAGCGTCGTGAATGGTTGTCTCTGAACCGACCGGGCGTCGCGAATGGCTGCGCCGGGTCGGCTCCGGCAACCGTTCGCGACGCCCGGTGGGCGGTGGCGCAACCATTCGCGACGCTCGGTGGGCGGTGGCGCAACCATTCGCGACGCTCGGTGGGCGGTGGCGCAACCGTTCGCGACGCTCGGTGGGCGGTGGCGCAACCATTCACGACGCCCGGTGGGGTGGTTGTCGCGGGTCACGCCCGGCTGGCCTCCGCGAGCAGCTCCAGCACGTGCCGGTACGGGTGGCCGGTGGCCCGGGTCATCCCGATCTCGCAGGTGCGGTTGGAGGAGACGAAGCCGGGTTCCTCGGCGAAGTGGTCCACCCGATGATCGGCGCGGTTCTCGGCGGTGCTCAGCGAAGCGTTCTCAGCACCGGGAGACGTCACCCGGGCGACGACGGCCGCGACCTCGGCGGCCTCGGCGGCGGTGGCCGAGGCGGTGAGCTCGGGGTGCAGCAGGCCGCGGTCGCCGGCGAAGGCGCAGCACCCCCAGGAGACGGGCACCACGACGTCGGTCGAGACCGCCCGCGCGAGGTCGACCAAGGCCTCGGTGCTCCCGGAGCGCTCCGAGGAGCACGTGGGGTGCACCACCACCGTGCGGTCGGTGCGGCGGACGTCGAGCCGGGGGAGCACGGTGTCCCGCACGAGGTCCACGGCGTCCACCACCCGCAGGTCCGGGGCGTGCTCGGCCAGCATGACCACCAGCCCCTCCACGCAGGAGGACGCCTCGACCACCACCGGGAGCCGGCCCTCCTCGGTCGCCTCCCGCAGGGCGGGGACCACCCGGTCGGCCATGACGGCATAACCGCTGCTCAGGCCCTTGGACTTCCACGGCGTGCCGCAGCACAGACCGCCGATGCCGGCGGGCGTGCGCAGCGGGACGTCCGCGCGCACGCACAGCTCGACGAGCGCCCCGGTCGCACCGCCGCCGAGCTCACCGGTGTGCCCGCCGGGCTCGGTGCCGAACATCTCGCCGATGCAGGTGCTGAAGAGCACCGCCACGGGGGAGGCGGGGGCCAGCTCGCGCCGCCGGCTGCCGCCGCCGGGCAGCCGGGCGTCGTAGAGCGGCACGGCGTCGGCACCGGCGACCGCGCGCACCAGCCGGGTGGCGGCCACGGGCACGCCGGAGGGCACCAGCCGTGCCGCGCTCAGCGCCAGCCCGCCCAGGGGTGCCACCGTGCCCCACGCCCGGGCCGCCCCCGCCCAGGCCGCGTCGGCCAGCCGGCCGGTCGACTCGCGGCGCAGCCGCCTCGTCAGGTCGCCGGTGTCGATGAGGACCGGGCAGGCGCTCTGGCACATCCCGTCGACCGCGCAGGTCTGGATGCCGTCGTAGTCGTAGTCGCGCTCGAGGGAGTCGGCGAGCGCGTGGTCGCCGGCAGCGCGGGCGGTCTGGATGTCGCGGCGCACCACGATCCGTTGGCGCGGGGTGAGCGTGAGGTCCTTGGAGGGGCAGACCGGCTCGCAGTAGCCGCACTCCACGCAGCGGTCGACCTCCTCCTCGACCGGCGGCGAGGGCTTGAGGTCCCGCAGGTATGACGTCGGCTCGTCGGAGAGCACGGCCGCGGGGTTGAGCAGCCCCCGGGGGTCGAGGAGCCGCTTGATCTCCCACATCACCGCGTACAGCTCGTCGCCATACTGCCGACGGACGAAGGGTGCCATGATGCGGCCGGTCCCGTGCTCGGCCTTGAGCGAGCCGCCCTGGCCCAGCACCAGGTCGACCAGGTCCTCGGTGAAGTCGGCGTAGCGACGCATCGCGTCCACGTCGTCGAAGCGCTCGTTGAGCAGGAAGTGGACGTTGCCGTCGCGGGCGTGCCCGAAGATGACCGAGTCCTCGTAGCGGTGCGTGTCGAACAGCTCGGTCAACGCGACGCAGGTCTCGCCGAGCACGTCGACACCGACCACGACGTCCTCGAGCAGGGCGTTGGTCCCGGCGGGTCGGGCGCCGGCGACCGCGGAGAAGAGGCCCTTGCGGACCGTCCAGAGCGCGGCCCGCTGGCGGGCGTCGCGGGTGAGCCTGGCCGGGGTGGTCAGCGCCAGCCGGTCGAGGGTGGCGGCCGCCGACCTCAGCGTGGCGTCCAGCTCGGCGGGGCTGTCCCCCTGCCACTCCACGAGGAGCGCGGCGTGCTCGTCGACCTCCAGTGCGGCGATCTGCGGCGGGCAGCGGGGGTCCTGCTGGGCCACCCGCAGCGACGCGGCGTCGAGCAGCTCGGCCGTCGCGACACCGGTCCCGGCGAGGTCGGGGACCGAGCCGGTGGCCGCGCCGATGGTGTCGAGGACGAGGAGCCCGGTCGCCACCTCGGGGTGGACGGGCACGGTCGCCAGGACGGCGGAGGCGACGAAGCCTAGGGTGCCCTCGCTGCCCACCATGAGGTGCACGAGCATGTCCAGCGGGCTGTCGTAGTCGAGCAGGGCGTTGATGCCGTAGCCCATGGTGTTCTTCATCGAGAACAGCCGGCGGATCGTCGCCACCGAGTCCGGGTCGGCCAGCACCCGGCGCCGCAGCGCGAGCAGCCCCGCGACCAGCGCAGGCTCGCGGGCCGCCAGCTCGGCCTCGGCGTCCGGCGCGGCCGAGTCGATGACCGTGCCCGAGGGCAGTACGACGGTCAGCGACTCCAGGGTGGCGTAGGTGTTGAGCTCGGTGCCGCAGTGCATCCCGCTGGAGTTGTTGGCGATGACGCCGCCCAGGGTGCACGCGCCCTCGCTGGCCGGGTCGGGCCCGAGCTTGCGGTGGTAGGGCGCGAGCCGGGCGTTCACCGCCCGGACGGTCACGCCGGGCTGCACCCGGACCCGGGCGCCGCCGTCCAGCACCTCGACGTCGGTGAAGTGCCGGCGGGTGTCGACCAGGACCGCGTCGGTGACCGCCTGCCCGGACAGGCTCGTACCGCCGGAGCGGAAGGTGACCGGCGCGCCGACCTCGTCGCAGGCCGCCAGCACCGCAGCCACCTGGTCCGCGGAGGTCGGGCGGACCAGGAGCTCCGGGGTGAGGAGATAGTGCGAGGCGTCGTGGGCCAGCGCGTGCAGGTCCAGCGGCCGGCGGCTGACCGCGCTGCCGCCCAGCCGCTCGCCCAGCGAGGTCTCCAGGTGGCTCCAGGGGATCTCGAGGGTCGTTCGCGGCACGCCAGTCAGCCTAGTGCGCCGGCGTGCCGCAGCCGACGGCTCACACGCTGCGCAGGAAGTCCAGGTGCCGCTCGTAGGCGTCCAGGCAGTCGTGGATCACCTGCGGGCGGCTGTAGCCCATGACGTCGTAGTCTTGCCCGCCGTCGGCCAGGTGCACCTCGAGCCGGGCGTAGCGGTCGCGGTTGCCGATCATCCGCCCGCCGTAGGTCGGGACCGGGTGCAGGGACACCTTGACCCGGTAGACGAACGGGTGCTCGTCGTCGGAGGTCCGCAGCTCGACGAACCTGCCGCCCTCGGCGTCCTGGTCGTCCGGCTGGGCGGTGCCACGGTCGGTGTCCGCCTCGACGCCGCGGGTGCGCAGCTCCTCGGCGACGTCGGTGAGCGCCGGGTCCACGACGCTCTCCAGGTATGCCTCGGCGTCCTGGGTGTCGACGAAGTTGGTCGCGCGGGCCACCCGCGCCTTCCAGGTCTCCCGGTCGCTCTTGCCGTCACCCACGGCATACAGGACGGAGTGGGTGCCGTTGCCGGACTCGACGCGGCGCAGCTCGGTGCGCAGCGCGGTCCACAGACCCCACATGACGAGCACGAGGACGACCGCGAAGGGCAGACCCATGATGACGGTGGCGTACTGGAGCGCGTAGATGCCGCCGACGGAGAGCACCGCGATGGTGAGCAGGCCGGTGGTCGCCGCCCAGACGATCCGCAGCCAGGGCGCGCAGTCCTCCTGGACCTCCCGCAGCTGGGAGCACAGGTTGCCCATGACCAGGGCGCCGGAGTCGGCGGAGGTGACGTAGAACAGCAGCCCGACGGCCGTGGCGAGGAGCACGAGCAGCCCGGCGGCCGGGTAGTCCTGCAGCAGCATGAAGAAGCCGCGGCCGTCGTACTCCTGCGCGGCGGCCGCGAAGTCGGCGTCGCCGCCGCGCACCCGGGCCAGCGCCGCGTTGCCGAAGATCGAGACCCACATGACGATGTAGGCGAACGGGATGACCATCGTCCCCGCGACGAACTGCCGGATCGTCCGGCCGCGCGAGATGCGGGCGAGGAAGAGCCCGACGAAGGACGCCCAGGCCACCCACCAGGCCCAGAAGAAGAGGGTCCACAGGTTCATCCACTCGTTGGCCCCGTCGTAGGCCATCGTGTCCATCGTCATGGTGGGGAAGCGCGCGACGAAGTCGCCGACGTTCATCACCACGCCCTCGACGAGCAGCTGGGTGCGGCCGGTGACGAGGACCCAGGCGGCCAGGCCCAGGGCCAGGATGACGTTGAGCTGGGAGAGGAAGCGGATGCCCTTGTCGACGCCGGTGGTCGCCGAGACCGCGGCGATGGTGATGGCGAGGACGACGAGGCCGATCTGGGCGGCCAGACCCTGGCGGATGCCGAACAGCTCGCCGAGGCCGAAGTTGAGGAAGACGACGCCGATCCCCAGGCTGGTGGCGACACCGAAGATGGTCCCCAGGACCGCGGCGGTGTCGACGGCGTGCCCCAGCGGGCCCTCGATGCGCCGGCCGAAGACCGGGGCCAGGGCCGAGCGGACGGCCAGCGGCAGGTTCAGCCGGTAGGCGAAGAAGGCCAGGGCCATGCCCATGAGCGCGTACATGCCCCACCCGGTGATGCCGTAGTGGAACAGCGTCCAGACCGTCGCCTCCCGGGCGGCCTGCACGGTCTCGCCCTCGATGACCGGCGGGGAGATGTACTGGGTCACCGGCTCGACGACGGAGAAGAACATGACGTCGGTGCCGATGCCGGCGGCGAAGAGCATCGAGGCCCAGGCGAAGGTGGAGAACTCGGGCCGGGAGTGCGCCGGGCCGAGGCGCAGGGTGCCGTAGCGGGAGATCCCGAGGTAGAGGACGAAGACGAGGATGGCGGTGCCCAGGGCGATGTAGAACCACCCGAACGCGCCGCCGACCCACTCGGTGGCGGAGAAGATGATGTCGTAGGCGCGGTCCGGCATGGCGATGGCCCAGATCGCGAAGATGAGCACCCCGACGAGGGAGGAGATGAAGACGGGCATCCGCACCGGCGGGGAGCCGGGCGGCCCGGTGCGCGGGGTCGGGGTGGGGGTGGTCTGCTCGGTGGTGGCGCTCATCACGGGTTCCTCTCGCTGGTGGACCCGGCTGCCCGTCGGAGCCGCTCGGCCGATGGCGGGTCCTTCATCGCGTTCCACGCGTCGTTGCGCGGGTCGCCCGGCGGGTACAGGGGCTGCCCGGTCCCGGAGCGGTACCACGGGACGTCGGACGCGGGCAGCGGGGTGTTGCCGGCGATGAGGTCGGCGGCCTTCTCGGCCACCATCATGACGGGGGCGTAGATGTTGCCGTTGGTGACGAAGGGGAAGACCGAGGCGTCCACGACCGACAGCCCCTCGGTGCCGTGCACCCGCATCGAGGCGGGGTCGACGACCGCCTGGCCGTCCTCGGCGCCACCCATCTTGGCCGTGCACGAGGGGTGCAGCGCGGTCTCGGCGTCGCCGCGCACCCACTCCAGGATCTGCTCGTCGGTCTCGACCTCGGGTCCGGGGGAGATCTCGCCACCGCTGAACGGCGCGAACGCGGGCTGGCCGAGGATGTCGCGCGCGGCCCGGACCACCTCGACCCACTCGCGCCGGTCGGTGTCGGTCGAGAGGTAGTTGAACAGGATCGAGGGGCGCTGCGCCGGGTCGGCGGAACGGATGTGCACGTGGCCCCGGGTGTCGGCATACATGGGGCCGATGTGCACCTGATAGCCGTGGATGCCGTGCTCGGTCTCGGCGGGCTTGCTGCCGTCGTAGCGGATGGCGATCGGGAGGAAGTGGAACATGAGGTTGGGCCACTCGACCTGGTCGTTGGAGCGGATGAAGCCGCCGGCCTCGAAGTGGTTGCTGGCGCCGACCCCACGACGCGCGAAGAGCCACTCGGCGCCGATCCGGGGCTTGTGGTGGTGCGCCAGCCAGGGCGCGATGGAGACCGGCTGGGTGGAGGAGTGCTGGAGGTAGACCTCGAGGTGGTCCTGCAGGTTGGACCCGACGCCGGGCAGGTCGACCCGTGTCTGCACCCCCGCCGCGCCCAGCACCTCGGGGTCCCCGATGCCGGCCAGCTGGAGCAGCTGCGGGGTGGCGAAGGCACCGCCGCAGAGGATGACCTCACCGGCCTCGACGCTGCGGCGCAGCCGCCCGCCGCGCACGTAGTCCACGCCAGTGCACCGGGTCCCCTGCATGCGCAGGCCGGTGACCGTCGCGAGGGTCTCGATGCGCAGGTTGCGCCGGTGCTCCACCGGGTGCAGGTAGGCCCGGGCCGCCGACAGCCGGCGGCCGCGGTGCACGTTGCGGTCGAACTTGGCGAAGCCCTCCTGGCGGTAGCCGTTGACGTCGTCGGTCAGCGGGTAGCCCGCCTCCTGGGTCGCCTCGAAGAACGCGCCGAAGAGCGGCGAGCTGGCCGGTCCCCGCTCCAGCACGAGCGGGCCCGAGCCGCCGCGCCAGGCGTCGGCGCCGGTGCGCCCGTCCTCCAGCAGCACCGTCTCCATCCGCTTGAAGTAGGGCAGGCAGTGCGCGTAGTCCCAGTCCTGCATCCCGGGCTCGGCGGCCCAGCGCTCGAAGTCCATAGGGTTGCCGCGCTGGAAGATCATCCCGTTGATCGAGCTGGAGCCGCCGAGGACCTTGCCGCGCGCGTGGTAGATGCGGCGCCCGCCCATCGCGGGCTCGGGGTCGGACTCGTACTTCCAGTCGTAGAAGCGGCTGCCGATGGGGAAGGGCAGGGCGGCCGGCATGTGGATGAAGGGGTCGAAGCGGAAGTCGTTGCGGCCGGCCTCGAGGACGAGGACCCTGGTCGAGGGGTCGCTGCTGAGCCGGTTGCCCAGCGCGGACCCGGCGGAGCCGCCGCCGACGATGACGTAGTCGTAACGTTCAGGCATCGGGGGCCTCCGTGGGGGTGCTGGGGTCGGTGCTGGTGTGGTCGGCGAACCAGCCGGCCGGCGCCGGGCGGGTGTTGTGCCAGATGTGCTTGGTCTCGCGGTACTCCTCCAGCCCCGCCCGCCCCAGCTCGCGCCCGATGCCGGACTGCTGGTAGCCGCCCCACTCCGCCGCCGGGACGTAGGGGTGGTAGTCGTTGATCCAGATGGTGCCGTGCCGCAGCCGGCCGGCCACCCGCTCCGCGCGCCCGGCGTTCTGCGTCCACACCGCCCCGGCGAGGCCGTAGATCGTGTCGTTGGCGATGGCCACCGCGGCGTCCTCGGCGGAGTCCGGGTCCGGGCCGGAGAAGGTCTCGACGGTGAGGACCGGGCCGAAGGACTCGTCGTGCACGCAGCGCATGTCCTGCGCGCAGCCGTCGAGGATCGTGGGGGAGAAGTACCAGCCGTCGGCCAGAGCCGGGTCCTCCGGCGGGCCGCCACCGCACCGCAGGACGGCGCCGTCCTCGAGCGCCTCGGCGACGTAGCGGGCGACCTTGTCGCGGTGCGCCTCGCTGATGAGCGGCCCGGCCTCCGCGTCCTCCTCGAACGGCCCGCCGAGCCGGATCCCCCGTGCGCGCTCGACCAGGGTGTCGACGACCTCGTCGTGCACGGACTCCTCGACGACGAGCCGGGCGCCGGCGCTGCAGACCTGGCCGGAGTCGAGGAAGATCGCGGTGAGGGCGTTGTCGATGGCGGCCGGGAGGTCGGCGTCGGCGAAGACGACGTTGGGGTTCTTGCCGCCCAGCTCCAGGGCGACCCGCTTCACCGTCGTCGCGGCGGCGGCCATGATCGTCCGCCCGGTCTCGACGCCACCGGTGAAGGAGACGAGGTCGACCGCGTCGTGCGAGGTGAGGGTCGGGCCGACGGTGGCGCCGGAGCCGAGGACGAGGTTGGCGACGCCGTCGGGAAGGCCGGCCTCGGCCAGTGCGCGCACGAGCCAGACCGAGGTGTGCGGTGTCAGCTCACTGGGCTTGAGGACGAAGGTGTTGCCGGCGGCCAGCGCCGGGGCGACCTTCCAGCTGGTCTGCAGCAGCGGGAAGTTCCACGGGGTGATGAGGCTGCAGACCCCGACCGGCTCGTGGACCACCTTGCTGGCGACGTCCGGCATACCGGTGTCGACGACCCGACCCGCCTCGCTCGCGGCGAGATCGGCGAAGTGCCGGAAGACCGCCTCGATGTCGTCGACGTCGATCTGGGACTCGACGAAGCGCTTGCCGGTGTCCAACGACTCGAGGCGGGCGACCTCGTCGCGGTCGGCGGCGAGCCGGTCGGCGAGCCGGCGCAGCAGCGCGGCCCGTTCCGGTGCCGCGGTATGCGGCCAGGTGCCCTCGTCGAAGGCGCGCCGGGCGGCCAGGACGGCCGCCTCGGCATCGTCCGCGGTCGCCTCGGCGACCACACCGACCTCGGTCTGGTCGGCCGGGCAGAGGATCGTCCGCGTCCCCCCGTCCGAGGCGTCGCGCCAGGTGCCGTCGATCAGGAGTTGGCTCATCGCCCATAGATACCAGGAAACCGGCCCCCCGTCGACATACCGTCCGGACGGGGGTGCGGGTTGGCCGTGCGGGCGAGACCGATCTGGTGTTCCGTGGGTCCGATCCCTTTCCCCGATCAGGAGGTATGCATGAGCAACGTCACGGAGTCCGTGGACGTCGAGGTCCCGATCAAGGTCGCGTACGACCAGTGGACGCAGTTCGAGTCCTTCCCGCACTTCATGGAGGGTGTGGAGTCGGTCACCCAGGTCACCGACACCCGCAACCACTGGGTCGTCGAGGTCGGCGGCGCCACCCGCGAGTTCGACACCGAGATCAGCGAGCAGCACCCCGAGGAGCGGGTGGCGTGGACCACCGTCGAGGGTGAGACCAAGCACGCCGGCGTCGTCACCTTCCACAAGCTGAGCGACACGACGACCCGGGTGACCATCCAGATGGACTGGGACCCCGAGGGTCTGCTGGAGAAGGCCGGCGCCCTCGTGGGCGCTGACGACCGCCGGGTCAAGGGCGACGCCAAGCGCTTCAAGGAGTTCATCGAGTCGCGCGAGGTGCCGACCGGCGGCTGGGAGGGCGACGTCCCCCGCGACTGAGCCCCCTGCCGCGTCACGGCAGATCGGCGCCCGTCCCCGTCCGGGGGCGGGCGCCGGTCTGCGTGGTCAGGCGGGACGGATCGGTCAGGTCTCGCAGACGACCCCGTCGCCGTCGCCGTCGCGGTACCAGTGGTACTCCGGGTCGACCCCCACGACGTACCACCCGTAGCCGTTCGCGAGCGCCTCGGCGCAGGTGCCGAACTGCGGGTCGGCGCCGGAGTCGGCGGGTATGGCCGGTGCCGCGGGTGCAGCAGGCGCCGCCGGTTGCGGGGAGGGCTCGGCCTCGCAGGAGAACGCCTGGGGGCTGGCCGCGTCGGCGGCGACGTACTCCGCCTCCCGGTCGTGCCAGCCGTAGCCGTCGCGGGAGTCGTACCGCGCCGTGGCCAGACCCTCCTGGATGAGGGTGAGGCCCACGTCGCGCCCGTCGACGTCGAGGTAGCGGATGAGCCGGCCGTAGCGGTCGATGCTGTCGGCGCCGGCGAGGACGAGCACGGCCTGGCGGTCCCGGGCGAGCTCCATCATCCGCGCGCCCGCCTCGTCGTAGCCGCACTCGCCGCGCTCGGGGGTGTCGATGCCGGCGATCCGGATGCGGGCGCCGTTGGACACGTCGACGGTGTCACCGTCCACGATGGCGACGACGGTCAGGGTGTCGGCGGCGGCCCGCTCGGCGGCCTCCTTGTCGGCATCGGCCTTCTCCGCGGCTGCCTGCTCGGCGGCGGCGTCCTCCGCTGCCTGCTCTGCGGCTGCTCTTTCCTCCGCCTCTTCGGCGGCCGCTTTCTCCGCGGCTTCTTTCTCGGCCGCCTCCTGCTCGGCGGCTTTCTCCGCCGCTTCCTTCTCTGCGGCTTCCTGCCCAGCGGCAGCGTCCTCCGCTGCTTTCTCGGCGGCGGCTTTCTCCTCGGCCGCCGCGTCCTGCTCAACCTGCGTCTCGGCGTCGACGGAGGCCTCGCCCGTGGCGGCCGGTGCTGCCTGGGCGGCAGGCTCGGCGTCCTCGACCCCGAAGAACGCGATCGCCGCGATGACCAGCACGACGAAGCCGCCGACGACGACCCCCACGACGGCCAGCAGACCGATGACGAGCTTGCGCAGCATGGACGTCCCTCACCTCAGGTCCCCCTCCGCAGGCAGGACGACGTCGGTCCCGACCGTGGTCGTGAACCCTTCAACCACAGCCCCCGGAGCACGACGACAAGGTCCCTCGAAGGTCTGAGGACGTGTCGTCATAGCGGTCTCGTCGATCCCCGTGATCGCGAGAAAAGAGAAGCGTTTCGTGTGGTGCTGCACGGACCATACCGCACGAGATTCCTGATTCCTACCTGTCGGTAGGAAGAATGCCTGAGGATTCAGGCGGTCGCGAGCTCGGCGCTGCGGCGCCGGGACAGCGTCAGGTGCAGGCTCAGGGCCGCGTAGTAGACGACGTAGGCCGCCGAGAGCGCGACCGCCCACCAGCTGGGCGAGGGGTACTGCGCCAGCACCACCGCATACAGGACGAACCACAGCGTCGTCAGCGTCATCGTCGGCCACCAGGCGGTCTCGGTCCGGGACGGGTAGACGTAGCGGACCGGGACGAAGACGAGCACCGTGAGCACCAGGAGCGTGACCGTGGTGGCCGTCGTGCCGGCGCCGAGCACGACGAGGTAGAAGGCGGCGATGTTCCAGTAGCTCGGGAAGCCGAGGAAGAAGTGGTCGTCGGTCTTGGCGTCGGTGCGGCAGAACTGGAAGCAGGAGGCCAGCAGCGGGACCGACGCGACCACGCCGCCGAGCCAGCCGGCGGGCAGGAAGCCCGCGCTCCACAGCAGCACCATCGGGGCGAAGGCGTACGTGATGTAGTCGATGATGTTGTCCAGCAGCGCACCGTCGAAGCCGGGCACGAGCGCCTTGACCCGGAACCGGCGGGCGAGGAAGCCGTCGGTGCCGTCCACGACCATGGAGGCGAGGAACAGCCAGAGCACCAGCTCCACCTCCCCCGCGTAGGAGAAGTGGACCATGAGCAGGGCCAGCACCACGCCGAGGGCGGTGTAGGCGTGGACGGCTGCTGCCGCCACGCGTGCGGGGGCGCTGGCAGCAGAAGACGTCATGCGAAGACCCTAGTGGTCAGGGCGGCGGGGCGAGGGCGGGCAGCACCGAGGCGAGCTCACGCCATACCTCGGTGGGGGTGACCGGGACCAGCCGCAGGTCGGGGTCGGCCCCGACGACCCAGAGCCCGCTGTCGCGACCGTCCACCGCGGCGAGCATGAGGGGGGCGTCGTCCGATCCCACGGCGGCGGCGACGAGGCGCCAGGCGCGGTCCGCGCCGACCGATTCGCCGGCGCCGGCCCGTCCGACAGACAGTGTCCCGTGGGACTCGGCACCCTGCCCGACTTCCACGGGACGCTGTGGCATGCCTGCGTCGGCGGGGGCCTCCTCACCCTGGGCGAACCACGCCTCCAGGTCGGACTCGGACACCGGGCGGGGCTCACGGTCGGCGGGGGCGTGCGCCCGGGGAGCCAGCCCGACCATCCGGGCCAGCGAGGCGGCGAGGTGGTCCGGCGGCAGGACGAGCAGCCGACGCTCGTCGCCCCGACCCAGGTCGAGGAGCACGGCAACCGCGTCCTCGCCCACCCACGCCTCGTGGGTGAAGACCCCGCCGGGGGTGGCGGTCTGCACCTGCACGACGGCACGGGGGTCGCGCCCGGCCTCGAGGGCCTGCTCACCCCCGGGTACGTCGGCCGCCACCTGCGCCAGCTCCGGGTCGACCTGCTCCGCCCCCGCCAGCCGTGCCCACGTGCCGGTGTCCACCAGCAGGGCGTCGCCCTCCAGCCGCAGCGTCATCGGTCCTCCCCCCGCGTCACGCGCAGGCTGGCGCAACAGGCCGACAGCTCCTCGGCCGCCACCGGGTAGCGCAGCGCGTCGATCGTCGCAGTGAGGGTGACACCGAGGCCGTCGACCTCGGTGAAGCACTGCTCCATGACCAGCGCCCGGCCCTCGGCGTCGACGTGGTGGGCCAACCGGCTGCCGGTGGGTCGGCCGTCGACCTCGCCGGCGTGCAGGTCGAGCACGAGGTAGTCCGACAGCTCCTGCGGCAGCAGGGCCTCGGTGCCGTTCTGCCAGTCGCGGAAGGAGCGCCCGCCGGTGTCCACGGCGGTGAGCACCAGGTTGGCGCGCACGGTGCCGTCGGCCGGCTCCGGCTCGAGCACCACGAGCACCTCGGGGCGCCCGGTGTCCTCGACCTGCCAACCGTCGGGCGCCTCGAACGTCGCACCCGACCCCTCGTGGGTCACCATCACCTCGACCACCTCTTCTTGTCGAACCGCCGGGCGATGCGCCCGCGGGCCCAGGCGGGCACCGACCAGCGCGGGTAGGGGAGGGCCAGCGCCCCCCAGCCGAACACCAGCCACAGCCCCAGGGGCGCCAGCACGAGGGCGAGGAAGCCCAGGGCGGGCACGTCGGCGATCCACGGGGACAGGCCCACGAGCAGGCTGAGCAGGCCCAGGCCGGGGAGCACGAACAGCGAGCCGCGGATGCTCGCCTCGCTCGGGCCGCGCAGCCAGGCGCGCGCCTGCTCGCCGCGGCCCAGCCGCTCCCAGACGGCGAGCCCGAGCAGCAGGACGCCCAGGGCCAGGCCGACGACGGACACCACGGTGGACACCACGGGGGTCACCAGGGGGTGATGTCGTCGATGAGGTCCCCGGCACTGTCCAGGGCGTCCCCCACCCCGTCGGCGATGTCGCCGCCGATGTCCTTGAGCTGGTCACCCACCCAGGCGCCGGCGCTTCCACCCACGAAACCGCCGATCAGCGCGCCGAGCCCGGCCCCGATGACGGTGCCCACGCCGGGCATGATCGCGGTCCCGATGGCGCCGCCGGCCCAGGCTCCGGCCTTGGCGCCGGCCAGCGCCCCGCCGGTCGTGGCGGCCGATACGGTGACGGTGCGGCCGACGCGCTCGTCGGTGGGGTAGTTCGCGCTCTCGTTCCACTCGTCCCACCCCGAGGTGGCCGCGGTGAGGACGGTCCCGCCGCGGCCGAGCCAGCGTCCGGCGGTGCTCCAGCGCGACGCCGGCGCGCCGTGCCACGGCCGGGCGCTGAAGTGCCCCCGCGGGTCGAAGCCCCGGACCCGCTGCCAGGGGCTGAGCCCGCGGGCGGTGGGGAAGCGGCCCGCCCCGTGCCGCAGCCGCTGCCAGAAGCCCATGTTCGGGGAGACGACCCGGCCCGCGGCGTCGATCGGACGGAAGTGGGAGTAGCGCTGGTCGGCCATCCAGCTGGCCACCGTCGAGGCGCCGAACTGGACCTGCCCGAGGGTGAAGAGCGTCATGCTCACCGAGCCCTCGCCGACCGGCGGCCGGAAACCGAGCCAGGAGTCGAGGGCGGTCTCGCCCACGTTCGTGGCCGGCTGCGACACCGACTCCAGGGCCTCCCACGCGCTCTGCGTGCTCAGCGTGCCGGTGGCCAGCGGGGCCCCGGCGGCGGAGACCCCCGTGCTGCCGTGCACCCGCAGCGCGACCTGGTCCGGGGTCAGCCGGGCGGCCCCGGGCACGAGGATCTCGGTGCCGGCGTCCAGGGCCGCGGCGGTCGCGGTGGCGTCCCGCTCCACCTCGTCGCGGATCTCCTGGGCCTGCTGGCGCAGCCGGGCGACCTCACCGTCGACCTGGCCCTGCAGGGTGTCGTGGCCCTCGTCGTCGGTGTCCACGCCGTCCATCCGGTCCAGCTGCTGCTGCGCCCGCCGCTCGAGGTCCTCGATGTCCTCGATCGCGTTCCGCAGCCGGCGGGCATACCCTCCGACCTGCTCCTGGGCGGCGTCGACGATGCCCGAGGCACCCCCGAGGGTGCCGGCGATGCCGCGACCGGCGTCCTCGAAGTCGCGGGAGCGGGTCGCGCGCCACGTGCCGAGGGTCTGCTCGACCCCGCTCTCGACGTGGCCCTGCTCGGTGGTCAGGTCGCCGGACACCGTGGCCAGCGTCGTGGCGAGGGAGTCCAGCAGCGCGGGGTCGCCCTGCGGTGGTCCGAAACCGGCGACCATCAGCCGCCCCCGGCGGTGTCGATGTCCTGGGCGGCGGCGTCGGCGAGCGCGGCGGCGATCGTGGTCTGGGTGCCGGTGTCCTCGACGGCCGTGCCGACCGCCGACCCGAGCCGCCGGACGGCGGTGGAGAGGTCGGCATACCCGGTGCCCGAGGCCGGCAGCTGCGCCAGCCCGCGCCCGATCTCCTCGACCCGTCCCCCGGTGCGGTGCAGCGCCCGCGCTCCGGCGCCCATCTGCGCCGGGTCTCCTCCCACGAAGCCACCCACGGTCTCCACGCCCTCCCTCCGTCACGAACCGACGTCGAGGATAGTGGCCGCTGCGACGGATCCCAAGCCGTGGCACCCTGGCGCCATGAGCGCTTCCACCCGCTGGGACGACGTCCGAACCCGCCTGGTCGACGAGCTCGCCACCCTCGACGACGGGGAGTCGCTGGTGCTCTCCGAGCCCGACCGGGCGGATCCGCCGGCCCGGCGCCGCTGGTTCGGCCTGGGCCCGCGGCCCGCCGAGAGCGCCGGACGCTACGTGCAGGCCTCACGGCTCGGTGCCGACCTGCTCTGCGAGAGCGTCTCCGCCGCGTATGCCGACCTCACCCCCGAGCAGACCGCCGAGCTGCAGACGCAGGGGTGGTCGGACCCGCAGGAGCAGCCTCGCGGCGTCGCCTCGGAGAACCACGTCTACGTCGGCAGCGTCGAGGACCCCGCGGCCAGCGCCGACATGCTCGTCGGTGCCCTGCGGGCGCTGGGGACCGGGGTACCCGACTCCCGGTGGCGCTGGAACCGCGTCGCCTGACGGCCACGATCCGGTCACGGCCACGGCCACGGCCCTGTCACGGCCACGGCCCTGTGGCGGCCACGATCCGGTCACGGCGACGATCCTGACCAAACCTTGACCTGAGACCCCCTGCGCCGGCGGGAGTGCGCTGCTAGGTTGCTGCTGTAAGCGCTTTCGAAAGGACTCAGCGATGAAGCTGGCAACCGGCGCGGCCACCCTGGCTGCTCTCGTCATCACGGGCACGCAGGCAGCTGCCGCACCCCCCTCACCGAAGCCGTCCGGGCTGGAGGTGAGCACGGTCTCGAGCGCCCCGGACCTCGTCACCGCGGGGGACGCGCTGGTCGAGGTGTCGGTGCCCCGCACCGTCCCGCAGCACCGGGTGCGCGTCGACCTCGACGGCACCGACGTCACCGACGCCTTCGAGTGGGACGCGCAGCGGCGGGTGCTCGTCGGGGTGGTCGAGGGTATGCAGCCGGGCGAGAACGTCATCACCGCCCGGCCGCCGGGCCAGGGCCGCGCCGGTGACTCGCTGACCGTGGTGAACCACCCGGACGAGGGGCCGCTGTTCTCCGGGCCGCACGAGGAGCCGTTCGTCTGCGAGACCGACCTCTTCACGCTCCCGGTCGTCGGCGGCACCCTGGGCGAGCCGCTCGACGACGACTGCTCGGTGCAGGACCGGGTCGACTACTTCTACCGGACCACTGCGGACGCCTACGAGACGTGGCCGGCCGGCGCGACGGCATACCCGGAGGACCTGGCGACGACGACCACCACCGAGGGGGTGGAGGTGCCGTTCATCGTGCGGATGGAGACCGGCACCGCCAACCGGGGGATCTTCCAGCACACCACGCTGCACGACCCGCTGACCGAGGCGCAGCCGTCGCCGGTGGAGCGCGGCGAGGGGTGGAACGGCAAGGTCGTCTACACCCTCGGCGGCGGGTGCGCCGGCGGGTGGTTCCGCCAGGGCAGCAGCACCGGCGGCGTCACCGACGCGTGGATGCTGGGCCAGGGGTATGCGCTGGTGTCCTCCAGCCTCAATGTCTTCGGCCAGAACTGCTCGGATCTGCTGACCTCGGAGACCGCGCAGATGACCAAGGAGGAGTTCCTCCAGCGCTACGGCCGCGACGAGTTCACCATCGGCTTCGGCTGCTCCGGCGGGAGCTACCAGGCGCACCAGGCGGCGGACAACTATCCCGGCATCTTCGACGGCATCGTCGTCGGCTGCTCCTTCCCCGAGGTCGGCTTCGGGACGGTGAACTTCATCACGGACGCGCGGCTGCTCGACCACTACTTCGAGCAGACCGGCACGGCCTGGACCGACGAGCAGAAGCGGCAGGTCACCGGTTTCCAGACGCTGGCCACGATGAGCAACGTCGCCGGCGGCGCGCAGCGCATCGACCCGCGGGTGTTCTGCCCCTCGGTCCTGCCGGAGGAGCTGCGCTACGACCCGGAGACCAACCCCGACGGCGCCCGGTGCGACGTCTACGACCACACGGTCAACGTCTACGGCACCGACCCGGAGACCGGCTTCGCGCTGCGGCCCCTGGACAACGGCGGCATCCAGTACGGTCTTGCGGCCCTCCAGGACGGCACCATCACCGTCGACCAGTTCCTCGACCTCAACGACCAGGTCGGCGGCTTCGACCAGGACGGCGGCTTCCAGGAGGCGCGGACCCAGGCGGACCTGCCCGCGGTCGCGGCGGCATACCGGACCGGGCGGCTGACCAACGGCGGCGGCGGGCTGGCGAGCACCCCGATCGTGGACTACCGCGCCTACTTCGACGACCAGCCGAACGGCGACATCCACGTCCGCTACCACACGAACTCCATTCGGGAGCGGCTGCGCGCGGCCAACGGGTCGGTGGTCAACCACGTCAGCCTGCTCGAGGACGACCGCTACGGGCTCTTCAGCACCGGCAGCCCGCTGCTGCAGCACGGCTTCACCCAGATGGACGCCTGGCTGAGCGGGCTGGACCTCGAGGGTGAGCGGCCCACGCTGGCGGAGATCGGTGCCGCCCGGCCGGAGGCGCTCGTCGAGGGCTGCCAGACGCGGGAGGAGGACCCGAGCTTCGTCGCCGAGACGCTGGACCGTGACCCCGAGGGCACGTGCGAGCAGCTCTACCCCTCCGCCAGCTTCCCGCGGGAGGTCGCCGGCGAGTCGGTCCGGGCGGACGTCATCGACTGCCGGACGACGGAGCCGGCCCGCGAGGACTACCCGCAGATGAGCGATGAGCAGTGGGCGCGCCTCGGCGAGGTCTTCGCCGAGGGCGTGTGCGACTACTCGGTGCCCGGGGTGGAGCAGCAGGGTCTGGCCGGGACCTGGCTGCGCTTCTGAGGGGTATGCCGTCTCCTGGCCGGTCGGGCCGGCGTCCGTTCAGGGCGCCCCCGGCCGGCCGCCGGTCTCGGCGATCTCCTTGATCCGGCCCAGGGTCACCGGGATGCCCGCGTGCGCGGCGCGGGTGCGGACCTCGATCTCGTGCTCGGCCCGGTCGCAGTGCTTCTCCCGGAACATCGCCAGACCGGCGGGCAGGAACTCCCACGACTCGGTGAGCCGCGTGCCCTCCTCGACCGGCTCGAGGGTGAAGCCCCAGCGGACGTAGGCGCCGCCGACAAGCCAGGCGAACTCGCGGCCGCGCTCGGCGGCGACCACCTCGCTGCGGGTCTCCCACGTGCGCTCGGGGGTCTCGTTGCGGCCGGTGAACCAGTCGCCGACCTGGCCGGTGGCGCCCTCGTCCCACCAGCAGCCGGTGCAGATCGGGCTCCACTCGCCGGTCCGGGTGACGTCGGAGACCAGGTCGTAGAGGTCCTCCGGGGTGGCGCGCACGGTGACCGACTCGGCGTAGGTGAGGGAGCTCATACCGTGATCGTCGCAGACCGGGGCAGCGGCCCGGGGTCGGTGGGCCGACGGGAGGTCCCGGCCCCCACCCCCGTGTCGGCTCACCGCGCGAGCGCCTGGGCAGGCTCCTAGCGTGGAGGGATGCGAGCACTCACATGGCAAGGACTCCAGGACGTCTCGGTCCAGTCAGTCCCCGACCCCGTCCTGCAGGACCCGACCGACGCGATCGTGCGCGTCACCTCGACCGCGATCTGCGGCTCCGACCTGCACCTCTACAACGTGCTGGCGGCCTACCTGCACCCCGGTGACATCCTCGGGCACGAGTTCATGGGCGTCGTCGAGCAGGTGGGCAGCGCCGTCGACACGCTGCAGGTCGGCGACAAGGTCATTGTCCCGTTCAACGTCAGCTGCGGGAAGTGCTGGATGTGCGAGCGCGGCCTGTTCGCGCAGTGCGAGACCACCCAGAACGTCGACCAGGGCAAGGGTGCGAGCCTGTTCGGCTACACCGACCTCTACGGCGCGGTGCCCGGCGGCCAGGCCGAGCTGGTCCGGGTCCCGCACGCGGACTTCGGGCCGGTGCGGGTCGACCCCGAGCTGGCCGACGAGCGCGTGCTCTACCTCACCGACATCCTCCCCACCGCCTGGCAGGGCATCGAGTATGCCGACGTGGCCGAGGGCGGCACCCTCGCCGTCATGGGCCTCGGCCCGGTCGGGCAGCTGGCCGTCCGCGCGGCCCGGCACCGTGGCCTGCGGGTCATCGGCGTGGACCGGATCCCGGAGCGCAACGCGCTGGCGGCCCAGTGGGGCGCCGAGGTCGTGGACCTGGCCACCACCAAGGACGTGGGCGGGGCCATCCGCGACCTCACCGACGGGCGGGGCGCCGACGGCGTCCTCGAGGCGGTCGGCATGGAGGCGCACGGCAGCCCCGTGCTGGGTGCCGCGGTCTCGGCGGCCAAGCGGCTGCCCAAGCCCCTCGCCCGCACCGCGATCGAGACCGCCGGGGTGGACCGGCTGGCGGCGCTGCACGCCTCCATCGACGCGGTGCGCCGCGGCGGCACCGTCTCGATCAGCGGCGTCTACGGCGGCATGGCGGACCCGATGCCGATGATGGAGCTCTTCGACAAGGGCGTCCAGATGCGCATGGGGCAGTGCCACGTGCGCCGGTGGACCGACGAGCTCTACGAGCTGGTCAGCGGCGCCGAGGACGTCCTCGGCCTAGAGGACCTGGCCACCCACCGGGTGCCGCTGGAGCAGGCGCCGGAGATGTACCAGACGTTCAACGACAAGCAGGACAACTGCCTCAAGGTCGTGCTCACGCCGTAGGGGCCGACCCCGGGCCGCGCTGGTTGAAGCGCTCCGCGGCCCGGCGGCCCAGGGTGGTGAGGCGGCTCACCACGCCGGACCCCAGCTGCTGCGCCGCGGTCCGCCCGGTCACCGGGCGGGCCGCGTCGCGGTCTGCGGGGGCACCGGGGAGCAGCCGGGAGGTCAGGCCCATGACCCGGACGGTGGTGGCGGGCATGAGCCCGTGCACGCGCATGCCGATCTTGGCCAGCGGCGTGAGGACGACCATGGGCCGGCCGGCCAGGACGCCGTCCACCATCCGGCGGGCCGCGCGCTCGGCGTCCATCGACAGCAGGGGGAGCGAGGCGGCGGGGGCGAACCAGGCATACTCCGCGGCGCGGTCGCCGGTGAACTGCGCGTTCTCGTGGGAGCCGGTGCGCATGAGGCCGGGCACGATCGTGGTGGCGGTGACGCCGGTGCCGGAGAGCTCGCTCGCCAGACCCTGGGTGAGGCCGGTGGCGCCGAACTTGGCGGTGGAGTAGGGGAGCAGGTGCGGCGGGGCGACGACCCCGCCGATGCTGGAGACCACGCCGAGCCGGCCGTGCCCGCGCTCGCGCATGCCGGGCAGCACCGACCACAGGGTGTTGAGCGGGCCCAGGAGCATGGTGCCGAGGGCCTGGTCGAAGGGGTGGAAGGTCATCGTCTCGGCGGGGCCGACCTGGATGATCCCGGCGACGTGGATGCACACCTCGGCCGGCCCGAGGTCGCTCTCCACCTGGGCGACCCACGCCTGGACGGCCTCCCGGTCGGCGACGTCGCACTCGTAGGCGACGACCCGGCCGGCGTCCGCCCCGGCGTGCTCCCGGGCGCGGGTCTCGGCGATCTCGGCGCCGCGCCGGGTCTCCTCGAGGTGTCGCGCGCAGACGGCGACGTCGTAGCCGCGCTGCGCCAGCTCCTGGGCGACCAGGAGCCCGAGGCCGCGGGAGCCTCCCGCGACGAGGGAGACGGGTCGGGTGGAGAGATCCATCTGCCGACCGTATGCACTGACCCGCGGGCCCGCGACCGGGATCGACAGATCCTCGGTGCGGGCCCGGTGCGTCGGACACGGTGTCAGCGGCGACCACGCAAGAGCCGGAACCCCAGGTCGAGGCCGACCACGGCGGGCCACAGGAACCAACCGAAGATCGCCACGTACATGCCCGTGGAGGACACGGGGTTCGCGACGATCAGCTGTCCGAGCGAGACGATCTCTCCCGTGGCGACCAGAAGACCGAACACCGCGACGGGGCGGCTCAGGAAGCGGTACCGCAGCGCCGACCAGGAGACGAGCGCGACCATCGAGCAGGTCAGGACCAGGGTGAGCGACCCGAACGAGTCGCCGAACGCGCCCGCCGAGAAGAGGGTCACCACCGTGGCGTCGTCGAGCGAGGCCACCGGGTCGACGAACACCCACACGCCGTAGACCGAGGCGAAGACGACGAGCTGTGCGGCGGAGAGCACCCCGACGCCGGTGACGTATCGGCCGGCCAGGCTGTCGGGTCGGTGCGACTCGATGAGACTCGCCAGCGCCGAGACCAGCACGAGCAGCGCTGCTGCGACCACGAGGGCACAGACGGCGTTCACCGCCAGCACGTCCAGCTGCTGCTCGACGTGGCTGCGGATCCCGGCGGGGTCGGTGCCTGCCTCCGGCGGCTCGGGCGCGAAGGTCCCGACCCCGGCGACGACGCACAGGGGGCCGGCCCAGGCGGCGGTGCGCTGAGCGCGACGCACGCGGTCCGGGGTCGACGTGACCGGCGTCGTCGGCGCTGGCCGCTGGGTCGGTGGTGGGTCGGAGCGCGGAGTGGTCGGGGTGGTCATGGGAGAACCCTTCCTGGGGATAGATGGGTGGTCGGTCCTACGGTCGTCTGGACGCCGTCCCGAGCCCCAGCGGCAGTGGTCCCGGGTCTGCCCGAGCCTGGGCCCTCCGAGTCGGGACGTCTGTCCCTGTGACCCGGGACGCGGCCAGCGGTACCTTTCAGGCATACCGCCACGCCGGTCGCGGGACCGGTCGACGCCGGTGGTGAGGAAGAAGGTGCGCCGTGACCCGCGCCAGCACCGGACGAGCGGTGGGCCTGGCGCTGGCCGCGGCGACCGTGGTGCTGGCCGCCGGGGTGCTGAGGGTGGGTGGCTGGCTCGGGCCGGGGGGCCTCTCCCTCGGTGACGGTGCCTGGTTCGTCAGCTTCCTGGTGTTCCCGGTCGTCGGCGCCCTGCTGGTCTGGCACCGGCCTGGTCTGGCCATCGGCTGGGTCTACCTCGCGATCGGGCTGGCGCAGACCACCGGCGGAGCCCTGGAGGTGTTGGCGGGCCACCACCTGGCTGCCGGCCGGGCAGATGCGGCCGCCTGGGCGAGCTTGCTCGGCAACGTCGGCCTCGGGACGGCGTGGACCCTGGCCTCGACCCTGGCGCTCCTGCTGTTCCCCGTCGCCCTTCCCCCTCGGTGGCGCCGCAGCCTGCTGGTCGGCTCGGGGGTGGGGTATGTCGTGATGCTGACCGGGTACGCGCTCGCCTCCGGTCCGGTCGACACCGACCTGGGGTTGACCAGCCCGCTGGCGGTGGAGGCCGCCGGCTCGTGGCCGAGGCGGTTGGGTGACCTGGCCGCGGTCGGCCTGCTGGGCGTCACCCTCGCCGCGTTGGTCCTCCTGGTCCTCACGTGGCGCCGCTCCTGGGGCACGGAGCGGACCAGGCTCCTGTGGTTGGCCTTCGGGGCTGTCGTCGCGTTGCTCGCGGCCGTGGTGGCGCTCGTGCTCGTCCCCTGGGCGCCGGACTGGGTGGGGGGCGTCGTCGAGGCGGTCGGCATCGCGGCCGTCCCCGTGGCTACCGGGGTGGGGGTGCTGCGCTCCGGTCTGTTCGACATCGCGGCGGTGCTGGACCTGACCATCGTGTATGCCGTGCTGACCGGCATCGTGCTGGCGACCTACTTCGCCACCCTCGCCCTGGCGACCGGTCTCCTCGGGGCCGATGCCGGCCGCGCCGCATCGCTGCTGGCCAGCGCCACGGTGGCCGTCCTCCTCGCACCGGTGAAGGCCTGGCTCCACCGGGTGGTCGAACGCTCGCTCTACGGCGATCGCGCCCAGCCCTACCAGGTGCTCGCCGACCTGGCCGCACGCCTGGAGCGGACCACGGCGGTCGAGGATCTCATCGCGACGGTGACCGAGACGGTCAGGAGTGCGCTGCGGCTGCCCTTCGTCGACGTCCTGCTCGGGTCTGCCGGTGACCTGCCACCCCAGGGTGCCGTCGCGCTGCCGCTGGTGGCGCACGGGCGGCACGAGGGGGTGCTCGTCGTCGGCCGGCGGCCGGGCCAGGCGGCGTTCTCCCCGGCCGAGGTGCAGCTGCTGCAGGATCTCGCCCTGCAGGTGGCCGGCGAGGTGCGGGTGGCTCGGCTGGCGGAGGACCTGCAGGAGTCACGGGAGCGTCTGGTGCGGGCCCGGGAGGATGAGCGTCTCCGGGTCCGGCGCGACCTGCACGACGGCATCGGCCCCACGCTGGCAGCCGCCGCCCTGCAGGTGGACGCGTTGCGGGAGCGGTGGGTCAGCGACGACCCGCGGGTGGACGCACTGCTGGACAAGGTGCGCACGGAGATCGAGGAGTCGGTGCAGGGCGTCCGTGACGTCGTCGACGGTCTCCGGCCACCGGCGCTGGACGACCTGGGCCTGGTGGGGGTGGTCCGGGAGCACGTGCATGCCCTGGCAGCCTCTGGGCTGGAGGTGGACCTGCGCTGCCCACCGACGCTGGAGGTGGGCAGCGCCGCGGTGGAGGTGGCGGCATACCGGATCGTGACGGAGGCCCTGACGAACGTCGTCCGGCATGCACGGGCCGGCACCTGCCTCGTGCAGCTGCAGATCCGCGACGGGTGGCTGCTGATCGAGGTGCAGGACGACGGCGTCGGGCTGACGGACGCGGCGTCCGGCGTGGGGCTGGTGTCCATGCGGGAGCGCGCCGCCGAGCTCGGTGGGACCCTGGTCACCGGAGCACGACCCGGCGGCGGCACCACCGTCGCCGCCCGGATCCCGATCGGAGGTGGACAGGGATGACGGCCCGGGTGCTGCTCGTCGACGACCACCCGATCTTCCGGGAGGGGTTGCTGGCAGCACTCGAGGACGAGCCCGGCATCGAGATCGTCGGGGAGGTCGGGACGGGGGAGGACGCGGTGGCCGCGGTCGGCCGGTGCACCCCGGACGTCGTGCTGCTGGACCTGAACCTGCCGGGCCTGTCCGGGATCGAGGTGACGCAGGCCGTGGTGCGCGACCATCCGTCGGTCCGGGTGCTCATCCTCACCATGCAGGCGGACGACGAGTCGTTGTTCGCGGCCATCCGGGCTGGTGCGGCGGGGTACCTGCTCAAGGGGGCGCACCGTCAGGAGGTCATCCGTGCGGTGACCGCCGTCGCCGACGGCGAGGCGGTGTTCGGGGCGGAGGTGGCGCACCGGATCCTCGCCCAGCTCACCGGGGACGGCTGCGCAGGGCCTTCGGGCGCACCCTTCCCGCAGCTGACCGTCCGCGAACGGCAGCTCCTGGACCTGGTCGCTCAGGGCCTGGGCAACCAGGCGATCGCCGTCCGGATGCACCTCGCGCCCAAGACCGTCCGGAACAACGTGTCGACGATCCTGCAGAAGGTGCAGGCGGCCGACCGGGCAGGGGCGATCGCGCAGGCCAGACGGCTGGGGCTGGGGCGGCCGTGAGCTGCGCCCCGTGGGTTGCCGTGCCGGCAGGGGAGCGCCGTTCCACACCGGCGACAGGACGGTCCAGGGTGGCGGGACATCGGCGGTCTTCCTAGACTTGAGAGTCGGCGGCTCCGAGCGGGCCGGGAAGGGGTGCGGGTGCCGATCGAGCGGGAGGACGTCGGCTGCTGGGTCGTGCGGGGCAACGCCGGGACAGGAACTCCGACGACCGTCACGTCGACCTCGATCGCCCGCACATCGACCCCGGCGGCGCCTGGACCGGTGCCGCAGGAGTGGTGCCTGGCGCGCACCTACCGCACCCGCCTGGTCGAGCCGGGCGACCTCGTCGTGCGCTACCTCGGTGGCCAGAAGGCGCCTGGCATCGTCGAGCTCGGCCGGGTCACGCACCCGGTGCAACCCGCGGAGGGCTCCGACAAGCCGGAGGTGCGCTACGCCGCCGTGTCCCTGAGGCAGCCGGTCGCCAGGCAGGTGCTCAAGGACGACCCGGTCCTGTCCGGGTGCGAGCTCATCCGGCTCGGCCGGGCGGCCAACCCGCTGCACCTGACGCCGGAGGAGACGCTGGCGCTCACGGCATACCTCGCGGCGGACGACCTGGAGCGAGCCGCGTGGCCCGCGCGACTCGCCGAGAACCCCTTTACACCGTGGACGGGACAGGACTAGCGTCCCTCTCACGCATCGTCTCCCGACGGACCTGACCGCCGGGGCTGGCGCTCGGTCCCGTGGATCGGCGCACCCTTCCGGTCCCTCTCCTGGTGTGGACGTATGGCCGACCTGCTCGCCACCCTCGGCACGGCCCTCGGGGACTGCCTCCGGCAGCCACCGCCACCCGGCCTGCCCCCGCTCCCGACGAGCCTCGCGGCCCTCGGCGAGGGCTCCCTGGACGACCTGTCCGTCGGCACCGACCCCCGCGGTCCCGGCGTCGACCGGTGGTGGGCCCTGCTGCGGTCGAAGGTCACCGACGTGGCGGTCAGGGAGACGCTCGCGGTCCGGGCGCTGCAGCTGAGGCTGCCCCGGGTGGCCGAGGCCCTCACCCTGCTGGGCGTCGTCGAGGTCACCTGGGAAGCGGGCGGGAGCGCCGCCCAGGTCCGCCACCTGCGCCTCCGGTGGGACCGCCTGCGGGGGCTCACCCAGGACCCCGGGCCGGTCGCGCTGACCGCCCTCGCGGGCCGGGTCAACGGGCTCGGCGACGTCCAGTCCCTGCAGGTGCTGCTGCTGCTCCTGCTGGGTGACCCCGGTGCGCTGCTCCGCCTCGAGTATGCCCGGCAGGGCTTCACCGCGCTGCCCACCGGCGACGGGTCCGGGCTGGGGGACCTCGTCGCGATCGTCAACTCACCGGTCTACCTCCCGCTGCCCGCCGGAGGGCTGACCCGGACGCCACCGGCCACCGGCGTGCATCTCGTCGCGACCGGCCCCGACCTGCCGCTGCAGCCCGGGGACCTGGGCGACCTCGCCGTCGCCGCGGTGCTGCCGGCCGGCCAGGCGCCCACCGGCCCGGTCACCCTCGCACCCGGCTGGCAGCTGGTCGTGGAGGCGGCCGGCGGAGGCCAGACCCGGATCGCCCTCGGCGCCGGCGGGGACGTGCTCGACCCGGCGGTGCGCTCCTCCGGTCCGGTCGGCGTGCACGTCACCCCGCAGACCGCGCCGGGCGCGGACGCCTTCCTGGTCGGTGACCGCGGCGGCACCCACGTGGGGCTCGGCCAGGTCCGCCTCGGGGTGGTCCTGCGCAGCGAGCCGGAGACACCGTTGTTCACGCTCCTGCTCAGCCTGGGCCAGGTGCGTCTGGCCCTGGGCGCCGACGTCCTCGGGCCGGTGGCCGGCGGGCTGCCGCTGCCACCGGCCTTCGTCGTGTCCACCGAGGTCCGCACCGCCTTCCTCCAGGGCGCCGGGCTGTCCTCCGGGGGTGTCGGGGCCGACCTCGGGGTGGAGGTCACGCACGCCCTCGACCTGCTGGTCGGCGGGCCCGGCGCAGGCCTGCGGGTCCCCACCGTTCTGGCCCGGCTGGAGCTGCAGGTCGGGACCGACGCGGTGTACCTGCGGGCGTTGATGCGACTGTCGGCCCGGGCCGAGCTGGGCCCGGTCTCGCTGACGGTGACGGGCGCAGGTGCCTGGGTCGGGAGGTGGACGAGCGGCACCGCGGGCCTGCTGCCCCCGACCGGGATCGGGGTCGCCCTGGACTCCGGCCCGGTCTCCGGCGGGGGCTTCCTCGCCCGCCTCGGGCCGCGGGTGCACGGCGGTGCCCTGTCGCTGAGGATCCTCGGGATCGGCGCCTTCGCCTGGGGTGTCCTCGAGGAGCTGCCCGACGGCGCCACCTCGGTCGTGCTGCTCATCGGCATCCGGCTGCCGGTGCCCGGCCTGCAGGTGGGCTTCGGCTTCGCCGTCTCCGGGTTCGGCGGGCTCGTCGGCGCGCACCGTCGCGCCGACCTGGACCGGCTCCGGGAGAAGCTCGGCGACGGCACCTCCGGCGACGTGCTCTTCACCGACGACCCCGTCCGGCACGCGCCCCGGCTGCTGGGCGAGCTCGGGACCCTGTTCCCGGCGGCCCGCGGCAGCCACGTCGTCGGGCCCACCCTGCAGCTCAACTGGCTGTACCTCCTCAGGCTGGACCTCGGGCTCTTCCTCGAGGTCCCCTCCGGGAAGGTGTTCGTGGCCGGTACCGGCCGCTACGTGGTCGGCACCGAGGACTTCGCGCTGGTCCGGTTGCGTCTCGACTTCGTGGGTGGCGTCGACCCGACCCAGGAGTTGCTGTTCTTCGACGGCCACCTGGTGGACTCCACGGTGCTCGGCATCATCCGGATCACCGGCGGTATCGCCTTCCGGCTCGGCGTCGGGGCCAGCCCGTTCTTCGTCTACTCGGTCGGCGGGTTCCACCCCGGCTTCGACGCCCGCGGGCTCACCGTGCCCGCGCTGCCGCGGGCCGGGGCGTCGGTCTCGCTCGGCGTCGTGTGGTTGCGCCAGGAGATGTACCTCGCGGTCACCTCCACCTCCTACCAGCTCGGCACCCGCACCGAGGCCGGCATCAGGATCGGCCCGATCAAGGTCCACGGGTGGGTGCAGTTCGACGCGCTCATCCAGCTCAAGCCGTTCTTCTTCACCGCGCGCATCGACGCCGGCATGGCCGCGGAGTTTGCCGGCGTCGAGTTCGCCAGCATCCGCGTCCTCGGCGAGCTCTCCGGCCCGGGCCCCCTCGTCCTGCACGCCCGCGGCAGCGTCCGGGTGCTCGTCAAGGTCAGCAAGAGCGTCACCATCACCCTGGACAGCTCGCCGCCGGAGCACCTGGAGACCATCACCAACCTGGCCCGGCATCTCGAGGGTGAGCTGTCCCGCCAGGAGAACCTCCGGGCGGAGGGCACCGACCCCGAGGTCGAGCTCGCTCCCGGTGCGGCCGACCCGACGCTGGCGGTCCCGGTCGGTGCCCTCGTCTGGGAGCAGAAGCGGGTGCCGCTCCAGCAGCTGCTCGAGCGCGCCGAGGGCCAGCCGCTCTCCCCGGCCCGGACGCTGCACGTCGAGGTGGCGGGCTGGCAGACGACCCCGGAGCACGACCGCTTCTCGCACGGCACCTTCGCCGACCTCTCGGACGCCCACCAGCTCGCCACCCCCACCTTCGTCGAGGCGATCTCGGGGTTCAGGGTGGGCGTGGGCGGGGAGTTCGAACCCGCCGGGGACAGGGAGCCTGCTCCGCTGACGACCGACGTCATCCGCCTGCCCGAGCGGCAGTCGTTCCTGGGGCGCGCGGCGCGGCTGTCGACAGACCGGCTGGCGACGCTGGTCGAGCGAGCGCAGGGTCCCGCGCTCGCCGCCCAGGAGCCGCAGGTGGGGGTGGTCGCCGAGCCGTGGCGGGTGGGGGAGCGCACCCTCGACGGCTTCGGTATGCCGTTCACCGCCGCCTCGGCGTCGAGCACCGCCCGGCACGCGGGTCTGGTCGCCGCCGCGGCGTCGAGCCCCGTCGTCTCCCTGACGGGGGTCTTCGATGGCTGACGAGCTCGTCTTCACCAGCTGGCGCCAGCCCGCCGTCGTGGCCGCGGCGACGGGGGCCGTCGGTGGGCGGCGCGCCGGCCGGCTCGACCTCACGCTCACCGACTCCACCCGCACCGGCCCGGGCGAGCCGGCCACCGGAGGGGTCGGCTTCACCCTGCGCTCCGGTGCCGACGTCGTCGGCCTCGCACCCTCCGCGATCCGGCACCGGGCGCCGGCGCCGGGGGTCACCGACGCCGAGGACACGAAGTTCCCGCACGTCGACCTGCACGCACCGGACCTGCCCTGGCGCTACTCGGTCCTTCCCACGGAGCAGGGGCAGCTGCGGCCGTGGCTGGCGCTGGTCGTCGGCACGCCGGAGGAGATCCAGGTCTCCGGCCGGTCCGCCACCCTGTCCGCCTCCCTGCTGCAGGACTACCCGCTCGTCAGGTCGCACCTGTGGGCCCACGTCCAGGTGCCGGACGACGAGGCCAAGGACCGCGTCACGATCGGCCAGCGCGCACCGGACCGCTTCTCCCGGGTGCTGTCGCTGCGCCGGCTGCGGGCGCAGACGGCATACCTCGCGGTGCTCGTCCCGACGATCGGCCCCGGTGGTGCCGACCGGTGGGACGACGACGGCGTGGTCGTCGGCGGTCCGGTCCCGGTGCTGGACAGCTGGCGGTTCGCCACCGGGGAGGCCGGGGACTTCGAGAGCCTCTGCCGTGCCCTCCGGCTGCGCGACCCGGAAGGGATCGGCCAGGCGTCACTGACCGCCCGGCTCCCCGGGGACGACCCTGGAGGGCCTGCCACCCGGGTCTTCCTCCAGGTCCGGGGGGCGCTGTCCGCACTGAGCGACGCCACCCCGTCGCCGGACGACGAGGTCCGGTCGGTGACCGCGCACCTGCGCTCCCTGCACGACCTGCCCGTCCCGCCGGGGACCCCCGACCTGCTCGGGCTTCCCGAGTACGGGCCCCCCTGGGTCGATCTCCCCGAGCAGATGCCCCCGGGATGGGTGCGTCAGCTCTACGAGGACCCGCGGCACCGGATCCACGCCGGGACCGGCGTGACCGTCGGGGTGGAGGCGCAGGACGAGCTGATGCGGGCCGCGGTGGAGCAGGCGGGCGCCCTGCACGAGGCGACCGCGCTCATCGCCCGGGCCGCTGCGGGGCTGGCCCTCTCCGGCGACCTGTGGCACCGCTCGCTGCCGGCCGACCCCGTCGCCCGGCTCGCCGTGCTCGCCCCCCAGGCCGCGCGGCTGCGCGACGGCTCCGGCCGGGTGCTCGCCGAGACCGTCTCCGGAGACGGCAGCCCGCTCGTCCCGGAGATGTTCACCGGCGCCGCGCAACGGCTGCTCGACCGCACCGAGGACCCCGCGGCCCTGTGGCGGGCGGCGGTGACCCCGGCCCCCGCGCCGGCACCGCGCGGCGGGTCCGAGGACGAGGCGGTCCAGGCATACCTCGACCCGACCCGTGCCTGGGAGATGGCCAGCGGCGACCCAGAGCTGGCGGACCGGGCCACCGCCTTCCTCACCGAGCTGCTCCAGGAAGCCCTGCGAGTGGGGCGGGACTACCGCCGTGGTCGCGGCGCCCGCCCGGACGATCCGTGGTGGCTCGTCGAGTCGGCCCTGTCCGTGGCCGAGCGCGCCCGCGACCTCGTCGACGAGGTCCTGCCGATGATCCACGAGCGGTGCGGCTGGGGGGCGGTCATGCGTGATGCCGCCGTCCGGGCGGACGCGCACGGCCCGCTGGGCGACGAGCTGGAGCAGTTCGTGGCGGACCGCGGCCAGGACCCCTCCGCCGTGCGGTTCTTCGCCCGTGGCGTCGCCGCCGGTGGTGAGGAGGAGCTGGTCTTCGGAGTCCTGCAGGAGCGGCTGCTCGAATGCCTCGTCCCCGAGTCCCGCGTCCCGCTGCGGCTCCCGGTGCCGGACACCCGGGTGCGGATCGACCCCGTCGGGCTGTCCGGGGCCCTGCAGGACGCCCTCGACCCCCGCCGCGCGGGTGCCCCGGCCCGGGTGTCCCTGGGCGAGCGCGTCACCGGCCTGCCCCTCGCGGACCTCGGCCCGCCCCGCTTCCCGCTCGGGCTGGACCTGCCCACCTGGAGCCTGCTGCGGAGTCACGAACCGGACTGGTTCCTGCCCGGCGCCCAGACGCTCGAGCCGGACACCGTCCTCGCCCTGCGTACCAACCCCGCCTTCATCAGCGCCTTCCTCGTCGGCCTCAACACCCAGTTCCTCGCCGAGGCCCGGTGGCGGGGGCTGCCGGTCGGGCGGCACGGCACCCCGCTAAGGATGTTCTTCGCGCCGGTCGACGCCGTGTCGGGGGAGCGGACCCCTGACGTGCTGCCGATCCAGACCTGGGACGCGCAGGCGGACCTCGGGGACCGGACGCACCTGTTCCCGCCGGGGCTGCCCGTGGAGCCTCCGGCGGAGCAGCTGGTCGTGCTCTTCCGCACCTCGCTGTTCCGCCGCTACCCGAGGACGTCGGTCTACCTGCAGGCGGTCTTCGCCGAGGGCCGGCTGGCCGACCCTCCCGAGTTCGAGGCGCCGGACCTCGACGACGACGAGCTGCTCGCCCTCTGGCACGCCGACCGGGCCTGGATCCCGCCGGCGTTCACCGGGAGCCTCGGACCGGAGACCGTCTTCTTCGTCTTCGACGTGCCGCCGGGCGAGCTGGACGACTACCTCGTCGTCCTCGACGAACCGCCCAGCGAGACCCGCTTCGGCGCGCGACCCGACGACGACCCGCCCGTGACCCTGACCACGCTGCTGGCCCAGCTCAGCAGCGCGAAGGTGGCCGCCATGGCGATCGACCGGCATACCCGGGTCGCCATCAGCGGCACCTACCTGCGCGCCCAGGGCGGAGGGACACCGTGAGCGGCGACGTCGGCGTCCTGCTGCCGCTGCAGCTGGAGACGCTCTTCGACCCCCCGGCCCCGGGCGACGACCGGTGGCGGCTGCGGGTGCGGGTGGTGCCGCAGCCGGTCGCGGTCGACGAGCACGACCCGCAGGTGCGCGACGGCGAGCTCGAGGCGGCCACCGTCTTCTGGCGGGCCGTCCGGCACTCCGGGCGCCTGCGGGAGGCCGACCTGGACAGCGACCGGGTGCGCGACGCCTTCGGCACCCTGGCCCGGGCGACGGGGCCGGCGCGGGCCGCCTGGCTGGCGACGGCCACCCGGGGCGTGCGCCAGGACGGAGCGTGGCACGCCGTGCCCCTCGACCCCCCGGAGGGTGAGCTGCCCGAGGTCTCCGTCGTGCGGGGTATGCCGCCGCGCCTCGCGGTGGCGGTGTGGACCTATGCCGGCGACGGCTCCGAGGCGCTGCAGCGAATCGGCTCGCTGCCGGACGACGCCCAGCCGGCGGAGACGACGATCCCCGACCCGCTCGAGCTCCCCGTCCCGGCCGGGCCGGACGACCTGGCCACGAGCTGGCTCACCGACGCCGGGCGTGCCCGGTCTCTGGGCCTGCTCGGCATCTACGACCTGCCCCCGGGGCTGACACCGGACACCCTCGGCGGGGTCGTCGTCTGGGGGCTCGGGGAGCAGGGCCCGGCCGAGCTGTTCGCCGCGCACGCCCTCACCGGCGGGCTCGGGCCGTTGCCGCTGGGGGCGGCGACGAACAGCGTCGGTGGGGACCCGACCGCGACCACACCCGGGCCGGGTGCGGCCGACGTGACGGGGTGGTGGGCGACGGTGCGGGCGCGGGTGCTGGGCACCATCGGCACCGTGCCGGGCCTGGACCACGCCCTGCAGCGGTTCGTCGTCGGTGCCAGGCTGCCGGCCGTCGCGGGTCCGCTCACCGCGGCTCCGGGCGGCTGGTCGGGGCTGGGGGACCGGGAGGCCGCGGAGGCCCTGCCGGACGACCCGCTCCCCGGGACCGGCCTGTCCCGGCTGCTCACCGCGGCGCTGTGGCCGGCGCTCTGGGGCGGCGCGCTGGTCGACGAGTGGCAGGTCGACCTGCCCGTCGCCGCGGCCCTCACCGGGTGGGCGCTGGAGCACCTCTCGCCGGAGGGGCCGCTGCCCTCGCTCCGGGTGGGGGAGGACCCCTACGGGCTGCTGCCGGTGACCTGGCTGGGCGGCTGGGCACCGGAGGACGACGACCCGGGCGAGCTGCGCGCGGGGCTGGAGCGGCTCCGCTTCGTGCTCACCGAGTCGGTGGCGGACCTGCACGCCCACCTGCGACCGGACGGCACGGTGCGCGGCGCCGGCCCGGCCCGGTATGCCGCGCTGCTCGCCCGCGGCGGCGTCTCCACCGTCTACCGGCAGGTGGGGTTCGGCCGATTCCCGCTGTACGACTACGTCGAGGGGGCCGAGAAGCTGGCCACGGGGACCGTGGACGCGCTCGATGCCCTCGGGCTGCCGGTCCGCCACGACGCCGCCGGACGCCCGGACGTGTCGGTGCGCTTCTGGGACACGAGCCTGGGGCTTCCTCTGCTGCGGCACCCGCACGCGGCCTACGCGCACCGGGAGCGGGAGGCGCGCAGCGTCCCGCTGCCGTGGCTGGTCGACCTGACCCTGGGCCGGGCCGAGCTGGGCCGGCTGGAGCTCGGCGGCGGGCGTCGGCCGACGAGTTTGCGCGAGCTCTTCGAGCTCCCTCAGCACGGCCGGGTCGAGCTGTGGGACGAGGACGGCGGCGACGCTTCGGAGTACCCGTGGCTGCGACGCGCCCCCGACTCGCTGCTGGCCCGGCTGCTGCTGCAGTCCTGCCTCACCGCGAACCGGTGGCGCCGGGACGGCGAGCTGGAGACGCTGGTGCGCCCGGTCGTCGAGGGGGACCCCGGCGCCGACGACCCGCAGGTGACCGCGGCCCTGCAGCTGGCCCGGCTGCTGGACCGCGGACGCTCTGACCCCCTCGAGCCGGTCGACGCGGCCGCGGGTGCCTCGCCGCCCGGCTCCACGGCATACCCCGCGCCGTTCGAGCCCGACCCGGGCGTCGCCGACCGGGTGGAGCGGGCGCTCGCCGCGACCCTGGAGACGACCTCGACCCGGGTGGACCCGTGGGTGACGGCCTTCGCGTGGCGCCGGCTCCGCCGGCTCGTCGACGGCGGCGGGGCGCGGCACCGGCTGGGTGCCTACGGCTGGGTCTGCGGGCCGTTCCTCGGGACGCACGGGCCGACGAGCGCCGGGTTGCTGCACACCCCGTCGCTGGACCAGACGTTGACAGCGACGGTCGCCCGGGACGGGTTCCGGGTCGCCGCCGCCCGCGGGCAGGTCAACGAGCGCGGCACCGTGCCGTGGGACATGGCGGTCACCAGCCGGCGCGTGCGCCTGGCGCTCGAGCTCGCCGACGACCTGCGCGACGGGCTCTTCCTGGAGCAGGCGCTGGGGCTGCGGGTGGAGCAGGTGGTGCTCGACGGGGTGCAGCACGGCGCGACGCCCTCCTGGTACGACCTGCTCACCACCCTGCGCACCACCTGGCCCTCGCACCCCGACGACCCGGACCCACGGGTGGTCTGCCAGGGGGAGCAGGCGCTCGCCGGGCTGCTCGGCCCGACCCCGCCACCGACGGTCGTCCTCGGCCCGGAGCAGCGGGAGGCGCTGGAGGAGCTGCGGGCGGCCCTGGAGACGCTCGCCGACCTGGTGCAGCTGGAGGGGGTCCACGCCACCACCACCCGCAGCACGGGCCGGACGGCCGCGGCCATGGACGTCGCTGCCGGAGCCGGGCCGTTCCCGGAGCTGCGCTTCCCGGCGACCCCGGCCCCGGGGCTCGAGGTCGCCACGGTGGTGCTCTCGGTGCTGCCTGACGCCGGCCCTGCGCCCGTCGCGGGGGTCGCGCCGGGGGCGGCGGCGCTCGCCGAGCCGGCGGTGACGGCCTACCTCGAGCGAGTCCTCGGCACCGGGTGGACCTGGACCGGCACCTTCGAGGACGAGCGGACCGCGTCGGTGACCCTGGCGCAGCTCGGTCTGACGCCGGTGGAGGCGCTGGCCTGGTCGCCCGACCAGCTGCGCGCCCTGGCGGCCAGCGCGATGGGCGCGCGGGGGTCGGGTGTCTCCGAGGCCGCCCAGGGGACGTTCGCCGCGGACGTGCGGACGGAGGCCAACCTGGCCTGGGAGCTCACCCGCCGCGACGGCGTCGTGGTCGGGACGCCCACCTCGGCGACGCTGGGGCTGACCGCCGTGGACCTCGAGGAGCGCGACCCGGAGCAGGTCGCCACGCTGGTCCGGGCGGCGTGGCGGCGCTCTGGTGGCACCCCGGGCAGATATGCCGTCACCCCCGTCCCCGCGCCGGCTCCGACGCTGTGGGTGGTCCGGGACGAGCTGGGCAGCGTGCTGGGCCTGGTCGAGGGGGACGACGAGGCCGGGACCATCGGCGGGAGCGACGACCACGGCGGTGGCGGGCAGGGCCGGCGCGAGCGGCACCGCGCGGTGCGGGTGGCGGTCGGTGCCCCCGGGTGCCGGGTGGTGGACCCGCCGGAGCTGGCCCGGCTGCAGGGGCTCTGCCGGGTGCTGGGCGCCCCTGCCCTGGAGCGGGACCTGGCCGAGCGACGCGAGGAGGTGACGGGGTCGGCGGCGGCCGAGGAGCTGCGGGCGCGCTATGCCGTCGTGCACCGGGACCTGGTGGAGGCCCGGAAGCAGGCGACCGTCGCGGCCGGGGCGCAGGGCGACACCCCTTCCCGGCGGGCGGCGGTGCGGCGGGCCGCGAGCTGGGGCGTGCTGCCGGACCGGACCCCGCAGGACGCGGCGGGCCTGCGGGCCGCCGTCCTCGGGGTCGACCCTCCTGCCGGCGCCACCCCGCTGCGGGCCCTGACCCGGTCCGTCGCGCGGGAGCTACGGGCCCGGCAGGACGCGGCACCCCGACCCGGCCGGCTGCGGGGGGTCGACGCGCCGCTCACCGAGGAGGCGCTCGACGAGTTGCACCGGTCCGACCTGCCGGGCGGCGGGCATACCCTCGCGCAGGCGCTCTCCCGGCTCGTCAGCCCGCAGGGCGGACTGCCGGTGCTGGCCCGGTGGCGGCGCAGCGACCTGGTAGCGAGGGCCCGGCTCGTCGGCCCGGACACGGCGCTGGAGGAGGAGTGGCTGACGCAGGTGGCCCCGGTCCGGCGCCCGCTGGCGCGGGTGGAGGCGGTGCAGCTGGGGGTGCTGCGAGCGGGACCCGGGGCCGGTGCGCCGTTCGAGGCCTGGTCCAGCAGCCCGGGGGACCCGTGGCAGCGGGCCGCGGTCGCGGAGAACGTCCGGCTCCGGACGGACCCTCCCGACCCGGGAGAGGAGCTGAGGCCCGGGCACCAGCGGGACGTGCCTCGGCTGGCGGTAGCCCTGAGCCACGCCGGCGCGGTGGAGGGGAACGGCGACGGCGACGACCTGGTCGCGGTGGGCCTCGTCGACGCCTTCAGCGAGGTCGTCCCGGACCGGGTGCGGGACACGCACGCAGCATTCGGCTTCAACGTGCCCGCGGCCCGGGCACCGCACCTCGTCCTGCTGGCGGTGCCGCCCCGGGCGGGGATGCCGCTGGACGAGCAACTGCTCGGCGAGATCCTGCGGGAGACCCGAACGCTCATGGTGGCCCGCACCGCGCAGGTCCCCGACCTGGGCGTCCTGGACCGGGTGCTGCGCACCACCTGGCTGCCGGACGACGACGGCAGCACCGTGTCCGTCCTCTCCCGCGGCGCGTACGGCTGAGACGGACGGAGAGACCCATGCCCCTACCCCCTCGCCGCAGCGTCCGCCTCGACCCCCGTCCGGTCGGGGACCTCGCCGACGCCGTCCGCGGCAGGGTGCACGACCCGCTGTGGTTCGTGGCCCGCCAGTGGCAGATGGGGGAGTTCCAGGGAGAGGACGCCTCCACCCCGGTGCAGGTGCTCCTGGAGGGGAGCAGCACCCTGGTGCGGCACGTCGACACCGGGCGGGAGGCGGGCATGCATCCGGCGGAGGCCCTGGTGGAGGCCGAGGCCGGCGAGGGGTGGACGACCGGACGCCGGGTCCGGGTCGGTGCGCGGGTGGCGGCGGCGGGCAGAGTCCTGCCCGAGGTTGGCGGGCTTCGGCTGCGCGACCTGCCGCCGCCCTACGAGGCGCTCGACGGGGCGTGGGACGGGCTGGCGCTGTGGCGGCGCCGGGGCGAGCTGGGCATACCCGACGAGGAGTTCGGGGAGGTGCCGGAGGAGGTCGAGCCGAGCTGGGACGACCGGGCCCTGGTCTACGACCGGCAGGACGCGTTCCGGACCGGGGAGGTCTCGCTGCACGTGTCCCGCCACCGCGGCGGGTCGGTGGACTGGTGGACGGTCGACGCGGGCGCCGCGCCGAGTCTGGAGCCGACACCTCCCGAGCAGTGGAATCACCGGCAGCTGCCGACCCGCCTGGAGATGCCCGGTATGCCGCGCTGGGGGCTGTGGGAGATCGAGGACGCCGGCGCGGACATCGGGGCGGTGCCGCCGGACGCCGCGCACACGGCGACCTCGCTCATGACGGCCCTGTTCTTCTCTCAACGCGACGAGTGGTTCGACGTGCCCGTCCCCGCGACCGCCGGGACGGTGGTGCGGATCGGGCGGGTGGTGGTCACCGACTCCTTCGGGTTGCGCTACAGCAGCGACGGCAGCGGGGAGGGCGAGCACGTCGACGGCGGGTGGCCCGGGCTGCGGCCGCCGGCCGGGCCGGAGTGGACGCTCTTCCGGGTCAGCGGGATGGACGTCGCGGACCTGCTGCTGTGGCAGGTGGCGACCCGGCCGCTGGCGGGTGAGCTCCTCGAGCACGTGCAGCTCGGGGTGGACGACGCGAGCAACGTCGTGTGGGCGGTCGAGCGGCGGCTCCGGGGGCGGGACGTCGGGAGCCTCGACGCGGCTGCTGCCGCCGTCGGTAGCGCTGGTGGGGACGGAGGTGGCGACGGAGGCGGGGCTGGTGACGGGACCCCGGGGGAGTCGCTGATCCCGGCGCCCCCGGGGGACACGACCCAGCCGCAGGCCTACGTCTACGTGCCGGGGGAGGGTGCGCAGCCGCACTGGATCCCGTACACGATCGAGGACGAGCCCGGTGGGGTGTCCTTCGTGCAGCGCCGGCTGGCGGACTACTCGACGTCGCCCCCGACGCGGCTGGACGTGGCGCAGGCTGACGTGCTCGCCGGGCGCCCCGGCGAGGTGCACCGCATCGTCCCGGCGGCGGTGCCGCCGACCGGGATGGAGCTCGTCCGGCGCTGGCAGCTCGCCAGGACGGCTGCGGGCGACCCGGTGCTGTGGGTCGAGCGGCGACGCCGCCCGTTGACCGCGCCCCCGGCACGGCGGCTGCGCTTCGACGTCGCTGAGCCGGTCGCGGGGTCGGGGGAGTAGGCACCGTGGCGACGACGACGTGGCACTTCACGCTGACCCCGACGCCCTTCACCGGGCACGAGCGCGATCTGCTGGCCGAGGACCTCGTGCGGTGCGGGTCCGGCCCGTCGCTGCTGCACGTGCTGTCAGCGACGGTCGGCGTGAGCAGCCGGTGGACCCGGCCGATGGTCCTGCGCGGGTTCGGCCCTGACGGCCACCTGCGCGGGGCCGCGGTCGTCTTCCTCTGCCGCGATGCTGGGCCGAGCTTCGGCCTGCCCGGTCCGGTCCGGTCGGCCATCCGCCGGGGGCCCTCGATCTGGTACTGGGAGCGCACGTCGCTCGGCACCGACGGCCACGCCAGCCCTGGGCTGGTGGTCGAGGGGGTGGACCGGGACGAGTTCCGCGACCAGGCCCTGCGCTGGTTGCGTCGGCACCAGCTGTTGGGCGTCGTGGTCGAGGACCGGGCCGATCGGCCGCCGCCTTCCTCACGTGGCACGCGCGGGCTGGGGGTCAGCAGGGTGTCCGTCCGGGAGACCGGGCACGCGTCGCTGCTGGAGCGGCACCGGAACCTGTCCCGCAAGATGCGCCGGTTCGGCAGTCGCGGCGGGACCCTCCGCCGGATCCAGGGGGCGCTGCCCGAGGACCTCCGCGAGGTGCTGCTCGGGGCGTATGCCGTGTCTCGGCCCCTCAACCCGCCGTTCGTCGAGCTGTACCCCCAGATGGTCCGCGCCCACAGCGCCCTTGATTCCCCGGACGCCTGGCACGTCGTCGCCGTGCTGGACGGCCGGCCCGTCGGCTACCACTCGTGGTGGCACAGCGGGCATACCCTCTCGTTGCTGTCCGGGGCGTTCACCCGGCCCCCGGGCGGCACGGTGCACGCCTACGAGAACGTCCTGCTGGAGTCGATGGCCCTGGCCCGCGACCTCGGGTGCCGGACGGCGCAGCTCGGGCCCACGGTCAACGGCGTCAAGCGGGCGCTCTTCGGCAGCGACCCCACGGAGCTGCGCTTCGTCTCAGCCCTGCCGCCCATGCGCTGGGGCGTCGGCCTGGCCCTGCCGCGCAGCGCCCTGGCACCAGCCGAGATCGCGCGGGTCACCGGCGGATAGGTGCAGGAGCTGTGGTGCCCGCCCTCCCGCACGACGAGCGGTCACCGCCTCGCCTCGTAGGCGTCGCGGACCTCGCGCGGGATGCGCCCGCGGTCGGACACGGCATACCCGTGCTGTCGCGCCCACTCGCGGATCTCGCCGGGGCTGGCGGCGCGCGCCGAGGTGAACGGTGTGGCCTCGGTGTCGACGTGGCTCTCCTCGCCCGCGTGGGCGAGCGCAGCGGCGAGGAAGCGGTAGGTCCACTCCTGGGCGAGCGCGCGGGTCTCGCAGAAGACGATGGGCACGGCGGGGAAGCGGGCCTGGCACTCGCCGAGCGCGTCGGCGACGACCGCGGGGCGGACATGCTCGAGCTTGAAGACGGCGGAGTAGCGGTCCTCGACGACGACGGCCGCGGTGGGGAGCGAGGAGAGGTCGGCGAGCAGGTAGCGCATCCGCCCGCTGGTCAACGTGGAGACGAGGTCGACCAGGCTCTTCCGCTCGACCGAGGCGAGGATGCGGCCGGCGACCTCGACCGCGTAGTCGCCGGCCGGGAGCCCGTCGCGGCGGGTGGTGACCTGCTGGTGGTCGAAGGACCAGGCATACCGCTCGTGGCTGTCGACGACGATCTTCAGGGTGGGGATGCCCGAGCCGCGCGCCGTGGGGAGGCTCACCGCCGGCCGCGCCTGCTTGGCAGTGCGCGCGGTCTGCCAGAAGACCGCCTCGCGGCCGCGGGCGCGGGTCAGGACGAACTGTGAGCGGTTCTCCCGGCCGCGGTCGAGCACGAGGTCGATGCTGGCGCCGCGGCGCACGCACGAACGGGTCGGGACGCGCTCCACGAGGTCGGGCTCGCTCGGCCAGCCGGTCGCGCGGTGGCAGTAGACCTTGCCGGTCCGCGGCCACGTCTCCTTGGCCTTGAGCACGATGCCGTCGGGCCCGAGGGGGATGCGGAGCAGGTAGGGCAGCCGCGAGCCGTCCTCGGGGTTGTGGGCGATGAGGAAGTCGTCCGGCACGAGGTCAGGGTATGCCGCCGCGCGGTTCATGCCTCGTACCTTGGCCGGGCTCCCACTGCGGCTCATGCCGTGGCCCTCGGCCGGGCTCCCACTGCGGCTCATGCCGTGGCCCTCGGCCGGGCTCCCACCGCGGCTCATGGCCAGGCTCACACCGCGGCTCATGCCGCAGCCGCGTCGGTGTCGGGTGTCTCGACAGGGCGCAGGCCGGTGGCCCGGCCCACGCAGGGGTCGGGTGCGGGGCGGGGTCATCGCAGTCTCCAGCGGACCCCGGTTGAGTCCACGTCAGCGGACGCGTCGTGCTGGTGCACCCAGGTGTGGTGCCGGGGGCAGAGCAGGGCGTAGTTGCCCAGGTCGGAACGGCCGCCGCGGGCCCAGTGCACGACGTGGTGCGCGTCGCACCAGGTCGCGGGCACGTGGCAGCCCGGGAAGGTGCACCCGCCGTCGCGGTGCGCCAGGGCGCGTCGCTGGCCCGGGGTGACGAGTCTCTTGGCGCGGCCCAGGTCCAGGATCTGCCCCGCTTCCCCGAGCACGGCGGGGATGAGGTCGGCCTCGCACGCCAGCTGGCGCACCTGGTGTGCCGGGATCGTGCCCTCGTGCACCGTGCGCCCAGTACCGGCGAGGGCGCCGCGCAGCTCCTGCAGCCCGATCGTGACCATGACCTGCGCCTTGGGCGTCGTGGGCTGCCCTTCGGTGCCCGCGACGCCGCGCCGGAAGACCGTCATGAAGGCGTCGTAGCGGCGCTGCCCGGCAGTCCTCGTGTCCAGCTCAGCCAGCGTCGCGCCGCCGCCCTCGGCGGGGTCCGCAGCACCACCATCGCCCGTGTTGTCCTGGCGCGGTGTCGGCGCGGCCAGTGGTGACATAAGCACCGCCCGGATCGCCTCGTAGTCCGCGTCGCTGCCCACGGTCACCACGAACCGGCGCAGCGACCCGTCCGCCAACGACGACTCGTGCACGTCGCGCAGCTCGTGCCTGGCCTGCGCCCGGGCCACCTGCTCCTTCTCGGACAAGCAGGTCGCCACGAGCTTGGACATGATCCTGCCCAGGTCCCGCTCATCGAACTCCTCCCGTGCCGCGGCGACAGTCAGCAGCTCGGTCGCCTCGGCATACTCGGCCTCCCCCAGCGCCGGCCGGATCCTGGTCAGCGCCCGCAGGACCTGCGCCGCCCGGTGCACCGGCACCGACCCGTCCTGCACGGCGTCCGCCAACGGGACGTGCACGCCCTGCTGGGCGGCGCGGGCGACCATCGCGATCTCGACCGCGGTCCGTGACGCCAGCCCCGGGCATACGCCCCGGACCCAGTCGACGTCGGAGAACCCTGCCTCCTGGTGCAACCCCCGCCCCAGTCCCTCCCGGACCACCGCCACCAGCAGCGCGTGGGTCCGCGCCGCCACCCCGTCCAGCGCGCTCAGCACCTCACCCAGCTCAAACTCCTGCAACAACGCAGGCGACGCCAACGCCGCCACGGAACGCTCGACCGCGTCAGCCAACTGCGCCACGGCCGCAACCGCACCACCCCCGGCGCCGCCGTCCCGGCCGCCGGTGGCCTCACTGCCCCACCTACCCCTCATGCGAACAAGTGTACGAGTCGGGTCTGACAGACCCCGGCATGACGCCGGCGAGGCCTCCAGGAACGCGCAGCTCCCATCGATGGCCTTCGCCGAGGTCGGGTCGGCGAGGCGACGGGCGCGCTAGCCTGCGTTCTCACCATGCTCGACGACCGAACGCTGCGGTATGTCGCCGCCGTCGCTCGCGCGGGGTCGCTCCGGGGGGCCGCGCGCGAGCTGGGTGTCGCACCGTCGGCGGTGCAGCGTGCCCTTGCGGCGGCGGAGCGACGGGCGGGGTGGCCACTTTTCGAGCGAGGTCCTGAGGGGGCTCGCGTCACGGACGCCGGACGGGTCGTGGTGCGCCACGCCCAGGAGAGGCAGGATCTGGACGCACTCCTGGCGGCCCACCTCGGAGAGGTGACCAGTGCGGCCCGGGGCACCGTCTCGGTCGCGGTCGGCTACGGCTTCGTGGAGGAGTTCACGGCGCAGGTGATCGCGCCCTTCATGCGCGACCACCCCGGGGTGAGCGTCAGCCTCGTCACGGGCGGCACCAGCACCATCAGCGAGCTGGTGCTGGACGACGCCGTGGATCTGGCCATCGCGCTGCACCCGACGCGAGACCGATTCCTCTGCGTCGACAGCACGATGGCACAGCCCGTGGGACTGGCCTGCCCGCCCGACCATCCTCTCGCTGGCGCCGACCTCGTGACCCCCACCGATCTGCAGGGCGAGCGCTTCGCCGTGCTGCCCGAGGGGTTCGGCCTCCGGGCTCTGCACGACGACGTCGTCCGGGCCCACGGCATCGACACCGTGGTGGCGATGGTCAGCGACTCCCAGCCAGCCATCATGGCAGCGATCGCCGCAGGTCAGGCGGTGGCGCTGCTGCCGCCGATCACCGTGGGCCGGTGGCGGGCGGCGGGTCGGCTGCGCCTGGTCCCGGTGGACGACGCCCATCTGCAGGGGGTCCGCGCGGCGGTGCTGACCCGGGCGGGTCGCCGTCTGTCGCCAGCGGCCTCGGAGCTCAGATCCCGCTGTGCCGAGTGGTTCGACGCGCCACCGGTGTTGCCCTGAGGGTGCCACCCCGGGGACCGAAGTGCGGCCTTGTGCAACGACATACCGCCTTCTAGCGTCGCCACATCCCCGCTCAGGAGGTCCACGTGGACACCGTCAAGACCCTCGCACGAGCGTGGCCGATCCATCTGGTGGTGCTGGTCGTCGGCATCGTCAGCCAGCTGATCGGCGTGCGCTCCATCCCCATCGGCATCGGCACGATCCTGCTCCTGCCGCTGCTGTTCGCCTTCGTCTTCACGCTGCTGCTCAACCCGCACGTCGTGCCCCCGATGGGCAGGCTGATCCGACCACGGCTCGCCGCTGCGGCGAGTCCGCTCATCGTGGTCGCGATCATGCCGTTCATCGCCAAGTTTGGGACCACGATCGGCCCGTCCATCGAGGAGATCATCCGCTCCGGGCCGGCCCTGCTGCTCCAGGAGCTCGGCAACCTGGGCACCATCGCCCTCGCCTTCCCGGTGGCCATCTGGGTCTTCCGCATGGGCCGCGAGTCCATCGGTGCTGCCCACTCGATCGCGCGCGAGCCCAACATCGCGATCATCGCCGACCGATACGGGCTCCGCAGCGCCGAGGGGACCGGGGTGATGGGGGTCTACGTGATGGGCACCCTCTTCGGCACCTTCGTCTTCGCCATCGTCGCGTCGGTACTGGCCACGGCCGAGGTGTTCAGCATCGAGGCGCTGGCCATGGCCTGCGGCGTCGGCAGCGGCTCGATGATGGCCGCCTGCTCCGGCGCTCTCGCCGAGGCCGTCCCCGGCTCGACGGACAGCATCGTCGCCCTGGCCGGCGCCAGCAACCTGCTCACCTACGCCACCGGCATGTACGTCAGCCTCTTCGTCGCGCTGCCGCTGGTGGAGTGGATGTACCGCAAGATCCGCCCCGACGACCCGGGCAACCGGCGTCCGGCCGAGACCCAGGAGGCCACGTCGTGACCACCCACGAGACGGAAGAGGACTTCCTCCCGAGCGGCGACGACCGGTCGCTCGTCCTCACCGACACCCTGCGCGACGTGGCGGTCGTCACGGTCATCGCGATCCCCCTGCAGCTCATCGCCACCGACCTGTCGCTCCTGCAGGTGCTGGCCGGCATGCTCGCCCTCTACGTGGTCTGCGTCATCGGGTTGCTCCTCACCACGTTCCTCCCCTTCTACCTCCCGTCGGTCGCCTGGATCTCCTTGGTGGGCATCGCGCTGACCATGCCCTTCATGCCGTGGGCGGAGTGGTTCGTCGGGCTGGTGTCCGGCATCGACTTCCTCGCCCTCGCTGTCCCGTGCCTGGCCTACGCCGGCCTGGCGATCAGCTCGCTCGAGCTCTCCGTCATGCGGCGGTCGGGCTGGAAGATCCTGGTCGTGGCGGTGCTCGTCTTCGTCGGCACCTACGTCGGGTCCGCGGCCATCGCCGATCTCGTCCTGCGGGTGACCTCATGACGATCGCCGTGGTCGGTCTGGGCCAGATGGGCGGCGGGATCGCTGCCTCGTTGGCCCGCACGGGGACGGAGGTGCTCGGGGTCGACCCGCAGGCGCCGCAGACCCCGGACGGTGTGACGCGCACCGAGCTCGCGGACGCGGTCGAGAGGGCGGACGTCCTCGTGCTGTCGCTGCCCGGAGGGGCGCAGGTGGACCAGGTCGTGGCCGGTGTCCTGGAGGCCCCCGCCCCGCGGCTCGTCATCGACACCAGCACCTGCTCCCCGGACGAGACGCGGGCCCGCGCGCAGCGGCTGGGCGAGCAGCGGCATACCTTCGTCGACGCGCCGGTCAGCGGGGGCAGCAGCGGCGCCTGGGCCGGTGAGCTCACGGTCTTCCTCGGGTGCCCGGACAGCGAGCTGGGCCGCGTCCGGAGCGTGCTGCAGCCGCTGGCGTCCCGGATCAACCACGTGGGTGACGTCGGCGCCGGGCACACCGCCAAGCTGCTCAACAATCTGCTCTGCGGCATCCACCTGTGTGCTGCCCGCGCGCTGATGGGGGTCAGCCAGGAGACCGGTGTCGACCCGGAGGCGCTGCTGAGGGCGATCAACACCGCCTCGGGGCGCAGCGCGGTGACCGAGGTCAACCTGCCGCGGTGGGTGCTGAGCGAGGCCTTCGACTCGGGCTTCCCGGTCGGGCTCATGGCGCGCGACGTCGATCTCGCGACCGAGCTCGCCGAGAAGGCGGGGGCCGCCTCGCCGCTCGTCGTCGCGGCCGCGCAGATGTGGCAGGACCTGGGCGAGACGCTCGGCCGGGACGAGGACTTCAACAGGATGGTGACGGGATGAGGTTGTGGCACGAGCTGCTGGGGACCGAGCAGGTGGGGTCCTACATCGGCGGCGAGGTGGTCCCCGGCTCGGGTGATCCGGTGGAGCTGATCGACCCCACGACCGAGGAGACCTATGCCTCCTTCGGTGACGGGGGAGAGGGCGCTGTCTCGGCGGCGACGCAGGCGGCGCACGACGCAGGAGAGGTATGGCGTGCCCTCACCGCCTCCGAGCGCGGCCGGGCCCTGTGGGCGGTCGGGCAGGGGGTGCGGGCGCAGGTGGACGAGCTTGCGCTCCTCGAGGCCCGCTCGGTCGGCAAGCCGCTGCGCGACGCACGAGCGGAGACGACCAAGGTCGCGGAGATGTTCGAGTACTACGCCGGCTGGGCGGACAAGCAGCACGGCGAGGTCATCCCGGTGCCGACCTCCCACCTCACCTACACCCTCCGCGAGCCCTACGGCGTCGTAGCCCAGATGACCCCGTGGAACGCGCCGATCTTCACCGCCGGGTGGCAGCTGGCGCCGGCGCTCGCGGCCGGCAACGCCGTGGTCCTCAAGCCGTCGGAGCTGACGCCGTTGACGTCCGCCCTGCTGGTGCGGATCGCCGAGCGGGCGGGGCTGCCCACAGGGCTGGTCAACGTGGTCGCGGGCCTGGGACCGAGCTCGGGCCAGGCGCTGGTCGCCGACCCGCGCGTCGCCAAGGTCGTCTTCGTCGGCTCGCCGGCGACCGGCCGCCGCATCGCAGCGGCGGCGGGGGAGCGGCTGACGCCGTGCGTGCTGGAGCTGGGGGGCAAGTCGGCCAACATCGTCTTCGGCGATGCCGACCTGGACCGCGCGGTCGGCGGCGCGGCCGCGGCGATCTTCTCCGGCGCCGGGCAGAGCTGTGTGGCCGGTTCCCGGTTGCTGGTGCAGGCCTCCGCCTACGACGAGGTCGTGGGCCGGCTGGCCGAGCTGGCCGGCCGGTTGCGGCAGGGGGTGCCCACCGACGAGGACACGCAGGTGGGCCCGGTGCAGAACGCCCGTCAGCTGACCCAGATCTCGACCATGGTGGACACCGCTGTCAGCGCCGGAGCCCGGGCGGCGGCCGGTGGCTCGCGCGCTGACCAGGACGGCTATTTCTACCGGCCCACCGTCCTGGACGGGGTCGACAACAGCGACCAGATCGCCCAAGAGGAGGTCTTCGGTCCCGTGGTCGTCGCCATCCCGTTCGAGGACGAGCAGGACGCGGTGCGCATCGCCAACGACACCGACTTCGGCCTGGCCGGGGCGGTGTGGACCGGATCGGTCGACCTGGCGCACCGGGTGGCGCGCCAGGTGCGCGCCGGCACGGTGTGGGTGAACTCCTACAAGACGATCAACGTCATGGCACCTTTCGGCGGCTTCGGGGCCAGCGGCCACGGCCGCTCGAGTGGTCATGACGGGCTGCTGGAGTACTCGCAGCCGAAGGCCGTGTGGGTCGAGACCGACGCGGAGGCGCCGCTGGCCTTCGGCTACTGACAGCGCCAGCCAGCCGGCTGCCCTCCGCTGCCGGTCTCAGCGGGAGACGTGCCAATCGTCGGCCTGACGTTGCCGCCTGGCCCGGTCTCGCGCCAGGGCCCCGGACGCCAGTGCGAGTTGGAGACTCTCCTCGAGCCATGCCAACCGCTGCGCCGGCGTGGTCGCCGCACGCGCCTCGATGGCGGACCTCGCGTCCGAGGTGCCGCGCCAGAGATCCGCAGCCTGGGTCGTGCTCATCCCTCACCACCCTAGGTGGGCCCTGCAGCTGCGACAACGCCTCGATGTCAGCCAGGTCCTGCGCGCGCCCGGACCGGCGTTTCATGATCACCAGGTGCTCGACGGACGCCACGCGCACGGGGACGCCGTCGACGTCGACGATGTCCGAGGACGTGCGGAGGGCGGCGAACGGCAGGGGGGTGTCCGCCAGCAGGTCCACCTCGCGCAGCGCGTCGGACGGGTCGTGCAGCGTGAAGGCCACGAGGTTGCGCTCCTCCACCCAGGTGCGTCGGGCTCGCGCGTCAGGCCGGTGGGAAGGCGGTGGCCAGTCGCTGGTGGATCGTGGTGATCTGCTCCTCGCTCAGCGGACCCGGCTCCGCGATCGTGGTCGCCAGCTTCTTCGGCCAGGTCACCGTGACGTCGCGGATCACGAAGTCGCCGCCGAAGAGGGGCCAGTCGGCCTCGACGAAGCAGAGCACGCTGCGCACCTCGACGGTGTCGTCATCCAGTGCTCTGCGCACGAGGTCCGCCTGCTTCAGGCCGGCGTCCACGAGCCGGGTGCAGTCGCGGCGGCCGACGAGCAGCTTGTCGACGCGGGGCGTGAAGAAGCCGCCCTCGACGGCGTGGTGCGGTCGACCCTGGTAGCGCTTCGCGTCCACGACGAAGACCCCGCTGGGGCACACCACCAGATGGTCGAGGTTGGCCCGGCTCCTCGGGATGCCACGGTCGTGCAGGACGCGCACCAGGGGACCGGCGGCGGTGTCGAGGCGGCGCCCCAGACGCTCCTCGCCGGCCGCGCCGGTCGCCCAGGCCTTGGTGGTCTGTGGTTCGTCGTAGAGAGCGAGCAGAAGCCCGCCCAGCCTGGGATACCTGCTCCGGACCCGTTCCTCGCGCTTGGCGACGCGGCGCTCGTGCTCGCGGCGGGCGGAGGAGCCCGCCACGCCCGGGGACGTGTCGACCGCGACCGGCTTCTCGATCGGTGGGGCCATCTCGAAGGGCGCTGGCGCGGGCGCAGGTGGGGGAGCCGGTGCGGTCGCCTGCTCGGTCTCCCCGTGCACCGTGTAGCCGGCTGGGGTGTCGTCGCCGGGCGGCGCCTCGTCCGCGGTGGCAGGGACCGGGCAGCCCAGACAGCAGACCGTCTTCGTCCCCGGGTCGTAGACCGCACGCGTCCCACGGGGAAGCTCGGTGGCGCACTCGCGGCACCGACCGGCATACCGCAGCCGCATCTCCCGAGGGCCGGCAGTGGGCGAGCTTGTCTCTGTCATGGTGCTCCGTCTTTCGAAGAGGTGGCCGACGGGTGAGTGGACGTGGTCGTGCTCGGTCGCTCCCCCGGAGGAGCCACGGTGTTGCAGGTATACGTGCACGCCGGGAAGGTGCTGCAGCCCCAGAAGTGGCCGGTCCGACCGGAGCGTGGACGGAGCACGCCGGCCCGGCACCCGGGGCAGGGGGTGGCGACCGGCCGGGGGCCGACGTCTCGTACGAGCCCGTCTTGAAGGAGCTCGGTCACGAAGGGGGAGGGGTTGTGCTCGGGGCTGATGAGCAGCACCCCGCGGCGTGCCCTGGTGAGCGCCACGTAGAAGAGCCGGCGCTCCTCGGCGTGCGGGTAGGTGTCACCACCGGTCATGGCGAGAGCCAGGACCGAGTCGTCCGCGACCCGGCTCGGGAAGGCGTAGGACCCCGCCGACAGGTTCGGGATGACGACGTAGTCGGCCTCGAGCCCCTTGGCGGAGTGGATGGTGCGGAACGCCAGGTGGATGCCCGGCGGGGCCACCCGCGGCATGAGGCCGCGGTCCTGGTGGTAGCGCCCGAGGACGTCGACGCTCACCGTCTCAGCCGCGATGGCGCCCTCGCCTATGGCGTCGCGCAGCTGGGTGAGGAAGTCGCCGATCGCGCGGGGGACCTCGGCGGCGCTCGGCACCGCGCGCAGCTGCACGCCCTCGCGGGCGGCCGGGTCGACCGGCCGGTCGCTGACCGAAGTGACGGTCTTGCACACCTGGGCGGGGTTCTTCATGACGAAGCGGGCGGCGGTGTCGGTGATGGACTGGTGGCACCGGAAGGTCGTGGTCAGGTGGACCGTGGGGCCGGGGCCGAAGTGGTCGTCAAAGCCCGTCACCACGCTCAGGTCGGCGCCGGCGAAGCGGTTGATGGACTGCCAGTCGTCGCCGACGGCCAGCAGGTGGCGGCCAGGCTGGGCGATTAGGGCCCGGGTGAGCCGCGCCCGGGCCTGGCTGGCGTCCTGGAGCTCGTCGACCATGACCAGCCGGTAGGGGCTGGCATACCTGCCGGACTCGAGGTGGTCGGCGGCCTGCACGAGCATGTCCTCGAAGTCCACGTAGCCGCCGTCAGCGAGCCGGGCCTGCCAGGCGTCATGGATCGGCCAGTAGAGGTCCAGGAAGATCCTGGCGCGCCTCCGGTTCCGCACGAGGCCGACGCCCAGGCGCCGTTCGACCTGCTGCCGGTCCAACGAGTTCGCCTTGACGTGCAGCATGAAGGTCCGCACGAGGCGGAGCATGTCCGCGTCCGTGACGACCCTGACGCCCCGGACGGGTGGTCGGTCGGGGTCCCAGTCCAGGCGTATGCCGTGCCCGACCAGCTCCTTCTCGAGACGCGACAGGCCGTCGCCCTCCATCACCTCGGCCCACGTGGTCTCCACCAGCGTCGTGCCGTGCTCCCGATGCAGCTGTCGCTTCCACTCCATACCGTCGAGGTAGTCGGTCCACCCGGGGCGAGGGTTGCCGTTCGCGTCGAGGCCCCAGTGCTCGTGCCAGACATCGATGTCGGGGTAGTAGAAGTCGGGGTGATACTGCCGGTGCTCGGCGTCGGCGGTGTCGTAGGCATAGGGGCGTTCGTACTCATAGGTGACGCCGTGGAGGTAGAGGAAGTTCGCGACCCAGCGCTCTCCCTCGCTCTTGACCGTGGTGCCGTCCATCGCGCGGTAGCCCGTCGCGCGTCGGGCCGGGTCCCAGGAGTCGGGAGCAGATGGCTCGGTGAAGTCCTCGTCTGGTCGGGTGAAAAGCAGCAGCGGAACCAGTCCCAGGCATACCTGAACCGGGGATCGCTGTCCTTCAGCTCGGCCACGATCTCCGAGAGGACGCCGACCTCGGCGTCGTTGGTCAGCCACGGCGCCACCGTCGGCTTGCCCCCGGTGGCCTGGCCGATGGTCTTGAGCCCGAAGGCGTGGAAGGTCGTCGCCTCGACCCCCTCGGCGGGCAGGCCGGCTGCCGCGAACCGGCGCTGGATCCGCGTCTGCAGCTCGGTGGCGGCGTCCTTGTTGAAGGCGAGGAGCACGATCTCCTCGGGCCTCGCCAGCTCGCGGGAGACGGCATACGCGGCCCGGGCCACCATGACCGACGTCTTGCCCGATCCCGCAGCAGCGATGACATTGACCCGGTTGTCGTAGGTCACGACCGCGCGGGCCTGCTCGTCAGTCAGCGGGCTGCTCGCGACCGTGTCGAAGAACGACCTACGCGACTGGATGACCGCCGCGGCGACCTCGTCGTTGACCGTCTGCACCCACCGACGCGTGCCTTCCTCCGTCAACCAGAGGGGCCCGGCTCCCGGCGCATGGCCGGCAACGGCTGGCTCTTCGTCGGCGATGCTTGGACGGGTCGAGAGCAGTGCGGTGACGTCCTCCTCGGTGATCCACCGGAGGTCTCGCTGAGCCGTCTCGATCGAGGTCGAGAGCTTCTCGGTCCAGGCGGGGAGGGATCCGGACAGTGCATCCTGCACGGCCTTCTCGAGGCGTCGGCCCTCGTCCCCGGACAGGCCGCTCAGGACACCGACCCGCTCCGGCACCCCGGCCACGGTCACGGTGGTCCGCCACCATCGGCGGGTCACCGAGATGCGGTCGGCGCCGGAGAAGGGGATGTGGAATTCGTCGGCGTCAAGGCGAAGAGCGAATCCGTCGTCGCGTCGGACGAGGACCCAGTCCTCGCCGTGCGGCGTGGTCCCGCGCCATATGACGGGAACCGCCAAAGGTCACCCCTCCTCGTCCGGGCTCCCCGGGGCCCTCCTGCTGGATATTCTCACAACGCTTGAGTGCCCGCCTTGGGCCTCAAATTGAGGTGCTCTACTCGATCACCGTTGAGAGCGTCACTCCCTGACTGGAGAAGTCCATCACGTCCTCCACAGTAAGGTCGAAAGGCTCCCCAGCGCTTACCCCATAACCGATGGCGTACTCGAGTTCGCGTCCGGGCTGGATGACTGCGCTCGGCGTCTCTAGTCCCTGTTCATAGTCGTACACCTCTTCGGCGGCCTGGCTACCAGTGGTGGCACGGGTGTAGACGTTGAAGGCTTCGAGTGGCTCCTCACCCGTGTTCTCAACCAGGACGTCCATTCGAATGAACGTCTCCCACTCGCTCGACAGGAAGTCCGTGTTGGAGGGCGTGAACTGCTCCGGCTCGCTGATCGTGACCGTCATACCGTCGCTGACCTGCACCGCCGAACCAAAGGTGGCATCTGAATCAGAACCACTCTCGTCATCCGCTGGCTCCGCCTCATCCGCGGCAGCGGATGTCTCCTCTTCTTGGGCTTCCTGGTCAGTGGTCGCCTCAGCAGGCTCTTCTACCTCTGACGACTCTTCCGAGGCTTCCTCCATCTCCTCATCAGCAGCGGATTCTTCTGACGCTGCAGTTGGCGAGCTGGCAGGCTCATCCTCGGTGTCCCCACACGCAGCCAGAGTGGCTGCGGTGACAAGCAGGGCGACTGGGAGAGTGGCAATGCGCATCGAGAGTCCTTCAAGTTGTCGCAACGGAAGTGGATGGTGGCCCCCGAGAACGTACGTCAAGAGTCGCCCGCCTGCCCACCGAGTTGTTCAATCGTTACTCAACCGATATTTGTCACCCCTTCTTTGGCGTAGGCCCACCGTGGGGCGCTCCGCCGTCCAATTTGATGACGCGATGTCGACGACGATCCACGAGGTCCTTGATGACCTGCGAGCGCCCCGCCACCTCCGAGCACGACAAGGGGAGCCGTCGCAAGCGTCTTATGCTGTCCCATATGTAGACCGACCATGTGTATGCCGACCAGCCCAGCGACATCTGGTTTCAACAGGGCTGGCACGAGCTTGAGCCGGCGAGAAACCGGCACCGATCTCGTGGCTGTGGACCGACTGACTCAGTCGGTGGGTGCTGACTGGCTGTCTCCACTCCCGCAGAACGGTCGGCGTCAGAGACGACACCGAGACGGATGACGTAAAGCATCACAGCCAGCCTCGGTCCGTGGCGCAGATTCGCAGCCGCTCTTGCGAGTCCTGACGTTCATCCTTCAGAGCCAGTCGCACGACTCGTTGTGTCCAGCGAAAGCCTCTGCCAGTGGCTGCTCGTCGAGCCGCCCCGGCAGGTTCACGGTGACGCCCTCCAGCGACTCGTACTCGGAATTACTGAGCGCGGGAGACACCCTTACCCGCATGCTATCGACCTCAACGGTGATGAGGAACAGGTCGAAGAGCGTGTGGATATCCGCGCGAAGGAGCATCCCGTTCCACACCTCGTTGGTGTGCCCACCCTTGTGCGGAGAGATGTGAGCAGCCTCAAGGACCGACTCGACGGCCGTGCCGGTGATCGCGCACCGACCGCCGTAGGCACGCAGGAGATCACTGCGGAATCGAGGCTGGCCCTGGCGTAGGGCAACCAGCTGCAGTCGTCGCACCCGCAGGTCCTCGTCCAGGTCGGCGAAGACGCGCTCCCGCTGGGCATCGCTCAGTGATTGCTGGGGGCTGGGGGCACCCCCCAGATAGCCGTCCATGATCGCCTGCTGTTCGGCGGTCAGCGTCCTGACAAACGTCGGGTTCTTGCTCAGGCCGGTGGCCGCCGCGACGTCGTGCCACCGTGGCTGCTCGGCCGCCTCTCCGGCGAGCACCTCGAGCGGGAAGCGCTGGACGTAAGGCTTGTCCTCCGAACCCGGCCAGTCGTCCCACGGCCCTGGTGTGACCTTCTCGGCGTCGATCGCATAGGCGTCCCGGAGCGCTCGCACCTTGCCGAGCAGGGAGGCGCCGCTCTGCCAGTAGTAGATGACGTCACCGGCCTTGATCCCGCGGGCGGTGATCAGATCCCAGAGTCCGTGCTCCTTGGCGTACTCCCAGTGCTGGGGGTAGTCCTTGCTGATAGTCAGCAGCCATGCCGCCACGGCATGCGCCTTCCGTGCTCATCACGGGGGAGGCGTGTCCAGCGCTGGAAGCCTGTCGATCCGTCGGTGTGTGCTTGTGGTCAAGGGCAGCAAGTCGCCCGGCTATCCCCGGATGAGTCCCCGCAGGAATTCGCGGGTATGCCGGTCGGGGGAGTAGACCCAGGCGCTCTGCATGCCGCGCGTCAGGAGCACCTTGTAGACGTTGCGCACCAGCCGGTCGAAGTCGTGGTCCGACACCTTCGTGCGGTTGCGCAGGGCAGGGTCCCTGTTGCCTTCACGCACGGAGCGCCAGTGACCGTCCCGCCAGACGAGGTCCGGGCCGATGATGATCCCCGCGTGGTCGTACTCGAAGCCCTGGGCGGTATAGATGCACCCCACCTGCCCGAAGCCGGCCGGGTCCGTCGCCCACAGCGCGGCAGCGGGCGCGCCGCCGACCGAGCGATCACCCTTGAGGTTCCACGGTCGCGACCAGTCACCAATTCGCACGTCCGGCACGAGCGTCCCGTCCGGCTCAGGGTCCGACCACGGCCAGCAGTAGCCCGCCGCCATCCGCGCGGTGTAGCCATCGTCCTGGCGCCCGGCCAGCACGTGCTCCAGCTCCTCGGGGGAGTCCACGACGTGCAGCTCGAACGTCCCGTCACCCTCCCAGGCGAAGGGCCCGCCAGGGGCCAGCCCGAGCAACCGCTCGACCCACTCGACGTACAACGCCGACCCGCCGCACCGGAACTGGTCGTCGAGGTCGATCTCGTGCACGTCCATGCCGAGTGATTCGGCATATCCGGTGATCGCTTCCACGGTGCCCATCTCGCCGGGCCGCACCACCTGGTTCTGGTCGAGCAGGAAGACGGGCACTCGCGCGGCGCTGAGGAGTTCATCGAGCTGCGGCCGCCCGGTCCGGTGCTCCTTGCGGGTGAAGCGGGACTCGGACGTCTCCCGGATGCGGTGCGCCTCGTCGAGGATCAGGCACTCCAGCTCGTTCGGCTCCGCCGCCATGAAGCCGTTGAAGTAGCCGAACAGCTTGCGCACCCGCGGTGCCCGCGCGGCGGCCACCTTTCGCAGCGTCTTGGTGAACGACTGCGACCCCGTCGCGTGCATGACCCCACGCCCCTGCCGGGACAGCTCGCCCATCAGGGACAGTGCGATCACGCTCTTGCCACTACCGGGCCCTCCGATGACGACGACAGCTGTTTTCGTGTTCCCGCGCCGCGCCTTCTCCATGGCGTGCAGCACCAGCTCGTAGGCGTCGCGTTGCTCGTCGAGCAGGACGAACTGCTCCCGCCGCTGCACCTCGTCGGCCGCCAGGGCAAGAAGCTGCTTGGAGGGCGCGACGCGGCTGTTCAGCAGTCGGTCGGCATACTCGGCGCCCGCCACCCCGGGCGCGAACCGGCTTCTCAGGTAGTCGAGGAACTGGCTGCGGTCCTGTCCGCTGAACATCCGTGCCGGACGCGCGGCGTCGGGGGTGGCCATGTCACGCAGGTCTGCGATGCCCAGGTTGGTCGCGTTGTGCAGGTATGCCGTGCCGGCGAGCTCGTGCTCGTCCTCGGCCAGCGTGACGACGAAGTCGGTGAGGTAGTCGCAGTAGCCTCGCACCTGCTCCAGCGGGTGCAGCACCGGGCGGTTGCCGTAGCTGTCGATCCGCACGAGGACGTCGCTGTCCTCGAACCGCTCTGCCTCGCTCCACTGCTTGAGCTCGACCACGAGGTATGACGCGCGTCCGGTCTGCGGGTGCTGCCCGGCGAGGACGACGTCGGCCCGCTTGCTGGTGAGAGGGAGCTGGTACTCCACGAGCATCTCGACGTCGCCAAGACCGGCATCTATCAAGTCGGCGCGCAGCCGGGGGAGGCTGCGCTCCCACGAGCGGCACTCGGAGGGGGAGGCCGACCGGCCGGTGGTGATGGCCATCTGCTCCGCGATGTACTGGGCGAGGTGCGCCTCGGAGACGGACAGTCCCTGCACGGACGATCGAAGCAAGAACACCGGCAGGACTCCCCAGGCAGCACGAAACTCGTGCGGGTGGGGGCGTGTCCTGAAAGGAAGCCCGTCGGGCCGCTATGACGTCCCTACTGTAGGTCGCGACCGGACGGTCCTGCGAGACGGAGGTTGGGGTGAACCGAGTAGGCGTCGACGTACGGCATGCACTTGCGGTTGTCACCCAGCGGATGCACGGCCTTGAAAGGGTCCGCAGGCCACGAGGACGCTGCACGTTCAGTGGACGCGTACTGCGCGACCCCGGCACTGTCACATGCCAAGAACCGCAGTCCGTGAGGTCGAGGCGTGCTCAGGTCGCGCACTCGACGATGCGCAAGAGGTCCAGACTGGCAGGTGGGTGCTGGACCGCTCCGGGCGTGGAAAGACGCCTCCCGCGGCCAAGGTTCGACTTCCGCGCTCTGGGGCGCGTCTTTCCGCCCACTATGGGGCAGAGTCGCTCAGCCCGCCTTGGGCTGGGTCGCTCGCGCCCGGTTGAGGGCCGATACATCACGACTTCGCCGAATACAGGACGGATGCGGGGAGAGCCTCCGGACGGTCGAACTCGCCGGTTGCGCATGACAACGCTTCGATCCCTACGCCCTGAAGGGGACGTGCCGTCATCGTGGCGGCACCGGGCGGGCGAAGGCGTAGAGACCCGCACGTGCTTCTCTCCGGGGTGGTCAGAGCGGGACGCTAGGGTGTGGATCAAGAGGCTCAACATGGTGATTGGAGGTCGGCTGTGAGCACGGTTCGCGTTCCCGTCGACCGCGACGTTATGAGATGGGCCCAGCGAGTTGCCTTCGGTGGGGACGTCCCCGCGCGATTTACCAAGTGGATCGGCGGGGATAAGGATCCAACACTGAAGCAGCTTACGGATTTCGCCGCTAGTGCCGGAATTCCATTCGGCTACCTCCTCAGACGTGAACCTCCGCCCTGGAAGTTGCCGGTGCAGGACTTTCGTGACGGCTACGACGCAGCCCCCGACGAGCCGAGCGCTGACCTAATGAGAGTCATTCGTCAAAGCCAGCAGCGCCAAGAGTGGTATCGCGAGTACGCGGAAAGATCTGCCTTTAGTCCGGTTGAAATCGTGGGCGTTGCTGCGTCTTGGGGTCCTGAGCAGACGGCTGATCACATGACACACGTTCTAGACGTGGCGGTCTCTAAGCGTACCGGCACCTGGAGTGACACGCGCAAAACCCTTCTGCGAAACTTCGAAGCCCTTGGGGGCTTAACCGTCGTCACATCCATGGTGGACAACAATAATCACCGAATGCTCGATCCGATGGAATTCCGTGGGTTCAGTCTAGTGGATCCAATTGCGCCCCTGGTCTTCATCAACGCCAATCAGACCCTTAACGGACAGATCTTCACCATCGCTCACGAATATGCTCACGTCTGGCGAGGGATGTCCGGAATCGGCAACGAGGACCCGCGCCGAGAGCCAAAGCACGAACTCGAGCGGTGGTGCAACCAGGTTGCATCTCTGCTCCTAGTCCCCGAGACCGATCTCAAGCATACATGGCCCCATGTGGCTGACAAGACTCTTCCTGAGTCCCTAGATCTTCTCGCGCGACGTTACAAGTGTGGCACACTTGTGGTATTGCAGGCACTGCGCCGCTATGGTATAGAGGCATTTGCGGACTTCGACGCAGTATACGCCTCTGAGGAGGCCCGCGTCATCAAACTAGCCGAAGCTCGCAACTCTAAGGGCGGAGACCACTACGCGAATCTTCCGTTCCGTGTGGGAGAGCGTCTTTCTCGGGCTATCGTGTCTGACACGCTCGGCGGCAACACTACATACACTGAGGCGATGCGCCTGATGTCTATGAAGTCTGCCGTAACGTTCGACAAGTATGCGGGGGAACTCGGAGGGACATGATGTACATATTCGACACAAATGTTTTCATCACGGCGAGTCGAACGTTCTACGGGTTTGACATCGCCCCTGGGTTCTGGGAATGGATCAAGGACGCAGGCCTCACCAACGCCGCGTCGAGCGTTCACACCAAGAGCGAGATAAATGCCGGTAAATACTCGATGGAAGAAGATCCCCTCAAGGCGTGGGCAGCCGGAGTCCGCTCCGACTTCTGGGTCGATGACACCGTTGAAACGGTCGCTGCGATGGTGGAACTGCGAGAGTGGGCCGAGGCGCCCCAGCGCCCTTACCTCGAGAGCGCGGTGGCTGACTTTCTGGATTCGGTAGACTTCCGTATTATCGCTCAAGCGAAGGCACAGGGGGCAATCCTAGTCACGCACGAGTTAAGTGAACCCCAACGCAGAAATAGGGTCAAGATCCCCGACGCCTGCACAGGGGTCGGGGTTGTAAGCCTAGATCCTATCGCTGCGTATCGATCACTCGGACTGCGTCTGAATGCCGCTTGAATGACCCCAAATATGGTGGCCCCCGCCTGGGCCCTAAACGCTACGGCAACGGAGCCGTTCCTAGACGGAACGACAGCGACTCTAATCGTTGCAACTATCGCTGCCGCGGCTTCGTTGCTTACTTTGATCGGAACTCTACTGGGAGACCGGCGTGCAGAAATGCGGGCGGCCCATCGTCTTGCCTTGCAACCGCACTTGGAGGCCCTGGGTGAGGGAATCCATCGGACCGCGGCCTCGGCCACCATCCTTCGGCAGCGCTTCGTGGAAGGGTCCGACCCGGCCCCGTGGAGAGATGCGGGGAGGACTGGAGCGACTCAACTGAAGGAAATTCGACCACGGGTAAAGTACACGCTCTATGGGTTAGACGAGTCTCTTCGGACCTTGTCCCGCATGCCGGAATGGGTTGCCACTTACAAGGACATACCGAAGACAAACGTTGATGATCTCCTTAAGGCCATGAGGAAGTTGGCGCGTGAGGTTGACGCAGCTGTACGCCTCTCGTACCGGCGGGGCCTTCCCCAAACGCATGGCGACGGTGGCGGCTCTACCTGCTCACTAAGCGAGTCCGTACGTTATGGGGCAAGAGATTCGACAATGCAGACCCTCGGCAGCCTGACCGAGCATAGTCCAACCAGAGACTGAGTGATTCCCCAGCCGCCAACTAGGAAGGCTGCAGTTCTCTGGGAACGTTGCCGAACGAGACCCAACGGATCGGCACTGTCGGCAACTACAACTCGATAGGTTGACTCCCCCCGGTCGACCGAGCCGTATCAGGGGCAGGCCGGGGCTATGCCCTATGGATAATCCGGACCTGGACTCTCCGAGAGCTTGCGACGCCGGTCACGACCCAGAACGCACCTGCGAGGCAGACGGGTCTGACGAGCAGTAGGGGTCGGCCCCTGCTGACTGGAGGTGCTTAACGTTCCCAGCGTATCCAGTTCGTCCCGGCACGTAACGCCCGAATCCAGCGGCTTTGGCTCTCACGCAGAGGACCTCACCCTTTCCTCTCATGCGCAGGTTTGCGAGCGGGCAACGGGGAGCGGTGGCACCACCCCACGCCAAGCGCGGTGCGTCGTCTCGTCCACCGGCCCAATCTCGAGCCCGGACTGGCAAATCCAACCTGGGGGGCATCCGCTCGCCCCTCCTCCAGGACCAATGTCGTAAGTCGGACCACGTGGGTTCAGCGATCCAGCCATTCAGGCTTGGCGAACCACGTGGGATCGACGCGGTGACAAATGCCGGGAGAGCGAAAATTGGTGCGCGTGACCTGCTCCCACTCCTTGGCGACAGGGAATTTAGGACGCCGAATGTTCGAGACCAGCCGTCCGTCGTAAATGAGGTTGACCAACAAGGCCTCGAGTTCGCCAACTATCTGCTGCATCTCGGTCCGTGCTAGCCCGGATCGTTCACGGGGTGGCGGTGTGATCGGCGTGTAAAAGCACCGAAGTGCTCCCTGAGCAGGGAAGACTTGGACTTGTCTAAGGTCCCAGGTCGCCCAGCAGGAAGCACTCGGTAAGTGAATCGTACGTCGTGGTCGTCGGGGTTGTCCGTCTCTGCTGATGGTGTCGGCGTGGTGGCGCACGCGGGCAGTGTGGGGTTGCGCCTGCTGGCGGAGCGCACCGGCCTGACCGGTGAGCTGTCCGCGGCGATGGTCCGCCGGTCGTTCGTGCCGGTCCACGACCGCGGGCAGGTGCTGAGCGACGTGGCGGTGATGCTCGCCGACGGCGGGG